>NZ_CGBP01000011.1 GCF_001053095.1 Yersinia similis | reverse complement strand
TGAATACGAACGACGACTACAACAATGTGCCTAAATCGGTGTCCGGTTTTACTTGACCATTACAGGGGGGCATCACTGAGGATCCAGTATTGTACGCGGCCGCCCTCAGCAGCGGCCAAATCGGTGAATTTGGTCGCCAACGTTTGCCAGCTGTCCAGCGTGGTACGAGAGAGGATCCAGGGTGCCATCAGCGACTCCCTGAATTGCAATTCGTTATGCATCTGCTTTTGCAATGAGTTATGCAAGGAGCTTCGCAGTACAATACCGAGAGCTGAAACTATCAGTATGGAGGCCAAGGCAAACATTAGCGCCAGCCGCCCAGAGATAGAACGCTTGATCATGATCACTCTCTCTATTCAGTCTGGCGATCGGGCCGAGTTTCAAGGACATACCCCATGCCTCGCACCGTATGCAGCAGTTTGACCGGGTAGGGCGTATCTATTTTCGCCCGCAGGCGTTTTATCGCCACCTCAACGACATTAGCATCGCTGTCAAAATTCATGTCCCAGACCTGCTCTGCAATCATCATTTTTGACAGAATTTCCCCCTGATGTCTGGCTAACAGGCTTAACAGGGCGAACTCTTTGGCGGTGAGTTCAAGACGTTCACCGGCTCGCGTGACACGCCTTGCCAGCAGGTCGAGATGTAGATCATTAATGTGCAATTGGCTGACATCTACACCATCACTGGGACGCCGCCTCAATAACGCCTGGATACGCGCAACCAGTTCAATCAGCGAAAAAGGCTTAGGCAAATAATCGTCGGCACCGTGACGCAGGCCCTTAACACGTTCATCAACCGAGCCACGGGCGGATAACATCAGAACCGGGGTTTGCTTGCTGGCGCGTAGGCCTTCGAGAACGCTGTAACCATCCATGCCGGGCAACATGACATCGAGCACAATCGTATCGTAATCATACTCAAGAGCCAGATATAATCCGTCGATCCCGGTGGCCGCTACATCGACGGTAAAGCCCAACTCGCTGAGGGCGCGATTGATATACGAAGATGTCTTCTCCTCATCTTCTACCAACAATAGCCGCATGTTTGTCTCTCCCTTTACCCGTCAGGGCAACAAAAATCGCATTTCACCTATCTTAGCTGTTCATGACCAACACCAGGCTGACATTTTCCTGACATTTTTGTCAGGAAAGTATTTCTTTAACTGACAGAAATGTTATCTGGCCGTCATGCTGATGTCAGCCTGCCCGCCTTAGACTTATCTACAAGCCAACTCCGTGCAAATCAAGGTCAAGAGACGTGTCGGGGAAATCCGTGGTTTATTTTGGATATAGGGAGAATTATTTAAATGAAACACAATGCTTTTAAAATGACATCCGTTTTTAAAACGACATCGGTTTTTAAATCCACCTTGTTAGCGGCAGTGATCAGTCTTTCATCTGGGGGAGCAATGTCAGCCGATTATAAATTAAATCCATTTACACTGACTTATGACGGCGCGATTACCGAAAACGTAAAAGGCAAAGTCAATATTCATCCTGTTACTTATAAGCTAAATGGTTTGGAAATTTCTGCCAACGTATATACCCCCGCGAATTATGACCCCGCTAAAAAATACCCGGCCGTGGTGGTGGCTCACCCCAATGGCGGCGTGAAAGAGCAGGTCGCTGGCTTGTATGCTCAGCGTTTAGCAGAACAAGGCTATATCACCATTACTGCGGATGCCGCGTATCAAGGCGCGAGTGGCGGCTTGCCCCGCAATATTGACAAACCGGCTTACCGTATTGAAGATATTCACGGCATGGCAGACTTCATTACCCAATATCCTGGGGTGGATACGGTCCGTTTAGGCCTGCTGGGTATTTGCGGCGGTGGGGGCTACTCCTTGAAAGCAGGGCAAACCGACAAGCGCTTCAGTGCGATTGCCACGTTGAGCCTGTTTGACTCCGGTCTGGTAAGACGCAACGGTTATCAGGACTCACAACTTTCCACAATACAAGAACGTTTAAAACAAGCCTCTGATGCACGAGCACAGGAAGCTACTGGTGGAGAGGTTACTTACGTCGGGGATGCCAAACTGACTGATGAGCAAATTGCCAAACTGCCGTTTGACCTTTATCGGCAGGGTTTTGAGTACTACGGTAAAACGCATGCTCACCCCAATTCAACCTTCAGATACACCGCCAGCAGTCTGCTCGACTTAATGAGATTCGATGCGGCAAGCAATATGGATTTAATCGATAAGCCGCTACTGATGATGGCAGGCAGTAAAGCCGATTCCCTGTATATGAGCGAAACAGCGTTTAAAGGTGCTAGCAACGCAAAAGATAAGGAACTGTTTCTGATTGATGGTGCGACCCACATTGAAACCTATTGGCAACCGGAATATGTGAATCAGGCTATAGGTAAATTGGATCAGTTCTACGGGAAAAATTTATAAAAGAGAAACGATCATGCGTTCCGGTAGAAGCATCAGGGCCATTAGACACTAAGTTTTTTACTCATGCCGAGTGGCGATTCGCTTACCATCCGAGATGTTATGAAAACAAAAAAACTTTGAGGTTATTGACAAAGTGCCCGCGACGGAGAGAACAGGCAGATCGTAAAGACGCCGGCTTCCCTGTATAAAAATAGCCTTCCCTGGGGGCTCGAGCCGCGCCATCCTTGGCGCGGACTCTTTACTCTTCTGCCTATCCTCACCGTTCAAGAGTGAGTCATCGGGGTTTGTCAGCACTCTGCTTTCAAGACTTATTATTGCGGAATAAACATTATTTTTCGGTAAATTTAACAGACTGAACAATCATGTTGATGACATCAAAATTCTGGTAAAAACCAACCGTATCAAACAATAATTGTGTCTTAACATCATAAACAATTGCCATAAAACAGGTGCCACCCGCGGCGTGAAAACCAGTTTCTTCATCGCTGACGCCACACGTCTGCGTAGTCTGCATCCCTTTCCAGCCTTGCCCTTTAATTATATCGACAGGGCTAGGGGCATCCATTCCCGCTTCCCGCATCCAGACACCGTTATCGTTATAAAAAATCATACTGTCTGTCGCCTGTTCCAGAGTGCCATGCTGAACACAAATATTTAACGTGTATTCTTCGTCAGTCAACCGTTCTGGCTGATTGAGGTTGACGCATTGCTTTTCTTTTTTGACTGACCAAGTACTTGGATAACTGAAGCTGAAACCATTGCCCTGATATGAGGCTATCTGTCGCATCTCTGCTAACGGATTTTCTGGTTCTTTGAGTGATTTATCAGTACGGCAGGCATTTAGAGGACGAGCCGTTGCTTTAGTCAGATTATTCATGCGCTGTGTCGTGGGGTCTGTATCCGTAGTGATGCATGCACAGCCATAACCATAGTTTCCATTCCCGGTACGAACCCATTGGGCAGGACTAAATTCAGGCCAGTCACCTTTCGCCTGATAGCCGCCCTGCGTGCCTATTTCCCACATGCCATCACGATCAGTCAGCGTAGCATTAGCTGGAGTCGGGTTTTCAAACCAGCCACAGCGACGTTCGGCACTATTGGCTGCGTGTGAATTCGTTACAGCACTAACAGAAATCACTCCAGCCAGTGTAAACAGAAAAAAGAAACGCATGGAATATCCTTATATGAAAGCAAAAATCCACGCAATTGCGTGGATTTTATCGCGTTGATCAGTTATCACGAGATTCAGTGAAACCTCATGAGACAACAGAAGCTGTTTAGACGTTGAACCGTGATTTTTTAATTATCATATTGATATTTAATATTTAATATTTAATATTTTTATTTTTTGATGTTATTTTTATACTCACTCCCGTACTCACTTTGGTTAATGCTGTTAACTGAGGCTAGTTATCACAACTTCTGTTTATCCATTCTTCTTACCAAGAGTATATCTTTTATCGCTGACATTCATAAGCTACTTTAGCTTAACTTATTGTTTTATTAGTGCGAATGTATCGTTTATAGTATGGTTCTATGCTCAAAAATCATACCATGTACAAGCACTCAAGCTAGTAACTAGCTGTATAGGACAAAGATTCTTGCATAGGGCGACTAACGCTATTCACTGTCAGAAGGAGCTCTCAATTGAGTAAAGCTGGTATTCAATCTAATAGGGGGGATGGATATCAAACGTTGGTAGCGTTTGAGTGGGCTTTGACCGTGTTATCCAATCCTGACTATCAATGGTTAGAGACAGATTCAGTGAAATGGCTGGTCGATGACATTGTGATAGGGCGGACTGACGGTACAATAATTTGTTGTCAGTGCAAAAAAAATCAAACAGGATTTCGAGCGTGGTCGTTCACCGATCTTAATGATGAGCTAGAAAAGGCCATTAAAACGCTTATACAAGATCCTACTACGACAGTCAGATTCTACTCCCGTACCCCTTTTGGTGAACTGGCAGCTTTACAAGAGTTTAGTACTAATTTTCCAGATGAAAGTGCCTATCATGCTGCTTTAAAAGAGACAAAGGTACATGAGGCGACAAATAGAAAGCTCAGTGAATTAATTGCAAAAATATCTTCTAATTTTAATAGTTATGAGCTTTTATCCAGAACAAAATTTGTTACTAGCGATATTCATGAGCGAATGAGAGAAACACTAGAAGAGCGCTTACAATATTTGGTGAGTAATTCTGTTGCAGCTTTTAATTCACTTTGGACTTGCCTTGATTACCAAGGGATGCGAGTTGCTGATACGCAAGATAATAAACTGTCATCTTGCTCGCGTTTAACCAAAACCGACCTTATAAATCTTCTTTCTCAGTCAGGTTGTGTTATTTCTCCTCCAACAGACATTCAATCTATTTTTAATTCATTCAGAAAAACATCATCGATTGGTCGTTCGTGGCAAAGAGATATTGGTGGTCATCGCATTGACACTCTTTTAGTTAGTGAATTAATTGAGGCTATCAAAAGCAAGAGCCATTCCATATTAGTGACTGGAGGGCCGGGTTCAGGGAAAACGTGTATTCTACTTGAATTGCAGGAGAAATTAGAGCAATTGGCGCAATCTGATAGTGCTATGTTACCGCTATTTATTCAATCGCGAGAGTTTGCTGATTTAGAAACTGCACAGGAACGGCAATCTCTAGGGTTAGATGAGCAATGGATTGAAAAGATTGCGCGTGTAGCTGACAGCTATCATGTAATAGTCATAATTGATTCACTTGATGTGCTTGCTATAGCTCGAGAACATACGGTGCTAACGTATTTTTTAGCTCAAATAGATCAGCTATTATTAATTCCAAATGTTACCGTTATTACGGCTTGCAGAGAGTTTGATAGACATTACGATAGACGTATATCTCAGCGCTCATGGGATAAAGAGTTTAAGTGCCAGGCATTAGATTGGGAAGGTGAAATCATGCCGTTGCTTGAAAAACTCTCAATCGACTCATCAGCTATTGATAACACAACGCGACATTTAATTAGCAATCCACGTGAGTTAGCTCTATTTATAAATCTTGCTCAAAGAGATGGTAGTTTTAATATAGTGACTAGCCAAGCGCTAGCTCAACGCTATATTGATTCAATTATGTTGACGAATCCATCGCTAGGTGATGAAGGGAAAATAGCACTTGAAAATATGGCCACGGAAATGTTAAAGCTTCGTAGCCTGTCGATACCAACTCAACGATTTACTGCTTCAGATGACATTCGTAGAGTGTTACTTAGTCATAATTTTTTGCATGAAACTGAGGATAATAAATTAACATTTGGGCATCAAACGTTACTTGATGTATTAGTTATTAGTAGAGCGATTCGCCATGGATTGACTTTAAATGATTTTATAAAGGATCTCCCACCAGTACCTTTTGTCCGCCCATCTATTCGTAGCTTTATTGCACAGCTTGTCAATGAAGGAAGACAAGAGTTTAGAAAACAGTTACGAACGGTGCTTACCGGAAATTATGCTTTTCATATACGTCGCCTAGTTGCCGAGTGTTTTGCTGAGCAATTACCTCAAGATGATGATTGGCCAATGTTACGTGATTTACGTAATACGCATCGAGATGTTTTCCAAGTTATTTATAGTAAAACTTCACAAGTTGAATGGCATTATTTTTGGCTAAGGAATCTTGTTCCGGTTTTAAAAACTACGCGTGATGTTGATGGTATAGGAATTCATACTTACCGTATAGCTCATTGGTTAAATCTAGATCCATCAGGTGTCGTTGATTTTTGGATGGAAATATTAAGATCTGATTGGATAGATAAGTCACAATTGATCAGTAAGATTGCTGTTTCCATATCGAATATAAAGGAAGATCATGCATATTTGATGTCTCCTCTATTGCTGGAGCTATTTAAATTTCCACAGAAAGAATATAGCTTTTTAGGTAGAGCCCTTGCTCGCTGTGTTGCTGTAGGGGGTATTGATGATGCGGTGCTTTGGGATTACATCATTGCTGATGTTAAAGATGAAGACATTATATCCTATCGTTTTGGAAATAAGCTTAAGTGCCGACCACACGAATTTGGTGATAAGGATAATAAATTTCTTTCAAATAAAATGATTAATTCTATTACTTTGTTAGAGCTGGCCATATCGACAATTGAACAGTGGAGCAAAGTACGAAGTTCTCGATATGAAGAAGAAAATAATTATCGAAGTGGTTTTCTAAGTGGAACTTCTCATTCTGATGATCGCAGAATGAGGGATTTTGAGCATAAAGATAGTCAACGTGTCCTGATGGATGCTTTAGAAGTAGCTATTATTCATCATGCTAATATCAATTCTGAGTGGTGGCAAAACAATCGTGAGCGTTTATGTTTTAATCTAGAAGGTTCACTTCGTTACTTTGCATTGTTAGCATGTATTAATTCTCCGCTAACTAATCTTGACATATCCTCTCGTTTGCTGTCGAAAGCGGATTTATTAGAGTCTGAGCTTTCTCATGAATTGGGCACTTTAGTTCAGAAAGTTTTTATCCATTTGAGTTCAGAATCCCAAGATGCAATACAGATTATAATACTTGATCTTTCTCAGAGATATGCTGATGTTCCTGAGTATAGGCAATATATGCTTAAAGATCAGGCCAGGTTTATTATTTGTATGCCATGTCATTTACGTTCACCGTCATGTGTAAGTATTTTAGATGAATATAGTCGTTCAAACTGGCCACTTGAACATAAACCAGATGTTAATGGGTGGTGCGGAATTGTAAGAGCTCCGTTCTCATATGAAGTTTTTAATGAGCTTAGTAATGAAGGCGTTCTCAGTCTTCTTGAGCACTATAATGGATATAGGCGAGACTCATTTAGCGACATGTTAATTGGTGGAGAGGAGCAAGTTGCTCAACAACTGAGTGAGGCATCTTCAAGGGATCCATTACGATTTTTGAGTTTTTTATCTTCTTACTGGCAGGATATAAATGAAGAGTTTCGAAATCATATTATGGATGGTATTGCACATTATTTGAATTATCGTTATGGAAACCTTCGCCCAAATAATGACTGGAAACCGATTAATGAACCTAATATTGATGTTTTAGTTAGCAATACTTTAGATGAATTGGAGCGACATTCTGTCTATTGGAGGAAAAACCGCTCTGCTTCTGAAGTGCTACAAGGATGCTCACATGTAGTAAAAGATATCAATAATGCGAAAAGAATAACTTTTTTATCTATTCCTTATTTAGCAGTGGAAGAAAGAGAGCCTATCTCAGGAGATGGTGTCACTTTTATTGGCATAGGTATTAATATGATTCGAGGGCATATCGCTGATGCTCTTATGGTTCTGACAATAAAATTATACGAAGAACATATCTCTTGGCCTGAATTACTGTTACCGACACTACATCAATTTGCTACTAACGATCATCCTGCGGTGAGGGCTGTAGTATTACGTCGTTTACCTCATTTACAGCATATTTTACCTGAAGTTGGTTGGGGGGTTTTTGAATTAATAATGCGGAAAGGTAGTGAAGGACTTTGGGATATGGCAGAACGTTGTCTCTATTATACCTATCATCATGAGTTTGACAGAGTTTCCCCATGGTTAAATAAGATTGTATCTGAAGGTATTAAAGATGGATTGCAAGCATGGGGAAGAATATCTGCATTAGCTGTATTGTCAGAAAAAATAGAAAATTGTGACTTTATCAAACAATTAAAAGAATTAAGTGATAGTGATGCATGGGAAGGTGCTATTGATGTTTGGACACATCGTGAGAATTTTCAACGGCATCAGGATTTATGTCTTGCTGATTTGTCCACTGCGTTAAGTGATGATAATCAATATGCCTCAACATTAATAGGGTCGATGGGTAGCATTTTTAGAGAAAAGGAGCCTGTTATTATTTTACCTATGCAAATGTTAGAGCGTTATTTTTCATTAGTATCTATGAGTACTGATGCATCGAGAATTGGTTTATTAGATTTTGGTGCATGGGTAAATATTGTTTCATGCATAGATCCTTTGTATGCATTGAAGGCTACAGAGATTTATCTTGAATATGTTCGTACAACAAAAACCTATTTGCATGACCATGATAATCATTTAATGCAGCTATTGACTCGTTTATTTTCACAAGCAGAAGAGCGGGAAGATTCAGATGATGGAGAGATGCTACATCGAGTAGTTGCTTTGCAAGACACTATGCTGACTTTAGGTGTTGATGGGGTGAATACATGGTTGAAAGCTGCTGAACGAGCATAAAATAGATTGTGTTTTTCAAGCAAAATGTTCTGCGCTTAACCCTATGGGTTGGATGCCGTACCGGTGGAGTCTGCTATATGGCCTGGAACGATGTCGATCTCGATAAGGGCACCATTTACCCCAGGAAAACGAAAACTGGCATAGAACGTTACGTTCAGCTTTAACGCAAGCTGTCGAGTTTCTCAAAGTGCTGCGTTTAACCTCCGACAAATATCTGTTCCCTTCTCAGGCTGCCAAACTGCCGATTCAACAGAAATACTTAATTGAAAATGCATGGCGTTTGCGTGAAGCTGGTCAAATGTTGGATATTCCTCACTGGACGCCACATGATTTACGCAGGACAGTGACGTACTGGGTGGTCGCGTTTGCAGTGCCCTAATTATATTAAAGGGGATGAGATTGAATTTTGAAGGGTTATCTTATGCGGAGCTTGATCAATATGCTATGGAGCGTCTTATTTTTGATGAGGAAGAATTATCCCCTATCCTAAAAGGGCATATATTCATAGAGAAAATTCTTGAAAATTTAATATCAAGAAATCTTGTTGAACCTAAGATTTTTTTCAAGTCTACACGGTCGTTTGATCTCAAAGTCGATTTGGCTTTAGCTATGGGAGTGATTGATGAACAATATTATTCTGCATTCAAAGCTATCAACAAAGTGAGAAATAATTATGCGCATAAGCATGATTACAAAGTTTCTTTTGCAGAATTGAATGCTTTTAAGTTCGATTGGGAAGCTATTCAGAATAAAGCATATAAGGCTGCTTGTAGTAAGGGAATCGAGGATGCTGCAAGGATTGCAACAATATTTTTGTGTTGGAAGGCAATCCACCTTATTAGCTCGCCAGATTAATGACTGTTTTAGGGGCACTTCTGCCCCTGTGATTCAGTCTTATTTTGTCGCTTGTGCTAACACCGTAGCAGCAAGCTGTTTTGTTAGCTCGGCTGAACGTGGGTTATCAAGAGCTTTAGCCGCAATAGTTTCCATTTTATCGCTGGTGTGACTGGATGCAGCTCGTTGAGCAAGAGCTGAGGCCGCAAGCTGTTTCTGTAATTTAGATGCATTCGAATCGTTTAAGGTTCGACCAGCAACAGAAGCGACTTTACTTGACGTTTGTTTAGGATTCTTAGCCATATTTTAGCCCTTTACAGAAGTTGATAGGTTATATGTAGCACTGCCACCCAGTAAAAGATACTACATGTAGTGTTTAGGATAATCCTACCCGCTTCGCTTTACAATGCTTGCATCAAACTGTTATGTATAAATTTACAGTGATTCACTCTCTTGGCATTTTATCCTGAATGTGTTGTGTATTTTGATTATTTATGGGGGGCTGTTCGTTATTTGTTCATTTTTTACCATCTTAACGTAACACGCCAATTCCTTCATGCTGGCCCTTGGCTGTAAGTGTGGAAGGATTCTGTTTGCCCCCTCTTGTGACCTACAATCAGCACGATTCTCTCTTCTGGAACACCACCGCGCTCAAGCTGGCTGATGAACATTCCCCGCAGACTGTGGAAGACTTTCCACTCAGTCCCTTTCTCACCCAAAGCCTTATGCCAAGGTATAGGGGCCAAGCTCAAATCTCATCTCGAGTATGTATGGCGCTCATGCAGCGACGATATACGGCAACAGAGCGAGTTCTTTAGGCTGACTACGCGGCTTGAGAGTCTAACGAGTTGGTAACACCTGCGGAATGGGATTCTAGGGCGCTGGATGAAGTTACTGCTGATATGACCAAGGCTGCGTTACAATCAGCTTTCAACAGTGAAGGAGATCTGATTGCCCCACTTAGCATTCAAGGTCGCTGCTGGTGATACATAGATCGTTGTGGATGCGCTGGTAGCCAGCAGTCTGACCGCTGATTACCTAGGGATTGTAGTGACACTCACACCTCAACGTTGAACATTTATCAATGAGGTTCCAAAAGATATCGGGCCGAGATAACATCTGTATGGCATGTCGAAGGGTTAACTCTATTGGTTGAAGAGAATGGGCGATCAACACTACCCAGTTTTGGAACCAAGAGGAGTTAGAACATTGCCACATCTCATCTTATATAAGGATATAGCATTGTGAATACACAGTTCGATACGTTTATCTCCCCTTTATTATCAATAATAGATAACAAGTTCATTTTATTTCCATTCATCTTTACAATGATGATTTCATCTCTTTATTACATTAAGCGTAAAGCGAAATCAGGTTTTTCCATTGTAAATAGATTTTGGGCCTTTTGGCTTGGCTATAAAAAAGAAAGCAAGCATGACTTCATTAATGACATAATTGAAATAGAAAAATTTAATTACCACTACAATACTGATGCTGTATCGATAAAACAAAAGGAAAAATTCGAGGATTGGATTAAAAAGTATGAGTTAAACTTCAGAATCATCGCAAAACTTAAACGAAACCTTATAATCGACACATTGAAAATAAAGAAAATCAACAAAGCAGTACCAACACTAACTTTTTTCTCTCTATTCATCCCCCTCTTTCTTTTCTTTGCAGCACTGGTTGTAGCTATTAAACCTGCGGGGCTAATAAACATCAATAATACAGGCTGGTTTTGGTTTAATAAAAAAGAGGCAATAGAGTATAACTTTTTAGGTGGCAGGGAAAGCTCTTGGGTTATAACACCACAAGAATGTGAGAAGAAAACTGACATAGTCATAAAACTACCGCCTCAAACTATAGATATAATTTGCGAATCTTTTAATAGCAAAAGGTCATTAGAATACATCGATTCCTTAATAGAAAAACAAAGATGGGCATTCGGCATATTTAGTGTGATGTTTTTATTTTTCGTCATTTATCTTTTTATGCAGACTATTTCTTTACTAATTACGTATGATGCAAGGAAGATGGTTTTTTTGAAAATAAAAAAGCATAGATCTGACCGGTTAAAATAAAACGCCAAAAACAGGTGGTCATAAAAAACCATCTGTATTTTATTTAAATGCAATTAGTTAGTCATTTGAATGCAATTGTATTTTGCATGGGATCTCACTGGGTGCTGATATTACGCCATCCAATATAGGAGTAATTATTACCCTGCATTCGCCCGGTGAATTCGATTGAACGTAAAGGGTATTATTGCTATTAGGTGGTGTTTCTGTTGCTTTCTCTTGGAGCGAGAAAAACCGGAAAAGAACAACAATGATAATGATGATCGCAACAACGGCGATAAGTTTAATTTTCATAGGGTAATCCTGTCTCTGGGTGAAAACATGAATTACGTCATCCAGACGTAAATCTATTTTCTACGTGCATTGAACGAAACAATCAGTGAAATGGATATACCTGACTTCGCTGAACGGAGCATCGTCGATGAGAGTACGGCTCTTTTGTGAAGGGTTGGTGTTAACATACGTTTCGCACATTCAAATTCATCGCTTCCATTTTCAGTATTGTGAATAAACACAAGTAAGCATCCTTTCGCCTTTTTTAATAATCTGGCATTGTCAGCGATGACTTGGTTCATAACTGATTCGACATTCTGTGATTCATGAAAATGGAAGTGTATATGGTTACCCGCGGTGATAGCCATTATTGTATCACCATAATCAAGACCAGTAAGGTCGGTAAAACATACCAGTGAAAGCACGGCACAGACGACATGCTGCAATACACGCCACGGCTCATCCCAACATGGGATATAGTACGCTTTTGATACGCTCCTCTTCAAATGGTAATCCTGATGTACCAGAATAAATGTGATGCATCTCGCTGCCTTTGCGATATCAATCAGATTTTCACTTTCCTTGCTGTCTATGATAATAATATTTAAATCGATATAACGACTATGCAACGTACACTCTTCTGCTGAAGATATTTTATGGTAACAAACGTCACCATTGAAATCTGGCAACTTGCTAACGTCTATTGCGGGGTCATAGGTGAAAATATTTACTTCAATCTCGAATGGCGGCATATTTAATGATTGTCGTGCTGACAAATCAAAATGGCGAATATTATCTTCTAATCGATGATTTTGCATGTTGTGGTTCTCAATATAAGTGGGCGGAACAGGTATAAATGAACTGACGACCATCCATTGGATGGCCGCCTATACGTTAAAGCTCGTTAATGCAGATAGGGTGATTCAATTCATCTTACAAACCTGCTACTTAAATAAATGTACGAAAATGTCACCGCCGCGAGTAATAAACAGAAAACCTATAATGACGGTGGCAATTACCCCCATGATTCTGTTGTTATCGTTAATGGTGTTTTTTACGGCCACACACATAAAACCATCTAAAATCATGTTTGCCACATTCAGGTAGAAATACTCTTTTGCAAATGGTGGAATGTTAAAGTGATCTCTTACCAGAATAATCAGTACCGTTGGCAGAAACCACCATAGCCAGAACGTTACTGTTAATCCATAGCCGCCACTCAGTAATTTCTCTTTCACTGCATTCAAATCATTACGCTCAGTTTCTTTAGGCTGATTTTCATTTGTGGGTGACATTATAGATCCTTATTTAATGAAATGTTATCCTGTCTGATTTTCTCAACCAGATTGGTTGCTCGGTTATAACCAATTCTGAAGTGATATTGAACGGCAGTTACGCTATTTTTTAGTTCACCACTGATGAGCATATTAAGCGTTTGGTCATAAAGTGGGTCTATTGGTAACTCTTTATTTAATTCAGTTGGCATGCTCCCTCTTATAAAAGGTGACCCATATGTGTAATGAATTACAAACTGTCATTTCAAGTTTTATTTATAAACGCCAGACAGTGAGTTCTCGGTATTCATGCCACAATAGCTATTGCACTCATCTGTGGCTTTAACGTTAAGGCGATTCTGGCCCCATATCAGAGTAATCAAGCATTGCTCTTTATCACGCCATTGCAAGGTGGTGTGTTGCGGCGTATCAGCAATGGCATTGGCAATTCCTTCCACTTCACAAGCATGCATATCTACATTGGTGTTTATGGAGAACTTTGCCTGTTGCCCATTACCCGGTACTGCTGACAACCTGATTTCACCATTGGGTTTCTGGTAGATAAATGTTTTCCCTTCCATTTTGGCGGCTACCGCTATATTGCAAAACAAGCTGCCAGCCAAAACCGCTAATATCATGTTTTTCATTGTGCTTCCTTGTCAGTTGATACGGATGTTTTTAGTGATTTTCCCCAGTGTCAGCGGCTTATGTGTCTCCACATAAAAGTAAGCCACATTAAAAGCTGATTTCTTATGGTTGCCTTTCCCCAGTGAAGGCCAGTCACGGAAAGCCTCTATTTGAGCTTCTGTATAGGGTGTGTTTGAGAAGTCGAACAAGACCAGTAAGGCTTTGCCCGGATACTTCATTAGCTTCTTCATTTCCGTGCTGTTGACGGTTGCGGAGACGGTGGATTTCGCTGCTGTGGGTTTGCGTACCGCAAACTCAACCGCCACATCATCAATCACAAAATCAATGTAGCCATTACCTGTTATTGTCCCCGGTAGCTTCCCCTGAACCTCGGGTGATACCGCATCAGCAAAGTACCCTAATAGGTAGCAACGCACCAAGGGGAGTAGTTCTCTTTCGTTACATTCATTCAACCGCAGTGTTTTGACAAACTCCTGCCGGTACAGCGAGTGGAAGAGGTATTCAAAACTTTCTGTTACCGATGTGATGGTGGTCGCCATTGCTATCCCTTCTTGGCATGAATCGAGGGTGCCTTGTTGAGATAGCGACTGGGCCACAACTGTTCTGGTGTCATGCCCAATACCCCGGCTATCAGGCGTTCTGCCTTAGGATAGTGTTGGCTGAATGCATTATTGAGTGTACGGGGAGCCAATCCTTGCTCGCGTGATAACTGCGACAGGCTCACTCCCCGCTTATGCAAGGCCGCCACTATGTCAGCCCGATGCCAATCTTCCAGACTTCCCTTAGGGGACTTTTTTTGCGATGCTACGTGGTTATTCACAATATTAACTCCTCTGTATCAGTACATGGATATTAAATGCGAATAAAAGATACTTATCAAGTTCCTTTTGTGGGTTGTTTTGCCGATTCTTTTTAACGCATTGATATCTGGATTAAAGTTCATGAAAAATAATTTGCCGCAAGAAACTCATGCTGATAATGAACAATGGCTCTCAGCACCCGCATTTGTCGGGAAACCGGGTATGCCGGGCACCGCAAAAGGTTGCCGCTTACGTCTGGAAAAACTGGCGGCTATGCACCCTGACATCAAGAGAAAGAGAACTGGACATAAGGGCTTTGAGTATCATATCCGTGCGGCGGGGATGTCGTTGCAAAGTGAGCGTGTTGAGCAGCAGCAGAAAACGCAAATAGCCTCGCCCTATGGCAGCGATGAACAACTTAACCTCTGGGTGCAACTGTTCAAGACCATGAAGCCACAGTCCCGCGACAGGCTGTTAAAGCAGGCATTGGAGCAGGTAGCCGATGATTTGATGTTAACCACTAATATGGAGCCAGAAGTGATGATGTTGGCACGTCAGTTGATGACGCTTTCTGAGGAACAGCGCCAGCAACTTTTAAGCTCTATTTCACACGCCTAATCCGGTCTGAATAGTTAATTTAGACCATTCCCAAGTTATTATTTAATTAATAGTTTCTCATTGAAACTATTTGCCATGGCATGTATTATTTGATAAAATGTCATTGTGGTAAAGTGATTATTTACAGCCACTCAAACCAATAATATTTAATTAATCCTTCACGGGAGGTGCAACTGCATTTCAAATTCGACTTGTTGACTATTTTAACTTAAATGGAAACGTTATGAATATCATCCATCAGGAAGACTATAGGCTTCCCATTAATCCAAAATTGATTGAACTATTATTTAAAGAAATGGGCAAAGCCCCGCCAATAAAGCAAAAGTTGAAAGCTGCATCTTTTATTTTTAGAGACACCGACTACAGTGCCGAGCTTGGTGGTTATCATCCAGTGGAAATCCGGCTAATCAAAAAAGAAGAACGTTGGTTTTTTGATTACATCACTGACTTTGCTTATATGGGGCGGGTTTACCCTGAATTAGAAAAGGAAATTGACTTTAGTTGGTCGCAACAATATGCATTCCATGCTGGATTAGGCGACCTCGGCCATAAGGCCGGTTGTGAGCTATTTGAATTATGGCAATCCAACTTTATTCAGTATTACGACCTAGACGTTTATACCGTCCAGTTCCTTTGGGAAATCTAAGTTAATTAAATCCATTTGGGGTATCTATTGTGGTCAAGGATAGAGGGATCAGTGCGTCCCAACAGGGCGACTTGGATTGTCTGTGCGGGGCGTACAGCTTGGTGAATATCATGGGGTATCTGTTTGATGGCAGGGTGAAGAGGAAGCCATTGATGCGTGCTCTATTGCGGGAGTACAGCTATGAATGGCCTTTGGAGGAATGGCTAACCCACGGCCTTGATGAACCCCGAATGGATTACTTGATTGAGCGGGTCTTGCGGCAAGGGTACTACCATAAACATTTTCCCACTCAAATCAGCCAGCCCTTCCGAGAACTTAAGCGATTAACCACCCTGAGCATCCTCACCGCAATGACCGAATACCTCAACCACAGTGAGTTCTCTCGCCTCATCCTGATTAGCGATCAACATCACTGGTCAGTCATCACCCGCATAGACAGCCAATACCTCTACTTCTTCGATAGCAGTGGTCGACGAAAATCACCACGCAAGAGCTGGTCACTCAAGCCTGGCAACAGTTCACACCAACTTTTCCCAGACTGTATTTACTTTGTTGAACGGGAGTTCTGACATGATTGACCGCTGCAATGAAGACCTGATCCTACAGCAGGCACAAACCATCATCGAAAACCGTTATATCCGGGGGAAACAACTGCTATCGGTAATGGATGTGCGGGATTACCTCATGGTCAAGTTGGCTCCGCTGGAACACGAAGTATTTGGTTGTCTGCTGTTGGATAACCAACAACGCATTCTTTCGTACCAGGAGCTGTTCAGGGGCACAATCAACGGCGTCAACGTCTACCCTCGCGAAGTGGTGAAGCTAAGCCTGCACCATAACGCAGCGGCGTTGATCCTTGTCCACAATCATCCCAGTGGTGAGCCAGAACCCAGTCAGGCAGACTTGGCAATCACCAAAAGGCTGGTATCTGCGTTGGAACTGGTTGATGTGCGGGTGCTTGACCACTTCATTGTTGCCGGTACACAAACCGTCTCAATGGCAGAGCGTGGGCTGCTGTAGGCGGCCCAGTTACTTGGTTTAATGTACGTTATAAAGAGTTAGCCATGTCCAAGCTTAAACTGACTGGTAATCAACGAAACACGAAGATCACGGTGTTCGATGCTTATATCAACACCTTGGCGATATCAGGCCGTGGCGGTATCACCAGTTTGCTGAACCATAGTGCTCGTATACTCAACAAACGATCTAACTCGCAGTCTTACCCCTGGGAGCAACTGGACTATGGCAAGGTGGCTAAAATACGCGCTTGCCTGCTGGATGACGGTTACGCTGTTGCAACGGTCAATATGGCGTTGGCAGCACTGCGATCACTTGCACAGACTGCATTCAACTTGCATCGGCTAGATGCGGAAACACTAGCACGTATCAAGGCTGTCAAACGCGTTAAAGGCGATCCGATACGGCAGGGAAGAGCGTTAAGTAGGCATGAGGTTCGGCTACTGCTGAAAGCCGCCAAAAGCCACGGTGAACCCGCTCGTAGATGTAGAGATACAGCTATCCTGCTGACTTTGTGCGGGGCTGGATTACGCGCTGGCGAATTGGTCAAACTTCAGGAGGGCGACTATTCGAATGGTCTATTGATTGTCCGACAAGGGAAGGGGCGAAAATACAGGGAGATCCATGTGGCTCCTGCTGTGGCTAACGCATTGACCGCATGGCTAGCTGCAAAAGGTGAGGGGTATGCTCTATTCACCAAAGTGAGTCGTTCTGGTCAACCGGCAGTTGGCGCATTAACCACAGCAGGATTGACGGCGATCTTGGAACAACTGAGAACCACTGCCAACGTGACTGAGTTTACACCCCATGACTTGCGCCGCACGTTCATAACTCAACTGCTGGAGCAGGGAGTTGATATCAATACAGTGCGTCAGTTGGCTGGCCATAGCGACATATCTACCACGGCCCGATACGATCACCGTGGCGATGAGGCCAAAATCATGGCTTCTCAGCGGTTGAGGTGCTGGTAGTAATTCGTTGGGAACGATGATTTAGAGCATCAAGAAACTCATTCAATACATTGACATCCAGAAGAAATTCAACATCCTCTTTCTTCCATCTAGTCGGTTTGCTCCCCTTCAGCGGTTTTCTATCAAACACATCATCAGGCGTTGGTTCTTGGTTACTATTCATATGGTGCACAATATGTGCGTTGGTTTTCCCTGCTTTTCGTAAGGAATTTGCTACTTGATATAAGTTGTACAATTTCTGACTTTTCTTTGTTATAGGTGGGATAAGAGGCAGTGGTGCGTCGCTGATATTCAGCTTTGAATAGATATCGTTATAAACCTTTTCTATACAATAACTTACAATGCTGTCTACAACCTTTCCACTGAGGGTTGGATTATTGAAATATTCAGGATGCGCTGATTTACTTATAAAAATAAGTTTTTCGAAATTATCTTGACCCAAATTTGCGTTTATTGACTTCATTTGGTTTTTTATCCCTAATGTTGTTATCTTTGTGGTTTAATGTTCTGTTTCATGATTGTTTGAATTTCCTGCAACCCTGGGCAATAGAGCTGCCAATTTTGCATGACCAAAGTTACAGCTATTTCTAGTTTTTTATTCCTTACATACAAATATTTTAGAGTTAAATGCTAGTTAGTTTTTCTGTGTTTTTATCCGTAATCGGTTGCTCATGCTCAAGTTATCTTCTCCGCTAATCTAGCACTTAATTCATGCAAAAAACGAGGGTGTAGAGTAGCTCAACTGGTTAGCCAGATAGGGAGGATATATGGAAGAGAGAAAACTGATAAAAATTCAGGAGGTGATAAAACGCTGTGCAATTAGCCGTTCGACGCTCTACAGACTGCTATCTGACAAGCGATTTCCAGTGCCAGTACTGCTATCGAAGCGCGCTATAGCGTTCTATGAACACGAGATCGATACATGGATCTCTGAACGTACACGTACTCGCTAAGACCTAAAGACTATAACACTAAAGAATCATTTTTAAAATCCTACTCAAGTGCTGCAGATGAACATAGCTTAATCATAATAAGGAGGGATTTTTATAAATAAAAATCACTTGTGTCTTTATTGATTGAACATGACCAAGGATGGTTAAAATAAGATGTCGCATCCTATTTTATTCTAATATTTACACTACTGTGGTGAGGTATTTTTAGTTGCTGAACCTAGTTGATGTTTATTGGATTTTATCAAGAAGGAAATTTAAATGAAAAAACTTTTTCATGATTATCCATGCTTGCAAAGGCAGATTCCATCATCATTAAATAAGTTAAGCAAAAGAGCTTTGATTCTTGTACCTGGTTTTATGGGGAAAGATGAAATGGAAGCCGAAAAGGTACGGAGAGTACGTGCATTAGCGGAGAAAATGACACCTATACATACTTGTATATATTATATTTTAGCCTCAAGGCTTCTATCATGTAGCAATTATCAACCTTGCTATTTAGCAATATGTCCAATTTGTGGCGGTGTGGCGCAATTAAATGACATGCGGAAATATATGGGGCTATTTGAGAGAGATAAAGACTATATTGCAATAAGTATTGATATGAATAAAAATATAAGTAAAATTACAAAAGGTATTGATAGTTTTCCATATATTATTAATAACATTCAAAATAGAATTGACCCATTATTTAAATCTATGGACTTTGATGGTGTTATTGCAGGTAGGATCGTAATGGAACATCATTCCTTTGAAATGGCATCGGAAGGGGATTACTGCGTGCCACAAATACGACTATTGATTAAAGATAATGATAGTGTAATGAAAAGGATGGAAAGTTATTTAATGCGATCGGGGAATATGTATGTTCGTGATTCTATTCTGAACACTCCCTTACGCAAGTATTCATTTGAAAACCCAGAGGAAATTCTGGCCTATGTGTTTGATCGTTCATGGTATGAGCGTCCTTGCACAGTTACCTCAGAAAAAATACTCATGAAGGGAGAGGCGCGCCAATTGAGTGGTGGGGATTTTGCTGATTATTTAGTGCGTCAACGGAATTATATTTCTAACTATGTGAGGTTACACTATTACAAAGGGAATACTAAATAACCTGATTTCTTTCTATACATTTCATACTTCAAGTTGCTTGGGTGTTGGCTGCGCCCTGTTGCCCCAGTCACTTGGTTTACCAAGCTCCTGGGGCTTCGCTCAGTTGCCGCCTACATGCAACTTGAAGTAACTTGGGTATAAGCTTAATAAGGGGAGGGAGCCTCCCCATTTTATATAGAGGAACATGTTTGTTGCAGTGAGGGGTAATGTTTCCTATCTATAAACTTTATCAATGAGATAAATATTGCGCCATGAGCAAATTAACCAATTGCCATCAATTTATTACATTTGATCCAAACTATATACGTCATGCACCCTCAAGACTGGAGATATTAAGCCAAACAGCCCCTGAATTGGGGTCACAGCAGGCAGCAGAAAGAGAAAACCAGCAGCGTATTGCCTTACTGCAAAAATTTGGGAAATTACGTCCAGTATCACTCGCGCTTGCAAAAAAACTGAAAGGATGCCGCAATGAGACTCCCTGTGAAAGTGTTGCCTGTCCTCACTGCAAGCGTGAACGTGACCTCTTGCAATGGGAAATATGGCGAACCCTAATGGCAACTCCACCGGGCTATGTCGTCATTATGCTGGTTTTCAACCAAAGGACTCCCATGCTACGCCCGTGGAGCAACATGCGACAGGCCAGTAAGCAAATCAACAAGTTTAAACCGCGTATCGGCAGGGCACTAAATCGGTTGAACTGTTCTGAGCCAGTAATGGGCACCTTCAGCTTATTGCACCATAGGTTTCCATCTGGAGAGTATGAGGCGTTCTGGCTTCCCGTGTTGTGTCTTCTGCTTCCCAATGATCAGGCGCTCCTGCAAGGTCTGAAAAAGCACATGGAGCGTGGTGAGGGCCAGTATATCAGCCCTTCTGTGATCAATAGCCCGATGAGCAAGGTCATGCTCAAAGATCCCATCAAGCAATTTAAGCGTGTTTTTGATCCTATGTGGCATCAGGTGACTTGTACTCTCAATGATGAGAGTGACCGTCTGATCAAAGCCATACCAGAACCGTTAACGGGCAGTGAATTAGTAAGAAGCCTACTGATATTAGACAAGCTAGGGTCTGCAACAATCACGTTCAATTATGGCGGTCAGGTGAAATGACGTGCAGCACTGAGCTGGTGATTTGGTCGGCTTATTGCATCATGCTTGGTTGAGAAAGTGCGGTGAACCTATTGGTTTTCCATTTGGCGCATGCACTTTTGTAATTGAAAAAGTGCATAGCAGATGCTGATTTCGGAGGTAACTAATGCAATTTAAAAAGCTAACTGTACCAGAAAATACGTAACTGACTGTTATATCAATGTTCTTGTAGATGCGCCCCAGAGCCACGTTGAAGCCTTAAAACGACGAGTTAACGCCATGAGTGCATCTTTGATTATCAGCTATTGCTATTGACTACACACTATGGGGGGGAGCGAGCAGCGAGCCACCATAGCCATTGGGCCAACTACCAGTTGGGAATTGAGAACGTGTCGAACGAGCGAAGCGAGTGAGTGGAGGCGTAAGCCTAATGGGGGACAATTTGCGACCGAAGGTGAGCAAATTAGGGGCATGCCCCTCCAACCAGTCACCAACCCAAAGCTTCGAATCTCAAAGTTGTCTATGAGAAGAACATGGGGTGGGGGATGGCGGTGGACACCGTGCGCCATAAGAGCACACGGTGAGGTTCCGCCGACCGTCCCCCGCAAACCAGTGGGGAGTGAGATGAAGATTCCTGAATGGGTGTACAAGCGTATTACCGCCATTACCCAGGTAGTAGTGGGCGATGGTCAGAGAGCCATTACCCAGCGATGTGTCTTGCAGCAGTTCCTAGTCGATTTATGGCTTGCCGAGCCTAACGATAAAGGTTGGGTAGTCTGCACCCAACGGGATATCCGTAGCCTGTACCATCCTCTGTTGAGTAAATGTGAGATCAACCACCAGGGTAAGTGCCAGAAGGTAAAACGGTTGATAGACATCCTGCCAGATATCGCCTCTGATTTTCATTTTAAGGAGGGCCGCGCCAGTCAGGATGTGAATAAGCGGAAGCCCAGCCTTTGGCAATTCAATCCGGTACGCCCCAAAAGTGACGTTGGCTCTTTGAGGTTGGTGGACGCTGCAACAGGGGAAAGTTTTACATTTAGGCAGATACTCCGGGCCAACGGGAAAGCGCCGAAACATATGTTGAATTTGGGTAAGCGGCAGGCTGGGCTGAAGAGGAAGGAGCAGGCTTGGTTGAAAGGGGTTACACGAGGGAGAATGCACCGTAAGTTTCTACGGCAGTTGAAAAAAATGGTTCCTGATGACTATTACCGGGCAGGTATCCGCAGCCTAAACCACCTATATAACGCCAAGATTGAGGGTGATCTGGTTACATATGACCACACGTATCGACTAACCTTCGGTGGGCGATATTACGATAGGGCATTCCAAAACTTGCCTAATGTGTTGAAATCTAAGTTTAGATATGGACTTTTGAACTACGATATCCGCTCATGTAGTCTCGCTTGCATTAACCGGTTGTGCAAGCGAGACCGCGTTGACTATCGGGTGAAGTCGTCTATCTATGAAATGATGATGAAAAAAACCGGACTGACGCGCAAGCAATGCAAGAAGATGGTTCACTCGACCACCTACCGTATTGGTCGGGTTACCGTTGGCGTTGCGGGGGGACTTGGGAAACGGATTCTGAAATGGGTTGGTACTGAGAAAGCAGCCATGAAAATATTACGTTGGTGGAAGGCGTACGTCAGGCCACTACGGGCAGCCCTGGAGGAGCTAGTTGCTAAAATTTATCAACGCCATCGGGATACCTGTAGCTCACCACGTAACTACCACCGAATAGAGAACGATCTGGGGCTGGTTCTGGATTTGAAGGGGGAGAAGTACGACCGGAAAAAAAAGCATTATGAACAGTATGCCAGAGATAAAAGCTTGTTGGCGTTCATGGTCTGTGGTGTAGAGCAAGCGTATATCCGTGAAGTGGTGAAGCTCAACCCTGGTGTGGTTTGTATGCTGGATCATGATGGCGTGGTGGCACTACGTGAACTGTTATTGCCGGATTGGCAGGGTTTCAAGCTGGAGCTGAAGGATTAATCAACTGACTCAGTAATGTTATTTTGCAAGGATACGGTGGAGAACCATGAGCTGTCGCAGACATTCAATTCTTCATTTATTGCTTTACATACACAGAAATTTCTATGGATTTATAGGCATCATTTGCTTTTAACGAAAATTCAAGTTTTAATGAAATTAAATTCTTCAGGACTTGCGGGATGGAACCTTATGTTATCGAATCTATTCAAACTTGATAGAACTCAACGACAGTTACGAATTAATCAGTTTAATGTGTTTTATAACTATGTGATTGGGTTCGAATCAGCTAATATTGATTTGGTAAAAACTGCTGCAAATCTCTTGAAAACAGGTATTTCTAATTCTGTCTTTTTCTCTGATTTTAAATGTATTTATATGGATGATTCAAAAAAGATACAGATTGATCTATTAAAACCAGAGGGCCGGCAATGGGATTCAAGTTGGGAGATTAAGTTTAACCCTAAAATTCCAGAGCGTATTATCGCGGAGTTGATAGACTCATACGAGATTGCATTCCATGAGAGTCGAGTTTCACTTAATAGTGATATTTATATTAGAACATCTTTACCTCCTTTGGTTTTAGAATATGAGAGTGAACAGGTTGCTCTTTTTCCTTCAGTTAAAGTTTATAAAAATGGAATTGCAATTCTTAGTTTTCAATTTGATGAAACGTGGGAGAAAATGAAAGAAAGCGATTTCATATCAAATGTAGTGAATATTTATCAAAGATATTTTAAATCTATCTGGGTTGATGCTAAGATTCAAACCCTAGATGCTGAAGTTGAATTGATACATGCATTTGAAGATACGTTTTCGTTTGGTGGGAATTATTTTAGGGGAAGGGTGGTAAATAAATTAATAAATAAAATGAAAAAAGATAGTCAAAAAGTACTTGATGATGCTTTACAAACTGATGGGGAGATTTTTAGCCTGGGAGGCAGTGATTGGTCGTTACATCGAATTGCGGGGACAGAAAACAATGATTCATGGGAGGCTACTTTAGATCTCTGTCGCTCAATGTACTGTAATGCTATAGGCAATATCCTGGTGTTAGATGGAAAATATAAAAGAGACTCTTTTAAAGAATTTATATGGCAGGGACGTCCATCGGTTTCTTTACTTCGCTTCGATACTCAGTCAAAAAGTAAAAAAGAACTCTTTCATACTTTTTCACATTCAATGATGAAAATCTTGCTTAGAACTGATGTAGCTGAAAAGGTTCCTGTTTTACCTCAGGATCTAAGGATGTTTGAGGATTATTGTTTCCATGCAAATAGGTCTATTCTTTTATGGACTTGGTTAAAGCCTAATGGTTCTTTAGACAATGTTTGGGACGAGCCTAATACACGCTCGAAAATATTTGAAAGCCAAGCAAGAGCTGAACAAATAGAATACTATAACATGAGCATAGCTAGAGCATGTTCTTGGGCTCACGATCCTCAGTCTGATAAACATCTACTTCATGCATATGAAACACTTGCAAATTCAGAAAAATTAATTCATCACAGTAGTTGTTCAGGGGAAGTATCTGATTCGCTTTCATATATTATCGAATCATTTGGTACTACAGCTTTAATTCCCTCGGCAAAGGAAGTCGCAAGGTATCATCTTGATGAACTAAGATATAAATCAGATTTTGTTCGGAGTCGGAGAGATCGTTGGCTGACTTTTGTTTTTGGTTTGGTTGGTGCAGCAACTTTAGCTGAGTTTGTGGTGCATCCTATTATTCAGAAAATATTTCCCATGTTAAATAAAACAATAGCCCCTATGTTTTCATTTTTTATCTCAGGATTTTTAATACTTTCTGTTGCAATAATTATTTTGGTTATTAATAGAGATGAGTGATTTTACCATAAAACTAATGGAGCATATTATTTTTTGCGGAAGTGTGATGGGAGGATATGTATATACAGATATATTTAAGGTGGGTTGTTATATAAGCTACCCTTTTAAAATATCCAATGCGAGTAGTAGTCAGTAATAATGGTGTTTGATTGGGATAGCCTTCTACTATCAAGTGGCATAATTTTGAAGGCTACAACTATGATATCGAAAGAAGTCAATTGACTATTCTATGCGATGAACTTGAGAAATATGGGCTCAAGTGTGTACGTCTGAAGAAAATCACCAAAGAGAAAGTGATGCGGCGCTTTGATATTGACGAAGGATCGGCAAATACACTGATGTATAGCCTGATTTACTCTCTTGGTGACGTCAGGAAGCGTAGGAATAGCGCAGCGTTCAGCATTTTGTATGATGCTTATAGGTATGACGTGGCAGTAGAGAAGGAGGATAGTTGGCGTGAATTCATTAGGCCACCGCCTTAACACTGTGCCCCAACAGCAGATCAACAACCATCGGATCAATACCTGCCTCACCACTCATCAATGACGCGGCACTACGGCGAATATCATGAGTCGTGAAATCATTGCCAACAATCGGGCGTAAGCGTTCTGCTGAATGTGCCATCGTTGTTTCACCAATGTAGCCCCAAACAAGGCTATCGCTGTTTTTTCGAGTCCAAGACCATTCCTTTAACAACTCAATCAGCACCGCAGGAAGAGGGTAGATGCGTTCTTGCCGGGTTTTTGTTCTCGTGGCGGGCAGAGTCCAGATTTGAGCGTCCAGATCCAGCTCGGACCATGTCATCTTCGTTACTTCACTTTTCCTGGCCCCCGTGACCATCAGAAAACGCATTGCTGCATGTGATGGAGTATCGCCAAGGTTGTGCCAGAGAGTATGGTACTGTTTTGTACTCAGGCAGTTTTCACGAATTTTACCGATAACGGCAGCCACGGTTTTTCGATCATGTACTTCAGATAATTTCTGAGGAACGTATACTGGCTGCCCTGGTTGGCCTTCTATACCATGAGCTTGGAAGGCGTATAACATCATGGCGCGAACAATCTGGCATGCTCTATGTGCCGCATTGGTTGGCCCCAGAGCGATGAGCAGCGAGTACACATGCTGATAGGTCAGGTTGTTAGGCGGAAGATCGTAAAGGGGTTTTCAGTGCTTGTTCCAGATGGATTGCCTATTTGCTTTCGAGGCTTCTGGGCATTTTATTTTCAGCCAGTCAGTGAAGAGGGCATTCATGTCTACTGGTAGAGTAGCATCTCCTTTGCCCGGAGCTATACCTAGCTTCACCTAGTATTGTCAGACCACTCATCAAGCCTATCTGCCCATTCCTGCATCATAACTTTCCGCTCATCAAGGTAGGTCGCATGGTTATACGTGCGCCGAACGTTATTCGTATCGGCATGCGCAAGCTGCGCTTCGATAGCGTCAGGTCTATAGCCCATTTCGTTTAATCGTGTACTACCAGTGGTTCGTGTCGCATGTGGACTATATGTTCCGCTCCAACCAAGGCTCTTGAGCAGTTGACGCAATGAATACGAAGTCATTGGGCCGCGTGGGTTATCACGCCCCGGAAAGAGATGCTGCCGATGGCCTGTTAATCCATAAAGCGTTTTGAGCATTTTGACAGCTTGAGAGGGAAGGGGAATAACATGCTCTCTCCGGGCTTTCATTCGAGTTGTCGGGATGATCCATAGTGCTTTATCTAAGTCGAATTCTGACCATTCCGCTTCGGTGACTTCTGCGGGGCGCGCCAGCGTCCACCACATCAACCACATACAATAGTTAACCTGGTATGTGCCGCGGCTGTTATCAAAGTTGTTTAATAGCTTCCCGATTTGCTGCGGATTTAATGCCTGCTTGTGCTGAGTTTTATTTGCAGGAATTGCCTTGCGTACAGGCCAAACGGGATCGCTATCTGCTCTGAGAGTAGCTACAGCCAGCTCAAAAATAGATGAGATGGTCCGTCTGGCTTCAGCGGCAACGGTAGGTGCCCCACGTTTCGCTGTTTCCTGTAGTATTTTCAAAATGTGATGGGGTGTGATTTCCCTGATAGGGAGCCGACCAATTGACGGGAATACTACGCGCTCCAGCATATCAAGGCGGCGCGTTTTGGTGACTTCCGCCCAGTCTTTCATCTGCAACCACTCTTTGGCGATAAGCTCAAAGGTGTTGGATGCGTCGTTGACCTTGCGAATTTTGTCTAATTGACGTGCTTGTGCTGGGTTTACTCCCTCGGCGACTTGCTTACGTGCTTGCTCACATTTCGCTCTGGCTTCGGCGAGTGTCACCGCTGGATATTCACCCAGCGCAAACATGCTGGATTTGCCGTTGAGTTTAAACCGATAACGCCATGCTTTCTTGCCGTTGGGTTTTATTTCGAGGTACAGGCCGTTGAAGTCATTGAGTCGATAGAGTTTTTCTTTCGGCTTAGCAATGCGGCATTGGGTGTCGGTGAGCATAACGTATCCTTGTATAATTCTTATACCGTTATTGTACTCACATAAGGCGGAGATGGAAACTTATTGTACTCACCTTTGTACTCATTTTTTATTGCGCTTCCATGAAATAATTTGAGACGTCATGAAAAGAAAAATCCACACAAGTGCGTGGATTTTATGGATTTTGTCAGTCTTTATGAGGCTTACTGAAACCTCATGAGACAACAGAAGCTGTTTAGACGTTGAACAGGAAGTTCATCACATCACCATCTTTAACAATGTATTCTTTACCTTCTGAACGCATCTTTCCGGCTTCTTTCGCGCCTTGCTCACCTTTGTAGGTGATAAAGTCATCAAACGCGATAGTTTGTGCACGGATAAAGCCTTTCTCGAAGTCGGTATGAATCTTACCTGCGGCCTGTGGTGCCGTGGCACCCACGGGGATGGTCCAGGCACGGACTTCTTTGACACCCGCGGTGAAGTAGGTTTGTAGATTCAGTAATTCATAACCAGCACGGATAACACGGTTCAGCCCCGGCTCTTCAATGCCCAGTTCGGCCATAAATTCAGCACGATCTTCATCTTCCATTTCTGCAATATCAGACTCAACCGCAGCACAAACCGCAACGACAACCGAACCTTCCGCCGCCGCAATAGCGCGCACCTGATCCAGATACGGGTTGTTTTCGAAACCATCTTCATTGACGTTGGCAATGTACATAGTCGGTTTCAGCGTCAGAAAACTCAGGTAGCGGATAGCGGCTTTATCTTCAGCCGTCAGATCCAAGGCGCGCAACATGCCTGCATTCTCTAAATGTGGCAGGCATTTCTCCAGTGCTTCCAGTTCAGCTTTAGCGTCTTTATCACCGCCTTTGGCTTTTTTCTGGACACGATGAATGGCACGTTCGCAGGTTTCTAAATCGGAGAGGGCAAGTTCGGTATTGATTGTTTCGATGTCATCCGCTGGATCAACTTTCCCGGCGACATGGATGATGTTGTCATTTTCAAAACAACGCACCACGTGACCAATTGCTTCGGTTTCACGGATATTGGTCAGGAACTGGTTACCCAAGCCTTCGCCTTTGGAAGCCCCTTTTACCAGCCCTGCGATATCCACGAATTCCATGGTTGTTGGCAAGATACGTTGCGGCTTAACAATCTCAGCCAATTGGTCCAGACGCGGGTCCGGCATTGGCACGACACCGGTGTTGGGCTCGATGGTGCAGAACGGGAAGTTAGCTGCTTCAATACCCGCTTGTGTCAACGCGTTGAACAGGGTGGATTTACCGACGTTAGGCAGGCCCACAATACCGCATTTGAATCCCATGTTTATATCACCTTAAATAACTTAAAAATCAACCCGTTAAGTTTAGCGAATTGATGTAATCAAAATTTATGCCGCCATTATACACATAATGATGATTTATCACGATCATGCTCTTTCGCCGTGTGCGTAATGGCAGCCTCAGAGGATGACTCGATAAATGATGCTATGCGCTGGCCTTAAAAGCGTGCAGGCGGTTCATTGCTTTGGTCATGCCTTCATTGAGTAGCACTTCAGTGCAGCGGATAGACTCGTCAATGGCATCGTCTATCAACGTTTGTTCGCTAGCGGGGGGTTTACCCAAAACAAAGCCAGTGACTTTGCTTTTATCACCAGGATGACCAATACCGATACGCAAGCGGTAAAAATTAGGGTTATTACCTAATTTGTTCTGAATGTCTTTCAGACCATTATGGCCGCCGTTGCCTCCTCCCAGTTTTAATTTTGCCATCCCCGGTAAAATATCCAGCTCATCGTGGGCGACTAGAATCTCTTCCGGCAGAATTCGGTAAAAACTGGCCATCGCCGCGACGGCTTTACCACTGAGATTCATAAACGTGGCGGGTACCAATAAACGGATATCTTGGCCTGCCAGATTTAACCGTGCGGTATAACCAAAGAATTTACTCTCTTCTTTCAGGGACTGATTGTGGCGTTCAGCCAATAAATCTACATACCAGGCTCCCGCATTATGGCGGGTTTGGGCATATTCTGCGCCCGGATTTGCCAGCCCAACGATTAATTTAATGCTACTCACGTTGTCTTTCGCTATGACTAAAGGAATCAAAGTGCCACAGTTTACCTGTCATGGTGCCTAATAACAAAACTCGAGTACATTTTGTTCATACTGGAATACAGGAGAAGGGGGGATTGTAGAAAAATAATTGTATAGTTGAATGATTTTCCTTCGGAATCATTCAACTTCTTGGCTAAATATCTGGATAATGTCAGTTTTTGTCAAAATACATTTGCCAGTTGTGATCGCTACCGCAACACCATGAGTACCAGGCTGACTATACTGAATCATTAAGTGCACACGAATAATCGTATTATGCAAGCAGTTTAAAACAGCGAGTTTAGTAGGGTTATTGACTGGCGGCTTGAAGTGGAGGTGACATATGAAACGTAAGAGCGCAACAGTACTGGGTAATATGCTGATGGGGTTGGGTTTAGCCACAATGGTTGTTGGAGTAGGTTATTCAATATTAACCGAAATCTCCGAACTTGGTTTACCTCAATTCTTTGCCCACGGTGCCATCATGAGTATCTTTGTCGGTGCATTGCTGTGGTTAGCCGGTGCGCGTATCGGTGGTCGAGAAGCCGTTGCTGATCGCTATTGGTGGGTTAAGCACTTTGATAAGCGTTGTACCAAGAATCAACGTCACTCATAGGGATGGATAATTGGTTGAATCTTCAAAAACAGAAAACCCGTTGTCGCACAGGCTTCAACGGGTTTTTCTTTATCTGCTTCAATTAAGCCACTGATCAATCTCATTTGGCTAAGGATACCGCCGGGATACCAGCAAAAAGCACCGCCGTGTTTAGCTGCAACCTAATTGCGTCGCAGCCGTGTATCCATAACCCGATACTGATTAATGTTCAAACATTGCAGAGATCGACTCTTCATTGCTGATACGGCGGATGGCTTCAGCCAACATGCCGGATAGCGTCAGAGTACGCACGTTTTTCAATGCTTTGATTTCAGCGGACAACGGAATGGTGTCGCAAACAATCACTTCATCGATAACAGAATTTCTAATGTTATCAACAGCATTTCCCGAGAAGATTGGGTGAGTTGCGTACGCAAAGACACGCTTGGCACCACGCTCTTTCAAGGCTTCAGCTGCTTTACACAAGGTACCACCGGTATCAATCATATCGTCAACTAACACGCAGTCACGGCCAGCAACGTCCCCGATGATATGCATCACCTGAGAAACGTTAGCGCGTGGGCGGCGTTTGTCGATAATCGCCATATCAGTATCGTTCAGTAGCTTGGCAATGGCTCTGGCACGGACGACGCCACCAATATCTGGTGAAACAACAATTGGGTTTTCCAGATTCTGCTGCAACATATCTTCCAGCAGGATTGGGCTACCAAAAACGTTATCTACCGGAACGTCAAAGAAGCCTTGGATCTGTTCAGCGTGAAGATCCACTGTCAATACACGGTCAACCCCAACACTTGAGAGAAAATCGGCAACAACTTTGGCAGTGATAGGCACACGGGCAGAACGCACACGGCGATCCTGACGAGCGTAGCCGAAGTAAGGAATTACAGCTGTAATACGTCCTGCGGAGGCGCGACGCAGGGCATCAACCATGACAACCAGTTCCATCAGGTTATCGTTCGTGGGTGCGCAGGTGGACTGGATGATGAAAATATCACCACCGCGTACATTTTCGTTGATTTGCACGCTCACTTCGCCGTCGCTAAAACGACCTACTGCGGCGTCACCAAGGCTGGTGTACAAACGGTTGGCAATACGTTGTGCTAGTTCCGGGGTGGCGTTACCAGCAAAAAGCTTCATATCAGGCACGAGAAGAACCTCAGGCATGCGTCCAGAGAAGATATTGTCATATCAGTAATCAGGGGCGATTAAACATACTGATTGCAATATACATACGGGTATTTAAAGCCAAAACACAGTGATAACCACGATCTTTCAAGTTGCAGGTATGCAGAATGCTCTCGTTTATCTGAATCACTTAACGGATGTAAGCTCATCGAGACTCCCTCGTTTACCGCCTTCCTGCATCTTGAAATATATTAAGTATAAAACAGCATTATGAACCGGCTTTCAATCAAGTGAGACAGGTATTTTCAGAACCCAAGGTCAGTGAGGCCATTACTTCGACCTTACATAACGCTGTAAATCGTTATCTGCGCTCACTGCTTTCAATTTTCCCTGAGCGTACACGATGCAGTGGTGAAACATTTACACCACGGGCGACAAAACCATGTAACCACTCAGGGGCAATACTTAACACCTGCCGAGCCGATGATTCCGTGTCGAATTCTGCGAACACACAAGCGCCGGTACCGGTAAGGCGTGACGGGGCGTATTCTAACAGCCATGAAAGAGCCTGTTCAACCTCGCGAAAACGTTTTCTTGCGATCGGTTCGCAATCATTTGCGTATGGAGTGCTTAAAAGCGCCGCCAGTGGGCGAATTGGCGTATTTCTTTTTAATTCAGGATCAGAAAAAATAATCGGTGTTGGGATGTTTACACCGGGGTGTACGACCAAATACCACTTCTCTACAGGCTCTGCTGGCTGTAATTTTTCACCAATACCCTCTGCGAAGGCGGCATGGCCTCGAACAAATACCGGGACATCTGCTCCTAATGTCAGGCCAAGATCGGCTAATTGTTCATCAGTTAAACCACATTGCCACAGTATGTTGAGTGCCACCAATACTGTGGCAGCATTAGACGAACCGCCCCCCAACCCACCGCCCATCGGTAAGCATTTATCAATGCTGATATCAGCACCGCGTGGCACGGTGATATTACCAGGGTGTTTTTGCAGCAATTTTGCCGCGCGGACGATCAGGTTTTGCTCATTTTCCACCCCTGCTATGGGGGTTAATAAGCGAATTTGGTTGTCATCGCGCGGTTCAATCGTTAGTTGATCACCATAATCAAGAAATTGAAATAGCGTTTGTAATTGATGATAACCGTCGGCGCGTTGCCCGGTGATGTAAAGAAACAAATTCAATTTTGCTGGTGACGGCCATTTTGCCGGTGACGGACATATAGGTTGATTCGCGGTAGCCATGTTATTTAACCGTCCAGCTATCCATTTTCAGTTTAATCCGTTGCCCGTCTTGATTTAGCTCCAGGCGGCTGGGCAGGGAGGGCGTGACCTGAGTATTGTATTCTTGGTAATCAACAACCCATGTCACCCCATTTTGTTGGTAAGTCAGTTTCTTCAGGCGATATTTATCGTCAAGGGTAAAATCAGGGGTATCGCCTGGTAAGCCAAGGATCCATTGGCGTAGGCTTTCCAGTGGGATGGACATGCCCGTCAACTTTTGAATCATCTCTTGCGGATCATCACTGACGTAGCGCTTACCTTGATTATCCGTCAGTTGTGTCACACCCGGTTGGACAACCAACTCTAACTCAGTGCTGCCTAACGGGTTAGTCAGTAATAAACGATAACGCTCGGGAGAGGTCTGTTGCCAAAAGAATCTGGCGTAAACTTTCTGTTTATCAGACAGGTAAGCAAATGCGCCACGAGTTTCAAATTGGCCAAGTTGCTGCAACTGTTGTTCATGCTGACGCCACTGTGGCGACGTAGGGCTAGTGGCTGGTCCCTTTGATACTGGGATTGTACAGGCCGCCAGCAGCAGAGAGGCTAAAGGCAGCAGGCGATAAAAATGTCTTTTACGCATGGGCATATGGGTACAAATCCTATCAGCCGTCTGGTTTTCACCTGCGGCAGGTTTTTGATGAGGCAACATTTAGGGCAAAACAACACGTTTTGGTTCGTTGCAAATAGACATCTAAGGTGCTCACGCTAACGGGCTGAGGGCAGAGCGTCAATATCTTGTTCTATATTGAACAGCAGATAATCAATTATTGTGCATAATTTGGGATAATACTCAGGATGATGCCGTGTGACTTTTATTGATCTCGCGCATCAAGTAGAATGCGCTTCAGACGAGAATCCATACTAACACCAGTATTACTCGAAGCCGTTCCCATGACTCTGCTTGCATTAGGCATTAATCACAAAACCGCACCTGTATCGTTACGTGAACGAGTGACGTTTTCACCGGAATCGATGGATCAGGCGCTGAATAGCTTGCTCCAACAGCCGTTGGTGCAGGGCGGTGTCGTGTTGTCCACGTGCAACCGGACTGAACTGTATCTCAGCGTTGAACAGCAAGAAAACCTACACGAACAATTAATTACCTGGCTGTGTAACTATCATAAACTCAGCCCGGATGACGTAAGACAAAGCCTGTACTGGCATCATGGCAATGACGCTGTCCGCCATTTGATGCGGGTCGCCAGTGGCTTGGACTCCCAAGTTTTGGGTGAACCACAAATATTGGGCCAGGTAAAAAAAGCGTTTGCTGAATCTCAGCGCGGGCAATCTCTGTCGAGTGAACTGGAGCGGTTATTCCAGAAATCTTTTTCTGTCGCCAAACGAGTGCGTACAGAAACTGAAATTGGTACCAGTGCGGTTTCGGTCGCTTTTGCTGCCTGTTCTTTGGCTCGGCAAATTTTCGAATCATTATCAGAACTGCATGTATTATTGGTGGGGGCCGGTGAAACGATTGAATTGGTGGCACGCCACCTGCGTGAACATCAGGTCAAACATATGATTATTGCCAACCGCACCCGTGAACGTGCGCAATCCCTGGCAAGCGAGGTCGGTGCCGAAGTGATAACGTTGCCAGAAATTGATGCTCGCCTGGCTGATGCTGATATTATTATCAGTTCTACCGCCAGCCCGTTACCTATTATAGGAAAGGGGATGGTCGAGAGGGCATTGAAAACCCGTCGTAATCAGCCAATGTTATTCGTTGATATTGCCGTACCCCGTGATATAGAACCGGAGGTCGGTAAGTTGTCGAACGCCTATTTATACAGTATTGATGATTTGCAGGCGATCATTCAGCACAACATGGTCCAGCGGCAGGCTGCGGCTGTTCAGGCTGAATCGATAGTACAACAGGAAAGCATGAACTTTATGACCTGGCTGCGGGCTCAGGGAGCGGTAGAAACGATCCGTGACTATCGTTCTCAAGCTGAACAGGTCCGCAGTGAAATGACCGCTAAAGCCTTGGTAGCCATTGAGCAGGGCGCTAACGTGGAACAGGTCATTAATGAGTTGGCCTATAAGCTGACCAACCGCCTTATTCATGCGCCTACCAAATCCCTCCAGCAAGCCGCCAGCGATGGCGATATGGAGCGGTTGCAATTATTACGCGACAGCCTTGGGCTGGATCAGCATTAGTTTCCTCTAATTAACAGGGTTTAAAACCACGGATGAAGTCTTCTATTGTTGCCAAACTGGAAGCGTTACAAGAGCGCCATGAAGAAGTTCTGGCATATCTTGGCGATGCCAGCGTTATTGCCGATCAAGACCGTTTCCGCGCGCTATCACGTGAGTATGCGCAATTGACGGATGTCACTCGCTGTTTTAAAGAGTGGCGCAGCGCCCAGGATGATATCGAAGCCGCAGAAATGATGCTGGACGATCTCGAAATGCGTGAAATGGCACAGGAAGAATTAAAAATTGCCAAAGCGCGCAGCGAAGAGCTCGAGCAGCAGCTACAAGTGTTGTTGTTGCCAAAAGATCCTGATGATGAACGTGACTGCTTCCTGGAAATCCGTGCGGGGACTGGTGGCGATGAAGCCGCTATTTTTGCCGGTGATATGTTCCGTATGTACAGCCGTTATGCCGAAACCCGCCGCTGGAAAGTTGAAATCATGAGCGCCAGCGAGGGTGAGCATGGCGGTTATAAAGAAGTTATTGCCAAAATATCTGGCGATGGCGTCTTCGGCCAGTTGAAGTTTGAATCCGGTGGTCACCGTGTTCAGCGTGTACCAGAAACCGAATCTCAAGGCCGCATTCACACTTCCGCCTGTACCGTTGCAGTGATGCCCGCCATCCCAGAGGCTGAGTTGCCAGAAATCAACGCCGGTGACTTGCGTATAGATACGTTCCGCTCGTCAGGTGCGGGTGGTCAGCATGTTAACACCACCGATTCAGCCATCCGTATTACACATATTCCTACCGGTATCGTGGTGGAGTGTCAGGATGAGCGTTCGCAGCATAAAAATAAAGCTAAGGCAATGTCAGTGTTGGGCGCGCGTATTCGTGCTGCTGAAATGCAAAAACGGCAATTGGCAGAGGCATCAGAGCGCCGTAACTTGTTGGGTACCGGTGATCGTTCTGACCGTAACCGTACTTACAACTTTCCGCAGGGGCGCGTTACTGACCATCGTATCAACCTGACGCTGTATCGGCTTGATGAGGTGATGGAAGGTAAACTGGATATGCTTATCCAGCCAATTGTGCAGGAATATCAAGCTGACCAACTTTCTGCACTGTCAGAGTAAGACTAATGAATTATCAGCATTGGCTGTCGTTGGCGGCAGCCCGTTTTACCCACAGTGACAGCTCTAAGCGCGATGCTGAAATCCTACTGAGTTTTGTGACAGGTAAGGCCCGGACCTATCTGTTGGCTTTTGGTGAAACGGAAATAACGGCAGAACAACTACTGTGGCTCGAAACACTGGCGAACCGTCGGGAGCAAGGTGAACCCATTGCTTATCTGGTTGGGGAGCGCGAGTTCTGGTCTTTACCGCTGAGTGTTTCCTCTGCAACGCTTATCCCACGGCCTGACACCGAATGTCTGGTGGAGCAGGCGCTGGCACGTTTGCCCACAATGCCTTGTCGTATTTTGGACCTGGGGACGGGTACCGGTGCGATTGCGTTGGCACTGGCCAATGAACGGCGTGATTGCACGGTCATCGCCGTAGATATCAACGCTGATGCTGTCGCTTTGGCCCGCCATAATGCAGAAAAGCTCGCGATAGATAATGTGTGTTTTCTGCAAGGCAGTTGGTTTGAGCCAGTGAGCGGGCGTTTTGCGCTTATCGCCAGTAACCCCCCTTATATTGATGCCAATGACCCTCATCTTAATGAAGGCGATGTGCGTTATGAGCCGCATAGTGCATTGGTTGCGGCCGCTGAGGGGATGGCCGATCTGGCCGCGATTGTCAGCCAGGCACCGGGCTACTTGGAACCCGGCGGTTGGCTCATGCTAGAGCATGGCTGGCAGCAGGCCAACGCAGTGCAAGAACGGCTTAAAAATTCGGGATTTAGTGCGGTAATGACCTGTAAAGATTATGGCAATAATGACCGGGTGACATTGGGGCAATGGTCCGTGTAACCACGCGCAGCTAATAGCGCTGCAACATCAAGTAAAAAGAGATAAAACAAGGAATCGATAGTCATGTGGGTTGATTACATCGCCATGAAATATTTGCATTTACTCACCGTGGTGATCAGCATTACTCTGTTTGTACTACGTTTCTTCTGGAAATGTCGCGGCTCAGCGATGCTTGAAAAGCGTTGGGTAAAGATAACGCCGCACATCAATGATACGCTGCTGTTTATCAGTGGTATTGTGCTGATATTGATTACTGGATTCTATCCATTCAGTCCGCAGGGAACATGGCTGACTGAGAAGCTGTTTGGCGTTATTATCTACATCCTGCTTGGCTATGTTGCATTAGGTAAGCGAACTCGCAGCCAGAATATTCGCTGGTTTGCCTTTATACTCGCACTGGGTTGCCTGTATCTAATTGTAAAACTGGCAACAACTAAATTACCACTGCTGATGGGATATCTATGAGTAGCATTGCTGATTTCGAATTTAATAACGCGTCCCTGTGTGATGGGGTGTTACTGGTTACCCAAGAGATTCGACAGACTTTTCCGCTGGCTGATGTCCGTAACAAACTGCAGCAGCTTGTTGATGATGCGCGGGCTGCTATGCCTGCCGAACTTAATCAAGATCAGCAATTAGAAGTGCTTATCGATCTGTTTTACCGTCAATGGAAATTTGGCGGTGCAAGTGGTGTCTATCGCCTGTCAGACGCCATCTGGTTAGATAAAGTGTTAGATAAACGCCAGGGGACACCGGTTTCTTTGGGGGTTATTTTTCTGTATATCGCGCATCAACTGGGTTTGCCGCTGATGCCGGTTATCTTCCCAACCCAGTTAATTCTTCGTGCCGATTGGCTAGATGAAGAGATGTGGCTGATTAATCCGTTGAACGGTGAAACGCTGAACGAGCATGTGCTTGAAGTGTGGATCAAGGGCAATCTGGGGTTGAGCGCCGAGCTGGAAGATGAAGATCTGGAAGAGGCAGAGAATACCCTTATTGTACGTAAAATGCTCGATACGCTGAAAGCGGCATTAATGGAAGAGAAGCAGATGGAACTGGCATTACGTGCCAGCGAAGCGGTTTTGGCTTTCGACCCCGATGACCCGTATGAAATCCGCGACCGGGGCCTGATTTATGCGCAATTGGATTGCAACCACATTGCCATCTCTGATTTAAGCTACTTTGTCGAGCAGTGCCCGGAAGATCCGATTGCTGAAATGATAAAAATGCAGATCCACTCAATTGAGCAACAGCGAGTGACATTGCACTGATCTTTTTTTATGCGCCACGGTTTATAGGGCAATAGCCCTCGTATACCATAACGCGCTGTAATTAATCTCGATTTACCCTTTATAAAGGTATAAGTATGAAACAGAAAGTGGTTAGCATTGGCGATATCAACGTAGCGAACGACCTGCCTTTCGTGCTGTTTGGTGGTATGAATGTGCTTGAGTCACGCGATCTGGCGATGCGCATCTGCGAGCATTACGTGACGGTGACTCAAAAGCTCGGCATCCCTTACGTATTTAAAGCCTCGTTCGACAAAGCCAACCGTTCTTCAATTCATTCTTACCGCGGCCCAGGCCTGGAAGAAGGGATGAAAATCTTTCAAGAGCTGAAGCAACAGTTTGGCGTTAAAGTGATCACCGATGTGCATGAAGCCAGCCAGGCACAGCCAGTATCTGAAGTGGTTGATGTTATCCAGTTGCCTGCATTCTTGGCGCGTCAAACAGATTTGGTCGAGGCGATGGCCCGTACCGGTGCTGTCATCAACGTGAAAAAACCTCAGTTCGTTAGCCCCGGTCAGATGGGCAATATCGTTGAGAAATTTAAAGAAGCGGGTAACGACCAGGTGATCCTCTGTGATCGCGGCAGTAACTTTGGTTATGACAATCTGGTGGTTGATATGTTGGGTATCAATGTAATGGTACAAGCAACAGGCGGTCACCCGGTTATTTTCGATGTGACTCATGCGTTACAATGCCGTGACCCGTTTGGCGCGGCATCTGGTGGCCGTCGTGCTCAGGTCGCTGAACTGGCCCGCGCAGGTATGGCGGTTGGTTTGGCAGGGCTATTTATCGAAGCACATCCAGAGCCGAATAGCGCGAAATGTGATGGTCCATCAGCACTACCACTGGATAAGTTGGAGCCATTCTTAGTGCAGATGAAGGCTATCGATGATTTGGTGAAGAGTTTCCCTGCGCTGGATACCAGTAAGTAACCCCCCCTGCGTCCTTGGCGCTACAGCGTTGTTAGCGGCACTCGCTCACCCGAATCACTGACCTGAGTCAGCTCATCGGGATTAATGAGCCTCATCCCTGAGGCTCACCCTACGGGCAGCATAAATGCTGTTCAAATGGGTTCCCGACCAATTTGTCGTTCGTTTGCTGCCTAGCTGTAACACCAATGACTTTGGGGGCGCTCCTGCCCCCTAACGCTACAGCGTTGTTAGCGGCACTCGCTCACCCGAATCACTGACCTGACGTTCTTGTAACCACCGAATGGTTTTTCAGTTGGGTTAGGGCAATAAAAAAGGCAGCGTAGGCAACTAAGCTGCCTCAGACTGCTGACAAACCCCGATGACGTGATCTTGAACGGTGAGGATAGGCAGAGGAGTAAAGCGTCCGCGCCAAGGATGGCGCGGCTCGAGCCTACATGGATGTATTTACGGCGTCTTTACGATCTGCCTGTTCTCTCCGTCGCGGGCACTTTGTCAATAACCTCACGCAGCGTAGGTAACTAAGCTGCCTTTTTTGATAATCAAAACACCTAGTTATTCTGTAGTGCCGCCAGTGCTTCCGGTAAAGAAGCATAGAAATTCAACTTGCCTGAAATTGGCTTCACCCTGGCTCTGGCCAGCGTCTTCAGTGGCTGGAAAGGAATATCTGTGATAACCAGCAGTTGCTGCTCTGTCAACGCTTCAGTAAAGCGCAGGAAAGCATTCAAGCCACCGGCATCGAGAACGGGCACAGCATCCCATTGCAGGATAATAGTGTCATAATTATCGCAACGGGTGAGCAACTCACTGAATATCCGTTCAGCGGCAGCGAAGAACAACGGGCCGTTTACTCGCAATACCAATGTCTTATCATTAACCGCCGCAGGTATCTCACTCAGGCGTGTCATTTGCGCAATACGTCGCATAAACAACAATGATGCCAACACAATCCCAACCGTTATCGCGATCACCATGTCGAACAATACGGTGAGGCTCATACACAGCAGCATAATGATGATGTCGTCCTTAGGCGCACGGCGCAGCAGGTCAATAACCTTATGAGCTTCACTCATGTTCCAGGCGACAATCAACAGCAGGGAAGCCATTGCGGCTAGTGGCAGGTACGACAGCATCGGTGCCAGTACCAGTAACGCCAGTAGCACCAGCACCGCGTGGATAATCGCGGATACCGGCGAGGTGGCACCTGCGCGGACGTTAGCAGCAGAACGGGCGATGGCTGCCGTTGCGGTAATCCCACCAAAGAAGGGGGCGACAATGTTGCCTAGCCCTTGACCGACCAATTCACTGTTTGAATGGTGCTTCTGCCCAGTCATACCATCAAGGACGACTGCGCACAGCAAGGACTCTATCGCCCCTAACATCGCCATTGAAAAGGCTGCGGGCAGCAGTGCAGAGAGTGTCGCCCAGTTCAGCACAAACTCTTGACCATCTGCGGCAGGTAACTGCCAGGGCAGCACAAACTGCGGCAGAATAGGAGGGATGCCTTGGCCCTGAGTCCCATCAGCCAAGAGATAACCAAAGCGTGAGCCGATAGTCGCAACCTGTTGATCAAACAGTGAGAGCATCCCCATTATCGCAGTACCAGCGACTAATGCAGGTAAGTGACCCGGTAACTTTAGTTTCAGCCGCGGCCAAAGGATTAATACCAGCAACGTGACGGTAGCGATTAACGTATCACTGATATTAATTGACGGCATGGCTTGTGCGAGAGCTGTGACTTTTCCAACATAATTCTCTGGTACGGCGATCAGGTGTAATCCAAAAAAATCCTTCACTTGCATGGTCGCAATGGTGATGGCAATTCCTGAGGTGAAACCGAGGGTAACCGATAGAGGTATATATTCAATCAACCGCCCAAGCCGGGCAAACCCCATACAGAGCAGAAATATACCGGATAATATTGTCGCCAATAGTAAGCCAGCCAGGCCAAACTGCTGCGACACCGGATACAAAATGACCACAAAAGCTGCGGTGGGGCCGGATACGCTGTAGCGTGAACCACCGCTGACCGCGATAACGATCCCTGCGATAGCCGAGGTATATAAGCCGTATTGCGGTGGGACACCACTGGCAATCGCCAATGCCATAGCCAACGGGATGGCAATAATACCGACCGTGACACCGGCAATTATGTCTTTGAGAAGTCGTTGAAGTGTATAAGTTTCTCGCCAGCAAGCGTCAATAATTGCGCTGAACGGCCTAATGCCGTTAATTCCGTGCGTTTTCATCTCAGGTTCAAACCAAATAAGGAAAAGACAAAATAAATGGCGGGCCAATAGAGGTCCGTCTCGAGTAGCATATAACAACGATACGCCAATTTAACAATGAAGATCTAGATGTATATCAAACTATGCTGGAAACTGAGATAACTCTGATTTTCCGACGCGATATATATGGCCAGTGCTATATCTGGCAATAAAATTCTTGATACCAAGAAATGGAAAGTCATTATTATTGCCATTACGGCTATTTTTTCAGACTAAAGGTGAGAAACCCTATAAATAGTCCGGATGAACATAGGTAGTCTGAATGAAGATGAATAGCCTGAATGAGATAAATAGTCTGAAGGAAGAGTTAACGAAGCCTTTGATGGAATATGGAGTGAGTAGACGGTTTTTTATGACATGGTGGGGAAGGGATACCTGATAATAAGATTGCTCAGGGGCAAGTCTTATTTTATTGGGAAGGGATAATATATCTCCAAAATAATTTGAGTTGTAGGAAGGCGGGAAGGGAGATACAAATTAGTCGGGAACCCATTTGAACAGCATTTATGCTAGCCCGTAGGGTGAGGCTCAGGGATAAGTCTCATTAATCCCTGGGCGCTTATTTATTTTTAAGGTCAACGACAATGACAAGTAAGTGACTGGAGTGAACGAAAACAGCCAACACATGCAGCTTGAAGTATGACGAGTATAGCGAAGGGTTAAAGTGAGTTATTGCACGAAGAAGAACAGGCTAACTCCGTTGGCTTGGCTGGTTAGTCGCTTGGTCCACAGGGGGACAACCTTGATAAAGAAGGGGGCGGTGTAGCCAAAAAAAAAGACTCTGACTTTCGTCAGAATCCTATTTTTGAATTTGGCGGTGAGAGAGGGGTTCGAACCCTCGATACGCTTACGCGTATACACACTTTCCAGGCGTGCTCCTTCAGCCACTCAGACACCTCACCGTTTTGTTGCGCCGTTATAGCGGTGCAACGGGGCGGTACTATAGGGGGCGGCGGCCTCATGGTCAAGCAGTATTTAGCCGTTTCAATTCATCTGGTTATTCCTCATGCACATAGCGTAAGTCACAACCAGATTAGGTGAATTTAACGCCAATATCTGGCGGTAGCGGGTGAATCAGCCATCACATAATCCGCTCCCAGATCCTTGGCAAGCTGATAATCCTCAGCAGAATTTATGCCAATGAGCAGAATCTTGCTGTTACTGTTTTTCTTAAAACAGTCCATGGCCTGCTGATTCCAGACTAATTGTGCGTGCGAAGTCCCTTTGCCGAGGGTGAATTTTTCGACGACTTTCACCTCACGCCTTAATTCAAATGCATGATGTTGAGTTTTACCCCGTTTAGCGGGGATTTTACAGTCGTTTGCCATGACCGCGTTGGTCAGTATTTTGCGTGTCACATGACGGTTTTCAAATTTATTGATGCCATCAGGCAAAGCATCCAAATACTTTCTTTCTGTGGAATAGAGAGTAACCTTATCAAGCATGTTATTACTGGTGATCAGCGTTGATAATATATTTGCCATGATGACGGGATCGGCGTCGGGTGATTTAATGTCAAGGATGAAGTGAGTTTTGGGGAATCGAGTAAAGATATCTTGCAACGAAGGAATTTTAATCCCTCGTCCGCGATAAGAATACTGGCCATCAGTCTTAAAAAAATGAGCAGCATCTAACATTTTTACTTCCAATAAAGAGTGATCTGAAATGAGCCCTTCACTATTAGTAAGGCTTTTAAGATCACTAGGGCGGTACAATACTGGAATGCCGTCACGAGTAATCTGTATGGAAAGCCAAATAACGTCCACCTGATTTTTTATTGCCATATTAATGGCATGTACCGTATTTTCTGGATAATCTGCGGTGCCAGCTCTGTGTGCCACAATCAGTGGCGAGGCAGTGGCTGAGGTGAAATAAACAGTGAACAATAGAGAAATAAGATAATATTTTTTATTTTTCATCCCATGCTCCTTATTAATATATCCCACTTTAAATATATTTAATGTTGTAGCATGGAAATAGGAAGCGGGCTGCCATCAAATAAATAGGATGGTATTCAAGAGTTAATAGCGTGATGTTCACACCTGATATAAGCAATACCGGTGTTTATGCGTTCGACGAAAAGCTTGGCCATTCGCTGATACAGTCGCCGTTTTCTCGAACAATACGGTGACTGTACCTGCACTGGAAACCGCTCAAAACACCAGTAAATTGCCTAACTAATTCATTGATGCAAAAGAAAAACCCCAACCATAAAGGTCGGGGTTTATTGTTTGGCGGTGAGGGAGGGGTTCGAACCCTCGATACGCTTACGCGTATACACACTTTCCAGGCGTGCTCCTTCAGCCACTCAGACACCTCACCGTGTTTACTACCGTCAACCCGATTAAACGTTATCGACCGGCGTAATGTAGGCAAAAGTCTGTCCAGCGTCAACCCTCTTATGAACGCTTTATTACTGTTTAGCTAAAGTTATAGCAATTTGCTGATTTCATCGGCATTTATTGATGGTAACGCTTGCATCTGTTGATTAATCGCGGAAATCTACCCAGTACTTTCGCAAGGAACTGGAAAATAATGAACATTATTTATTATCACCCCTTCTTGGACGCAAAACAGTGGTTGTCAGGGATTCAATCCCGTTTGCCTGATGCCGCTATCAGGCAATGGCGACGTGGCGATACACAACCGGCAGATTATGCGCTGGTGTGGCAACCGCCGCATGAGATGCTGGCAACCCGTGCGGAGCTAAAAGGGATATTTGCACTGGGGGCGGGGGTTGATGCCATTTTAGACCAAGATCGCCGATACCTTGGTACATTACCTGCCGGCGTGCCGTTGGTGCGGCTGGAAGATACGGGTATGTCACTACAAATGCAGGAGTACGCTGTGAGCTGCGTATTGCGTTACTTTCGCCGCATGGATGAATATCAACTGCAACAACAACAAAAGCAGTGGCAGCCATTGGAGCCTCATCAACGCGATCAGTTCACTGTCGGTATTCTTGGGGCGGGGGTGTTGGGCAAGAGTGTGGCCCACAAGTTGGTTGAGTTTGGTTTCCATGTTCGTTGCTGGAGCCGCACGGCAAAACAGATTGATGGCGTTGCCAGTTTTGCTGGTAATGATCAATTGCCCGCTTTCCTTCAAGGGACGCAGTTGTTAATTAATCTACTACCAAACACACCAGAAACGGCGGGCATCCTCAACCAATCACTGTTTTCACAATTAAACGCCAATGCGTATGTGATTAATATTGCTCGTGGCGCACACCTACAGGAGCAGGACCTGTTGGCGGCGATGAGTACAGGGAACGTAGCTGCGGCGACATTGGATGTGTTTGCTAAAGAACCACTCCCTTCAATGCATCCGTTTTGGACTCATCCACGGATCACCATCACGCCACATATCGCCGCAATAACGTTACCTGAGATTGCGATGGATCAAGTCGTGGCCAATATTCATGCGATAGAAGCGGGCAGAGAGCCTGTAGGGTTGGTCGATGTGGTACGTGGGTACTGATTCAGCGGGTTAATCAGTTCGATGGGATACATAGGTTATCGGGCAAAGCATGGTTTTTGGCACTGCTGATGAGAAGAATTCCTGCTATCATTAGCGGACTATATTTTATCTGCAAAAAACCAACCTGCAAAAAGCCATTTCTCCTTAAAAGATGTTGTGGAGTAGTTATGTATCCTGTTGATTTACATATGCATACCGTTGCCAGCACTCATGCTTACAGTACCCTGCACGATTATATCGCCGAAGCTAAGCTGAAGAATATCAAACTGTTCGCGATTACTGACCATGGCCCTGACATGGCCGATGCTCCTCATTACTGGCATTTTATGAATATGCGCGTATGGCCACGGTTGGTTGATGGTGTCGGTATTTTGCGGGGTATTGAAGCCAATATTAAGAATCTGGACGGTGATATCGATTGTACTGGCCCGATGCTTGATGCAGTCGACTTGCTGATTGCGGGTTTCCATGAACCGGTGTTTCCGCCGCAAGATAAAGCCGCCAACACTCAGGCGATGATCGCCACGATGGCACAGGGTAATGTGCATATTATTAGCCACCCAGGTAATCCTAAGTACCCCGTTGATATCCCGGCGATTGCACAAGCGGCGGCAAAATATAATGTCGCGTTGGAATTGAATAATTCATCGTTTGAACATTCACGTAAGGGGAGTGAGGCAAACTGCCGAGCGATTGCCGAAGCGGTTCGTGATGCCGGAGGCTGGCTGGCATTGGGTTCAGACTCGCATATTGCTTACTCTCTGGGAATTTTCGAGCATTGCGAACGCATTATTGCCGAAGTGAATTTTCCACAAGAGCGTATTCTGAATGTCAGCCCGCGCCGCTTACTGGATTACTTAGAGCTGCGTGGTCGCCCAGCGATCCCCGAGCTAGCCGAGTTGTAAGCCATATTAAAAAACCTAATAAATAGGATGATGTAAATGAATGATTTTTCGCTGATGTGTCGGATCCTCGGGTCACTGTTTTATCGTCAGCCGCAAGACCCGCTGTTAGCGCCACTGTTTACCTTGATCGAACAGGGTAAATTGGAACAGCATTGGCCGCTAGAGCAAGGGGAGTTACTGGCCCGTCTACAGCAAGATTATCAACCAGATGCATTGGCTGCGGATTATACCGCGCTGTTCGTCGGGCCAGCGTGTAGTGTTTCACCTTACGCCTCTGATTATGATGACGCGATGCCGGAAGCGGAGGTCAGGGCATTCCTGCAACAGCGTGGTATGCCATTGGGTGATGGCCCAACAGACCATTTGGGTGGGCTATTGCTGGCTGCATCATGGTTAGAAGATCAGGCCGCAGATGATGAGATTGCTGCGCAAATTACCTTATTTAACGATTACTTATTGCCATGGTGTGGTCGTTTCCTGGGGAAAGTAGAAGCCCATGCGACGACAGGTTTTTATCGTACGCTGGCACAGTTGAGTCGCGAAGCGCTACAGGCGATGTGGGATGAATTATCTGAAGAAAATCCCCTTCGTCCTTGACGCCGTAGCAGCGTTAGCGGCACTCACTTACCCGAATCACTGACTAATGTCAGTTCATCGGGATGCATTCGTTTGCTGCCTTGCTACAACGCCAATGACTTTGGGGATTCCTCTTTTGGCGTGACGCCGCAGCGCTATTTGCTTCAATTTGCGGTAGCGGCACTCACTTACCCGCATCACTGACTGGTTTTTGGTCATAAAATGAATAGATTCATTTGGATGCATTCGCTTGCTGCTTTGCTGCAAGCGAATGATTTTGGGTAGACGGGGCTGTAGCGTGAAATGACCTGCGCCAGTTAGTCAGTCAATGGGATGACTAATTGGCCAGGTTTAACTTCTAACCCTTTCGCCAGTTTTTTCGCCATGGCTTCTGTCTTACTCTTTTCGCCATCCAGCACATAAGCCGGTTGCTGATTAAAATACGATTTCAGCGATTGGTTCAGGTAAGGCGTCAACGCCTTCATAACAGAGTCCATCTTCTCTGGCTTAACGGTATAATCCGTCAATTCCATATCTTTCAGGTAAATAGCCCCTTTCTCACGATCAAAGGTTGGTTGAGCTTTGAGTGTCAGCGTCATATCGGCTGTTTGTGGACCAAGAATGGAGGAGATATCAACCTTAGCGTTACCGGTTAATGTCACTTTACCGGGTTCGGCACGGCCAATTTTGCTCTGTAACTGAGTCAGGGTGATATTGGCATCAACCAGACCCGGAATACCGATCTGTTTTTCATAATTATTATGTTTTTGCAGGTATTCATTAAGTTCCTGCTCGCTGAGTGTGTACTGAGTCAGTTGGTTACAGCCCACCAGTGTGGCAGTCACCACGAGGGCAGCCGCGCCCCACATTAATTTTTTCATCAAAGCCTCATCGCAATATGCACTATTTAATACAATATGGACTATTCAATCCAATGTGCGCTATTCAACGCAATATGGTTTACTTAACACGATATGGTTTACTTAACACAATATGGTTTACTTAACACAATATGGTTTATTCAACACAATGTGAATGTACTTAAGCCACCCTATGCAGGGACTAAAAAATATAAATACACCCAAACAGGCCCAATAGTAACCGGTTAACTGGCGGTTTTGCATTATTAACTGTGTTCGTTCAGCAATGGTTTGGGGTGGGTACGTTGACGTAAGTACCGGGTTTAGGTGTCGGAGCGCAATAGTGCGGCAGTGTATGCCATCTGCCAATCAGATGATCTTGAATACAGCGCCGTATTCGTTAGGAATGTGAATATCAACCGGAGAGGCAGAACTTCTCCGGTTGATAGGGACATAACGTTAGCTGTCGCTCAACATGGCAGATTCAATCCGCCGTCGATTGAATTGCCAGTAAAGCCCTGCCAATGTAATGAGTCCAATAATACCCAACAAGAACCAGGGTAGCTCAGGCATATCAAGGGTTTTACCGGTATCGTACATCCAGCCACCGCCGGTATAACCTAATGCCCCTCCCAGTGCTAATCCAAGGCGACTAAAACCCATATAACTACCACGGGCGCGGGAGTCAGCTAGCGATGCTCCCAGCGTTTCACGGGCGGGTTCAGCGAGGATTGACCCCATATAGAAGAAGCAGATAAACATGAACAATGTTTGTAGATGAGTGATCATCCCGATGGGAAACAAACTTAGCGTCATGATCAGTAAGCCGGCCATTAAGCGTTGCTCAAGGCTAAAACGCTTTTCACTCCAGCGGGCTAGCGGATAAAGCAACGTCAGAGAAAGCGCGGCTTCAATGGCATACATCCATTTAACTGCGGCCGGTGAGCCAGCAAGTTCATTCACCACGATTGGCAGCATCAGCATGACCTGTACAGCAAGCATATAATAGCCAGTGAGTGTCAGCACATAGGTAACAAAACGGCGATCACGCAAAACTCGCATCAGGCCCTCTTTCATCGGGGCGCGAACGGTCGAGATACGGTAAGCGGGGAGTAACCAGGCGTTCCAACCGGCTGCCAGCACAAAAATAGCCGCACCGGTCCAACAGACGAAGTGGAAGTCATATTGCAGCAGCCAACTGCCAATCAACGCCCCAATTACCGCCCCGGCGCTATCCTGCATCATTAACAGCGAATAAAAACGGCCACGTTCATGAGGGCGGGTCAACTTGATGACCAACGCTGTACGTGGTGGATCAAACAGCGTGCCGCCTAGCCCTGACAACGCACAGGCTAGCCAAAGTATCCAAGGTTCATCCGCCATTGCCATCAGCGCAAAACCGGCGGCCCGCATTAGCATACCGGTGACAATCATCGGTTTGGCACCGAACCGGTCGGCAATCGCCCCACCAAAGATCCCCAACCCCTGTTGAACCAATTGCCTTAGGCCCAAAGCAAGGCCAACGACCAACGCAGCCCAACCTAATTGATCAACAAATCGGATAGAAATGAGCGGGAATACCACGAAAAATCCCAACACAACTAATAAATTATCAAACAATAAAAAATACTTACCCAAGCTTCGAGCTTGCGATACCAAAGCCATGCTTCACCGTCAGAACTTAAAAATAGGAGGGAATAAAAAAAATAGGCTTATAGTTTGTACCCAAATTGATATAAACGATAGAGGTTACCGGGATAATATTTTTTATCGTCAATACATTACCTCATCAAGGGTTTCATAATAAAATGCTTATTCAGCAGTTTGGTTGCGTAATAATGCGGGTTGGCGTCACGAAAAGGTGGCTAGGGTGCTTTTACGCGATGTCCCTATCACAGGTATATTGAACCATATAGATTGCGATTCAATTGAGTACACTGTCTAGCCTAAGGGGAGCAGATGTTCGGTTATCATACAGCAACACCCAAAGTACACCTGACGACTGACCGCATGTCCTTGAGGTTGGTCCATGAGCGCGATGCTTATCGCCTGGCGGAGTATTACGCTGAAAATCAGGTGTTTCTCAAACCGTGGGAACCCGTGCGAGATCAAAGTCATTGTATGCCTTCGGGGTGGCAGGCGAGGCTGGGAATGATCATGGAACTGCAAAAACAGGGCAGCGCTTACTATTTTATTCTGTTAGATCCAGAAGAAAAAGAAGTACGTGGTGTGGCTAATTTTAGCAATGTGTTACGCGGTTCATTTCATGCTTGTTTTCTCGGCTACTCTTTGGGAGAGCGCTGGCAAGGCCAAGGGTTAATGTTTGAAGCATTGCAGCCATTGATCCGTTATATGCAGCGCCAAGAGCGGATGCACCGTATCATGGCGAATTACATGCCGCATAATCATCGCAGTGGCAATTTGTTAGCGCGGCTTGGTTTTGAGCGCGAAGGCTATGCGAAAGATTATTTAATGATTGATGGGCAGTGGCGCGATCATGTGCTGACGGCCTTAACTAACAAAGAGTGGGCGTCTACTCGCTGAGGTTAGAATGAAACACAATTTAAATGCACATGAAGCCCGCGTTATCGGTTGTTTATTGGAAAAACAAGTCACAACACCGGAACAATATCCGATGTCACTTAACGGTCTTACCCTCGCCTGTAACCAAAAAACTAGCCGTGATCCGGTGATGGAATTATCCGAATCACAAGTACAACAAACGTTAGATTTTCTCCTTAAAAAACACCTTATCCGCAGCCAAAGTGGTAATCGGGTAATGAAGTACGAACATCGTTTTTGTAATTCTGAATTTGGCGACCTTAAATTTTCACCCGCCGAGGTCGCGGTGATTACCCTGCTATTATTACGTGGCGCACAGACACCGGGGGAGCTACGCACCCGAACTAACCGGATGTATGAATTTGCTGATGTTGCAGAAACCGAAGAGACCTTGAAAAAGCTCTCTCTACGTGAAGACGGGCCATTTGTGGTGCGTTTGGCCCGGGAGCCGGGTAAACGCGAAAGTCGCTTTATGCATCTGCTTAGTGGGGATGTTGCTTCGACATCGTTGGCAGAGGAAGGGGCTGAAGAGAATAACCGTGCTCTTGAAGCCCTCCCCTCAGAAGCTCGTTCCCGTGAAACGAAGTCCCTTGAAAACATCGCCCTTGAAAACATCGCCCTTGAAACTAGGGTTGCCCAGCTTGAACAGCAGGTTATCAAGTTGTCACGCCGTTTGGACGACGTGCTGATTCAACTAGATGATTGATAGGGGTGATATGAAAAAACTACGAGTGGGTATCGTGGGGTTGGGGGGGATTGCGCAAAAGGCTTATCTGCCTATTTTAACTCAGGCGCAGGGCTGGCAGTTGGTCGGTGCATTTTCACCCAATCAAGCTAAAGCTCAACCTCTATGTGATAGCTATCGTATGCGTTATTTCTCACGCTTGGATACGCTCGCTGCGGCAACTGATGCCGTTTTTGTCCATAGCAGTACGGCCAGCCATTTTCAGGTCGTGCATGACTTATTGCAGACTGGAGTCCATGTCTATGTGGATAAGCCACTGGCTGAAACACTGGAACAATCAGAGCAATTGATCGCACTGGCAGACAAACAGCATTTAGCGCTGATGGTGGGTTTTAATCGCCGTTTTGCCCCTTTATATCAGCAGTTGAAACAACAGACGACCCGCCCGGTATCACTGCGGATGGAGAAGCACCGGCAGAACAGTATCGGGCCACATGATCTGCGTTTTACCTTATTTGATGATTATCTGCATGTCGTGGATACGGCGCTGTGGTTAGGTGGTGAAGGGGCGATATTGACCGGCGGGGCGGTACAGGTCAATGCTCAGGGACAGATGTTATATGCGGAACACCATTTCCAGCAAGGTGACAGCCTGATCACCACCAGTATGCATCGTCAGGCCGGAACTCAGCGGGAAAGTGTGCAAGCTGTCAGTGACGGTGCCTGTTATCACATTACCGATATGCGCCAATGGCAGCAGGAGTCAGCGGGGCAGGTGATAAGCCAACCCGCGCCTGGTTGGCAAACAATATTGGAACAACGTGGTTTTACCGGGGCCGTGCATCATTTCATTGATGCAGTTAGTAATCAAACGAGGCCGCAAGTCTCAGGTGAGGGCGCGATTGTTGCACAACGTATGATTGAGCGTATTTTGCAGCAGTAGATGATGTTTACAGTAATAGACGATGAGGTTATCGGTTGGCATGACATCAGATCAAGAGCACGTGGTGAGAGTGAAAACCGATTGGCACCAGTAATTGGTTACACCTTGCAGTGGCTATTCGCGATTCGATACGTAGATTGTTGCCAGTTTTGCCATCGTCTTAGGGCCGTGTTATGACGGCGAATCCACCATTGGGTAGAAGCAACGCCTGCAGACCGCAGGCGTTGGTATTTACAGCACATTAGAAAACAGATCAAAAAAACTATGAATCTACTGAAATCACTGGCCGCCGTCAGTTCCATGACGATGTTTTCCCGCGTGCTAGGCTTTGCCCGCGATGCCATCGTGGCACGGGTATTTGGTGCAGGTATGGCGACGGATGCCTTTTTTGTGGCATTTAAATTGCCTAACTTGCTGCGGCGAATATTTGCTGAAGGCGCATTTTCCCAAGCTTTTGTGCCTATTCTGGCTGAATACAAAAGCCAGCAAGGGGAAGAGGCGACGCGAACATTCGTGGCTTATGTCTCTGGCCTGTTAACCTTGATATTGGCGGTCGTCACCGTCGCGGGGATGCTGGCCGCGCCTTGGGTGATCTTCATTACTGCCCCCGGCTTTACTGACACACCGGATAAATTTGCGCTGACCTCTGCGCTGTTACGGGTGACTTTCCCGTATATTTTGCTGATCTCATTGGCCTCGTTAGTCGGGGCGATCCTTAATACCTGGAATCGTTTTTCTATTCCGGCTTTTGCGCCAACCCTCCTCAATGTCAGCATGATAGGTTTTGCACTGTTTGCTGCGCCTTATTTCAACCCGCCAGTGATGGCGTTGGCTTGGGCGGTGGTAGTAGGCGGCGTCTTACAATTAGGCTATCAACTCCCGCACCTAAAAAAGATCGGCATGTTGGTATTACCCCGCTTGTCGCTACGTGATACTGGTGTTTGGCGGGTGATGCGCCAGATGGGGCCAGCGATCCTTGGGGTGTCAGTCAGTCAGATCTCCCTGATTATCAATACGATTTTTGCATCATTTTTGGTGTCTGGTTCAGTCTCCTGGATGTACTACGCTGACCGTCTGATGGAGTTTCCATCCGGGGTGTTAGGAGTCGCGTTAGGAACCATCCTGCTGCCATCACTGGCAAAGAGTTTTTCCAGTGGTAATCATGATGAATATTCCAGATTGATGGATTGGGGGTTACGCCTTTGCTTCTTACTGGCATTGCCAAGCGCGGTAGCATTAGGGATTTTAGCTAAGCCGCTGATCGTCTCATTGTTCCAATACGGGAAGTTTAGCGCTTTCGATACCCTGATGACGCAGCGGGCACTGGTGGCCTATTCTGTGGGTTTGATGGGGCTTATCGTGGTGAAGGTTCTGGCTCCGGGATTTTACTCTCGTCAGAATATTAAAACGCCGGTAAAAATCGCGATTATTACCTTGATACTCACGCAGGTGATGAACCTGATGTTCATTGGGCCGCTTAAACATGCGGGTTTATCACTGTCCATTGGTCTGGGAGCTTGCCTGAATGCCAGTTTGCTCTATTGGCAGCTACGTAAACAGAAAATTTTCCAGCCGCAGCCGGGGTGGGCAATATTCCTGACTAAATTGGTCATCGGTGTTATCGCGATGTCTGCGGTGCTGTTGGGGTTACTGTGGGTCATGCCTGATTGGGATGTGGGCGGTATGGCGTATCGGTTGCTACGTTTATCGGCAGTTGTTGTTGCCGGTGTTATTGCCTACTTTGCCATGTTGGCATTATTAGGTTTTAAAGTGCGTGATTTTGCCCGTAGAACGGGCTGACCTTACCAATCAACATTAGTAATCTAAATAAATAATGTATTAAATAGCCCGATTATTTTGGGCTATTTACATATTCACAACGCAAATCCACAATTCACAACATATATCTGCAACAAAAATCCCATCAATGATATATAAACCATTCTTCGTTTCTAATTGAATATATTTGAATTAACTTTATTGCGTTATTAATCATTAATTTCAATTTAATTATCTTACCATGAATTTTTTTGTTTGTTTTAAACGTGTACTTTCAATGCATGATTTTTTTTAATAACTAAACTTTGGTTTAACCTCCACATCTAGTGTGTTGTTAATAATCTATTTTTTAAAATCTATCACATGCCAGATGTATTCATGGATATTATAATAAATGAATGTTGAATTTAGAAAGAAATATATAATTATTTTTTTGTTCAGTAATGTTATTTGGGCAACGGAAAGCGATCAAATTATATTGAATAAAAATATAGCATCGCACGCCGATATTGATACGCGCCATGAATATAAAGAAAAACGCAACAAAGTCGGGAAACATTTCTTATCTACAAACCGTCATGAGGCAGCATCATATGAAAAAAATGCTCCAGAGAAAATATGCTTACCAATAACGGGAGTGTTTCTACAAGGGAATACACTGCTGTCATTACCAGATTTAAATAAGCTAGATGATGTCCTTGGTGAATGTATTAGTGAAAGTGATATTAATGCCTTAGCTAAGGAAGTCACCAGATCATATCTGGATAAAGGTTATTTGGCCGCCAGAGTCAATTTCATTCCATTAAATAGCTTGGGGCAACTGGGATTAAATGTGACTGAAGGTATTGTTGAAAGAATTGAAGGTGGCGACAAAAGAACTAATCCCCATTTTTTGTTTCCTAATTTTATCAATAATCCCCTTAGATTATCCGAACTTGACCAAGGCATTGATCAGGCCAATAGATTGCGTTCAAATAGAATGAGTGTTGATATTTTATCAGGGAGTCAGGCCGGTAAATCAATTATTAGAATAAATAATTCCAATAATAAACCCTGGAGTTTATCTACCGTCATTGATAATTATGGTTATAAAAATTCTGATGAGTGGCAAGCGAGAGTATCACTAGCCTTAGATAGCCCATTTGGACTATCTGACTCTATCCGTTTTAATACCAACCGAACGCTGGAAAATGCTAAGAAACGGTATAAAAATGATTTCACTCTTTCTTATTCAATTCCCTATGGTGCATTGACTGTAAGCGCCCTTGCTAATCATATGGAATATAGACGTAATGACAAACTAAGGTTTAATACAGTAAATTTCAATGGCAATTCACAGCAATATAATTTCCGTACTGATTATACATTTCATAGAAATAAAAGGCAGATCAATAGTTTAAGTATGCAATTAGAGCATAAGAAAATTGATAATTATCTCTATGACACAAAAATAGGCGTAAATAGTTACAGGTTTACCGCTATTGAACTGGGCATCAATCAATTTCGTGTGCTTCCTCATGGCTCAGTGAATATTAATGCGACAATTAAAAGAGGAATGCCATGGTTTGGTACTCGTCAGGAAAGTAAAATAAACGCAGTGCAATTTACCACAGGGAAATTGATGGTTAATTTTAATCACAATTTCTCTCTATTAAATTCTCCGTATCAATTTGATCATGCTCTGGTCGGGCAATACAGTAAAAGTCACGCACCTTCTCCTGAATGGATAAGTTTGACTGAACGTAATGCCATTAGAGGATTTAGTCGTAGTTCGCAATCGGCAGATAACGGTTGGTATATAAAAAATACGTTATCCCGCCACTTCTTTATGGGCAATGTGCTTTTTACCCCTCGTATTGGCATTGATGCAGGGCGTGCTTTAAGGCTAGGCAGTCAACAAGGTTGGCAAAGTAATACCGGTGCAAGTGCTGGGATATCGATGCGTTACCACAATGCATTTTTTGATGTGGAGGCAAGTCGTGGCTGGTGGCATTCCGAGAGTAATAAACAGAACGAACCCGTACAGGTATTGGGCCGTATAGCTTATACCTTCTAATTCTCACTCAACATAATTGAAACTTTTAATAAAGGTATTTAAATGAAAAAAAATAAATTTAAACTTTCCCCAGCAGGGAAGTTGACGGTTATCTTATCTTTGATTATCACGCCAGTAACATTTAGCTATGCATCAGGAATAGTAGCTACAACACCTAATGATATACCTGGGTATTTAGTATCTTTTAGTGACAGGGAAAATATGACTCCAGAGGTTCAGCAAGTCCCTGGAGCCGCGACTGAAATAAAAATAACAGCACCTTCAGAGCAGGGTATCTCTCATAATCACTATACTGAATTTAATGTTAACGAGTATGGGGTGATATTTAATAACGCAACTGAAAACGGTACGAAAGGCGGTGTAACCTACAATGCTAATCAAAAGCTAAATGGTTCACCAGCACGTGTGATATTAAATGAAGTAGCAGGGATAAATGCTTCAGTATTGGCCGGGCACCAAGATATTGTAGGGATGCCAGCAGATTATATTCTGGCAAATGCTAATGGGATTAGCTGTCAAGGGTGCAGTTTTTCGCCAGAATTTAAAAATGTCACATTAGCCGTCGGTAAAGTAAATGTAGATAATGGTGATTTACGTAGTATAAATACCCTGGGAAATACTAATTCATTAAATATATCAACTGGTCAGAATGATATTGTTATTGCTGATGCATTGGCACTTATTTCACCTGTTATTAATACCAGTGGTCATATTAAAGTCAAAGGCGATGCAGATTTCATTACAGGTCAAAATACGTATCATATTGAGAAGGATAAAACACCACATGTCGTAGCTGGGGATAGTGAAATAAAAACAATTGATGGCTACTATCTTGGCAGCATTTCTGCTAACCGTATTAATTTAGTTGACACAAGGGAAGATAATAACGTTAATTTATTTGGTGATGTGGTCGCAGAGGAAGTTGAGGTGATTACCTATGGCACGTTGCGATTAAGAGGAAAGGGCGATGCTGCACAGAGGATAACCATAAAAAACGGAATGAATATATCAGCGAATAATATTGACATCACCCAAAACATGACTTCTGATGAAATTAAATTATTTAACGTAAAAGAAAATAAAATAAATAACACCATTATTAATGCTGGACGTATTGATTTTGTTGCTGTTGGCGATGTTAAATTGTCAGGTGCTGCGCTTTTAAGTAATGATGATCTCTCAATTGCCGCAGAGAGTTTACATGTTGATTCACATTTGGTTAAATACTCATCGACGACAGGAGTGGTAGTTACTGAAGTGAATCCTCTTGATGCACCAACTAAGAAAGTAGAAAGTGAATATAATGACCATGTTTCACAAGCCAGTTCAATTATTAGTCGGGGAAATGTTAAGTTATATGGGCAGGATGATTTAGTATTAAAAAATGCTAATGTCCAAGCCTATGGTAATATTGATTTATTTTCTGAAGGTGATATTAATTTAAATGGTTCAACTGAAACTAATACTACAATAAATAATATTACCTACATTAATCATGATGAGGACTTGAAACGAGGTCATAATAATATAAAAACCGTTACTGAAAGGTTTGCCCCTCTTAATGTGAAGGCGAGGGGGGATATTAATATACAAAGCAAAAACACGCATATCCATGGTGCCAAAATAGCTTCAGAGGGTGAGTTATCAATAGATGCCAAGGGCGACGTCTATATTGGAGTGGCAAGTATGTTAACTTCAGAGTTTAAAGATATTAACTACGATCAGTGGGGTGGGGCTCATGGTTCGGAAAAAGACAATATAGAAGAGTATGTTTATACCGGTAATAAGTCAGATTTAGCCGGAGGGCGGATAAAAATCACTGCGGGTAATAATGCCAGAATATTCGGTGGAAAAATAAATGGATTAGATGGCGGAGAAATCTCGGCTCAAAATTATCTGAGTATTGATGGTGTGATGGGGACACGCAGCTTTAAAAGGGATCAAAAAACTGGCGGTATAATGCATACCAACAAGAGTACTTCTACTGCCGATAATCACTATGAAAAATTTATCGACAGCGAAATTAGCTCTGATGGGGATTTCAGAATATTCAGCAAAAAAGACCTTTATATTGATGGTAGTCGAATTAATGTAAACGGAAAACTAGATATTCATGCTAATGAGAAGTTGACCGTACAGGCTGCGCGTCAGCAACAAAAAATAGATGAGGAAAAAACCCGCCTCAGCATTGAGTGGTTTGCCAAAGAAAGCAGTGATAAACAGTATCGTGCGGGCTTTCTCATTAATCATCAAAAAGACACTGAAAATACGCTTAGAGATGAGCACCAAATTGCAACATTAAGTGCAGAACAGATTAATCTCACTGCCGGAGACGATATTACGTTTTTTGGTACGGCCATTAGTACCAGCGAGGGTGATTTTACTGTAAAAACAGAAAAAAACATTGGCTTCTTTAGTGCCAAAAATCGCGCACTGATTAATAAAAATAGGGTTGAAAATAGTGGTGGTTTCTATTACACAGGAGGAATCGATAAAATTGGCAATGGGGTGCAATATACCCATGTCGATAGTGATAGCCACCATGATATTGAAAATAATCTTGTGGTCAAAACCCATATTAACGGCAATATGAATATTAAGGCTGGCGGGGATATTACTCAACAGGGTGCACAGCATCAGGTTGCCAAAAGTTATCATGCCGATGCAACGCATATCAATAATATGGCGAGCCATAATATTGAGATTACAAAAACAAATAAATTGCAGGTTGATGCAGGTATTGGTTTTAATATTGACTACAGTGGATTTACCCGCCCGATAGAGAAATCAATAAAAACCCCTGCGAATACGCTCGATAATATTGGTGGAAGAGGGAACATGCCGGGGATTGCAGATCCAACTGCGGGCATAGATTTTGAGGCATCGGGCGGCAATACCAAATCAACAGAGAGTAATTCACTGGCGTTGGTTACCACGATTAAAGCTCAGGATATTGAGCTGGTGGCTAAAAAAGATGTGTTGGATGAAGGGACACAGTATCACGCCACTCATGGGGCTATGAAATTGAAGGCAGAGCGTCATTTCAGTAACGCCGCAGTCAATAGTGACAAGCAAACCACCCAAGGAGAAAAAGGTGAGGTGGGGGGACGTCTTGGTATCACTGCCACTAAAGATATAAAAGTCAGCTTGGGGGCTAAGGCTGAAACCAGCGAGAGTGAGATCTCTGCTGAACGGATGCTATCGGCGAACATTAAAGCTCAGCAGGGGGTTCATATTCGTACTACCGGAGATACCTATCATTATGCAACTGATATTAATGGCGGCGCCGGGGATATTGATATTAAGGCCGGCAAGAACCTCTATTTTGATCAGGTGCAAGATAGCCAACGCAGCAGTAATATAAAAATTTCGGGTAATGGGAAACTCAGTCTTGGTAAAGATGCGAGTGGTAAGAGTTTCCGTCTCGCAGGTGGTGGTGGATACGAAAAAGGCCAAAGTCAGCGAACCGAGGCTGGGGTCAGCCAAATTAATACTCAGGGCAATGTATTACTTGAGGCTGGTGCGGATCTTACCGCAAAAGGTATACAAATAGGCCGTCCGGATGTTCACGTAAATAATGTTTCTTTGGTTGCTGCTGGGCAGGTCAACATGCCGGCAGCGGTGTTTGGTAGTGTCGATATTAATGATGGCGCGCTGGCTGATTTCCGACTGGGAGGCAAGCGTTCTACAGACAGTACCTCAAAGGAAAATGTTGTAGGAGGCGGCGTTAAGGTTGATCAAGTCAATCAGTCTGTTTCTGACCAGCAGGGGGGGCATATTTACAGTAAAAAAACGGTGTCTATTAAATCAGACAGTGACAGCAATCAAGCTATTCATTTACAAGGGCTAAAAGTTATTGCACCAAAAGTCGATTTGAGTGCACGCCATGGTGGGGTATTTATTGAGTCTGCCTTAAGTGAATTGCCAAAAGAGAATTGGAATTTCGGGGTCGACCTGGATCTGGTACTGAAAAGTGCATCGCCTAAAAAAGCAGATGGAACGATTGACAGCGATAAGGCCAGTAAAAGTAATTATAAGGGGGCGGGAGTTAAAGTGATGGTTGATCTGCAGGATGCATTTAGACATCAAAATACTTATATCAATACGGCACATTTTTCTCTGAATACCAAAAAAGATGCGGTAATGAAAGGGGCGCGAATTGAGACCACACAGGCTAATATTAATGTGGGTGGCGATCTAACAATTGAAAGTGTCAAAAGTAAGGTAGATAGCGTCAAGGTGGATGTTGAGTTATCCCTGAGCCATACCAACGATAAAGGCAGCAGTGTTACATCTAAACTATCGAAGCTTGGTACTAAGAAGTTCGAGAAGGATATTAAAGGAAAAATAGATTCAGGTATTAAAAAAGGTGAGCTGATGTATAACAAAAAATCACCACCCAAAGATACGATGGGCGGGGTTGGTTTCAGTAAAGAGTCTGGCAGCGTATACCTTCCACCATTATCTGCTGAAACGAAATCGCGTAATTTTAGTGATGCAACCGCCCGCTTTATGGGGGAGCAATTTAAAGGGGCTCTCACCAATCCAGAAGGTGCACAAGGGCATGCGAAGCTGGATGTGCAGCTAGTCAATAATGATGCTGTCGCTGAGCAATCTGGTATTTTCGGTGACAGTGATGTAGTGATTACAGTGCAAGGCACGACGAAACTGCACGGGGCAGAAATAAGTAGTGGCAGTAAAGATGTTATCCTGAAGACGAATAAGCAAGAGTTGAGTTCTATTAAAAACAGTTATTATAAAAACGGTGGCGGGTTTAATGTTGCCCCAACCCTATTGGGGACAATGAAACAGGGTGTTAACGGTGAGTTCCCCTATGTCAACATTCCTGATGGCACTTCTCATGACGATGAGTCTATCGGGCAAGTGGTGAATAAAAAGCACACCGGCGTAGGGGGTTAACTCTTAATATCCAATAATAAATAGACAGACAAATAAAATACTCGAAAGTTGTTTTTCGAGAAATATAAAGGCCCTTTGGGCTGAAGACTCCCCATAAATAAATGATGTTTCTGGGGGTCTCTCAGCCCGAGGGGCCTTTTTTTGACGATTTACATCCGTTCTACTGTTTGAATACCTAAGGTATCCAGACCTTGCTTCAGCGTTTTAGCCGTTAGCATCGCCAGTTTTAGGCGGCTTTGGCGGATCTCTTCACTCTCAGCATTCAGGATTTGGCAATGCTCGTAGAAGCTGGAGAACAAGCCTGCTAAATCATACAGATAAGAACACATGACATGCGGTGTACCTTCGCGTGCCACGGTGGTGATGACTTCTTCAAACTGCAACAGGCGGGTAGCCAAGGCGGCTTCGCGATCTTCTGTAATCACTAATGGCAGCGTCAGGCTGGTTTCATCAACACCCGCACGTCTAAATACTGAAGCCACGCGAGTATAAGCATATTGCATATAAGGTGCGGTATTGCCATCCAACGCCAGCATATTATCCCAATCGAAAATATAGTCGGTGGTTCGACTCTTGGACAAATCGGCATATTTCACCGCGCCAATTCCCACCGCATTGACCACTTGCTTCAATTCATCGGCAGGCATATCCGGGTTTTTCTCGGCAATTAACTTGCCAGCACGTTCAACTGCCTCGTCCAGCAAATCGGATAATTTGACGGTACCGCCGGAACGGGTTTTAAACGGCTTACCATCTTTGCCCAACATCATGCCGAACATGTGGTGTTCCAGTGGTACGGATTCTGGCACATAACCAGCTTTACGTACGATGGTCCAGGCTTGCATCAAATGCTGATGCTGGCGGCTATCGATGTAATAGAGTATCCGGTCTGCGCCCAGCGTTTCGTAACGGTATTTGGCGCAGGCAATATCGGTGGTGGTGTAGAGGTAGCCGCCATCTTTTTTCTGGATGATGACGCCCATTGGCTCACCGTCTTTATTCTTATATTCATCCAGATAGACCACGGTCGCGCCTTCGCTCTCGACGGCCAGCCCTTTGGCTTTTAAATCCGCGACAATCTCTGGCAGCATCGTGTTGTACAGGCTTTCACCCATCACGTCGTCTTTGGTCAACGTGACATTCAGACGGTCATAGGCAATTTGGTTCTGCGCCATGGTGATATCCACCAGCTTACGCCACATCTGACGGCAGTATTCGTCACCACTTTGCAGTTTTACGACATAGGCGCGGGCACGCAGAGCGAACTCTTCGTCTTCGTCGTAGGTTTTCTTCGCTTGTTGATAGAAAAGCTCCAGATCCGATAGCTCCATATCACTGGCATTTTCGTTCTGCATTTTTTCCAGGTAGGCGATCAACATGCCAAACTGGGTACCCCAATCACCGACGTGGTTGGCACGGATAACGTTATGGCCCAAAAACTCTAATGTCCGTACTGCGGCATCACCAATAATGGTGGAGCGTAGGTGACCAACGTGCATCTGCTTAGCCACATTAGGCGCTGAATAGTCAACAACGATAGTTTGTGGCTCAACAGGTGAGACGCCCAATTTAGGTGCCGTCAGAGCATATTCTACTTTCTCGGCCACCCACTGACGATCCAGAAAAATATTGATAAAACCGGGGCCTGCAATTTCAATCTTACTGGCGATACCTGTAAGGTCGAGCAATTCAACAACTCTTTCTGCCAGCTGTCGCGGTTGCATGCCAAGTTTTTTGGCAACGGCCATCACACCGTTAGCTTGATAATCGCCAAATTGAGCTTTGGCAGATTGGCGAACCTGAGCTTCGCAATCTGCTGGAGCACCTGCTGCAATCAGCGCCTGGCTGACTTTATCTGAGAGAAGAGCCTGAATATTCACCGGGTTACCTTAATTACATACGAAAGACAGATTAATTATGCACAAAAAATTCTTGGCCAGTCACATTTCTGTGTCGGTGACTCTTTTCTGTGTCAGTTACATACTCTTGTATTAGCTGCATATTTTTGTGTCAGCTAAACATGAGTGTAGTCTGGACCTCTCACTCGTTGAGTGTTACCCGAATGGTAGCCAGACAGAGTGAGAGTTATAAACTGGCAGGATTTATATCATATTTGGCTATCGACGTCAGTACCAGGCCCGTGGTTGCTGCGAATCTCATCGCCAAAGAGGCTAAGTGGTGATTTTATTCGCATCTACTTAGAACTTGAGGCCATAAGGACTAGCGGTGTTCACTCACTCGAATCACATCTTTAATGTCAATTCGGTGAGATGTGTTCACTGGTTGGCTTGGCGGTAATACCAGTGACGTTGGGTATAAAAAGAGGAGGGAGATTATGTATGGCTGATTAACTTAAATAACGGTAAATTGTTGCCGCTTCAACATCCTACCTACGCCATCAGACGGAGAACCACATGCACGGTCTGAAAGAGATCATTGAATTACATGACTTGTTAGCAGATTTGCCGCGCTTTGAGCAACAGTTGGCGGTTTTCGCTACCCAGTTGAATTTGGATTTAGCGCAATTTTGTGCCGATCATATCTCATTACGTTGCCATCAAGCTGAAACCGCAGAGCGCTGGCGCTTCGGGTTACAACAATGTGGTCATTTGATGTCTGAGACATTGATTAACGGACGGCCAATTTGTCTGTTTGATATGACACAACCGCTGAATGTTGGGCCATGGTTGATAGATTGTGTTGAGTTACCGTACCCCGGCAAAAAACATTACCCCCACGAGGGGTGGGAACATATTGAACTTGTTTTACCGGGTGACCCACAAACGTTAATGCACCGCGCCCGAACACTATTACCGGCGGTGTTGCCCGCAGGGGTTAGCGTAAAATGCAGTTCGCCACAAGGGGTACACGAGCGTTTATCTAACCCGACACTGGCCGTGAGTGATGGTGAGATAACCATTAAGTTTCATCCGTATACTCTGCGGGAAATCGTTGATAGCGAGCACCGTTGCTAACGTATAGGAGTTATTTATTTCGATAACGACTATCACTTATAGTTATCACTGTGACTGACATCTACTCATAAATCTAAAATGAGTGTCATAGTGAATACTTCAGCATGGTTAATCGTATTCTGTTTTAGTTCGATATATATTCGGCACTTTGTTAATTAGCCAGTGAATCATTGATTTTCAGGGGGTTTACACTCACTGTCGCAGTGAAATCTGTCAAGCGGGGGAGATAATGACTAAATTGGAAATTTGTTGCTATAGCGTTGATTGTGCACAAATAGCAGAAAAGGCAGGAGCCGACCGGATTGAATTATGCTGTGGTCAGTCTGAAGGAGGCTTGACGCCGAGTGTCGGCGCATTAATGCAGGCCAGAGAAACCGTGACTATACCGGTTCATCCGATAGTTCGACCGCGTGGTGGTGATTTTTGTTACAGCAATAATGATTTTAACATTATGAAAAACGATATTGCGCGGATCCGTGATTTGGGTTTTGCCGGCATCGTTGTTGGAGTACTGGATATTGATGGGCATATCGATATGCCACGGATGCGGGAGATTATGTCAGTAAGTGGTTCACTGGCAGTAACCTTCCATCGCGCGTTTGATATGTGCCAAAATCCGATGATTGCCTTAAAGCAATTGGCTGAACTTAATGTGATGCGTATTTTAACCTCTGGGCAGCAGCAAAATGCTGAGTTGGGTTTGGCTTTGTTGAAAGATTTGGTCGCAGCAACCAAGGATCAAGGCCCGATTATTATGGCCGGGGCCGGGGTGCGTTTGACGAATATGCAAAAGTTTATTGATGTCGGAATTCGTGAACTACACAGTTCTGCCGGGAGGACGGTGCCATCAACTATGCGATACCGTAAAGCCGGGGTTACTATGTGCGCCGACAGTGATGTCGATGAGTTTTCTCACTATTGTGTTGATGGTGAGGTCGTTGAAGCCATGAAGAGTTTATTAGTTATGGGGTCACCTCTTTCTAAGCGCGCTTAGTGCACATAATATTGATACTCCCCTCGTACGTGAAGTGGCAGGGTTATTAGCGGCTCTTACTTATCTGAATCTTCAGGGACTCGCGCGTTTTGCCCTGCGGTAACACCACTTATTTGGGATAGAACGAATAGGATCCCCCAGTAGGGTTAGCTGGGGGATTTTTCATGGCTTACGGGCGATTAACACCGCTCTTAGTGGTGCCGGATAGCCTTCTACAGTTTTATTGTGATCGTGTGGGTCAAGGAACTCGGCTAATGATTCGCTGGTCATCCAGTCGGTACGACGCTGTTCTTCGGTCGTGGTCACGGCCATATCCGCTATTCTGACATCAACAAAGCCACATTTTTCCAGCCAGGCTTTTAGGGCGGGTGCCGAAGGAATAAAGTACACATTGCGCATTTGCGCGTAACGATCACCCGGCACCAATACTTGTTGGCTATCACCTTCGACGACCAGAGTCTCTAGCACCAGCTCCCCGTCAGTAACCAACTGATTTTTAAGTTGATAGAGGTGATCCAGTGGTGAACGGCGGTGATACAGCACCCCCATGGAAAACACGGTATCAAAAGCAGCCAACTCCGGCAGTTGTTCAATGCCAAGGGGCAGGACATGCGCCCGCTGATCGCCACCTAAAAGTTTACGGATCGCTTCAAACTGACATAAAAATAGCTGCATTGGGTCAATCCCGACCGCCAGATGGGCACCTTCACCTATCATGCGCCATAGGTGATAACCGCTGCCACAGCCGACATCCAGGATGGTACGGCCTGCCAATGGGCTGATATGGGGCAAGACCCGTTGCCATTTCCAGTCTGAACGCCACTCGGTATCGATATCCAACCCATATAACGAGAAGGGGCCTTTGCGCCAAGGCATCAGAGCGCGCAGCATATTCTCCATTCCCTCACGCTGACCTGCAGAAATGGGTGGGGACATTTCTGCTCTTACACCTGAGCGTAGCTCCAGTGTGGTGGGCGTCAGTTGTGGTAAATGTTCCACGGCGTTAAACCAGGTTTTAAATTTACCGTGCAACGATTCGCGCTGCCAAGCGCTGAGTTGTGCGGGTAGGGTATCTAACCATGGGCTTAATGGGCCTTTGGCAATCAGTCGATAAAAATCGCCAAACTCAATCATTGAGCCTCTCCTGCTTTCAGGGCAATCAGTGAACCAAAATTAAAGCATTGGAACCAGACTTCAGCATGTTCAAACCCCGCCTGATGCAGGCGTTTTTTGTGGGTTTCTACGGAGTCGGTCAACATGACATTTTCCAACATGCTGCGCTTTTGGCTGATTTCCAGTTCACTGTAACCATTGGCGCGTTTAAAATCGTGGTGCATATTGAACAATAATTCGCCCACATCACGATCTGCAAAACTGAATTTTTCAGATAATACGAGTGCACCACCAGGACGTAGCCCTTGATATACCTGATTGAGCAGGCGCTGGCGATTGGCGGGTTCGAGAAATTGCAAGGTGAAGTTCAACACCACCATTGATGCATTTTCCAGTTTGATATCCAAAATATCGGCTTCAACCACGTCTACCGGCGTCTCTGCGCGGAAAGCATCAATATGGCGACGGCAACGTTCAACCATTGCGGGTGAGTTATCCACTGCGATAATTTTGCAGCCATCGGCCTTAATATTACGGCGCATCGACAGTGTGGCGGCACCCAGCGAACAACCGAGATCATAAATCTGGCTGTTCGGTTGCACAAAACGCTCTGCCAACATGCCGATCATCGAAATAATATTTGAATAGCCGGGAACCGAGCGCTGGATCATATCGGGGAACACTTCAGCGACTTTCTCGTCAAAGGTCCAGTCACCTAACTTAGCAATAGGCGCAGCAAACAGGCTATCGCGCCGGGGTTCTGCCGCCTCTGAAGAATGACGTTGCGTATCGTTTTGAGATTGAGTATCGCGGTTTGGCATGGCGTCTGAGATTCTGAGATAAACAAAGCAAGAAATTAAAGGCGCATATTATAACAGAAAATTTGGCAGATAAGCGTGATAAAGCGAGTGTCGTGATAAGGGCATAAACATGAAGGCGGCGATAAACCGCCCAGACTAACGGTTGTTCCGGCTATCTTCCTGTCGGAACAGGGACTGTCTTAATGCAGAATCAGGTAAAACTGAAAATCTGATCCCAAGGTAAATAGTAAATATTCGCAATAATCATTAATACGAGTGAAACATAGGTGGCACTCATCCCGGAGCGACGCCAGCGAATTTCGCGATGACGTAAACCATAATAATGTAGTAGGCGGCCAACGATTAGCATTAATCCACAAAGATGGATCATCCACGTCAGTGCGCCGTTCATTTCCATCATAATGAGCAAAATGACAGCGATAGGTATGTATTCTACGGCGTTGCCGTGTACACGGATGGCAGTTTGTAATTCATAAAAACCACCGTCACCATAAGCTACCCGGTACTGGTTTCTCAATTTAACTACATCGAATGACAGCTTGATTAATAACAGTGCGCCCAACACCACATAAAGAGAGCTAACCATTTTCAACTCCATTGCCCAACCATAGACTGGCTGAATAATGATAACCGTCTACCGAGTGGCTGTCGCTAGAAAAATGGCGAACTGATCATTTATCGCGTCTTAATCTGAAACGCGAAAAGATAAGGCCAATCGCACTATTTATGATCATGTGAGTACTGCCCATGATACTGCGAGCGCTACCCGCTGATGTGACTAAAATAGCGTATCTTGCTCTGGCCAATCGGGGGCGGTGAGCAATGTCGGGATGGCCTCTGCCAACTTTTGCCAAATTTTTTGAGCTTGCTGTGGTGAATCGCCATTATCGGGCGTGTGAATAAAAACGTAAGGTTGATAGCGCTGTTCCCATAAGGACAGTTTTTGTAGCCAGGGTGCAAACAGGGCCAAGTTATCATCCAGTTGGTCGCCACCAATAAAGCGCACTAAAGGCTGGCCACCAGTGACGACAGCATGTACGGGCAAACGGGGTTTCTTACTTTGAGCATCACGAACGGCGGCGGTTAAAGGCTTGGCGGTGTGAATAGGGCGGCTGTCGAGCATCACCCGGTTAATTAATCGCTGATGCAACCCTTGATTAAGGGCTAACTCTGCGGCACCTTTGGCAAAAAACTCCGGGTGACGGACTTCCACACCATAATGAAAACCAGCGGGTAATTTATCGACAAACTGCCACAAACGGTCCAATTCATTTGGCCCAAAGGCGGCTGGCAGTTGTAACCACAGTTGACCGATGCGGTCATTCAGCGGAGCCAGGCAATGATAAAAAGCCTGTAGTTCTTTATCACACTCACGCAGAGCCGCCTGATGGCTGATCGTGGCGGGGAATTTAAAGCAGAAACGGAAGCTGTCAGGCGTCATATCACGCCAGCGCAGCACAATTTCTGACCGTGGCAATGCATAAAAGGTGGTATTACCCTCAACGCAATTAAAATAGCGGCTATAGTCCGCCAAGTCTCGAAGACCCAGTCGGCCCCAGGCCGGGTGTTGCCATTGCGGCAGTCCGATATACATCTTTTACCCTTCTTACTTGACGCTACAGCGTTGTTAGCTGCTCTCACTCACCCGAATCACTTACTGATGTAAGCTCATCGGGACGCGTTCGTTTGCTGCCTAGCTGTAACGCCAATTAATTTGGGTAATCCCCTTTTTAACTTGACGCTACAGCGTTGTTAGCTGCTCTCTCTCCCGAATCACTTACTGATGTAAGCTCATCGGGACGCGTTCGTTTGCTGCCCTGGCAGATTTATCGCCCGAAATAGGCAATCTGTTGACCCATTAATATCAACATAGGTTATCAGGTAGCCTATGAGAGGGGGTAATTTTGTTAAATGATGCGTTAAAACTTCACTGAAAGGAATTTTGTCGTGCCTGAGCTGTGCGTTCGCTCTTATCTATGCCATGAATTTCCTTTATAATGGCCCCCTTTTTCAACGCTCTTTAATCCAAAATACCTCTGCCTTTATACGGTTTCTTTTGGATAAAATAGAGCGTATAGCGCTTGCAACCATCGATTAGAGAAATTGCAGAAATTTTTCGATACGTCACTGACTCAATGTCCTGCGTGTCATCGAACCGATCTCTGTGGCCGGTTTCCAACAAAAAGGCATGCGGCAGATTTAAAACCGGGCGATAAGCAGAGAGCCTTCGCTGAGGTTGAAACAATAAAGCATTAATAAATAGAACACAGAGGTTTACCAAAATATTGGGTTTACCAGAATAAAGGGTTCACCAGAAAACCGCCGTACGGACAGTACATAACGCGTGCGGCATCGGCTGAGTAAAAGGATATTGTATGCGTACTGAATATTGCGGGCAGTTGAATCTGTCCCACGTGGGCCAAAGCGTTACACTTTGTGGTTGGGTTAACCGTCGTCGCGATCTGGGTGGCCTGATTTTTATTGATATGCGTGATCGCGAAGGCATCGTTCAGGTATTCTTCGATCCAGACCATAAAGCTGCTTTTGAACAAGCTTCTGAGTTGCGTAATGAATTCTGTATTCAGATTACCGGTACTGTGCGTGCACGCCCTGACAGTCAAATCAATAAAGATATGTCCACCGGTGAAGTGGAAATTTTTGCTAACGCGCTGAATATCATTAATCGCTCTGAGCCATTGCCTTTAGACTCCAATCAGATCAACAGCGAAGAGCAGCGGTTGAAATATCGCTATCTGGATCTGCGTCGCCCGGAAATGGCTAACCGCTTGAAGTCCCGTGCCAAAATTACCAGTTTTGTACGCCGCTTTATGGATAACCATGGCTTCCTGGATATCGAAACCCCGATGTTGACCAAAGCGACACCGGAAGGCGCCCGTGACTATCTGGTGCCAAGCCGTGTGCATAAAGGCAAATTTTACGCCTTACCACAGTCTCCTCAGCTTTTCAAACAGTTGCTGATGATGTCTGGCTTTGACCGTTACTATCAGATCGTAAAATGCTTCCGTGACGAAGATTTACGTGCTGACCGTCAGCCTGAATTTACCCAGATCGATGTTGAAACTTCGTTCATGAGCGCAGATCAAGTGCGTGAAGTGATGGAAAAATTGGTCCGTGAATTGTGGCAGGAAACCAAAGGCGTTGATCTGGGTGATTTCCCGGTAATGACCTTTGCTGAAGCGATGCGTCGTTATGGTTCCGATAAGCCAGATCTGCGTAACCCACTGGAATTAGTGGATGTCGCCCCTCTGGTTAAAGACGTTGAGTTTAAAGTGTTCTCCGGCCCGGCCAATGATGCCAAAGGGCGTGTTGCTGCGTTACGTGTACCGGGTGGGGCACAACTCAGCCGCAAACAAATTGATGAGTATGGTCAGTTTGTCGGGATTTATGGTGCGAAAGGCTTGGCATGGCTGAAGGTCAATGACCGTGCTGCAGGTCTTGAAGGGGTACAAAGCCCGATAGCCAAATTCCTCAGTGCTGAAGTGTTGGACGCCATTTTGGTGGCTACTCAGGCGGAAAGTGGCGATATCCTGTTCTTCGGCGCGGACAGTTACAAGATTGTGACCGATGCGATGGGGGCGTTGCGTCTGAAAGTAGGGCGTGATCTCGAGTTGACGCGTCTGGGGACATGGGCACCGTTATGGGTGGTTGATTTCCCAATGTTTGAAGATGATAGCGAAGGCGGCCTGACGGCCATGCATCATCCATTCACCGCACCAAAAGACATGAGCCCGGAACAACTGGCCGCAGCACCAACCACCGCTATCGCCAATGCTTACGACATGGTGATCAACGGGTATGAAGTGGGCGGGGGTTCTGTGCGTATTCATCGCACTGAAATGCAGCAAACGGTCTTTGGTATTTTGGGCATCACTGAGGATGAACAGCGTGAGAAGTTTGGCTTCCTGCTGGATGCACTGAAATTTGGCACCCCGCCACATGCGGGCCTGGCGTTTGGTTTGGATCGCCTGGTCATGTTGTTGACCGGTACCGATAACATCCGTGATGTGATTGCTTTCCCTAAAACCACCGCTGCGGCTTGTCTGATGACCGATGCGCCAAGTTTTGCCAACCCAGCCTCGTTGCAAGAGCTGTCCATTAGCGTGGTGGCGAAGAAAGGCTCTGCTGATGCTGGGGCAGAAGAGAATCAGTAATGAATTATAAACGCCCCGAGTCGGTTCTGGTCGTCATCTATGCCAACTCCAGCGGGCGAGTGTTGATGTTGCAACGGCGCGATGATCCTGATTTTTGGCAGTCGGTGACCGGCAGTCTGGAAGAGGGGGAGGCTCCGTTGCAAACCGCACAGCGCGAAGTAAAGGAAGAGGTCGGCATTGACATTCTGGGTGAAAATCTGGTGTTGCTCGACTGTCAGCGCTGTGTGGAGTTTGAACTCTTTGCGCATTTGCGCCGTCGCTATGCTCCGGGAATTACGCGTAACAAAGAACATTGGTTCTGTTTGGCGTTGCCGGAGGAGCGGGATATCGTGATTACTGAGCATCTCGCCTACCAGTGGTTGGATGCGGCAGATGCTGCTGTATTGACCAAGTCCTGGAGTAATCAACAAGCGATTGAAGAGTATGTTCTTTATTCCGTCTAGACCCAACGCTGTAACGTCAGATGTGAGGGTATCATTAGGCTATTTTGGAGATTCTTATGGCAGGTCATAGTAAATGGGCCAACACAAAACACCGCAAAGCGGCACAGGATGCCAAACGCGGTAAGATTTTCACTAAAATCATTCGTGAGCTAGTCACAGCAGCCCGTTTGGGTGGTGGTGATCCCGGTGCTAACCCGCGTCTCCGTGCGGCTATCGATAAAGCGTTGTCAAACAATATGACACGCGACACCCTAAACCGGGCCATTGCTCGTGGTGTTGGTGGTGATGAAGATAACAACATGGAAACCATCATCTACGAAGGTTATGGCCCAGGTGGCACAGCCGTAATGGTTGAATGCCTGAGTGACAATCGTAACCGTACTGTATCTGAAGTTCGCCATGCATTCACCAAAACAGGGGGGAATCTGGGCACAGATGGTTCTGTTTCTTATCTGTTTACCAAAAAAGGCGTTATTTCTTATGCGCCGGGTTTGGAAGAAGATACGGTGATGGATGCAGCGTTAGAAGCGGGTGCGGATGATATCGTGGTTTACGATGATGGTGCGATCGATGTGTTTACTGCATGGGAATCTCTGGGCACGGTGAAAGATGCGTTGGATGCTACCGGTTTGGTTGCTGAAGGTGCAGAAGTGTCATTAATCCCATCAACCAAAGCGGAATTGGATGCTGAAACTGCCCCCAAACTGCTGCGGTTGATTGATATGCTGGAAGATTCTGATGACGTGCAAGAGGTTTACCATAATGGTGAAATCTCTGATGAAGTGGCAGCAACCCTGTAAGCGCCATCGCATCGCAATTTGCAGAATATAGGCACCACACTTGTTTATACTCTAAATAATTCGAGTTACAGGACCGCTGCTTGCAGCGGCCTCCATGGACGGGCCGAGTAACGAACGTAGCCAACGCACATGTAACTTGAAGTATAGTGAGAATATCGGGTGCGGTGCTTTTTATCATCAATATCGCTGCTCAATCAGGTAGCGAATAAGGTAAATAAACGAGTATGGCGATCGTATTAGGTATCGACCCCGGTTCTCGTGTTACCGGCTATGGTGTTATCCGCCAGCAAGGTCGTCAACTTACGTATCTGGGCAGTGGTTGTATCCGCACTGTGGTTGACGATATGCCTACTCGCTTGAAGTTGATTTACGCAGGTGTGACCGAAATCATTACGCAGTTTCAGCCAGATTTTTTTGCTATCGAACAAGTCTTTATGGCAAAAAATCCGGACTCGGCATTAAAACTGGGGCAAGCGCGTGGCGCGGCCATTGTAGCGGCAGTAAATCTCAATTTAACTGTTTCTGAATATGCCGCACGTCAGGTAAAACAAACGGTTGTAGGAACAGGGGCGGCAGAAAAAAGCCAGGTCCAGCACATGGTACGCTCCCTGCTTAAATTACCAGCGAACCCACAAGCGGATGCTGCGGATGCATTAGCTATCGCCATTACACATTGTCATTTGAGCCAAAATACGTTGCGTTTGGGTAATGCTCAAATGACATTATCACGTGGCAGGATACGCTGACCGATCAGGTTTATGCGAACAGGTTAACTGTTATTACAGGCTGGATATCCATCCAGCCTTTTTTATGCTATAAACAGCGCTGTTTGAGTGATAAACACAATGCTGAACTTAATGTTTATCCCCAAAATAATTGGCGTTGCGGGTCGGTAGGCAGCAAACAAATCCCGATGAATCTCTTTATGTTAAGGTCAAATGACCAGTATATTTTAAGGTCAACGACCAGTAAGTGATTCGGGTGAATGAATGCAGCTAACCACGCTTTAGCGCCAACTCCGAAGGGGATTGTGGGCAAGGAGAGAATCAACGTGATAGGCCGTCTCAGAGGTATTATTCTGGAAAAACAGCCACCACTGGTGCTGCTGGAAACAAATGGTGTTGGCTATGAAGTCCAATTGCCGATGACCTGTTTTTATGAGTTACCCGAGCTGGGGCAGGAAGCCATTATCTTCACCCAGTTTGTGGTACGCGAAGATGCACAGTTACTTTATGGTTTTAATGATAAGCAAGAGCGGGCGCTGTTCCGTGAATTGATCAAAGTTAACGGCGTCGGGCCAAAACTGGCTTTAGCCATTCTCTCCGGGATGTCTGCACAGCAATTTGTTGGCGCAGTCGAACGTGAAGACATTACGACGTTAGTAAAATTGCCCGGTGTCGGTAAAAAGACCGCCGAGCGGTTAGTGGTCGAAATGAAAGATCGCTTTAAAGGCCTTAACGGCGATCTGTTTAATAATACCGGTGATATCTCGTTACCAGCGGCTTCGTTACAAACCTCGGATGCTGATATCGAAGCGGAAGCCGCCTCTGCACTGGTCGCGCTGGGTTATAAACCACAAGAGGCCAGCCGTTTAGTGAGTAAAATTGCCAAGCCGGGTGCCGATTGTGAAACACTGATCCGTGATGCTCTCCGCGCGGCGTTATAGCGCTGCCTATTAATAGAGTTAATTGTGTTATATACCCAAAGTTATTGACTCTGTAGAGCAGGTAAACAAATCCCGATGAATTTAAACCAATTAGTGATTCGGGTGAGGGGCGTAGTTAGCCTCTGCGGCTTCAAATTCAAAGGGTATGAAGGGGTAAGGGATGATTGAAGCAGACCGTCTAATATCGGCCGCAGTTATCAATGATGAAGAGAGCATTGACCGAGCGATCCGCCCTAAGCTACTGACTGAATATGTTGGGCAACCTCATGTTCGTGAACAGATGGAAATCTTCATTCAGGCAGCAAAACAACGCGGTGATGCACTCGATCACGTGCTGATATTTGGCCCTCCGGGTTTGGGTAAAACCACGTTGGCGAACATTATTGCCAACGAGATGGGAGTCAATCTGCGTACGACCTCCGGTCCGGTACTGGAAAAGGCCGGTGATTTGGCCGCCATGTTGACCAATCTGGAGCCGCATGATGTGCTATTTATTGATGAGATCCACCGTTTGTCACCAGTAGTAGAAGAGATTCTCTACCCGGCAATGGAGGATTATCAACTGGACATCATGATTGGCGAAGGTCCTGCTGCTCGCTCAATCAAACTTGATTTACCGCCGTTTACCCTGATTGGTGCGACTACCCGAGCGGGTTCACTGACATCACCTTTGCGTGATCGGTTTGGTATCGTGCAGCGGCTGGAGTTTTATCAGGTGGCAGATTTGGAGCATATTGTCTCGCGTAGTGCTAAGTGTTTGGGGTTGGAGCTCACGCAGGAAGGGGCACACCAGTTGGCACGTCGCTCAAGAGGGACTCCGCGTATTACCAACCGTCTATTGCGCCGTGTACGTGATTTTGCCGAAGTCAGAGCCGACGGTGCCATTAACGGTGAGGTCGCAATGAAAGCGCTGGATATGCTTAATGTCGATGCTGAAGGGTTCGACTTTATGGACCGTAAATTATTGTTAGCTGTTATCGATAAATTTATGGGCGGGCCGGTAGGGCTGGATAATCTGGCGGCAGCGATTGGTGAAGAACGGGAAACCATAGAAGATGTTCTGGAACCGTATCTGATTCAACAAGGCTTTATTCAGCGTACTCCTCGTGGGCGAATTGCCACAAATCACGCGTATAAACATTTTGGTATTACTCGGGAAGAATAATACATTTTGCTCTATGGGGTTTAGGCGCATAAACCCCATAGAGTGGAGTGATTATCCTCGTGCTTTTTGCGACAGGCTTAGTACAAACATGGCGGCAGCACAGAGCACAACGGAAGGCCCCGCTGGCGTGTCGTAGAAGGCGGAGAATGTTAGCCCCCCGGTAACAGCAAGGATACCAATCCCTACGGCAATTCCGGCCATTTGCTCAGGTGTACGGGCAAAGCGACGGGCTGCTGCAGCCGGGATGATCAACAGTGAGGTGATAATTAATGCACCTACGAACTTCATTGATAACCCTATCGTCAGTGCGGTAACCAGCATCAGTAACATCCGTACCCGCTCTAAGTTAACGCCATCAACATGAGCGAGTTCTGGGCTGATGGTCATAGAAAGCAGCGCCCGCCATTGCCAGAACAAAACCGCTAATACCACCACCACACCGGCTACAATAAGCCAGATATCACTCAGCGTCACTGAAAGCAGGTCGCCAAACAAGTAGGCCATCAAATCAACCCGCACATTTGACATCAAACTTACCACCACCAGGCCCAGAGATAATGCGCTGTGAGCCATAATACCCAGTAGGGTATCAACCGCCAGCTGTGGGCGACGCTCAAGCCAAACCAGAATCAAAGCCAATACCATTGTCATCGCGATGACAGCATAAAACGGATTAATATTCAGCAGCAAACCAAATGCAACACCGAGCAATGATGCATGGGCTAATGTATCACCAAAATAGGACATGCGACGCCAAACGACAAAAGACCCCAATGGGCCAGCGGCTGTTGCCAGTAATACGCCAGCCAACCAACCGGGTAACAGTAATTCAATCATGCACCACGGCTCCCGCTGTTTCTCAAAATGATTTTCCCATGCAAGTCGTGACGATGATTATGATTATGACGATAGACGGCTAACTGTTCAGCGCCACGATTACCAAACATGGCAATAAACTCAGGGTGGGTTGAAATCACTTCTGGAGCGCCGGAACAACAGATATGTTGATTAAGGCACAATACTTCATCAGTTTTGGCCATCACCAAATGCAAATCATGGGAAACCATTAACACGGCACAACCTAACTCTTTTCGTAGTTGTTCGATTAAATCATATAGCGCTAACTGGCCATTGACATCGACCCCTTGCGTAGGTTCATCCAATACCAATAACTGTGGCCGGTTCAGTAATGCTCTGGCCAGCAGCACACGCTGATTCTCCCCTCCCGAAAGCTTTTGCATCGGTTGATCCAGCAAATGAGCGGCATGCACCCGTGTAAGTGCGGGTAGAATATCGGCTTTTTTCACCCCCGGCTTTAGCCGCATAAAGCGGCTGACAGTTAGGGGTAATGTGGCATCTAAATGCAATTTTTGCGGAACATAACCGATGCGTAAGCCTGGCTCACGAACCAGAGAACCACTACTTGGGGGAATGAGGCCAAGGACCACCCGTACCAGTGTGGATTTTCCTGCGCCATTTGGCCCAAGTAGCGTAAGGATTTTCCCGGAGCGCAAAGAAAGGGAAATATCGTTCAGTACCCGGCGAGAGCCAAAAGTGACGGATATTTTATTAAGCGTTACCAATATGGGCATCATGATTATATTTGCAGAATTGAGTGAATGTTATAATATTACGCTTTATCCATCAAAACGTCGAGAATTCGTATTATGTTACATAAAAATAAATGGCTAAAACAGGCAATGCTAGCCAGCGCACTTTTACTGGCAAATCCCTTTAATCTGGCTTCCGCGGCCGTTGTTACATCAATACGCCCGCTAGGTTTTATTGCCGCCGCTATTGCGGATGGAGTGCTGCCAACCGAGGTTTTATTACCTGATGGTGCATCTCCCCACGATTATGCGCTTCGTCCATCGGATGTCCAGCGGTTACGTAGCGCCGAATTGGTTATTTGGGTCGGGCCGGAAATGGAAGCATTTCTATCGAAACCATTAACGCAACTAGCTGAAAATAAACAGATCGCTTTATCACAGTTACCCTCTGTTACACCATTATTGATGAAGGGTGATGAACACGATGAGGCTGATGAAGGCGAAAGTGGTCATCATCATGATCATACTAAAGATAATCCGACTGATGGCCACCATCATGGTGAATATAATATGCATATTTGGTTGTCACCGGCCATTGCTAAACAGGCGGCAATCGCTATACACGACAGATTATTGGAACTTACGCCACAAAATAAGGACAAACTAGATGCGAACCTGCGTCGATTCGAGGATCAACTAGCGCAAAATGAAAAAAATATTGTTACTATGCTTAAGCCTGCCCAAGGTAAGGGATATTTTGTTTTTCATGACGCCTTTGGCTACTTTGAAAATCACTTTGGCTTGAGCCCATTAGGGCATTTTACAGTCAATCCTGAAATACAACCTGGTGCGCAGCGTTTACATCAAATTCGAACACAGTTGGTTGAGCATAAGGCGGTATGCGTTTTTGCTGAACCACAATTCAGGCCAGCGGTCATTAATGCTGTTGCCAAAGGAACTAACGTGCGTTCTGGCACACTGGATCCTTTGGGGAGCGGTATAGTATTGGACAAGGACAGCTATGTGAACTTTTTGTCTCAGTTGTCGAACCAATACGTGAGCTGCCTGAAGTAAGATTAAAAGGATACTCATAAGTGCAGCAGATAGTCAGAACTATCACTTTAGCGTATAACAATCTTCCTCGACCCCATCGCATCATGTTGGGGTCGTTGACTGTAATGACACTGGCCGTCGCTGTTTGGCGGCCTTTTATCTATCACCCAGAGCATGAACCCGTTGCCAAGAGTGTGGTGTTAGATACCAGTCAATCCCGCATTTTATTGCCAGAAGCCAGTGAACCTATCGATCAGCCAACGCCTGACGATACAATCCCACAAGATGAATTAGACGCCAAAGATGCCAATGATACTGGCGTCCATGAGTATGTTGTGTCAACGGGTGATACGTTGAGTAGCATTCTTACCCAGTATGGGATTGATATCTCTGATGTTTCCTTATTGGCGAACCAAAATCGTGACTTACGTAATCTGAAGATCGGGCAGCAAATCTCCTGGACAGTGAATGACACCGGTGATTTACAAAGCCTGACTTGGGAAGTGTCGCGTCGTGAAACCCGGACGTATAATCGTGTTGGTAACAATTTCAAAGAGACTAAAGAGCTGCAGAAGGGCGAGTGGAAGAACAGTGTTCTGACGGGCCGCCTTGATGGTAGTTTTGTCGCCAGTGCGAAAAAAGCAGGGCTAACAGGCTCTGAAATTAGAGCAGTAACCAAGGCACTACAGTGGCAATTAGATTTTAGTAAGCTGCGTAAAGGCGATCAGTTCGCGGTATTAATGTCACGAGAAATGCTGGATGGCCGTAGTGAGCAAAGCCAACTCGTTGGGGTACGCATGCGGTCTGGAGGTAAAGATTATTATGCTATCCGGGCTGAAGATGGCAAATTCTATGATCGGCAGGGCTCTGGCCTCGCACGTGGTTTCCTACGTTTCCCTACGCTGAAACAATTCCGTGTCTCATCCAATTTTAACCCTCGTCGGTTAAATCCGGTGACTGGGCGTATTGCGCCGCATAAAGGCGTGGATTTCGCGATGCCTGTCGGGACACCGGTATTAGCCGTGGGTGATGGCGAAGTCTTAATTTCAAAATTCAGTGGTGCTGCCGGTAACTATGTGGTTATCCGCCATGGTCGTCAATACACCACGCATTACATGCATTTGAAAAAATTGCTGGTTAAGCCCGGACAGAAAGTGAAACGTGGTGACCGTATCGCGTTGTCGGGTAATACCGGCCGTTCGACTGGGCCACATCTGCATTATGAATTTTGGATGAACCAGCAAGCGGTTAATCCACTGACAGCTAAATTGCCACGTTCAGAAGGGTTGAGTGGTAAAGATCGCAGCGAGTATCTGGCTATTGTTAAGCAAGTTATTCCGCAGTTACAACTGGATTAGCGGTGATACCGTCAGGTTAGCCTGTCGGTGTGTTTATCCCTAAACTGCCAGTGAGTTGAACACTGGCAGTTTAGTTTCAGTCTGTCAGCCCATCGTAGATGGCTGATATCAGTTTTTTGCTATTGGGCTTTAATTGCGAAGCGGTTATCTGCAAACACTGAACTAAACGTTGTCGCCTGGAAAGATGAAGGTTGCCAAAAAGAGTGTCTGTATAACGTGTCTTCTGTAATGATGATTAGCCCACTGCCAATTCTAAGAGTTTCCCCATGCACAAAGAGAAAAATGACGCAGCTGGTTTTATTCCGGTATTTCAGAAAGCCTTCCTCCATCCGCGTTTCTGGGGGGTTTGGTTAGGTGCCGGAGCGATGGCTGCACTCGCTTATATTCCCCCCAAATACCGTGATCCTTTATTAGCCGGCATAGGGCGTTTTACTGGAAAGTTTGCTAAAAGTGCCCGTCGTCGTGCTCGTATTAATCTTCTTTATTGCATGCCTGAGTTACCAGAGTCTGAACGCGAACACATTATTGATCAGATGTTTGCTACCGCCGCTCAACCGCTAATGATGATGGCAGAGCTTTGTTTTCGTGATCCGAAAAAAGTGTTGTCCCGCATCCACTGGCATGGACAGGAAATACTGGATGAGCTGCAACAACAAGAGCGTAATGTTATTTTGTTGGTCCCCCATGCCTGGTCCATTGATATTCCGGCTATGCTGTTAGCGGAGCAGGGCAAGCCCGTTGCAGGTATGTTCCATCATCAACGTAATCCATTGGTGGATTATTTATGGAACAGTGCGCGTTTGCATTTTGGTGGGCGGATCCATGCCCGAGAAAGTGGCATCAAACCTTTTATCAGTTCTGTGCGCCAAGGATTCTGGGGTTACTACTTACCCGATGAAGATTATGGTCCTGAGCAAAGTGAATTTGTTGATTTCTTCGCGACCTATAAGGCGACCTTACCGGCAATAGGTCGTTTAATGAAAGTCTGCCGGGCGGCCATTGTACCGATGTTCCCAGTTTATAATTATAGAGAGCACCGTCTTGATATCTATATCCGTCCGCCAATGGATGATTTGGCTGATGCCGATGACGCATACATTGCCCGTAGGATGAATGAGGAAGTGGAGTTGTTGGTTAAGCCGAATCCAGAGCAATATACATGGATCCTAAAGCTGTTAAAAACCCGGAAAGAGGGGGAAACCGAGCCTTATGTGCGCAAAGATCTTTAGGGTGCGATAACCGTTCAAAAGCGAGCGGTTAAATGTAAAAGGCCCGCTAGTGGAGAGTGATAGCGGGCCTTTGCTTTTTTGCCTATCTTAAAAATAACTTATTCGACGCGGATGATACGACTGGTATTGGTAGTACCAATGGTGCCCATCACATCGCCCTGAGTAACGATAACCAAATCACCTGACACCAGGAACCCTTTATCTTGCAAGCGTTTTACTGCTTCTGTGGCGGCAAGAATACCGTCAGTATGGGGGTCACAATATACCGGAGTCACGCCACGGTAGATGGCGGTTAGATTTAAGGTATGATCATGGCGCGACATGGCGAAAATAGGTAAACCAGAACTGATGCGCGACATCATCAAAGCCGTACGGCCTGATTCAGTCATGGCGATAATCGCGGTGATACCTTTGAGGTGGTTTGCCGCATACATGGTCGACATCGCGATAGCTTCTTCGACGTTATCGAATTGCACATCCAGACGGTGTTTTGACACATTGATGCTTGGGATTTTTTCCGCGCCCAGACAGACACGCGCCATTGCCGCTACGGTTTCTGCCGGATACTGGCCCGCTGCCGTTTCTGCTGACAACATGACCGCATCGGTACCATCCAGCACTGCGTTGGCAACATCCATCACCTCTGCTCGGGTTGGCATCGGGTTGGTGATCATTGATTCCATCATCTGAGTTGCCGTGATCACGGCACGGTTTAGCTGGCGGGCACGGCGGATCAGTTTCTTCTGGATACCAACGAGTTCTGGGTCGCCAATTTCAACACCCAAATCACCACGAGCGACCATGACGACGTCAGAGGCCAGAATGATATCATCCATCGCTTCATCAGTGGCGACCGCTTCAGCACGCTCAACCTTTGCGACGATCTGTGCATTGCAGCCAGCATCACGGGCTAGGCGGCGTGCATAATGCAGATCTTCACCAGTACGCGGGAAAGAGACAGCCAGGAAGTCCACACCAATTTTTGCAGCGGTAACAATATCGGCTTTATCTTTTTCGGTTAGGGCTTCGGCTGATAACCCGCCACCTAACTTGTTGATGCCTTTATTGTTAGAGAGCGGGCCACCGACGGTCACTTCAGTGAAGACTTTCATACCCTGAACTTCAATCACTTTTAGCTGCACACGGCCATCATCGAGCAATAAGATATCACCGGGAACCACATCAGCTGGCAGTCCTTTGTAATCGATACCCACTTTGTCTTTATCACCTTCGCCTTTTGCCATATTGGCATCCAGCAGAAATTTATCGTTTATATTAAGGAAAACTTTACCTTCTTTAAACGTCGATACCCGGATTTTAGGACCTTGCAAATCACCAAGAATAGCTACATGACGCCCCAGTCTGGCAGCAATTTCACGGACTTTATTGGCCCGTAATTCATGATCTTCAGCGCTACCATGGGAAAAATTCAGGCGGACTACGTTAGCACCTGCAGCAATAATCTTTTCCAGATTATTATCGCGGTCAGTAGCCGGCCCCAGTGTAGTAACAATCTTGGTCCTTCTGAGCCGTCTGGACATCTCTTACTCCGTTGACTAGTGAAGCATGGTGTTGTTAAAACAGCGGATAATGGATCCGATGGTAAAATGTCATTAATCTACAAATGTTACGATAAAATCGTGTCAAGCATGTTATTTGCTTGCGGATGTAAAAACGACCTATTGCACAAACCGATTTATTATGGGAAGCCAGCTGTACAAAAACATGAGTAACAAAGCAAACTCTTGCTCTCGATTACTGGCCTGATGATCATCTCTGGGCCATGACGATGATTATTTCTCAATAATACGTCAACTTATTACGACAAAAGATGCGCTAACACAAAACAACGTGACTTCCGTTCATGATGTTATTCACTGTTGTTTACTGGCAAAGAATCCTTATCAAAACGAGATTCTTTCAATGCATCTTTGACCCGCTTCAAATTATCCCTGAATTTTGCTCCACGCCGTAGGGTGAAGCCCGTTGCCAGCACATCAATCAAAGTGAGCTGGGCGATGCGTGACACCATTGGCATATACACATCGGTATCTTCCGGTACATCCAGCAACAGCGATAAGGTTGCCTCGTTGGCCAGTGGCGTATCACATGAAGTTATGGCAATCACGGCAGCATCATTTTCACGAGCCAACTGTGCCAGTTCCACCAGGCTTTTAGTTCGCCCTGTGTGGGAGATCAACACTACCACATCGCCTTCACTTGAGTTCATACAACTCATGCGTTGCATAACGATATCATCGAAATAAATTACCGGGATATTAAAGCGGAAAAATTTATTCATCGCATCGTGAGCAACGGCAGCGGAGGAACCCAAACCAAAGAACGAGATTTTTTTCGCTTGAGTCAATAAATCGACAGCCCGGTTAATAGCGGCGATATCCAAATTATTTTTTACGCGGTCCAGGCTGGCCATCGTCGATTCAAAAATTTTTCCGGTGTACGCAGCTACACTATCATCTTCTTCGACGTTACGGTTCACATAGGGGGTACCGTTCGCCAGACTTTGCGCCAAATGCAGTTTAAAATCAGGGAAACCTTTGGTCTCCAGACGACGGCAAAAACGGTTGACTGTCGGTTCGCTGACATTCGCCATTTTGGCAAGTGTAGCGATACTAGAATGGATGGCCGTTTGCGGAGAAGCGAGGATCACCTCGGCGACTTTCCTTTCTGATTTGCTCAGAAGGTCCATACTATTTTGGATATTTTCCAGCGTATTCATATAACGAGAGCCACCCATGGGTTTTACCGATTTCATATAAAGGAGAAATCTATGCCGGTTTAATGAAAATATACTACGAGCTGGTACCCGTTGGCAGTGGCATAGGGTGAGAAGTAAGCCTTTTTCACCATAATATGACCTGTGTCTAATTTTCATAATGGTAAATGGTTATCAAAAACGTCATAAAATTACATTTTAACGTCGCTTGGCCTGATTTGGCGCGGCTTCACGCTCGAATGGATGTTTTTTGACCTTTTTTGACTCATTTTTATCTGGGTTTACTGGCTATAGTCAAAGAGAGTACATTAGTAATGTAAGAAAATTACAAATATCCTGCAACGAGGAGAATAGCATGGCAGTAATGAATACAGTCCAGGTAGCCCAGGCGTGTGACCTGGTGATTTTCGGCGCTAAAGGTGATTTGGCTCGCCGGAAACTGCTGCCTTCTCTTTACCAATTAGAAAAAGCGGGTCATATCCACCCAGATACTCGGATAATCGGTGTTGGCCGTGCTGAGTGGGATAAAGATGCGTACACCGCTGTGGTAAAGGAAGCCCTCGATACCTTTATGAAAGAGCCGCTGGATGACGAGCTATGGCAAAAACTCAGCTCGCGCCTTGACTTCTGCAATCTGGACGTGAATGACAGTAAGCATTTCGCTAAATTAGGCAAAATGCTCGATCAAAAACATCGCACCACGATTAACTACTTTGCTATGCCGCCGAGTACATTTGGCGCTATTTGCAAAGGGCTGGGAGAAGCCGGGTTAAACAAAGAGCCTAGCCGGGTGGTAATGGAAAAACCACTGGGAACCGATTTAGCGTCCTCACGGGTGATTAACGATCAGGTAGCCGAGTATTTCAACGAATGTCAGGTTTACCGTATTGACCACTATTTAGGGAAAGAAACGGTATTAAACCTGTTGGCGCTTCGCTTTGCTAACTCGTTGTTCGCGTCAAACTGGGACAACCGCACTATCGATCATGTGCAAATTACCGTCGCAGAAGAGGTTGGAATTGAAGGGCGTTGGGGCTATTTTGATCAGGCCGGTCAGATGCGTGACATGATCCAAAACCATCTGTTGCAAATCCTGACGATGATCGCCATGTCGCCACCTGCAGATCTCAGTACTGACCGTATCCGTGATGAAAAAGTAAAAGTACTGCGTTCGCTGCGCCGTATTGATCACACCAATGTGCGCGAAACCACAGTTCGTGGGCAATATACTGCCGGTTTTGTACAGGGCAATAAAGTGCCGGGTTATCTGGAAGAAGAAGGCGCGAATAAGAATAGCAATACCGAGACGTTTGTGTCTATTCGGGTGGATATCGATGACTGGCGTTGGGCTGGGGTACCTTTCTACCTGAGAACCGGTAAACGTCTACCCAGTAAATGCTCTGAAGTTGTGGTTTACTTTAAGAATCCCGCACTGAACCTCTTCCGCGAATCTTATCAACAACTGCCACAAAACAAACTGACAATTCGTCTGCAACCGGACGAAGGGATCGAAATTGAAGTGCTGAATAAAGTCCCCGGTTTGGAACATAAACACCGTTTACAAACCACTAAACTTGATCTCAGTTTCTCCAAAACCTTCAACGAGCAGCATATTGCTGATGCCTATGAACGTCTGTTACTGGAGACTATGCGGGGTATTCAGGCGCTGTTTGTACGCCGTGATGAGGTCGAGGAAGCCTGGAAATGGGTCGATTCTATTATGAATGCATGGGCGGCAGATAATGAAGCGCCAAAACCATACCAGTCCGGAACATGGGGGCCTGTAGCATCCGTTGCTATGATCACCCGTGATGGTAGGTCATGGAATGAGTTCGAGTAAGTCGGAGAGCGCACGATAAGAGCGCTCCACCAAAGACTCATATGGTGGGGCGCTACTGCTTGGGATAGCAGGGTGGCAGCCTGCGTAATAATAAAGAGCTCACACCCTATTAATTCTTTATGGCAAGCAGGATCGCCGTTGTCCCATCGAGAACGGCGATCGGCGTACCATATTTCAACTAACACCTTCGGGTGAGTACAATGCCAATCGGCATAAGTGGAGATAACAATTAATGAAAAGCTGGAAAACGAGCGCAGAACAGATTATGACCGCAGGTCCTGTTGTCCCGGTAATTGTGATCAATAAGCTCGAGCAAGCTGTACCGTTGGCAAAAGCTCTGGTGGCAGGTGGTGTTCGTGTACTGGAAGTGACGTTGCGTACCCCTTGTGCTGTTGAGGCCATCCGCGCTATTGCCAAAGAAGTTCCTGAGGCAATTATTGGTGCCGGAACCGTGCTTAACCCACAACAACTGGCTGAAGTGGTTGAAGCTGGTGCTCAGTTTGCCATTAGCCCTGGCTTGACTGATGAACTGCTTAAAGCGGCCATTGAAGGATCTATCCCATTGATTCCGGGCATCAGCACCGTTTCAGAACTGATGCTGGGGATGAGCTATGGTTTACGTGAGTTTAAATTCTTCCCGGCTGAAGCTAACGGTGGTGTCAAAGCGTTGCAAGCCATTGGCGGCCCATTCTCGCAAGTCCGTTTCTGCCCAACTGGTGGCATTACACCGAATAACTACCGTGATTATTTAGCACTGAAGAGTGTATTGTGCATTGGTGGCTCATGGTTGGTCCCTGCTGACGCGCTGGAGAGCGGTGACTACGCTCGCATTACTGAATTAGCGAAACAAGCAGTTGAAGGTGCGACAGCATAAGCCATTCTAACTCCCTGACATGACGGGAGAATCCGCCCATTTTTACCAAAAATAGAGCCTCTGCATTGCAGGGGTTTTGTTTTTTTAGAATCACTAACTTATTATTTTTTAATCTCTTTTCTTTAACTATTTATGAAATTGATGGTTTGCTTTATAAAATTGACTGTGGTAAAAATATGGCAGTTAATTATTCCAACTTTATGAGGATTTTAGGCGCATCACACTGGGTTTGGCGAATAAGTCTGTAGCTAAAACACGTGCAGCCAAAAAAAATAGATATATTATGATGAAAACTAATGGAATTACTCTCAAAACGTCTACATGCCAACTCTTCCTGTCAGCGATTCTGGCCAGTGAGCATCACTGGTGCAGCGAGCTATAGCGTCTCTCTCCTAAAACCCGGTGCGTTAACACGTTAGCCTATTGCCACGGCTTGGTTTATTGCCTCTATTGGGTCTATTGCCATGGTTTGGCTTATTGGCATCCTCGTTAATGTGATTTTCCGCGAAGAATGTTTTGTCAGTATAAATAATTGGTATCAATGTTATTGGGTCATCTGAGTCCTGATAAAAGCAAGTCTCCCGGAAAGCGGTTTTATACGCCAAGTGAGTATCTATTTCTTACGGACTGCGCAGGTTTATTCCATGTGAATAAGGCACTGAAGCAGGATAGCCGTAACAAATAGACCTTAGCGTGCGTTTATGCGTGTTAGGAGAAGAAAAATGATTTATTGGATATTTTTGGGTTTGGCAATTGTTGCTGAAATTATTGGTACCCTATCAATGAAATATGCCAGTGTTAGCGGCGAGATGACGGGTCATATCGTGATGTATTTTATGATAACAGGCTCTTATATCATGCTCGCGTTAGCGATTAAAAAAGTGGCGTTAGGCGTCGCTTATGCGTTATGGGAAGGCATCGGTATCCTTATTATTACCGTTTTCAGTGTTATGTGGTTTGGTGAAACGTTATCGCCACTGAAAATAGCCGGTTTAGTGACATTGATTGGTGGGATCCTATTGGTAAAATCGGGTACGCGTAAACCAAAGCAACCGAATAGTCATCGCGGTAATCGAACCTCTCCAGTACAAGATTTAAAAATACGGACTAATGGCCATCATGAGGGTGTTGCTGTTGAGTCAGGTGAGCACCATGCAGCAGCTTGAGTTCTACCATATAGCTTTCTTGATCTTGGCCGTTATGCTGGAAATCGTCGCTAATATCTTGCTGAAAATGTCAGATGGCTTTCGCCGAAAATGGCTGGGGATATTGTCCCTGTTGTCAGTATTAGGGGCATTCAGTGCCCTAGCGCAAGCTGTGAAGGGGATTGAATTGTCAGTAGCTTATGCCTTGTGGGGCGGCTTTGGTATTGCGGCCACTGTTGCGGCTGGCTGGATTCTGTTTAATCAACGGTTGAACTACAAAGGTTGGATTGGTTTGGTCTTACTGCTGGCGGGCATGGTAATGATTAAGTTGTCATAGCGGTGTCAGAGGCAGTAAGCGGAGGGTAGCTGGCGGCTACTCTCCTCTATTTTGTGGCTTAGTGACACTTGTCACTTAGTAAAATTTATCACTTAGTTATATTCATGAACTAATCATATTGCAGCAATGATTTTGATTTCGACTTTATAGTCCGGATTCATCAGTTTGGCTTCGACCGTACAGCGAACAGGCGCGTTACCATCAACAACCCAGGCATCCCAGGCGGCATTCATACCCGCAAAGTCAGCTTTATCGGCCAGGAAAATGGTAGCATCCAGAATCCGGCTTTTATCCGAGCCTAATTGGTGCAGCATCATATCAATGGCTGCCAGAGTATTGGCGGTCTGTGCGGTGATATCGGCATCCAGATTTTCAGGTACGCTGGTGTAATAGATAGTGTCGTTGTATACCACAGCATCTGACCAGCGCTTCTCCGGATTAATTCTCTCAATACTCATTTTCACTCCATTTTGTGAGGGGCAATGTCAGTTATGTATGGAGGGTATCATAGCAAGGAAAGAGAATGTGTGGTCGTAGAGCAATTGGCTTGGCATAATCAGCGCTGATTTCGCCCGGCAGAGAGACAGAGTGATAGACGATTTTGCAACAGACGGCGCATTAGCGCAGGCTATTAAAGGTTTTAATCCCCGTGAGTCTCAGCGCCAGATGGCTGCGGCAATCAGTGAAGCCATTGATGCCAAACAGCAACTGGTGGTAGAAGCGGGTACCGGTACTGGTAAGACGTTTGCCTATTTAGCCCCGGCGTTGCGGGCTGATTGCAAAGTGATCATCTCCACCGGCTCCAAGGCATTGCAGGATCAGCTCTATTCCCGTGATCTTCCTATGATGGCGACTGCGCTAAAATACAAAGGTAAGTTAGCTTTATTGAAAGGCCGTTCAAACTATCTTTGTCTGGAGCGCCTTGAACAGCAATCATTGGCGGGAGGGGATTTAGCCAGTGAGACACTGGTCGATTTGGTTCGGTTGCGTGGTTGGTCAGCAGAGACGGTTGACGGTGATATCAGTACTTGTGGTCAGGTCGCGGAAGACAGTTTTGTCTGGCCATTGGTCACCAGTACCAATGATAACTGCTTGGGCAGCGATTGCCCACTGTACAAAGATTGTTTTGTGGTGAAAGCCCGTCGCCGGGCGATGGATGCTGATGTAGTAGTGGTAAACCACCATCTGTTTCTGGCTGATATGGTGGTGAAAGAGAGTGGGTTTGCCGAACTGATTCCGACCGCTGATGTGATGATTTTTGATGAGGCGCATCAAATCCCCGATATTGCCAGCCAGTATTTTGGTCAACAGCTCACCAGCCGGCAACTGATGGATTTGGCAAAAGATATTATTATTGCCTATCGCACCGAGGTGCGTGATTCAGCCCAATTGCAAAAAAGTGCAGACCGTCTTACGCAAAGCACACAAGATTTTCGTTTAGTGTTGGGCGATCCTGGTTACCGTGGCAACTTGCGTGATGTGATGGAGCAACCTGCGATTCAGCGAGCGTTATTGTTGCTTGATGATGCCTTGGAGCTTTGCTACGACGTAATGAAACTCTCGCTTGGTCGTTCGGCAATGCTGGATGCCGCCTTTGAACGTGCCACCGTTTATCGTAATCGCCTCAAACGATTAAAAGATGTCACAACCCCCGGTTACAGCTATTGGTATGAGTGTAATTCACGTCATTTTGTGTTGGCACTGACTCCTCTGTCTGTTTCCGATCGCTTCCGGGAATTGATTGAGGAAAAACCGGGTACCTGGATTTTCACCTCAGCGACACTCTCGGTTAACGATCAACTGTCGCATTTCACGTTACGCTTAGGGCTTACTCACGCCAAAACCTTGTTATTACCCAGTCCGTTTGATTATGCCAATCAAGCGTTGCTCTGTGTGCCGCGCAATTTGCCCTCTGCGAATGAACCGGGGGCTGCTCGCAAATTAGCGGTGATGCTAAAGCCGCTGATTGATGCAAACCAAGGGCGCTGTTTCTTCCTGTGTACCTCTCATCAGATGATGCGTGGATTAGCTGAGGAGTTTCGTGCCAGCATGACACTGCCTGTTTTGGTGCAAGGGGAGACCAGTAAAGGGCAACTCTTGGCGCAATTTGTGGCTGCAGGTAATGCGTTACTCGTGGCAACCAGTAGTTTTTGGGAGGGGGTTGATGTGCGCGGTGATGCCTTGTCATGCGTGATTATCGATAAGCTTCCGTTTACCTCGCCAGATGATCCGTTGTTGAAAGCCCGTATTGAGGATTGCCGCTTACGCGGCGGTGACCCGTTTAATGATGTGCAGTTACCGGATGCGGTCATCACACTCAAGCAAGGGGTGGGGCGTTTGATTCGTGATATTAATGATCGCGGTGTATTGGTTATTTGCGATAACCGTCTGGTCATGCGTCCTTATGGCGCGATGTTCTTAAATAGCTTGCCTCCAGCCCCCCGTACACGGGATCTGGCGAAAGCCATCGCCTTCCTAAAGCAGCGCGATTAAGGGTAAAGAAGAGTGGGGTGTGCTACTATGCGCGCCCTGTGAATACACATTTATTTCCTGCCGAGGTTGGCATGTCTACGCGAATTTTAGCGATTGATACTGCGACAGAAGCCTGTTCTGTTGCACTTTGGAACAACGGTGAAGTTCAGGCTTTGTTTGAACTTTGCCCCCGAGAACATACCCAGCGTATTTTACCGATGGTACAGCAGATTCTGGCATCATCAGGTTTGTCGCTTCAACAATTGGATGCCTTGGCTTTTGGCCGTGGTCCCGGCAGTTTTACCGGCGTGCGTATTGGTATCGGCATTGGTCAGGGGCTTGCATTGGGTGCTGATTTACCGATGATCGGTGTTTCTACGTTGCAAACCATGGCGCAGGGGGCGTTTCGTCTCACTGGTGCCACACGGGCCTTGGCGGCTATAGATGCCCGAATGGGCGAGGTTTATTGGGGCGAGTTTGAGCGTAACGCTGAAGGGCATTGGCTGGGTGATCAGACCGAAGCCGTGATGACACCCTCCCAGACGTTAGTACGGGCTGAGGCGCTCAATGGTCACTGGGCCACTGTGGGGACGGGCTGGCAGACTTATCCTGATCTGATTAGTGGTAACAATATCGTGCTGGTTGATGGGCAAGTGTCACTGCCACTGGCGGAAGATATGCTCCCACTGGCTTTGTCATCATGGGCCAGAGGGGACGCGGTCAAGGTTGAACAGGCTGAACCGGTCTATCTGCGTAATGAAGTTACCTGGAAAAAGCTGCCAGGTCGCTAAAACTGAGCGATATGCTACGGTGTCTAGAGCCTGAAATTATTATATTAGAACCGAAACTTATTATATTAGAACCGAAAAACATTGCGTTTAAGGTCTAAGATATTAATACAGCTAAATAATAAGGGGTAGAAAGCTATGGCGATGAATACGTCAATGACTCAGTTTAAAAAATTTAGAAATCATAAATGGATGTATGGTTGGCTAGGTTTGGGGGCTTTGCTACTTTCAGGTTGTGTAACGATACCGCCCGCCATTCAGGGTACGACGGCGACACCGTTGCAAGACCTTAATTTGATCAGATCGTCGCCACAGCTATTTATTGGTCAGGAAGCGCGCTTTGGCGGTACGGTTGTCAACGTTAAAAATGAACCGAATCGTACCCGCTTGGAAATTGCTAGCGTACCGCTGGATTCCGGTGCCAGACCTATTCTAGGCGAACCTTCGCAAGGGCGAGTGATTGCTTATGTTGATGGTTTTCTCGAGCCTGTTGATTTTCGCGGTCATCTTGTGACCGTTGTTGGGCCGATTGTCGGGGTTGAAGCCGGTAAAATAGGCATGACGCCTTATAATTTCGTGGTAATCAAGGCGACTGGTTACAAACGCTGGCATCTTGCTCAGCAAGTGATAATACCGCCAACATTTGGTCCATGGGGTTACCGCCCTGCGGATATGTGGGGGCCAGGATGGCCGGGTTGGTACAATCCAGGCCCTGCAGAGATACAAACTATTGTCACAGACTAACTAATCCAGAGCCACAAGAAGGCGCTAAGCCCAGCGCCTTTTTTATATCTCTTTCCACCCTACACCTAATATATGCATATATATCTTATAGATATGCCGCATTCGTTTATTAAATACTCCATTACTGAACGTTATATGAATAACATCTTACTGGGTAGTGACGCACCTAGTTGGGTAGCGGCTAGTCAAACGGGTATTTTGTCGCGGAGCTAGATTTAAAAGAGTGTATAATCAATCTGTTATATCGATTAACGTTGGATTTTTTATCTAACAACTTGATTTTATTTATTTTTATTAGTTGTTTTGGTCATTTTTTTTATTTTGGGGACCTCAGCGCCAAAAAATAGTGATGTATATCTCAACCTCAAAATTGTTTAAAAACAAACTGGTAAGCTGAGTTAAAATATTGTTAAGGTTTTGGGGTGAGTTTGCATTTTACCATGGCGACCAATAATAATTTTAGGAGTGTTACCTTGGAAAAAGTATGGCTAAAGCGCTATCCGGCAGATGTCCCCGCAGAGATTGATCCGGATCGCTATTCTTCTTTGGTGGAAATGTTTGAGAACGCGGCGTTGCGTTATGCAGACCAACCCGCATTTATTAATATGGGCGAGGTCATGACTTTCCGTAAGCTGGAAGAGCGTAGCCGTGCTTTTGCTGCCTACCTACAGCAAGGTCTGGGGTTACAGAAAGGTGACCGTGTCGCATTGATGATGCCGAATCTGCTGCAATATCCTATCGCTTTATTTGGTGTTCTGCGGGCAGGCATGGTTGTCGTGAATGTTAATCCGTTGTATACCCCACGTGAGCTTGAGCACCAGCTTAGTGATAGCGGAGCCGTGGCCATCGTTATTGTTTCCAATTTCGCCCACACGCTGGAAAAAGTTGTTTTTAAAACCCAGATCAGGCATGTGATTTTGACCCGGATGGGCGATCAACTCTCAACAGCAAAAGGGACGTTGGTTAACTTCGTGGTGAAATACATTAAACGTCTGGTGCCAAAGTTCTATCTGCCCGATGCCATTTCATTTCGTACCGTATTGCAAAAAGGACGTCGAATGCAATACGTCAAACCGGATGTTATCAATACTGATATGGCATTCTTACAATATACCGGCGGGACTACTGGTGTAGCGAAAGGCGCCATATTGACACACCGCAACATGCAATCAAACCTGGAGCAGGCAAAAGCGGCGTATGCACCATTGCTTCAACCAGGTCATGAACTGGTGGTCACGGCTCTGCCTCTCTACCATATCTTTGCATTGACGGTGAATTGCCTGTTATTTATCGAGCTGGGGGGGCGCAGTTTATTGATAACCAACCCACGAGATATCTCCGGTATGGTTAAAGAACTGAGTCATTATCCATTTACCGCGATAACAGGGGTAAATACGTTATTTAATGCATTATTAAATAACGAAGAGTTTACCCATTTGGATTTCTCTACTTTGCGCCTTTCTGTGGGCGGCGGTATGCCGGTGCAGAAAGCCGTGGCCGAAAAGTGGGAAAAACTGACGGGTAAGCATCTATTGGAAGGGTATGGCTTGACTGAATGTTCGCCTTTAGTTACCGGTAACCCTTATGATCTGAAACATTACAGCGGCAGTATTGGTTTACCGGTACCTTCGACGGATGTTCGGCTGCGCGATGATGATGGCAATGACGTAGAATCAGGCAAGCCGGGTGAACTATGGGTGCGTGGGCCACAAGTTATGTTAGGCTATTGGCAGCGGCCAGATGCCACGGATGAAGTATTGAAAGATGGCTGGCTGGCGACAGGCGATATCGCGACGATGGATGAGGACGGTTTCTTGCGCATCGTTGACCGCAAGAAGGATATGATTCTGGTCTCTGGATTTAACGTCTACCCCAATGAGATTGAAGATGTGGTAGCGTTACATGCGAAAGTACTGGAGTCTGCTGTGATTGGCGTGCCTAATGAGGTTTCCGGCGAGACCGTAAAAGTCTTTGTTGTTAAAAAAGATGCATCACTGACCCCTGAAGAATTACTAACGCATTGCCGTCGCTATCTTACCGGGTATAAAGTACCGAAAATTGTAGAGTTCCGTGACGAATTGCCAAAGTCTAATGTTGGCAAAATATTGCGCAGGGAACTACGTGACGAAGAAATTAAGCTGAATAGTACAGACGCAGTTTAATTTGGCGGAGTCACTTAATCATCAACAACGCCGGTTATCACCGGCGTTGTTGTGTTTGTTATAGAACTATAGCCAATAGATTTCAAGAGACAGGAAGGCGGTAGCCAAATGCCTGCCACTTGAAAGATGACGGATATAACGACCAAGAGAATGACGTTTTGAATTATCAGTTGATCACGACCAACAATGCATTGCAGCAGGTCTGCGAACAAGCCCGGACACATGCTCACATCGCGTTGGATACAGAGTTTGTCAGAACGCGCACCTACTACCCTCAGTTGGGTCTGATTCAACTGTATGATGGTGAACAACTCTCACTTATTGATCCATTACCTATCACGGAATGGCAGCCTTTTCGCGCGTTACTGCAAGATCTGAATGTGGTGAAATATTTACACGCAGGCAGTGAAGATCTCGAAGTGTTTTTAAACGCTTTTGAACAGATGCCAACCCCGATGATTGACACTCAGGTATTGGCGGCATTTTCTGGACGTAGCCTATCCTGCGGCTTTGCTATGCTGGTGGCTGAATTCGAAGGTGTTGAGTTAGATAAAAGTGAATCACGTACTGACTGGATTGCCCGGCCATTGAGTGAGAAACAGTGCGATTACGCGGCGGCAGATGTGTTTTATCTTTTACCTCTGGCGGCTAAATTAGTCGAAGCCACCAAGGCCGCAGGGCGTATGGACGCGGCGAAAGACGAATGTCTATTGCTGTGCCGTCGTCGGAGTGAGACGCTCGATCCTGAATTGGCTTACCGTGAGATTACCAATGCCTGGCAACTCCGTGGTCACCAACTGGCATGTTTGCAGAAATTAGCCGAGTGGCGTTTGCGTCAGGCGCGGGAGCGGGACCTGGCGGTTAACTTTGTGGTTAGGGAAGAGAACCTGTGGCAAGTTGCCCGCTATCAACCAACATCACTCGGTGAATTGGATTCTCTTGGTTTGAGTGGGCAAGAGATCCGCTATCACGGGCGAACATTGCTGGCACTGGTTGCAGAAGGCAGTGCTGTCCCCGAAGATCAGCTTCCTCCTCCGATTGCCAACTTGATTGATCAGCCAGGGTACAAAAAAGTATTTAAAGATATTAAAGCATTGATTCAATCGGTCAGTGAACGTAGCGGATTAAGTAGTGAATTACTGGCATCACGTCGCCAAATTAATCAGTTACTCAATTGGCACTGGAAGTTGAAGCTTTCAGATGCTCAACCTGAATTATTAACAGGCTGGCGTGGCGATTTATTGTCTACTGAATTGATCGAAATCTTGCAACAATATTAATCGGTATTCAGGGGGGGTATTAATTCCACTCTGACACTTTTCAGTTTTAATTTATGAACACTCTGATGAATTAAAGATTAAAACTTTCTCGTTAGGGATTCGTGTCAATATTCTACCAACCTTAATGGGCTGGGTATATATACAGTTGATTGAGAATGGCTCCCCTGTAAATAAATACAGGGGAGCTATTGCGAAGAAATCATTTAGGCGTTTCTTCCGTTTCCGGTAATGTCACATTAAGTTCAAGAACCGAAATATCATCCCCTTTCTGCTCAAACTGCACATGCAGCATTTCAGGGTCGATCTGAATATATTTACAAATAACCGCCAAAATATCGCGTTTCAAGTCAGGTAGATAATGGGGTTCGCTATCCCCACGACGACGTTCAGCGACGATAATTTGCAGCCGTTCCTTGGCTATATTGGCTGTCGGTTTTTTGCGGGACAGAAAGAAGTCTAACAAAGCCATGGTTTATCCCCCAAAAAGGCGTTTCAGGAAGCCCTTCTTCTCTTCTTCTACGAAGCGGAAGGGGCGTTCTTCTCCTAGCAAGCGGTCAACGGTATCTTCATAAGCTTTACCGGCATCTGACTCTTTGTCCAGAATCACTGGCTCACCTTGGTTAGAGGCGCGTAATACCGATTGGTCTTCTGGTATCACACCGACCAGTGGGATCCTCAAAATATCCAAAACATCTTCCATGCTAAGCATATCGCCGCGATTAACGCGCCCAGGGTTATAACGGGTCAACAGCAGATGTTCTTTAATCGGTTCTTGGCTATTTTCAGCCCGGCGAGATTTTGATGACAATATGCCAAGAATACGGTCTGAGTCACGAACAGAGGAGACCTCTGGGTTTGTGGTAATAACCGCTTCATCAGCAAAATACAGTGCCATCAAGGCACCGCTTTCAATACCCGCTGGAGAGTCACACACCACAAACTCAAAATTCATTTCACCAAGATCGTTTAACACTTTTTCAACACCCTCTTTGGTCAGGGCGTCTTTATCTCGGGTCTGAGATGCGGGCAGGATATACAGATTATCTGTACGTTTATCTTTGATTAACGCCTGATTCAAAGTGGCGTCACCTTGAATAACATTAACAAAATCATAAACGACCCGGCGCTCACATCCCATAATCAAATCAAGGTTCCGCAGGCCGATATCAAAATCGATAACCACGGTTTTTTTACCTTTTTGGGCCAAGCCGGTAGCGATAGCCGCGCTTGATGTGGTCTTGCCAACGCCCCCTTTACCCGATGTAACAACAATAATGCGTGCCATGAAATGGATTCCTTGTCAAAAGGGCTTAATTTAAAGGTTGTATAGTTAATGTATTATCCTGTAGATACAGACGTGCAGCTTGACCAAAATACTCAAGCGGTATCTGATCACTCAACCAGTACTGCCCGGCGATAGAGACAAGTTCAGCACCCAGATGCGTACAAAAAATCTGGCACTTAGCATCACCGGATGCTCCTGCTAGTGCTCGGCCTCGCATCATTCCATAAATATGGATATTACCATCGGCAATTAATTCAGCACCGGCACTGACACTGCTGATAACAATCAAATCGCAATTACGGGCATAAATCTGTTGGCCAGAGCGGACAGGGGTGTTGATGATACGCGTTTGGGTGGGAACGTTTTCCGGCGGACTGATGACTGGCTCTGGAGCCAGTTTTTGGCCTTTACCTTCACTCAGTAATGGCAACCCTGCACGTGCAATCGCTCGTTTCTGACGCTCATCCTGACAACCACTAATGCCAACAATACGCAGACCTGCTGAAGTGACAGCCTGTTGAAGATCTTTCCAGTTAGCACCGTTAGGTAACGTTGCAACGTTAATCACAACAGGGGCGTTTTTCAGGAATGCGGGGGCTTGATCCACCTTTTCCTGCAATGCCTGACGGATTACCTCTGGCCGCGAATCATGTAAATGAACGACCGATAGGGTAAAACTACTGCCTTTTAACTCGATTGGCGATTGTGACATCTATCCTGACTCAGTTTCAGCTACGTTTAATCCCCAGAATACCATGCGGGGTACAATATTCGGATGTTCCTAAGCATGTTATAGGGAATATAAAAAGAAATCTATCCGTATCAATATATTGAAATCTTAAAGTCACAATTATTCCAAACTGATAGGAAATTACAGCATAACTTTTGGTTATTCGCTAGTCCTGAGCCCCTATATTTAGCGACTCAGTCGCTGTTTTATGATTGCATATTTTTTCAACACTTGGTTTTACTTTACAAAGGGTTGTCTTTGTCTAGGTAATGGGGTGTTTTTTATCAAATGGGGCGATGATATTTGATTGTTATCATTCTTAAGATGACGAAATAGCGATATTGATAGTTGTCTTATTGGCTTAGTTAAATACCTCACTGTGATTATTTGGGAGAAATCTCATTCATTCATCGGTGATTCAAACTACTCTGACATTGGAGAGATGGTGGCAATCATCAATCCATAAGCATCTATTGACCCGACTAAGCATGTTATAGTTGCCAATGATACCTGTCTTACCAGACATTGCAGTGGCATACGTGGTACTCACTCACCCAAATCGCTGGCATGAACTGGCTTGGAGGAGGGGGGCCACCTTGCAATGTGAGTCATTTTGGGTGTCACTACGCAGACTTGCATCGAACTTATCAAATATTGAATTTATCAAATAAAGAGTCCAAACATGCTTTGTGCGATTTACAGAAGCTCTAAACGAGATCAAACCTACCTTTATATTGAGAAGAAGGATGATTTTTCACGGGTTCCCGCTGAATTATTAGCCAGTTTTGGCCAGCCACAGTTTGCGATGCTTCTTGCGTTAAATGAACGCAAGACCTTGGCGACTGCTGATGTGGAGAAGGTGAAAAATGCGCTTGTTGAACAAGGTTTTTACCTGCAAGTTCCTCCACCGCCGGAAAGTTTACTGAAAATGCACCTAGGTGAAACCAAAGCATAACGCTAACTTTCGAGTATCAGCCACGTTTAAGTCCAGCATCACTACATTGACCGCAGAGGGATGGAAAGTGGTTTTGGTAAAATTCAAGGTAAAGAAGATGTGATTTCCGCTTTATCTACATTGGCTTTTGAAGGGCGTAGGGAAGCTTTTTTTACCAAAGAACTGATGGCTGCGTTGGAAATCATCCATCAAGGGAAGGTTGACGACCCCCAATTGAGAGGATCTTGGGCAGGGGCAATGGGGCAAAGTCAGTTTATGCCCAGCTCTTTCCTGGCGTATGGCGCTGATGGTGATGGTGATGGAAAAATTGATATTTGGAATAATATTGATGATGTATTTGCTTCCACTGCTAATTATCTGTCTACTCAAGGTTGGAAACCCAAGATGGAATGGGGCCAGGAAGTGACGTTACCGCAAAATTTTGATGTGAAGTTGGCCGGTTTGAACGATGGGCAAGCTAAGAGAGTCGCCCAATGGCAGCAACTGGGCATCACGCCTGTACAAAAAGCGCACTTTGCTGAATCTGATGCGCGTGCTTGGGTGATCATTCCCGATGATCTACAGGGGCGAGTTTTTCTGGTTTATGACAATTTCCGTACTATCATGCATTGGAATCGCTCTTACTATTTTGCCATTAGCATTGGTATGATGGCAGATAGTATCGGTCAATAGTCTGTGTTTGCCACGGTTGTAAGACCGTTGCTCAGTGTGTCTATCAGGGTATAAATTCAAGAGAGGCAGTATGTATCAACATAGAGACTGGCAAGGGGCTTTGCTGGATTTCCCCGTAAATAAAGTGGTTTGCGTAGGCAGTAACTATGCCGAACATATCAAAGAGATGGGGAGTACTGCCTCTGTGGAGCCTGTACTGTTTATCAAGCCTGAAACCGCATTATGCGATATCCGCCAACCGGTATCGATTCCAAAAGATTTTGGCTCTGTGCATCATGAAATTGAATTAGCCGTATTGATCGGTACACCGCTAAAGCAAGCCAGTGAAGATAGAGTCGCCCGTGCGATTGCCGGTTATGGTGTGGCATTGGACTTAACGCTACGTGAATTGCAGGCCGGTTTTAAAAAAACGGGGCAACCATGGGAAAAATCCAAGGCGTTTGATGGCTCTTGCCCCATTTCTGGTTTTATTCCTGTTGCTGAGTTTGGTGATGCACAGCAGGCAGAGTTATCGCTAACGATTAATGATGAAATTCGTCAACAGGGAAATACCCGTGACATGATTACACCTATTATTCCGTTAATAAGTTACATGAGCCGTTTTTTTACCTTACGTGCTGGCGACATCGTGCTGACTGGTACGCCACAAGGGGTAGGGCCGATGCAGTCAGGTGATATGCTTAAAATCACGCTCAATGGTAAGACATTAAATACCCGCATAATATAAAGGTAAACTTGCCGTCTGCTCCAACTGTTGGGCGGCAAAACTTGCATCTGTAAGCTAAAGCGTCTATAACGACCCGCTCATTTATTTACACCGGATACCTATATGTCACAACCTCATTTTTGGCAACAAAAGACATTGGCTGAAATGTCAGATAGTGAATGGGAATCATTGTGTGACGGATGTGGTCAATGCTGTTTGAATAAACTGATTGATGAAGATACTGACGAAATTTATTTCACCAATGTCGCCTGTGATCAGCTCAATATTAAAACTTGCCAATGCAGTAACTATGAACGCCGCTTTGAATTAGAAGAGGATTGTATCAAGTTAACGCGGGAAAATTTGGTGACGTTTGCTTGGTTGCCACCAACGTGTGCATATCGCCTGATTGGAGAGGGCCATGATTTACCCAGTTGGCATCCGCTCTTAACGGGCTCTAAAGCGGCGATGCATGGTGAACGGATCTCTGTACGCCATATCGCAGTACGTGAGAGCGAAGTTGTTGATTGGCAAGACCATATATTAAACAAGCCAAGTTGGGCCAAATAACAGTTGATGTAACAGTTGATATTGGCGGTTTTATATCGCATGGAAACTGCATGGGGCATAGGTGAGGCTAGTTTCATTGGCCTTTCTATGCCGGATACCCGTTTTCTTTAATACAATATGTCTTAACCGCTTTAGCTGATGACAGCCTAAGCTGCCATCTTTACCTTCATTGCTATGATGATATCGTGCGGCGAGCGGTTTGCGGCCATTTCACTATCGCTGTCACCAGTTCTAAGGTGGCCAAGGTAGCCAGCACCCAGATAAACCAGACCTTGCCTGCTGTCACCAGGACCCAGCCTCCAAAGGGCGGAAAACCAAAAATACCAACGAAGTAGGCAACGACAAACCAAGTCAGAGCGGCGTGACGGTTTTCAGGGGCCGATTCATTGACCGCCCACGTTTGAATCACGGGATATAACAGACCGTAGCCAGCGCCAGTTAGCATGGCGGCAGCAATCTGGAAACTCACATGCGTCGGTATTCCTAATAGGCACACAAGGCCAGCAATTAGGCAGGACAAGAGTACCGTCACTAGCGGGGGGCGGGGCCAGCTTGATAGTTTGCGTGCAAGTAACAGGCGTGAAACCACGGCGGTAGTGGCATGCACGGCAAAAAAAGTACTGGCGCTGGCCAATGAACCGTCGGTGAGCGAGTCCTGAAATGACATCATTCCAGAAAAAACAGCTCCCCCTAGACAGACCATCACGATGGGTCTGATGACTCCGCTTTGGGCGAGTACGGTGATTTTTTTTACCCAAGGCCGTAGTGAATTCTCATGCCGGAGAAGTGGCTCCCTGGTGCCAAAAATTATCAGTAAGATAGAAGCGAAGACCCCCATCACGCCCACCAACAGAAATGCGGCCTGAATAGGGATACCTCCTTGTGCCACCGCGATAGTCAGCAGGATAGGGCTACCGCAAATTCCAGTCATCTGGAATGCGCTAAAGCGCGTAAAGCCGGGGCCTCGTTCAGTATCGGTGAGACGTTCAGACAGTGCCATTGGCCCCCCGATATAGAACATGCCCCAGCCTAGGCCAATCAGCAGTGCCGCTATATGGGGTAGATAGCCGTTTCCACCACTGAGGCTCCCCAGCAGAAAGTAGCCACAGGACTGGATCAGGGCGGCCAGAGCCGCCAGACGTGAGGCGTCTAACTTTCCAGCAAACCAGCCGACCAAAGGTACACCTGTTAGCGTCCCGAACAGAGCCATACCGAGGGTTGCCCCAGCATCAATGTCGTTGCCCCCCTGCGAGTGGAACCAAGCAGAAATGAGAAAAGTGGCACCATAGCCTCCAGCGCTGAACAACGTGCCAAACAGGAGAAACAGTGATGAAGTTTTTCGCATGATTCAGGCTCCTGTGTTGTTTGTCGTTGTACCGGGTGAGGGCGGAGCCATTGTTCTCAGCGTTTTCACCGTATGTTCCAGGCGTTGGCAGACGTAACCTATTTCACTCTCGTTGTTAAACCGGCCTAGCCCAAAGCGCACACTGCCCCGGATCTGTTCATTACTAACCCCTATAGCTTGCAATACGTGTGATGGCGTCTGCTGTTCGGAGGTACAGGCTGATCCTGAGGACAAGGCAACGTCAGGGAGTTCGAGTAACAACGAGTCGGCATCGATACCCTCAAAGGATACGTTTAACACTCCGGGCAGGCATTCAGTAAGGTGACCGTTGACCTGTACATTAGGTACGGTATCGAGAATGTGCTGTCGTAGCCTGTTTCGTAAACCACATAGCCTAGCCGATTCCGCTGACATGTTTTCCATCGCCAGTTCGGCGGCGCGTCCAAAGCCGACAATGGCCGGTACATTGAGTGTGCCTGAGCGTAAACCGCGCTCATGCCCCCCGCCAATGATGAGTGGTGACAGCATAATATGTGGGTCGGCGATATTGACATAAAGTGCCCCGACCCCCATGGGGCCGTAAACTTTATGTGCGGAAAAAGTGGCCATACTGATATTCATGCGTTGCACATCTAAAGCGATTTTCCCGAACGCCTGTGTAGCATCGGTATGGAATAAAATGCCCTTATCCCGGCAGAGTGCGCCAATTTCTGCCACTTTTTGCAAGGTACCTGTCTCGTTGTTGGCAGTCATGATTGAGACCAGACGAGTATCGGGCCGGATAGCTCGGAAGAGGGTATCAAGGGAAACAATACCGTCACGCTGTGGCTGCAGATAAGTCACACTAACCCCACTGTCGGCAAGTTTGGCACAGCAGTCCAGAACTGACTTGTGTTCAATCATGGAGGTGATGATATGCCCCCAATTTCCCTGATACTGAAGGCCTAAGATGGCAAGATTGATGGATTCTGTCGCGCCAGATGTGAATATGATATCGGCGGGACTGACTGCATTGATAGCAGTCGCGATTAATGTTCTGGCCCGTTGAACGGCCTGGCTCGCTTCCCAGCCAAAGGAGTGGCTATTACTGGCGGCATTGCCATAAGCGTGGGTTAGGTATGGCATCATCGCTTGCAGGACGGCAGGGTCTAGTGCCGTTGTCGCGTTATTATCGAGATATATCGGTGGGTTCTGACTGTACATAATAATTTTTCCTTAATCATAAGCGATATGACAACGGCTTTTTTGGGTCAGAGGTGAATTGAGCGGTTATCTTCTCCCCCCGACTGACTTCACCGGCCTCATTGACCAGATTAAGGCGAATGGCGGCTGGGACACCTAGCAGGTGGCTGAGCTGGAGCCCGCGAACATAGGCCAGGCTTCTGGACCAAGGACTATCTTCGAAGAATACTTCCAGAACCGCTTGCGGATCTTGATGGTCGCTCGCTGCCCGTTCAAAATACTCTTTGGTGATAGCCGCACAGGTGAGCTTTTGTGTTGGCGTCTCATTATGCGTATCACCGTTTGGTCGTGAGGCCGCTCCGGTTAGCATCCTACGGGTGAGCCTTTCAGGAATATCTTGGGTCGCGAGGATATGAACAAGGTGCTGTCGGGCTGAATCTTCGTGGATCGCGCGGATATCACTGAGATCTATCTGATATTTTTCCGCAACAGGCAGGAAGACCTGCTGGATTAAAGGATGGAGATGGCTCAAGCGCGGGCGGCGTTTTTGGGCATTAGAAAGGTTTTCTGTCAGAAACTGAAGACGAAAAATACCGAGATGATCGAACGCTACGGACAACTTGGGTAGCAAATTTCCACTATCCAGGGATTGTCGAGCGAGCCGCAACGCTGCATCAAAGGCGTTTAATTGGGCCTCAATTGCAACCGCGCCGTTATTATCAAGATAAACACGGGAGTTCCCGGCAAGTATGCCAATGTGAGTGTTCTGTTGGTCCATGTTTCTCAGTTTCCTTTGAGTGATGACGTATTTTTCTTTATACAAAAAATTAGAATTTCGTCTTGTTTATACGAATTGAAAATATTTACTTTCCTTTCAGTCTTATGCAATAAAATAGCGACTATAAATCCGGCGTAAGATATACCAGCATGCTTAATTGCCTTCTGATAATCGCTAATATATAAAAATCTGATTTGTAAAAAATGACTTATAAAGAAGTTATTAATTCGGATAACACTTTCAACTAACTAAAGGTCAATTATTGCTCTATAATATGCATGGAAATTATTTCCTCATTAAACAAGCTGCTTATATAGATAAGTGGGATGCATCCTCGATAAAAAATAAGAAAATACTTTCAGGATGTATTGTAACCTTTTTACTTGTAAGTAAAATTAATGAAAAAACATCCACTTGACCGAAATTGAGACGCATATCTTAAGAGGTATTGGCAAACTCATAGCACCATGAGGCGGCCCTCTTAGCCAATAGGCTTGTTTTCGAGACTTAACATGCAACCGATTTATATCGTGTTTAAGTTCCCTATCGGATTCTGTAGTGAAAAATAAGGCATTATAAGAGTTGTGGCAAGATCTTTAGTGAAACCTGAAAAATAATTTAATAAATTTGTAGCAATATGTCATCAGTCTGAATGCTTTCTTTTAGTGGTTGTATTAAATCGTCTTCTCTGCTTAAGAAAAGGTTATTCCCGCAAAGGTGAATTAATTATTAACCACATAGTAATCTTTGTGATTTGTTAAACTGAGTCTGTTTTCTTGGCTCGGTAACCCGTTGCATTCAACCCAAATTTTTATTGGATGTGATTGGCTAGGGTATTTTCTTTAATAGATTCACTATTCCTGCGCAGGAGTAATGATTATTAACATAGCCAACGCACATGCAGCTTGAAGTATGACGGGTATAGATTATTGGCAAAGGGAGCCGAGGTAGGGCGAAAGTTGGGCATTGAGGCCTTCGGCGTGAAGGGTTCACGCATGGAGAAAAAGGTGAGAATATTTCCTCACCCATGGCGGTTTTTACCTGACGGGCCAGATATGGCATACTAATGCCGAAATTTAACTAAGAAACTGTATAAAATGAAATATTCAACGTTAGCCGCTGTTATCTTCGGCATTTCAGCGACTCTAGGTAGCGCCACAAATCCGGTACAGGCTGCCGAGGCTTCCTTAATTAATCTTGATTGCCAATTGAAAGATGGTAATGACCTTTTAGCCATATTAGATGGCCCGAATCAGCAATTGATCATTGATAAATCAGTGTTTCAGTTTATAAAAGTGAATCCAGAAGGCCAAGGGGAAGCATTAATATTTCAGAAAGCAAACAGCGAGGAGCAAGTTATCGCCTCTCTGAATATTTCTGCGTTACCAATACGTTTGGCCGTCATTGATGAGGTGCAGGCTAACCAGTATACCTGTACGCACACTCAGGCATAGATTATCCACCTTTCTCTCTGTCTTACCCAGAGAACATTCACTAATGAAACTCAGATCAACAGGGGGGAAATCTGTTGATCTGATTTCAATCCAATCTGCCGATTGAATTAATTATCTTTAGGATGAAAAAAGTTGCCGCATCTAGGGCAAACCAGTGTGATATTTTTGCGGACCTTAGCACTATCTTGTTCTGAGACTAAGGCACATTCAGGGCAAGTGACATTTACTCTCTTACTGGAGAAAGATTTAAACACATCTAATAGGGACATGATTTATTACCGCCAGGATATGGGAGTAAATTCTACCATGTTTTGCATGGAATTAAGTGTTCATTAGGATTAACAAACCGTTTGAATCTGATATAAAAATGGCGCCGGATAGGCGCCATTGATAAATAAAGATATGTCTAAAAATTATCGACCGAACAGATCGCGTCTTTTAGGTTTAACAAATTGGCTGATCAGAACCAGCACGGCGATAACCAGATAAGCGGAAAAAATACCCACTAACCATTGTGGCATTTCCAATGACATAAACTGCCATTGTCTTTCCGAGCAATCGCCACTGGCGGCAAACACGGCGGGTAACCATTTATCCAATGGTAGCCATGAAGGGAAGTTGACAAAAAAGTCGCAGGTATTAAATGGGGATGGATTCAACTGCAGCATAGTGTGGGCCCAAGCTAGCTGAACCCCTTTCCAAGCACTGTAGATCCAAACCGCAATAGCTAAATAGCGTAGTGGTGATCTAGGGGCCATTGCACCCAATAGTGATGCACCGAGAATACCGAATAATGCCACGCGCTCATAAATACACATTACACACGGCTGTAGCAACATAATGTGTTGGAAATAGAGCGCAGTTAACTCTAATAGAAGTGCAGTCAGGGCCATTAATAGCCAAGCACCGCGTCCTCGGGAACAGCGGTTAAGGAATTGCAACATATCTTTATATTTTCCATGCAGTAAGCAATTGTACCGGCAGTGTAAACCAATTCATCTTTGCTGCCAGCTACCCAAAAGCAAAATTAGGTAAAAATCAGTTTTTTCCCACACAAGACAGGCTATCACAAGTACAAATTTTACTTTGGGTGAGATGTTGGTTGGTTTTGCCAGCCCCATTCGTGTCACCTTGAGTTGTCGCACGATATCCAAGGCTGGCCAACCATAATGCAAGTGATCAGTGTGTGATGGCAACCCCGTTTGTGATGTGTGGCAAACTGATCCATCCAGCCTGAACCAGCCACTCGGTCATCGGTACCAATAAAAACTCAACACCCAGCAGGCCAACAATCGTCATCACGATAGTATAAGGCAAAGCCATATATACCATTCGTCCATAGGAAAGGCGAATTAGTGGTGCTAATGCCGAAGTAAGCAGGAACAAGAAAGCGGCCTGACCGTTCGGTGTTGCCACGGAGGGGAGGTTGGTCCCTGTATTGATGGCGACCGCCAACAATTCAAATTGTTGTAACGAGACAATACCATGTTCAAATGCAGAACGGGCTTCATTGATATACACGGTACCGACAAAAACATTGTCTGACACCGATGAGAGTAAGCCATTAAACAGATAAAACAGCGATAGCTGAGCGGAAGGCGAGGCTTGTAACACAAACTGAATAATGGGGGTAAAGAGGCTTTGTTCAATAATAACCGCGACCACGGCAAAAAATACGGTTAGCAGCGCGGTAAAAGGCAAGGCTTCCTGAAAGGCTTTGCCCAATGAATGCTCATTTGTGATGCCACAAAATGAGGTGGCGAGAATAATAACAGATAGCCCGACTAAGCCTACTTCAGCTAAATGTAGTGCCAGCGCCAATACCAACCAGACACCAATAATGGCTTGTACTATTAACTTCACCTTCTCTTGCTTGGTCCGTTTCGCACTGGCTTGCTGGTCGTATTCGGTCAGAACCTGACGCACACGTTCTGGCAACTGGGCACCATAGCCAAATAGTTTGAATTTTTCGACCAACAAGCAGACCAATAACCCGCAAATAAAGACGGGTAAGGTGACGGGCAACATGCGAATAAAGAAGTCAGCAAAATTCCACCCCGCGCTTTTGGCAATAATCAAGTTTTGAGGCTCACCAACCATCGTCATGACGCCCCCCAGTGCTGTACCCACACCAGCATGCATCATTAGGCTACGTAAAAATGCCCGAAATTGCTCTAATGTTTCATGGCTGTCCTGATTATCTATCCCGCTGTCATCAGTAATATCTTTGTCACTGTGATTCGAGGTAACGTTATGATAAATAGTATAAAAACCAACGGATACGCTGATAACTACCGCGATTACAGTTAAGGCGTCCAAAAATGCTGATAGGAAGGCTGAGGCCAGACAAAAGGCCAAGGAAAGGATGGTTTTTGACCGAATATTCAACAGCAACTTCGTAAATACAAACAGCAACAGCTGCTTCATAAAGTAGATACCAGCCACCATAAATACCAAAAGCAAGAGTACTTCCAGGTTATTGGCGATCTCTTCTGCAACTTGATGTGGGCTGGTCATGCCGATGGCAACGGCTTGAATAGCGAGTAATCCCCCCGGTTGCAACGGGTAACATTTCAGCGCCATGGCTAAGGTAAAGATAAACTCGATAACCAGCATCCAGCCCGCGACAAATGGGCTGACAAAGAAGAAGACTAGAGGGTTAATGATCAAGAACCCCATAATTGCTAGTTTGTACCAATCCGGGGAGTTACCAAGAAAATTCTTGAGCACAGCTTGTCTGTTGGTAATGTCCATTGTGAATGATTTTTCCCTTAATAAATTATTATGATGCTATTACGACGAAAAGTTACATTTTAGTTTACGTAATCCAGCTAAAAGCAATACGTATTCTCTGACTAACATTACATTTGCGCAATTTTTGCGACTTTATGACTGCTTTCACCATTTGTTCGGCTCTGGCGCTATATCGGATTACACTCGTCTGGTATGATGAGCCGACTAAATTGCTGATATTTATCGCTACGGAACGTCAAAAACATGGTTATAAAGGCGCAAAGTCCTGCCGGTTTCGCGGAAGAGTATATTATTGAAAGTATTTGGAATAATCGCTTTCCTCCAGGATCTATTTTGCCCGCGGAACGTGAACTTTCTGAGCTGATTGGGGTTACTCGCACAACATTGCGCGAAGTACTACAACGGCTAGCCCGCGATGGCTGGCTCACTATTCAGCACGGTAAGCCAACGAAAGTAAACAATTTTTGGGAGACATCTGGTCTGAATATTTTGGAAACACTGGCGCGGCTTGACCATGACAGCGTTCCACAATTGATAGATAACTTACTGGCTGTTCGAACCAATATTGCCACTATTTTTGTGCGGACAGCTATCCGTCATCATCCAGAAAAAGCGCAAGAAATTTTGGCGCGAGCGAAAACAGTGGATGATAACGCAGAAGCCTTTACTGCTCTTGATTATGGTATTTTCCGTGGTTTGGCATTTGCCTCAGGCAATCCGATTTATGGTTTGATTCTTAACGGTTTGAAAGGGCTTTACACCCGAGTAGGGCGTTATTACTTTTCTAATCCAGAAGCGCGCAAGCTGGCACTGACTTTTTACAATAAACTGTCGACGTTATGTGATACAGAATCTTATGATCAGGTACTAGAGTGCCTGCGCACATACGGCAAAGAGAGCGGGGCTATCTGGCATAGCATGCAGGGCACCATGCCAAGTGATTTGGCCGAAGCGCGTCGTTAGGCGATAAAGCAGAAAAGCGAAGGGGCGTTTAATGCCCCTGAGGTTATTGACAACGCTATTTTTAGCCTCGTGAGTGAAGGGGGGACCGCACCTCGGGGCACTCCGGTGGCTTACGCCACTACGACCCCAACGGCACGTTTCCCCTTCATTTGACTTTTTCAGCAGTCTGAGGGGCGTTTAATGCCCCTTTTTTACCGATGTCATATGCGGTAATGACTTAAATCTTACTGGTTTTCTGCGGAATGCTGTCGAGCAAATCGATACTGCCATCATCATTCAATTGTTCCATATGAACATCAAACCCCCACAGCCGATGAATATGCTTCATCACTTGCTGGCGGCTTTTATCTAATGGCGCTCGGTCATGCGGGATATAACGCAGTGTCAGAGAGCGGTCCCCACGTAGATCAACATTCCATACCTGAATGTTTGGCTCATGGTTGCTCAAGTTATACTGTGCGGACAATTGATTGCGGATAGTACGATAACCTTCTTCATTATGAATAGCCGAAATCTCCAGGTAGTTATTCTTGTCGTCGTCCAACACGGTAAACAGGCGGAAATCGCGCATTATTTTTGGCGATAAGAACTGGCTGATGAAACTTTCATCTTTAAAATCACGCATAGCAAAATGTAGGGTATCTAACCAATCTTTCCCGGCAATATCTGGGAACCAATAATAGTCTTCCTCGGTCGGGGACTGACAGATCCGTTTAATATCCTGAAACATAGCGAAGCCAAGAGCATAAGGGTTAATGCCGTTGTAATAAGGGCTGTTATACGGTGGCTGATACACGACGTTGGTATGGCTGTGCAGAAACTCCATCATAAAGCGGTCGGTGACCCGGCCTTCATCGTATAAATGGTTAAGAATGGTGTAGTGCCAGAATGTCGCCCAGCCTTCATTCATCACTTGCGTTTGTTTTTGTGGATAAAAATACTGGCTGACTTTGCGGACAATTCGCAATATTTCACGTTGCCATGATTCCAACAACGGTGCATTTTTCTCCATAAAGTAGAGGATATTTTCTTGCGGTTCGTTGGGGTAGCGCTGTGCCTGAACAGGGGCTTCTTCCCGATCTTTACGTGGCAACGTTTTCCACAGGGAATTCACTTGGCTTTGCAGATACTCTTCACGGCTTTTTTGGCGTGCGGTCTCCTCGACCAGCGAAATTTTTTGCGGACGCTTATAGCGATCAACGCCATAATTCATTAACGCATGACAAGAATCGAGCAACCGTTCAACCTCTTCAACGCCATAGCGCTCTTCACACTCATTAATATAGTGGCGGGCAAAGAGTAGGTAGTCCACGATGGAGCTGGCGTCAGTCCACGCGCGGAATAAATAGTTATTCTTAAAGAAGGAGTTATGTCCGTAGCAGGCATGGGCCATAACCAGTGCTTGCATCGTGATGGTGTTCTCTTCCATTAAGTAGGCGATACAAGGATTCGAGTTAATAACAATCTCGTAGGCTAATCCCTGTTGACCGTACTTATATTTTTGTTCAGTTTCGATAAATTTTTTACCGAAAGACCAATGGGTATAGTTAATGGGCATGCCAATACTTGAATAGGCATCCATCATTTGTTCTGAGGTAATCACTTCTATCTGATGGGGATAAGTATCAAGCCGGTAATGTTTCGCCACCCGATCTATTTGGTCCAGATACACTTGCAGTAGCTCAAATGTCCAGTCAGGGCCGTCAGTCAGGCGCTTATCTTGTGTGGTCTGTTTCGATGTTGAAGTTGTCATTAGCGCATCCTCACGTTTTTATCGCCCAACTCAAATACTCGTCACTTTACTAATCCTAGCTCAATATCAACAAACTGAGGCATGGCAAGACCTTATGTCAATATAGATTATTTCTTCCTGGCATAATGAATAAACTTATTAAGGTCATTTGTAGTTTATTATTCTGTTAAATGGTTTGTTTTATGGAGTATAAAACTAATAAAAAAGACTTTTGCAATATACGATTCATTCGTGCTGACGTTCGTAATAATAATAGCCTTTTTCAGTATTCATCCCGAATTACGGCTTGGAGTAGGGCGTTTGTTGCTGCCTGATCAAACTCATTGAACTGAAAAGAAATTACAGCGTAAATTAATTGAGAGACAGGTCACAATCTATAATTAATATGTTGGCTAGTTTTTTTCACTGGGTTAATTTTCTGTAAACAGAATATTATGCTTTGTACATGTTTTAGGTGAGGGTGATATGCGCGTTGTCATTTTAGGAAGTGGTGTGGTGGGTGTCACCAGTGCCTGGTATTTGGCGAAAGAGGGGCATGATGTCACGGTTATTGATCGTCAGGATGGCCCCGCCCAGGAAACCAGTGCCGGTAACGCAGGTCAAATCTCACCGGGGTATGCCGCACCTTGGGCGGCCCCAGGCGTTCCTCTGAAAGCGATCAAATGGATGTTTCAGCGCCATGCGCCCTTGGCTATCCGTTTGGATGGCAGCAGCCTCCAGTTACGTTGGATGTGGCAAATGCTGAGGAATTGCGATACGTCTCACTATATGGTCAACAAAAGCCGTATGGTCCGTCTGGCGGAGTACAGCCGTGATTGTCTGAAAGACTTACGCGCAGCGACAGGTATTCAATATGAAGGTCGCCAAGGGGGGACGCTGCAGCTTTTCCGTACCGAACAGCAGTTTGATAACGCGGCGAAAGATATCGCCGTATTGGATGATGCCGGTGTCCCTTATTCACTGCTGACGGCAGAACAATTAGCCACGGTGGAACCCGCCTTGGCGAAGGTTGCACATAAACTTACTGGCGGTTTGCGCTTACCCAATGATGAAACGGGCGACTGTAAATTATTTACTGAGCGGTTGGCAAAAATGGCCGAGCAGGCTGGGGTGAAATTTATCTTCAATCGCTCGGTCGATAAACTGTTGGTAGAGGGGGACCAAATAGCCGGTGTACTGTGTGGTGATGACATTATCAAAGCCGATGCCTATGTGGTGGCTTTCGGCGCTTATTCTACCGCGCTACTGGCCGGGCTGGTGTCTATCCCGGTTTATCCATTGAAGGGTTACTCGTTGACCATCCCAATTACGGATCCGGCCTCGGCACCTTTTTCAACGGTTCTGGATGAAACTTACAAGATTGCTATTACGCGCTTTGATGATCGTATCCGGGTGGGGGGGATGGCTGAAATTGTTGGTTTTAACACGCAACTGGCACCTGCCCGGCGTGAAACGTTGGAAATGGTCGTCCGTGATCTGTATCCCCATGGTGGTGATATCAGCCAGGCGGTATTCTGGTCCGGTCTGCGACCAATGACACCCGATGGCACTCCAATCGTTGGCCGGACACCGCTGAAAAACCTCTATCTTAATACGGGTCACGGCACATTGGGGTGGACGATGGCATGCGGCTCGGGTCAATTATTGGCTGATATAATACAAGGTCGTCGCCCAGCCATTGTGGCTGATGATTTATCGGTAGCGCGTTACCGCGCAGGTTTTCAGCCACTGAATATTGCCCCGTTACACGATATTCACCCCATCCGTTAATATCGTGTAACGCGATTATTTGCCGTTGTTAGTGTATTTCTTCCAACTTGCCGCGGACATGTTTACTGGCTCGGCGCGCTTGCCACGCCAGTAAACAGCCAGCCAGCATCACGATAGCCAGTGACAACTTAGGTTCAATCGGCAGTGCCATCGCCAACAGGCCTAATGCAGCGCCCCCAGCCATTTGAACAAATCCCACTAACGCTGAGGCAACACCCGCTTCATTCGCATAGGGTTCTAGAGCATAACTGGTGGCAGGCCCCATCATAAAGGCTAAACCGGCACAGGCGCTGGCAACCGGTAACATATAAACCAGCCAGTGATGCTGCACATCAACGGACAGTTGTGTCAGACCAAATAGCAAGCCAAAACAGCCTAAGGCCATCAATAAGCTACCGATCATCAGGCAGGTAGGGCGGCCCACTTTTTGAATAATCCGGTTAGCAAAAAAACTGACTGCCATAATCCAGAAGCCATTAGCCCCAAATGCCAGCGAAAATTGTAACGGGCTGAGGCCTGCATCAACCATCAATACATTCGGTGCCAATGATACATAGGTTAATGCCATGCCCATGGCCCCTGCATTGACCAGAGCAAATACCAAAAAGCGGCCATCACGCAAAATACGCAGGTAGTTTTTTATTGGCAGGCCATTTATTGGTTGAGTATTCGCCGGGCGGGTTTCGGGTAAGAACATAATGATTAAGACTAAAACCAGTAATCCGTATAATGCCAGGAACCAGAACGGTGCCCGCCAGCCAAAGGCTTCGGCCAGTAAACCACCTAATAGCGGGGCCAATGCGGGGACAATATTCAACGTGCCATTAAGGAAGCCAAAAGCACGTGCGGCTTCATTGCCGCTAAGGCGGTCACGGACGCCACTGAAGGCCACCACGGCTGTGCAGCATACCGAGACACCTTGTAACAAGCGGGAGCTGACGAACATGACTGGATCCACGGCCAGAGCGGCCATCGCGGCACCCAGCATGTAAAGAACAATACCGATAATAGCGATTGGCTTACGGCCATATTTATCAACCAATGGCCCAGCAATCAGTTGCCCGAGCCCCAGAACTAGAATAAACAGCGCAATAGTTGATTGAATCAGAGACTCACTACTATTTAGCCCTTTAGCAATGGCTGGGATGGTCGGTAAATAGAGATCAATCCCCAAAGGGCCAAGTAATATCAAGCTTAATAGCAGGAAAAGGAATTTTTGCATGACAAAGAAGTCGTATCCAAATTACAAAGGCGACAAGAATAAGGGCTTTGTCCGTAAATAGGAAACCTATAAGTGCTAAGCGTATTTAAGTGACAACGTCACCTGGGGTTAATTGAATTTTTATGGTACGACAATCGTGGGAATATTACTTATCACTTATCACTTATCACTTATCACACTTATCACTGCCGACAATAGACACCAGCAGTAGTAGGCTCTCATCAATGAACGCCATTACCTGCCCAAATGGTGGCCAGGTAATGGCGGATAGGTGCCGTTATACAACATCCATGTTCCCAAAGCGGCCGCCATTAAAATCAGCAATAGCTTCAGCTATGTCAGACTGCTGACAAACCCCGATGACGTGATCTTGAACGGTGAGGATAGGCAGAGGAGTAAAGCGTCCGCGCCAGGGATGGCGCGGCTCGAGCCTACATGGATGTATTTACGGCGTCTTTACGATCTGCCTGTTCTCTCCGTCGCGGGCACTTTGTCAATAACCTCCAATAGCTTCAGCTATTTGTGTCTGAGTATTCATCACAAATGGGCCATAACCGACAATAGGCTCGTCGATTGGTTCACCGCTTAACAGCAGCAACACGGCGTCATTATTGGCCTCAATATTCAGATGAGTACCCGTGGGATCCAGTAGCACCATTTCTGCTTCGCGGGCAACGGCATCACCATTCACTAAGAGGGTCCCATGTAACACAATCAGTGCAGTGTTCCAGCCTGTTGGCAGTGAAAACTCACAATTATTTCCTTGAGTTAACCGAATATCCCAGACATTCAGTGGTGAAAATGTCTTTGCTGGCCCAATGTTTCCGGCATATTCACCTGCAATAACCCGCAGATTCCCTGCATCGTCAGGTAAATTAACCTGTGGAATAACCCCACTACGAATGGCCTGATAGCCGGGTGCGGTCATTTTATCTTTAGCCGGTAAATTGACCCATAGCTGTACCATCTCAAAAGGGCCGCCTTTTTGCGCAAAAGTATCTGAGTGGAACTCTTCATGCAGAATACCTGCACCTGCAGTCATCCATTGCACATCACCCGGACCAATGATACCGCCGTTACCGGTTGAATCGCGGTGTTCGACTTCACCGTGATAAACAATGGTAACCGTTTTAAAACCACGGTGTGGATGTTGCCCAACCCCGCGGCGTGGTGCGAATCACCTGCCCGGTGGCACTGTTGCAGGCAACTGTCAGTACCATGCTGGCGGATTTTATGGCCAGTTGTCCTTTGGTGACTATCCATCTGGAAGCGACTAACCGGCAAGTAGATCCCGTTGCTGAGGCCATTGATATTGCAATTCGCGTTCGGCCACCGCCATTACAAAATAGCGATTTAGTGCTGCGGGTTCTGGGTAATCGCTGCCAGTGTTTGGTCGCTAGCCCTGAGTTGATAGGGCGACAGGGTGAAGTAAATACTCCGGCTGATCTAACTGGTTGGCCAAGCCTTGGATTAGGGCAACCTCAGCAAGCGTTTATTTGGAACTTAGAAGGGCCGGAGAAGGCTCATGCGGCGGTGTATCATCAGCCACGGTTGGTGACAGCAGATATGAATACCTTACGTAGTGCGGCATTGGCCGGTGTAGGGGGGGTGCAATTGCCACTGATGATGGTGACGGAACAACTGGCCGTAGGCACATTAGTTCGCCTATTGCCTGATTGGTCAGTCCGCCATGAGATTATTCATGCGGTCTATCCTTCAAGGCGCGGGTTGCTACCCTCGGTACGCAGCGTATTGGATTATCTTGTTCAGCGCTTCAGCCAATTGGATGAGCGGTGAGAACTTCGTGTTTATACCGCTAGTGCTTGTGTTGATGATGCTTGTGTTGATGATGTTTATGGCGAAGATGTTTATGCCGATGGTGTGAATCAGGAAAATGCGAATGAGAGTGCGTCATCGGCAGGTGCTGATGACGATGCTTGTGGGAGGTACCCACGTCTACCGAAAAGTCATGGAGATGTTGATGATGTTCGTCATGAATATGTTCATGCTCATGTATCATTTCATCATGGATATGTTGATGTTCATGCTGCTCCGTAAGATGTAACCCGATCCCTATCGCCATCAAAATGCCCGCGATGAGCAATGGAATAGTGACGGTGTCACCTAAGGCGACCGCCAACACTGCGCCTAAAAACGGTGCAATAGAAAAATAGGCACCAGTGCGGGCAGTGCCGAGGTGGCGTAATCCAATGACAAATAGCGCCAAACTGACACCATAAGCCAAAAATCCAACCAACAATGCGCCAACGAGGTTTCCCAAAGGAGGCAATGTTGCTCCGAGGGCGAAGGCCAGCGCCAGATTAACCACTCCGGCAACGCCCCCTTTGACGGCGGCAATCCAGGTTGCATCGTTCAGCGAGACTTTACGGGTCAGATTGTTATCAATTCCCCAAGCAAAGCAAGCACCTAAGATGGCCAGTGTCGGCCATAATCCGGCAAATTGAGCTTCTCCCGGCCAGCTAAGTACTCCTCTTGGCCAGCTAAGTACTATTGCGCCAGCGATGATAACCACCATACCCAGAGCAATACGGCGGTCAACATTCTCTTTGAAGGCGAACCAGGCTAAAAGGGCGGTGAATACCCCTTCAGCATTGAGTAGCAGTGATGCGCCAGAGGCGGGCATACCCGTGAGGCCGACCATTAGTAGTACGGGTGCGATAATGCCCCCAGAGAGGATGGCACCAATAAACCACAGTAATTCGTTACGGGGCAGGCTCACCGCCGCTGGGCGTGTGATTAGGCGGTAGAGTGTTAGACCAATACCGGAGCCAAGGTAAAGCAAACCGGCCAATAACCATGGGCTAACGGTATTCAGTAATTGTTTTGCCAGAGGGGTACCGGCACCAAACAGTATTGCTGCAGAGAATGCCGCTAATACACCCGGATGCCGTAATCCATTATACCATTTCATCAATTCAGCTTGTGATCCACGAATAGCGGGAAGTGATAATTTTAGCCCATAAAAAAGCCGGAAAATGTTTTCTGAATAAGAAAAAACTAACCGGCTAATATTACTGCTAATTATCCACGGTCTGTTTATGAAATAACTCACGGAAGACGGGATAAATATCTTCGGGTTCACGAATATGTTGTATGGCAAAGTTGTCGAATTTTTCTTCCAGATCTTCATACTCGCGCCATAACGTCTGATGAGCACGACGGGTTATCTCGATATAGCTGTAGTAACGCACCACCGGTAGAATCTTTTTGGCCAGTAATTCATGGCACAATGGCGAGTCATCTGCCCAGTTATCACCATCAGAAGCCTGAGCGGCATAAATGTTCCACTGCGCCGGGTCATAACGCTCCTGAACCACTTCATCCATTAATTTCAGTGCGCTGGAGACAATGGTTCCGCCGGTTTCTTGCGAGTAGAAAAACTCCTGTTCATCCACTTCTTTGGCTTGCGTATGGTGGCGGATATACACCACATCGACATTTTTATATGTCCGGCTCAGGAATAGATAGAGCAGAATATAAAACCGTTTAGCCATATCTTTCGTGGCTTGGTCCATGGATCCCGAGACATCCATCAAACAGAACATGACAGCTTGGCTGGAGGGTTCAGGGCGGCGTTCATAATTTTTATAACGTAAATCAAAGGTATCAATAAACGGTACCCGAGCAATTTTTTGCTTTAACTCGGTAATCTCCTTGCGTAGGCGTTCTTCCTCCAACAATTGCGCTGGCTCAGAATTCTCCAGCACATTAAGCGCTGCTTCCAGTTCACGTAACTCGCGCCGTTTGCTGGCGGTCATCGCGGTTCTGCGAGCCAGTGAATTTTGTAGTGAACGTACCACACTGATATTGGCAGGCACGCCATTAGAGGTATAACCCGCCCGGTGCGTTTTAAACTCTGCCAGTTGTTTGTACTGATTTCTTTTCAGATTAGGCAGGGCGAGATCTTCAAACAGTAAGTCCAGGTACTCATCTTTAGAGATCTGAAAGACAAACTCATCCTCACCTTCACCATCTTTACCGGCATTGCCTTGACCGCTACCACTACTTCCACCGCCTTGAGGGCGGTCTACCCGGTCATTGGTGATAAAATGGTCATTGCCGGGATGCACCCGATGGCGCAGCCCACCATTGCCTTGATGAAACATTGGCTCATTGATGTCGTCGATAGGTATTGAAACTGACTCGCCACTTTCTATATCGGTTACCGACCGTTTGTTGATGGCATCGGCAATCGACTGTTTAATTTGCGACTTATAGCGGCGTAAAAAGCGCTGGCGATTCACCATGCTTTTATTCTTACCGTTAAGTCGTCTGTCAATGAAATAGCCCATATATCCCCCAAACGACTTTGCCAAGCTTGCATCCACCAGCCCCACACTGTCCCTTTGTACTTGGCGTTACAGCGGTGTTAGCTGTAACGCCAATGACTCAGTGCATGGTTTTGCCTTCCTGTGCCTGAACTCTACTTTCGATAGAAAAATTATGAAGATTTTCTTACCCGCAGATACCATTCACACAGCAAACGAACTTGCTTACGGGTATAACCTTTCTCCATCATCCGATCGACAAAATCATCATGCTTTTTCTGTTCATCTGTTGACGTTTTGGCATTAAAGGAGATAACCGGCAGTAACTCTTCGGTATTGGAGAACATTTTTTTCTCGATCACCGTGCGCAACTTTTCATAACTGGTCCAGTTTGGATTACGGCCATTGTTATTTGCTCTGGCGCGTAACACAAAGTTGACGATTTCATTACGAAAATCTTTCGGATTACTGATACCTGCGGGTTTTTCAATTTTCTCCAATTCTGCATTCAGTGATTCACGGTCAAACAACTGACCGGTATCAGGATCTCGGTACTCTTGATCCTGAATCCAAAAATCAGCATAGATAACATAACGGTCAAATATGTTCTGGCCGTATTCAGAGTAAGATTCCAGATAGGCGGTTTGGATCTCTTTCCCGATAAATTCGGCATATTTCGGGATCAGATAACCTTTCAGGTGCTCAAGGTATTTCTCTGCAATATCTTGTTGGAACTGTTCACGCTCAATTTGCTGTTCTAACACATAAAACAGATGAACTGGGTTGGCTGCCACTTCAGCATGGTCAAAGTTAAATACCCGCGACAGAATTTTAAAGGCGAAGCGGGTGGATAGGCCGCTCATACCTTCATCAACCCCCGCGTAATCCCGATACTCCTGATAAGATTTGGCTTTTGGATCGGTATCTTTCAAACTTTCACCGTCATACACCCGCATTTTGGAGTAAATGCTGGAGTTCGCTGGCTCTTTCATTCGCGAAAGAATCGAGAACCGTGCCAGCGTTTCCAACGTCCCCGGAGCACAAGGTGCATGGGTTAATTCACTGTTCTGGAGCAATTTGTCATAAATCTTGATCTCTTCCGAGACCCGTAGGCAATAAGGCACTTTGACGATATAAACGCGGTCAAGGAAGGCCTCATTGTTTTTATTATTACGGAATGTCACCCATTCAGATTCGTTTGAGTGCGCGAGAATAATTCCACTAAATGGAAGGGCGGATATTCCCTCCGTTCCGTTATAGTTTCCTTCCTGCGTTGCGGTCAGTAATGGATGCAGCACTTTAATAGGTGCTTTAAACATCTCAACGAATTCCATTATCCCTTGGTTTGCGCGGCACAATGCACCGGAATAACCATAGGCGTCAGGATCGTTCTGGGCGTGATGCTCCAGCTTACGGATATCCACTTTTCCCACCAATGCGGAAATATCCTGATTATTCTCATCACCGGGTTCAGTTTTTGCTATCGCAATCTGTTCAAGGATAGAAGGCCAGACTTTGATCACTTTGAATTTAGTGATGTCACCGCCAAACCCATGTAGCCGTTTTGCTGCCCATGGCGACATGATAGTACCGAGATAACGGTTTGGAATGTTGTACTCTTTGGCCAAAATTGCCGCATCTTCCTGCGGGTTAAATAAGCACAACGGATGGTCATTCACGGGGCTACGTTCGCCATTAGCACTTAATATATAAATAGGCACACGTTGCATCAGCGCTTTTAAGCGCTCCGCCAGTGATGATTTACCCCCGCCGACCGGGCCGAGCAAATAAAGGATTTGTTTCTTTTCTTCTAACCCTTGAGCGGCATGTTTGAGATAAGAAACAATCTGTTCTATGGCCTCCTCCATGCCATAGAACTCTTCAAACGCAGGATAACGTGCGATAACTCGATTAGAAAATAGCCGAGACATGCGGGATTCTAGTGCGGTATCGACCATGACTGGCTCACCAATAGCCATCAGCAGACGTTCAGCCGCATTGGCATACGCACTACGATCTTGCTGACAGATAGCGAGAAATTCCTGCAGAGTGAACTCTTCGTCCTTGGCCGCTTCATAGCGCTGGCGATAATGATCAAATATGTTCATAGCGATGCCCGTCCTGTTTGAATGGTTGGGAACATAAAAGAGTAGTAGTGTTTTATTGGGTTAAAATTTTGAAACTACTACCTTATTGTTATGGTCGCGTCTCCTCTAAAGGTCAAGTTAGCCCTGACCATAGATTTGCCACCCTTAGAACAATAAATAACCATTATTTAGTAATTAAATCTATTTTTTATTTCATTGTCAGTATGTTGTATATGATTAATTGGACTTATCTGTTTGAATATCTCGTTATTTTATTGTAATTAAATAGACGTAAATTTTGGATTGCCAGTGAGTTCATGATTGGCAGTAAGTACAGCAGAGGGCATTCACATCAATTTTGCATATGTAAAGATTTCGCTACTGACAACCAATTGATTTACACTAAGTTAGCTGATTATTTTGTTACTAAGGGAATTTACTTCGTGAAAAAAGATCGTAAAGAAATGAACCAAATAAAAACGCTGGCGGCTTTAACAGTTGCATTGGCTGTTTGCATGCCAACCGCCAATGCAGGAAATTGGTCTCTGGGGGCTTCTGCATTAGTCAGCCCGGACCCTTACCGTGGCAAAAATGATCGTGTCTATCCCGTACCTGTTGTCTCTTATGAGAGTGATAATTTTTACTTCCGGACACTGGCAGCAGGTTATTACCTGTGGAACGATAGCAGTAATCGTTTATCAATTGATGCTTTCTACTCACCACTGCACTTCAAACCCGGTGACAGTGACGATCAGCAGATGAAGCAACTCAATAGACGTCGTAGCACCATGATGGCAGGGATGTCTTATTCTCACATTGAGGATTGGGGGACTCTGCGTGCGATGTTTGCTGGTGATGTATTGGATAACAGCAATGGTTTTGTTGGTGACTTAGCGTATTTGTACCGCTTTAGCATTGATAGCTGGACGTTAACGCCGGGTGCCGGTATGAGCTGGAACAGCAAAGATCAGAATAGCTACTACTATGGTGTGAGCCGTGGTGAGTCTGCGCGCAGTGGTTTGGCTGAATATAACCCAAGCGATAGCTGGTCACCGTATTTGGAGCTGTCTGCTAACTACAATATCAATCCAAATTGGAATGCTTTCTTTACTGGCCGTTATATCCGTCTGGCTAATGAAGTTAAAAACAGCCCAATGGTGGATAAATCATACACTGGCGTGTTGTGGACAGGCGTTACCTATACATTCCGCTAATCAGCGTTGAACAAGACCAATGGGGCCACAGGCCCCATTTTCATATTTACCGAACTGTCGGTATCAGGTGTTTTTACGGCTCCGGAGCGTCATCGCCAAACGTGCTGGTGCATCAGGCGCAGCCACCAATGGCTTGTTGACTCGTGCGGTTTCTACGCAAACCATCGTTTTATAGCCATCATTTGGCATATCTACCATGCTGCAGGACAATTCAGCGCCGGGGTTCCAGGCAACCACATCACTTTGGTGATGGTGATGGACCTCAATAGTTCGTTTCAGCGCGGCATCTTTTATCAGACTATAGGCTTCAGGTTGGGTATAGACACGGTCAGTTTGGCCGTTAAAGACTAAATCGCCTTGTTGAGTGACATCGGCAACTTTCAGCACTTTATCTAAATACTTCTCACCCAGTCCGCTGACTTTAATTTGACTTATATCGCCAATCTGGAAGTAGGTATGTAATGCAGCCGCAGCCTGATAATCACCGTGTGATTCCAGTTCAACTTCACATTCATCTCCCAACTTGAAACGCGCGATCAAGGTGAAGGCATGTGGCCAGTATTGACGGGTTGTGTCGCTGTCTTCAAGGGTAAAAGTCAGAATGACGCCGTTTTCATTTTCATCATGAGCACTGAGCGTCCATGGTGAGATACGGGCAAAACCATGAGCGGGTTGTGCCGTTGGGCCAAACCAAGGCCAACAAATTGGAACCCCTCCACGAATCGCAATACCCTCTTTAAAAGGCGTGTTATTGCTCAGCCAAATAATTGGTTGTTCACCACTGGGTTGATAGGCCAGTAAATGGGCACCCTGCAAACTTATTGCCGCACGTACCTTCGGATGAGAAACAACCACTACCGGCAATTCATCCAGTTGACGCTGGCTGATATAAGGAGAGATTTGTTCGACAACGGGGAGGGCAAATACTTTCTCGTTCATTCGTTTGGCCTTATGGGAAAAGGAGCTGGGTTCAGTTTATCTTCAGTCTTTCGATAATATCACAGGCATTGAATCTTGCAGCAAGCGTGCGATGCAGGTGTGGCGAATCATTGATATGGCGCAAGATTATCCTTCATACTTGATGTCGCAGTAGGATTAGCGCACACACTCACCCGGCTCAGTTACTCATCTGAATGACTTGCTGGAGTAGAAAATAGGGGGAAGGAGAGACCATTGGGTTGGGAATAGGGCAGTAAATATTATCCGTGTCGATAAATAATAAAAGCCACCCGAGGGGGTGGCTTTAGGTCGAAATCTACATCAATCGATTACTTAGAGATGTGAGAGATCAGGTCCAGAACTTTGTTTGAGTAGCCAGTTTCGTTATCGTACCAAGAAACCAGTTTCACAAAGTTGTCATTCAGCGCGATACCTGCTTTAGCATCAAATACTGAAGTCAGTTTTTCGCCGTTGAAATCGGTAGAAACAACGTCATCTTCGGTATAACCCAGAACGCCTTTCAGCTCGCCTTCTGAAGCTGCTTTGATCGCTGCACAGATTTCTTTGTAAGAAGCTGGTTTTTCCAGACGAGCGGTTAGGTCAACAACAGAAACGTTAGGAGTAGGGACGCGGAACGCCATACCCGTCAGTTTACCGTTCAGTTCTGGAATCACTTTACCTACTGCTTTAGCCGCACCAGTAGAAGAAGGGATGATGTTCTGGGATGCGCCGCGGCCGCCGCGCCAGTCTTTGTGAGACGGGCCATCAACAGTTTTCTGAGTTGCGGTAGTAGCATGCACAGTGGTCATCAGCGCTTCAACGATACCAAACTTATCGTTGATCACTTTAGCCAATGGAGCCAGGCAGTTAGTGGTACAAGAAGCGTTAGAAACGATCTCTTGGCCTGCGTAAGTTTTATGGTTAACGCCCATAACGAACATAGGGGTGTCATCTTTAGATGGACCAGTCAGAACAACTTTCTTAGCGCCAGCAGCGATGTGCTTACGTGCAGTTTCGTCGGTCAGGAACAGGCCTGTTGCTTCAGCAACAACATCAACGTTAACTTCGTTCCACTTCAGGTTAGCCGGATCTCTCTCTGCGGTAACACGGATGGTTTTACCGTTAACAACCAGATGGCCGTCTTTTACTTCTACAGTACCGTCAAAACGACCATGGGTAGAGTCGTATTTCAGCATGTATGCCATGTAATCAGCGTCCAACAGATCGTTGATTGCAACGATTTCGATGTCAGAACGTTCCTGAGCAGCACGGAAAACAATGCGACCGATACGGCCAAAACCGTTGATACCTACTTTGATAGTCATATATTCCACCAGCTATTTGTTAGTGAATAAAAGGTTGGTTGTAAAATTACAAAAACCTTGCCGAGCGTCAAGCGGAATCGTGTCAATTATTGCTACAAATCAAACCAAGGGCGGTAGTTCGAACATTAATTACACGTTTCCAGATACGATAAGTGTCATTGCTATGTTGGGGCGCAATATTCAGTTTAAAGTGATAATTGATAATATTTGCGATTTTTATCACATTTATGCCGTTACCACCTCGATGGCATACAGTTTAGGACAATTTTAACTGCTTTGTTGTTAATTTTTTGTTATTATTAGACGTTGTTTTCGTTGACTTTATTCCCTGCCAGAGAACCGCAAAAATGGCCAAAGAACTGAACCCTACAGAAAATATTGAGAAACTGTCCGATATTCAGCGGTATGTCACCCAGGAGCGTGGAACGGAAGCCCCTTTTACGGGCAAACTGTTGCACAATAAGCGTGATGGCGTGTACCAATGTCTGTGTTGTCACCAGCCGCTCTTTATCTCTGAGTCAAAGTTTGATTCTGGCTGTGGTTGGCCAAGTTTCTATCAACCTATTGACGCTGATTCAATACGCTATATTGATGATTACTCTCATAATATGCATCGTGTCGAGATTCGTTGTGGTAACTGTGATGCCCATCTGGGGCATGTATTCCCTGACGGACTACAGCCTACGGGGGAACGTTATTGCATAAATTCGGCATCACTGAATTTCGTTGATGACCAAAATGGTGAGCAAACTGCAGGCTGAAGAGAAACATCTCAATTCCACATGTAAAGAATCGATTCAGCTTATTATTCGTTTATCCGAGGATGCTCTGATGGAGCTTGAAGACCTGATTTCAGTAATGACCCCCGAAATATACCAGCGTTTAGTGCAAGCAGTTGAACTGGGGAAGTGGCCAGACGGTGTGGCGCTGACACCTGAGCAGAAGGAAAATAGCCTGCAAATGGTTATGCTGTGGCAGGCCCGTAATAACCGTGATGCTCAACATATGAGTATTGGCACAGATGGGCAGATAGTAATGAAAACCAAACAAGAGCTGAAACAGCAGTTCAGTCAGTCAACGTTGGTTAAGTTGAAACCAGAATAATCGCTAACGTACGCAAAATTGAGTTGCGTATCTTTACATAAAATATTGGAGCCGGGGCAGGCTCCAATATTTGCTCAGAAAGGGGTCAGTCTGCTGAAGCAACTTCAGCCAGGCATTGTTCAAGAGCCAGTAAGTTGGCACCTGCATCACTCATAGCATCGAAAGCCTGCTGGCTATCTTCTGGTTGCAAGTTTACCCCGCGGCACCCATCACTGATAACAGTTGTTTGATAACCCAAAGCGAGTGCATCTAGTACGCTATACTTCACACAGTAATCTGTGGCCAGCCCCATAACATACAGATGGTTAATGCCATGGTGCTGTAGCCAGCTATCCAATGATGTTTTAGCTCGTCGGTCATTGTCGAAAAAGGTGCTGTAACTGTCGATATCAGGATCTTGCCCTTTGCGAAAAATGGCTGTAATAGCACTTTGTTTCAACTGTGGGTGCAATGCTGCCCCTGGTTGTTCCTGAACACAATGTACCGGCCACCATACTTGTACTAATCCCTCTAGTTCCCCAACCGTGCCCGGCTCTGCATTGGAGTTCACCGCAAAGCTACGGTGCTCAATTGGGTGCCAATCTTGGCTGGCAATCACTGGTATATTTTTGGCGACACAGGCTTCAATCATTCGGTTAGCTACGCTGATGACCTCATTGCCTTCGCTAACAGCCAACGCTCCACCAGGACAAAAGTCGTTTTGTAAATCGATTAAGAGCAAGGCTGTTTTCATTAAAACCCCAAAAATTATTGAGTATCGGTTAATTCACCACGTAAATTTTGCTGCATCAGTTGGCGAATCTCGTGAGGAGATAAGGATTGGCTCAACAAATAATGCAGTTTTGTCAACGCCGCTTCGACTGTCATGTCAAACCCACTGATCACTCCAGCTTGAGCTAAGGCATTACCCGTTGCATAGCCCCCCATATTGACACTGCCGGAAATGCATTGCGTCAAATTCACGACGACAATGCCACGGTCACTGGCGTTTTTTAGCTCATCCAGCAACTCTGCTTTCTGCGGTGCGTTGCCCACACCATAGGAGCGTAAAATTAAGGCTTTTACGGGTTGTAGTAGAAAGTTCCGCACTACCGCGCCGGATATCCCAGGGTAGATAGTGACCACCCCAATCGGCTGTGGAGTGATGCGATGGACAATCAGTGGACCATTACTGGCGGGTGACACTACTGATGATTGGCGGCGAATATGGATCCCTGCTTCCAGTAATACTGAAAGATTAGGCGAGGCGAAAGCATCAAAGCCGTCGGCATGGGCCTTGGTGGTGCGGTTGCCACGGAATAGTTGGTTATTGAAGAATAAGCTGACTTCATTCACCGGGTGGTTGGCTGCCAAATAGAGAGCATTCAATAAATTGGTTTGCCCATCAGAGCGTAGCTCGGCCAATGGAATTTGTGAGCCAGTAATAATCACAGGCTTTGCCAGATTTTCCAACATGAAGGAGAGGGCGGAAGCAGTAAATGCCATGGTATCGGTACCATGTAAAATAACGAAGCCATCATATAAGTCATAATTTTGCTGAATATCATTAGCAATATGTTGCCAATCCTCCGGGGTCATATCCGAAGAATCTATTAATGGTGCATATTCATGGATAGTAAAATCAGGCATCTCCGGACGATGGAACTCCGGCATTAAAGCCAATTGGCGTTGCAAATGACCGGACACTGGAATGTACCCATTATCTGAACGTTGCATACCAATGGTGCCACCAGTGTAAGCGACGTAAATAGACTTCTTTTGCATGGGGGAGGCCTGAAAAGTAATACTGGAATTGGATGATTGAATTATAAGGAGCTCAGCGAGGAAAAACAGCCCGATGGGTGTCGGGCTGAATATTTATCTGTATTTTAGGACGATTATTATCGGACATCACCACACGTTAGGCACAGAGCATAGCGATTTTGCGGATCATTCAGGGTATTGAATAAACCAGGTTGATCTTTAACTGCAAGCGCCATGGCGGATAAAGGCGCGGGTAACCATGTCTGAATAGCAGCTGGCAACATAGCATGCACCGACGCACTCATTTGACCCAAAATAAGGTCGCTTAAGCTTGGCTCATCAACAAACCAATTCAATTGCCAAGTCTTCAGTTTGGCCAGTTCTGCCACTTTTTTCACTGCATCATCAAAATCGCCGAGTTGATCGACTAAACCGTTACTTTTAGCATCCAGACCAATCCACACATGGCCTTGTGCAATTTGATCCACTTGCTCAGGGGTTTTGTGGCGAGAAGTTGCAACCAAATCAATAAAGGTTTTATACCCATTTTCGATATTGATTTGCATCATCTGAGAGAACTCAGGCGGCAATGCTTTAGTCAGTGAAACATCAGCCAATGGCGATGTCGCGACACCATCGGTATGGACACCAATACTTTCCAGTGAATTTTGGAAGGTGTTAATCACACCGAAAATACCGATGGAACCGGTCAGAGTGCTTGGGCTGGCAACGATATAGTTTGCAGGTGTTGAGATCCAATATCCACCAGAAGCCGCCATTCCCCCCATTGATACCACCAATGGCTTATGGGCAGCACGTAATGCAGCCAGCTCGACACGGATCCGTTCAGAGGCGCTCACACTGCCGCCAGGGCTGTTTACGCGCAAGATAACCGCTTTAATCTTCGGATCTAAACGGGCCTGGCGAATTTGTGCTGCCAGCGTATCTCCACCCACGTTCCCTGGGGTTTGCGGGCCGTCAATAATCGCCCCGTTAGCGAAGAGAACCGCTATCTGTTCCCCTTGTTGTGGTGCTGGCGTTGGCTGATAGTCATAAATACTGATGTAGTTGAAGTCATTAGTCTTTTTATTCCAGCCAAAGGCCTCAACCAGCGCACTTTCTACTTCTGGTCGGGCTGCTAATTGGTCTACCAGTTTGGTATCCAGTGCGTATTTAGCTTGCGAGCCACCCGCTACCTGTAAGCCACTGATCACACCTGCGGCACCGGGGAACAGTTGTTCTGGGGTGAGCTGGCGGTTAGCGGAGACCGTGGTGAGGTAGTTTTGCCATAAGCCACCCACCCAGCGGCTATCGGCTTCACGGGCAGCGGCGGACATATCATTACGGATCATCGGTTCAACTGCTGATTTATAAGTCCCTACGCGGAAGATATTGGTCGTGACTTTAAGATTTTCCAGCAGTGACTTGTAATAAAGGTTATTGCTGGCAAAACCGTGTAGGTCAACAGCCCCTTGTGGTGAGAGATAAATCTTATTAGCAAAACTGGCTAAATAGTATTGGGTTTGATTGTAGCTGTCGCCGACGGCATAAATTTTCTTTCCAGTGTCGCGAAATTCCCGTAAAGCCTTACCGATATATTGCAGCGAGGGTTGATCTGCCCCCGTTAAGTCACTCAGAGACAGAACCAGTCCATTAATATTGTCATCGTCTTTTGCCAATCGAATGGTTTCTACAATATCAAACAGGGAGTTTTCCTGTAGACGGTTACTGGATGCCCCTAATAGCTCACGTCCCCATTGGCGTAGCTTATTATTGATAGCAGGCTGGTCTACGATCACACCGCTTAGATTTACCAGCAATGCGCCTTTAACTGGCTCCACAGGCTTACTTTGAAATTGAAAATAAATACCGACACCGATCAAAATAAGCAGTGCCAAAAAAAGATTAAGGATAAGCTCTCTGGTGAAATTCAGTAGACGCCAGGTCCACTTGAAAAAACCAGCAATAATTTGCCACAAAGTGCGCATATGATCTCCAACAAAACCGGGAAAGTAGGGTTATCCTAATGACCTGATGAAAAAAAGTCAGCTTTAAATCATCGATAAGCCTAGCTGATAGGTCAACGCTGGCAACAAAACGGCAACTTATGCTACCGTGCTGAAAATGAAAATCGTTATCAGGAGATAATAATGGATGCGTTGGAACTCTTACTTAACCGCCGCTCGGCGTCCCGTTTAACCGCTCCGGCCCCAGCCGGTGAGGCATTGGACCATATTATTCACGCAGGTATGCGGGCACCGGACCATGGTGCATTGCAGCCATGGCGCTTTGTCTTGATTGAAAACGAAGGGTTAGCGCGTTTTAGTCAATTGTTACAAAAAGCTGTTCAGCAAGATGGTGCTGATGAGGCGGTATTAGAGAAAGCAAAGCAGGCGCCTTTTCGTGCTCCGCTGATTATTACGGTGATTGCCCATGTGACAGAGAATGCCAAAGTGCCTAATTGGGAACAGGTTATTTCTGCTGGCTGTGCGGTACAAGCAATGCAGATGGCTGCTTTGGCGCAGGGGTTTAATGGTATCTGGCGCACAGGTTCTTGGACCCACCATCCAGTTGTTCGTCAGGGGTTTGCGTGTCGTGAACAAGACGAGATAGTGGGCTTTCTGTATATCGGGACACCGCAATTAAAATCTGCAACCAAGATCATGCCCCCAGATCACAGCGCTTTTGTCCGCTATTTCTAAGTCTTACGCGTTTTGTCTCCACTCATGTCATGCAGCTTATGTTCTTTACGGGGAATAAGCTGCGTTTTAGCCTGCTTTGTGACCAACCTATCTGCCCGACAGGGGCTCTGCACTTACCAAGCCACGTCTTAAGCGCTACCATAGGCAATCTGGGGATTGTTTTATTGAATCAATCGACGACTTACTGAATAAACTGCTTATCACCGAATGACCTAACGGGAGAGTTCTATGGCATCGCCAGCGATACGTCTTACTCAATACAGCCACGGGGCGGGCTGTGGTTGCAAAATTTCACCAAAAGTTTTGGATAAAATTTTGCATACTGAGCAACAAAAGTTTTTTGATCCCCGGCTGCTGGTGGGCAATGAAACGCGTGATGATGCAGCAGTTTATGATATTGGTAACGGTGTTGGTATTATCAGCACCACTGATTTCTTTATGCCGATCGTTGATGATCCTTTTGATTTTGGACGAATTGCCGCTACAAACGCGATCAGCGATGTTTATGCTATGGGGGGGAAACCCATAATGGCTATTGCTATTTTAGGGTGGCCCATTGACAAACTGGCACCCGAAATCGCACAGCAAGTGATCGAGGGTGGGCGATATGTTTGCCAGCAAGCGGGGATTTCTTTGGCTGGAGGCCACTCTATTGATGCCCCTGAACCGATTTTTGGTTTGGCTGTCACCGGAATTGTCAGCACTGAACAGGTTAAGAAAAACAGTGCAGCAAAGCCAGGGTGTAAACTGTTTTTGACCAAGCCACTGGGCATTGGCATCTTAACTACAGCCGAAAAGAAAAGTAAATTACGGTCAGAACACCAGGGATTGGCAACAGAAACCATGTGTCAGTTGAATAAGTCTGGTGCTGATTTTGCGCATATTCCCGGTGTTACCGCCATGACCGATGTCACGGGGTTTGGTTTGTTGGGCCATTTGAGTGAAATTTGCCAGGGTTCTGGTGTCCAGGCCATTCTGCATTACTCTGCGATCCCACGTTTACCTGCCGTTGAAGACTATATTGCTGAAGGCTGTGTTCCGGGGGGGACTGGGCGTAATTTCGACAGCTATGGCCACCTGATCGGTGACATGTCTGATTTACAAAGACAACTACTTTGTGATCCTCAAACCTCAGGCGGGTTACTGTTGGCGGTATTACCTGATGCTGAAACCGATGTCCAGGCCATTGCCGCTCAGCATGGAATGATTCTCAGCCCAATTGGTGAGTTAACCTCTACGGATAGTCGCCGGGCGCTGATTGAGATTGTAGCGTGATGTTTTCTTTGACGTATTTATGCGGTGAATGATGCGACTGTTTATTGCCGAAAAACCCAGTTTAGCGCGGGCGATTGCAGATATTTTGCCAAAACCGCATCGTCGAGGTGATGGGTTCATCGCCTGTGGTAATGATCAAATGGTGACCTGGTGTGTAGGTCATTTACTCGAACAAGCCCAGCCGGATGCTTACGATAGCCGTTATGCACGTTGGTCATTAGCGGATTTACCTATCATTCCTGAAAAATGGCAGCTACAACCTCGTCCTTCAGTCAGCAAACAACTCAATGTGATTAAGCAACTACTACAGCAAGCCGATGAAGTGGTCCATGCTGGTGACCCAGATAGAGAAGGGCAACTGTTAGTTGATGAGGTTCTGGATTATTTGGGATTGGCCGCAGAGAAACGGCAAAATGTTCGTCGTTGTTTGATTAACGATTTAAACCCACAGGCGGTTGAGCGTGCAGTGGGGCGTTTGCGTTATAACCGTGAGTTTATCCCGCTGTGTGTTTCTGCGTTGGCTCGAGCCAGAGCCGATTGGCTCTATGGCATCAATATGACTCGCGCCTATACCATTCTTGGGCGTAATGCGGGCTATGACGGTGTTTTATCAGTCGGACGGGTACAAACACCCGTATTAGGGCTGGTTGTTCGCCGTGACGAAGAAATTGAAAGCTTCATTCCCAAAAATTTTTTTGAAGTTAAAGCTCATATAGTGACGCCTGCAGATGAACGTTTTATTGCTCTATGGCAGCCGAGTGACTCCTGCGAATCTTATCAGGACGAAGAAGGGCGCTTGTTGCATCGGCCACTTGCAGAACATGTTGTCAATCGTATAACCGGTCAGCCCGCGCTGGTGACATCCTATAATGATAAACGGGAATCGGAAACGGCACCGTTGCCATTCTCCTTGTCTACATTACAAATCGAAGGCGCAAAGCGTTTCGGCCTCAGCGCTCAGCAAGTATTGGATATTTGCCAACGATTGTATGAAACGCACAAATTGATTACGTATCCCCGTTCGGATTGCCGATATCTACCTGAAGAGCATTTTGCCGGTCGTCATTTGGTGCTTAATGCCATTAGTATTCATCAGTCAGACCTTTTGCCGCTTGAGGTCATGGATAGTGATCGGCGCAACCGCTGCTGGGATGATAAAAAAGTCGATGCGCACCACGCTATCATCCCAACAGCACGCGCCAGTAAAGTAAATTTGACGACGGATGAAGGCAAAGTATACCGGTTGGTAGCACAGCAATATCTGATGCAGTTCTGTCCAGATGCACAGTTCCGTAAATGTGTGATTGAATTGGATATCGCCGGCGGGAAATTTGTTGCCAAGGCGCGTTTTTTGGCCGAGGCGGGATGGCGGACCTTACTGGGTAGTAAAGAGCGTGATGAAGAGAACGAAGGTGCGCCATTGCCTGTGGTTGCAAAAGGGGCTGAATTATTATGTGAACGCGGTGAGGTTGTTGAACGACAAACTCAGCCACCCCGGCCTTTCACCGACGCCAGTTTGTTATCTGCGATGACAGGGATTGCTCGTTTTGTTCAGGATAAAGAACTGAAAAAAGTTTTGCGTGCCACCGATGGCTTGGGTACGGAAGCCACTCGAGCAGGCATTATCGAGCTGCTCTTCAAGCGCACTTTTCTCTTTAAGAAAGGGCGTTATATACATGCCAGCCCTGCGGGGCGCGCTTTGATTCATGCATTACCGGATATTGCGGCACGGCCAGATATGACAGCACATTGGGAATCAACGTTGACACAAATCAGTGAAAAAAACTGCCGCTATCAAGATTTTATGCAACCACTGGTGATAACATTGCAGGATTTAATTAGTCAGGCGAAACAAAATCGCTCTCCACAGGTTTTCCGTGGGTTACCCGCAGCCCCTTCAGGGGCACCCAAGAAACGTAAGAAAATATCTTCTAAGGCCAAGGAGAGTAAATCATGAAAACACGGTTGCTATTGAGTTGCATTGGCTTTGCCACACTTATTTCTGGTGCGGCATTAGCGAATCGTAGCAATGTTGATGTGATTGTTCCCTTGCCACCGGAGGTATGGAATAACTCATCAAACCGTAACACGAACAATAACTCGTGTACGCGTTGTTGTGTTTATCAAAATCAGAGCTATTCAGAAGGCGCGGTATTGCGGGTCGAAGGTGAAGTTTTGCAATGTGTGCGTGATGCTAGTGTTATTGGCACCAATCCACTGATTTGGAAAAGACTAACCAGATAGATCTCCATAGGTTGATTGTCTTTGTGCAATAAACGCGTCTAGCAGTGGAATATCTGCGGGAGCCAGAGAATAGCGGTAAGCCTCCTGCGGCGTCAGCCAGATAAACGCAGCATGGCAATGTCTTACCGGCTCCCCGCTAAAATGGTTAACATGCCAAGCATGTAAGCGGATACTATTCTTGGCTGCTACCCATTGGTTGGTTGCGATATACTCAGCGACAGTGGCCTCGATACCTAACTCCTCAGCAAGCTCACGGATCAGCGCCTTAGGCTGGGTTTCTCCCGCCTCCACTTTGCCCCCAGGAAATTCCCACAACCCTGCTTGATCGCTTTGCCCATCCCGCTGGGCCAGTAATATCTTCCCATCCCGCTCTATAATGGCGGCGACGACATCAATCATTTCGTGTTTACCTGATTACGGATAATGTGCTTAATACGCATGAGAGATGGCCCTGTATTTAAACAGGGCGCAGACATTAGAGTGAGAATTCGGACCAAACTGGCGCGTGGTCTGATGGTTTTTCCATCCCACGGATTGCGTAATCAATACCTGTAGCAATACAACGTGCCGCCAATGGTTGACTGGCCAGCAATAAATCGATACGAAGGCCTCTGTTTTCATCAAAACCACGGGAACGGTAATCAAACCACGAAAAATGGTCATTACAATCAGGATTAGCCGCGCGGAAAGTATCAACTAATCCCCAGTTTTGCAGACGTTCCAGCCACTCTCGTTCTTCTGGTAAGAACGAGCATTTACCTGTGCGTAGCCAGCGTTTACGGCTATCTTCACCAATACCAATATCTAAGTCTGTTGGACTGATATTCAAGTCCCCCATGATAAGTACCTGGGCCTCAGGGGAGAGTTGCTCCTCAAGATAGCGTTGCAGGTCAGCATAAAAGCGTGCTTTAGCGGGGAATTTTATTGGATGGTCACGACTTTCTCCCTGAGGAAAATAGCCATTGATTACCGTTAAGGTGCCTTGCGGGGTGGCTAAGTCAGCCATGATAATACGGCGCTGTGCATCTTCTTCATCGCCTGGGAAGCCACGGCGCACAGCCAACGGCTGTTCTTTCGTCAATAGTGCAACACCGTAATGACCTTTTTGCCCATGGTAAAAAACGTGGTAACCATGCTGGCTGACGTCTTCAAGAGGAAACATATCATCATGTACTTTAGTTTCTTGTAGGCCGATAACATCCGGTTGATGCTGTTCAATTATTGCGGCTAGTTGATGAGGACGAGCACGTAGGCCATTGATATTAAAAGAAACGAACTTCATGGTCAGCACCGTTTTTGGCTAAAAAATGTGAGTGGATATTAGCAGAATAAGAAGAAGAATGTAATGTTCTGGCTGAGTATAAAATGATCTAATGTATTTCCTATTTATTGAACTGATTATATAAATGCTTATTTATCAATCTATGAGTACAAAAAGTATTAATAATTTATTTCAAAACATCATTTAATTAGTTAGTGAGTTTTTAAGATCATTAAATTATTATTTTAATGACTAATTTTAATAAAGGTGATTTACCTTTGGTCGTTATTTAACTGTCCAAAGTAATTCAACTCTCCGCTACGATATTTATGAGTAAATTTAGGATGTCATTAATTTATAAACGTAAGATTTAGAATAAAATTGATCACTTTCCTGACAACTTCAATGATATAGATACGACGATTTTCTCTTATTTTAAAAAGAAAATCATAGATTTTTATTACGTCTCATACCTTTATATACCTGAATCCGTTAATTGATTTTGTAATGGGGAGGTTAAAAATTAGTTATTAAAAATCATGGATCTACAATGTTATGTCTGTTAGAAATGTTTGTGATACTACAGTGGGAATACATAACAAACACTCAACATTGATCTAGAAACATGAGAATTTACGTTGTTAGAGTCTATACAGTAGTCATTTTTATAATTTATAACTCAGCCATGATAAATTTAATTTAGCATATTGAGATAATAAATGAATTAAACACATCTATAACAAGCAACTAAAGCATAGACGTCTTTATGACTTGTGGTTTTTTCTGATGAACTTTTGACACAAAGGATTGGTGAATTATGTTTCTATCTCGAAAGTTAGAAGCCTTTATGGCAGTAGTTGAGAATGGTTCGCTAAGTAAAGCCGCAAGAGTGATGAACAGAACAACACCTCCTGTTGCAAAATCGATAAAAGACTTTGAAAGCATAATAGGGAAAAAACTCTTTAAAAGAGAGAAGTTTGGTATGAGCCTGACACGCGATGGTGAGGTTCTATACAATGATCTAAAAGATTTGTATCAACAAGAAAAAGAAATAACTAAAAAGCATCTCACGGGTCATGTGTCAAATGTTATTAATATTTATTACGACTGGGGTAAAAGTGAGAACTTAACTCAACTTTATAAAATTGCAGAAAAAAACAATATTCAAGCAAACATAATTAAGTTTTATTATGAAAACATTGATGAAATTGGAGATTATGATGGAAACTCACTCATATTAACATCTGAAAAAATAGCCAGTGAAAGATTTATGCTTTTGAACGAAGTACAAGATATTGGTTTTGGTATATATGGAAGGAAGGATATAATTAATGAAAGTGAAGATATTATAAATATTCTTCACAGTAATGTTTGGTTATGTAATCCAACTTTATACAAAAGTAAATTTGTCAAGTCACTAGAGGAATCTGTTAAAAAACAATATGATAAAGTTAGTGTTAGGCAGGTTGATAATTTGGCCTGTTGTTTGAATTTTATCTATTCAGGACGTTATATTTGCATTACTGATTCAATAATGGATGATTTTAATGGTGATTCAAAGTTAGACTTTGTTAATTTAACGAACTTTAAAGATGAAAATAAATTATATTTTTACAAATCACGCTCACACTCTAGCGTATTGAATCGTCTTATAGATTATATATATACATTGGAGTAAACGTTAATTTAACTGAAACAGTGGTGAGGAAAGGACTCGTCACTGTATTCTACGCTCGGCGCGAACCTTATCGAAGATTCTTACCTTCCCCAGATATGAGAACTATTTTACTGCTTAGTGTATTTAAATGGAGGGCGTATTTATAAGAAATGGTGGTGGGGGAAGGATTCGAACCTTCGAAGTCGATGACGGCAGATTTACAGTCTGCTCCCTTTGGCCGCTCGGGAACCCCACCACTGATAACGTGGTATTTATTATTAGTAGCCTTTAAAAATTATTAACTTTTAAGCTCAAAGTTAATGGTGGTGGGGGAAGGATTCGAACCTTCGAAGTCGATGACGGCAGATTTACAGTCTGCTCCCTTTGGCCGCTCGGGAACCCCACCACTGGTCTTGCTACTTATCAATACTGTCTTGGTAAGCGGGGCGCATCATATCAAATGAAGCGCCCCTGTAAAGACTTGAAATGAAAAAAATAATTCGTTCGGTGCTTTTTTGTCCGTGAAGATGGATATCTAGACAAAAAACATCACTTTATAGAATAACAGTGCGGTTACCGTAAACAAAAACACGTTGAGCAAGAACACGGTATAGCGCACTACTGAGAACATTCTTTTCTACATCACGGCCAGCACGCATCATATCTTCAGCAGTATAAGAATGGTCCACATTGATCACGTCCTGCATGATGATTGGGCCTTCATCCAAGCTATCATTTACGTAATGGGCAGTAGCGCCAATAATCTTTACACCGCGTTCATACGCTTGGTGGTATGGCCGAGCACCGATAAATGCAGGTAAAAATGAATGATGAATATTAATAATTTGATAAGGGAAGCGTTGCACAAAGGCCGGTGTTAGCACCCGCATATATTTAGCCAGAACAACATAATCTGGTTGATATTGTTCAATTTTCTCGACCAACCGTTGATCATGCTGCTCACGGGTGAGGCCTTCATGGCTGACCAGATGGAATGGGATATCAAAACGCTCGACTAAATTTTGCAACGCATCATGATTACCAATGACCGCCGCAATTTCTACATCTAAGCCACCATAAGCACTCTTCATTAATAAGTCGCCAAGGCAATGTGCTTCTTTCGTTACCATAATGATGATGCGGCGGCGCCCAGCAACGTGTAACTCGCGATTAGTGCCTTCAGGTAATGCATCGTCAAGATCTGCCAGTAGTGTTGTGTCGTTAAAAATCCCTTCAAGCTCGGTGCGCATAAAGAAGCGACCAGTCAGGTGATCAACAAACTCATTATTTTGTACGATATTCAATTGGTGCTTGTAGCAGATATTAGTGATCTTTGCGATTAAACCTTTAGCGTCGGGGCAAATAGTGCGCAATACTTTCTTTTGTACATTCTGGTGTGGCATAAGGTGGTAAATCCTGTCTTAACATTATTTGATGTTGTGTAAGTGTCTGATGTTTTAGGAGTAACAATAAAGAAATAGTTTAATTAACGGCCACAGCATTTCTTGTATTTCTTCCCCGAACCGCAAAGACATGTATCGTTTCTACCCAAAGAGGGGCGAATACCGTCAATATAGTACCAGTGTTCTTTTATACGTAGGAAGCGAGAACGTTCGTGCATTGCCGTTATCTGTGCATTATCTGCATCGGTGAAACGGGCAATAAACTCCACAAAAGCTTCATCAGGATGGCGACCGGGAGTCTCAGCAATAACTGTTAGCCCATGCCACACCGTATTGGTAAAGTCTTGAATGATACTTTCTCGCCACTCCTGTGCATGACAGTCCGGATGCCAGGTAGCAATCAGATAATCCACATTTTTTTCTACATAAGCACAATAGCGCGAGCGCATTAATATTGCCGGTTTTGTCGCAACCTGAGTGCCGAGGATGTAGGGGCCGCAGCATTCGTGATAATTAAGGGGGCTGCCGCAAGGACACAGTTCTGACAAAATCTCTCCAGAAGAATCAACAAAGGCCACTCGCTCTTATCGTTTAACGATAGAGTAGGGCGATATACAGGATGGTGGTGCTCAATGTGGGCCTATCTTACCTAATCACTGATTGAGGTTCAAAGTTGTTCGTCCTGGTAAGAATATTTCGTCGTGAAAGTTTTGTGATATTTGTCACAAAAAAACTTGACCGTCGTTTCATTATGGCGTAAGTTAGTAAATGTGATGTGCATCACATAAAATAATTATATTTACAGGAGCAACCCATGAAATTCATCAATAAAGTTATCGCAATGTTTGAAAAAATGAGCGTATCATTTGGCACTATCAACGGTTAATTATTATTTCTAATCATCCGTCAGTCTTCATAATATTCTGAACTAAATTCGACATGTAGGTAATGATACAGTAGCCATTGCGAGTTATCTGTGAAATGAAAGCATAATATGCAATTACCTATGTGTGAAATATTGTATTACTAGGTGTCGTTTAACCTTTTTATTTAACTTACATTCCGAATATTTATGCTGAATAGCCACCTTTACGGTGGCTATTTTTCTTGCATACTCAGGCCAATCAAACATTATCTCTCTATACCACCTCTTGATTGTATGTACCATGCAGAGGTTTCACTACTATCCACTATGTAGATTAGGTTAATGAATAACTATTATATTTAGATAAAAATCTTTAAAAATAGAGTGTTTCCATAAGTCATGACATTTCTGCATAAAAACTGTTTAAATTCAGTGGAAAACGTTCCATTAGAAAGAAAGTGTTACATCCAGTAATGCTTTCTCCAATCTTAGCGATATAACACGAGTATTCCTCCTGCCACATGTTTTCTGCTGATTCGGCGTAATTGCTTTCTGCAAGGTAGAATGCTAGTTGGTACGCATCTAATTAAGTAATCAATGTAATAAGAACATGATCAAATAGATCGGTTTGGCATATTTCAGTCTTCGCTATGTACCCTCCAGCCGTATCGTTATATTTTAGTTATTAAATGTAAACCATATGTATGTGTTCAGCATGAAAGATAAAAGTTCACTATAGTGTCATAGGTACCAAACAATAAATCGGGGAGATAATACATCCTTACTTATGTTAAATCATGTGTCCATATGTCAATAAGTTGAGCAATGAGCAACTTGATCAGATGTGGTCATTCACATTGGCATAAGAAAACAGAATTGCATGACAATTTCTGACAAGCACAAACAACTATTTTGAGCCACTATTAAACTTAAGGTGAGCAAGAGAAGCCGTGCATGGAAAAACCACTAGTAGGTAAAAGTATTTTAGTTGTCGAGGATGAAGTCGTATTCCGTACCGTCTTGGCGGAATACCTCGGCTCACTTGGCGCGACAATCCATCAGGCCGAAAATGGGCTGGCGGCCTTGTATCAGCTAAAAGGTCACTCTCCTGACTTGATCCTTTGCGATCTGGCTATGCCGAAGATGGGGGGGATTGAGTTTGTTGAGCAGTTATTACTGAAAGGGATAAAGATCCCCGTATTAGTGATCTCTGCAACTGACAAGATGGCGGATATTGCTCAGGTATTACGTTTAGGCGTAAAAGATGTGCTATTGAAACCTATCGTAGATTTGAACCGTTTACGTGAAACCGTATTGGCCTGCTTGTATCCCACATTATTTACTTCCCATGCTATTGAGGAAACAGAGCTTATTCAGGATTGGGAGGCTTTACGCAAAAATCCTAGTGATGCCGTACAATTGTTAAAACAGTTACAGCCTCCAGCGCAACAAACCCTTGCCCATTGTCGGATAAATTACCGCCAGCTTACCATGGTAGAAAAACCAGGGTTGGTACTCGATATTGCAGCGTTATCCGATAAAGATTTAGCGTTTTATTGTTTGGATGTCACCCGTGCGGGTGATAATGGGGTTTTAGCAGCACTATTATTACGTGTATTATTTAATGGCATTTTACAAGAGCATTTGACACACCAACAGCAACGTTTACCGCAGATGTCATCTTTACTTAAGCAGGTCAATCAACTATTAAGACGTACGCACCTTGATGGACAGTTTCCTTTATTAGTTGGTTATTACCATGTTGAGTATCAGAATTTAATTCTGGTTTCAGCAGGTTTGCATGCAAATGTCAGCGCGGGTAAAAATCAGATTCAGCTTAACAATGGTGTCCCCTTAGGGACCTTAAAAACAGCACATCTAAACCAGGTTAGCCAGCGGTGTGAAGCATGGCAGTGTCAGGTATGGGGGAGTGGGAGCCGTTTGAGGCTGATGCTTGCTGCTGAAGAATAGTAATCTCAAGAATAGTTTGTTGGTTCACTTCCTTTTTTCCCCGATTAGTTAAACCTTCCCTTGTTTATAAATGGTTCTATAACGAACCAGTAAAATCAGCCTAACTTGCTTCAATTGAAGTGTATGGTCGAGTCGCGAGAAATATCGATAGATATACGCTCGCGCCTACTTGAGTCTAAAAATTTACATTCAGATATATTATTAATTTTCGATAACAGTTTGTCACCTCAGGATAAATTAAGGTTAATTTCCGATAATCACTGGGAGTAAGTCTGGTATTGAATTTCAACTCGAGGATCGATCGAATGAAGGTTACGGTTTTTGGTATTGGTTATGTGGGACTTGTTCAGGCCACAGTGCTTGCCGAGGTGGGGCATGATGTCCTTTGTATCGATATTGATGCTAATAAAGTTACCGATTTGCAAAAAGGCCGTATTGCTATTTTTGAGCCGGGGTTGGCTCCGTTGGTCAAAGAAAACTATGAGGCAGGCAGATTACAGTTTTCAACAGATGCACAAGCTGGTGTGGCACATGGTGTCATTCAATTTATCGCTGTTGGTACTCCACCCGATGAAGACGGTGCTGCCGATCTTAAATATGTCCTTGATGTGGCCAGTACCATTGGCACGTATATGGACTCACCTAAGATCATTATCGATAAATCTACAGTGCCCGTGGGGACAGCGGATAAAGTACATCAAGCTATACAAGCTATTTTGGATCAGCGCGGTGAGAAGATAGATTTTAGTGTGGTATCAAATCCTGAGTTTTTAAAAGAGGGTGCCGCGGTTGCTGATTGTAAACGGCCTGAACGTATTGTTATTGGTATTGATTCGGATGACAGTGGTGCTCTTGAGCTAATCAGTGAATTATACGAACCTTTTAATCGAAATCATGATCGTATGCTAGTAATGGATATCCGTAGTGCAGAACTGACAAAGTATGCTGCAAACGGCATGCTGGCAACGAAAATAAGTTTCATGAATGAGATTGCTAATATTGCTGAACGATTAGGTGCAGATATCGAAAAAGTTCGACAAGGCATCGGTTCCGATTCACGTATTGGGTACCATTTTATTTATTCTGGTTGCGGCTATGGTGGTTCTTGTTTCCCAAAAGACATACAAGCATTAATTCGTACTGCAGAAGATAATGGTTATAAGCCCCAGCTATTACAGGCTGTCGAGCAAATCAATAATCAGCAGAAGTATAAGTTAACTGAATTCATTAAAAGTCATTTTAATTCGCAGCTAGCTGGAAAAACATTTGCTGTCTGGGGATTAGCTTTTAAACCCAATACCGATGATATGCGTGAGGCACCGAGCCGTGTGGTAATGGAATCATTGTGGGAAGCCGGGGCTATAATTCAAGCTTACGATCCCGAAGCAATGGATGAGACACAGCGCATTTATGGTGCAAGAGATGATTTGAGATTAATGGGGACTAAAGAGTCTGCATTACAGGGAGCTGATGCTTTGATTATTTGTACTGAATGGCAAAATTTTCGCGCTCCAGATTTTGATATGATCAAGTCAAGGTTAAAGCACCCTGTTATTTTTGATGGGCGTAATTTGTACGATCCAGAACGCCTAAATAGTCGTGGGTTCACTTATTATGGAATTGGGCGTGGTGTTTCGATTAATCTATCGTAGTAAGTGAGAACTCTGATTTTATGTGTTGATTACAAAACGTTAGTTAAATTTTTTGTACTTGATTTTTATGTGTATGACTGCAAATTGGTCGCTAACAGAACAAGTACCTAATAGAGTAAAGCGATACCCTTGCTTCGATTTGGGCAGTTATATAGATTATTATATTGTTATAGGTTAGCAAAGTATTCGTATGAAATTGCAACCGAATTGAGAGCAGAGAGTTATTCGTACAAAATAATACATTTTGAATTATGTTACTCATCATAACTATGTTGCTGGCTAAAGGTTGCTGGTCAAAAGTATAGTGCTCGTTGGTTGTATGTTAATACAGCGGCTGTAAAGCGCACATTTCAACTGGGGTGATATCTGTTAGTTAAATGAAAGAAAAAAACACCCTCCTTTTGATGGGAGGGTGTTTCGATAGTAATAGCTCAAGAAATAAAACTATTACAGCAGGAAGTCATCCAGTGATTTGCCTTGCTCTTCAATAGCCTTCTTAATCACTGCAGGAGTACGGCCTTGGCCTGTCCAAGTTTTCAATTCGCCATTCTCATCTTTATACTGATATTTAGCAGGACGTGCAGCACGTTTTGCTTTACCAGCAGCTTTAGCTGCAGCTGAAGCTTGTAGCAGTTCATTTGGATCAATACCGTCAGCAATAAGCATTTCACGGTATTGCTGCAATTTACGTGCACGCTCTTCAATTTCTGCTTGTGATTGAGATTCTTCTTCGCGGCGTTCATTAACGACCACTTCAAGTTTCTCAAGCATTTCTTCTAGTGTTTCAAGAGTGCATTCGCGCGCTTGAGCACGTAGAGTACGGATGTTGTTAAGAATTTTTAACGCTTCGCTCATTGTCCTAGTCTCAAATTATAATTGGTGGGGGGGCGTCTGGATAATAATAGAGTGCTATTTTAATTTCTGCAATAGCCAATTTGATTAGCATACTAGAATTTACGTATTTTATTACTGAAAAGTAGCCAGTCACTACAAATAAACGAGAAAGAGTTGTTATTCTCTGACCTATTTTTAACACAAAATTTCGTTTTGCTGCCAAATTGTAAGTATCCCACCAAAACGACCCATTCATTTTTAGAGATCTTCC
>NZ_CGBP01000010.1 GCF_001053095.1 Yersinia similis | reverse complement strand
GACTGACACCCCAGTGCCGACCGACACCCCTAAACCGACGGAACCGCCAGAGCCGACGCGAACGCCGCCAGGTACACAGACGCCGCCGCCTTGATTTTATAGATAAAAGGTAAGCATGCTCTGCGTGGAAAGCACACGCAGAGCATGAGGTCTCTGATTTTTAGAATGGTTAGAATTTAATTGAGGTTACGTATGTTCAGTGCGGCAAAAATGGGTGATGTGACCAGCGATGGTGGTGCGATATGTACCGGTTCATGCGATGTGTTCATTAACAATATTCCGGCATCTAAGCTGGGTTCAGGCGCAACCTCGACTTTGGTAGGTATGACGGCGCTGGTAACTGGCTCTGGAACGGTATTTATCAATAATTGCCCCGCGACGCGCTGTAGTGATAAGACGGGGTGTGGTTCGGTTATTGTTACCGGATCGCCCAATGTCTTTATAGGTAACTAATGCCAATGCTACTGGTATTAACTTCACCCAATATCACGCAACAGTACCGGCTCGATAAATCCGTTACTGCGGAAAATGCTGTCTGTTTTAACCTGGAAAAAGGGGAGTTCTCTCCCCATTCTGCGGGTAATGGACGTAATGAGGTGCAGTTTTACTGGCATTTTCATGAGCCACTGATTGTTAATCACAGCAGCAATTTTATTTGTCAGGTTAATGGTAAACAACTGAATGTGGGTGAACACCATCCTCTGTCTTATGGTACAGAGATCCAGTTCGGGCACGTTAGCATCACGGCAGAAAGGGCGACAGCACAGCAGATAGAGGATAATTTTGCTGATAACCTGTTTATGCTGACCGGCTCCGAGGAACCGGGCAAAACTGACTTGCCGGAAATTGAGGATATCTTGTCGCATGGTGGTCACTACATCTCTTATTTCGACGCAGTGGATGAGACACAAGCCTATGACCAGCAGGAGCCGGATGTTCTTAAACGGTTGGAAGTGGAGTACAAGCGTTTTCTCTTGTGGGGCGAACAAAGCCGAGAGTTTTTAGAAAAAGATAAACAGCAGGTGACCAAATTATCTGCCCGTGATGAATTTTTGGACAATATCAGGGAGCGAGTCAAAGACAAAACCCTGACCGAGTGTATTTTAGATTCCGGTGGGCTTATTGACAAAGTAACCAAAGAATTGAGTGTTATTAATTACCTCGATACGCCGGATGATGATGAAAAAATCGATTTATTAAAAGCACTGGCCCCGGAACACTTTATAACAAAAGAAAAAAATAGTGTGCCTTCGCTAATGTTTCAGGAGCTCTACAAGCTAGGGCTGGACAGCCATCTATAAATACGGATAAAACAAGACAATGAATACCACGAATTTAACTGAGTTATTAAAAAGTGCGTCTTTAACCGAAATGCTAGCAGATGTCATTGCCAAGATAAAAGCCAAACCAACAGACACCGATACGCGAGAGCTGTTATTCAAACTCTACTGTCTTGAGGGGTCATGGCAAAAAGCCCTATTACAGCTTGAAACACTGACACAGCTTTCACCTGAGTTCACCAAACAGGGCGAGCTCTATAAAAATCTGATACTGAGTGAGAAGATGCGCGATGAAGTACTGGCAGGCAAACGCAGCCCCGGTACATTAGGTAACGACCTGCCTGAATGGGTAGCATTGCTGCAACAAGCTAATCAACTCCACCATGATGGCGATCATCAGCAAAGCGCAGCTCTTCGTGAGCAGGCTCTGCAACAGGCACCAGAAAGTATAGGAGAAAGCCCAACGACGGGGTGTTTCGCTTGGATTGCCGACAGTGATGGGCGTATGGGGCCTGTTTGTGAGTTTATTAGCGCCGGGGGCTACCGTTGGGTCCCGTTTGCAGAGATACAGTCACTCACTGTTTCCAAACCTAAAAATATTACAGATCTGATATGGGCGCCGGCGCAGGTTAAAGTAAAGGATAAAGTTTGGTACGGTTATATACCTGCCCGCTATCCACTGACCCCTGAAACAGACAATGAAACTAAACTGGGCCTTAAAACGGAATGGCATCAACCGACTGACTCACTTTATATTGGGGCAGGGCGGAAAATGTTTATCACCGACCAAGATGAACATGCGTTGTTTGATATTGAAGAAATTAGATTTGAGATAGACCGTGTTTGAGATAAATAAATTATATTTGATAACGAATGTATTTGAGCCAGCGGGCTGAGTAATGGAAAAGAAAAAACAGTTTTTACCGGCGTTGTTAGAGCGTTTACTCGATGATGAGCCTAAAAAGCAGACTGAGCCTCACGATAAATTCTTTTATGATTCACGGACGATGCGGCGATTGGTACAGCGTAATATTTCAGAAATATTAAATAACGCCAATATTGAAGATCGGCTGGATCCGCAGCGCCATAAATGGGTGGCGACGTCGGTTTTAAACTATGGTATTTCGCCGCTGGTCGGGCTGTATGCCGTGCCGCATAACTGGGCGACCATTGAGCGAATTATCAGAGAAGCCATTATCCGTTTTGAACCACGGATAATGGCTGAATCTCTCGTCGTCAGTCAGCAACTCCAGGCCAGGAATGGCATTATACAGTTTGAGATTAGGGGGCTAATCAAATGGAACCCGCACCCTATCGATCTTTGTATTGAAGGTGCCTATGACGTTGAGACGGATAACGCGGAGCTACGCGCCCGTTGATCCACGGTGAGTAAAGAGTTATTCATGTCATTAAGTAGAAAAGTCGCCAAGGCACAAGAGCATCAAATACAAGAACAACTAAAGCGCATGGATAACATCGCTGTTGCTCTATTTTTTGCTATTCCGCTGTGCCTGGCCCTGATTGGCGGGCGTCAGTTGGCGGTATGGACACTACCTGGATGGTATCTCTATAGCCTTGGGTACATCATTAGCTTTCGAGTTGTTAGCAAAAAATTCACCACCAAAGAGGGGACGATAATTGCCAGATTCACCAGAACGTATCCTTTCCACTCAGCCAGTTGGCTTGTTTTTATTGGCTTCAGCCTGTTTTTTATTATTGTTATTATCGACGTTATGTCTGGAGCACGCTAATATTCCTGATCACATTGATATTCTCAACTAACAGATATTCTCAACTAACAGATATTCTCAACTAACAGATACTCCCAAATAACAGATACTCCCAAATAATAGATATAGGGCTCTTCGCTTGGGTGGCAAAGAACCCATTAATGCGTTAGCTTTTCTTAACAAATTCAGATTTGAGCTTCATTTGGCCAAACCCATCAATTTTACAATCGATATTGTGATCACCTTCAACCAAACGGATACCTTTCACTTTGGTGCCGATTTTCAGGGTTGAAGAGCTGCCTTTTACTTTCAGGTCCTTCACCACCGTCACTGTATCACCATCAGCTAGCAGATTACCGTAGGCATCATGTACCATGAGGCCCTCTTCAGCATCTGTTGAATGGCTGCTTTCTGACCACTCATGACCACACTCCGGGCAATTCAGTTGCTCCCCTTCCTGCCATGTATATTCAGAACTGCATTTTGGACAGTTTGGTAATGTCTGCACGGTAACTCCTTAAAATAAAACGAGATAAATATTAAAACGTAGTTAATTACAGGTTACTGTATTGATGTGTATGCATTTTACACTTTTTATTCAATTAAAGAATAGCTAAGTGATGAATAACGGCCGTAATGGGATAATTGCGGGTCTCTGCAGTAGAGTCGCTGTTATACCATCCGGCCTGGATTTTCATTTTTTGGCGAACCACGATAAAAATAAATAACTAATTGTTTATGATAGATAAATAATAAAAATAGAATAAAAAAATGTCCCAATACCGAGTGACGGACACATCGAACTGATACCCAATAACAGACAAAATTAATGAGTATTCTTCTCATTCAGAACATTCGCCATCTTTTCCCTGACTGACGAACGTTACCAGCCACCACCACCACCACCGCCAGAACCACCACCAGACGAACCCCCGCCGGAGGAGCCTGAACCACTCGAACTGGAGCTGGAACTGGAGTCAGAACTGCGGCTAGGGGTTGCCGTAGCGGATGAGCTACAGGATTGGCTGAAGTGACTCACGCTGCTCCAGTCGGCATTGGCAAAGACCACCGACAGGGTGCCTGTGCTGACCAAATATTGTGCAAAACTATTCGCCCACGTTTTACCCACGCCGAGAGCCAAAGCCACAGGCAACATACTTTCAAAATGGGCAACCAGTTTGTCCGGCGGATAAAGGGCCTGATAGCGATGCCTTTCTGCGGTACCAAGATATAATTTTAGTCCGCGAGCGATAGCAAGATGATTTAGCCCTCGTTGTGTGTAACGGGGTACCATCCTGGTAAAAGTAACGCAGAGCAAAATAGCAACCAATAAAGCGCCTAAGTATCCAGCCGGTAACTGGGTTAAGGGGGGGAGGTTAAAGATAAAAAGACCAACGGGAAGGAGAGCCAATAAGCCAAATAATAGCGCGAAGCATACAGAGAGAACCCCCCGGCTATCCAATACTTGTTTGGGGCTAAATAAAAATTTCAGCGGTAAAGAAAGGAGGTTGATGCCCAATAGCAGCAACAATAAAACGGGAATAGTAATGAAGGCGATACCCGTATTGAATAGCAGGCCGCAGATAACGGGCACCAATAGCATGATAAATATTCCACGCCATATTGGCCCAAGCCATTGACTGAATAACTTCTCTTGCTGATCCTCACAGCGTTTCTCTAAAAACTTCAGCGCCTTCTGCATTGGCCGCTGATGGGGCTTACTGAGATTGATATTCTTACGGTTGCTACTAAACAGCGTATGCAGTAATTGCTTATCATGGATATCGAGCTGATTGCCATCGGATTGGAGTGATAGCCACTGTTCATCGCGGCTGTTTAAAACCCATGGACTTTTGTTTTTACTCTTTTTTGTTTTAATGGCTACGCTACGTTGAGCGACTAAATTCAGCAAATCGCTACTGAAGGCAATCGCATCGTATTTACGCTGAGTGACATAACGCAGATAGCCCGGTGACAGCGTGGCAGGGAGCGCATAGAGCGGCACTATCGGCGGCATTTTCAGCCCAATCGCGGTAACATTTTTACGCCACCAAAGCAGGTAATAGCCAATGAGGAGGAGTATCGGTATCCATAATACGCTGGTTTGCACGGTAGGCAGCAGCAGATAGACTAACAGTGAGGAGGTTTCCGGTGCAGGTGCGTTAGCAAGAATAGTGCGCGGCCAAGTATAGGCGACGGTCAAACCTTCACCTTGTTTGAGTGGTTGCGACGTCTGTACGCTACCATCGGCCAGAATTTTGGCATTTTGTTCTTTTTCGCCGAGCCTGCCGGTATAAACATCAATCGTGCTCAACCGGGTATCTTTGCCTTCGCTATTTAGAAACGCTTCGCTTGCGGGTAATTCCAGATGGAAACTGGCTTTACTAATAGGATATTCCCAGCCGTTACCTGTCACATTCCAATACAGTTCATCCCAATCGGGGAATCGGCTGAAATGATTGCTGACTTGGTATTGGATCACATAATTATAAATACCGGGCTTCAATATATGGTCAGCGCGACCAATACGGACCATCAGTGTTTCGCCTTCTTTCGTCACACTAAAAGGTTCGGCCACCCCATCACGTAATACATTTTTAATCTGATATTCGACGCTGAAAAATTTGCCATCCTGTCGGTTCCAGGTTAACGGCAGCGTACGGAAAATCCCACGGCTTATTTGTTTCCCGAGGGACAACACCTTAATATTCTCACGCATCTCCATACTGCCATCGGCGTCAAAACGCGCATGAGTATCGAACGATAGAATGTGTTCATAAGCACGGATAAGGCCGTGGCCCTTTGGTGCTTCGACAGCCGGTGTACTCACGGAAATCTCATCGGCGGTAGCCTGAACGGTTCCCGTCACAAGTAACAATAAGATCCAGATAACGTATAATGCCTTGCCAGACAAGCGTGCCATTCTGCTATTCCATCCGTGGTAATTTGGCTTCATCAGGATTTTCAAGTTCAAAAAATACATCTGCTTTAAAATTAAATAAATGGGCTAACAGTAAGCTTGGGAAAGACTCCACCAGAATATTGAAGTCCCGTACTGTGCCATTAAAATAACGACGTGCCATCTGAAGTTGTTCTTCTATTTCAGCGAGGGATTGCTGCAGAGACAGGAAATTCTCATTGGCTTTTAAATCGGGATAAGCTTCTGCTAACGCAAATACGCGGCCAAGAATGCCAGAATATTCTCGCTCATTTTCGGCAATTTGACGGGTATTACCAACAAGGTTGCTACGTTGGCGGGTGATCTCTTCCAGAAGTTCTTTTTCGTGCTGGGCATAGCGTTTGACCAGACTTAGCAGGTTGGGAACCAGATCGTGTCGGCGCTTGAGTTGTACCGCAATATCGCTCCAGGCTTCATCTTTGAAACGCCGAAGGGAGATAAAGCGGTTATAGGTCATGACCGCCCAAATAAGTATTAAGGCAACAACAGCTAAACCGATATAAATGTCCATTTTTTTCAATCCATGTTTGACAGAGAAAGTATTATCCCATGATATTTATATGGATAACACCCTACACTGGCAGACTGGGTAAATCGTGATGATATATCGCCTAAATAATTCCAGTTACAGGAGGTGGCAAACCATAAATGAACAGGTTTGGGCGGTTTTTCATGGTTATTCACCACCATTTGGCGACAGAATGACCAAACAGATCGCTAACTGCTTATTATTTGGGTCAAAATGCGTATAATGCACCGGTCACCCCCATAGGCATCCAGCGCGCCGATGATCGGGTCCCCGTAGTTAAACGGATATAACAAGCCCCTCCTAAGGGCTAGTTACTGGTTCGATTCCAGTCGGGGACACCATTAGCACTTCTCAAGATGTTCAATAAAGTCTAAAAAACCTTTAAAAACAACTGTGTTATAAAAATCCACGTCCAAAGAAATCCCAAAAATACCCGTAACAGCCACGCAAAACTTGTATAGCATGTTGTATAACGCGAGGTGCTTACGGCAACGCTCCTTGGCGGTGGAACTAAAAACCGGAGGGATTACATAGCCAACGTACATGCAACTTGAAGTATGACGGGGTCTTGGCAAAAAATAATACAAGGAATGATGATGAGTTTAATAAAATCCACCCTAATTTTTGGGGTATTGTTGGTGGTTTCGTTTGGTACTTTAGCTATGTCTGATGAGTGTAAGCAAGCATACGGTATCTTTGACGATGCCGCTTATTTTTCAGGTAAAATGAACGTGAAACCAGGCGATGGTAAAGAAGTTACAAAAACAAATGTCAATGTCGAAGCTTTTAATGAATGGTATTACCGTTCATATGATGATGAGTGGATGGCTGTACTAGAAAAATATACAAAATTTAAGGGCGTGGATGATGATAGTGTCATAGGAATTTCTTTGCTCGCATTTATCGAAACGTCAGGTTTAGTGGAGTTTTATAAAAGCTATATAGACTTCCTAACTGATTTCCCTAAAAGAACCGATACTTATCTTGTTAGTGGTCGAGTAGAAGCTGCAAAGAAAAAAATTGATGATGCCTATAAAGAACTCGTCAGCCATTGTAATAAATAAAAATAATTAGTGAGAGCGATTAGGGGGAGGTTATATCATCAATAATCTTCAGCAACTGAAAACCGCCGTCGCAGTGTAATTCCCCCCAATATTTAGCCCTGCCGCTTAATCGCATTCATGTACCCCGATGGAAATACGGCGGTGGATTTTTAACAAAGGTCCCCTGATGGTTAAGCCAACAACGACACTAGGCTTTCTACGCTGGCTTCTGCCTGCCGGATTCTCTGCTCTGTCTATGTCCATACCATTGTCATTGTCATTGTCATTGTCACGATAAAAACATCACGAAAAGTTAACGTGGATGGACTTTCCTACAAAAATTTGATCTGGTACCGAATATTACCTCTATAAAGGTAGGGATAGTCTTAGGCGTACCCTACGTAAGGGTTAAGCCTTATGTTATCATTCGGTTTTCCTGAACTGGCCATCCGACGATCGGAAGACACCCCCTCATGCTGGAAGCAAAAAATCTGACCTGCATCCGCGATGAACGCTGTCTATTTCAGCAGCTGAGTTTCTGTATCGCACCAGGAGAGATAGTACAGATCGAAGGGCAAAATGGGGCAGGAAAGACCAGTTTACTGCGTATTTTAGCCGGTCTTGCTGAGGCCGATGAGGGGCAAGTGAACTGGCGAGATAATAATATTCGTCGGGATCGCGCCAAATATCATCAGGATTTATTGTTTCTAGGCCATCAACCGGGAATTAAATCTGTGCTGACACCGTTTGAAAATCTGTTGTTCTATCAATCGGTTTTTCAGAAGGTTGATAGCGCCACCATCTGGCAGGCATTAGCTCAGGTTGGGTTGGTAGGGTATGAAGATTTACCGGTATCTCAGTTATCGGCGGGGCAGCAACGTCGAGTGGCCTTGGCTCGCTTGTGGTTAAGTCAGGCACCTTTGTGGATTTTGGATGAGCCGCTGACAGCTATCGATAAGCAGGGGGCCAGTACGTTGTTGGCCCTGTTTGTACAACATGCGGCTAAGGGCGGAATGGTGCTGTTGACCACGCATCAGGATTTGGGCGCGGTTAGCCACAATGTCCGTAAAATTTGTTTAGCCAACACGCAGGAGAAGTCATGTTTATCAGCGTGTTGCGTCGTGAATTAAAAATAGCCTTTAGAAAAGGTGCGGAAATCGTTAACCCGCTGTGGTTCTTTTTGATCGTTATTACGCTGTTCCCATTGGGGATAGGCCCAGAGCCACAATTGCTGGCTCGCATTGCACCGGGCATCGTGTGGGTAGCGGCTTTGTTGGCCTCATTACTCTCGTTGGAGCGCTTATTCCGTGATGATTTTTACGATGGCTCCCTTGAACAGTTGCTGTTATTGCCCACACCACTCCCTCTTACCGTATTAGGCAAAGTATGTGCTCACTGGGTCGTCACTGGGCTGCCTTTATTGGTGCTATCACCGCTGGTCGCTTTATTGCTTTCTCTGGACGTCAATACTGCTATCGCGATGGGGCTGACGCTCCTGCTTGGGACCCCCACACTGAGTTTTATCGGCGCTATCGGTGTGGCGTTGACTGTGGGGTTACGTAAAGGCGGGGTGCTGCTGAGCCTATTGGTTCTTCCGCTGTATATCCCGGTTTTAATCTTTGCGACGGCCGCCATTGATGCCGCGTCAATGGCGATGCCAATCGACGGTTATCTGGCCATTTTGGGGGCGATGCTGGCAGGGAGTGTGACATTTGCGCCTTTTGCGACGGCGGCAGCGTTACGGGTAAGCATACATTAATCACCCTATGGGCTGATGTTAAGCCTGCCTAATGTCCAATTTTTACAGTGAGCAATGAAAAATGTGGAAATGGTTTCATCAATTCGCCAAACCTGAACGGCTCTATCCGTTGTGTGGCCGCTTTATTCCGTGGTTCGGAGGCGGGGCCATTATTTGTCTGGCTCTGGGCTGGGTATGGGGATTGGGTTTCGCACCTTCGGATTATCAGCAAGGTGACAGTTTCCGCATCATGTATTTACATGTTCCGGCAGCAATCTGGTCGATGGGCATCTATATGTCGATGGCTATTGCTGCGTTTGTGGGATTGGTCTGGCAGATAAAAATGTCCGATAACCTGGTCGCGGCTATGGCTCCTGTGGGCGCAGTATTGACGTTTATTGCTTTGGTCACCGGCTCTGCATGGGGTAAACCGATGTGGGGGACTTGGTGGATCTGGGATGCACGGCTGACATCGGAATTAGTCCTGTTATTCCTGTATCTCGGCGTGATCGCGCTATATAACGCATTTGATGATCGTAAATTGGCTGGGCGAGCTGCCGGTATTCTGGTGTTGGTTGGCGTGGTTAATCTCCCTATTATTCATTTCTCCGTTGTTTGGTGGAATACCTTGCATCAAGGCTCGACCAATATGCAGCAAAGTATTGATCCGAGTATGCGCTCACCTCTGCGCTGGGCGATTTTGGGTTTTCTTTTATGCTTTATCACACTGACATTAATGCGCTTGCGTAATTTGATTTTGCAGCAAGAGCGCCACCGTCCTTGGGTTACTGCCTTATTACGCAAGGAGCCGCGCGTATGACCCCCGCTTTTCACTCATGGGCAGAATTTTTTGCCATGGGCAACTATGCCTTTTATGTCTGGCTCGCTGTGGCAGCCACCTTGTTATCATTGCTGGGCTTGCTAATGCACACGCTGTGGCAGCACAAACAGCTACTGGCCGATATTCACCGCCGTCAGGCTCGGGAACAACGTATTCGTCAGGCGCAGCTTAACCAGGCATCGATGCATCAAGTACCGTTGCATCAATCACCATTACAACAAGCACCATTACATCAAGCACCCCAGCACACCGCCAATTTACAGGAGAAGCGGCCGTGAACCCACGTAGAAAAAGTCGGCTCTATCTGGCGATGGTGGTTCTGATCGGTATCTCTCTGACCACCACGTTGGTGCTGTATGCGCTGCGTTCAAATATCGATCTATTTTATACCCCTGGCGAAATTTTACAGGGCAAAGGCGAACGCCATGAAAAACCAACAATAGGCCAGCGTTTACGTATTGGCGGCATGGTGATGCCGGGATCAGTGAAACGCGATGCGAAGACTCTGGAAATGAGCTTTCAAGTTTATGACGCTCGTGGCGCTATCACCGTGACATACACCGGTATTCTGCCGGATCTGTTTAGGGAAGGGCAGGGCGTCGTGGCGCAAGGGGTATTTGCTGAGGGTAATACCGTGCATGCCAAAGAAGTGCTGGCAAAACATGATGAGAAATACACGCCACCTGAAATTGAAGAGGCAATGAAAGAGAATCACACTCGTCCGACAGCCGCCTACAGCGGCACCAATACTACGGGTAATGCCTTATGATGCCCGAAATTGGCAGTTTTTTATTATGTTTGGCGTTGGCGATTTCATTGCTGCTGAGTCTGTATCCGCAATGGGGGGCCGCTCGTCAGGATGCCCGTATGATGGCGGTTGGCAGGCCACTGACTTATGGTATGTTTGCCGCGATCACGTTGTCATTTATCTGTCTGATATATGCATTTGTGGTAAATGATTTTACCGTCTCCTCTGTTGCGGCGAATTCCAACTCATATTTGCCGATTTATTACCGTATTGCCGCGAGTTGGGGAGCGCACGAAGGCTCCTTATTATTATGGGTATTGCTGCTCAGTTGTTGGTCATTGGCGGTGGCGCTGTTTAGCCGTTCGATGCCGGAGGATGCGGTGGCGCGGGTGCTATCCGTGCTGGGAATGATTACCGGCGGTTTTCTGCTATTTATTATTCTGACGTCTAACCCGTTCTCTCGCACATTACCTGATTTTCCTATTGATGGCCGCGATCTGAACCCGCTACTACAAGATGTTGGGTTGATTTTCCATCCCCCGCTGCTCTACATGGGGTATGTCGGTTTCTCCGTCGCGTTTGCTTTTGCAATTGCATCATTAATGGCCGGTAGGCTCGACAGTGCCTGGGCGCGTTGGTCACGTCCATGGACTCAGGCCGCATGGGTTTTCCTAACGCTTGGCATCGTACTTGGCTCAGCGTGGGCTTATTATGAATTGGGGTGGGGCGGCTGGTGGTTCTGGGACCCGGTCGAAAATGCCTCCTTTATGCCGTGGCTGGCCGGTACCGCACTGATTCACTCACTGGCTGTCACGGAGAAGCGCGGTACTTTCAAAGCGTGGACGGTATTGTTGGCGATCACCGCTTTCTCCTTGTGTTTGATGGGGACATTCTTAGTCCGCTCAGGCGTGCTGGTTTCGGTGCACTCCTTTGCCTCTGATCCGGCCCGTGGCATGTTTATTCTTGCCTATCTGGTGATTGTGATTGGCGGTTCCCTGCTGTTGTATGCGGTAAAAGGTGCGCAGGTGCGCAGCCAGACTCAGCATGAAGTATTTTCCCGCGAGACCTTCCTGCTCGGCAACAATGTGTTGCTTATTGCCGCAATGCTAGTGGTACTACTGGGAACATTACTGCCGTTGGTTCACAAACAGTTAGGGCTGGGCAGTATCTCCATTGGCGAACCGTTCTTTAATACGATGTTCACCTGGCTAATGGCCCCGATGGCATTACTTATGGGAATAGGGCCGCTTGTGCGTTGGCGCCGTGATGAAGCGAGCAAACTGTGGAAGCGGTTGAGTGTGGCTCTGGTGGTCACTCTGCTGTTATCGATATCCGTACCGTGGCTGCTGCAAGATAGTGTTGCCGGTATGACGGTCGTCGGGTTGATGATGGCCATTTGGGTGATCATCCTGACATTAATGGAATTGCACGAACGGGCCACCCATCGTTATGGCTTCTGGCGTGGGTTGACTCACCTTTCCCGTAGCCACTGGGGCATGGTGTTGGGGCATCTCGGGGTGGCGGTTACGGTAATTGGGATTGCGTTTAGCCAGAATTACAGTGTCGAACGCGATGTGCGCATGAAGGCTGGTGATAGTATCGATATCCATGATTATCACTTCACTTTTCGCGATGTCCACGATATCAAAGGGCCTAACTATACCGGCGGCGTTGGCATTATTGATGTCACCCGTAATGGTAAATTGGAGGCCACACTACATGCAGAAAAACGCTATTACAGTGTCGCCCGCTCAATGATGACTGAAGCGGCCATTGATGGGGGGCTGACCCGCGATCTTTATGCCGCCTTGGGTGAAGAGTTGGGTGATGGTTCGTGGGCGGTCCGCTTGTATTACAAACCTTTTGTGCGTTGGATATGGTTTGGCGGGGTCTTTATGGCCGTTGGTGGCATCTTCTGTATGCTCGATCCGCGCTATCGGATGAGTAAAAAGCTAAAACGCAGTGCGATACCGGAGGCAGAGTCATGAAACCTCAATCCTCATTCAATAAGCTGATGTTTATTCCGCTGGTCCTTTTCTTACTGCTGGTCGTGGCATTCCTGATACAACTGACCCGTAATGCCAACGGCGAAGATCCAACTATGTTGGAGTCGGCGCTGATCGGCAAGACAGTACCGGCATTCAAACTGGAATCCCTCGAACAGCCGGGTAAAACCTTTGATCAGGCGGTATTACGTGATGGTAAACCGATACTGCTGAATGTTTGGGCAACATGGTGCCCAACTTGCCGTGCCGAGCATGAATACTTGAATAAATTGGCGGCGCAGGGTATCCGCGTGGTGGGCCTGAATTATAAAGATGACCGTAGCAAAGCCGTGCAGTGGCTGAATTCGCTGGGTAACCCTTATTTTCTCAGTTTGTATGATGGTGATGGAATGTTGGGTCTGGATTTGGGGGTATACGGTGCACCAGAAACGTTCCTTATCGATGGACAAGGGGTTATCCGTTACCGCCATGCGGGTGATCTTAATGATCGGGTCTGGCAGCAGGAAATCTTACCGCTGTATAAAAAGTACCAGGGGGGCGCATGAGGTTACTCAGTCTGCTACTGGGCCTGATATTGAGCTGGGGAGTATTGGCGACCATCGATACTTATCGCTTCAGTTCGGTAGAACAAGAGCAGCAATACCGTGCACTGACCGAGCAACTGCGTTGCCCAAAATGCCAGAACAACAGTATTGCTGACTCAAACGCCACCATAGCGGCTGATATGCGCGCTAAAGTGTATGAGCTGATGCAGCAAGGTTATTCCAAACAGCAAATTATCGATTATATGGTGGCCCGCTACGGTAACTTTGTGACCTATGAGCCACCAGTAACGGTTGCGACGATAATTTTATGGGCAGGTCCGCTACTGTTTGTGTTAATCGGGGCGGCGATAGTAGTGCTACGCGCCCGGCGGCGAGTCGAGAAAGAAATGCCACTTTCACAGCAAGAGCAGCAACGGTTACAAAGCTTATTGGCTGAAAATGGCGTATTACAAAATAACGCATTACAAAATAATAAGTTACAAGAAAAATCTGACAGGAAACAACCATAATGGCTTTTTGGCTGATAGTCATCATTTCGTTGGCAGTTGCAGGAGCCTTATTGGTCATTCCGGTCATCCGAAAAAATGAAAATAAGCGGGTTACCACCAGGGATGAGCTGAATAAGGCTATTTATCGTGATCGGTTATCTGAATTGGCCGAAGATGAAGCGCAAGGCGTAGTCGCAGAACGGCCTGAACTGGTGAAAGAGCTACAACAAAACTTGCTGACGGATATCCCGCAGCAGTTGGGAGAAGCAAAACCCCCGATCAATCGCTGGGTATTGTTGCCCGGTGTGCTGGTGCTGGTGGTGGTATCGGTCGGGCTATATCTGAAAACCGGTGGTTTAGGGCAGGTCACGGCATGGCATCATGTTGCAGCGCAACTGCCTGAATTACGTGCCCGGGTTGCCAACGAACATGCCGATCCACTAAGTATGGAGGATGTGGCCCGCTTGGGGCTCGGTTTGCGTACCTCTCTGCAACAGGATGCCGGTAACATCAATGATTGGATGATGTTGGGCCGCGTAGGGATGGCGCTCAATAATGCCACCACCGCAACACAGGCTTTTGCGCACGCTTATCAACTCGCGCCCGATAATAATGAGGTTAAACTCGGGTATGTCGAAGTACTCACCCGATCAAATGATCCAGAAGATAACCAATTGGCGACACAGATGTTGCGTGCAATGGTGGGGCAAGACCATACGAATTTACGTGCGATGAGTTTATTGGCTTTTAATGCTTTTGAGCAGAGTGATTTCAAACAAGCGATAGCGGCGTGGGAAGTTATGCTAAAATTGTTGCCGGCTAGCGATTCACGTGTAGACGTGATAAAACGCAGTATTCAGCAAGCCAAATCACAGATAGAGCAAGAAACAGCTACACTGGGAATTGAGGTTTCGCTATCCTCTGATGCGGCCCAAGCATTACCCCAACAAGGGGCACTGATTATCTCTGTGACCGATGGCATAAATCCGGTACCGGTTGCTGTAAAGCAACTGCCGTTGAGCAGATTCCCGCTAGCGGTTACGCTGGATGACAGTAATGCAATGATGCCAGAGCGTTTGCTCTCTTCTTTACAGCAGGTAAAAGTACGTGTACGCCTCTCTTTGGATGGTACCGCGAATGCGCAGTCTGGCGACTGGTACGGTGAGAGCGCGGTGCAGGATTTCAAAGGCAATGGGCCGTCGAGTGAGCAAAAAATAGGCGTTCAAATAAATAAACAAATCCCTTAAGTGAGAGGGGTAGACAGACTTTCATGGAGAAAAATATGAACTTCCGCCTTACTGGGTTGGCTTTCGCAAGCGTACTGTTAGTCGGGTGCGCCAGTAGTTCGCCGGATCACATGGAGCAAGGCCGCTCTGATCCGCTGGAAGGTTTCAACCGGGCAATGTTCAATTTTAACTATGAGGTCCTTGACCCTTATGTAGTGCGTCCGGTCGCTGTCGTCTGGCGTGATTATGTGCCGCAACCGGCCCGTAACGGCATGAGCAACTTTTTGGGTAACCTCGAAGAACCGGCCAGTATGGTGAACAGCTTCCTGGTCGGTGATCCGTATAATGCGATGAAGCATTTTAACCGCTTCTTCCTTAATACCGTTTTGGGAATGGGCGGTTTGATCGATGTCGCCGGGATGGCTAACCCGAAACTGGCAAAACAAGTGCCTCAACGTTTTGGTAGTACATTAGGCCACTATGATGTGGGCTACGGCCCGTATGTGGTGCTACCAGGGTATGGCAGTTTTACCCTCCGCGAAGATGGCGGTCAGTTGGCAGATACGGTGTATCCGGTACTGAGTTATCTGACGTTCTGGATGGCCGCAGGGAAATGGGTGATTGAAGGGGTTGAAACCCGCGCACAGCTATTGGACTCTGATGGTTTAGTGCGTAATTCTTCAGATCCTTATCTCATGATACGCGAGGCTTATTTCCAGCGTCATGATTTCCTGGCGAATGGTGGCCAACTGAAACCTGAAGTTAACTCGAATGCTCAGGCGATTCAGGGCGATCTGGATAGCATAGATGCAGCCGATTGATACTAATTGATACTAACTAGTCTTAGTGCAGTACTCACCGGCGTACTCAAAATAGAAAAGCGCCATCGGGCGCTTTTCTATTGGATAAGGTTGCGAATTACTGACTATTAGAATGTGTAGTTGAAGTTCACACCGTATAGCATCGCGGAACCTTTCGAGTTGAACTCATATGTGGTGTTAGATGGGGCTGGGGTCTTTTCGGTAATACTGACATTCTGGCCTTTCATATAAGCAATACCGACATCAACAGAGGCATTTTTGTTAAAGGCGTAGGTGGTACCCGCACTGAGCCAGAAACGATCTTGGTCCGGGATGGAAATTGAACGGTTTCCTGCTGGGATCGGGCTATCATCAAAGGCGATACCGGTGCGGAATGTCCAGTTATCATCGTAGTAATAGGTGGTCCCTAACGCAATACGGTAGGCATCTCTGAAGCCTTCATGTTTATCAAACAGCACATCCCCATTAGAAGCGGTTGCTTTTAACTCCTTGAAACTGCTCCAGGTGGTGTAAGCCATGCTGTAGTGAATAGCCCATTGTGGTGCCACTTTATTGTAGCCGGAGACTTCCCACACGGCTGGCAGGTTTAGAGTCAGGGAACCAGGGACCGTTTTTCCACCCAGACCACCGAAAATAACAGGTAGTTGGTTACTGTAATCACCGTCAAAATCGATATTGACTTCAGAACGATAAGTGAAGCCGTAGCGGTTTTCTTTATCGACTTCATACAAAATACCCGCATTCCAGCCGTAACCCCATTTGGTGCCTTCCAACCTGGCGGCTTCAGTATTAGCAGGCAATAGACCCCCACCAGCCTCACCGAGATGGCGCACAATTTTCGCATCAGCGTAGACCGCATCAAACCCCAGGCCAAAACTGAAGTTATCATTCAGGCGATACGCGGCACTTAGGTTAAGGTTAGCCGTTTTCAGATCGGTTTGACCGCCTAACATACCTGCCACATAATCATCATTAAATTCAGTGGCTAAACCGTAGTTAGAGGTCGCAGAAGCACCAATTGCCCACTGTTCATCCAATGGCATAATAAAGTGGAGATTCGGAACCCACGCTGATGGCGCAATGTTACTGGCATCAGTACTTTTGCCACTTGGCGACGTCCCCGTGATATCAACACTTGGATCAATATAAATCACACCACCGGAGAAAGAAGGGCGGTCGAATAAAGTCATTGCTGCAGGATTGCGGCTACCAACGGAAGCATTATCAGCCACTGCGCCTTCACCAGAGAAAGCACGCCCTAGAGCGGCGGCTGAATATTCATTCAACTGAAAACCGGCTGCAGAAACGTTCGATGAAATAAGAGCGATAGCTGCTGCCAGAGCTGAGCGGGTAAACAGGTTTTTCTGGTTCATGACCAAAACCTCATTGTTTTATTTAAACTATGTTACATACCGTAACAAGAAAGTGCGGGATTGTAGGGTCTGTTATCGGTCAGACAAAGCAGACCAGTGACTGAAGTATAGGTCCGACCTGTGCGAGTGTTGCAAGCATGTTTTGGAGTTTGTTCAATTTTGATCTCAAAAAATAGACGCACTTAACAAAAAACTCACAATTACGTATCAATTGTTGTGCTTTTGATGAGTTGATAGACAATTTAACTGTGATTTCCACCAGTTAATAAGCCTATAAACAGTAAGTCCTAGTGCCTAACGATCTGTGGTAGTAAAATGGCAACAGAGAAAAATATTTTTGTGCCAGGTCTTATTTGCGCTAGCTAACAGGCAATTTGCACCTATTTTGAAATGACCGTTGAGGAGAATTGACGATGTCAGATGCGATTAATCGTTGTAGTGCGGAAGAAACCGCGGCTTGCTGTTGTGTAGATGTGGGCACAGTGATGGACAATACGGATCGGACAGCATCCTACAGCTGTGTGTTTGCTAGCCGTCATGAAGCAGAAGCGATGTTGAACACATTGACTGATAAAGCACGGGCAGTCGAATCAGACCCATGCCTGATTGAACATAAACTGGAAGATGTTGAGGGCGGTGTTCGTTTGACTATCGATTTCACCTTTGCCTGCCAGGCAGAAACAATGATTTTCCAACTCGGTCTGCGTTAATTTACGTCCCCGACGGGATCAGACATACCTTACCAACGCGAAGCCTTTTGCTTCGCGTTATTACTTTAGATTATGCCCCACGTTAGTCTATAAACTGGCGTAACGGCTAAATGGCCGTCCATTCTCTCCTCCCACATTTTTTATCTTGAAAGTTGCTCCTGCTCGCATTTTTCTATTCTATAGGTTTGCCAAATGTAAACGTTTGGTTAACAATGCTCGGATCAGGTCAGACCTGTTATTTGTTATTTTTTAATCGCAGTCACTCTACTTATTATCAGGAGCGCTTATGAGTAAGCCATTACCGCTAGTGACGCGTCAGGGCGATCGCATTGTAATAGTTAACGGCCTGCGGACCCCTTTCGCCAAGCAGGCAACTGCTTACCATGGCATACCTGCTGTAGATTTAGGCAAAATAGTGGTCAGCGAATTGCTGGCCAGAAGCGGTATTCCTCCCGAGTTGATTGATCAATTGGTTTTTGGCCAAGTAGTGCAAATGCCTGAAGCACCTAATATTGCCCGCGAAATCGTTTTGGGTACTGGTATGAGCGTTCATACCGATGCTTACAGCGTTTCCCGTGCATGTGCGACCAGCTTTCAGGCGGTGGCCAATGTCGCGGAAAGTATTATTGCTGGCTCCGTTGATATCGCGATAGCCGGCGGCGCAGATTCTTCATCCGTACTGCCCATCGGCGTCAGTAAAGCCCTGGCCCGCACACTGGTTGATGCCAACAAGGCCCGCAGTTTATCCCAGAAGTTGAAATTGTTTAGCCGACTTAGATTACGTGATCTGTTGCCAGTTGCACCTGCGGTGGCCGAGTATTCAACCGGCCTGCGCATGGGGGATACTGCCGAGCAGATGGCAAAAACCTATGGCATCAGCCGTGAGGATCAGGATGCTTTAGCGCTGCGATCCCACCAATTGGCCGCTGAAGCCTGGCAACAAGGGTGGCTGCACGATGAGGTGATGACGGCTTATATTCCGCCTTATCGGGATGCCATTATTGAAGATAACAATATCCGCAAAGACTCAACATTGGCGCAATATGCCAAATTACGTCCGGCGTTTGATCGTCAGCACGGTAGTGTGACGGCGGCGAACAGTACTCCGTTGACTGATGGCGCGGCGGCAGTACTCATGATGAGCGAATCAAAAGCCAAAGCTCTGGGTTTGCCGCCTTTGGGCTACCTGCGCAGTTTTGCCTTCTCTGCCATTGATGTTTGGCAGGATATGCTGTTAGGGCCATCCTATGCCACACCATTAGCGTTGGACCGGGCGGGTATTACACTGGCGGATTTGACGCTTATCGATATGCATGAAGCCTTCGCCGCACAAACACTGGCTAACTTGAAAATGTTTGCCAGTGATACTTTTGCTCGCGAAAAACTGGGGCGTAGCCAAGCCATCGGAGAGGTGGATATGAGTAAATTCAACGTATTGGGTGGTTCTATTGCATATGGACATCCATTTGCTGCGACCGGCGCTCGGATGATAACTCAAACGCTGAATGAGTTGCGTCGCCGTGGCGGGGGATTGGGCTTAACTACCGCCTGTGCTGCTGGTGGGTTAGGTGCTGCGATGATTCTGGAGGTGGAGTGATGAGAAAGGAAAATATCGTTACCCGTGAAAATACAGCTATCAGTGAAAATGCAGTCAGTGAGCATACAGTGAATAATGGCGTGGGGACATCGGCCACGAATTCAGCTACCCATCCAGCATTTACCCTCAACGTAAGGCCGGACAATATTGGCATTATCACCATTGATGTTGTTGGTGACAAAGTGAATACCCTAAAGGCTGAATTTGCTGATCAAATTGCCACTATATTGCAACAAGCGCACGCTCTACCAAAATTACAGGGGCTGATCATTATTTCTGGCAAACCAGACTCCTTTATTGCCGGTGCGGATATCACCATGATCGCGGCTTGTCGTACCGCTCACGACGCCCGCGTATTAGCACAAAAAGGCCAATCAATTTTGGCGCAAATTGCCGCTTTCCCTGTGCCGGTTGTGGCTGCGATTCATGGTGCTTGTCTGGGCGGAGGGCTAGAGCTGGCGCTGGCTTGCCATAGCCGCATATGTTCTCTGGATGATAAAACTGTTCTCGGGCTACCGGAGGTGCAACTGGGGTTACTGCCTGGCTCCGGCGGGACGCAACGGCTGCCGCGTCTGGTGGGGGTCAGTAAAGCACTGGATATGATATTGACCGGTAAACAGATACGGCCCCGTCAGGCGCTAAAAATGGGGCTGGTGGATGATGCTGTACCACGCGATATCTTATTGGATGCGGCGATTCAGCGCGTGAAAGCGGGGTGGCTTAATCGACGAGCATTGCCATGGCAGGAGCGTTTACTCAGTGGGCCGTTGGGCAAGGCCCTATTATTCCGTATTGTCCGTAAAAAAACGTTAGCTAAAACGCGGGGCCACTACCCGGCGGCTGAACGTATTATTGATGTGGTGCGTAAAGGATTAGATCAGGGCGGGCCAAGTGGTTATGAGGCAGAAGCCAGAGCATTTGGCGAGCTGGTGATGTCGCCTCAGTCAGCCGCATTACGCAGCCTGTTTTTTGCCACGACGTCACTGAAAAAAGAGGCCGGAGGCGCAGCCACGGCGCGTGCCATTCATCGAGTCGGCGTATTGGGCGGTGGCTTGATGGGCGGTGGTATTGCCAACGTGACGGCCACCCGAGCGGGTCTGCCGGTGCGTATCAAAGATATCAGTCCGCAGGGAATCAATCAGGCGCTGAAATATACCTGGGACGCACTGGGTAAACGGGTTCGTAGTAAACGGATGCGCCCAACTGAACAGCAGCGACAGATGATGCTGATCTCTGGCAGTACGGATTACCGGGGTTTTGAACGTGTCGATATCGTGGTTGAAGCGGTATTTGAAGATTTATCACTGAAGCAGCAAATGGTTGCCGATATCGAACGCTTTGGTGCCGCCCATACTATTTTTGCCTCCAATACATCATCACTCCCCATAAGCCAGATTGCTGCTTTGGCGCAACGACCGGAGCAGGTTATTGGCCTGCACTATTTTAGTCCAGTAGATAAAATGCCACTAGTTGAAGTCATTCCCCATGAAAAAACCAGTGAAGAGACCATTGCTACCACCGTTGCTTTAGCCCGGAAACAGGGTAAAACAGCCATTGTAGTCGCCGATCGCGCTGGGTTCTATGTAAACCGCATTTTGGCACCTTATATTAATGAAGCTGCCCGTTGCCTGCTCGATGGAGAGCCTATCGAGTCAGTTGATAACGCGTTGGTAGATTTTGGTTTCCCCGTTGGTCCAATGATGTTGCTTGATGAGGTTGGGATTGATGTTGCGACCAAAATCATGCCGATTCTGGTCGAGCAATTAGGGCCGCGTTTTGCCGCTCCCCCGTCATTTGACGTTATTTTGAAGGATGGACGTAAAGGGCGCAAAAATGGCCGTGGCTTTTATCTATATTCACATTCCACACTATATTCAAATTCCACAAAAAATTTATCTCCAACAAAAAACGGCGATTCTCCGGCGAAACGTAATGGCTTTAAATGGAGAAAAAACAAAGTAAAACAAGTCGATTCCAGCATCTATACCTTGTTGGGGGTTACACCTAAAGCCCATCTTGGTGCCGGCGTGATTACTCAACGTTGCACCATGCTGATGTTGAACGAAGCGGTACGCTGTCTGGATGAAGCAATCATTCGTAACCCGCGCGATGGTGATATTGGCGCAGTGTTTGGGATCGGTTTTCCGCCCTTCCTCGGTGGCCCGTTCCGCTATCTGGATAGCTTGGGAGCAGATAAGGTGGTACAGGCACTCAGATTATTGGTGCAGCAATACGGTGAGCGTTTCGAACCTTGCCAGCGGTTGGTGACAATGGCTGAACAACAACAGCAATTCTATCCCGTGGATGCCAATATAGATGAGGTGACTGACGTGGCAAGCTGAACCCGCCACCCGCTTTTTGGTGGTGACTTATTTTGTGATGACTTGTTTTGTGACGACCCGTTTTGTGATGGTTTACGGGGTGATGGCTTATTTGGTGATGATTATTCGCCCGACTTAGGGCGATTTACGTAACGCAATTATCGGGTTAAAGTCATAAAACTAGCGGGTTCAATTCACAAATTTAAGAATGTGAGCATGATCACCACCTGGAATTCTAAGGGGGAATGTGGCTATACATATAGGGCAGCTCGCGCTACCTTAGCTTAAATTACGTTATGTGACTATTTGTGCGAAAATGAATCAATAGCCACTTATTGCATAGGTGTTCAAGTTTGGACTAAGCTATTGATGCGGTTGTTATATGACCGATTAAGGTAGGCTGTTAGGCTTCACGATGTAAAAAAACAGCCATTTTCTTTACGTTCAGTTTCAGGCAAAATGCCCGGCCGCCATAGAGAGACGGCGCGTTATCGTTATGAAGTTTCTTTGCTTGCGGGCAAGGGTTTCGGCGGTACAGCACGCAAAGCGTTTCTGTATAGCGTTATTTGGTTAACAAAAACGGTGCAATATGCAAGTTTTCATTATGCGTCACGGTGACGCGGCACTTGATGCCGCTAGTGATGCGCAAAGGCCTCTAACTCTGTGTGGTCAGGATGAATCACGTCAGATAGCAAGCTGGCTAGGTGAACAGTCAGTGGATATCGATCAGATTCTGGTTAGCCCTTATTTACGTGCCAGACAAACACTGGAAGTGGTGCGTGAGGTTATGGCGCTACCGGCAGAGCATGAAGTGATGCCCGAATTAACCCCCGGTGGGGATGCCGCCTTCATTTGTTCTTATCTGCAAGCGTTGGCGAAAGAAGATTGTGCCGCAGTGCTAGTGATTTCGCATTTGCCACTGGTCGGGTACTTGGTTGCCGAGCTTTGTCCAGGACAATGCCCTCCGATGTTTGCTACCTCAGCCATCGCCTGCATTGATCTTAATGGTAAGAGCGGAAAGGGTACGCTTGATTGGCAGGTGAGCCCTTCACAATTGTTGGCAAAAGCGTGCCATGGATAAAACTTGTCATGGGTAAGGCCCACCATGGGCTGTCATGACTAAGCCACGAGCCGCTAAAATATAGCCTTCATCAACGTCTAACTGGCGCGGCATTTTTGCCGCGCTTTCGCTTATTGGCTTATTGACAGCACGGACTTAATTTTTTGGCGAAACAAGTTTGTTGGCGGATGACACAAGAACACAAGCTTATTGACTACTAATGCAGCGTTATTGGCTGACAACATAACTGCCAGCACCGTTACTCTTCCAATTCAATCAAGTACCGTCACTCTTCTAATTCAATCAATAACAGCAATGCTGCGGTTCCACCCCACTCTTTAGGGGCTTGATGGAATGCCAAAACATCAGGGTGTTGTGCCATCCAGAGCGGCGTCTGCTGCTTCAAAACATGTTTACCGTGACCATGCATAACACAGGCGCAATGCACATGTTCGCGCTTGCAAGCCGCAATTAATGCCCCCAGCTCTTGTTTAGCCTGCTTCTGGGTTAAGCCATGTAGATCCAAAAACATTTCTGGTGAGTAATCACCACGACGCAGTTTCTTAACTTCAAAGTTATCGACACCAGGCCGAACATAGCGTGTCGGACCATCAGTATCTAACAGCGGTTGGAATTCATCAGAAAAATAATAACTGGCATCCACCTGCTCTTGCAGCAAGCGTTCTGGTGCGATTTTTTTGCCTAACTTCGGCGGTGTGTGGTGGACGATAGTGTCTTGTCTGAGTTTTTTAGCACCCGTTATCGATTCTTTAAATAGCTGTAACTCATCTGGTGTCAGGTGATATTTTTTTTTCATCGTCTGTTCTATACCTAATTCAATTGCGCCCAGTTTACCTGCTGCAAGCCATCTGTCGAAATAAATGTCGATATCCGTCATACTTTTAGTTGTTTGTGCCTTGGCAGGCTTTTTTTTATTATTCGGTTATCATTCAACGGATGTATTGCTGCTGATTTGTCACGGGCTTCATGGCAAACTAGGCGTATAGATGACAAATTTACACATAAGCAGTTGGAGAATACCTTGGACAAGATTTTCGTCGATGAAGCAGTAAATGAGCTGCACACCATTCAGGATATGCTGCGTTGGACCGTGAGCCGTTTTAATGCTGCTAATATTTTCTATGGTCACGGTACGGATAATCCGTGGGACGAAGCGGTACAACTGGTTTTCCCTAGTCTATTCTTACCTATTGATATTCCAGAAGATATACGTAGTTCACGCCTAACGTCCAGCGAGCGTCATCGCATCGTTGAGCGGGTTATTCGCCGGGTTAACGAGCGTATCCCGGTCGCTTACCTAACCAATAAAGCGTGGTTCTGTGGCATGGAATATTATGTGGATGAGCGGGTGTTAGTGCCACGTTCACCGATTGGTGAGTTGATCGAAAATCGCTTTGACGGGTTAATTCATCATCAGCCAAATCATATTTTGGACATGTGTACTGGCAGTGGGTGTATTGCTATTGCTTGCGCCTATGCTTTCCCAGACGCAGAAGTCGATGCTGTGGATATCTCCAATGATGTACTGGCGGTAACTGAGCACAATATTCAGCAACACGGTATGGAGCATCAGGTCACGCCTATTCGTTCCGATCTATTCCGCGATTTACCGCCTATCAAATATGACCTGATTGTGACCAATCCGCCCTATGTTGATGCTGAAGATATGGCAGATTTACCGCAAGAATTCCGTTTTGAACCTGAACTGGGTTTGGCTGCGGGTAGCGATGGGTTGAAACTGGCCCGTCGTATTTTGGCCTGTGCCCCCGACTTTTTACAGGATGACGGCGTGTTGATTTGTGAAGTTGGCAACAGCATGGTGCATTTGATGGATCAGTATCCAGATGTACCATTCACTTGGCTGGAATTCGAAAAGGGTGGCGATGGGGTCTTTATGCTGACTAAACAGCAACTGATTGACTGCGCTGCACATTTCAGTATGTACCGTGATTAATTGATCATTTCTTATCAAGTCTGTCAGTACGGTTAATCGCCATCTGGCAGACCGCTTATGACTCAAAGGAGCTGTGATGGCTGGGAACAGTATTGGGCAGTTTTTCCGCGTCACCACTTTTGGTGAATCTCACGGTATCGCCCTAGGATGCATTATTGATGGTGTACCACCGGGCATTCCGATTACCGAGGCTGATATTCAGTTGGATCTTGACCGTCGCCGTCCGGGAACGTCTCGTTATACCACTCAGCGCCGTGAGCTGGATCAAGTTCGCATTTTATCCGGCGTATTTGAGGGAGTGACTACGGGTACCAGTATCGGGTTAATGATTGAAAATACGGATCAGCGTTCACAAGATTACAGCGCAATTAAAGATGTGTTCCGTCCCGGTCATGCCGATTATACCTATGAGCAAAAATACGGCGTACGGGATTACCGTGGTGGTGGCCGCTCTTCAGCCCGTGAAACCGCGATGCGGGTGGCTGCGGGCGCTATTGCTAAAAAGTATTTAGCACAAAAATTTGGTGTACAGGTTCGCGGTTATCTGGCGCAAATGGGTGATATTAGCTGTGATTTGCTCGATTGGGATTTGGTTGAGCAAAATCCATTCTTCTGCCCCGATGCCAGCAAACTGGAGCCGCTGGATGCCCTACTGCGTGAACTGAAAAAAGCCGGTGATTCCATTGGTGCCAAAATCACTGTCGTCGCTGAAAATGTACCCGTAGGTTTAGGTGAGCCAGTATTTGATCGTTTGGATGCGGATCTTGCTCATGCGTTGATGAGTATCAACGCGGTAAAAGGGGTGGAAATTGGCGATGGTTTTGCTGTCGTCACTAAGCGTGGCAGTGAAAACCGCGATGAAATTACTCCGCAAGGCTTCCAGAGTAATCATGCTGGCGGCATTTTAGGGGGGATTAGCAGCGGGCAGCCAGTTGTTGCTCATATTGCATTAAAACCCACCTCCAGCATTATGGTTCCGGGGCAAACTATCAATCGGCAAGGAGAAGCGGTTGAAATGGTGACCCGAGGCCGTCATGACCCGTGTGTGGGTATCCGGGCGGTACCCATTGCAGAAGCGATGATGGCTATCGTCCTTATGGATCACCTACTGCGCCAGCGTGCGCAGTGCGGAGATGTGACTTCAGACGTTCCGCGTTGGTAGATAGTATGAAAAATTGGATAGTGGGTATGATGGCGTTGGTCACCATAGCCCCTGTCATGGCTACCACGCCATGGCAACAGATTACGCACCCTGTGGCGGGTTCTCCACAGTCAATCGGTGGCTTTGCTAATGGTTGTGTGATTGGCGCTCTGCCTTTACCGCTTGAGTCTGAAGACTATCAAGTTATGCGCTCGGATCAGCGCCGTTATTTTGGTCACCCTGATTTGTTGAATTTTATTCATCGTCTCAGTGCGCAAGCTCACCAGCAACAATTGGGCACGGTGTTGATTGGTGATATGGCTATGCCTGCGGGTGGGCGTTTTAGTAGTGGTCATGCCAGCCATCAGTCTGGTTTGGATGTGGATATTTGGCTACAACTGCCAAAACAGCGTTGGAGTCAGCAGCAGTTATTGAAGCCGCAGCCGATAGACTTAGTGGCGGTCAATGGTAAGCGGGTGATCCCCGCACTTTGGCAGCCACAAATTGAGAGTTTGATCAAATTGGCCGCCAAAGATAACGATGTTACGCGTATCTTCGTCAATCCGGCAATTAAAAAGCAGCTTTGTCTGGATGCAGGTGCCGATCGTCAGTGGTTGCATAAAGTCCGGCCGTGGTTTGCTCATCGTGCACACATGCATGTACGCTTACGTTGTCCAGCCGATAGTCTGGAGTGTGTGGATCAAGAGACACCGCCACCGGGCGATGGCTGCGGTGCCGAGCTGGAAAGCTGGTTCCAACCGCCACCGCCAAGTGCTAAACCAGGTAAAACTTTACCACCGCCATTGCCACCTTCCTGCCAGGCCTTACTGGATAACCACTTCGCTACGGAATAAGTCATGGATTGGTTTACCCTTGGTCCTGCTGTCTTGGGGATACTCTTTGTCGTTGCATTATTAGCCGGGTTTATTGATTCCATTGCTGGCGGGGGCGGTTTGTTAACCGTCCCCGCGTTGTTGGCGGTGGGATTACCCCCAGCGCAGGCATTGGCGACCAATAAGCTGCAATCTGTTGGCGGTTCGTTCTCCGCCAGCCTGTACTTTATTCGCCGTGATGCGGTTAACCTAAAGCAGCAAAAACTGACAATTGCCCTTACTCTTGTGGGGTCGATGCTGGGAGCGATTTTAGTTCAGTACATGCGGGCCGATATTCTGCGACAAATTTTACCGCTGTTGGTGATCGGTATTGGTGTCTATTTTTTGCTAACCCCAAAACTGGGTGAGGTTGATCAACAGCGCCGCTTGTCTGCTTTGCCTTTTGCATTAATTGCCGGTGGTGGGATAGGTTTTTACGATGGCTTCTTTGGCCCCGGTGCCGGTTCGTTCTATGCATTGGCTTTTGTTACCCTGTGCGGTTTTAATCTGGCGAAATCCACCGCCCATGCCAAAGTACTCAATTTCACGTCAAATTTAGGCGGGCTGATATTCTTTATCATCGGTGGGAAGGTGGTGTGGAGTATCGGCTTGGTGATGCTGGTAGGGCAAGTACTGGGTGCGCGTCTTGGCGCACATATGGTATTGACGCGTGGTCAGAAATTGATTCGGCCAATGATTGTCGTCGTGTCATTCGTCATGAGCTGCAAGCTGCTGTATGACAACCACGGTGCTGAGATTGGCTCTTGGCTGGGACGGCATATTTTCGCATAGCTTGGTTTTATATAGCTTGGTTTTATATAGCTTAGTTTTATATGGCTTGGCTTTTGCATCAATTTAGGCACAAACCACCGCTAAATACAGTGACTTTAGCGGTGGTTACCCTCTCTTACGGACCAGAGTATGAATCATCATTATCAGCAGTTAATCGATATCTTCAATACCTGTTTTAGCGGCGAATATAATACCCACTTGGTGAAAGGTGACGATGAGCCTATCTATTTACCCGCCGATGAAGGATCTCCTCACCATAGGGTGATTTTCGCTCATGGCTATTATGCCAGTGCGATGCATGAAATCTCCCATTGGTGTATTGCAGGCAAAGAACGGCGCAAGCAGGTGGATTTTGGCTATTGGTATTGCCCTGATGGGCGCGATGCATTAACTCAAAGCCAATTTGAAGCGGTAGAAATCAAGCCACAGGCGTTGGAATGGATGTTTTGTGTTGCCGCCGGTTTCCCTTTCAATGTCAGTTGCGACAATCTGGAAGGCGACTGCGAGCCAGATCGCATAATATTCCAGCGCAAAGTCCGTGAACAGGTGTTGTGGCTGCTGGAACAGGGTATATCCACACGACCTGCGGGCTTTATTCAGGCGCTCCAATCGTTTTACAATACGCCGCCGTTGGCTCCTGAACTCTTTCCTTACCCGGAAGATTTGATTTAGCGCCTACCTGCAACACCAATGACTTTGGGCACAAAATAAATATATTGAGGAAGAGTGATGATCGCAGAGTTTGAAACACATATCTTGGCGCAAATTGATGACATGGTAGAGCACGCCAGCGATGATGATTTATTTGCCGGAGGTTACCTGCGAGGGCATCTGACACTGGCAGTGGCTGAGTCTGAAGAGCATGGTGAGCACTCCGCTGAACAATTACATGCGCGGGTACAAACTAGTCTGGAGAAAGCCATCAAAGCTGGCGAGCTTTCCCCTCCAGATCAAGTTTTGGTGTTAGGTCTTTGGGATCGTTTATTAGCACACGCCCTTCGTCCTTGAAGCCGCAGGGGTGTTAGCGGTGATCGCTCACCCGAATCACTGACTGGTCGTTGACCTTAAAATAAATAGACTCATCGGGATTCGTTCGTTTGCTGCCTACCTGCGACTCCAATAACTTTGGGCGTTACCCTTCGTTCTTGAAGCCGCAGGGGGAGCGATAGTTAACGGCACTTGTCACTCATCTTGACGACTCTTGGGTGGCCGGGGAGCGAGATTGTACCGGCCTGCCTTTCAATAACTTTCTGATCCAAAAACGGTTAGGGTTCAATGCTGCCAGCGTTTTGGCATCTAACGGCAGTGGTTCACCGAACATCTGCGCGGCCAGAATCTCGGCCACCAATGGTGCACTGCATAAGCCACGGGAACCTAATCCCCCGACCATAAATAACTCAGGCCATACTGGCGCGATAGCGATATCATTTACCTTACTCTCACCACCATGCTGAATTCGACGAGACAGGTCCTGATATTGAGCCAGCGTCGCAGCATAATCCGGTACGGCACCAACCATCGGCAAATGGTCGCGGATAGCGCAGCGGACGCCACAACGAGCCTGATTATCGCTGACATCTACCTGTTGTGGCCAACTGACTTGTGGCAGACAGCGTAACAGACGCTCACGGTTCTCCTGCTGCTCGGTTAGGCGAAAATCAGTAGTGACATCGCCACGCTGATAACTGGCACCAATACAATGGTGCCAATTGGCTGGGTTGACTGGCGTCAGGTAACCGTCATAGCACAAAACCTGTTGCAGTTGGCTGAGTTCCGAGGTGGTAGGAATGTGTGACACCTGCCCACGTACCGCAGACAATGGCAGATGGTGAGTTTGTTCCCATTCAGGTAAGCGGTGGCCAGTTGCCAAAATGACGGTGGCATGATGTTTAGCCGCTTGTGATTGACCAAAAGTCAGTTGCCACTGGTTATCAATGCGTTTTAATCGCCGCAATTCATGTTGATAGTGGCATGTCATCCCGTTTTGTTGCGCCAGTGTCATCAGTGCGTGAGTGAGGTCAGAGGGGCAGAGCCAGCCGCCAGCAGGATAGTGTATGCCATCATGGGCACAATCTAGCCCTGCCAACTCACTAAGTTGCTCACGGCTCATTGCTTCGGCAAATTCAATTGGCCATTGTGTGTGCAGCATCTTCTCAATTTTGCCACGGCTCTTGTCATCAAACGCTAATTGGCTGACACCACACCATTGATGGTCGAAGGCAATCCCTTGCTCAAGTAGCTGGTCGTACTGGCGGCGGGCAAAGGTAAAGGCACTGGTAAAAAAGGTTTCCAGCACATCATTTTTACCATTGAGTAACGGGTAGAGTGCCCCTTGTCGGTTGCCTGATGCTCCCTGTGCTGGCTGTGCGTCAGCACAGTAGAGCGTAACCACTGCTCCGCGACGCTGTAAGGCCAGTGCGGTCAAGGCGCTGACAATCCCGCCACCGATAATAGCAATATCATCACAGTGCGTGGCGGCAGGCCGGTGATACCAAGGCGTAGTGGGCGCATGAATCTGTTGTGGCAGGGTGCCGGTCAGCATTTCTCGTTTTTGCCCGAAACCTTTCACTTTGGTCACGTCAAATCCTGCCTGTTGCAAACCACGGCGCACAAATCCGGCGGCGGTAAAAGTTGAAAAAGTCCCCCCCGGCCGGGCCATTCGTGCCATGGCATTGAACAAACGCTCATTCCACATATCTGGATTCTTGGCGGGAGCAAAACCATCAAGGAACCAGGCATCTACCTGATTATTTAGGTTATCGTCTAACTCGGGTAATAGGGTATTGACATCACCGAACCATAAATCCAACGTGATGGCACCGTCGGCCAACAAAATACGATGGCAACCGGCCAACGGTAGGGGCCACTGCGCACGCAATTGTTCAGCGAAAGAGGCTAACTCCGGCCAACGGGCATGGGCTGAGGCTAAATCGGCTACTTGAAGTGGGTATTTTTCAAAGCTAATGTAATGCAACCGCCGAAGCGTTGCATTGGGCGATTGTTGCCTAAATAGGGCAAAATCACGCCACAATGTCAGGAAGTTTAAACCAGTGCCAAAGCCCGTTTCAGCAAAAATACAGTTTTGCTGCGGGTGGGAAGCGAAGCGTGCAGGAAACCCATTCCCTTTGAGAAAAACGTGGTGAGTTTCTTCCAGACCATCCTCATTGGAAAAATAGATGTCACCAAACTGTTCAGATACAGGTGTACCCTGTTCATTCCAGCTTAGTGTTGCGGTTTGGATTGGGCGTTGGCTCACGTTAGAAGACTCGTATCTCAAGGGGTGGAGCGATTCTAACGAGGTGACCTTCCACGTGCAAATTGTAAAATTTTCTGGCTATATTACGCTGATCGGACTTGTTCGGCGTACAACTGTACGCTAAAGTGCGTTGCAAAATCCCGAATGTAAAATTAGTGGAAGAGGTATTTAATGAAGCGTGCAGTAATTACTGGCTTGGGTATTGTTTCCAGCATTGGTAATAACCAGCAGGAAGTTTTGGCATCTTTGCAGGAAGGCCGCTCTGGCATTACTTTCGCTCAAGAATTTAAAGACGCAGGTATGCGCAGCCATGTATGGGGTGATGTAAAACTCCAGTCTGAGCCTAAAGATCTCATCGACCGCAAAGTGCTGCGTTTTATGAGCGATGCCTCAATTTATGCTTATCTTGCGATGCAAGAGGCCATTACTGACTCTGGGTTGTCTGATTCTCAGGTTTCTAATTTCCGTAGCGGATTGGTGGTGGGTTCAGGTGGTGGTTCGCCACGTAACCAGGTTGCCGGTTCTGATGCTATGCGTACTCCACGTGGCCTGAAAGGTGTTGGCCCTTATATGGTGACTAAAGCCATGGCATCCGGTGTCTCCGCGTGTCTGGCAACACCGTTTAAAATCAAAGGGGTTAACTACTCTATCAGTTCCGCTTGTGCGACTTCCGCTCATTGTATTGGCCATGCTTTGGAGCTGATCCAATTGGGCAAACAGGACGTGGTCTTTGCCGGTGGTGGTGAAGAACTGTGCTGGGAAATGGCCTGTGAATTTGACGCGATGGGCGCATTATCGACCAAATATAATGATACCCCTGCTAAAGCTTCCCGTACTTACGATCAAGACCGTGATGGTTTTGTGATCGCAGGTGGCGGCGGTATGGTTGTGGTTGAAGAGCTGGAACATGCTCTGGCTCGTGGCGCACATATTTATGCTGAAATTGTTGGCTATGGTGCCACTTCCGATGGTGCTGACATGGTTGCACCGTCAGGTGAAGGCGCAGTTCGTTGCATGCAAATGGCAATGGAAGGTGTTGATACGCCAATCGACTACATGAACGTACATGGTACATCTACCCCGGTTGGTGATGTAAAAGAGCTAGGTGCAATTCGTGAAGTGTTTGGTAATAACACGCCAGCGATTTCCTCGACCAAAGCAATGACTGGCCATTCCCTTGGGGCGGCGGGTGTACATGAGGCTATCTTCAGCTTGCTGATGGTTGAACATGGCTTTATCGCACCAAGCATTAACATTGATAATCTGGATGAACAAGCGCAGGGGATGAATATCATCACTGAGACAACGCAACGTGAACTGACCACGGTGATGTCTAACAGTTTTGGTTTCGGTGGCACTAATGCAACATTAGTGATGCGTAAATATCAGAAGTAAACTCAAACGCAAAACTGTTTTGCTGATTCAGATTTAATACTCAGAGCCTGCGAGAGATCGCAGGCTTGAGGTTATTGACAAAGTGCCCGCGACGGAGAGAACAGGCAGATCGTAAAGACGCCGTAAATACATCCATGTAGGCTCGAGCCGCGCCATCCTTGGCGCGGACTCTTTACTCCTCTGCCTATCCTCACCGTTCAAGATCGCGTCATCGGGGTTTGTCAGCAGTCTGAGCCTGCGAGAGATCGCAGGCTTTTTACGTTTGATCAATGCCAACATTCGAGTAATACCTAAATTCGTTCAACTTTTACGTTTGGTCGATTTTTATCTTCGACCAAACGTTTTATTCACAAGTAAATTCTTATTCACAACATAGGTTTTTCACTCATCTGAATCACAAAAGTAAGCCAGTTTACTGGGATTTACTCGGTTGCTAACTTGCTGAGAAGTGAATAACGTTAGATATTTTAAATAAAAATATAAGAAGTAGGTGATTGAATGTTAACGAATGACCTGCAATTTCATCTGTTGTGACTCCTTTTAAGTCAAATTGTAATAGAAAAAGCCTTGCCTCCCCAAAAACCTTAATTCACAATATTAGAACAATAATCAAACAAATTTATTCTGTCTCTTAGTTTACTAACGCAGCAGGGCAGTTCAATGAGCGATAATCAAAGTGATCAGACGATTAAGATTGCCGATTTAAACGAGCACGTTGTTCATGAAATTCTGGAAGTGATAAGTGACGGTATTTGGGATTGGAATGCCAACAGTGGATTTGTGTATCGTAATACGGGTTGGTATGAAATGTTAGGGTATTCCGCCCATACATTTGAGAACACGGTACATATCTGGGAGAAAATAATTCATCCAGACGATTTTGAGCGCGTTATGTTTCATTTTGATGCCTATCTTAATAATCAAGTTGAGAGGTATCAGATTGAATACCGGTGTCGTACTTACGAAGGTGACTATATCTGGATAGAGGATCGTGGCAAGGTCGTGGAGCGTAACCTTGATGGCTCTGTCTCACGGATGATAGGTGCACACCGTAATATACATAATAGAAAACAGCGGCTTGAAAAGTTAGAAAGAAAGAATAAATCGCTGGAAGCGTTAATCGAGGATCGGACGGTGGAGTTACGTGAAACTAATTTACGTTTACAGCAGCAACTTGATATCAAGAAAAGTCTTTCAGAAACAGATGTATTAACGTCTGCGGCTAACCGTTATTTATTGGAAAAAGTACTGAAACATGAATATCTTCGTGCGAAGCGATTTTGTCAGCCGCTGTCATTGCTCTCATTGGATTTAGATGATTTTAAATCCATTAATGATCAGTACGGTCATTCTGTGGGTGATTTAACGCTGACACATATTGTTGATGTGATTAGGAATAACATTAGAGAAATTGATGTCTTGGGCCGCTGGGGAGGCGATGAGTTTATGATTGTCTTACCTAATACACAGTTAAAGGACGCTAAAAATCTAGCTGAAAAAATCAGGGAGCGGGTAGCATTAAAGCTGGTTGAGGGCTATATTCGTGTGACAATGAGTCTCGGTGTCGTCGAATTGCAACATAACGAAGCGCAAGAACAACTTTTAATTCGTGCTGATAAAATGCTTTATATCGCAAAAGCGGCAGGCAAAAATATGATCAGCAGTTGAGCTCAGAGATAACCTTCATTGCCCATAGGGTTGCCGGGCCTCTTCCTTATTATTGTCTTCCTTATATTGTAAGTAGTATTCTTGATTATTGCAGTGCGTAATCAGCCGCGGCGCTGGCATGTATCGCTGTGGTATCAAACACCGGTACTGAGGCATCTTGCGCGTTAACCAGTAGCGTGATTTCGGTACACCCAAAAATAATCCCTTGCACGCCCCGTGCTTCGAGTTTCTTCATCACTCGGCGATAGGCATTCCGAGAGGTTTCACTGATGATCCCCAAGCAGAGCTCTTCATAAATAATGTGGTTAACTGTCTCTCGGTCTGTATCGTCTGGAGTGATAACCTCAATGCCGTGTTTTTCTGTTAAACGGCCACGGTAAAAATCTTGCTCCATGGTATAGCGGGTCCCTAATAGACCGATTTTATCTATTCCTTGCTGCTTAATTTGGACGGCAGTGGCATCAGCAATGTGCAGTAAGGGCAATCCACAGGCTACTTCAATATCATCGGCCACTTTGTGCATGGTATTAGTGCATACCACTATAACCTCCGCACCAGCATGTTTTAATGAGATAGCGGCATCAGAGAGTAACTGAGCGGCTGTTTGCCAGTCGCCTTTTGCCTGAAGCTGTTCAATCTCATGAAAGTCTACACTGTAGAGAATAATTTTAGCGCTGTGTAAGCCGCCTAATTGTGCTTTAACTTGCTGGTTAATCATCCTGTAATAGGGAATGGTTGATTCCCAGCTCATGCCACCAATAAGACCTAAAATTTTCATCATTATTATTCCTATCAGTCATCTATACCCAAGTTACTTCAAGATGCAGGTAGGCTGCAACTGAGTAAATCCTCAGGAGCTTAGATAACTAAGTGACTGGGGTGAGCAAGGGCAGATAACCCCCTGCATCTTGAAGGGCGACGGGTATATAGCAGACGAACAAGAAGTATCAGCTCATGCAGACACCAAGATAGCAGGCGTATGGGCAATAAGACAATGTGGACTGAGGGCGGCAGTGCCACTACGTTATAAGTGAAAGCCATCGTACACCGATTTGTCTTTCGCTTACTGCCTTTCGGCAACTCGAAGTCACTTGGGTATAAACGGTATTATGAGATGTTATTGTGAGAAAGTAAGAAAATTCCCACCAATAATTCGCCCTATTCATATTTGATGTGTAGGTCAAATCAGAGAGAGTAAATGTTATTTCTGATATTATGACTTCACCATCATTATATTTGTAACCGCAGTGTGGTACTTATGGTTAATATTCTGGGTGTTTCTGTTGCCAAGATAATTCTTGATGGTCATATAAACTGGTTTTTTATGTTTTTATGGGATTAATGCGCATATGTAAAGTCTCTTTACGCGCTAAATGCCCGCCAATTCTCTATTTACCAGCGGAAAGAATCGCGTATACTTCTTCACATGGTCGAGAGGGGCTGAATTAATAAGTCGCTAAGTAGGGAGTCATTAGTCTCCCGAAATCTCTCCTTTAATAATGAGTGGTGTTAACGCATGACGCATTAACTGAATATGACAGCCTGTTTTATCGATTTGACTTTCCCATAAGGAATGGATGTCCTTTTTATCGGTTAAAATGGCTGTAACGATAATTGCATCTTTTTATTTCATTATAATAAGTAGTAAGACGCTTCCGCAGATAAAATATTTTGCGATAATAAGGTCTTTCTATATTAATGAAAAAACTTCAAATTAAATTAAGGTTATATAATGTCTAACTTCAAGAAAAGTGTATTAGTTGCTGCTGTATTGTCTCTTTCTGCCTTCGCTGCTAATGCTGCTGACCAAGGTAAGGGTAAAGTGACTTTTACCGGGTCTATCATTGAAGCACCTTGTTCAATTACTTCCGAAGCAGCTGATCAGGTTGTTGAACTGGGTCAGATTTCTACTGCATCACTGGCTAACATGGGCTCTTCTGAACCACGTAGTTTCAGCATTGGTCTGGAGAAATGTGATGTGGCTACGATGAAGAATGTGTCCATTACCTTTGATGGTACACCCGATGGTGTGGATGCTGAGATGTTGAAATTGATTGGTTTGGCTGATGGTGCAGGCATTGTGATCACCGATGAAGCGGGTGCGACAATTAAACGTGGTACGGCTTCGGTGAGCAAGACCCTGGATCAGGGCAGTAACAGCCTGAAATTCTCTGCTTACCTGAAAGGCACCAGTGCAGAGGAAGGTAGTGTGGTCCCCGGCGAATTCAGCAGCGTAGCTAACTTTACCCTCGCCTATAATTAATTATATATTTTAAGCTATCTAAATTTCTTTAAAAAAGCATGTGGAAGATATTCTGCATGCTTTTTTATATGCTATATAAAAGAGTAAAATATTTTAACTGCCATTCACTCTATCTTATTAATTGTTCTTGGCCAGTTATTCCGAAATTGCATTAGGCCGGACGAAAATTATTTATAACCGGCAGGATAAGCCCATCAACCTGAGCTATCCTTAAGCAGCCCGTTAAAAGAGACTGATATATTAGCCGCTTCTTATATTTGTGTATTTTAATGGTGCCTTGAACTGAGCCATGGTTTTTACTTGGGGAAGGGTATTGATGGCTCAAAGAAAAATGGCCAATAGAAAGGCTATCACGATAATCAATGCCACAACCACGAGTGACGGTTTCTGTAATAAGGGCTGTAATGACTCTGGTAGCGAGGCAATGAACGGGTTAATCAGTGGCTGAAGGGGCTTGTGTTCTTCATCTAAATGTTGGGCAGCATTGGCTCTATCTAATCGGGCGGCAAACAGAATATTGATAATATCGTTCAACTGTGCTTGCGTCAGCGGAGTTGTTGGGCTGGCCTGAAAACGGTTTTGGCTGTAATCGGCCAATAACTGTTGTTCTTGTGTATCTGCTGGCTGCTTAAGGGCAGTTTGCAGGTTAACTAATGTTGGGGCAGTTTGTTGGCTTAGGGCCACTTTAGTTTGCAAGAACTGGCTTAGTAGCTGGAAATGGCGAGCGGGCAGCGGATCATGATGTTTTACTCCAACCATATCAAACAATGTTTGCCAGATTTTTCCGGGTTGTTCACCTGTTGCGGCACTGAGTTTCGCCACCAGTGATTGAATATTCTGATGCTCGGCGGGTAGCAATGGCCTATCGGTTAGGGTTGTCAGTTGTGGTTGAGGAATATTCAGCGTACCAGATTGCAATAGAACCAATACTTGCTGTAACTCGGTGTGGCTTAACTGACTTAATACCGTATGGCCGAATTGCTGGCGGATAAAATCACTGACTGCCTGCCGGTTATTCCCTTGTGGTAATAATGCGGTGAGTTGTTGACGAAACTGTTGATTAGCATGATTTTCCTGTGCTTGAGACAGGCGGGTTTGTAGTAGCTGCTCGGCAGGCTGAAAGTGGCGTGCAAGCAAATCACTGGTTGCGTCCAAAGATAGATTATGGCGAAGCCCGGCCCAGATTTCGGCCGATTTAATGGGGCTGAGGGCCATAATCCGCACAATCAATTTCTCTAATGTAGTACGCTGCGCAGGGGTTAGCGCCTGATCTTCCACCGGGGATTGGGCGGTCAACTTAGTGGGCGTGACATGGCGATCATTGCCAATGGGAACACCTGGGCCGTTCAAAGGTTGCATATAACCGGTCCTTCGCTGTGGAGGAGATAAGGGAAACCCGGCGATAGGCGCAGGCTGGTGTAATAATACCTGTAAATGGGCGCGACCAATATATTCTTCTTGCTTTTGATTTTCTCTTTTGACTTTAAGTGTCAATAACTGTTGTCACCCCAGTCACTGACTTGTTGTTGATCTTAAAATAAATAACCTCCTGGGGACTGACTCAGTTGCTACCTTCCTGCCACTCGAATTATTTTGGGTATATATATTTATACCCACTTTGGGTTCTACCAGGCGTCTTGCCGTTATCTAATGTTTTTATTGTTTGGGATATGTCCATCAAGATCTAAATTGCGCCGCAATGGTCTGCGCAGACGTTGGGCCAGCACCACTCCGGCAAGGGTAATGCTGCCACCAATCAAGTGATAGCTGTGCAACTGCTCATGCAAGAAGGCTACGGCAATGATTGCAGTAAAGACGGGTGTCAGATTCATAAAGATAGACGCAGTATTAGCGCCCAGTCGCATCACGCCCTGAATCCATAAATAAGGTGCAAAAATTGAGGCTGGAATACCAGCAAAGAGCACCAAGGGAATATTCTGTGCCGTTAGCTGCACATCTGGGGTCATCAGGAAGCCAGGTAGCAGCAGCACAGCACCAAAAGCGATTTGCATATAAAGGGATTGCCAGTTCGGCAGTTGAATAGCCCAGCGTTTAGTTAATACCCCATACAGCGCATAGGAGGCTGACGCACCAAGCATCATTAATTCCCCTTTACCGATCCCATGTTGCAGCAGTTGAGTCGGGTTGCCCGCACTGACCAACCAAATTAACCCCCCTAAGGACAGCAGGCTACCCAGAGCAATCCCAACGGTTGGTGCCACGCGTAATAACACAATACTGATAAGCACAGTCAACAGCGGAATTAATGAGCTGAGGATCCCCATAAACAGTGCGCTGACACTGTGGGCGGCATAGTAAGCCAGGCTTTGGTACAACACCATGCCCAGCATCCCCAGTATCATTAATTTCCACCAATAGACACGTATCGCTTGCCAATTGCGGACCGCACCGGGCAGCAGAAATGGGGATAATGTCAGCAGTGCCAGTAACCAGCGGTAGAAGGAGATTGCTGCCGGATCAATGGCGGTGGCAGAGATCTTACTCACCACGGCATTAACTGACCAGATAATCACCGCAAACAATGGAAATAAAACATTCATGATAATAATTCTTAACTAAAAAATATGCGGTGTAGTCTACAGCTGTCTGATTTATTCTATATAACGATAATCAGACAATAACTTGGGTGATTAAGACAATCATTACCGTGATTAAGGTAATAACCATGAAGAGCATGATTTTGCTGTAAGGGATAATGGACGATGACAAAACCTGATTTTCCCGTAGTCACCTTAAGGATTCCACAGACCTTGTCCTTTCGCTGTGAAGCTTTTAATGCCAATACCGAATTTTTGCCTCACACACACCCTTTTGGGCAATTGATATGCGTGAAATCCGGTGTTCTGGCCATGAGCATTGGTGGTCAGCGCTTCCTTGCACCACCTGAATTTATTATCTGGATCCCCGCAGGCATGGAGCACTCTAGCTATAATCGCAAACCCATGCATTTTCGTGCCATTGATATTGCGTTGGATTTTTGTACCGAACTCCTGGCGTCACCTTGCCTGATGAATGTCAGCCCTATCTTTAATGCCATTGTGGAGGATTGTTTTACGCGTGGTTTATTGATGCCAAAAACTCAGCAGGATATACGCCTGGCCCATGTATTGATTGATCAACTCAAGATGTCTCCGGTGCAGCGGACGTATCTGCCTACCTCACAAGATAAGCTTTTGTCGCCTATATTGGCGGCATTGGAACGCTGCCCTGCGGATAGCACCTCGCTGGCACTTTGGGCCAGGCGGGTGTATACCACCGAACGTACCTTATCGCGCCGTTGCCAGCAGGAGCTTGGCATGGCATTTAGCGAATGGCGGCAGCGCTTACGTTTTTTACATGCCATCTCATTGTTAGAGCAGGGGAAAACGGTACACAGTGTGGCGTTGGATGTCGGTTATAGCTCCGCCTCTGCTTTTATCGCCATGTTCCAGCAAATATCAGGTACCACGCCTGAGCGTTTCCGGCGGGGCAATAGTGGCTTATACTAAGCCCCCCTGTTTTTCATCTGTATGGCAGTAGGCTGTCGGAGAGCAAAGTGAAAATTCTGGTTGATGAAAATATGCCGTACGCTGAGGAACTGTTCCGGCGTTTAGGTGATGTACAGGCTGTGCCTGGGCGTCCTATTCCTCGTGACGCCTTGGTTGATGCCGATGCTCTGATGGTGCGTTCGGTCACTAAAGTGAACGAGGCGCTGTTACACGGTACCTCAATTGGTTTTATTGGCACGGCGACGGCGGGTACCGACCATGTCGATGACACTTGGCTGTGTCAGCAGGGGATCGGTTTCTCTGCGGCCCCCGGTTGTAACGCCATTGCCGTGGTTGAATATGTTTTCTCTGCGTTGATGATGATGGCTGAACGGGATGGTTTCCAGTTGCGCGATAAAACCGTGGGCATTATCGGCGTCGGGAATGTGGGTTCACGGCTGAATGCTCGTTTGCAAGCCTTGGGCGTTCGGACCTTGTTGTGCGACCCCCCACGTGCTGATCGTGACGATAACGAAGCCTTCTGGCCGTTGGAGAAACTGGTGCGTGAGGCTGACGTTCTAACCTTCCATACTCCGCTGAATAAAACCGGTGCCTACCAAAGTTTACACATGGCCGATGATGAACTGCTGGCCGCCTTACCGGATGGCCGTATTCTGATCAACGCCTGTCGTGGTGCGGTGGTGGATAACGCGGCGTTATTACGGGCGCTGGAAAAAGGAAAAAAACTCAGCGTAGTACTGGACGTCTGGGAGCCAGAACCAGATCTGTCTTTACCGCTGTTGGCTCGTGTCGATATCGGCACACCACATATTGCCGGATATACGCTAGAAGGCAAAGCACGGGGTACTACTCAGGTTTTTGAGGCGTTCAGTCAGCATTTGGGGCAACCACAGTCGGTCGAGCTGGCCTCTTTACTGCCAGTACCAGAATTTAGCCATTTACGTCTAAATGGTGAGTTGGGTGAAGGCAAATTAAAACGATTGATGCACTTAGTGTATGATGTGCGCCGCGATGATGCGCCATTGCGCCATGTTGCTGGCCTACCGGGGGGGTTTGACCGCCTACGCAAGCATTACCAGGAACGACGTGAATGGTCATCACTGTGTGTACAGTGCGATGATGCTGCCAGTGCTGCACTCTTGCAGCAGCTAGGTTTTACCACTCAATTGCAGTGACGATAGGGTAGTACGAATATCATTCGTGAAAAATTAATAACAGGGCGGTATGTTGCCGCCCTTGCTGTTCAATAAATTCATGTTTTTCAATAAACTCATGTCATTCAATGAGGCCATATTATTCAATGAGCCCATATTATTCAATGAACTATAGCGGAGAAAACCAACATGTCTGACGGCTGGAATATTGCTCTATTAGGAGCAACGGGCGCAGTAGGTGAAGCTTTGCTGGAGCTGTTAAATGAGCGCCAGTTCCCAGTTGGTGAATTGTATCCTTTGGCGAGCGAGCGCAGTGCTGGTGCTACCGTACGTTTTAACGGTAAAAGTATACTGGTTGAAAATGCGGCTGAGTTTGACTGGTCCCAGGCCCAACTCGCCTTTTTTGTCGCAGGCCGTGAAGCATCGGCACAATATGCGGAAGAGGCCGGAAGTGCTGGTTGTCTGGTGATCGATAGTAGCGGCTTGTTCGCTATGGAGCCAGATATTCCCTTGGTGGTGCCGAGTGTGAATCCTCAGGTGCTGGCTGATTACCGTAATCGCAATATCGTGGCGGTGGCCGATAGCCTGACCAGCCAGTTGTTGACGGCGATTAAACCGCTGACGGAACAGGCTGGGCTGTCTCGCCTGCATGTCACTAACCTGATTTCAGCTTCAGCCCATGGCAAAGCGGCGGTGGATGATCTCGCCGGACAAAGTGCCAAGCTGCTCAATGGCATTCCTGCTGAACCCGGTATCTTTCCTAAGCAATTGGCGTTTAACGTCTTACCGCTGCTGGCTGATGAAGAGGGCAGTGTGAGCGAAGAGCGCCGTCTGGTTGATCAGGTGCGTAAAGTGTTACAGGACGAAGGTTTGCCGATAACCGTAAGCTGTATTCAGTCGCCAGTATTTTATGGTCATGCACAAGTGGTTCATCTGGAAGCATTGCGCCCGATCGCTGCCGAAGAGGCCCGTAGCGAGCTGGGGAATTGCGAAGATATCCAATTGTTTGAGGAAGATGATTACCCAACTCAGGTTAGCGACGCCTCCGGCAGTGATGTCCTGAGTGTTGGTTGTATTCGCAACGATTATGGTATTCCTGAGGTGCTGCAATTCTGGTCGGTGGCTGACAATATTCGTTTCGGTGGCGCATTGATGGCGATTGAAACGGCAGAGCGCCTGTTGCAGGAGCAACTTTACTGATGTCCGGGTTTGAGTTAGGTCAGGAAGAAACGTTAGTTCAGAAAAATATATTGGCTCAGCAAGAAAAACCGGCAGAAGTGGCCGGTGTGAAAATTGCGTTGGGTATTGAGTATAACGGCAGCCGCTATTTTGGTTGGCAGCGGCAGCAAGAGGTTGCCAGCGTGCAGGCATGCCTTGAGGCGGCATTATCCAAAGTGGCTAATGAGCCAATTGGGGTCTTCTGCGCTGGCCGTACTGATGCGGGGGTCCATGCCACCGGTCAGGTGGTGCACTTTGTTACCTCCGCGGTACGTAAAGACGCCGCCTGGACCATGGGGGTCAACAGCCATTTGCCAGCGGATATCGCAGTGCGTTGGGTCAAAACCGTCGATAACGATTTTCATGCCCGCTTTAGCGCAACGGCCCGCCGATATCGCTATATCATTTTTAGCCACCGCTATCGCCCTGCGATATTGGCGCAAGGGGTCACCCATTGCTATATGCCATTAGATGCAGAAAAAATGGAACGCGCCGCGCAATGTTTACTCGGCGAAAATGATTTTACCTCTTTCCGTGCCGTACAATGTCAATCCCGTACGCCATGGAGAAATGTAAAACATGTCAAAGTTACCCGACATGGCGCGTATATCGTGGTAGATATCAAAGCCAACGCGTTTGTACATCATATGGTGCGCAATATCGTTGGGAGCCTGATAGAAATTGGTTGTGGTAATCAGGACGTGACCTGGATGGCAGAGTTGTTGGCATTGAAGGACAGAACACGTGCTGCCGCAACCGCTAAAGCCGATGGGTTGTATTTAGTGTCTGTCGATTATCCAGATCACTTCGCGTTACCCAAAGCCCCTATGGGGCCTTTGTTTTTGGCGGATGACGAGAGTTAACGGTTTACAGGTTATTAAAAATACTGATAGCAAATTATCAGGGATATCGATAGCAAACTGATGCGTCGCTTTGGGCTAAGGAATACCTAAGGAAATTCAGCTAATCTCATTCGCCTAATGAACGATTGGGTGTGTTTATTCATTTCGAGAGTATTTATGGAATTTATACGTTTCGTCATAGATTTTATTTTGAATATTGATGTTCATCTGGCAGAGCTGGTTGCGCAATATGGGATATGGGTTTACGCCATTCTATTCCTGATTTTATTCTGTGAGACCGGTCTGGTCGTGACACCGTTCCTGCCGGGGGACTCTTTGCTGTTTGTTGCAGGTGCCTTGGCATCGTTGCCCTCCAATGATCTTAATGTCCACACGATGGTGACCCTAATGGTGATTGCCGCCATTCTGGGGGATGCGATTAACTACACGATCGGCCGTATCTTTGGTGAAAAGTTATTCAGCAATCCAGATTCTAAAATCTTCCGCCGCAGTTATCTGGATAAGACGCATCAGTTCTACGAGAAGCATGGTGGTAAAGCGATTATTCTGGCACGGTTTGTCCCTATAATTCGCACGTTTGCCCCATTTGTGGCCGGTATGGGTAAAATGTCTTATCGTCACTTTGCTGCCTATAACGTGATTGGGGCGTTGGTATGGGTGTTGTTATTCACTTATGCTGGCTACCTGTTTGGTAACGTACCTATCGTGCAGAATAATCTGAAGTTATTGATTGTGATCATTATCGTTGTGTCAATTTTGCCAGGCGTATTTGAAGTTTGGCGGCATCGGCGTGCTGCGGTACGTCAAAAAAATCAGTAAAAACGTTACATAAGCTGTGGGTTCACCAGTTTTTTATCTACACTGTCGAATCAATATGGTTTAATGAGTAACATTTGTGGTCTGTTCCTGCAGACAATCCAAGTTTCGGTGCCTTAGCCACGTCGCACTGGCGTGTATCTCAGGCATTTTTTATTGGGGAGTTTTCAGGGAGATGGTTAAAGCATGAACAGCGGACTGGCAACAGCCAGGTTCAAACAGAAAGGTCATCGATGAGCTGGATTGAACGAATTCTTAACAAAAGCAACATCACACAAACCCGTAAAGCGAGTATTCCTGAAGGGGTGTGGACAAAATGTGATAGCTGCGGTCAGGTACTTTATCGTGCTGAACTGGAGCGTAATCTGGAAGTGTGTCCCAAGTGTGATCACCATATGCGTATGTCAGCCCGTGCACGGTTGCATATGCTGTTGGATGCAGGCAGTGAAGTTGAATTGGGTAGCGAACTGGAGCCGAAGGATATCCTGAAATTTAGGGATTCCAAAAAGTATAAAGATCGTCTTTCAGCCGCACAAAAAGATACTGGCGAGAAAGATGCTCTGGTTGCCATGAAAGGGACGCTGCAAGGTATGCCTATTGTTGCCGCCTCGTTTGAGTTTGCCTTTATGGGCGGTTCAATGGCGTCAGTGGTCGGTGCTCGCTTTGTACGTGCCGTTGAACAGGCCTTGGAAGATAATTGCCCATTGGTCTGTTTCTCTTCCAGTGGTGGTGCACGTATGCAGGAAGCGTTGATGTCATTGATGCAGATGGCAAAAACCAGCGCAGCTCTGGCTAAAATGCAAGAGCGCGGTTTACCCTACATTTCCGTGCTGACTGACCCTACCATGGGCGGCGTCTCTGCCAGCCTGGCAATGTTGGGTGATATCAATATCGCTGAGCCGAAAGCGTTGATTGGCTTTGCTGGCCCACGTGTTATTGAACAAACCGTACGCGAAAAACTGCCGCCGGGCTTCCAGCGCAGTGAATTCCTGATTGAAAAAGGCGCGATTGATATGATCGTTCGCCGTCCAGTTATGCGTCAGACTTTGGCGAGCATTTTGTCTAAATTGACTCATCAACCGCAGCCAAGCGTGGTTGAGAGCAACGCAGACACGGTGGCCCAGCCTGACAATCAGGCAGATGTCTGATTAACTCAACGGGCATCACCCTAGTAAGATGGTGCCCGGTTATTGTGCCTTACCAGAAAATAAGCGTTATTTAATAGCGACAATTCGGCAATAACGAGTGTGTAATATGCCCTAAATAATTCGAGTTGCAGGAGAGCGGTAACTGAGTGAATCCCCAAGAGTTTTCGATATTGGGAGGAACAAAGGGCATTAACGCACAGGCAACTTGGAGTATAACGGGGATAAAACCAAGGGAAGTGACGGGACTCATGAACAATCATCAAACTCCCCAAGCCACGTCGCCTTTGGCCGCGTGGCTTTGCTATCTTGAGCATTTGCATTCTCAGCCCATTGAGTTGGGTCTGGAACGTGTTAAACAGGTCGCTGAGCGTCTGGACCTGCTTAAACCTGCCCCCAAAATTTTTACCGTTGCCGGTACCAACGGCAAGGGCACCACCTGCTGTACATTGGAAGCCATTTTATTGGCGGCTGGTCTGCGAGTCGGGGTTTACAGCTCCCCCCACCTTTTACGTTATACCGAGCGGGTTCGAATTCAGGGGCAAGAGCTATCTGAGGCAGAACACAGCCACTCTTTTGCTCAGATCGAAGCTGGGCGAGGTGATATCTCACTGACCTACTTTGAATTTGGCACCTTATCAGCGCTGCAACTATTTAAGCAGGCTAAACTTGATGTGGTGATCCTGGAAGTAGGATTGGGTGGGCGGTTAGATGCGACCAATATTGTTGACTCTGATGTCGCCGCCATCACCAGTATCGCGTTAGATCATACTGATTGGTTGGGTTACGACCGTGAAAGTATTGGCCGGGAGAAGGCGGGCGTATTCCGTGGTGGTAAACCTGCGGTAGTGGGGGAACCAGAGATGCCCCAGTCTATTGCCGATGTGGCGGCTGAGTTAGGTGCACATCTCTATCGTCGGGATGTTACTTGGCAGTTCAGCCTGCAAGAGTCATTTGATCAACAAGAGCCATTTGGTCAACAAAAACCCTGCTGGTACTGGCAATGTGGTGAGCGCCAATTATCCGACTTACCGGTGCCGAACGTGCCGCTGGAGAATGCGGCTACTGCGTTGGCTGTATTACATTATTCCGGGGTGTCATTGAGTGACGAGGCTATTCGGCAGGGGTTACAGGCCGCCAGTTTACCTGGGCGTTTTCAGGTCGTCAGTGAGCAACCGCTACTGATTCTGGATGTAGCCCATAATCCGCATGCTGCCCGTTATCTGGTCAATCGGTTAGCCCAAGTTATTAACCCGGTTAATGTGCCGAAACAAGGCAAAGTGCGGGCGGTCGTCGGGATGTTATCGGATAAAGATATTGCGGGTACGCTGGCATGTTTATCTGAGCGGGTTGATGAGTGGTATTGCGCCCCGCTTGAAGGGCCACGGGGAGCCAGTGCTGGTCAATTGGCCGAACATCTGGTGAGCGCACGTCAGTTTAGCGATGTAGAAACTGCCTGGCGTCAGGCTATGCAAGATGCAGATACACAGGATGTGGTCATTGTCTGTGGCTCTTTCCATACTGTTGCCCATGTTATGGCAGCATTGCATTTGTGACAGCGTCCAGTTTATAACAGATTGAATTTAAACCCAAAGAGCGTGGAGTTGTAGGCTGGCAATAAACGAGCGCCTCCTGCATCTTCAAGTCCGGCGGGATATAAACGCGGGGAGTGCGAGTGGCAAGTCAGTTCCAGAACCGTTTAGTCGGGACCATTATTTTAGTTGCCTTAGGTGTGATTGTGTTACCGGGGCTACTGGATGGCAAAAAGAAACACTACGAGGATGAGTTTGCCGCTATTCCGTTAGTGCCAAAACCAGGGGATAGCCAAGAGATTGATGTGGTTCCGCCGCTCAATCAGCCTTTGCCCATTGCGCCGCCCGAAGGTGCTGCGCAAGCGGTAGGAGCCGAACCCAGCGATGATTCGGTTTCTCAGGCGGCTAATGATGCCGGTAATCTTGCTGTTGAGCCTACGATTGTGGCACCGCCACCAATACAGAGTAAGCCGGTTGAGGTAAAACCTGCCGTGACGAAGCCGGTAGACGTTAAGCCGATAGAAACCAAGCCGACAGAAACAAAACCGACAGAAATAAAACCAGCAGAGAAAAAACCGCTGGAAGTGAAACCTAAGCCAGAAACTAAACCGCCGGTGGAAGAAAAAGCGCCAGTAGGGCAGGCTTATGTTGTCCAACTGGGGGCGCTAAAAAATGCGGCCAAAGTAAATGAGATTGTCGCGATGCTGCGGTTGTCGGGGCATAGGGCGTTCACTGTACCCGCCACGCCGGTTCAGGGTGAGATAACCCGGTTATATGTCGGGCCGGATGCGTCAAAACAGAAATTACAATCCGCGTTACCTGAGCTTAATGCATTAAGTGGTCTGAATGGGCAAGTTAAGCCTTATATAACGTCGCGTTAGGGTTAGATTGTTACTGCCTTAGGTTGTCTACTGCGTAAGGATGACAACTGAAGTGTGAGATATCCGTAGGTGCAGGTTTTTAGCGGCTCAATTTATGCGGTGGTTGTGTTTTTTTTATACGGGAATTGTATTTTTCCATGCGGTTATGGTTATTTTTTAGTCGTCACACTTTAATTTGTTTCGGGGTTAGAAACCCCTACGCAAACGTTTTCTTTTTCTGTTAGAATTCGCCGCGAACAAGATGTAGCGGCGGTTTCGTTATTGGAATAGTCATGGTCTGGATTGATTACGTCATTATAGGAATTATCGGGTTTTCTGCGTTAGTCAGCTTAATTCGAGGGTTTGTCCGTGAAGCATTGTCACTTGTAACATGGGGATGTGCGTTTTTTGTTGCCAGCCATTTTTACACTTACCTTGCTGTTTATTTCACCCGATTTGAGGATGAAATTGTTCGCAACGGAATTGCCATCGGCATTTTGTTCATCGCGACATTGATCGTCGGGGCTATTGTTAACTATGTGATTAGTTCACTGGTGGAGCGTACTGGGTTATCAGGAACCGATAGGGTCTTAGGGGTCTGTTTTGGGGCACTGAGAGGTGTGCTGATTGTCTCTGCCATGTTGTTCTTTCTGGATACGTTTACCAACTTCTCACAAAGTGTTGATTGGAAGCAGTCACAATTAATCCCGCAGTTCAGTTATATCATCAGGTGGTTCTTTGACTACCTGCAGAGCACGTCGAGTTTCTTACCGAATCAATTACCGATTCGAAGCGGCTTATGAGGAAAAGACAACATGTGCGGTATTGTCGGTATCGCCGGTTTTACACCGGTAAACCAGTCGATTTATGATGCGTTGATGGTGCTTCAGCATCGGGGGCAGGATGCGGCGGGGATTGTTACCATTGATGCCCATAATGGGTTCCGTCTGCGGAAAGCGAACGGCTTGGTGAAGGATGTATTTGAAACCCGGCATATGCTGCGTTTACAGGGGAATATGGGGATTGGTCATGTTCGTTACCCAACGGCAGGCAGCTCCAGCGCTTCTGAAGCTCAACCCTTCTATGTTAACTCACCGTTTGGCATTACCTTGGCTCATAACGGTAATCTGACTAACGCTCACCAACTGAGAAAGAAATTATTCGAAGTTTCTCGTCGTCATGTAAATACCACGTCTGACTCAGAAATCCTGTTGAATATTTTTGCCAGTGAATTGGATCGTTTCCAGCATTATCCGTTGGAGTCTGACAACATTTTTGCTGCTGTTGCCGCAACGCACCAGTTGATTCGTGGTGCTTATGCCTGCGTCGCAATGATCATTGGCCACGGTATGGTTGCTTTCCGTGACCCTAACGGTATTCGTCCGCTGGTGATTGGTAAACGCACGCTGGTTGATGGGCGCAATGAGTATATGGTTGCTTCCGAAAGTGTGGCTCTGGATACTCTTGGTTTTGAATTCTTGCGTGATGTTGCACCGGGCGAAGCCGTGTATATCACCGAGAAAGGCCAACTGTTCACGCGTCAGTGTGCTGAGAATCCAAAATACAACCCATGCTTGTTTGAATATGTTTATTTTGCTCGCCCAGACTCCTTTATGGATAAAATTTCTGTCTACAGTGCGCGTGTTCGCATGGGGCAGAAGTTGGGGGCCAAAATAGCCAAACAGTGGGAAGACATGGATATCGATGTTGTCATTCCTATTCCAGAAACCTCTTGCGATATCGCGTTGGAAATTGCCCGTATTCTGGATAAACCGTACCGTCAGGGGTTTGTGAAAAACCGTTATGTTGGCCGTACGTTTATCATGCCGGGTCAGCAAGAGCGACGTAAATCGGTGCGTCGTAAACTGAATGCTAATCGTGCTGAGTTCCGTGGTAAAAACGTGTTATTGGTGGATGATTCCATTGTTCGCGGGACCACGTCAGAGCAGATTGTAGAAATGGCACGGGAAGCCGGGGCGAAGAAAGTGTACTTTGCGTCTGCAGCACCTGAAATCCGTTTCCCGAATGTGTATGGTATCGATATGCCAAGTGCTAATGAGTTGATTGCTCATGGTCGTGAAGTCGATGAAATTCGTCAGTTGATTGGTGCTGACGCACTGATTTTCCAAGATCTTACCGATCTTATCGATGCAGTACGTGAAGATAATCCAGACATTACCCAGTTCGAATGTTCTGTCTTTAATGGTATTTACGTGACGAAAGATGTGGATCAGAGCTATCTGGAATATCTTGAGTCATTACGTAACGACGATGCGCAGGCATTGCGTAGCCATAATGAAGCGGAAAATTTAGAGATGCATAACGAAGGTTAATCCCCTATATCTGTGTCTTGAAGTATGACGGGTATCAGTCATAAAACAGAATGAATCAAAAAGGTGCAACCTGCGTTTAGGCGCGGTGCACCTTTTTATTCATGGTGTTTTGCTATAACTTGCTAATTAGTACCTGATGCGGCAAAGTTTGGTATCATGCTAATAAATATGTGTTCTGCATATATATTGGACATTTTAATGCGATAGAGCATCAGTATGAGGCAGTTTTCCATGAAGCGACTTATTATTGGCATTAGTGGTGCAAGTGGTGCCATTTATGGTGTGCGGCTGTTACAGGTGCTGCAACATGTCGAAGGCGTGGAAACCCATTTGATTATCAGTAATGCTGCCCGTCAAACACTGGCGCTCGAAACCAACTACAGTGTCAAGGAAGTCCAAGCGTTTGCCGATGTGGTCCATGATTTTCGGGACATTGCGGCTTGTATTTCCTCTGGTTCATTTAAGACCGATGGCATGGTTATTTTACCTTGCTCCATCAAAACGCTATCTGGCATTGTCCATAGTTATACCGATGGCTTACTGACCCGCGCTGCCGATGTGATCCTTAAAGAACGCCGCCGCTTGGTGCTTTGTGTCCGCGAAACCCCCCTGCATTTAGGCCACCTCCGCTTAATGGTGCAAGCCGCCGAATTAGGTGCTGTGATTATGCCGCCAATGCTTGCGTTCTATCATCAGCCAAAAACGATTCAGGACATTATTGATCAGACCGTTAATCGCATCATCGATCAGTTTGATATTGAGTTACCTGAAGATCTGTTTACGCGCTGGCAAGGTAAAAACTAATATTTATTGACTAACCTAACCAACACATTCATTGACCTAATTAACATATTTATTGTCCTCATTGACACATTCAATCACCTCATTGATACATTTAGTGATGCAATCAATATGATTAATCACCTAATTAATACATTTGTGCAACATAGCACTGAAATGGGGCAAGCTATGCTCCACAATGATCCGGCAACAGCGACGGTGCTGTAGTAGGATTTTTGTATTCTGTTTCTGTTCACGACCAGATGTCATGACATTTATACCTTAAATAATGTGCGTGCAGGAAGGCGGCCAATACTGGCAACTTGAAGCATGACGGGTATATCGATTTTAGTCGTTATCGTGTAAAGAAACAGTATGGTGGAATTGGCTTTCCCTCCAGATAATTACTGGCACGATTACTGCAAATTGATTTATGGACGCTCAGGCTTGGACAGAAATCTAACGCGCTTTGTGGCATCAAAAATCAATTTGAGGGTTATGTGTATGAATAAAAAGCTGTTAGTTCTTCCTTTGGTATTAGCATTTGCTGCCAGTAGTGCTTTTGCCGCCATCCCGAAAGAGATCAAAATTGGTACAGATCCGACTTATGCCCCTTTTGAATCGAAAAATTCTAGTGGTGAATTAGTCGGTTTTGATATCGATATCGCGAAGGAGTTATGCAAACGTATAGATACCAAATGTACTTTTGTTGAAAGTGATTTTGATGCGTTAATCCCGTCGCTGAAAGCTAAAAAAGTCGATGCCATTATCTCCTCACTCTCCATAACTGAAAAACGTCAAAAAGAGATTGCCTTCACCGATAAACTCTTTGCCGCCAACTCCCGTTTAATCGCCGCTAAAGGTAGCACTATTGAGCCGACACTGGTGGCATTAAAAGGTAAGCGCGTGGGGGTGTTACAAGGTTCTACTCAGGAAGCTTTTGCCAATGCTGAGTGGCAGCCAAAAGGTATTGATGTTGTTGCTTATCAAAATCAGGATCTGATTTATGCAGATCTGGCCTCAGGTCGTATTGATGCGGCTTTCCAAGATGAAGTTGCAGCCAGCGAAGGTTTCCTAAAACAAACTGTGGGTAAAGATTATATTTTTGCCGGCCCATCAGTAAAAAATGATCAATTCTTTGGTGTAGGGACCGGTATGGGGTTGCGCAAAGCAGATGTTGAGCTGAAAGCGGCGTTAAATAAAGCCTTTGCTGAAATGCGTAGTGACGGCACCTACGATCAATTAGCCAAAAAATACTTTGATTTTGATGTTTACGGCGATTAACCCTTTTTGCCGTAGTGGCCTCTGTCGATTATGGCAGGGGCCAACATACCGTAATTAGCCAGACTCCTCACTCAGTAAAACAGGATAACCCACAGATGCTGGATGGATATTCCAAACTGATATTTGAAGGTGCGCTGGTGACACTGGAGTTAGCATTGTTCTCGGTGCTGCTGTCAGTGGTTATCGGCTTGATGGGCGCCGGTGGGAAGTTATCGTCAAACCGGTTGGTATCGGGCCTGTTTGAGTGCTACACCACACTGATCCGCGGCGTACCTGATTTAGTTTTGATGCTGCTTATCTTCTACGGTTTGCAGATTACCCTCAATAGCATTACCGAGTCCCTTGGTTTTGCACAAATTGATATTGATCCTCTCTCTGCCGGAGTTATTACCCTTGGCTTTATCTATGGCGCTTACTTCACTGAAACGTTTCGTGGCGCTTATATGGCTGTATCTAAAGGACAAATTGAGGCCGCGACCGCCTTTGGTTTCACCTCCAGCCAGATTTTCCGTCGGATTATGTTCCCTGCCATGATGCGCTATGCGTTGCCGGGTATTGGTAATAATTGGCAAGTGATCCTGAAAGCGACAGCGCTGGTGTCAATTTTAGGCTTGAATGACGTGGTCAAAGCCACTCAGTTGGCGGGGAAAGGCACCTACCAGCCGTTTTTCTTTGCTTTGGTTGCTGGCGCGATTTATCTGTTCTTCACCACTCTCTCTAACGGTGTCTTGTGGTGGCTGGAAAGGCGCTATTCCCATGGGGTGAAGAGGGCTGAGCTATGATTGAAATCTTACATCAATATTGGCAGGCATTACTTTGGAGTGATGGCTACCGCTTTACCGGCATGGCGGTCACCCTCTGGTTATTAATTTCCTCGGTCGTCATGGGGGGATTACTGGCGCTCCCATTGGCGGTTGCTCGGGTGTCCGAGCGGAGATGGATCCGCTTACCGGTATGGATTTTTACCTATATTTTTCGTGGTACACCGCTGTATGTGCAGTTATTGGTGTTCTATTCCGGGATGTATAGTTTGGAGATAATCCGAGGCAATGACCTACTAAATGCTTTTTTTCGCAGTGGGTTAAATTGCACTATTTTAGCGCTGACGCTCAATACCTGTGCTTATACCACTGAGATTTTTGCCGGTGCGATCCGTTCGGTACCTCACGGTGAGATAGAAGCCGCGCGCGCCTATGGTTTCTCACGTTTTAAATTATACCGCTGTATTATCTTACCTGCTGCATTGCGTATCTCTTTACCGGCATACAGCAATGAAGTGATCTTAATGCTGCACTCCACCGCGCTGGCCTTTACCGCGACCGTACCCGATATATTGAAAATAGCCCGCGATATTAACGCTGCGACTTACCAACCCTTTTATGCGTTCAGTATTGCCGCTGTACTTTATTTGATCATCTCCTTTACGCTAATTAGCCTGTTCCGCCAGGCAGAAAAACGTTGGTTAGCCCATATTAAACCTCAGGCATCGCATTAGTGCGGAGAACTCTATGACGAATACGTCCTACATTAAAAATGCGGAAACTAAACTTTCTGTGACGGAGCTGCATAAGCATTATGGGGAGCATGAGGTATTAAAAGGTGTTTCGCTCTCTGCCAAAGCGGGGGATGTTATTTCCATTATTGGTTCATCTGGTTCAGGGAAAAGTACATTTTTACGCTGCATTAACTTTCTGGAAAAACCCAGTGAAGGCTCGATAAGCGTAAATAATCAGGTTATCCGCTTGGTACGGGATAGCGATGGTCAGTTGAAAGTCTTCGATAAAAAACAGCTACAATTATTGCGCACCCGGTTAACGATGGTCTTCCAACACTTTAATTTGTGGAGTCACATGACGGTATTGGAAAACGTGATGGAGGCACCGGTTCAAGTGCTGGGATTAAGTAAATCGGTGGCGAAAGAGCGTGCAATTCTGTATCTGGATAAAGTTGGTATTGATGAACGGGCGCGGGCCAAATATCCCGTACATCTCTCTGGGGGGCAGCAACAGCGTGTTTCTATTGCACGAGCATTGGCAATGGAACCAGATGTATTGCTGTTTGATGAACCCACTTCTGCGCTGGATCCCGAGTTGGTCGGTGAAGTGCTACGTATTATGCAAAAGTTGGCAGAAGAGGGGAAAACTATGGTGGTGGTCACGCACGAAATGGAATTTGCCCGCCATGTTTCCAGCCATGTTATTTTTTTGCATAAAGGGGTAATTGAAGAGGAAGGCCCCCCCGCCGAGCTTTTCGGTAACCCTAAAAGCCTACGTTTACAGCAGTTTCTTTCTGGCTCACTGAAATAAAATGGTTAATGGGTAGTAGCTAATAAAATGGCTGATGGATAGCTGTATTAATGGATAGCTGTATTTTAGGGGTGAATGCCATTTCACGGATCACCCCTACCCAGGGAACGCCAGCGGCTTATTCCTTTGGCTTTTTCAGCACATCACGCAGCGCATCTTCCAATTCATAATAGCGAAAGCCAAAACCCGCCTCTTCCAACCGTTTCGGTAACGCCCGTTGCCCACCGAGCACCAATATTGCGGATTCACCCATTAATAGACGAATTGCCGCCGCAGGTGTGCGGATGGCTGCTGGGCGATCCAAAACATCGGCCAGCGTCGCCGTAAATTGCTCATTATGGACCGGATAGGGGGCAACCATATTAAATGGGCCGCGCAGATTATCGGTGGTTAGCAGATAATAAATACCATGCACCATATCTTCGATGTGTATCCAAGGCAGATATTGGCGACCATCCCCCATGGGGCCACCTAATCCAAGGCGGAATAGAGGAAGCATCTTAGCTAGAGCGCCGCCTTTTGGCGCTAATACGACGCCGGTACGCAGCAAGCAGACTCGGGTATGGCTATTCTCCGCCGCCAGCGCCAGATTTTCCCAACGCTCACATAATTTATGGGTAAACTCGTCGTGGGGAGGCTCTTCTTCGGTGACTAATGCCTGCCCTTGGTCACCATAAAATCCAACAGCAGAACCGGAGATAAAAACGGTTGGTGGCTGGCTACTGGCATTGATCAGCGTGGCTAAGCGTTCGGTTATTTGCCAGCGACTTTGGCAGAGAATCTCTTTTTGCCGCGAGGTCCAGCGTTTATCGGCGATCGGTTCTCCGGCCAGATTGATCACAGCATCAAAACTGTTGAGATTCTCTTTATCATCTAGCGTGGACCAGCAGGTCACTTGCTGACCGAGCAGGTTATTGGCCCGCTGTGGTGAGCGGCTCAGAGCCGTTATTTGGTGGCCTTGCGACAGAAGAAAGGGGGTCAGGCTGCGCCCGATCAACCCTGTAGCACCGGTGAGTAAAATACGCATATCCAATCTCCGTTTAAATCCAATCCTATCGAGTCATCAACCTCATTTATTTCTTTTTCTCTTTTAGCATAGGCGATTCTGTGCTCTTGTCCCACGACACTGAGCACATCCTGAATGAATACTTCTATTTCTTGCATTCAAAATAGGGGGACTGCCAACGGGCAAGTAGAGGCAGTTGCCAGAATCATTATTGTAAAAAATAAAAAAAAGAATCAGGGACTAAATAAACCGCTCAACATGGCCGATAAATAAGGTAATGTTAAGCGTTTGATAAAAGATTAGCGATGGTTTATCAATCCTCCTGCTGAGATCGGATAGCGATCTTACTGTTGTCTATATACTTTTCCAGGTGCGTATGAAACTAAATATCAAAGTTAATTGTTCTTATATCTGTGAACCCATACGTAAGCAAGACGGCAGCTTATTGGCAGTAGAATTATTAAGCCGGTTTTCAGCGACACCAGTCGATTTACCCATTGATGTCGAAAAATTTATTAATGGATTGGACATAAATGGAAAAAATGATTTATTCCAAAATCAATTGCAGGCGGTAAAAGCCTATAGTGATTGGTTTATCACTAACAATGTCCTGCTTTCGATCAATATTGATTTTGATTTAGCGAGTGTGATTGTTACTGATGCGCCTACCCGGCAGATACTGGATGAAATGCCTTTTTTACGGCTGGAAATCATGGAGACATTCTCCAATTTATCCGATGGTATGAATAACCCTTTGCTACGTGAGTTAGCCTCACTGTATCCATTATGGTTGGATGATTTAGGCAGCGGAGGCTCAACATTGAACGCAGTGACTGCCAATATCTTCGAGTATGTAAAAATTGATAAGCATTTCTTCTGGCAGCACAACAAACATACCTTCCCGATATTGATCAACAACATTAAAAAATATTGTCTTGGGGTCATTGTCGTCGGGGTAGAAAATCAGAGTGAATCTGCGCAACTCGAAAGCAGTAATATTGATGCTATGCAGGGGTATCTGTTTAACCCTATGACATTGGATGAGCTAGTCTCCCAACCTTTGCGTTAACATTTTTGGCAAAACGCGCCTTGATGGGCTGTATCGCGTGGGTCTTCGTTTGTGATGTCAGCGCGGTCCTTTTCGACAAAATTTTCTCATGGTAGATACTGACTTTTATCGGATTAATCTGCTGGATTGGGTGATAGAATAGCGCTTCTTTTATCATTGAGATGATGACCAGAGAGAAAACGATATCATGAAGTTAATGTTTGCTTCTGACCTGCATGGTTCGTTACCGGCCACGGAACGCGTTCTGGAGATCTTTGATCGCAGCCGTGCGCAATGGCTGGTACTACTGGGTGATTTACTTAACCACGGGCCGCGCAATGCATTACCTGAGGGTTATCAACCCGCAGCGGTGGCGGAGTCTCTTAATGCCTACAAGGATAGCATTATTGCCGTGCGTGGCAATTGCGACAGTGAAGTCGATCAAATGCTACTTCAATTCCCCATCATGGCGGGTTGGCAGCAGATTATTATGCCTGAAACACGTTTATTCCTGACCCATGGTCACCTTTATCATCCCGGAGCGCTTCCTCCATTGCGTCATGGGGATGTCCTGGCTTATGGTCATACCCACCTACCACAAGCACAGTGGCAAGGTGAGATAATCTGTTTTAACCCTGGTTCCGTGAGTATCCCAAAAGGGGGATACCCGGCGAGCTATGGCATGTTGGAGGAGGGTGTTTTGCAGATTATTACTTTACAAGGTGATGAGTTTGTCGCCCGATTGACATTGAAAAATTAATCAATACACAGGCTTTTATACCCCAAATAATTCGGGTTGCAGGAAGGCGGTAACCGAGTAAGGAAAGCAGCCAACACACATGCAGCTTGAAGTATGACGGGTATATACCTAAGGTTACTGACGCGGTAGGCAGCTAACATATTGTGGCGTCACGTAACAAGGGTAAGATATTGATTAAAAATATTATTTATTAACAGATACTCTTGATTAACATATGCGCGTATATCACCGCGCCTAGATAGAAGGTTTCAGAGGATGGTGGAGCAAAATCCAGCAGCAGTCATCGAGTGGGTTGACATTGTTGATGAGCAAAATAACGTCATTGCTCAGTCCAGTCGTCAGCAAATGAGAGCTCAGCGACTACGCCATCGTGCTACCTATATTGTGGTGCACGATGGGATGGGGAAAATTCTGGTACAACGTCGCACTGAGAGCAAAGATTTTCATCCCGGCAAACTGGATGCCACGGCGGGTGGTGTTGTGCAAAGTGGCGAGAACTACCTTGAATCCGCACGGCGCGAGGCTGAAGAAGAATTGGGTATTGCCGGTGTGCCGTTCGCGGAACACGGCCAATTCTACTTTGAAGAGGAGTGCTGCCGAGTATGGGGGGCTTTATTCAGTTGCGTGTCTCATGGTCCCTTTGCGTTACAACCAGAGGAGATTGATGAAGTACGCTGGATGGTGCCAGAAGAGATCACCGCCCGCTGTGACGAATTTACGCCTGATTCTCTCAAAGCATTATCACTGTGGCTAACGCGCAACAACGAACAGGATTACGGTAAAATTACCCCCCGCGAAGAGTAATTACCACTTGTTCAATAAAAAAACCAAAGCCCCGCTAAGGCGCTTTGGTTTTTTATTGTCAGTTTTAAACCCCCTCCCGAGGAGGTGGTTATGGTGATTTCTTTACTGAGAAAGCAAATTATCGAACGATAATCCCCAGTAAAATACCCAGTGCACCAAAATCTGCATCACTAAATGTGGTATTGGCAAAACCAATATCGCCTAAGACTGGCAGCAGGAAAACTGGCAGGAAGGTGATTAACAGACCCTGAGCAAATGCACCAAGAATCGCACCGCGACGCCCGCCTGTAGCATTACCAAACACCCCTGCAGCAGCACCTACGAAGAAGTGAGGGACTACACCTGGGATGATCACGGTCATATTCAACAAATACAACGCGAACATACCAATCAGGCCAGCGGCAAAGCTGCTTAGGAAGCCAACCAGTACCGCATTGGGTGCGTACGGGAAGACAACCGGGCAATCTAACGCAGGTTTTGCATTAGGCACTAACTTGTCTGAAATCCCTTTAAAGGCAGGCACGATCTCGGCAATGACCATTCGAACACCTTGCAGAATAATATAAACCCCTGCAGCAAAGGTGATGGATTGCATCAATGAGAACATGAACCAGTTTTTACCGCCACTTAGGCTTTTCACCACTTCCGGCCCGGCAAACAGGCAGGTAACGACAAAAATGATACACATGGTAAAGGAGATTGCGACCGGTGTATCACGCAAGAACAATAGACTTTTCGGCACGTTCATGTCTTCAGTCGAATGTTCTTTATTACCAAACTTACTGCCGATAAAACCAGCTAATACATAGGAGAGGGTAGAGAAGTGACCGATGGCCACATCATCAGAGCCTGTTACCTTCTTCATGTAAGGGTGGGCAATGGCAGGGAAGAAGACCATCGCTACCCCAACAACCACGGAGCCAATGGCAATCAGCATTATGCCACTTAGCCCAGCAGTTGCCAGAATCACAGCCACCATCATGGACATAAACAGCGTGTGGTGACCGGTCAGGAAGATAAATTTCCATGGCGTAAAGCGGGCAATCAAGATGTTGATCACCATAGCGAAGAACATAATCATCGCCATTTCTTTACCGAAACTCTTCTGTGCCACAGAAACAATAGCTTCGTTATTGGGTACTACACCCTGAATACCGAAAGCTTGTTGGAAAATATTGGCAAAATCACCCAGAGATGAAACCACCAGGCCAGCGCCTGCACCCAAAATCACAAAACCCATAATGGTTTTTACGGTGCCTTTAATACATTCAGTCACCGGTTTTTTCTGGGCAATAAGGCCAATCAAAGCGATCAGACCGACCAGTATCGCGGGTTCAGAAAGCACATCACTCATTAAGAAACGAAAGAAATCCATACCAGCCTCCGCTTACAAAGCGCCTAATTCGGTTAATGCTGCAGATAAGAGCTCTTTCATGGCTTTCTTATCGATCATGTTATCCAATGCAACGATTTTGCCACCCACTGCTTGAGCAACTAATTGCTCTGCAATGTCTTTGGTACCGATAAAGATATCGCTTGGTGTGCCTTTTGCTGAACCGAGGTCTACATGATCGACTTCAGCACTGACGGCTAATTCTTTCAGGATATTTTTGATGCTGATTTCCATCATCAGACTGGTACCTAAACCGTTACCACAGACCACTGTAATTTTCATTTTCTTTCCTTTTTTTACTCGTTATCTTTCAAGTTGCAGAAGTGTTGGCTTCCTTCGTTCACCCCAATTACTTACTTGTGTAAGCTCTTGGGTACCATTCAGTTGCCGCTTTTCTGTGTCTTGAAATCTATTGGAGAGTGATTCTATATATGCGAACTGAATGCTGTGATTAATAGCGTGCAATCACTGACAGAATATCCTGCGATGTTTTAGCATGAAGTAAGGCTTGCACATCACTATCGGTATCGAACAATTGAGCCAGTTGGGAAATAGCCTCAATATGGCTATTGCTGTCTGTTGCCGCTAACACTATGAGCAGTTTTACCGGGTCGTTACCTTCTGCATTGAAAGTGACCCCCTCGGTGATGACAGTTAATGCCAGAGAGAGTCTATTTACGCCGTCTTCCGGGCGGGCATGTGGCATCGCAATACCTGGGCCGACTACGTAGTAAGGGCCAATAGCTTCATGGGAGCGATAAATCGCCTCAACATAACGCGCTTCTACCGCCCCATTATCGATCAGCGGTTGGCATGAGATAGCGATAGCATCACGCCAATCTTTTGCCTGGCTGACAACCTGAATAACATCCGACGTTAACAGTGTTTTTAACATGAAATTTATGACTCCCTATGACTGTTAACCGGAGAGTAGATACTTATCACGCTTATTAATGTGATCTAAGTCTCAATTGATAGCGCTATCTGGTAGCGCTATCAAAATTTGTGATAGCGCTATCATTTGTCATGCCATGAGATTGGGTTATCTTCAGATCAGGTATATATATCCTAAATAATTCGAGTTGTAGGAAGGCGGCTTGCCACGGCTTCGTAGAGTTGAGGTCATGAATGGGCAGAGTAACGAGCGCAGTCAACGCAGATGCAGCTTGAAGTATGGCGGGTATACAAATTCGTTATATGGCAGGTATACAATATATGGCAGGTATATGCGTTATATTGTCGAGGCCAGTTTGAATGGTCAGGTTTCAGCAGACAGGGAATCAGCATGGAAAAAACACGCAAGCGCCGTAATACTGGGCGGGTCACGCTACAGGAAGTAGCCGATTATGCTGGGGTAGGCTCGATGACTGTTTCCAGAGCGCTACGAACGCCGGAACAGGTCTCAGATAAGTTACGTGAGAAAATAGAGCAAGCGGTTGAAAAATTAGGCTACATTCCAAACCGTGCTGCCGGTGCTTTGGCGTCAGGGCACAGCGATACCGTGGCGGTGTTGATTCCGTCTTTAACCGATAAAGCCAGCTCTCGGTTTATGCAGGCACTACAGCAAATCCTTAATAAAAATGAATTTCAGTTATTGCTGGGGTGCCATGAATACAATCAACGTAAAGAAGCTGAGATTCTAATGACGTTACTGCAAAGCCACCCGGCGGCAGTGGTGATATTTGGCTCGCAGTTAGCCGATAAGACATATCAGATTCTTGAACGTACTAATATTCCTACTGTTAATGTTGTCGGTTCCTATTTTAAAGGGGCTAAAATTACCCTTGAAGCGGCTTTCTTTGAATCGGCTTATGAATTAACCCGCCACTTACTGGAGCGTGGCTATCAACATATTGGCTACCTGGGAGCGCATCGGGATAATCAGCTGCAACGCCAGCAGCTCAATGGATGGCATAAATCGATGCTGGAGCATTACAAAAATGCAGACCAAACGGTCACCACTCCCGATGCGGCCAGCTTACAATTTGGCCGTTATGCCTTGACGGAGATATTGCTGCGCCAGCCTGAATTAGATGCAGTGATATGCAGCCACGAAGATATTGCACTAGGTGTGCTGTTTGAATGCCAGCGGCGATTACTTAAAATCCCTGGCGGCATTGCGGTTGCTTGTCTGGATGGCTCAGAGAGCTGTGATCAAACTCACCCGACGCTGACCTCAATGCGTATCGATTACAAAAAAATGGGTAAAGAGGCCGGTAAGATGCTGATTGATATGCTCAATGAGGATGAGACCGGAGTGAAAAGAGCACCCCTCAGCCAAAGTTTTAACTATAAATTTGAGCCACGGCAAAGTACCTGAAAAGAAAAACCGCCCCCGGCTGAAGTGAACCCCGAAAGTTGGACATCCAACGATTAGGGGTTTTGTAGTTCATAATGGCGGTCTTTGTGTGTGCGCGGGACCCTGTAATAAAAAACCAGCAGTCTGGTGACTCGATCTGAAACGGTGAGGATAGGCAGAAGAGTAAAGCGTCTGCGCCATAGATGTTGCGGCTCGAGCCTACATGGATGTATAAACGGCGTCTTTACGATCTGCCTGTTCACTCCGCCGTTGGCATTTTGTCATCAACCTCAAACGCCAGCGCAGAGGCTGGCGTTTCTGAGACAACATTAACCCGAAGATTAAGACGCGGCTGAATCAGCCTGAGCAGATTGGATCGCCGTCAGCGCCACGGTATAGACAATATCGTCTACCAGCGCACCACGGGACAAATCGTTCACTGGTTTGCGCATTCCTTGCAACATCGGCCCAATAGAGATCAGGTCGGCAGAACGTTGCACGGCTTTATAGGTGGTGTTACCGGTGTTCAGATCTGGGAAGATGAACACGGTCGCTCTACCTGCTACCGGTGAGTTAGGCGCTTTAGATTTAGCCACATCCGCCATGATTGCCGCATCATACTGTAACGGGCCATCGATGATCAGATCTGGGCGTTTTTCTTGGGCGAGACGAGTGGCTTCACGCACTTTTTCGACATCGCTACCAGCACCGGAGTTACCGGTGGAGTACGAGATCATCGCCACACGAGGTTCGATACCAAAGGCTGCCGCAGAGTCAGCCGATTGGATAGCAATCTCAGACAGTTGCTCCGCCGTTGGGTCTGGGTTGATCGCGCAGTCGCCGTACACCAGAACCTGGTCAGGCAGCAGCATGAAGAACACAGAGGAGACCAGCGAACTGCCCGGTGCGGTTTTGATTAACTGTAGTGGTGGGCGGATGGTGTTCGCGGTGGTATGTACTGCGCCAGAAACCAGACCGTCAACTTCCCCTTTCTCCAGCATCAGGGTGCCGAGAACCACGTTGTCTTCCAACTGTTCACGGGCAACCACTTCGGTCATGCCTTTGCTCTTACGCAGCTCAACCAGGCGTGGAACATATTGCTCACGTACCGCCACAGGGTCGATAATTTCAACGCCTTTACCCAGCTCAACACCTTGAGATGCGGCAACGCGTTGGATCTCTTCCGGGTTACCTAACAGTACACAAGTGGCGATACCACGTTCAGCACAGATAGACGCGGCTTTAATGGTGCGCGGCTCATCGCCTTCTGGTAGTACGATACGTTTGCCAGCTTGACGGGCCAACTCAGTCAACTCATAACGGAAGGCCGGTGGAGACAAGCGACGTGGACGCTCAGAGGCGGCGGTCAGGGAGTCGATCCACTCGCTGCTGATATGGCTGGCAACGTAGTTTTGCAGCTTCTCAACACGCTCATGGTCATCTGCCGGGACTTCCAGATTGAAGCTTTGCAGGCTCAGGGACGTCTGCCAGGTGTTGGTATCAACCATAAATACTGGCAAGCCAGTTTGGAAGGCACGTTCACACAAATTATTGATACGATCATCAATGGCATAACCACCGGTCAGCAGGATAGCACCGATTTCAACGCCGTTCATCGCCGCCAGACAGGCAGACACCAGCACATCAGGGCGGTCTGCGGAGGTCACCAGCAGAGAACCCGGACGGAAGTGCTCCAGCATATGTGGGATGCTGCGCGCACAGAATGTCACTGATTTAACCCGACGCGTTTTAATATCGCCTTCGTTAATAATGCGAGCATCCAGGTGCTTGGCCATATCAATGGCACGGGTGGCAATCAGCTCAAAGCTCCACGGTACGCAGCCCAGAACGGGGATCGGGCTGTTCGCGAATAGCTGGCTTGGATCGATGTTCGCGACACTGGCCTTGGTGGAGTCATCAAAGATTTCAGACAGGTCAGGGCGGGTACGGCCTTGTTCATCAACTGGGGCATTCAGTTTATTGATGATAACGCCAGTGATATTTTTGTTTTTGCTGCCACCAAAACTGGAACGAGCCAGTTCGATACGCTCTTTCAACTGATCTGGCGAGTCATTACCAAGGGCAATAACAAAGACGATTTCAGCGTTCAGAGTTTTAGCGATTTCATAGTTCAGTGCATTGGCAAACTGATGTTTGCGTGTTGGCACCAGACCTTCAACCAGAACCACTTCTGCGTCTTTGGTATTTTCGTGATAACGAGCAACAATTTCTTCCATCAAGACATCTTGCTGGTTAGAACTCAGCAAGGTTTCCACGTAGTTCATGTTCAGCGGTTCAGCAGCAGTGATGCTGGAGTTCGCCCGGATGATGGTCGTGGTTTGGTCAGGTGCATCATTACCAGCACGTGGCTGGGCGATAGGCTTGAACACACTCAAGCTTACCCCTTTTTGCTCCATGGAACGGATGACACCTAAGCTGACGCTGGTTAAACCAACGCTGGTGCCTGTTGGGATCAACATTATTGTACGGGACACGGCTAAACCTCTTTACAGTATTCCCTTCGTACTTGGTGTTGCTGGGGGGCTACCTGCAACACCAAGTACTTTGGGTATATAAGTGTGGATTACGCAGTCAGACGGGCTGCGTCTTGTGCGATAACCAATTCTTCGTTGGTTGGGATAACCAGAGCCAGGCGGCTGTTATCTTTGGTGATGGTACCTGACTTGCCAAAGCGTGCTGCCATATTGCGTTCGTGGTCAATTTCAAAGCCCAGCAGGCCCAGTTTGTCCAGCGTCAGTTCACGGACCATTGCGGCATTTTCACCAATACCACCGGTGAAGATGACCGCATCCAGACGACCATCCATCAGCGCGGTATAGGAACCGATATATTTTGCCAAACGGTGACAGAACACATCCATCGCACGTTTAGCATCAGCTTTGGTGGCGTAGTTATCTTCAACATAACGGCAGTCGCTGGTGACTTCAGTCAGCCCCAACAGCCCTGACTCTTTGGTCAGCAACTTGTTGATTTGATCAACGCTCATGCCCATAGCATCATGCAGATGGAAGATAATAGCTGGGTCCAGATCACCACTGCGGGTCCCCATCACCAGACCTTCCAGTGGCGTCAGACCCATAGACGTATCGACACATTTACCGTTACGTACTGCGGTTACTGAACCACCATTGCCCAAATGGCAGGTAATAACGTTCAGTTCTTCCAGCGGCTTGTTCAAGACCTTGGCGGCTTCTTGGCTAACATAGAAGTGGCTGGTGCCGTGTGCGCCATAGCGGCGGATACCGTGATCTTTATACAGGCTGTACGGCAGAGCATAGAGATAAGACTCTTCCGGCATGGTCTGATGGAACGCGGTGTCAAAGACAGCCACATTTTTATCCGCCAAATTAGGGAAGGATTTCAATGCTTCAGCAATACCGATCAAGTGGGCAGGGTTGTGTAGTGGTGCAAACGGGATAGAATCTTTGATACCCTGAATAACTTCTTCGGTAACGATAACTGATGAAGTGAATTTCTCGCCGCCGTGAACAATACGGTGACCGATAGCCGTCAACTGAGCAGAAAGCTCTGGTTTTTGTGCCAAAATAGTATTAACAATAAAATTCAGTGCTTCGCTGTGTGCTGCACCAGCACCCAATGCTGCTTCCTGCTTACCGCCGTCAACTTTCCATTTGATACGGGCTTCTGGCAGATGGAAACATTCGGCTAAACCAGAAATATGTTCTTCACCGTTGGTCGCATCGATGATTGCAAATTTCAGGGAGGAGCTACCGCAGTTAAGAACCAGTACTAGCTTACTCGACATGGAAGTACCTATGTATAATAGTCGTGTTTAACATTTGTTTTTTGCAAGAGCGATGCGTATTGTCCCATCGACTCCACAAAAACAGTGAAAAATACGGAGTTAATAAAACGTCAATCTGCCCAAAAGCGTAGCGCATAATGGCGTTGACATTAATGATTAACATCATGCGATAGCAAAAAAGGCATGATGATAGAGAAATCACTGATAAAACGTTAAATCCTGATGATAAAAGTCGATAAAATTTAACAAAAGTCATTTAACTGCTATAAAAGTTTGACATATTCAGTGCCATCTTCTAGCGGCCTAAAGGCCGGGCTAGGATACCGATAGCGCGGGCTAAAAACAAAATATATTTAACAGACTAATTTTTAGTTTGCGGGTTGCTAAAAAAATTTTAATCTTTGTTTGTGAAGTTGAGGTGAGCCATGACAATTAAACCCTCTGATTCGGTAAGCTGGTTTCAGTTACTCCAGCGCGGTCAGCATTATATGAAGACCTGGCCGGCGGACAAGCGCTTGGCTCCGGTGTTCCCCGAGAATCGTGTCACGGTGGTGACCCGTTTTGGTATCCGCTTTATGCCCCCATTGGCCATTTTTACCCTGACCTGGCAGATAGCGTTGGGGGGGCAACTTGGGCCAGCGATCGCCACGGCGCTCTTTGCCTGCGGTTTACCGCTGCAAGGATTATGGTGGTTAGGTAAACGGGCGATCACGCCGTTACCCCCTACGTTATTGCAGTGGTTTCATGAAGTGCGTAATAAACTGTCCGAAGCAGGGCAAGTGGTCGCGCCCATCGAACAGACTCCAACTTATCAGTCTTTGGCTGATCTGCTAAAACGTGCCTTTAAACAGTTAGATAAAACGTTTCTCGATGATTTGTAAGTGCGGTTTTTCTCTATTTCTCTATTTCTCTATTTTCTATAGCAGTCTAAAGCCAAAAAAAGCTGACTAAAGCTAAAACAGCAGGCGAAAGCTAAAGACGGAGGTCGCGCCTTATTGCTTGATTGAAATATGACGGGTATAAATTGTGAATTTTTATTGTTTGCTCCCAGTAATTCCCTATGAGAATCCCTTGTCAAATCAAAGTATGATCTCAGCCTGTATGCGATGATTTACCCATTATTTATGCTTTAGGAGTTTAGTGATGGATATGACAAACGCCCAACGGCTGATTCTGTCAAATCAGTACAAAATGATGACCATGTTGGATCCGGAAAATGCAGAGCGTTATCGTCGCCAGCAAACGATTGTTGAGCGGGGATTTGGTCTGCAAATGCGTGAGTTGGATCGTGATTTTGGTGAGATGAGCGAAGATACTTGCCGTATTATCATTAATATCATGGAGATGCATCACGCTTTACAGGTTTCTTGGGGGAACTTGAAAGAGAAGCAGGACCTGGATGAACGCCGTATTTCATTCCTCGGTTTTGATGCAGCCACGGAATCCCGTTATCTCAGTTATGTCCGTTTTATGGTCAATACGGAAGGGCGTTATACCCACTTCGATTCAGGTACCCACGGTTTCAATTCCCAAACGCCTATGTGGGATAAATACCAGCGGATGCTGGCTATTTGGCAATCATGTCCACGGCAATATCATTTGAGCGCCGTCGAAATTTCGCAAATTATTAATGCCTGATTAATCAGCTGCTATTATTGCTAAGTTTGTCGACGGATAAAGACGTAACCAGAGCAGTGCTGGAAGGTCGATGCTGTTCTGGTTCACGATACAAATAATATTGCCCCGCCGATTGATATCCAACGTCAACCGCGAGGGGAGAGAGGTTTTAAGGGGATGTGCTTGTGGAGTGTAAAGGTTTTCTTTTTGATTTAGACGGGACGTTGGTTGATTCATTACCTGTTGTTGAACGTGCCTGGATTGGCTGGGCGCAACGTCGAGGGGTTAATCCATCAGAAGTTCTGGATTTTATTCATGGTAAACAAGCGATTACCTCTTTACGTCATTTTATGCCGGGTGCCAGTGAAGCTGAAATTCAGGACGAATTTCTGGCATTAGAGCAAATTGAAGCCAATGATACTGAGGGGGTGACTGCGCTACCAGGGGCGGTGGCACTGTTGACCCGGTTGAATGAACTGGCTATTCCGTGGGCGATAGTGACTTCAGGTTCGATACCTGTTGCCTCGGCTCGCCGGGCGGCAGGTTATTTGCCGGAGCCGAAGGTGTTTGTGACCGCCGAATTGGTGAAGCAGGGTAAACCTGAGCCTGATGCCTATTTGTTAGGGGCCGAACGTTTAGGGCTTGCCCCTGCGGATTGTATTGTGGTGGAAGATGCCCCCGCCGGGATCCTTTCGGGGCTAGCGGCCGGCTGTCAGGTGATTGCGGTTAATGCACCAACAGATACCCCAAAACTCGATCAGGTTGATCTGGTGCTTCACTCACTGGAACAATTGGTGGTAGACGCCACTTCTCATGGTGCGGTGGTTCGGTTATTGCCTTAATCTGCATGGCGGCTAACGGTACCCTGTTGCAGGTGCTGTCGTAGGGTGATAAGCCAATAGTAGGGTGCCTTGATGGCACCTTTTTTGTATCGTTAAAGAGGCGAACCGTCCGATCCTATTATCGAAAACCTTTTCTTTGCAGAATATCTCACTATTAATGCGGTCTTGGGATAGTAAGCGCATAAATTTGCAGTCATTATTGATCTCAGACAGCGGCCCTAGACAAATTTAATGTTTTACTGCCAGAGCCGGATATTTTCTTTCACTTTCTGTTTTACCAACGAGGCCATTTTGAACAGCGAACTACTGTGGGTGTTGACGCTACTGCTGATAGCTATTGTGCTGTTTACCACTAATAAACTGCGAATGGATGTCGTGGCGTTGTTGGTGATTATTGCCTTTGTGATGAGTGGAACATTGTCATTATCTGAGGCAACCAGTGGGTTCAGTGACCCCAATGTTATCTTGATTGCTGCGCTGTTTGTGATTGGCGAAGGGTTAGTCAGGACCGGTGTTGCCTACCAGATGGGGGACTGGTTGGTGAAAGTGGCTGGTCACAGTGAAACGAAAATGTTGGCGTTGTTAATGGTTACCGTCGCCGGATTGGGTGCCTTTATGAGTTCAACTGGCGTCGTGGCGATTTTTATTCCAGTGGTACTGAGTGTGGCTAGCCGGATGAAAATCTCACCGGGCCGTTTGATGATGCCACTGAGTTTTGCCGGTTTAATCAGCGGTATGATGACGCTGGTAGCAACCCCCCCCAATATGGTGGTTAACAGTGAGTTAGTGCGTGAAGGGATCAAGGGGTTCGGTTTTTTTGGCGTCACACCGATCGGTATTATCATTTTGTTCTTAGGAGTGGCATACATGTTAGTTGCCCGGCGCTGGCTGGGAGGCAAACAAGAGCACTCAGAGAAAGAGCAATGGAAGCGGCGTACCTTCCGTGATCTGATTCGCGATTATAAGCTGACAGGCCGTGCCCGTCGTCTGGCTATCCGCCATGATTCTCCGTTGATTGGTCGCTCACTCGATGAATTGCATCTGCGCGCCCGCTATGGGGCGAATGTGGTGGGCATTGAACGGTGGCGGCGTTTTCGTCGGGTAATGGTGAGCGCGACAGGTTCGTCGGAACTGCGTGAAAACGATGTGTTGCTAATTGACATGTCCGATTGTGATATGGATTTACGTGAATTTTGTAGCGAACAGATGTTAGAACCACTGGTGTTACGTGGTGAATATTTCTCTGAACAATCCCGCAATGTGGGGATGGCGGAGGTTTCGTTGATCCCGGATTCGGCACTGTTGGGAAAAAATTTGCGTGAGGTGGCTTTTCGTAGCCGTTATGGTTTGAATGTGGTGGGGATCCGCCGCAACGGCAAGACATTAGAAGGCAAGTTGGTTGATGACAAGTTACAGTTTGGCGATATTTTGCTGGTGATCGGCGATTGGAAATTGATTCGCCAGTTGCAGTTAAAAACCCGCGATTTTATTGTTCTGAACCTGCCTGCTGAAGTTGATGAAGTTGCGCCAGCTATTTCACAAGCTCCCCATGCGCTATTCTGCCTGGCGCTTATGGTTGCCATGATGCTGACTGATGAAGTCCCGAATGTCATTGCTGCGCTGGTGGCCTGTCTGTTGATGGGGCAGTTCCGGTGTATCGATATGGAAAGTGCCTACCGTTCAATCCATTGGCCGAGTTTGATTCTAATTATCGGGATGATGCCTTTCGCCCAGGCATTGCAGAAAACCGGTGGGGTAGATTTGATTGTTCGCGGACTAATGGATGTCGCGGGTGGCATGGGGCCAAGGGTGATGTTGCTGTGCTTATTTGCGCTGTGTGCGACGATTGGGCTGTTCATCTCTAATACCGCCACAGCCGTATTAATGGCACCAATTGCTATTGCGACTGCCCGTGAGATGGCGCTTTCTCCGTATCCCTTCGCCATGATTATTGGTATCGCCGCGTCGGCTGCTTTTATGACGCCAGTATCTTCGCCGGTGAATACATTGGTCTTAGGCCCCGGTGGTTATAAATTCGGTGATTTTGTCCGTATGGGGGTGCCGTTTACTGTACTGGTCATGATCGTCAGTGTGATGGTAGTTCCCTTACTATTCCCATTCTGATTACCCGATACCCGTAGTACTTCAAGTTGCCGGAGTGTTGTCAGTCTTCGTTACTTGGCCCATCCGTGGGCCTCGCCTCTTACCGTAAGCCGTGTTCAGATTACTCCCGATCGATTTGTCGCTTAGTGACTGCTTCCTGCCACTCGAATTATTTTAATGATATCGAGGCTCATCTTTTTTCTATCGCAAAAAATTTATTGTCAAAATAAAAATAATTATTTAGCAATAAAACCCAATCTCTTTTTATATAAATAAATAGAATAAATAAACATGAAATAATATTTATTTCATTAGTTTTATTTGATGGGTCTAATATTGCGTGTAACTATAATCAAGTTCAATTAACGCTAATTGAATTATATTGATACTGATATTTGCATTTTTATGTAAATTATTTTAATTATTACAAGTAAAGGGATTTTCATGAAGTTATCATTAATTTCAACGGTTTGTATTGCGGTTCTGGTTGGTTCCATGCAAGCGGGATATGTTCATGCGATGACAGTTGAGCAGTTTCTTGCCGAAAATAAAAAACTGGTAGAGGAAAAGAAAAAAGCAGAGTGTAGGAAAAAAGTCATAGAAAACAGAAGTAGCTTTGTTGGGTCGGTAAGTATTATGGATCCTATAAGCGTGCTGAGAGAAGATATTGCCAGACATAACTGCTAATTATCTCTTATCATAATTTATAGCCTGCACAAGCAGGCTATAAAGATCAATCCAGTGAATCGAGGCTGATTTCATCCAGAGATAAACTAAAACTTGGCACAAAGACTGCCATAAAGTAATCCATCTCTGGGCTTTGGCGTATTGCCAACGTCTTCTCCAACCGGGCTTTAGCCTGAATAAATTCATTATTACCGGCGGATAATTCCTCCAGGCATTTCAGGTACGCACACAGAGCATCGGCTTGTTTAACCAGCGCTTTCTCCTCTTCGCTGTAATAATGCTCATCCAGTAGACAGCGGAAATCATGTTGTAACTCTTTGGGCAGCATTTCGATCAGTTTTTGTTGAGCAACTTTCTCTATTTTTTTGTATTCATGTGCAATTTTGGGATTGTGGTATTTGATAGGGGTTGGCAAATCCCCGGTAATCACTTCGCTGGCATCGTGGTACATCGCCAGTAGGGCGATACGCTCGGCATTGAGATTGCCATTAAATTTACGGTTCTTAATGATGGCCAATGCATGAGCGACAAACGCGACCTGCAAGCTGTGTTCTGAAACATTTTCCGTGCGGACGTTACGCATCAACGGCCAGCGGTTGATGAGTTTTAGGCGGGATAGATGAGCGAAGAAGTGACTCATGATTTATTCTCTTTTCTGTCTGTCGGTGAATCAGCGGCTATCATATCGGATCGGGTTTCAGTTGACATTAATTGACTTGTTCGGGGGATCAGGCTCCAGTTGATGATGATTTAGTGATTCATCAACAGCCCTCATCCCCCAATCATACAATTACTGATGATACGTCTCTAAGAACCGCCCCAGCTTCCTCACCGCCATCTCTAACTCATCCACCCGTGGCAACGTGACGATCCGCACATGGTCCGGGTACGGCCAGTTAAAGGCACTACCTTGCACCAACAGCACTTTCTCTTGCAACAACAGATCCAATACCAATTTCTGATCGTCTTTCAGGTTAAAACGTTTCTGATCAATGCGTGGGAACATATACAACGCGCCCTGAGGTTTTACACAGGAAACTCCGGGGATCTGATTGATAAGCTCCCAGGCCCGATCACGCTGTTCATACAAACGGCCACCAGGTTGGATAAATTCACTAATGCTTTGATAGCCACCCAATGCGGTTTGAATAGCATGCTGCATTGGCACGTTGGCGCACAAACGCATCGATGCCAGCATTTCCAAGCCTTCAATATACCCTTTAGCGTGCTTTTTCGGCCCGTTCAACACCATCCAGCCTTGACGGAAACCAGCAACACGGTAAGTCTTGGAAAGCCCATTGAACGTAACGGTCAGTAAATCAGGGGCTAATGCGGCAATAGAATGGTGCTGAGCATCGTCATACAAAATCTTATCGTAGATCTCATCAGCGAAAATAATCAGGTCATTCTGGCGGGCGATTTCAACAATTTCTAACAGCAGCTCTTTACTGTATACCGCACCGGTTGGGTTATTCGGGTTGATAATCACAATCCCACGGGTACGCGGAGTGATTTTGCTACGCATATCATCCAAATCAGGGAACCAGCCTGACTCCTCATCACACATATAATGAACCGCTTTACCACTTGAGAGTGATACGGCTGCTGTCCACAGCGGGTAATCTGGTGCGGGTACCAGCATTTCATCACCCAAATTCAGTAATGCTTGCATGGATTGAACGATCAACTCAGAAACACCGTTTCCAATATAGATATCCTCGACCGTCAGGTCACGGATATTGCGGGCTTGATAGTGCTGCATGATGGCTTTACGTGCCGAAAATAAGCCTTTGGAGTCGCAATAGCCTTGTGCGGTTGGTAAATTACGGATTACATCCACCAGAATCTCATCGGGTGCATCGAAACCAAACGGGGCAGGGTTACCGATGTTTAGTTTCAGAACCTTGTTACCTTCCTCTTCAAGACGTTTAGCTTCTTTTAGCACCGGTCCACGAATGTCATAACAGACGTTGTCCAGTTTGCTGGATTTCTCAATGGGGGACATAAAAAATGAGCCTTTTGCTGGTAAAAGCGTGTCCTCAGCGTGGAACACTGCAAGGTACTCAATGTACTCCGACGCCACTGATTTTTGAAGTTCTATACACCAGTTTCATGTAAATGATTACCGACAGAAAAGGTGGGATAGATCCATCCGTGTTTTTATCCCTATTCATTCTCAATTATGTTTGATTTACTCATTGGTCATACACTTTATGTGGTTGATGTTGGCTATATCCTGGGCTTAAAAAGAGAACATTCAGCAGACGTTGAGTTTCTGGTGAGGAAAGTTTTTTTTGTATAGAACCGAATGGCATTAAATCGCATCGTATCTTTAATCGTACTCATCCATTCTTTTTCGTTTATATCATCATACATATTGGTTACGTTAGGATGGGGAAAATCTGTAAATAGGAAAACTATTAAGAATAACTAATGTTAAGTTCTTTAAATTATGATGCTTATCAAATGTTATTACTTGAATCTGCTGGGTTAGATAAAAAGTCTAAGCTGAAATATATTGATGTTTTTTGATGTTTAACCACTGAACTATAGTGTTTATTTAATTAAAACAGGAATATTTAGGTTTTATAAGCCATCAAACGGTAGGGCTAATAACGGAAAAACCTTCATTTATCGAAGATTTAGTGAATTTCTATAAAATCATTTACATTTATATACATGGCGGTAGCCGATGGTTTTTTTTTAAAAAGAGATAACGGTAACGAAATATAAGTAATTTTTTTGCCCTACTCCAATGACTGGGGTACTGTCATACTTAGCGTTGTCCTTTATTGATAACGCTGATACTTAAAACACCAGGGTAGTTTGTAATTAGAATTCAAAAAAAGTGAAGAATACACTATGACAAATGCAAATCGTCCGATAATTAATCTCGACCTCGATCTGCTTAGAACCTTTGTAGCTGTTGCTGACTTAAATACTTTTGCTGCAGCTGCTGCTGCGGTCTGCCGAACTCAGTCAGCAGTTAGCCAACAAATGCAACGGTTAGAGCAGTTAGTTGGTAAAGAGTTATTTGCCCGCCACGGGCGTAACAAATTACTAACTGAACATGGTCTCCAGCTACTTGGCTATGCCAGAAAAATCTTACGTTTTAATGATGAAGCTTGTACATCACTCATGTACAGCAATATGGAAGGGTCACTTATTATCGGCGCATCTGATGATACTGCCGATACGTTACTGCCTTTCTTGTTGAACCGGGTGGCAACACTATACCCTCGGCTAGCGATAGATGTACGGGTAAAACGCAGTCCATTTATCGCTGATATGTTGAGCTCTGGTGAGGTGGATTTGGCTATCACAACCGCTAAGGTTGATAGCCATCCCCATGTCATTTTGAGAACATCTCCCACGCTTTGGTATTGTTCGGTGGATTATCAGTTTCAGCCTGGAGAGCCAGTGCCTTTAGTGGTGATGGATGAGCCAAGCCTGTACCGTGATATGGCTATTGAGCACCTAACTCAGGCGGGGGTTCCATGGCGTATTGCCTACGTAGCCTCTTCACTTTCTGCCATTCGAGCGGCAGTAAGAGCAGGACTGGGGGTGACCGCCAGGCCTATAGAGATGATGAGCCCAGATTTAAGAGTGTTGGGCGAAACTGAAGGGGTGCCTGGTTTACCTGAAACACGGTATGTCTTATGTAAAGACAAACAGTGTGACAATGAACTGGCGCTCGCTATTTTCAGTGCCTTACAAAACAGTTATCAGCACACCATGTCGTCAGAATCTTCATTAATATTGGATTCCGATTATTTGATAGGTGATAAAAATTAAGTAACCTGTTTTCAATTCATAATCGCAAGCCTCTGTATTTTAAGAGGCTTTTTTTTGTTTATTTTATAGGTGTCTTTTTCTGGTGTTTCAGCTTAATTTTATATTCAACGTGCCGTTTTACTTCATTTATCCCGGCCAGTATCGGTGATTCCACAGGAAATAAACCATATAATACCAATGGGTTATTCAGACTGCTGACAAACCCCGATGACTCAATCTTGAACGGTGAGGATAGGCAGAGGAGTAAAGCGTCCGCGCCAAGGATGGCGCGGCTCGAGCCTACATGGATGTATTTACGGCGTCTTTACGATCTGCCTGTTCTCTCCGTCGCGGGCACTTTGTCAATAACCTCGTTATTTTTCCTTTGATAAATTCCTTCGCATTTTATTAAAACTACGTTTCATTAATTATTTTCATGAAAGTGGAAGTTTTAATGTCGAATATTTATGAAATAACACTCAAAACGTGTCCTGGATCAAAAAAATACTGTCCACTACTGAGTGGAAGAACAGGATATTCCTGAGACAATGGTATAGTTAAAGCGATCTATCCACACGGGTTTCTATGTGTATGTTCTTGCTGAACAAACGACTGACTCGATTTAGCTCGTCAGGGTGTTTCAAATGTTAAGCAAAACAGCATGTTTGTAAATTAATGTGTAGTTACTTTTGTCAAAGTTGACAAAAGGTTATTGAAAGGAGTAAAAAGCCCACAGTAAAACACTGGCTAAGAGGGTGTAACGACAGTGTGTTAAGTGTGGTTTTTAATCCTTCCCTTTGAATCGATGTGGTGCACTAACTGCCAGCACAAGAGCAGCATGTCCGACGCCACTTTTGATGAGTAAGCAATGCGTATGTCAACAACCACTGAAATTATCGCTCATCACTGGGCGTTTACTGTATTCCTCATCGGCGCTGTTGGGCTGTGCGGTTTGATGCTTTTAGGTGCGTACTTCCTCGGGGGGAGAGCCCAGGCTCGTGCCAAAAACGTGCCTTATGAATCAGGTATAGATTCAGTAGGCTCTGCGCGTATGCGCCTGTCCGCCAAGTTTTATCTGGTTGCGATGTTTTTCGTTATTTTCGATGTTGAAGCCCTCTACCTTTATGCCTGGTCAATCTCCATTCGTGAGAGTGGCTGGATAGGCTTTATCGAAGCAGCCATTTTCATTTTGGTGCTCTTGGCTGGTTTGTTTTATCTGGTGCGCATTGGCGCCCTGGATTGGACTCCTACACGTTCTAATCGTCGTGTGAGCAAACCAAGTACCGTGAGATACGCCAGCAGTCATCCGCAAGATATATCCCAAGAGCTTAGCGTTGCAGGTAGCCAGCAAGCGAACGAATCCCGATAAGCTGACATCAGTTAGTGATTCGGGTCAGTGAACGTAGCTAACAACCCTGCAGCACCAAGTGCAAAAGGAATAGTGGTCAATAAATATAGCGAGGCATTAACATGGACTATACGCTCACCCGCATAGACCCTAACGGTGAGAATGACCGTTACCCCCTGCAAACTCAGGAAACCGTCAGCGGCGATCCTCTCGAGCAACATGTCCACCGTAGTGTTTACATGGGTAAACTTGAAAACGCCATGCATGACATGGTGAACTGGGGGCGTAAAAACTCTCTTTGGCCTTATAACTTCGGCCTTTCTTGTTGTTATGTCGAGATGGTGACTTCGTTCACGGCTGTACATGACGTCGCCCGTTTCGGCGCTGAAGTATTGCGTGCATCCCCGCGTCAGGCCGATTTTATGGTGGTGGCCGGAACCTGCTTTACCAAAATGGCCCCGGTTATTCAGCGTTTATATGAACAAATGCTGGAACCAAAATGGGTTATTTCCATGGGGGCCTGCGCTAACTCAGGCGGTATGTACGATATCTACTCCGTTGTGCAAGGTGTGGATAAATTCCTACCGGTAGATGTCTATATTCCTGGCTGTCCACCGCGCCCGGAAGCCTATATGCAAGCGTTATTGCTATTGCAGGAATCCATTGGTAAAGAGCGTCGCCCTCTCTCTTGGGTTGTCGGTGACCAAGGTGTCTACCGTGCCAATATGCAGCCAGAAAGAGAACGTAAGCATGCTGAACGAATTGCGGTAACTAACCTGCGCACACCTGACGAGATTTAAACCCGTTTTTGGGCGGTAGATCCCAGTGCGTAAGTGATGTGCTTTTGGAGAGAACTTAATTTTCTTCCGAGGCATGTATGCAGCAAATGACCACAAAATGACACATTCAGTGTGGTGAAAAAACAGTGTGGTGAATAAATAATGACTGATTTGACGACGTCCGACAGCTTGCAGCCTGCATGGCAAACCCGTGATCATCTTGATGATCCGGTGATTGGTGAATTGTCGAACCGTTTTGGGCCTGAGGCCTTTGTTGTGCAAGCGACCCGTACCGGTATGCCCGTGGTATGGGTGAAGCGTGAACAACTGCTGGAAGTAATGTCGTTTCTGAGAAAACAACCAAAGCCTTATGTCATGCTGTTCGATCTGCATGGCGTGGATGAGCGTCTACGTACCCACCGCCAGGGCCTCCCTGATGCGGACTTTTCTGTTTTCTATCATCTGCTTTCCATTGAACGTAACCGCGACATTATGCTGAAAGTGGCACTGTCTGAAAAAGACTTACATGTGTCCACAGCAACCAAGATTTTTCCCAATGCCAACTGGTATGAGCGAGAAACTTGGGAGATGTTCGGTATTACCTTTGACGGTCATCCGCATCTGACGCGGATCATGATGCCACAGAGTTGGGAAGGTCATCCGCTGCGTAAAGATTACCCCGCACGGGCGACCGAGTTCGATCCCTATGTGTTGACGAAGCAGAAAGAAGATCTGGAAATGGAATCCCTGACCTTTAAGCCAGAAGATTGGGGCATGAAACGCGGGACTGAAAACGAGGACTTTATGTTCCTTAACCTCGGCCCAAACCACCCATCTTCACACGGTGCTTTCCGTATCGTGTTGCAGCTTGATGGTGAAGAAATTGTCGACTGCGTACCGGATGTGGGTTACCACCACCGTGGTGCGGAGAAGATGGGCGAGCGCCAGTCTTGGCACAGCTACATTCCGTACACCGACCGTATCGAATACTTAGGCGGTTGTGTAAACGAGATGCCTTACGTGTTGGCGGTTGAAAAACTGGCGGGCATCGTGGTGCCAGATCGCGTGAACACCATTCGTGTCATGCTGTCAGAATTATTCCGTATCAACAGTCACTTACTGTATATCAGTACCTTTATTCAAGACGTCGGTGCCATGACGCCAGTGTTCTTCGCCTTTACCGACCGTCAGAGAGTGTACGACGTGATCGAGGCGATTACGGGGTTCCGTATGCACCCGGCCTGGTTCCGCATTGGTGGTGTTGCACACGACCTGCCACGCGGTTGGGATCGTTTGCTACGCGATTTCCTTGACTGGATGCCAAAACGTCTGGATTCCTATGTCAAAGCGGCTTTACAGAACAGCATCCTGAAAGGGCGCTCCGTTGGTGTGGCCGCGTATAATGCGAAAGAGGCGTTAGAGTGGGGCGTCACCGGTGCTGGCTTGCGTGCTACCGGGGTTGAGTTTGACGTGCGTAAATGGCGTCCGTATTCCGGTTATGAGAACTTTGATTTTGAAGTTCCTGTCGGCAACAACGGCGATTGCTATGACCGCGTGATGCTGAAAGTGGAAGAGTTACGTCAAAGCCTGCGTATTCTGGAGCAATGTTATAAAAACATGCCAGAAGGGCCATTCAAGGCTGATCATCCACTGACAACACCGCCACCTAAAGAGCGCACGCTTCAACATATCGAAACGCTAATCACCCACTTCCTGCAAGTGTCATGGGGGCCGGTGATGCCTGCGAACGAATCTTTCCAGATGATTGAAGCAACCAAAGGGATTAACAGCTATTACCTGACCAGTGACGGTAGCACCATGAGTTACCGTACTCGGATACGGACCCCAAGCTATGCCCATTTGCAGCAGATCCCATCGGTTATCCGTGGCAGTTTGGTATCTGACCTGATCGTCTATCTGGGCAGTATCGATTTTGTAATGTCTGATGTGGACCGCTAATTATGAGTGATCAAAAAGAGACTCAGGCTCATAACGGAAGCCTTGATGTGGTGAACCTGGCAGTCAATGCGGCTGAACCAGTGGCCATGTCAGACGCCTTCGAATTGAGTGCTGAAGAACGTGATGCTATTGAGCATGAGAAACACCATTACGAAGATGCCCGCGCCGCGTCGATTGAAGCACTGAAAATTGTGCAGAAGCAACGTGGCTGGGTACCGGATGGCGCGATCCATGCGATTGCTGATGTGCTGGGTATCCCGGCCAGTGATGTTGAGGGGGTCGCCACCTTCTACAGCCAGATCTTCCGCCAGCCAGTAGGGCGTCATGTGATCCGCTATTGTGACAGCGTGGTGTGCCATATCACCGGTTATCAGGGGATTCAGGCGGCACTGGAGAAAAAACTCAGTATCAAACCAGGCCAAACAACCTTTGATGGCCGTTTCACCTTGTTGCCAACCTGTTGTCTGGGTAACTGTGACCGTGGGCCGACGATGATGATCGACGACGATACCCACAGCTACCTAAAGCCTGAAGAGATCGAGAAGTTACTGGAGCAATATCCATGACCATCAATTCAGGAACGACCAAGGAAATTATCCGGACGCCAGAAATGCACCCGCTGACCTGGCGTTTGCGCGATGACAAACAGCCCGTGTGGTTGGATGAGTATCGCAGCAAAAACGGCTATGCCGGGGCAGAAAAAGCGTTAAAAGGCATGGCGCCCACTGATGTTGTTAACGTTGTCAAAGACGCTGGCCTGAAAGGGCGTGGCGGCGCAGGTTTCTCCACCGGTTTGAAGTGGAGCCTGATGCCCAAAGACGAAAGCATGAACATCCGCTATCTGCTGTGTAACGCTGATGAGATGGAGCCAGGCACCTATAAAGACCGTCTGCTGATGGAGCAATTGCCTCATCTACTGGTGGAGGGGATGCTGATCAGTGCCTTCGCGCTGAAAGCCTACCGTGGCTATATCTTCCTGCGTGGCGAATATATTGAAGCGGCAGTGCATTTGCGTCGGGCGATTGCTGAAGCCACCGAAGCCGGTTTGCTGGGCAAGAACATCATGGGCAGTGGTTTTGATTTCGAACTGATTGTCCATACCGGTGCGGGTCGTTATATCTGTGGTGAAGAAACGGCGTTGATTAACTCACTGGAAGGCCGCCGTGCTAACCCGCGTTCTAAGCCGCCGTTCCCCGCCTCTTCCGGCGTCTGGGGCAAACCGACTTGCGTGAATAACGTTGAAACCCTGTGTAACGTACCGGCCATTATCGAACATGGCGTTGAGTGGTATCAGGGGATCACCGCCGGTAAGAGTAACGATGCCGGAACCAAACTGATGGGCTTCTCTGGCCGGGTGAAAAATCCGGGGCTGTGGGAATTGCCGTTTGGGATCAGCGCCCGTGAGATTCTGGAAGATTACGCTGGCGGTATGCGTGATGGCCTGAAATTTAAAGCCTGGCAGCCGGGCGGGGCGGGTACCGATTTCCTGACCGCTGACCATCTGGATTTACCGATGGATTTTGAGAATATTGCTAAAGCTGGTAGCCGTTTAGGCACCGCGTTGGCGATGGCGGTAGATCACGAGATCGGCATGGTGTCCTTGGTGCGCAACCTGGAAGAGTTCTTCTCCCGTGAATCCTGTGGCTGGTGTACACCGTGCCGCGATGGTTTGCCATGGAGTGTGAAAATCTTACGTGCAATAGAACGTGGTGAAGGCCAGCCGGGTGATATCGAAACGCTAGAGCAACTGTGCCGCTTCTTAGGGCCGGGTAAAACCTTCTGTGCTCATGCGCCAGGTGCGGTTGAACCCCTACAAAGTGCGATTAAATATTTCCGGGACGAATTCGAAGCCGGGATCGCAACTAAGGCCTATGAATCTGGAATGACTAGCGGCAACACCCGAGCCATAGCTGGTATTCAACCTAATCTATTAAAAGCGCGCTGGTAGCATAGATACCCTTACGGTTTTACCGTAGAGGTCAGAATTTTTGATTAACGCCTGCCGTAAGGTGGGTCATTTGGAAGCATGCTGATATGGCTACGATTCATGTAGACGGCAAAGAATACGACGTAAATGGGGCCGACAACCTGTTACAAGCTTGTCTCTCCCTTGGGCTCGATATTCCTTACTTTTGCTGGCATCCGGCGCTGGGAAGCGTCGGCGCTTGCCGTCAATGCGCGGTAAAGCAATACCAAAACGCGGATGATACCCGTGGGCGTTTGGTTATGTCCTGTATGACACCGGCCACCGATGGAACCTTTATTTCCATTGATGACAGTGAAGCCAAAGCGTTCCGTGAGAGTGTGGTTGAATGGTTAATGACTAACCACCCACACGATTGCCCGGTCTGTGAAGAAGGGGGGAATTGTCATCTGCAAGATATGACAGTGATGACCGGCCACAGCTTCCGTCGTTATCGCTTCACTAAACGGACTCACCAGAATCAGGATCTCGGCCCGTTCATCTCCCATGAAATGAACCGCTGTATTGCCTGCTATCGCTGTGTGCGTTACTACAAAGATTACGCCGACGGCACTGATTTAGGTGTTTACGGTGCCCATGACAACGTCTACTTTGGGCGTACGGAAAGCGGTACGCTGGAAAGCGAGTTCTCCGGTAACCTGGTTGAAGTGTGTCCGACTGGTGTATTTACCGACAAAACTCATTCTGAGCGTTATAACCGCAAATGGGATATGCAGTTCGCCCCGAGCATCTGCCAGCAGTGCAGCGTCGGCTGCAACACCAGCCCAGGCGAACGCTATGGTGAATTGCGTCGTATCGAAAACCGCTATAACGGCTCGGTGAACCACTACTTTATGTGTGATCGTGGCCGTTTTGGTTATGGTTATGTCAACCTGAAAGACCGTCCACGTCAGCCACAGCAATTGCGTGGCAGCGACTGGATCCACCTGAATGCCGATCAGGCGATGCAAGGTGCGGCAGATATTCTCCGTCAGGCGAAAAAAACCATTGGTATTGGCTCTCCACGCGCCAGTTTGGAAAGCAACTTTGCGTTGCGTGAACTGGTTGGTGCGGAAAACTTCTATACCGGCATCGGCGCCGGTGAACAACAACGCCTGCAACTGATGTTGAAAGTATTGCGCGAAGGCGGTATCTACACGCCAGCGCTGCGTGAAATTGAAAGCTACGATGCGGTGTTGATCTTGGGTGAAGACCTCACGCAGACCGGTGCACGTATTGCCCTCTCTGTTCGTCAGGCGGTGAAAGGCAAAGCCCGCGAGATGGCCGCTGCACAGAAAGTGGCTGACTGGCAGATTGCCGCGATCATGAACATTGGTCAGCATGCCAAACATCCACTGTTTATCACTAACGTTGATAACACTCGGATGGATGATATTGCAGCCTGGAACTACCGTGCGCCAGTTGATGACCAAGCTCGTTTAGGTTTCGCCATTGCGCATGCGCTGGATGAGTCCGCACCTGCGGTCGATGACCTTGATCGTAGCCTGAAAGGCAAAGTTGATATTATCGTACAGGCCTTGGCAGGGGCGAAGAAGCCACTGATTATTACTGGCAGCAGTGCGGGCAGCGATGCCATCATTGAGGCGGCGGCGAACGTGGCGAAAGCCCTGAAAAACCGCGGTTCTGATGTCGGTATCACCTTTGTGGCCAGTGCGGCCAACAGCATCGGATTATCGATGATTGGCGGCGGTTCACTGGATCAGGCGCTGGAGTTGTTAACCCGCGGTGAGGCAGACAGTGCCATCGTGATGGAAAACGATCTGTATCGCCATGCAGCGAAAGATAAAGTCGATGCGGCGTTGGATAACGTTACTAACCTGATTGTGGTGGATCACCAACGCACGGCGATCATGGATAAAGCCAACTTGATCCTATCGGCCGCCAGTTTTGCTGAAAGCGACGGTACGCTGGTCAATCAGGAAGGCCGCGCTCAGCGTTTCTTCCAGGTTTATGACCCCACCTATTACGATGATCCAAAAAAACCAGAAAGCCGCAGTATCATGCTGGAAAGCTGGCGTTGGTTGCACTCGCTACACTCAACGTATACCAGCCGCCATGTGGGCTGGACGCAACTGGATCATGTGATTGCAGCCTGTGTAGAGGCATTGCCACAGTTGCAAGGTATCGTTGAAGCCGCACCGGATGCGACATTCCGTATCCGTGGTCAGCGGCTGGCACGCTCACCACACCGCTACAGTGGCCGTACCGCGATGCGCGCGGATATCAGTGTGCATGAACCGCGTCAACCACAGGACATCGACACGCCATTCTCCTTCTCAATGGAAGGGAATAACAGCCCAATGGCTGATCGTCAGCAGATCCCATTCGCTTGGGCACCTGGCTGGAACTCACCACAGGCATGGAACAAATTCCAGGCAGAAGTAGGGGGGAGCTTGCGCTTTGGTGATCCGGGTGTACGGCTGATTGAAGCAGGGGAGGGAACGTTGGATTACTTCGATTCCATACCGGCTGCCTTTACCGCTACGGTGGGCAATTGGCAGATTGCGCCTTATTACCATTTGTTTGGTAGCGAAGAGATGTCACAGCGTTCAGATGTGATCCAGCAACGGATGCCAACACCTTATGTGATGGTCAACCCGGCAGATGCTGCGGCGCTCGGGGTTAACCTCGGTACGTTGGTCGAGTTCAACTGTGCGGGTCAGACTCTGCGTCTGCCAGTGCGCTTGAGCGACACCTTAGCTCAGGGTCAGGTCGGCTTGCCGCTTGGCTTACCGGGTATTCCACCGATTCTGGTGGGTACACGTGTTGAGGATCTGCGGGAGGCAGTACAATGAGCTGGTTTACGCCTGAATTGATTGAGATTTTAATCTCTGTCCTGAAAGCGGTCGTGATTTTGCTGGTGGTAGTGACCTGTGGCGCATTTATGAGCTTTGGTGAGCGCCGTCTGCTGGGCCTGTTCCAAAACCGCTACGGGCCAAACCGTGTGGGTTGGGGCGGGTCATTGCAGCTGGTTGCTGACATGATCAAAATGTTCTTCAAAGAAGACTGGGTTCCTCGCTTCTCTGACCGGGCTATTTTTACCCTGGCACCGGTGATTGCGTTTACCTCACTGCTGCTGTCTTTCGCTATTGTCCCGGTCAGCCCGACGTGGGCGGTAGCGGACCTCAATATCGGTATTTTGTTCTTCCTGATGATGGCGGGCCTGGCGGTATATGCCGTGTTGTTCGCCGGTTGGGCCAGTAATAACAAATATTCTCTGTTAGGGGCGATGCGTGCATCGGCACAGACCCTGAGCTATGAAGTGTTCCTCGGCTTATCCTTGATGGGCGTGGTAGCACAGGCTGGCTCATTTAACATGCAGGATATTGTTAACTCTCAGGAGCACGTCTGGAATGTGATCCCGCAATTCTTTGGTTTCTTGACCTTTGCTATCGCGGGTGTTGCAGTTTGTCACCGTCATCCCTTTGACCAGCCAGAAGCTGAACAAGAGTTGGCCGATGGTTACCACATTGAATATTCCGGTATGAAATTCGGTTTGTTCTTCGTAGGTGAATACATCGGTATCGTGACTGTCTCTGCGTTGATCGTCACCTTGTTCTTCGGTGGCTGGCAAGGCCCGTTCCTGCCGCCATTTATCTGGTTTGCGCTGAAAACGGCTTTCTTCATGGTGATGTTCATTCTAATCCGTGCATCTTTGCCGCGCCCACGTTATGACCAAGTGATGTCATTCGGCTGGAAAGTGTGCCTGCCGTTGACCCTGCTGAATCTGCTGGCGACTGCCGCGGTCATTTTGTACAACGCTCAATAAGGGGTGAATAAACCATGACGTTGAAAGAGTTAGTGGTTGGTTTCGGCACCCAAGTGCGCAGCCTGTGGATGATTGGCCTTCATGCCTTCCACAAGCGTGAAACCTTAATGTATCCGGAAGAACCGGTTTACCTGCCGCCGCGCTACCGTGGCCGTATCGTGCTGACGCGTGATCCGGACGGCGAAGAGCGTTGTGTCGCCTGTAACCTGTGTGCTGTTGCCTGTCCGGTTGGCTGTATCTCATTACAGAAAGCAGAACAGAAAGATGGTCGCTGGTATCCGGAATTCTTCCGTATCAACTTCTCCCGCTGCATTTTCTGTGGTCTGTGTGAAGAAGCTTGCCCAACAACCGCTATTCAGCTAACGCCGGATTTCGAAATGGGTGAGTTTAAGCGGCAAGATCTGGTGTATGAGAAAGAAGATCTGTTGATCTCGGGTCCGGGTAAATATCCGGAATATAACTTTTACCGGATGGCCGGTATGGCGATTGATGGTAAGCAGAAAGGCGAAGCCGAAAATGAAGCCAAACCGATCGACGTTAAAGGTCTAATGCCCTAGGAGCCGCTTTCCATGGAATTTGCATTTTATATTGCAGCATTGGTGGCCGTGGTGGCGACAATTCGCGTTATCACTCACACCAACCCGGTACATGCGTTGCTGTACCTGATTATCTCTTTGTTGGCTATTTCGGCGGTGTTCTTCTCGCTGGGGGCTTATTTTGCCGGTGCGCTGGAAATCATTGTTTACGCGGGGGCCATTATGGTGCTGTTCGTGTTTGTCGTGATGATGCTGAACCTTGGCAAAGTCGAGCAACAAGAGCGTGCCTGGCTGAAACCCAGTCTGTGGATAGGCCCCAGTTTACTCGCTCTGGTTCTGTTATCAGTACTGATTTATGCCATCAGTTCTGTCTCTGATCAGGGTATCAGCGGTGAAATGGTTGATGCCAAAGCCGTCGGGATCAGTTTGTTCGGCCCTTATGTGTTAGCGGTCGAACTGGCGTCAATGTTACTGCTGGCGGGCATGGTAGTGGCATTCCATATTGGTCGTGAGCATAAACCGGGTGAAGTGATGGGTGCGAGCGATTCAGCGAAAAGAAAAACGGAGGAACAAGCATGATCCCTCTACAACATGGCTTGATTCTGGCGGCCATTCTGTTTGTGCTGGGGCTGACGGGGTTGCTGATCCGTCGCAATTTACTGTTTATGCTGATAAGCCTTGAAGTGATGATCAACGCAGCCGCACTCGCTTTTGTCGTGGCGGGCAGTTACTGGGGGCAGGCAGACGGTCAGGTGATGTATATCCTGGCGATCACGCTGGCGGCAGCCGAGGCCAGTATTGGTCTGGCACTGCTGCTTCAGTTGTATCGTCGCCGCCATACTCTGGATATTGATACAGTCAGTGAGATGCGCGGATGAACCTATTATATTTAACAATTCTGCTGCCACTGCTGGGTTTCTTGCTGTTGGCATTCTCCCGTGGGCGCTGGTCTGAAAATACCGCCGCCACCGTTGGGGTGGGTTCTACCGGGTTGACCGCGCTGGTGACGTTGTATGTGGCGGTGGATTTCCTCAGTCAAAAAGCCACTGGCGTACAGGTATTTAATCAGACGTTATGGAACTGGATGTCTGTCGGCACCTTTAACATTCCGTTGACCCTGACATTGGACGGTTTGTCGCTGACCATGTTGTCGGTGGTGACCGGGGTGGGCTTCCTGATCCACATGTATGCCTCGTGGTATATGCGTGGGGAAGAGGGCTACTCTCGCTTCTTCGCCTACACCAATCTGTTTATCGCTAGTATGGTGGTTCTGGTTCTGGCGGATAACCTGTTGCTGATGTATCTCGGCTGGGAAGGCGTAGGGCTGTGCAGTTACCTGCTGATCGGCTTCTACTACAAGCATTCCGCCAACGGTGCTGCGGCAATGAAAGCCTTTATTGTGACCCGTGTGGGTGACGTATTCCTGGCTTTTGCGCTGTTCATTCTTTACCAAGAGTTGGGCACGCTGAATATCCGTGAGCTAATGATCTTGGCTCCGCAGAAACTGGAGATGGGGTCGACCGCCATTACCTGGGCGACGCTAATGCTACTGGGTGGTGCGGTCGGTAAATCAGCACAGTTGCCGCTACAAACCTGGTTAGCTGATGCGATGGCCGGCCCGACGCCAGTTTCCGCGCTGATCCATGCGGCGACCATGGTTACCGCCGGCGTCTATCTGATTGCCCGTACTCATGGCCTGTTCCTGATGGCACCTGAAGTTCTGCATTTAGTGGGGATTATCGGTGCGGTCACACTGGTGTTGGCGGGCTTCGCCGCACTGGTGCAAACCGATATCAAACGGGTGTTGGCGTACTCCACCATGAGCCAGATTGGCTACATGTTTCTGGCACTGGGCGTACAGGCGTGGGATGCAGCAATCTTCCATTTGATGACCCATGCATTCTTTAAAGCGTTACTGTTCCTTTCCTCAGGCTCAGTTATTCTGGCCTGCCACCACGAGCAAAATATCTTCAAAATGGGCGGTCTGCGTAAGACTATTCCATTGGTGTATATCTGCTTCCTGGTGGGCGGTGCAGCATTGGCAGCCTTGCCAATCGTTACTGCAGGCTTCTATAGCAAAGACGAAATTCTGTGGGGCGCATTGGCCAGTGGCCATATCAATCTGATGGTGGCAGGGCTGGTCGGGGCATTCCTCACCGCGCTGTATACTTTCCGGATGATTTTCATTGTGTTCCATGGTGAGCCAAAAACTAAAGCACATCCGGTTAAAGGGATCACCCATAGCCTGCCGTTAATCGTGTTACTGGTGCTGTCGACCTTCGTCGGCGCGTTGATAACTCCACCACTGGCGGGTGTGTTGCCAGAGCTTCACTTTGGTGAAGAGGGAAAAATGCCGCTGGAAATTTTCTCCGGTGTCTTGGTGGTGATCGGTATTGCACTGGCCGCGTTCTTGTATCTGGGCAAACGCCAACTGGTTAACAGCATTGCGCAAAGTGCGCCGGGCCGCTTCTTTACGGTCTGGTGGTTCCATGCGTGGGGCTTTGACTGGTTGTACCATAACCTGTTTGTCCGCCCGTATCTGTGGATTGCAAAACTGTTGCAGCGCGATCCGCTGAATTCACTGATGAATACACCGGCGGTGCTTTCGCGCTGGAGTAATCGCGGTCTGACCGTCAGTGAGAATGGGCAGGTACGTTGGTACGCCGCCTCTATAGGTTTGGGTGCAGTGATTGTGCTGGCTCTGTTGCTTTTCGTATAGATGCCTGAATAGGCTCATTAATTAGGGACACAAAACGCCATGCTATTACCTTGGCTAATTCTTATCCCCTTTATCGGCGGTCTGCTGTGCTGGCAGCTTGAACGCTTCGGTACCAAAGTACCGCGTTGGATTGCGTTAATCGCGATGGGGCTGACATTGGTGCTTTCCCTGTATCTGTGGGGGCAGGGCAACTATTCACTGATGAACCCGGCGGGTATTCCGCAGTGGCAGACATATTATAATGTGCCGTGGATCCCACGTTTCGGCATTAGATTCCATTTAGCGTTGGACGGTTTGTCCTTGCTGATGGTGGTGCTGACCGGCCTACTCGGTGTACTGGCGATCCTCTGTTCATGGCGTGAAATTCAGCGCTATCAGGGTTTCTTCCACCTGAATCTGTTATGGATTCTGGGTGGGGTGATCGGTGTGTTCTTGGCTATCGACATGTTCCTGTTCTTCTTCTTCTGGGAAATGATGTTGGTACCAATGTACTTCCTGATCGCCTTGTGGGGCCATAAAGCCTCAGACGGTAAAACCCGGATCACTGCGGCTACCAAGTTCTTTATTTATACGCAGGCCAGCGGCTTGATTATGCTGATTGCCATTCTGGGGTTGGTGTTTGTGCACTTCAATGCCACCGGTATTTGGACGTTCAACTACGAAGATCTGTTGAAAACCCCGATGTCGCGGAATGTGGAATATCTGCTGATGCTGGGCTTCTTTATCGCTTTTGCGGTAAAAATGCCAGTGGTGCCATTACATGGCTGGTTGCCGGATGCACACAGCCAGGCACCTACTGCCGGTTCTGTTGACTTGGCGGGGATTTTGCTGAAGACCGCGGCTTATGGTTTGCTGCGTTTCAGCCTGCCTCTGTTCCCAAATGCATCTCATGAGTTTGCCCCTATCGCCATGTGGTTAGGGGTTGTCGGCATCTTCTACGGTGCATGGATGGCGTTTTGCCAGACGGATATCAAACGTCTTATTGCTTACACCAGCGTGTCGCACATGGGCTTCGTGTTGATTGCTATTTATACCGGCAGCCAACTGGCTTATCAGGGTGCGGTAATTCAGATGATTGCTCACGGCTTGTCAGCCGCGGGGATGTTCATTATCTGTGGTCAGTTGTACGAACGTTTGCATACGCGTGATATGCGCCAGATGGGCGGTTTGTGGGGGCGGATAAAATACCTACCTGCGCTATCCCTGTTCTTCGCTGTAGCGACACTGGGGATGCCGGGGACCGGTAACTTCGTCGGCGAATTCATGATCCTATTCGGTAGCTTCCAGGTGGTACCGGTGATTACGGTGATAGCGACCTTTGGCTTGGTATTTGCGTCGGTTTACTCGCTTATTATGATGCAGCGTGCTTATTACGGTACGCCAAAATCGGAGGAAGCTTTACCGGGTATGACCGCACGGGAACTGTCCATTGTCTTACTGCTGGTGGTATTGCTCGTGTTGCTGGGGGTTTACCCGCAGCCGATCCTCGACACGTCCCATGCGGCAATGAGTAATGTGCAACAGTGGTTCTCAGCTGCATCTATTCCAGTTCCATCTATTACAAGGCCATAATTCGCCATGACAATAACTCCTCAACAACTGATCGCAATGCTACCACTGTTGATCGTCGGATTGACGGTGGTGGTTGTGATGCTGTCCATTGCGTGGCGACGCGATCACTTTATTAATGCCACACTGACTGTCATTGGGCTTAATCTGGCGCTGCTGTCACTTTACTTTGTTGGACAGGTCGGGCCGATGGATGTCACTCCGTTGATGCGGGTTGACGGCTATTCGATGTTCTACACCGGGCTGGTGATTGTCGCCAGCTTAGCGACCAGCACGTTTGCTTACCCTTGGCTAGTCGGCTATCCGGATAACCGCGAAGAGTTCTACCTGCTGGTGTTGATTGCGGCTCTGGGCGGTATTCTGCTCGCCAGTGCCAATCATCTGGCATCGCTGTTCTTGGGTATTGAACTGCTTACTCTGCCGCTGTTTGGTCTGATTGGTTATGCCTATCGTCAGAAGCGTTCACTGGAAGCCAGTATCAAATACATGCTGTTGTCTGCGGCGGCATCGTCATTCCTGCTGTTCGGTATGGCGCTGTTGTATGCTGAGTCCGGTAGCCTGTCCTTCGTAGGGTTGGGCCAGAGCCTAAGTGACTCGATGGTACACCAACCGCTGATTCTGGCGGGTCTGGGCATGATGATTGTTGGCCTCGGCTTTAAACTGTCGTTAGTACCGTTCCAACTGTGGACACCCGATGTGTATCAGGGCGCACCTGCGCCAGTCTCCACATTCCTGGCGACCGCCAGCAAGATTGCTATCTTTGCCGTAGTGATGCGCTTGTTCATGTACGCACCGGCGGCGGACAGCGAAGCCGTGCGTTTGGTTCTGTCGATTATTGCGGTGGCCTCGATCCTATTTGGCAACCTGATGGCGATCAGCCAGACCAACATCAAGCGCCTGTTGGGTTACTCCTCTATTGCCCACCTTGGCTATTTGCTGATTGCATTGGTCGCAGTACAGACACACGAGCTAGCATTACCGCTGGAAACCATCGGGGTGTATCTGGCGGGGTATCTGTTTAGTAGCCTGGGGGCATTTGGCGTCGTTAGCCTGATGTCCAGCCCGTACAAAGGCCCAGATGCTGAATCCCTGTTCTCTTACCGTGGCTTGTTCTGGCATAAGCCTATTCTGTCTGCGGTGATGACGGTGATGATGTTGTCACTGGCCGGTATTCCAATGACACTGGGCTTTATCGGTAAATTCTTTGTGGTGGCAATGGGTGTCAGTGCCAACTTGTGGTGGTTGACTGGCGCGGTGGTGTTAGGCAGTGCCATCGGCTTGTACTATTATCTGCGCGTTACCGTCAGTCTGTTCCTCAGCCCGCCGGAGAAATTAGTACGTGATACCCCAAGCAACTGGGCATTGACTGCCGGTGGCGTGGTGGTACTGATCTCCGCGATTTTGGTACTGGTGTTGGGTATCTACCCGCAACCGTTGATAACACTGGTGCAGATGGCTCAGCCATTGATGTGATTTAAACCGACACATGCCAATAATGTCGAGATAGACCCTACCCCCTGTGAGTTTCGGCTTACAGGGGGTTTTATTTTTTTATCTGGGTTCAGGCTGTGTGTGGCTAACCACAGAATAAAGGTGGTTTAAGACAGACTAGGGCTAACCATGGATATCTGTCAGTAGGCTGGGTAGTTAGAATATTTAATTGACTGTTCAGCCTCTCGCTTTATCTGATTTAGGGATCATCGTCATGTGGGTTTTACCTATAAATTCTAATCCGACTGTTTTACATCCACCAATGGTGGATAGAGTTTATATCGATCGACAGATCGATGAATTGGAATTTTATTTTTGTCTTGATACCGGTAAATGTAAAAAATTGACTACTGAAATGAGAGTCCGCAATGAAATATATAAAAATCTGGATTATTTTTATTACTTTTTGGAAAAATCATACACTAGTGTCGCGTTGAGTTTGCTGATTGTAGAACAGGCGTGGACAAATACACATCAACCCGCGTCACGTGGAAACATCAAACCAGAATATAGGCTTGATGACTACCGTAGAGAATCGCTTTGTGAATTTGCTATCAGAGAGATACTGAAAACAGTAGATGAAGCAATAATATCGCAACCCAGTACAACCGATAGTTTTACTAAAAAAAAGAACAAAAAGGCATATGAAGATATTATCTCAATGGTTTCGTATTTAGTAGGGTTGACTAAAGATAAAATACAGGGAGCAAAGCAACGCTATGGTTCAGACCCTATAACGCAAGTTTTATTTCAGGAATTTAACGAAAGAAATATATTTCATGACTATAGCGGCAATGAACAAGATGTATTAAAAGATGCTATGAATGGGATCGTTTATTCATGTTATAAATTCTATAGTGAGAAAGAAAAATTACCTAGTGTAGACGTAATAAAAAAAATTATGAAAGAGGTGCCGCAGAGTATTAATTATCAGGATTCTGAGACTGCCGCCTATCGACTTATCTCTAAAATTATCATTGACCCTATTATTATGGGTGTTAATTATGAAAAGCATTATCATCTTTTGCATTTAAATGCGTTGGCCCGAACTCTAATTGCAAAAGATATTCCTGCTTCCCATAACCATAAACATTATCTCGCTGATAATTTAAATAATAATAAATTCATCCGCTTATTTTTTTTGGATAAAACCTCCGATATCCGCAAGAGTAAGCTTTATCGGCGAGTCGAGAAACAGTTACGGGAGATCAATGAAAATATCTCTGCGGATGATATTCTACAGTGCTGTAAAGATTATTATGAATTTGCCCGTGAAAAGTATGCGCTGAAAATACCTTCTTTAGCTGAAGTTGAGTTTACGGAACAACTTACGCGCAGCGGCCATATCCCAACAGCAATAGAACATCGGCGTCATGGTATATATCTGCCCCGAACAGTATGATCGGTGACTTAGGTCGTGTTAATGAAGAATCGCGGGCTGTAGCTGACGGCAAGGCGGAGGTTATTACAAAGTGCCCGAGATGGAGAGAACAGGCAGAGAGTAAAAACAGATAGAGAGTAAAAACAGATAATAAAGGCGCCGTAAACCCTTCGCGGCCGCCTGACTCTTCTGTCTATTCTCATCGTTCAAGATGTAGATCGTCGCCATCAATAAATTTAGCGTCAAGGGCCAATGCTAGCGCCTGACCGACACAGGATTTTCCGGTGCCAGAGACGCCCATGACAATAATGCATTTACCAGACATAACTTTCCTCTGCTAGCCATTATGTGGGGAGCATGACTGAACCATAGATTAAACGGCTACCAACATGCCACCATCAACAAACAGCAAATGACCATTAACAAAGTTAGAGGCTTTGGATGACAAATAAACCGCCGCACCAATTAGCTCCTCTGGATCTCCCCAACGGGCGGCGGGTGTGCGTTTACACAACCAATCGGTAAAGGCTTTATCATCGACCAGTGCTTTTGTCATATCCGTTTTGAAATAACCCGGTGCAATACCGTTGACCTGAATATTGTAGCGAGCCAGTTCGACACACATCCCGCGAGTCAGCATTTTAACTGCCCCTTTAGAGGCTGCATACGGGGTGATCGTATCGCGGCCTAATTCACTTTGCATTGAGCAAATATTAATAATTTTTCCACGTTGGCGTTTAACCATATAACGGGCAACGGCTTGTGAAACTAAAAATACTGATTTTTGATTAACCGCAATCACATCATCCCAATCTTTTTCTGGGAATTCGGTAAAGGCATGGCGACGTTGGATACCGGCATTATTAATTAACACATCGATAGCACCAATATGGTTTTCTATTTGCTCGATCGCCTCATTGACTTCATCATGGCTCCACGTTAAATGCTGTAGCATGGGCGATAAAGCCGCTGGCACGTAATTCAGCCACGGCTTTTTCAGCACGCTCGGTGGTGATGTCGTTAATAATGATCTCTGCGCCAAATCAGCTAGCCCTTTTGCCAGTAAAAATCCAATGCCCTGTGCGGAGCCAGTAATTAATACTTTGCGATTTTCCAACGAAAATAGATTCTTCATGGTGATTTCCCGATAGCGATAATATATTGGAGATATAAAAATATCATCATATTAAATATGAATGCGGTTTAATCATTGTTAATAAGCCAAGGCATAAGACTTAGTAAGGCAATAATATGGCTTACTCTTAACCTCCCAATATTAAGATTTTATAAACACGTCTATTCTGTTAACACGGCAACCATCAAATTGGGCTTACTGAAAACATGTGCTTATCAGACCGTTTTCTGGCTGATTAAACTGTGATATGGATCACTATAAATAATGTTACAACAGGCTGTTACCGGATACGTGAGCAACATCGACTTGCTGGTGGGTAAACATCGCATATTGCGGGACGTTTCGTCACTTCTTGGCAGTGTTTAAGATTAACATATTGATAATAAATTAATTTAAGATTAAGCCGTACGGCTGTTATTGTCTTTTTAACCGGTAACATGCTTTTCATTAAATCGAGTTATCAGTGCGTACCTCTTCCTTGGGAACGGATCTGTAATATAACGACACTGGGTTTTAATCAATATCGTTTTTACATGCCGATTCATTTTGGGAGCCAAATTTTGGGTTAAAAATGACTCCGCCTATAGCTGCGTTTTATGACTTCAGTTACGCCACCTGGACTTCAAATATTTCACCGCCTCCTCCGTCTGGGGCTGACGGAGAAACGCTTCCCTGAACAGAATCGTTCCGCTGATTTCCGGCAGCGAGTCATTGAGATCCAGTTGTCTCTTTAGCTCAGGCACTCCGCCGTCCATGGCCCAGTCAGGTTCGGACTGGGAGGGTTGGCCGACCTTGTATAACGCGACGCCGATATACAATTTGGTGTGGGTATGCCTGACGGTATCTGCCCACCATTTTGCCAGCGTGTCATATTTGACCTTTTTTTGGCTATGAGACCAGTAAAGTTGCGGCGCGATATAATCCAGTAAACCGTCCTGCACCCATAAACGGGTATCGGCATATGCGGTATCGTAAGAAGGGATACCTGCCTGTGTATCAGACCCTTGAGGATCATCTGCCTGATTTCGCCAGACTCCCGCCGGGCTGACACCAAACTCAATATTCGGTTTAAGGGACCTGACGGTTGAGGAGACCTGTTTTATGAGCAACAGCGTATTGTTCCTGCGCCAATTGGCCTTATCGCTGAAGGGCTGCCCATATTTCTGGTATGTGGCATCATCATCAAGTCGGGATGACGGAGTTTCATAATAGAAATAATCATCAAACTGTACGCCGTCGATGTCATAATTTTTGACCAGTTCGGCAACAATATTGGTGATCCAGTGACGTACCTCGGGCAACCCCGGATCGAGAACAAACCGGCCATTGGCTGTGCGTATCCAATCTTTATGCAGGGCGTAGACACTGGCTGGCGAAGAAGAGAGCGTGCTCTCAAGTGATGCAATGGTTTCCGGCCGGGTATCCATTGAGACACGGTAGGGGTTCAGCCACGCGTGTATCTTAAGCCCTCTTTTGTGTGCTTCAGATACCGCAAATGCCAGAGGGTCATAACCGGGATCCTTACCTGTTACACCGGTCAAAACATCCGACCAGGGAAGAATGGCTGAATGATAAAGTGCGCTCCCGTCAGGCTTTACTTGAAAGAAAAGGGTATTGACGCCGGTTTTCACCAAGTCATCTAACGTATCTGTCAGTTCTTTCTTTTGCGTGCTGATTCTGAGCGGGTCTGAGCTAGCGCTAACTGATGAAAGTGAAGGCCAGTCAAGTCTGAGCACGGTGGTTAGCCAGACGCCACGTACTGGCTCTTCTTGCCCTGGTTGACTCAGGGGTTTCTCTGGCACCCGCGGATGCCCACAGCCTGCGAGTAATAATGAACAGAGCATCAGGCTAATGAATCGGTGGCTTCCTTTCAGATGTAACAACATGACCTATTCCTTAAATGCGGGGGATGCAGAATTGATTGATCCCCTTTAATGGGTGTTTTGGCTCAGAGGCCGTTGGGATATGACTCTGAGCAGGCTCTTTGTCAGGGGCAGTGGCTGGCACAAAATGATGTCTTCATTCATCAACGTCTTATCCCGTATTCCCCAAAGTGCTGAATTTATCGGCATGATTTTACATGATTTTTAGGTAATAGCGGTATGGACAACATTTTTTAGCATATCATTGAGCAGTAAAATGGATGCTTCTACCCTCGAAAAATACGGGTGTGCCCCCCTCCAGGGGGGTAACCGCCGTAAAATGCTTTCTTTAAATAATTCTAACTGCAATGGTTGTCAGTGAGAGAGCGTGACTATCTGGTCATGAGCTGTCACGGGAAAGAGCGGAACGAATGCTCAATAAACCTGTAACCAATGCGCCGTTAAAAGCGGTATTTCTCAATAAAGGTTTGATGAAGCTGGTGGCGCTGAACTTCTTCTACCAGACTGGGGATTATGGCTACTTTTCTGCTTTCCATGTGGGATGTGGTCGCGAGTTGTTTGGAGCGTTACGTAAACAGCTTTCTGGTGCAGAGGAGGGGGCGTGTTGTATTTCATCGGGATTATCTCCCTTGCTGCCTTCCTATAACTCGAATTATTTTGGGTATAAGATACCTTTTTCACTCATGGAGAATGCACATGAACCGAGATAATGAACCACAAACCTCGTTAGAGGATGATCTGGCTATGTTGACCGATACACTGGAAGAGGTGCTGCGCTATTCCGGTACTTTGGCTGATGAAAGCTATCAGGAAATTAAAGGGCGTGCGGAGAAAGCATTAAAGGAGGTCCAAAGCCGCTTGAGTGACCCTGGTGGATGTAATATCAAGCAGATAAAAGCCATTGCCTGCTGTACTGATGACTATGTTCGTCAGTACCCGTGGTGCAGCGTGGGTATCGGTGCGACTTTTGGACTGATTATTGGGTTATTAGTGGCTCGCCGCTAAACCGTTTTTGCGTTTGCTTACGTTGTGGTTACTGGCCCTTAAGTGGGCCAATTTTATCGTAAATATAATAACCACGTTGATAATAAATACCCACCTTACTCATCATTTATTATTCATTTTTACAAAACCCATTAATTTCATATATCATAATATTATTTATTTATTTTTTTAAATGTTGATATTCGACTCGATGTAACAGATTAAATAATGATTAACATCAACTCGCTATATTTTTTTATTTTATTTATCAATGCAAGAATTATTCTAATTAAATATTTTGCTCTATCCTATTAAAGCGACGAAGTGTGATTTTATTTGCATGGTATTGGTGTGGTGGTTAATTAATTACCCATTAAATTAATGTCTTTAATAAAGTTTATACTGTGTCGGTTTAATGTTATTTGTTAATGAGTTAAGTTATTTTTCTATTGGGTTTTTAGGCTGAGAAATGGCTTGGCTCTCTATGTCACCTTTATTTAAAATGGGTGAATATCGTAAGCGTGAATAATATACTTAACATAAATGTCATAAGGAACTTATCATGAGTAATACTTTGGATCTATCGGCATCTGCTGGCACCCCCTATCAAGTTAAATTTGTTAATCACTCATCCTCTGCCTGGACTGTTTTTTTATATCAAAAAATGCCAAATCAACCCTCGGATGTCTTTTCTTTGGCTTGGCAAGCCTCGCCATTTAAAGTTGCACCTAATAGTTTCTTTACTTTTAAATGGTCAATTAACTACTCATTTGTATGGGGGAGAACCGGGCATCTCACTGACGGGGTTCTTTTTGAAGCGGGTGCTATTTTGGATGCTGATCCCACCAGTCATAATCAGGTGACGTTTGATACTGCTGATAACACACCAACTTTTAGTAATCTATCAACCGCAGGGCAAGCGGGTAAATTGACGATTATTGAAGGCGGTAGCATGCCAAATAATGTTTATTCGACGGGGATTGGCATGTCCGGGCAGGGCACCTTTGCCCAGCAAGTATTAGCCAATACAACTCAACTCTATACGCCTGAACCCCTCTATTTTATTGCTGCGGGTCAGGGGGTCCAGATGGGGCAGGTGTTGGCACAAACGGTGACGAACAGTAATGAGCTGAAATACTCGGGTAATATATATTCATTAGTCGCCACATTGGATGAAACACAGCAATGGAATGTCATACCTGCTTAATATAATCAACCTCATTGGAGTTGCAGCAGTGTCAGCGTTTCTCTTGGGCCGGATCACGGGTGTCAGCGCGCTTCTTGGGGCTCACCTTATAGACTAACCTAAATACGGTTCCTGGCTAATTTGTGGTTCGTTTACTGCCTGCAACTCCAGATAAGATGAGTATTGAAAGATAAAATGAGTATTGACGCCGGGCAAACCATTTGCGTTGCGGCGGGAATGCCGCTTGCCAGATAGTTGGTAAGGTAGATAGTTGGCAAGGTAGATAGCTGGCAAGGCAAATAGTTGGTAAGTCGGTAGCCAGGTGCGGTCAAGCTTTCACTCTCGGCGCTATAAATCGCGTTGTCATTAACCTCGATAACTCTTTTTTAGTATACGAAATCATCAATATCAAACATTAGTGTGATAAGTAACAATAACTTTTCAATCCGACTTTTCTTATTATTATCGCCCCGTATAATCCCACTCTTTCTGTTGATTTACCGAGGTGGTCGTGAAACAACTTTCTGGTTTGTTGGGTGAATTGCGACAGAAATTATGTGCCAGTTTCCCGGAGCAGGCGGGTATTCAACAACTTATTTTGCCAGCTCCCGGCTCGGTGGGCCGCCAATTGCTAGAGTGGTTAACGGCTCAGGCTCACTTTCCTCAATTTTATTGGCGTCACCGTGACAACCATGAAGAAGCTGCCGTCTGCGGGCAAACCCGCTCATTTGCCGATGTGAAAGACGCCGATGACTTTATTCAGCAAAACCCTGATGCCAATGGGCTGCGTATTTGGGGCCTCAATGCATTTGAACCGGTGATGGCATTCGGGCAACCAACAAATAATGGCTTGGTCTGTGGGCAAAACCCTCAAGCCAGCTTTCTTTTTTTACCGCGTATTGAAATATTACGCCGGGGTGAGCAAACCTCTCTTACTCTTAATTTGAGCAGCGATACCTCCCTACAAAAAGATGCCTTACGGGCCATCGAGTTTATTGACCAATTGATGGCAGCCCGCGCTCTACCTGTGTTGAATGCGCGTATTCAGCACGCTAGCCATACACCGGAATATCCGCAATGGCGCAATCTGATACAACAAGCGCTAAATGATATTGAGCAGCAAAAGCTAGACAAAGTGGTATTGGCACGGACCACGGCGTTGACGCTGAATAAACCTCTTTCGTGCGCTGCGTTTATGGCCGCCAGCCGACAGGTCAATCATCGTTGTTATCACTTTATGTTACGTTTTGATGATCGGCAGGCCTTTCTGGGTTCCAGCCCCGAACGGCTCTATCTACGCCAGCAGTTACATTTAGAAACCGAGGCATTGGCGGGAACCGTCTCCAATATTGATAGCGACCCACAGGCTGCGGTATTGGCAGATTGGTTGATGCATGATGAAAAGAATCAGCGCGAAAATTTATTGGTGGTAGACGATATTTGCCAGCGCTTGCAAGGTGGGGTGACCGCCGTGGATGTGATGCCGCCAGAAATTATCCGGTTGCGCAAAGTACAGCATTTGCGCCGCCGTATCTGCGCGCAACTCAGCCGGGCCAGTGATACTGACTGCCTGCAACGCCTGCAGCCGACTGCGGCGGTGGCGGGGTTACCCCGTGAGGCAGCGCGGCAGTTTATTGCCAAACATGAGCCATTTTCCCGTGGCTGGTATGCGGGTTCTGCCGGTTATCTGTCGCTTAAACACACTGAATTCAGTGTGGCCCTGCGTTCAGCACGAGTCGATGGGCAGCAGATTCACCTGTATGCCGGGGCGGGGATCGTGGCCGGTTCTGATGCGGAACAAGAGTGGCAAGAGATCGATAATAAGTCAGCAGGTTTACAAAGCTTGTTGGAGCACGAAGCGCAGCCCGTTAAAGCCTAAAATGCCGCAATTAACCGCACTTGTTATAGGGACGGATTGTCGCCCCCATGTGGGCGGTGTAGACTGTCAAACAGGAGCCACAACTCGGCAAGTATTAGCCACTTGCCCTGTATAGATCGGTAAAACTTTAACCATAAAGCGGTCACTGCGGGTTTTTCAAAGGTAACGTTTCTTTTTATCTTAATTATCATGGCCGTAGCGTCTGTTAACTGACTTTTGAGCAAACCATGTCGACAAGTGTTTTTAACCGTCGTTGGGCGGCATTGCTACTGGAGGCTTTGACCCGCCACGGTGTGCGTCATATCTGTATTGCCCCTGGGTCTCGCTCCACACCGTTAACGTTAGCGGCTGCCGCTAATCCGTCGTTGGTTTGCCATACCCATTTTGATGAGCGCGGTCTGGGCCATCTGGCTTTGGGGCTGGCGAAGGCCTCAACAGAACCAGTGGCCGTCATTGTCACCTCGGGTACGGCGGTGGCTAATCTTTATCCTGCGCTAATCGAAGCGGGTTTAACGGGTGAGCGGCTGATATTATTGACCGCTGATCGCCCACCGGAGTTAATCGATTGTGGTGCCAATCAGGCGATACGCCAGCAGGGGCTGTTTGCCAGCCATCCTACCCTAAGCATTAATCTCCCCAGACCGACGCCCGATATTTCTGCCCGTTGGTTGGTTTCTACACTCGACAGTGCCATGGCGCAATTACAACATGGCGCTTTGCACATTAATTGTCCTTTTGCTGAACCGCTGTATGGGGGAGATGAGCAACAGTATGCCGACTGGTCTGCCTCGCTGGGCGATTGGTGGCAGGATTGTCACCCATGGTTGCGCCAAACCTGTTATCAACCATCCCTTTATCACCCCTCCCTTTATCAACCACAGGCACAGCAAGCTGACTGGTTTTTCTGGAGGCAAAAGCGTGGAGTGGTGATTGCCGGGCGGATGAGCGCGGAAGAAGGCCAGCAAGTGACCGCATGGGCTGCAATGCTGGGTTGGCCACTGATTGGCGATGTATTGTCACAAACCGGTCAGCCATTGCCTTGTGCTGACTTATGGCTGACGCATCCAATGGCGCAAGAAACCCTCGCTCAAGCACAGATTGTGTTGCAATTCGGTTGTGGTCTGACCAGTAGTCGCCTTTTACAATGGCAGGCAGAATGCCAGCCACAGGAATACTGGCTGGTGGATAGCGTACCAGGTCGCCTTGATCCTGCTAACCATCGTGGCCGGCGCATTATTTGCCCGGTGGGCGAGTGGTTGAGTCGGCACCCAGCGCAGCGGCATACACCTTGGGCCATGGAACTGGCGGCGTATGCGGAAAGTACACAAGCACAGGTGATCGAGAAGCTGGCTGGCCAATTCAATGAGGCCGCTGTGGCGCATCAACTCACTGAATTATTGCCGGATAACGGCCAACTCTTTGTTGGCAACAGCTTGATTGTCCGGCTGATTGATGCACTGGGGCAGTTACCTGCAGGCTATCCGGTTTACAGCAACCGGGGGGCCAGTGGTATCGATGGTTTACTGTCAACCGCCGCCGGTGTACAGCGTGCGACGGCGAAGCCAACATTGGCTATCGTCGGTGATTTGTCCGCCTTATATGATCTTAATGCGTTGGCACTCTTACGTCAGAGTTCGGCCCCTATGGTGCTACTGGTGATCAATAATAATGGGGGGCAGATCTTCTCTTTATTGCCAACCCCAGAGGCCGAGCGCCAGCGTTTCTACTGTATGCCACAGGATGTGAACTTCGAACACGCAGCGGCTTTGTTCAGCTTAGGTTATGCCCGCCCCAATAGCTGGCTTCAGCTACGGGAGCTGGTGCATCAATGTTGGTTACGGGGGGGAACCACTCTGATTGAAGTACAGGTGCCATCAAGTCAGGGGGCTGAAACGCTGCAACAATTAATACAACAGGTGACATTAATACCGCAGGTGGCCCCATGACAACATTGGCTTGCCAGAGACTGTCCCCGCATCCGGGATCGCCCTGCCATCAACACGCCGGGCCTTGGTTGGTTTGGTTACACGGCTTACTGGGCAGCGGGCAAGATTGGCTGCCCGTGGCACAACTGTGTGGCGATTATCCGTCATTGTTGATCGACCTGCCAGGCCATGGACAATCCGTTTCCCTGAGCGCCGATGGTTTTGCCGATATCAGTCACCAGTTGTCACAAACATTAAGGGCTAACGGTATTCGCGAATACTGGCTGGCCGGCTACTCTTTAGGCGGTAGGATTGCGATGCATCACGCCTGTTATGGTCGCCATCATGGCTTGCAGGGGTTATTAGTTGAAGGGGGAAACCTTGGGCTGGAAAACGCTGAATTACGTCAGGCACGGTTGCAACAAGACCGCCAATGGGCGCAGCGCTTTCGCCAGGAGCCTCTGTCGCAAGTATTGGATGATTGGTATCAGCAGGCGGTATTTGCCGATTTAGATCCGCAGCAACGTGAACAACTGGTGTTATTACGGGCCGATAACCACGGTCCGGCAGTGGCCGAGATGCTGGAGGCAACGTCACTAGGGCATCAACCGTGGTTGTTACCAGCCCTGCAACGACTCAACATCCCTTATACCTATCTGTGTGGTGATCGTGACCCTAAGTTCCTGCAATTGGCACATCAATATCGATTGCCATTACGCACGCTAGCACGCGCCGGGCACAATGCCCATCGGGCGAATCCCGGTGCTTTCGCTGCACAGGTGCTGTCATTTTTGTCACAGTCATCATTTTCATCATTATCTCGTTAAAGGAATGCTTACTATGCTTTATCCGAGCGAAGAACAATTGTACGCCGCCATCGACTGGCAGGATTGCTCCGCCGGATTTGAAGATATTCGTTATCACAAATCCAACGATGGTATTGCCAAGATCACCATTAACCGCCCACATGTACGTAATGCGTTCCGCCCATTAACCGTTAAAGAGATGATCCAGGCGCTGGCCGATGCCCGTTATGACGACAATATCGGTGTGGTTATTTTGACTGGTGAAGGTGATAAAGCCTTCTGTTCCGGTGGTGATCAGAAAGTGCGTGGTGATTACGGCGGCTATCAGGATAACAGCGGCGTTCATCATCTGAACGTACTGGATTTCCAACGTCAGATCCGCACTTGTCCAAAACCGGTGGTCGCGATGGTGGCCGGCTATTCTATTGGTGGCGGGCATGTGTTGCATATGATGTGTGATTTAACTGTTGCGGCAGATAATGCGATTTTTGGTCAGACAGGACCTAAAGTTGGCTCATTCGACGGTGGTTGGGGGGCGGCTTATATGGCGCGTATTGTCGGCCAGAAAAAAGCGCGGGAAATTTGGTTCCTGTGCCGCCAATATGATGCTAAACAGGCTCTGGATATGGGGCTGGTTAATACCGTGGTCCCACTGGCAGAGCTTGAAAAAGAAACCGTGCGCTGGTGCCGTGAAATGTTGCAAAACAGCCCGATGGCACTGCGTTGTCTGAAAGCGGCGCTGAATGCGGATTGCGATGGTCAGGCGGGTTTGCAGGAGTTGGCCGGTAACGCCACCATGCTGTTCTATATGACCGATGAAGGGCAGGAGGGGCGTAACGCATTCAATGAAAAACGCCAGCCGGACTTCAGCAAATTCAAGCGTAATCCGTAATGCGTACGGCTACCCTTTACCGCTACAGCGTACCGATGGAAGCGGGGGTGATACTGCGTCATCAGCGGTTGAAAAGCCGCGATGGGTTGCTGGTCAAATTACAGCAAGGTGAATTGAGCGGCTGGGGCGAAATCGCCCCGTTACCGGAATTCAGTCAGGAAACACTGGATCAAGCCCAGGCGGCGGTAGAGCGTTGGCTGCAACATTGGGTCAGTGGTGCCGAGTCTGATAACCGCTTGTTGCCCTCCGTGGCTTTTGGCCTCAGCTGTGCGCAGGCGGAACTGAGCCAAACCTTGCCACTGTCGGCTAATTATCGCAAAGCGCCACTGTGTACCGGTGATCCTGATGAGCTGTTTGCGGTACTTCAGGCATTGCCGGGCGAGAAGGTTGCGAAGGTGAAGGTCGGGTTGTATGAAGCGGTGCGTGACGGCATGATCGTCAATCTTCTGCTAGAGGCCCTGCCTGACTTGACACTGCGGCTGGATGCCAATCGCAGTTGGAGCCGGGCGAAGGCCGATGGGTTCGCAAAATATGTCAATCCGGCGCTGCGTTCGCGTATTGCCTTTCTGGAGGAACCGTGCAAAACCCGCGCTGAATCCCGCGAGTTTGCTCAAGATACCGGTATTGCTATTGCCTGGGATGAAAGTGTGCGCGAGGCAGATTTTCAGGTAGAAGCCGAGCCGGGAGTGGCGGCGATTGTTATCAAACCAACCCTGGTGGGCAGTATTGCTCGCTGTCAGCAACTGGTGGAACAAGCGCATCAGGTCGGTTTGGTTGCTGTTATTAGCTCCAGTATTGAATCCAGCCTGGGTCTGACGCAATTGGCACGTTTAGCCGCTTGGCTGACCCCCGGCACGGTTCCGGGGTTGGATACGCTGGATCTGATGCAGGCGCAAGTCGTGCGGCAGTGGCCAGATAGCCCGTTGCCATTGATGACGACTGAGCAGTTGGACGTGGTATGGCACCGTTAGACTATCCGCCTTGGGAGCATTGGCCTTGGCAGCATTGGGCCAATCTGCGGCCTCAGGCGCTCGCTATACGTTCAGGAGAGCAACGGATCAGTTGGCAACAATTAGCCTATGATACCGATGCATTAGCTGCGTCTTTTCAACAGCAAGGTGTGGTGCCGGGGAGCGGCGTCGCCTTGCGCGGTAAAAACAGTTATACCCTGCTATTGGCTTATCTGGCGGCATTGCAGTGTGCCGCTCGCGTTTTACCGCTGAATCCGCAATTGCCGGATGAGTTTTTGGCGCAGCGCCTGCCAACGCTGGATATTCACTTTATGCTGAATTTAGCCACCCCGTTGCCGCCACACTTCACTTTTATTCCGCTGGTTTCCGGAACGGTTGATCCGGCGGCAGTGATCCCGTTAGCGTGGGATCACCAACGGTTGGCGACGTTGACGCTGACCTCAGGTTCCTCCGGCTTACCAAAGGCCGCGGTACACTCGCTGGGCGCACATCTGGCTAATGCTGAGGGGGTATTGGCGCTGATGAATTTCACCGCCAACGATAGCTGGTTGCTGTCGTTACCCCTGTTTCATGTATCAGGGCAGGGGATTGTCTGGCGTTGGCTGACTGTGGGGGCGACACTGGTGGTACAAGAGAGCGTGCCACTGGTTGAAGCCTTGGAGGGGTGCAGCCACGCGTCATTAGTTCCCACTCAATTATGGCGTTTGTTGGCGAATGCAGACAGCCCCTTGACGCTGAAAGAGGTATTGTTGGGGGGCGCGATGATCCCAACCGAACTGACGGAACAGGCCGAGGCTCAAGGTATCCGTTGTTGGTGTGGCTACGGCTTGACGGAATTGGCATCAACGGTCTGTGCCAAGCGTGCAGATGGGCGACCTGGTGTCGGTGTTGCGCTCGCGGGCCGTCAGGTGAAACTGGTAGACGATGAAGTCTGGATAAAAGCCGATTGTTTGGCTACCGGTTACTGGCAGCAGGGGCAATTACTGCCACTCACGGACAGCGACGGGTGGTTCCATACTCGAGATCGTGGTAGGTGGCAGCAAGGTGAATTATGTATTATCGGGCGGTTGGATAATCTGTTTTTCAGTGGTGGCGAGGGGATCCAGCCAGAAGACATCGAGCGAGTTTTATTGCAGTATTCAGGGGTACAGCAAGCCTTTGTTATTCCTGTTGCTGACGTTGAATTCGGCCACCGGCCAGTGGCGGTCATTGATGCTGTTGATGAGGTGGATGTCGTGGTTTTAGCTGATTGGTTGGCCCCACAATTGGCGGTATTCCAGCGTCCCATTGCGTTTTACCGACTACCCACATTTTTGCAGAGTGGCGGGATTAAGGTCTCAAGGCAACGACTTGCTGACTGGCTGCAACGGCAAGTATGAAGGGGATAAGATTGACGAAAAATATATCATTTCAGGCAGACTCAGCCCAGTTTATGGTTAACGAGAGACCCATAGGGGAAAGGCCGCACCATGGATTACAGTAAAATTATCAAAGAGGTTGGGCGCGGTAAGAACCATGCCCGTGATCTGGATCAGCCAACCGCCTATGCACTGTATAAAGCCATGTTGGCAGGGCAGGTACCCGCATTAGAATTGGGCGGCATCCTGATCGCTTTTCGTATCAAAGGTGAATCAGAGCAGGAAATTCTGGGCTTTTATCAGGCGATGCAAGAGCAGGTGATGTCACTACGCGCCCCGGTGGATCGCCCATTACCGGTGGTGATCCCCAGCTACAACGGCGCTCGCAAACAGGCCAATTTAACCCCTTTGTTGGCACTGCTGCTGTCGCGTCTTGGTTTGCCGGTCGTGGTCCACGGTGTGACGGAAGATAGTAGCCGGGTTACCAGTGCGGAAATTTTCCAACAACTGAATATTCCATGGTCTCTAAGTGCGCAAGAAGCTCAACAACGCTTAGATAACGGGTTGCCTGTCTTTATCCCCGTCTCCGCACTGTCTATGCAATTGGATCAGCAATTACAACAACGCTGGCGTATGGGGGTTAGAAACAGTAGCCACACGTTGGCAAAGCTGGCAACACCGTTTATTCATGATAAAGCGTTGCGCGTTGCCAGCGTCTCTCATCCTGAGTATATGCAAAAAGTGGGGGGGTTCTTCCAGGCGATTAGCGCTCCGGGGCTACTGCTACAGGGAACCGAAGGCGAGGTTTATGCTAATCCACTGCGCTGCCCACCGATTCATTGTATCAATGATGGCGAACAGACAATTTTACTCGATCGCTCATCAGAACCGGTGGTCCCTGAGTTACCGTTATCGAAGGATGCCGTGGTTACGGCACGTTGGATTGAAGGCTGTCTGGCCGGAGAGCAGCCTATTCCAGACTCGATTCTAAAACAGTTAGCATGTTGTCTGGTCGCTTCAGGACAGGCTGATTCTATCGAACTGGGGTTGCAACAGATTAAATCGTGTAATTTTACTGCTTAACAGCCAGAAAAAGCCTATCAGAAATGAACTGATGGGCTGAGGTTATTGACAAAGTGCCCGCGACGGAGAGAACAGGCAGATCGTAAAGACGCCGTAAATACATCCATGTAGGCTCGAGCCGCGCCATCCTTGGCGCGGACTCTTTACTCCTCTGCCTATCCTCACCGTTCAAGATCGCGTCATCGGGGTTTGTCAGCAGTCTGAGCCCATCAGAAATGAACTGATGGGCTTTTGTATTTCCGTGGTGTTGGCGGCTATTTATTGCATCGCTGACATGAGTCAGTTTATTGGGATGCGTTCACTTGCTGCCTTGCTACAACGTCAAGCTATTTGGCGGCAGTTGTTATTAGTGAATTAGTTATTATTAGTCGATTATTTATAAATAACAGCACTACCGTGCATCAGGTTGTTACCTGTTACAGACGTGATAGTGAAGGCTTTTGCACCGGCAGCATCTGCTTTCTCTGCCAGTTGTGCTTTCAGGCTGCTCAAGCTGGTTGCACCGTTAGCGGTGATGACACCCACTTGTTCTAACTGTGCCGCTTCTTGGCTGTTCACATAATTGGCAGCGAAACTACCGAAAGAAAGAGTAGATAACGCGATAACTGCAACGAAATTTTTGATGTTTTTCATGGTGTAATCCTATTCGATTTTTAAGATTGAAAGGGCGTTCCCTTTCGATATAAGCTATGTTACTCCTTATGCTAAATTTTAAAACCGGATAGAATTGAGTAAATCAATCAAATTATTTGAACTTCAAGGGCGGGATTACTTTGCCCTGAATGGCTAACCGATAATATCCAGACGATGGGCCAGCAGCGGATCATAATGTTGTTTTACATTGGCAGCATAAAGGCCATTAGTGGCGTAGAACCTATTCACCGTACACCCGTTTAGCCGTAATTTATGCTATCTTACGCGCCAGAAAATGCCTATCAGAGAGTCAGTACGATGGAAAATAAAAAAGTATTCCCCAAAGAAAAAAGCGGATTGCATCCCCGAAATCGTCATCGCTCACGTTATGATTTTGATGCTCTTTCAGTGAGTTGCCCTGAGCTAATCCCTTTTCTGGCCCCGACCGCCTATGGTGATATTTCTGTCGATTTTGCTGATCCATTAGCGGTAAAAATGCTGAATAAGGCATTATTAAAACACTTCTATGGTATTGAGTATTGGGATATTCCAGCCGATTCTTTATGTCCTCCCATTCCTGGGCGTGCCGATTACTTGCATCATCTGGCCGATTTATTAGCCAGTTGCAATGGCGAGGTGATCCCAAAGGGCAAAAACATTGCGTTGCTGGATATTGGCGTCGGCGCTAACTGTATTTATCCAATTATTGGTCAGCGGGAGTACGGCTGGCGCTTTACCGGTACCGATATTGACTCACAAGCGCTCAGCGCGGCAAAAATGGTGGTGTCGATGAACCCGACCCTGAAAAATATCTTGCGCCTGAAGCAGCAAAAAGATCCACAAGCTATTTTTGAAGGGGTGTGGGCAGTGAATGAGCGTTACGACGCGACACTGTGTAACCCGCCATTCCATGGTTCAGCAGAAGAAGCGGCGGCCACCACTCGCCGTAAATTGCACAAACTGGGGAAAAATGAAGTCGCTGTAAAGCCAGTACAGAACTTCGGTGGTAAAAACAGTGAGTTATGGTGTGAAGGTGGGGAAGAAGGGTTTGTCAGCCGCATGGTGGCAGAGAGCGTGGCGAAAGCGCAGAATTGCTTCTGGTTTACCTCATTGATTTCCAAGAAGGCCACGTTACCGGCGATTTATCATGCTCTAAGATATGTAAATGCGGTTGAGGTGCGCACTATTGAGATGGCGCAAGGGCAAAAAGTCAGTCGGTTTGTGGCCTGGACGTTCCTGACGCCAGAGCAGCAAGCCGAGTGGGTTGCAGAACGCTGGGCATAACGTTTCCACTATATATCTGTGACCGCGATAAGCCAGCGACCACGATAAGTCAGTTACCGTGGTTAACTAACAAGCATGGCGCAACGCTATGGATTAAGGCGAGACCCGGCAGTATTCAATAGGGGCTAATATTGAATACTGCCTTAAAAGAATTCCCTCTGGATACCATTTTATATTTCCATTTTTATTTCTGTTATCACAGGGTAATAATCTGCGTTAATTTGCTTTTTTATAAAGAATTATTTTTATTTCTTTTAGAAAACCTACCTGTTAATTCCAATGTTTTAGTCTAGTCTAATTAAGACACACTCAAAATCATTAGCATATCTAATCAGTGTGGTACCAAGTTCGAAGGCGATAAATCTTAGCTGGCACCCTAGCTGACAAGATTTGAAAAACAGTAATTATTGTGATTTTTGTCGTGTTTACACCTTATTATCTCAACTATTTTACCGTCCAGGGTGAAGAGTAAAATCTGAAGAATATTTCATTAAGGAGGTTATTGACAAAGTGCCCGCGACGGAGAGAACAGGCAGATCGTAAAGACGCCGTAAATACATCCATGTAGGCTCGAGCCTCGCCATCCCTGGCGCGGACGCTTTACTCCTCTGCCTATCCTCACCGTTCAAGATCGCGTCATCGGGGTTTGTCAGCAGTCTGATTAATATTTCTTTTCGGGTAAAGCATGTTGATAAGCATTCCTTCTGTTTGCTGCTCAATCATTCATCATAAGGACTTAACCTATGCTGTTTAATTTCCGCTCATCTCATGCCCCTTGGCGTGCCGAATTGACCTCGATTGATAATGCTGTCCCCATGATTATTTTTAAACCTGATGGCACGGTAATCCAGGCGAATAAGTTATTTTTAGATGCCATGGGATACCAGGAGAATGAGGTGGTTGGAAAACATCACAAAATATTTTGTGATCCGCAATACGCCGCCAGTGACGCTTACCGCCGCCATTGGCAATTGCTTAATGAAGGGCGGCCAATTAGCGATAATATTAAGCGTATCCGCAAGGATGGCAGCGTAATTTGGTTACAGGGAACCTATACGCCTGTCGTTGATCGCGATGGTAACGTGATGGAAATTATTAAAATTGCCAGTGATGTCACCGAGCGTATTTTACAATCGCAGGAGCACCAAAGCTTGCTGAAAGCACTTAATCGCTCAATGGGGATGATTACCTTTACCCCCCAAGGCATTATTTTGGCTGCCAATGACAATTTATTAAATGTTATTGGGTATTCATTGGCAGATATTCAGCATAAATCTCATCAGATGCTCTGTCTGCCTGAGTTTGCCCACTCCGAAGAATATCACCAGCACTGGCAGCGTTTGGCCCGTGGTGAATTTATTATTGGCCGCTTTGAACGCCTTAATCGCCGTGGTGAACGGGTATGGTTGGAGGCCAGTTATAACCCGATTATGGATAATGAAGGGAACGTTCTAAAAGTGGTGAAAATTGCACAGGATATTACCGCATTGATGCTGCAACAGGAGCAGGAGGAGAATCTGATCCGCGATGTCCATTATTTATCATTGACCACTGACCGTTCCGCTTCACAAGGGGCTGAAATTGTTCAGCAGGCGGTGCGTGGTATGCAAGAAGTGGAATCTATTGCGCGTGAAACCTCTGATGTGGTTAGCGATTTGGGCCGTTGCTCGCAAGAGATCGGCAGCATTGTGGAAGCTATCCGCAAAATTTCATCACAAACCAATTTATTGGCTATCAATGCCTCGATTGAAGCGGCTCATGCCGGTGAACATGGGCGAGGGTTTTCTGTGGTCGCGAGTGAAGTCCGCTTGTTGGCTGATCAATCGCGCAAGGCGGCGAGTGAAATCGAGCAAATGACCAAAACCATTCAGAATGGTGTCGCCGCCGCGATCAAAGGGATGGGAACTTGTGTTGAGCAAGCGGGGGACGGGGTGATACTGACACAAGATGCTGGTGAGGTGATTAATCTGGTCAATGTGGGTATGCAAGATGTGGTGAAATTGATGACCGCTTTTTCTCAGGTAAAAAATCAGCGGGCGCCAGGGTGACAAGTGGTGGCTATTTCTATCAAAGGATAAGCGATAGCAAAGGGTCAATTGATCGCAAGGGATAAGTGATCGATAGCGTATAAAAAACTGGCGGGTATCAATAAGATATCCGCCAGTGTGATTTTTAGCCAATACTAAATTGAGCTAACATTTACTTGAATTAACATCCCATTGAGTAAATATTAAACTGCGAGTCAATATTAAACCGCAGATCAGGAAACGTGTTGCAGGAATTCCCGTAAACGTTCGCTGGGCGGATTGGAGATTAAACTGTCTGGAGCACCATCTTCTGCTATCCGGCCTTTATCAATAAAGATCAGGCGCGATGCCACTTTCTGAGCAAAGCCCACTTCGTGAGTGACGATAACCATGGTCATGCCCTCTTCGGCCAAATCTTTCATAACCGTCAAGACTTCATGGCGTAATTCCGGGTCCAATGCCGATGTGGGTTCATCGAACAACATCAGCTTAGGTTTTACCGCCAGCGCACGGGCGATAGCCACACGCTGCTGCTGGCCGCCGGACAGTTCCGCCGGATAATGGTGGGCGCGATCTTCTAGCCCAACTTTAGACAACAACGCGAGAGCCTGTTTTTTTGCCTCTTCCTTGGATGTGCCACGCACCCGTGTTGGACCAAAGGCGACGTTTTCCAAGGCAGTCAGATGCGGAAACAGATAAAACTGCTGGAATACCATACCCGCTTCCAGACGGATTTGACGCTCATCGACGTGAGGGCTATTAACATCCAAGCCATCGACAATCAACTGACCGCTGGTAATCACTTCCAGCTTATTGATACAGCGCAGTAGGGTCGATTTACCTGAACCGGATGGGCCAATAATAACCACCACTTCACCCTGGGTGATATTCAGATTGATATCGTGGAGCACCTGAATTTTGCCAAAGTGTTTGGAGACGTTTTTGAAGTTAATCATATTATTTTCAGTTTTCTTTCTAGCCGACGGAGAACGAAGCTCAGTGCCAGCGTGATAATCAGGTAGATCACCGCCACCGCGCTCCATATTTCCATAGCGCGGAAATTACCGGCAATAATCTCCTGACCCTGACGAGTCAGTTCGGCTACGCCAATCACGATAAACAGTGAGGTGTCTTTGATACTGACGATCCATTGGTTGCCTAGCGGTGGCAACATGCGGCGCAATGCCAGGGGCGCAATAACGTAAAGCAGAGTTCCACGTTGGGAGAGACCGAGTGCCAAACCGGCTTCACGGAACCCACTGTGGATAGAAAGCACCGCACCACGGGTGATTTCCGCGATATAGGCACCGGAGTTAATGATGATCGTCACAACGGCGGCAGAGAAAGGATCGATACGTAGTGGCATCATCATGGGTAGCGCGAAGTAGATAAACATCACCTGCACGACAATGGGTGTACCACGGATCAACTCAATAAAGACTAAGGCGATATTGCTGCTCAGCCAACCCCCATAAGCGCGGGCAAGACCGGCTATCACCCCAATAATCAGGCCACCAAGTAGCCCCAGGACGGAAATCCATAGGGTTAACTTGGCGCCTTCAAGCAGAAGTGGGATGGCGGGCCAAATAGCGCTCCATTCAAACTGCATGGATATTCTCCTGATATAAATACGGCAAAATAAATTACTTAGGTTCTACGCCGAACCATTTTTTATAGATTTCAGCGTAAGTGCCGTCTTCTTTCAGAGATTTCAGTGCCGCGTTAACTTTTTCACGCAGGTCACTGCCTTGAGGGAATGCAACACCGTACTGTTGAGCTTTAATCGACTCACCTACTGCTTTGAACTGGCCATTACCCGCGGTTTTGATGAAGTAAAGAATATTCGGCGTATCATGTAAAACCGCATCTGCGCGGCCAGTTCCTAATTCCAGATAGGCGTTATCGATATTCGGGAATTGGCGTAAGTCTTTGGTCTTGATATTAGCTTTGGCATAATCCACTGAACCGGTGCCGCTTTTCACTGCCAACACTTTGCCTTGCAGATCGGCCTCACTTTTAATGTCATTATTATCGGCTTTTACCATGACCAATAGGCCACTGTTGTAATAACCATCAGAAAAATCAACGGCTTTTTTACGTTCATCGGTGATGGTAATGCCAGCCAGCGCCAGATCGACGTTCTTCGTTTGCAGCGCCGGAATGATACCGCTGAAATCCATTGGTTTTAGCGTGTACTTCAGATCCAGTTTTTTCGCGATGGCATCCCACAAATCGATATCAAAACCAACGTATTTATCCCCTTGTTTGAATTCAAACGGAACGAAAGCGGTGTCTGTAGCAACAATTAACTCTTTTTCTGCGGCGTAGGCGCTAACAGCAAAGGCCAGTGTAAGTGCGGCCAATGAAACTTTGACAAGTGACTTCATAAGTGGGAGTTCCTTTGTGCTTTTATGGAGATACCCTCTTTTACTTGAGATTGCAGCGCGACAAGCGGTACCACTCACTTATCCAAGTTACTGATATATTCGTCAGTTCATCGGGCATTACGTGTTTACCGCTTGGTTGCAACACCAATTACTTTGGGTATAGAGGTCCGCTTTTTATATTTCACATAACAATATGAAAAGATCGTGCCATAAATACAACATACTAAAAAATAACAGATTTGTCCTAAGTGATTAGCTTGCAATTACTTAGCTGGCATAGGTTGCACTAACGCGGATCACCAAAAAGGTGCGATGGCGTCATTTTGGTGCAACCAATCCATTATCTACTAATTATTAGCGCGGTAGTCAACAACAAACCATCGATACATAACATTAATTTAACAAAGATGTCGATGACGTCTAATTTTCTTATCAGTACCGAGAAATTTCAGCCAATTCTGATTTTTAATCTCTGCCCAGAGATTAAAAAAGACAGGGGAGAAGATAGGATAAAGAACCACAAACTGATGATATATACCGCCAGTTTGTGGTTAATAATAAAATACTCAGTATGGAAAAAACGCGTAGATCGTATATGCAGCCCCGCAGGGTGAGCCTCAGGGATGAGGCTCATTAATCCCCAGGAGCTTATTTATTTAGGGTCAAGACAAGTAAGTGACTGGGGTGAGCAAGGGCAGCTAACCCCCTGCATCTTGAGGGCGACGGGTATATAATGATTAACGCTCCTCAAGCGGGTAGCTACGGAAACTCCATAAACCCAGTGTTTTCAGGCCATCGCGATAAATACCCTGTAGGTCGGCTGGGCTTGTTTTCTGTAATTCACTTAAGGGTTTATCCAGAGCCGCAATGGTCAAGAAATTAATATCGTGGGGACCACTTTCCCAACTTGCGATAGTGAATAACGCATCGGCACGACGAACATGGCTTCCTGAACTAATAATGATTGCATTTTTAATTCTATGCTTAGCCAAGGCATAACGACTATATAACGCATTTTCGACGGTAGAGCGTGCATAATTATCCTGATAAATACGTTCAGGTTTAATGCCTTTTTTAATTAACCAATCTGCCATTAATTTACCTTCAGTTTGGTTATTTTGCGGCACGCCTCCCGTCACAATAATTAACGCATCTGGCAACTGTTTGGCAATTTCTAACGTTTTTTCTAAACGCTGAATAAGAACATCATTCATCGTACCATCAGGATTTAGCGCATAGCCTAAGGTGACAATGGCATTTTCACCTTGTGTCGCTTTCAACTGCGCCAACTGTTGTGCTGATAAGGTATCTGAAATCGGCATAGTTGCGGCTTTATCGATAACTGCATAAAACTGTTCAAGTTGTTGTGCTTTTAGCGGATTAAGCCGTTTTAATTGTTCGAAATAGGTTTGGCTTTCTGATGTTTGGCCCGCAAAACGTGACCATGCAGAGAGATAAATCAACGCGTCAATATCATCCGGCGCATCTTTTAAAATATCTTTATAAATCGCTAATGCTTTTTCAATATTGTTATTATAAATATATGCGCTTGCTGCACTAAATAGGAGATCAACACGGTATGGCTCTAATTGGTGTGCTTGTAATAACTTCTGTGCAACCACTTCCATATTTGAGGGTAATTTACCTGTAAACCCTGCACCTGAAATTCGGGTGGGATTTTTAAAGGCTTGTTGTGCTTGATTGATCAGTAAGTCAACGGTCTGACGCTGTGTGACATAATTCTCGTAGCGTTCCTGAGGCTGAGCGACATCGGTTAGCGCTACGCTGGGTACCGAAAACGCCAAACCGATGGCCAATACTAAAAGCTGCCCAGCACGAAAATGTTTTAAACAATTTTTTTTCATTATTTATTCTCCATGTTAAAAATATAATCTGTATCAGACGTATAACTTATGTCATTAAAATTTATTGGCAACGGCAGGGTTGCAAGTGATTTTTTAAAAATTATTTATTTCTCGCTACCTTAGTGAATAATGCTAATGAGGAAACATTAACACCTCTCTAAAATAATCTCTCTATTGAAAAGAGATATTTATAGGTTCTGTCACATTAACAAGGAAAGAGTGAACAACGAGACCCAAAATAATTCGAGTCACAGGAGGGCGGCAAGCAGGGCCGGTTAACGGCCCTGCTCAGCGTAATAGAAGATTACCAACGGTGTGATCATTCAATATTTGACTCGATAAACCACAAAAATTTATCCAGGTCACGGGAAGCGGCAGTAAACATGTCCGCACTGTTTTCATCTTCAACTTCGGTTATCGCTTTACGAATATCGTTTGCTACTATCGCATAGCGCTCGGCTAATGCTTTTAGGTGCTCTTGCACGCTATGAATATTGGTCGGATAGCTCTTTAGCGGGGTTTTATCATTAATGACCTGTGCGGTACCCAATGCAACGCCACCGAGTTGTACAGCACGCTCGGCAAAGGTATCCAGATGGTCGGTAAGGGCAGTACGGAAGCCATCCAGCATTTCATGGACCGCAATAAAGTTAGCACCGCGCATGTTCCAATGGGCCTGTTTGGTGATAAGCGACAAATCGATAAACTGAATGACCATTTGGTTCAATCGCTTAATCGTAGCAACTTTAACATGTTCCTCAACGTCATTACGGGTATAAAGCAGTTCAGAGGGCTTTGTTTTTACCAGTTTTGCTGTGCTCATAATGGATATCCCCTTATAGAGTTGGTTATCTGTCTTTCACTGGATTAAGTATAACAAAGGTATTTTATTTTGCAGGTCAGATACTGCCTATCAAATTAATCGTTTGCTATTTCAGTCTAATTTAACAAACTATTTGAATTGGGTTTATACGGTAAAATAACGTTTGTTATAAATAATATAGTTAGTGAATTTTTTGAATGCTTTCATATTCAGGCAATAATGCCTGACAGGTTATTCTACCGGTAATATAAGGGGTTACCTTTTAGCATGGGCGACAATAAATAAACGCGGGAAAGCCAACAAGCGGCGGCCGTCAGTCTGTGCTGGATAAGCCTTATCAATGATGGCCAGATAATTTTGCATGAACTCCAACTGCATGGCTTCAGTCAGTGGTTCAAGATAAGGGCGTAGCCCTGTTGCCCGTAGCCAGTCAACAATTGCTTGCGCTGATGGCATTGGGTGGTAATAGGTTGTCCGCCAAATATCTACTCTCTCAGCATGGGGAGCCAGTAAATCATAATAGTGGTTGGCCGAGAGCACTTTCGCCCGTGTTGCGCCGGCTTCTTGTAAGGTTTGTTGCCATGGGCCGTTCTCGGCGACTTCCCGCATGGCTTTATGGCTGGGTTGATCCAGATTATCCGGCATCTGAATCGCCAGGACCCCTTTGGGGGCTAGCTGTGCAAGCAGGGACGGGAACAGGTGTGGGTGATCTGTCAGCCACTGTAATGAGGCGTTAGCATAGATAAGGTTCTGTGGCTGTGAGGGTTGCCATTGGTGGATATCGGCCTCAACAAAGGTGCAATGTGGCAGGCGTTGCTGTGCGCTGGCTAACATTGCCTGAGAATGATCAATACCGACCAATTGGGCATCTGGAAAACGTCGGTGCAGTAATTCAGTCGAGTTACCTGGCCCACAGCCTAAATCGCTGATGAACTGCGGTGAGGTTATCGTGATATGCGCTAATAGATCTGTGGCTGGGCGGGTGCGCTCAGCTTCAAATTGACGATATAAATCAGGATCCCAATCTTGCATATATGGCCTCCGATGGCTCGGGTTAGTATTGAGCTGGCACCAGCACCTGATGCATCACATAGGCATCGACATAACCGAGTTGGCGATGGTTAAACGCTTCAGGCAGTGTGGCAATAATTTTAAAGCCCAATTTTTGCCACAACGCGACGGCCAGTGTATTCGTGCTGACGACAAAATTAAACTGAATCGCCCGGTAACCGAGCGTGGTGGCCTGGTCAATACAATGTAGGCCAAGTGCCTTGCCAATGCCAAGTCCGCGCGCTTTCTGGTCAACCATAAATGAAGCATTCGCTACATGGGCACCAAGGCCGCGCTGGTTATCGATTAATTTATACATACCGACGATGCGCTGCTCGTGTACTGCAACCCAACAGCGAACGCCGCGACCAAACCAGTAATCATACGCATCTTGCTCGGGTGTTTCGGGCATGAAAACGTAGGTATCACCGCTGCGGATAACTGCCTGAAACAGAGGCCATATCTCAGCAAAGTCGATTGGTGTTGCAGTTCTTATTTCCATTGATGGCTCCTCTTATCAGGTGACCTGGTCAAGTTGTGGTTTAGGTTTTATGGTCAGGCTGGCACCAATGGATGCACTGATAATTGACGCTAACGCGAGCCATTGTACCAATGTCAGATGCTCATTTAAGAACACCAGACCTGAAATTGCGGCTAATGCAGGTTCCAGACTCATTAATGTGCCAAATGTACGGGCAGGAAGACGAGTTAACGCGACCATCTCAAGTGAGTAAGGTAATGCAGTAGACAAAATGGCGACGGCCAGTGCAATGGGCAAGATCGCCGGATCGAACAGTGCCATCCCGTTATAAACCACCCCAATTGGGCAGAAAATCAATGCAGCAATTAGCGATCCGACCGCGACAGTCCCTGGGCCATGGTCACCTCCGGCCTTTTGACCTGAAATGATATAGATTGCCCAGCAGGCCCCTGCGCCTAAGGCACAGGCTGCACCAAATAAATCAATGGTGCCAATATTATGCCCCAGTGGTAACAGAAACCATAATCCCAGAATGGCGAGCCCCACCCAGATAAAATCTACTGCACGGCGGGAAGAGAACATAGCGACGGCCAGAGGTCCTGTGAATTCCAATGCCACAGCAATGCCCAATGGCACCGTTTTTAAAGACATGTAGAACAGGAAGTTCATCCCACCTAACGCCACCCCATAAATTAATAGGGGTAAACGGCTGCCTGTAGCAAACCGCATCCGCCAAGGTTTAAAAATAACAAACAGAATAAGTGTGCCGATGCCGAGCCGCAGCGAGGTAATACCTTGAGCACCAACCAGTGGAAATAAGCTTTTTGCCAGTGATGCACCACTTTGTATTGAGATCATGGCGATCACGAGTAACAAAATGGGGAGTAATGGCAGTGAGTTTTTAGAAGAAGGAGACAACGACATCCTTTGTAGCCTCAAAGAAAAGAGTTATGCGTGAGTTTTTTCAGTGTAAATGAAATGCCAACTGAGTGTTGAAAAATCATCAAACGGCAAAAAAAAAGAAAAAAGAAAAAAGAAAAAAGAAAAAAAGAGAGAAAAGAGAGAAAAGAGAGAAAAGAAAAAAATCAAACTCGGGTGGTGACCTTTTCCACCTCATTTCGGGTGATTAATTGACCATAATGGTTCGGAATTATCTGGAATGGCTTTTGGTGATAGAGATCACATACCGCAGTCAGGTATAACAAAATTTGAGATGTATTAGTGAGATAGATGATTCTTGAAATTGTTTGTTACATGAAATAATTAATTAGACAATTAATATATAACAGAGTTTCATCCTGTTTATTGCTATAGTCACACGGTGTTTTTGTGTCACTCAATAATTTGCGTCTTTCGAGGTGGTTATGAAAAAAATTGCATGTCTTTCAGCGGTAGCAGCGTGTGTGTTAGCCGTGACCGCAGGTGCGGCCTTTGCAGGTCAAAGCACTGTTTCTGGTGGTTATGCCCAGAGCGATTATCAAGGTGTTGCGAACAAGTCTTCAGGTTTTAACCTGAAATACCGTTATGAGTGGAGTGACTCTCAACTGGGTTACATCACCTCTTTCACTCACACTGAAAAAAGCGGTTTCGGTGACGAAGCGGTTTACAACAAAGCACAATATAATGCGATTACCGGTGGTCCAGCATACCGTATCAACGATTGGGCTAGCATTTATGGTCTGGTCGGTGTGGGTCATGGTCGTTTCACCCAAAATGAGTCAGCATTCGTTGGTGATAAACATAGCACCAGTGACTATGGCTTCACCTACGGTGCTGGCTTACAGTTCAACCCAGCCGAAAACGTTGCTCTGGATGTCTCTTACGAGCAGAGCCGTATCCGTAACGTTGACGTAGGTACTTGGGTTGCTGGCGTAGGTTACACTTTCTAAGTGATAGCCTGAGCTATTGAGTATTGGCCTTCAACGGTGAAATACTGTGTCTGATAAAAGTCCGCTTTCGAGCGGATTTTTTTTGCCTGCTATTTTTATCCGCACTACAGCGTTACGCTGACATACCGCGATATCTACACTTTTTATCACAATAAAAAATTATTTCTACCTACCACAATAAAAATTTTCTGATGGCTTGAGTGGCGTCTTTAATCTTGGCATATGATCTTATTAAATTGAGTTGATGTAATAATATTCCTAATATGAGAGTTTACTCATCAAACTAAATTAAAATCAAAAAAACAGGTTGTACACATGACAACACTCAGTGAGCAAGCTCCTCCTATGCTGCATGATACTCAGTTTGAACAGCAAATTTTGCGCCGCTCGATTTTTTATACCTTGATTATTGCAGTAATGGGGATCGTCTTCGGTATTGTATGTGGCTCAATGTCGATTATTTTTGATGGTATGTTCTCCGCCCTGGATGCGGGGATGTGCAGTTTATCTCTATTGGTCTCTCGGCTACTTGGTCAACCGCATAGCCGACGTTTTCAATATGGTTTTTGGCATGTGGAACCGTTGGTTCTGGCCTTTAATGGCAGCTTATTAGCTTTCCTTTGTCTTTATGCTTTTGTGAATGCGATAAAAGGTATTTTTGATGGCGGGCGGGAATTGGAGCTCGGTTGGGCCATTGTCTACACATTGGCTGTCAGTATTTTTTGTTTCACCATTTATTTAAAACAGCGGCGCTTGAATAAACGGGTGAAATCCGAGCTTATTGTATTGGATACGAAGAGTTGGTTCATGTCCGCTTGTATCAGTACGGCGCTGTTAGTTGCATTTTTACTCTCATGGGGTATGGAAGGCACTCGCTATGAACACCTTATTGTTTATGCTGACCCCATGGTACTGGCGCTGTTAACGTTAGTATTAATTCCGGTCCCAATCAAAACAGTGATTGCGGCAGTGCGTGAAGTTTTACAGATGACGCCCGATACACTGGATACGGCGATTGAGACGTTGATGGAACGACTGGTGGATAAATATAAATTTGTTGATTACTCGCATTATGCCACCCGTGCTGGCCGTGGTTTATTTATCGAGATCCACGTGGTGATCCCGCCAGAAATGGAGACCCGTGGGGTTCATCATTTCGATACTATCCGCGATGAAATCGCCCATCAGATTGGTGAGTCTGGGCCTCACCGCTGGTTAACCATCTCCTTTACTCGCGATACCAAGTGGTTATAGCTAGCCATAACCACTTGGTTTTTTTATCGTGTTTTTATCATCCCCCAGCCGTGATTTGCCGGGGGTTTTTAATGGTTACTAAGGTAAGTAAGTGAAAATAATGGCGCTTGGGGGTATAACCAAAAATTATCATTTAATATAAAAGAATATCCCCTCCAAATAATTAATACTCCTTATCAATATTGAACGTCCTTATTGTTCACCCAATAAGGGCTTAACCACCACAAGGAGTTATTCTATGCCAGGTCGTATTCAACCAATGCCTCAATCATGGCTTATCGCTAGCCGGCCCGCTGCAGAAAGTGTAAAACAACCATCAACGGGTTTGGTAAAAGACAGTAGTCTTAATAAAGACATAAAAACCGCAAGTACAGAGGCCTTTCTGGAAAAGGTAGATGTTTGGATGCAGATTATTTGTGCCAGGAAAATGGACCGCATCACTGTGAACGAGTCAATTAAAGAACTAAAAGAGAATGTAAATGCATTGTTTAACGATTTATCTGATACCCGAAATCAGGTTTATGAACTTGTTCCTAATTATGGACCAAGAGGTGGTCGAATAGCCCAGTTAAGAGAAGGATATAATTCAATCGATAGAGACCGATATTTAGAAAAATTGATTGCTTATAATCAGATTAAGCAAGGCATTAGTGATAAAGTAAGATCCGTACCCCAAGAATATGCTAGAGAAATAGCGGAAATTGTTTATTTACACCATTCGGGTTCTATTTATGGTGATTTAATAGCGCTGAATGAAAATAGTGATGTTCCTAATCTTGGTTATAATCTTGGTCGCATTCGGTTTTGATACGATACTTATCGTAAATAACTGGGTTTTTATCTTTAACTAGACACTGTGCTGGCAGGTTATTTATTTAGTAATCATGCAGTTACTGTTTTAAATGACCTGTATTTAAAGGGGCATCTTGTCAGTGTTGATTGTTTCTTTTTTAATTAATCTATTTATTTTATATTAATAAGGTTTTATATATGCCAGCATGTATTAGCGCAGATTTTTCACCAACCTATTCATGTTCAAATATCGAAGATGTAAAAGATACTTCTTGTAAAATTCTGAGTGATTCTGATATTAATAAATGTAGGTTAACCTCAGAGCAAGAAAGTAAGTTAGATGAAATAAAATCAATTATACAAGATATTCACTAAAAAGAAGTTAATAAGACGTCAGTCAAAAAAAATCTTAATACTTTAAAAAATGAATTTAGACAGTTAATTGAAATTTCAGCGGAACTCAGGGAGAAGATCTATGAGGTTATGATTCATAAGAAAACAGGAGCGGAAATGCTAGAGTTCCGGCCTGGGTATGATAAATCAGATAGAGATAATTATATAAATGACCTAATTTATTTGTATAAAATACACCAGTGCGTTTCTGATTCAATAGAAAACGCACCAAAAAATTATAAAGGATTATTAAAGAAAATTATTGATACAAAAGATAAAAGTCCTGTACATGGAGATATAAAATCATTAAGTGAGGGCCATGAAGTGCCTACGCTGAAATATAATAACACTGAAAATTCCAAGTCAGGTTGTCGCAGTGAAGAAATAGCAGAAGGGTGTTGTAAGATTACAGGTTCTTCTACAATGCTTCTTGCATCTATATTTGGTTGTATCGTCTTCTGTCTATAACGGACTAAATGAAAAGTATAAAAAAATTCTGTAAGAAGTGTAAATTACAGAAACTAAATTATCTGATTGGGTTAATGATATTAGATATGTTCTGGTTTTAACGTTCATCTATTATCAATAATTTTCTGCTATGGCCCTGTGAATAATTTTATTATTATATCTATACCCAAAAATCGAATTGCAGGAAGGTAACTAACGTACATGCAGCTTGAAGGGTGACGGGTATACAATGACAGATTGTGCATATTGAATAATAACTCAATAGTTGCCACGGTCTGTCTTTTTTAGTTTTAACCATAATAGCCGTTTTTTTGTTTTTTAATTGAGCGCCTCTGCTGATACTCCGGTTGTCTACTGCTGATGATAATAAAGTTGCCATACCTTATTCTGATATTTACCCTACTTTTTCAAGATATTTCTCAGCCTTGGTTGACCGAGTTTGTTTGATTATTCATTTTCGTTATTTTTAACAGCTATTCCTAAAAAATAATTTATCATTACTTTTCAATGGATTAATTTTTTTTATTAATTATTTAATATAATCAGCAGAGAAGGTTGTTGCGATCAGGATCTAAATTCATGACTTTATTTAACATCAAGTTAACAGCGTGTGACTTTGTTCAACAAATAGTTTCGGCCAATTTGGTTATATGATACTCAATGTTTACGTTGTCATTTCAATACTCATAGTGCATGTGATGTTATTGCAGAGTATTGAAGTAAAAAATTTACTTTTTCTAATTTGTTCAAAAATGACAACGTCAACATTTCATTCATATACCGAGTTCTGTTGCTATTGGAGGAGTTAATGAGTCAGTTGCCTGAGAAAATGAGCGCTGTCGTATGTCACGGCCCGCAGGATTATCGTTTAGAACACGTGCCGACACCTGTGCCGAAAGCCAAAGAGTTGGTGATCAAAGTGAAAGGTTGTGGGATTTGTGCAGGTGACTGTAAATGTAAGAATGGGGCAAAAATGTTTTGGGGAGAAACCCCGTGGGTAAAACCACCAGTGGTACCGGGACATGAATTCTACGGTCATATTGTTGCGCTGGGTGAAGGGACCGAAACGAAGTATAAAATCGGCGAACGTGTGATTGCGGAACAAATAGTCCCTTGCTGGGACTGTCGCTATTGCAAATCTGGCAGCTACTGGATGTGTGAAACGCACAATATCTATGGCTTCCAAAAAGATGTCGCAGAAGGTGGCATGGCGGAATATATGCGTTTTTCTGAAAATGCCATTGTTCACAAAATCCCAGAGAGCCTGAGTCATGAAGATGCGGTCCTGATCGAACCGATGGCTTGTGCTATTCATACTGTGGCAAGGGGGGATATTCAACTGGATGATGTGGTCGTACTGGCGGGAGCGGGGCCACTGGGGCTATGTATGGTACAGGTTGCCCGCCTGAAGACACCGAAGAAGTTGATTGTTATTGATACTATCGAAGAACGCTTGGCACTGGCAAAAGCATTTGGGGCTGATGTGGTGATTAACCCACTGAAAGAAGATGCTGACAAAATAGTGAAATCTTTGACCGGTGGCTATGGCTGCGACGTTTACATTGAAGCAACGGGTGCGCCCATCGGTGTGACCCAAGGTTTACAAATGATCCGCAAGCTGGGGCGTTTTGTGGAGTTCAGTGTATTTGGTCAGGAAACTACCGTCGATTGGTCCATTATTGGCGACCGTAAAGAACTGGATATTCGCGGTGCTCACCTGGCACCTTACAGCTATGAAATTGCCACCGACCTCTTCGAACGTGGTCTGGTTACCTCAAAAGGTATCGTCACCCACAGTTATTCATTAGATGACTGGGAACAGGCTTTTGAACTGGCGGACTCCACGAATTCTATTAAAGTCATTCTGGTACCTTAATTATTATTAGTGATTATCCACTGACGTTTGATATGGACGGATTATTTATCTTAATAAAAGGTGAAGTTCCGTTTTAGTTAATTATGAAAGTGAAGTAAAAACATACCGTTGTTCTGATAACCAAAAATACACTTCCCCTACAGGAGAATAATATATGTTTTCATTTTTCAAAAAAGCCCTGTCATTTAGCATCGCAGGCGTTATGTTGTTTGCCAGCCAAAGTGTGATGGCTAAGCAAATTGTTATTGGTGTTTCATTTCAAGAATTAAATAATGACTATTTTGTTTCGATGAAGGAAGCATTAGAACAGGCGGCAAATGATATTGGTGCCAAAGTATATATCGCTGATGCGGGTCATGATGTCTCAAAACAGATTAATGACGTCGAAGACATGTTGCAAAAGAAAATCGATATTTTGCTTATTAACCCAACGGATTCCGTTGGTGTTCAATCAGCGGTTATGGCGGCGAATAAAGCGGGTGCGGTCGTGGTGGCCGTTGATGCACAAGCGGAAGGTCCGCTGGACTCTTTTGTGGGTTCAAAAAACTATGATGCGGGCTTTTTAGCCGGTGAGTATCTGGCGAAATCACTGGGTGGTAAAGGGAAAGTCGCGATCCTTGATGGTATTCCCGTGGTGCCAATCCTTGAGCGTGTACGGGGTTTTGAAGATGCGATAAAAAAATATCCAGATATCAAAATTGTCACCAAACAAAATGGCAAACAGAAGCGTGATACCGCCTTGACGGTGACGGAAAATATGTTGCAGTCGGTCCCTGATCTGGCTGGGATTTTTAGTGTGAATGATGTTGGTGCATTGGGTGCATTGGCTGCAATCGAAAGCAATGGCGCGAAAGTTAAATTGGTTAGCGTAGACGGCCAACCTGAAGCTATTAAAGAGATCCTGAAACCCAATTCGCCTTTTATTGCAACTTCCGCACAATTTCCTCGTGACCAGATACGTATTGCACTGGGGATCGCGTTGGCCCGTTATTGGGGAGCTAATGTCCCGGCAACTATTCCGGTTGAAGTGAAATTAATCGACAGTAGTAATGCGCAAGGTTTTAGCTGGTAAGCGTGTCAATTCTCGCTCTGCTCAGGCAGAGCGATAACCCTTCGGAAGCGATTACCATGACGCCTTTATTAGAGTTAAAGCAGATAAAAAAATCTTTTCCGGGTGTTAAAGCACTGGATGGAATTGATCTCACCATTCAACGCGGAGAGGTTCATGCGTTGCTGGGGGAGAATGGGGCAGGCAAATCTACACTGGTTAAAATAATGTGTGGTATTTATCAGCCAGATTCTGGGGGGATTTTTCTGGAAGGTCAACGCTGTCGCTTTGCGAATTATCGTGATGCCATTGATGCGGGTATTGGGATTATTTTTCAAGAGTTCTCCCTGATCCCCTATATGAATACGATTGATAATATTTTTCTTAATCGAGAAATAAAGAATCGTTGGGGGTTATTAGATCGCCGTGAAATGCGGCGCAAGGCCCGCGCTATTTTTAAGCGTCTGACGGTGGATATTGATCTTGATTGCCCCGTGGAACAACTCAGTGTGGCACAACAGCAGTTTGTCGAGATAGCCAAAGCTCTGTCGTTGGATGCGCGCATTCTGGTCTTGGACGAACCCACGGCGACGCTGACACCGGGTGAAGCCGAACATTTATTCAGCATCATGCACGATCTGAAATTGCTCGGTGTCGGTATGGTGTTTATTTCGCATCATCTGGACGAAATTTTCACGATTTGTGACCAGATCACGGTGCTGCGTGATGGCGCTTATATTCAGACACTGCCGGCTGCCGAGACTAATGTCGAAGAGCTGGTTAAGCTGATGGTCGGGCGCAAAATCGAGAATACCTTCCCGGTGAAATCGCATCCGGTAGATACCTCGGTGCGGGTGCTGGAGGCGACGGTTCAGCACACAAAACACGTGATGGAAAACAGCTTCCATCTGTATAAAGGCGAAATATTGGGGTTTGCCGGGTTGGTGGGGTCAGGCCGTACTGAACTGATGTCCGCACTGATCGGTGCGCGCTCCTGCTATCAAAAGAGTGTCAGCCTCAATGGTCAGCCCACCGTGCTACGTAATCCGGCGCAGGCATTGGATCATGGCATTGGTCTGTTACCGGAAAACCGGAAAACCGAAGGACTGGTATTGCCGTTTTCTGTCTCCCAAAACATTACGCTTAATCGGCATGAAAAACGCGGCAAAATCTTCGTCAATGCTGGCAAAGAGCATGACATCGTGCAGCGATTAATTCGCGCGGTTGGTGTGAAGACACCGGATTCTGATACTGCGGTGAGTACCTTGAGCGGTGGTAATCAACAAAAAGTGGTGATTGCCCGCTGGCTTAACAACGATTGCGACATTCTTATTTTCGATGAACCTACACGGGGTATCGATGTGGGGGCCAAGTCTGAAATTTATCAATTAATGCAACAACTGACGCAAAAAGGCATATCTATCATCATGATTTCATCCGAGTTACCGGAAATTATTGGCGTCTGTGATCGCGTCCTGGTTTTCCGTGGTGGGCACATTGTTGCCGAACTGGCGGGTGATGAAATTGAATCTAATAACATCATGCTTCACGCAACAGGGAGTGCATTATGATCAGAACTGAACACTCTTCTTCCTCGCAAGATAGCGGCAGCACTCTCCGTCGCCATAAACGTTGGGAAAAATCATTACATCACCCGGCCATGTTGCCATTTATTGGTTTTGTCGTGCTCTTTGTCTTAATGAGTGGGTTAAATGACAGTTTCCTGACCGTGAATAACCTCACTAACGTGGCGCGGCAGGTTTCGATTAATGCCATTATCGCGGTAGGCATGACTTGTGCGATCTTGACCGGGGGGATTGATCTTTCGGTTGGGCCAGTGATGGCGTTGTCAGGGTCTATTGCTGCCGGGTTGATGCTGGCCGGTATTCCTATTCCGTTAGCCATGATGGCTGCTCTGTTAGTCGGTGCCTTATTTGGGCTGGCGAATGGGAGCTGTATTGCTTATCTGCGGATGCCCCCTATCATCGTGACACTAGCCTCTATGGGGATCGCCCGTGGTTTGGCGTTGCTGTACACCGGGGGTTACCCCATTTCTGGTTTACCTGACATGTTTTCTTTCTTTGGCCGAGGCACGGTACTGGGTATTCAAGTCCCGATTCTGATCATGGCCGGTGTCTATCTGTTGGCTTGGGTCATGCTCAACCATTTATCATTTGGTCGCTATATCTACGCTATCGGTGGCAACGAAGAAGCGGCACGTTTGAGTGGTATCCGTGTGTCGCGCTATAAAATGCTGGTATATGTGATCAGTGGCCTGACTGCCGCGTTGGCTGGGCTGGTACTGACTTCGCGGCTGATGAGTGGGCAACCTAATGCGGGCGAAGGGTTTGAACTGGACGCTATCGCGGCTGTTGTTTTGGGCGGTGCCGCAATCTCCGGAGGTAAAGGGGCAATTATTGGTACGTTGGTAGGGGCAATGATGTTAGGGGTGTTGAATAATGGCCTCAACCTGATGAGCGTATCGCCTTATATCCAGAATGTCGTGAAAGGCGGCATTATTCTTGCGGCGATCTATCTCAGTTCCGTGCGGCGTAAATAAGCGGTGATGAATTTGATACGGTAATCAAGTTGATACAGTGAGGGTAATGGCGGCGCGATAATGGCCGCCATTACGGCGGGTTGAACATGGGTGCCCCATATTTTCGTAGGCCACTTTAGTGGGTGAGCAGAGAGCCGGTGAAGAATTCGCGTCTTACTGCCTGATCGTTGTGGGGTTTTTTAATGGCATTAAAAAGGAGTTCTGCGGCGATCTCCCCCAGCATTTGGGTGTCGTGGTAAACACCGGTAATATGAAGACCATAATCTGCTGCTTTAGGCGGCTCATCAATCGAGAAGAATTTAACCTGGTTATAAATATTCAGTTCATGACAAATTGCAATAGCGCCAAGCGTCAAAATTCCATTTAAGCCAATAATATAATCAGGTTGATTCTGAGGGGAAGAGAGATAATCTCTGACAGCCGCTTCCTGTGAAATGAAATCGTAATCGCCATTAATGATGTGGACGTCATGTCTTTTATCTTCTAACGCATTGATAATACCTTCAATACGCACCCGTGTTATTTCTGAATCTGCTGGGCCACCAATGATCAGCATTTTCCTTTCTGGCTGCTCAGACAGGTATTTCCCCGCCAGAAAGCCGATTTCTTTGTTATTAAGAAATACGCCACTAAGTTGCCGATTATAGATATCTCTATCAATAAGAATCAATGGGACGCGATAGGTTTCGGCTAAATCAAGATAGGCAGGTTGGTAGTTTTTATCATCGCGAACCGGTGACAAAAGAATTCCACAGGCTTTATAACCAAATAGCGCCTGAATAGCCTCCATTTCTGCTTCTTCACTGCCATCGGTATCAAACAACATAATCTGATAACATTGTGTTCGTGCAATTCTGGAGACCGTTTGAATTAATTCAGAGTAAAAAGGGTTATACATGCTGCTGGTGACAATACCAATAATTTGGCTGCTACTGCGTTTTAAACCCTGAGCAAAGGCATTTGGGACGTAATTAAGCTCTTTTGCAATAGCATGAATTTTTTCACGAGTTTCTTGTTTAACTAATCCAGGTTGATTAAATGTACGGGAAACCGTGATGTTTGTCACATTAGCTCGACGGGCAATATCCACAATCGTGGCATTTGAATAAGCTTTCGACACCTTTATTCCTTGCTTTATTCGTCAACTGAATGCTTATTGTAGGGAAGCAGCTTAAAGTATGCCAGATATAAGTGAATGACACCGTCGTAAATAATGACCGCCGGCTTATTCGGATCACTGGGTGATTTTTACAGCTCAAGCGTCTGGGTTTTTATTCCACGTTAATTTTTTCTCTCTGAGTATTCCGGCTTTACTTTATTCTGGGCGATTAAGGCGTGAGCTGCGAACAATATAAGAGGGCGGTTTATCAGCGCTTCAGCGTTCAGCTATTTGCAGCCGTATTTTCTGCACTGTAGTGCTCATTAAAATAGCGACGTAAAAATTCTACACTTACTCTGACTTTTGCCGACATCGCCAGTCGGGTGACGTACACCGCCCAGATATTCGCGGATTGAAAGTACTCCGGTAAGATATGCACCAGTTTGCCCGTATGAATATTGTCTTTAACATCCCAGTAAGAGCGCAAGGCAATACCTTGACCGTCGAGGCACCATTGGTGAACGATTTCGCCATGGTTAGAGGCCATCGGGCCAGTGACCTTTATCGATTGTTCTTCGGTGCCATTATGTAAACGCCATATGCCAAAGGGATGGTCACGCTCTTTGATCACTAAACAGGCAAATCCGGGGAGTTCACTGAGGGCTTTGGGGGTGCCGTAGCGCTGTAGAAAATCGGGGGATGCGCACAGAATGCGGCGGTTCGGTGCGAGTTGGCAGGCAATCAGGTTGTCGCCAATGTTATCGCCTACGCGGATATCTAAATCAACCCCTTCGGTTACCAGATCGATTAGCCGATCCTCCACATCAAACCGCAGTTCCAGACGGGGATACTCGCGAGCTAACGCGGAGAGTGCGGGGGCCACAAAGCGTCGCCCAAAACCAAAACTACTGATAACCCTTAAGGTGCCCTGAGGCTCCTGACGAATGGCTGACAGTTCGTCCATCATCTGATCGACATCGTGCAAAATACGCTGTGCCCATTCATAAGTTCGCTCACCATCCTCACTAATCGTGACTCTCCGTGTCGTGCGATGCAGTAATGCCACGTTAAGCGTTTTTTCCAGTATCGCGACACGCTTACTGACGTAGGCGGGAGAAACCCCCATCTCTTCAGCAGCAGCGGAAAAACCGGCGCGTCTGGCTACCAGAAGAAAAACGCGCAGGTCACTGAGTATTGGCAGATTATTCATGATATGTGTTTTATGTATCACCAGTTTTTGTATTGTATGTAAATTAGTCAATTATAGGATGGAGGAGATGTCAATTCTTACCGCTGATAAATGAGACTTGCGATGAAGAAAACCTACCGAATTGCCGCCATACCAGGGGACGGTATTGGCCATGAAGTGATGCCAGAAGGGATTAAAGTGCTCCAGGCCGCCGCTTTGCGCTGGGATTTAGATATTTCATTTGAAAATATTGAATGGGCAAGTTGTGAATATTATCAACACCATGGGCAGATGATGCCGAATGATTGGCAGAGGCAATTACAATGCTTCGATGCGATTTATTTTGGTGCGGTTGGCTGGCCTGCGACCGTACCAGACCATATTTCACTGTGGGGGTCGCTGCTGAAATTTCGTCGTGATTTTCAGCAATATGTCAATTTACGGCCGGTGCGCTTGTTCCCTGGCATACCCTGTCCGTTAGCGGGTAAAAAACCTGGCGATATTGATTTTTATGTGGTTCGGGAAAATACCGAAGGTGAATACTCATCGATTGGCGGGCGTTTGTTTGAAGGTACCGAGCAGGAAATGGTTTTACAGGCGTCGATATTCACACGCCGTGGCGTTGACCGTATTCTAAAATACGCCTTTGAGTTGGCACAGATGCGCCCACGTAAGCGCCTGACGTCTGCCACCAAATCTAATGGTCTGGCGTTCAGTATGCCGTACTGGGATGAGCGCTTCGAAGCGATGGCGACGCAGTATCCACAAATTAGCGCGGACAAACAGCACATTGATATTTTGTGCGCCCGTTTCGTATTGAATCCTGAGCATTTTGATGTGGTGGTGGCGTCTAACTTATTTGGTGATATTTTATCTGACCTTGGCCCGGCGTGTGCGGGGACGATTGGCATTGCACCTTCAGCGAACCTCAATCCAGAGCGTGACTTTCCTTCACTGTTCGAACCGGTACATGGCTCGGCCCCAGATATTTATGCAAGAAATATCGCTAACCCTATTGCGATGATCTGGGCTGGAGCGATGATGCTCGATTTTCTGGGGCAAGGAGATGAGCGCTATCATGCCGCCCATGATGGAATATTAAACGCCATTGAACAGGTGATTGCGCAAGGCCCTAAAACACCTGATATGTGTGGTGATGCTTCCACCCAACAAGTGGGTTCTGCCATTGTGCAGGTCTTATCTCACTAATCCTCCCGCCTATTTTATCGTCCTGGCCCCTTATTATCAGACTGCTGACAAACCCCGATGACGTGATCTTGAACGGTGAGGATAGGCAGAGGAGTAAAGCGTCCGCGCCAAGGATGGCGCGGCTCGAGCCTACATGGATGTATTTACGGCGTCTTTACGATCTGCCTGTTCTCTCCGTCGCGGGCACTTTGTCAATAACCTCATTATTTTCCTTTCCTGCGTTGGCAGGTTTGGGTATGCGTCCGTTTTAATCGGACGAATGCCTATTAACTTTTTGAGAATAATATTCTTTAGCCCGACCTGCGCGTTATTCCTGACAAATTGCCTGACTAACTTCACAAGAAATTATTTACGCCACGTGTTTTATCTGTTCACAAAACACACGATTGTTTTATTGATGTTACAAGAAGATACTTATGTTGTTAATTAATTGATCTGTGAGATACAGCGTTTCGGTGTCTTCCTGGGGGGTAACGAGGTTTTTTACCACTAATTTAAACACGCATAAAACCAGGTAGACGAAATAAACAAATGATAAAACACCGTGCCATAACAAAAATAAAAGCGAGGTGACAGCCCTTTAATGAGCGCGGCCTCTCCATAAGCAGGAGATTCTCATGTTGAACAACCCGAGAAAAGATATACCGCTGATTGTCACCAGTTTGCTTTGCATCATCCTGATTGCTTTGGCATTCAGTTTATTTCCGCAGCAAAGTAGCCAAATTGCAGATGCCATTTTTAATGGTGTTACCCGGCTACTGGGATCGACGATCCAAATATTAGTGCTGCTTGGATTGATATTGGTACTTTATATCGCGGTGAGCAAATACGGCAATATTCGTCTGGGTGAGGGCAAGCCTGAATATCGTACTATCCCATGGCTGTTTATGTTTATCTGCGCAGGACTTGGTTCATCAACCTTGTATTGGGGGGTGATGGAATGGGCTTATTACTATCAGACACCGGGTCTGAATATTGCGCCGAAAACGCCGAAAGCACTTGAGTACAGCGTCAGTTATTCCTTTTTCCATTGGGGAATCAGTGCGTGGGCTACTTATGCGCTGGCTTCTCTGATTATGGCTTATCACTTTCATGTCAGAAAAAACAAAGGGCTAAGTTTATCAGGGATTATCTCGGCCATTACAGGAGTCAACCCCCAGGGTTTTTGGGGGCGTCTGGTCGATTTGATCTTTTTAATTGCGACAATTGGGGCGTTGACTATCTCTTTAGTGATCACCGCCGCCACATTTACCCGTGGACTGACTGCGCTCATCGGCGTGCCTAATAATTTTGCAGTGCAGGCTGGCGTGATGTTGGTAGCGGCAGTTATCTTTTCCCTGAGTTCGTATATTGGTATTGATCATGGTATGCAGCGTCTGAGCAAAATGGTCGGATGGGGCGCTTTTGGCTTTGCCGTGCTGGTGCTCTTGGTGGGGCCAAGCGAATTTATTATCAATAACACGATTAACTCCATCGGATTAACCACACAAAATTTCCTGCAAATGAGCCTGTTCACTGATCCCATGGGGGATGGTCGTTTCACCCGCAGTTGGACGGTTTTTTATTGGTTATGGTGGATTTCATATACCCCCGGTGTTGCGATGTTTGTGACGCGGGTTTCACGTGGTCGCAAACTCAAAGAGGTTATATGGGCTTTGCTGCTGGGAAGTTCGCTGGGCTGCTGGTTCTTCTTTGGGATACTGGAAAGCTACGCGATACAACAGTTTATTAGTGGTGCGTTAGATGTTCCGCTCATCCTAAATACTCAGGGCGGGGAAACCGCGGTACAAATGCTACTCAGTGCGCTACCCATGGGCAAATTATTCCTTGCTGCCTATCTGTTCATCATGATTATTTTCCTGGCTTCACATATGGATGCGGTGGCGTACTGTATGGCGGCAACCAGCACCCGTAATCTGCGTGAAGGCGAAGACCCTAATCGTATGCTGCGCCTATTTTGGTGTGTGGTGATTACGCTGATCCCTCTCTCAATTCTGTTTGCTGGTGCCTCGTTGGATACCATGAAAACGACGGTTGTACTCACTGCGCTGCCTTTTTTATTGATTCTCTTGATCGAGGTTTATGGCTTTGTCCGCTGGATTAAGCAGGATTATGCCCATGTTCCCGCTCACCTTATTGAGCAAAGTGTCCCGCAAGCCATGTTGCCGGCTGAATCTTTACCGCCTGCTACTGCGTCAATGTTAGTCGTGGAAACTTTAGTCGTGGAAACTGCGGCGCCACCCGCCAGTAAGCATAAATAGCAGGCTCTGTTTTTACGTTTCTATGTCGTTGTATGCAGTGTCGGTATTCCCTAAATGTATGACTAAAAATTTTACCTATAACACCAAGATAGCCAGAGGTGACATTATGAGTAATCAACATCCTGACTTTGTTTTGCCAAAAGACTTTTGTGCAAACCCGCGTGAGGCCTACACTATTCCTGCTTATTTCTATACCCAACAGGCTGCCTTCGAGCATGAGAAAGAGAGGGTATTTACCAATAGCTGGATTTGTATGGCGCACGGCAGTGAAGTGGCGCAGCCTAATGATTACATCACTCGTGAGATTATTGGTGAGAACATTGTTATCGTGCGTGGGCGTGATAGCGTATTGCGGGCTTTTTATAATGTCTGTCCGCATCGTGGGCACCAATTGCTCAGTGGGGAAGGTAAAGCAAAGAACGTCATTACTTGCCCCTATCATGCCTGGACCTTCAAGCTCGACGGTGAACTGGCACATGCCCGTAACTGCGAGAATGTTACTAATTTTGATAAAGATCGGGCGACGCTTTTCCCGGTGCGCTTAGAGGAGTACGCCGGTTTTATTTTCATCAATATGAACCCAGATGCCGAAAGCGTGGAACAACAATTGCCGGGCTTACAGGATAAAGTTTTCGAAGCGTGCCCCGATGTGCATGAGTTGAAATTGGCCGCTCGCTTCACCACTCGCACCCCCGCTAACTGGAAGAATATTGTCGATAACTATATGGAGTGTTATCACTGCGAGCCTGCTCACCCAGGATTCGCCGATTCAGTACAGATTGATCGCTACTGGCACACCATGCACGGTAATTGGTCATTGCAATTTGGCTATGCGAAACCCTCAGAGAAGTCCTTTAAATTTGAAGAGGGTGAAGAGTCCTCTTTCCACGGCTTTTGGCTATGGCCATGCTCCATGTTCAATGTGCCGCCATTGAAAGGCATGATGACCGTGATTTATGAATTCCCGGTAGATGCAGAAACAACGCTGCAAAACTATGATATTTATTTTACGAATGAAGAGCTGACGGAAGACCAGAAGGAACTTATCGAATGGTATCGCAATGTCTTTCGCCCAGAAGATTTACGTTTGGTTGAAAGCGTTCAGAAAGGGCTGAAATCACGCGGCTATCGCGGTCAAGGGCGCATCATGGCTGATGATAAAGGCAGTGGGATCAGTGAGCATGGTATTGCTCACTTCCATAATCTGGTGGCGAAGGTCTTTCAGGAGTAGCCTGTTATGGCCCGCAGTGAGCCGCTGTGGGTCTTCTCTGATAGCGCATGCTAAATAGCTCGCGCAGACACGCTTAAAATACCGGGGTTTTCTATGGCGTCTCATCAGATGTTTGACGTTGTGGTCAGCAAGATTGAAGTCATCACATCTGATGTAAAACGTTTTACCCTCACCGCGGGCAATGATAGGCCCTTGCCGGTTTTTGAGGGCGGAAGCCATATTCTGGTACAGATACCGCTGGGTGAAAAAAACCTCAGTAATGCCTATTCATTGATGAATTCTCCTTTTGAAACGCACCGCTACCAAATAGCGGTGCGCCTGAGTGAGCATTCTCGTGGGGGGGCGGATTTTATGCATCACCATGTGAAGGTTGGCGATAAGCTCAGGGTGTCTGGGCCCAATAACTTATTTCCACTGGTACCCGAGGCGCAACGTCATCTTCTGATTGCCGGTGGCATTGGCATTACACCGTTTATCTCCCAACTCTATGAACTTGAACGTCGTCAGGATCATTACCATCTGCACTATTGTTTTCGCCGTTGTGATGACAATGCCTTTCAATCTGAACTCGAAAATTCAGCATTTGCTAAACATCTTTCTTGCCATATCTCCTCTCAGGGCAGCCGGTTGGATGTGGTGCGGTTACTGATGGATTGTGAACCTGAGACACATATTTATACCTGTGGCTCGGTATCATTGAATAACGCCGTTAAAACGGCGGCAACACAACGCGGTATACCGCAAACGTATCTCCATTTTGAACAGTTTACGGCTGAGAACCAACGTGGCGGTGAGTTTACGCTCGTACTGGCTCGCTCTGGCGTGGAACTGAATGTTGGCTGTGATATGACCATCCTACAGGCCATCGAAAACAGTCATGCGGCACAGGTAGAATGTTTATGTCGAGAGGGTATTTGTGGAACATGTGAAACAGCGATTCTGGAAGGTGAAGCTGATCACCGTGATCGGTATCTTACTGATGAAGAAAAAAAGAGTCAGAAATCTATTTTGATTTGTTGCTCAAGGGCAAAAGGGGCGCGGTTAGTGCTAGATTTATAAGAGGAGGGTGGCTAATAATTGATTTTCTGTTTTATCATCGAGTCGGCTTTCTTGTTACATGTGAAATTGAATATCGATGCTCATTAATACGCTAAGTTTATAATTGCCAATTTAATGGTTTATCCGGTTTTTGTTATTGTTTAGCTTGCAAATTAAAAAGGATTTTTAACGTATTGCTCTCTTTTTTATGACAAAATAGACGCATTGTTTTTAGACTTATTTAGCCCTCTGAAAAAATAAATTTTCAATGCGGGATTTATCGTTTATTTTTGTTAAATTATTGGTTTTATTTGTTTTTTTTATTTGTTGGGTAGGTGTTTTTTACTGTGTGATTTTCGCCTGTCATCGTGTTTTAAATTATAAAAATAAGGATATTGCTATTCTCTTTTTAATTGTAAGCCGAAAGGTAGAATATTTTATTTATTATATTTTCGATATAAATTTTAGACGTAAATTAACATTTGCTCAGAGTGAATAAATATTCTGTTTTCATCAATCTCTCTTGTGTAGGATATTTCATACAATAAAGTCGTATTCTTCTTTAATTATTGCTAAACCTCATATTTTGATTGAAAAAAACGCTATTGGCAGCATAATGCAGAAAATTATTTCTATATATACATGCCTCTAATTCAGAGGCGAGGCATTCTCTTTGCGTTATTGTTATTTTATATTACACACGGCTATATTATTTCCACTGTTGGTTATTTCTCGCGCCGGACAGAGTGCGGAATTAACGCCTATTCAACAGCAAACTCTCCATCAGCAAGAGCGGCAGCGGGCGCTGGAAGAACGTCTGGCTCCGCCGACGCCAGATGTGCGCTTATCTGCACCTTCGGCCTCTTCGGATCGCCTTATTTTCCCTGTGGAAAAGCCCTGCTTTGTTATTGACCGCGTCACACTCAGCGGCACTGAACCGTTACCCCGTTGGTTGCCGTTACAGCGTATTGCTAATCAGGCTCTAGGTCAGTGTTTGGGCGGGCAGGGGATTAACCAACTGATGAGCCAATTACAAAACCGTTTAGTGGGTCATGGTTATGTGACGACCCGGGTGCTTGCTCCGCAGCAGGATTTGAACAGCGGCACACTGGCGTTACAAGTGGTGCCCGGCAAAATACACCGCGTGGCGCTGACACCAGAGAGTGACCGCCATGTCACGCTGTTCAGTGCCTTTCCCGCACGCCCCGGTCACTTATTGGATCTGCGTGATATTGAGCAAGGGCTGGAGAATCTTCAACGTATCCCCACAGTGCAAGCCAGCATGGAATTGATCCCCGGCAGCGCACCCGGAGAGACCGATATCGCCCTAAGCTGGAAGCAGAGCAAAATGTGGCGTTTGGCCGCTTCACTGGATGACTCAGGGACTCGCAGTACTGGCCGTTATCAGGGCGGTGCGACGCTGTTTCTGGATAACCCATTCTCTTTGAGTGACCAGTTTTATGTCTCTGCGGGGGGCTCAATAAAAAATCGCGGCGATAAAGGCACCAATAACCTGACTGGCCACTACTCGTTGCCGTTCGGTTACTGGACAGCCGGCATAACCGCCAGCAGTTATGATTATCACCAGACAGTGGCAGGCCTGAATAGCGATTACAACTATCGGGGCGAAAGTGAAAATGTGTCACTGCAACTCAGCCGCCTGTTGCACCGCAATGCCAGCCAAAAAACCACACTCACCTACGATGTCCTGACCCGTTCGTCGAAAAACTACATCAATGATACCGAAGTTGAGGTTCAACGCCGCCGCACATCTGCCTGGCGTATAGGGCTGCAACATCGCCACTTTATTTCGCAGGCCACGCTGGATGCCGGGGTGAGTTATCAGCGCGGTACCCGTTGGTTTGGGGCGGTTCCGGCTCAAGAAGAATATTTTGATGAAGGCACGGCGTTAAGCAAGATTCTGCAATTGAATGCACAACTGGATATTCCCTTCTCGGTGATGGCGCAAAATTTCCATTACAACGTGCAATACCAGCGTCAGAGCAGCAGCACCCCGTTGACCCCACAGGATCAATTCAGCATCGGTGGCCGTTGGTCAGTGCGCGGCTTTAATGGTGAGCGGACCCTCAGTGCTGATCGTGGCTGGACGGTGCGTAATGATCTGGGTTGGTACACACCGATACAGGGGCAAGAGATCTATGTCGGCCTTGATTATGGCGAAGTGGGTGGCCGCGGAAGCGCTTATCTGCTGGGTAACCATCTGGCGGGTGCCGCTGTCGGTATTCGCGGCAACGTACTCAATACCCGCTATGACCTGTTTGCCGGCAAACCCCTGTCTGAACCCGATGGCTTCCAATCCGATGCCGTGACTGTGGGCTTTAACCTGAACTGGCAATACTAATACTCCTTTATTGCACCCAACGTCATTGGAGTTGCAGGTAGGCAGCCAGCAAACTCATCCCGATGAGCTTACTCAAGTAAGTGATTCGAGTGAGTGCGTGCAGCTAACCCCCTGTGGCTTCAAGGACGAAGGGGATAACCTTTTGAGACCGACCATGAATAAGAACCTGTACCGTATTATTTTTAACAAAGTGCGGGGGATGATGATCGTCGTCGCAGATATTGCTGCTTCTGGTCGGGCGTCCTCTTCGCCTTCATCAGGATTGGGGCACACGCAACACCGCCGTATCAGTGCCTTGTCCACGCTAAGCTTCAGCCTGTTACTGGCGCTGGGCTGTGTCTCGCTCTCCGTTCAGGCGGCGATTGTCGCCGATGCCAGTGCGCCGGGCAACCAGCAACCCACCATTATCAACAGCGCCAACGGCACGCCACAGGTCAATATCCAGGCTCCCAGCAGCGGCGGGGTTTCACGTAACGTTTACAGCCAGTTTGATGTTGATGGCCGCGGCGTGATCCTCAATAACGGCCACGGTGTCAACCAGACCGAGCTCGGTGGTTTTATCGACGGCAATCCGTGGCTGGCGCGGGGTGAGGCCAGCATTATTCTCAACGAAGTCAACAGCCGCGACCCCAGTAAACTCAACGGGTATATCGAGGTGGCGGGGCGCAAGGCACAGGTAGTTATCGCTAACTCGGCGGGCATTACCTGCGAGGGCTGCGGTTTTATCAACGCCAACCGTGTGACCCTGACGACCGGTCAGGCGCAGCTTAATAACGGCCAGCTCACCGGTTACGATGTGGAGCGGGGGGACATTGTTATTCAGGGCACCGGCATGGACAGCAGCCGTCAGGATCATACCGACCTGATCGCCCGCTCCGTCAAAGTGAATGCCGGGATCTGGGCCAACGAACTGAGTGTCACCACCGGGCGCAATCAGGTGGATGCCGCCCATCAAAACATTAACGCCAAAGCCGCCGATGGCAGCCCGCGGCCAACCGTGGCGGTGGATGTCGCCCATTTGGGGGGCATGTACGCCGGTAAAATTCGCCTGATTGGCACTGAAAGCGGTGTCGGTGTGCACAATGCGGGCGAGATAGGGGCGTCAGCGGGCGATATTACGATAACGGCCGATGGCATGCTGATGAACAGCGGCCAGATCAACAGCAGCCAACAGTTGGTGGTCAATACCGCCGCGGATATAGAGAACAGCGGTGTGCTCTATGCACAGGGCAATACCCAACTCACCACGGCGGGTACACTCAGCAACAGTGGCACCCTCGCGGCGGGGGGGGACACCTCTGTCCGAGCGGCGGAGGTGAACAGCACCCGCAATTCTGTTCTGGGGGCGGGTGTGAAGTCCGACAACAGCGCCATTGTCAGTGGCACACTGAGCGTTGAAGCCAGCGGGAAGATCACCGCCCAGGGAAAAAATATCAGCGGCACGGCGCAGCGTTTCACCGCACACCGTCTTGATCTGAGTGGCAGCCAGACGCAAAGTCGTGATATCACGCTCATTGCACAAGGGGGTGAGATCGATCTCACCGGCGCTGAACTATTAGCCAGTGAGCGCCTGTCGGCTGTAACCACCGCGTTATTGCGTACCGATAACGCCAGCCTGATCGCCGAACAGATCACGCTCGACGCGCAGGCACTCTCCAATGTTGGGGGCCTGATAGCCCACACCGGGACGACCGATTTTAATCTGAATCTGCCGGGCGATGTCGATAACCGGGGCGGCACCCTCCTCGCAAGTGGCACCCTCTCGCTACAGGCGGAAAGCCTGAACAGCAACGGCAACAGCCTGCTGGGGGCAGGAGTACAAAGTGATGGCCGCCTGACAGAGATCGGTGACCTGAGGGTGACCACCCGTCAGGACCTGCTCGCACACGGGCAGACCCTGGCCGCCGGTGCCATGGCGTTAACCGGCAGCCGGGTTGATCTGACCGACAGTTACACGCAAGCCCGTGAGATGACGCTCACCGCCAACCGTGGCGATATCAGCACCCAGCGCGCCACTGTACTCGCCCTTGACACACTGAGCATCAACACCGCTCAAACCCTCAATAATCAAGGTGGCACGCTGGCGGCCAACACGCTCGCGTTGGATCTGGGCCAGTTTGATAACCAGGGCGGCCAGGTGACGGCCAGCCAGGATCTGACCATCAGCTTACAGCGTGATTTCAGCCACCAGGCGGGCTCGACCCTTCAGGCTGGTCGTGATTTAACCTTGACGTCCCAGGGCGCGGTCACCAATGACGGGCACCTGATGGCGGGGGGCACACTCAGTACCCACTCGGACAGCTTACTGAATAGCGGCAACCTGCTCGCGACGCAAGCAGCGCTCAGCGCCACCGGCGCATTGATTAACCATGGCGAGATATTGACCCTCGGTGGGCTTGATACCGACTCCAACACCCTGTTCAACACGGGCAGTATTATTAGCGCCGAAGCCACACTTAACGCACGGGAGCGTATTACCAACTCCGGCCCTGACGCCCTGATCGGTGCTACCGATGAAAACGGCACCCTAGCCTTGCTGGCCCCGGTGATTGAAAACAGCGATACCGTCACCCACACTGATACCGCGCCGACCACCACGATTTTAGGCATGGGCACGGTTATTCTGGCCGGCGGGCAAGCGAGTGATGGCCATTACGCCTCTGCGGCTCAGGTGCTCAACCTTTCCGGCCTGATCGAATCCGGCAAAGACATGTTGATTTACGCCACGACGCTGACCAACAGCCGCCATATTTTGACCGCCAACACCGACTTTATCGTAGCCGATACGGTGACAGGCACGGCTGTCTGGACGGCAGAAAACCCCGATATTCCAGGCGGGCGCTATGCTGAACCGCCGGATGGCGGTGCCGATAACAGCGATTATATCGGCACAGAGTATACGTCGGTTATCGCCTATAACGGCATCGATCAGATCAGCCCGGAAGCGCAACTGCTGGCGGGGGGAAACCTGACACCGCAGGTGGGCACGCTGGAGAATTTCTGGAGCAAAGTGAGTGCACAGGGGGAGATTGATCTCACCGGCGTCACCCTGCAACAGGATGGCTGGGGTGACCAGCAACGCCTGATGGAGCAGACCACCTCCAGCGGTGTCTGGCGCTACCGAACCTACAAAGGCGGTTTGTGGGCATGGGCGTGGGGACCTGAAGTCAGTGAGCGCGCCACCAGTGAATATGCCTCAAGTTTTACCGCAAAAACACTCAGCGGCAGTGGCACGACCATTAACAATGGGGCCAACCCCGGTGCCATCGCGCCGCCTGCCGATCGCGATAATAGCGGCAAAGATCTGTCTGTCGAATTTAACGGGATCTCGCTGACACCGCCGAATGGCGGGCTGTATCAGTTCACGACCGACCACACCGTTGGCGGCGGCGGTTATCTGATCGAAACCCACCCGGCGTTTGCCAACCTGAATACCTGGCGCGGGTCAGATTACGTGCTCCAGCAGTTGAACAATGACCCGGATGTGATATTCAAACGTCTGGGGGATAACGCCTATGAACAGCGGCTGGTGCGGGATCAGGTGCTGGCGTTGACCGGTCAGGCGGTGGCCAGTGATTACCGCAGTGCACAAGAGCAGTTCGAGGCACTGTTTGCCGCGGGCCTTGAGTACAGCAAGGCGTTCAATATTGCCCTCGGCACCCACCTCAGTGCGGAGCAGATGGCGGCACTGACCCACAATATCGTGCTGATGGAAACCCGAGAAGTCGCCGGGCAAACCGTATTAGTCCCCGTGGTCTATCTGGCGGGGGTTAAACCGGGCGATCTGCAGGCCAACGGGGCATTGATCGCGGCAGAGAATATCAGCCTGACCGAGGTCCAGGGGTTCACCAATGCGGGGGCGATAACCGCCACGAATGACCTGAAAATCAGCATGGCGCAAGATATCACGCTGAATAACCGTGGTGGCTTGCTTCAGGCGGGCGGCGATATGCAGCTCAGCACACTGAACAGCGATATCGACCTGACCAGCGCGCGGATCAATGCCACCAACCTGCAACTGGACAGCGGCCGCGATGTGATATTGCGCACCGACAGTGCGCAGCTCAGTAGCGACAATGGCGCAGTCTCGCGGGATCAAACCATCCTGGGGCCGCTGGCCAGCATCAATGTCAGCAATAATGCGACTATCAATACCGGGCGTGATTTTATCATGCAAGGTGCAAGCCTCAATGTGGGTCAGGATCTGCAGGTCACGACCGGCGGCGACTGGCAACTGGAGACGGTACAAACACGCGACCAGATAAGCACCCATGATGGTCGTGGCAGTGCGACCAGTGAGCATATTCGCCATCTGGGCAGCGAGGTGAATGTCGGCGGCGCGCTGACTGCCAACGTCGACAATCTGACGGCGGTGGGGGCCAGCATTAATGCCGCTACCCTTGAGGTGCAGGCGCAGAACATCAGCCTCAGCGCGGCCACCGACAGTCTGCACGTTACCGGCGAATCGTCGAGCAAGCGGCATACCAGCTCGGTGAACCTCTATGATGAAACCCTGCTTGGCAGCCAGTTGAATGCCACGGGCGATATCAATTTGCAGGCAGCGCAAGACATCACCCTGCGAGCCAGTGCGGTACAAACCGATGGCGCGCTG
>NZ_CGBP01000009.1 GCF_001053095.1 Yersinia similis | reverse complement strand
TACAACGAAATGCGCTTCGAGGATGCCAAAGGCGGCGAAGGGCTGTTTATGCATGCGCAGCGGGACATGAGCACCACGGTAAAGAATGATCAATCCCTGACCGTTGAGTCGGGAAATCGAACATTAAACATTCTGGCGGGTAACGAAACGAAAACCGTGAAGCAAGGCGGTTTGTCGGAAAATATTTGTACCCTGCGCAGTACCGATGCCAATGCGGTTCAGGTTAAGGCTAAGGCGGGTAAAAGTGGGCCGGGAACACAGCGTTACGAAGCCTCGGATGACATTACGCTCAAAGTCGGGCCGGGCGAAATAAGCATGACGACCACCCATATTGTGATCAAATTTGCCGGTTCCAGCATTCAACTTGATGCCGAAGGCGTATTTATTAATGCCCCGGTGATTAATCTGAACAAATAACAACATGATGTATGGCATCCGGAATAATAAGGATGCCTGACGCGCGATTAATAAGAGAAAAATAATGACTGAACCGAATGAACTCTCCCTGTTTCATTTTAACGAGGGCGCGATTGCGCTCCCTGCTGCCTGGAAAGACCTGAGTGTTTTGGTGTTGAGTGCCGCCGATAACGATAAAAGTGGTATCAGTTTCACCATCTCCAGAGATGTTATTCCGTGGGGCATGTCATTTAGTCAGTTTGCCGTGAGTGAGATAGCCAGCCTGTCGAGGCAGTTGAAGGATTATCAGCACATTAATCAGGAAGAACAGCCCCATCCGGCGGGTAAAACCATCGTGTCTGAATTCAGTTGGTCATCGCCACAAGGGGCCATCCATCAATTAATGATGCTACTTGATCTCTCCCCCAAGGTGTTGGTGTTTACCGCGACGATCCCCGGCACGATGAGCGATGAACAGCGGCAACAAATCCGTGTGTTGATGAGCACATTCCAGTTACGGGACCCGGCAGTGTCAGGAAAAGCCGCCACAGAGTAATGCGAGGGACTCGATGAGTATTGGACAAGGCGTATGGAGTGGTGCAGGAGCAGCAGGTGGGCGGTCGGCACTGCGTCAGGATGTGATGGAGCAACAACGGGGTGCCTCTCCTCCCGATACTGATGCTGGCGGTGCTGAACGTTTCAATGAGCAGGCCCTGGGTTTTATGGAAAGCGAGGGCGTAAACTATACGATAACGGCGGGTATGGGCGCTTATGCAGTGGCGACGGGGGCGGGTGCCCCCTTTGCTGTTGGATTAGCCGCCGGGTATGTCGGCGCGAAAGCGGGGAGTTACGTTGGTGATAAAGCCGGTCATGCTCTGGCTGGCGCGCTGGGATGGGCGAAGGTGGCGACAGACGGTGATGCTCCGGCCCGTCTGGGTGATGCGATTGCGCATCAGAAAAAAGATCTCGGTTCGTGGGGGGTATTAGGGGGGATCCTGCTGGGTGCTGTCGCGGCGGTAGCGGTGGGGGCGTTGGTGGTCGCAACAGGCGGGGCCGCGTTGGTGGTGGTTGCCGCCGCGGCGGCGGCAGGTGGATTTGTTGGCGCAGGCGTGGCGGCCACGTGTGCAGCCCTGGGCCAGTACGGTGAGAATAAAGGGACGATCACCGGTGGCTCTCCCAATGTGAATTTTGAGGGAAAACCGGTTGCCCGTGTTGGTGATCCGATTGTCTGCAGTGACCATCCCGGCGTCCCTCAGGTGATTGCCGAAGGGGCGAAAACGGTGTATGCCAACGGCAAGCAAATCGCCCGTCTGGGGCACCGTACGACCTGCGATGCCAATATTAACAGCGGCGCAGCTACGGTCGCTGAAACCCAAGAAACGGCCTATGTCTTTGCGGTGAAAGACAGCCGCAGTTCGGTGTTGCGCTGGGTCGCCATTGTGGCCAGTCTTCTGCCTCTGCCGAAAGGGAAAAAGAACAACGGCAAGCCAAAGAAATCGGTTGAAATCGAGGGGAAATGCTCAACAAAAACGGGGTGTGCCAGTGATCCTGTTGATGTTGCAAGCGGTGATTTTTTACAAATATGGCCGATGATTGATATCCCCGGCCAGTTACCCCTCAATTTAACGCGGCTCTACCGCTCCAGCGCCAGTCTGTCAGGCAGTTTTGGTGATAAATGGGCGGATAACTGGTCACAGCAACTGACGATCAACGGTTCGCTGATCCGCTTTCGCAACCATGAAGGTGTGGTACTGACCTACGATGCACCTGAAGATGACGTTGAATCGGTCAACCTGCATGAAGGTCAGTACCTGCTTTATGGCCAGCGCAGTGGTGTCCTGCATATTTTTAACCGACAAACCCAGCAAATCCTGAGTTTTGCCGAACGGCAGGGGGATACGCGCCGTTTATCTGCTATCAGTGATCGTTTTGGTCGTCAGATCCGTTTGGGCTATTCGGCTGACCAGCAGCTTATTCGCCTTGATCACAGTGCGGGCTATGCGCTGGAACTGAGCTACCAGCAACATCAACTCACGTTGATCGAACTGGTGACCGGCACACAACGTCAGTGGCTGGTGACATGTCGCTACGCTGAAAACGGTTTACTGGCTGAATGTAATACGTTCCAGTTTACCCACCTTTCCCATGCCTATAATGCCGCCGGTCATATGATCCGCTGGCATGATACCGACAAGACCGATGCTTATCTTCAATACGACACCCTGGGCAGGGTGTTGTCCACCCGTACTGCCAGTGGGCATTATCAGGATCGTTTTTTCTATGACGACAGGGCCCGCTGTACCACCTATCAGGATGCTGAAGGGGGAGAGACCCAATTTTGGTATAACACGGAAGGTCAGGTGATCCGTGAAGTCGATCCACTGGGACGCGAGCATCTCACTGAATGGGCGTTCAGTAATAAGTTGTCTGAAACCGATGCGTTAGGGCGCACGACTGAATTCCGGCGTAATACATTTGGTGAGGTCGAGCAGGTCATTACGCCCGCGGGGGAGACTTACCGTTACGATTACAATGGCTTCGGGCAAATCACGCAAAGTACCCAGCCTGATAACCAGTGCTGGCGATTCTGGTATGGGGAGCACGGGGAGCTGTGCAATCAGGTTGATCCACAGGGGCGACGACAGGAATACCGTTACAGCGAACAGGGTGAACGGGTGCGGCACATTCTGCCCGACGGCACAGAGTGGCGCTACCGTTATAATGCTCAGCAGCAGGTCAATGAGGTTATTGCGCCGGATGGCGGTGTCACGCTGCTGGCGCAGGATATTTTTGGCCGGTTGCTGGAAACGCAGGATCCGCTGAATCAGATAACCCGCTATGGCTACAGCCCACAGCATGCCAGCCCGGCAGGCAGCCTGAGCCAGGTATCGTTGCCGGATGGCGTGGAGCAGGCCATCGCCTATGACAGCGAGAAGCGTATTGCCGCGCTGACCGATGGCGCGGGGAAAACCACCCGTTACGAATACGGGGGTTTTGATTTACTGACCGGCCTGATACGCCCGGACGGGCAGCGGCTGACCTTCGGCTATGACACACTGACGCGCCTGAATCAGGTGACCAATGCGTCAGGTGACACCTATCGCTATACCCGTGATCGGGCCGGGCAGGTGATCAGCGAAACCGATTTTACCGGGCGCACGGTTCATTATCAGTATGATGCGGTGGGGCGGCGTATCGGGGCGCGTTACCCGGATCAGCGCCTTGTTCGCTGGCACTACTCGATGCAGGATCAGGTGCTGGCGCAGCAGACCTGGCACTGCGATGCACTGAGTTCCACGCTGGTTGGCACGGTCAGCTACGGTTATGACCGTGCCGGTCGTCTGCTGAGCGCGACCAATGCGGATGCGGTGGTGGAGTTTGATTACGACGAGGCGGGTCAGTTGGTTGCGGAGCGGCTGAATGGCCGGGAGGTGCGGCATCAGTGGGATGCGCTAAACGGTACCCCTGTTGCCCGACAGGTGGGTGAGCTGGGGCTGGCGTTTGTGTACGGTGCACAGGGCGAACTGACCCGGCTACAGCTGGCGGGCCATCAGCCCCTGGCGTTGCAGCATGACCGGTTGGGGCGGGAGACGGTACGTGAAAGCGCAGCCGGGTTTATTCAGGCCTGCAATTATACCCCGAGCGGGCTGTTGGCCCATCAGGCGGCCGGGCGTAACTCGGCATTATTCCAGCAACAGTTGATCGCCCCGGAGAGCCCGGCCTTGCACGGCAGTGCGGTCAACCGCAGTTGGCAGTATGACCGGGCTTATAACGTGGTGGGGATGGATGACGGGCGTTGGGGTAAAACGCAGTACCAGTATGATCGCAATGACCAGGTCGTCCGCGCTGATTTTGGTGGTTTTTTGCCGTTGCAGGAGCAGTTTAGCTACGATGTGAACCAGAACCTGCGCGAGCATCGCTGTTTACCGCGTGGGGCACAGGCGGTTTTGGCGCAGGCGAGCCAGCAACAGCAGGCGGGCCGGGTGGTGAAGCGCGGTGACAGTCAGTACCGTTACGATGCTGGCGGGCGACTGGTGGAGAAACGCAGCCAAAAAGACGGCTACCGGCCACAGCTGTGGCGTTATCGCTGGAATGAGCAGGATCAGTTATCCGAATTGATCACGCCGACGGGGGCGCGCTGGCGCTACGGTTATGATGCCTTTGGGCGACGTATTCGAAAACTGCGGGTAGTGGATACCCCGCCGCTCAATGAGATGGACGCGCCTTCCACCGGTCCGGCCACGGCATCACTGGCCGGTTACGCGTACCTGTGGAGCGGCGACCAGTTAATCGAAGAGGTGCCGGTGTATGCCGACGGCACGGTGGCGTATGAGCAGGGGATCCACTGGCTGTATGCGCCGGGCGGATTAACGCCGATGGCCCGCTATGCGCAAGGCAAACTGCATTATGTGGTGGCGGACCCTCTGGGTACGCCGCGGGAGTTGCTGAATGAGCAGGGCAAGGTGGTGTGGGCGAGCCGTCTGAGCACCTGGGGGCAGGCGGAATTATGGCGACAGGCGGCGAATGATGAGGATCGGGTCAGCTGTAACCTGCGTTTTGCGGGTCAGTACGCGGATGCAGAATCCGGGTTGCATTACAACCGGTTCCGCTACTATGATGGCGAGACGGGGCAATATCTATGCCCGGACCCGATAGGGCTGGCGGGGGGATTAAACCCGTACGGGTATGTGCATAATCCGGTGAGCTGGGTGGATCCGCTGGGGCTGGCGGGTTGTCCTACCAATAAATATGAAGTAGGGACTTTTGATGATTTACAGCGGCGTTCAAAAGTTGGTGACGGGTTGGATATTCACCATGCCGCTCAAAAGCACCCAGCAGGCCAAGTTATATCTGGTTATGATCCTAAAACAGCTCCATCCATAGCCCTTCCAAGAGCTGAACATAAATTAATACCAACTATGAAAGGTCCGTTTACTGGAACGGCAAGAGATCTATTAGCAAAAGATATACGAGATCTTCGTAACTATACCAACGCTCCACCTTCAACCATTAAAGATCTTATCAGGCTTAATAAAGAAATGTTCCCTGATGTTTTCACTAAATTAAGGTAAGTTAAATGGATGCTGAAAAATTTGTAGATATATTAAATGTTGTTGTGAAAGATGCAGTGGTAGAAGATGTAATATCTGTGCTGGAATCACCGCCAGGTAGGAAACCATCAAAAGAATTAGTTGATTTATCTGGTTTTTATAATGCTCAGGCCGATGAGGTTAAAGAGTTTATAAATAAGATAATTAAGCGTGTTGCTGATGATTCTTTATTTGGTATGTTATGTGTTATCGACGGTGTGCGTGCGATAGAAGATGATGAAAATAAAGGGGAGTTAGTTCTTACTTACCATAAGGATAACAAGTCACCTGTCGTGTTAAACGAAAATAAAGATCTGCACGATATATACAACGCCAATTAGGCTAAGGCCAGAAGAGATCTACCATGATCCTTCTGGCTTTTCGTCTGTTGCTACGCCAACACATTATCCTGCTGCACCCGAATCACCACCTCGCCGGGCATTACGCTGATCGCCAGCGGTTGTCCGGTTAAGCCTGTTTGTGTGAGCCATTCTCCGGACAGAGACAGTTCACCATTGTTTTGTATCCAGTCCATACCAATATGGTGATCGTTTTCAATCTCATTAAGTACCCGTTGGGTCGCGATCTCATTGGCGATTAAAATTATTATCAGGCCATTTCGATATTGTTGTATTTTAAATACTGCGCCGGGCGTAAATCCTGCCTTTATAATATTTTTAATTATACAAAGTGACTGGTTTAGCCAGCCACGTTTTTTTGTTTTATAAATTCTGCGTGATAAAAACAGATCAACTGCCTGTTGCCATTAAAACCTCGTCAACAAAGCGTTTGGCGCGGGGGATATCCTCTTCATCAACATGTTCAATAATCAGTGGAATATTAGGATGCTTCTGGGCCAGCAACTCGACATATAACGGATAATTCAACGCGCCTAATCCTGCTGCCGGTAATTCTACTGAACCCGCCCCTCTAAAGCTGTTATGTTCCGTGGCACCTCCACCAAATGTTCAAGTGCTTAATCAACCCTTCCCGAGTTAAATCGGCATTGACGTTGGTGAACTGAATAGCCTTCGCAACCTGGCGGGGATCATTGAAATCAATCATTTACTTATACTCCTGTTTGCTAAATAAGCGCATGTAACGATGTGTATGTGACTACGTGTATGTAGCTGTGTGTATGTAGCTGCGCATCGGTAACTATGCGGTGGACATGGGCTTACTTTAGGCAAGTGTGGCGTAAAGCGTGATAGGCAGGATTCCCCGCTACATGGATAGAATTTTCAGGTCAATAAAGTTGTGATCTGGCTCAAGAAATTACCCGTATTCTGCCCTGTCGATGGGGTCGAATGACGAAGACAGGCGCCATAGCGACAGAGAACGGCATCGTACGATCTGCTGGCGGCGATATTGATAATCTGCGTTTATCCAATCATCCAATCATCCAATCATCCAATCATCCAATCATCCAGTCATATCAAAATCAAAAATGATATTTAGAAATATGCTTTTTCGTTGTTATTTTTATAACTCTTAAATGTGCAATCAATGTTAAAAATAACTTTTTGATATAAGGAATAACCATGCGCGTTATCTCTTTGGCGGGTAGTCCACGTACTCCCTCACGCTCTGCGGCACTGTTAAATTTAAGCCAACACTGGTTACAACAGCAGAATGTGGAGGTGATCCCCTACACCTTGCACGATTTCCATGCTGATGATCTGCTGCATGCCAATTTTAGTAGCCCTGACGTCAAAGCTTTTGTTGCACAGCTAGCAACAGCAGATGGCCTGTTAATTGCCACACCTATTTATAAAGCGTCTTTTTCTGGCGCTCTGAAAACCTTACTCGATTTGTTACCAGAGAGGGCATTGGACCATAAGGTGGTTCTACCACTGGCGACTGGTGGTTCCATCGGCCACATGCTGGCGGTGGACTATGCGCTGAAACCAGTATTGACCGCACTAAAGGCCCAAGAGGTGCTGCATGGTGTTTTCGTCGATGACAGCCAGGTGGTTTTTCACGATGAGCAGGTCACGGTCTCTGTGAGTGCGACAACCCGGTTAGAAGAGGCGTTGGAAAGCTTCTATCTGGCACTCGGTCGCCGTAAACCTCCGGCGTCTCACGCTGTGCCATCTTCGTTGGCGCGGCAAACGGCTGCCTAATAAAGGAAATCATTATGTCGCTATCTTTCTTTTTTCGTCGCGGGTTCAACGTTCACCACTGGCTCAATATCGGGGCAATGGCCGCTATTATTACGTTAGCGTTCACTAACACAGTGATTGCACAGGATAGCGCCCCGGCCCAGCTCCGCATTGGGTACCAAAAAGGCTCGGTGAATCTGGTGTTGGCGAAAACTCACCAATTGCTGGAAAAACGCTTTCCTGATACCCAAATTAGCTGGATTGAATTCCCGGCAGGCCCGCAAATGCTCGAAGCGTTGAACGTCAACAGCATCGATTTGGGCAGTACTGGCGATATTCCGCCCATTTTTGCTCAGGCTGCTGGTGCTGATCTGCTGTATGTCGGCATGGAGCCGCCGAAACCGAAGGCAGAAGTAATTTTGGTTCCGGAAAACAGCTCGATTAACAGCGTTGCTGAACTGAAGGGCCATAAAGTGGCCTTCCAGAAAGGCTCAAGCTCACACAACCTGCTCTTGCAGGCACTGCAAAAAGCGGGGCTAAAATTTACCGATATCCAACCTGTCTACCTCACGCCTGCTGATGCACGAGCGGCTTTCCAACAGGGCAATGTTGATGCTTGGGTCATTTGGGATCCCTACTATTCCGCCGCCTTGTTGCAAGGGGGCATACGGGTACTGATAGATGGCAGCCAATTAAACCAGACAGGCTCTTTCTATCTGGCTTCTCGTCCTTATACCGAAGCTAACGGCCCATTTATTCAGCAGGTGCTGGAGGTGCTGACGCAGGCTGATGCGTTGACGCTTAGCGATCGAGCACAAAGTATCACGCTACTGGCCAACGCGATGGGGCTACCAGAGGCCGTGATTGCCAGCTATCTGGATCATCGTCCACCCACGGCTATCCAGCCTTTGAGTCAGGCGACGGTTGCTGCCCAACAAAGAACGGCCGATCTGTTTTTCGCCAACCGGCTGTTACCGGTCAAAGTGGATATTTTGCAACGTGTTTGGCAGCCAGCCGGGCAATTATCCTCAAAGCCATCATCTTCAAGCCAATCATCTCCAAGCCAATTACCTACAGAGCAACCGTCTATAGCGCAGACATCTATAGAGCAATCATCTACAGCAAAATCACAGACCAAGTAATGATAAGGAGAGCCTGCGATGAGCATTAACGTATTCTGGTTTTTACCTACCCATGGCGATGGTCACTATCTGGGCAGTTCTGAAGGGGCACGCGCGGTCGATTATAGTTATCTACAGCAAATTGCCCAAGCGGCTGACCGGCTTGGGTTCGGTGGTGTGTTGATCCCAACGGGCCGTTCTTGTGAGGATTCTTGGTTAGTTGCCGCTTCGCTTATCCCGGTTACCCAACGGCTGAAATTTCTGGTCGCGCTGCGCCCTGGCATCATCTCCCCCACGCTGGCCGCCAGGCAGGCCGCTACGTTGGATCGGCTTTCTAATGGCCGGGCGCTGTTTAATCTGGTCACCGGTGGCGATCCAGAAGAGTTGGCCGCAGAAGGGTTACACCTTAATCACACTGAGCGCTACGAGGCTTCTGCCGAATTTACTCATGTGTGGCGCAAGGTGCTGGAAGGTGAAACCGTTGATTTTGCTGGCAAGCATATTAAGGTAAAAGGCGCCAAGCTGTTATTTCCGCCGGTTCAACATCCACGGCCTCCACTGTATTTTGGCGGTTCCTCGGCAGCAGCTCAAGATTTGGCCGCTGAACAGGTTGAGCTGTATCTGACTTGGGGAGAAACCCCCGAACAGGTGAAGGAAAAAATTGAGGAGGTGCGGGCTAAAGCGGCGGCAAAAGGGCGCACAGTACGTTTCGGCATCCGCTTGCATGTCATCGTCCGTGAAACGACCGAAGAGGCTTGGCGCGCAGCCAACCGTTTGATAGCCAATCTGGATGATAAAACCATTGCCGACGCGCAGCAGGCTTTCGCTCGTTTCGATTCTGTTGGTCAGCAGCGCATGGCTGCACTGCACGGCGGTAAGAAAGATAATTTGGAAATCAGCCCGAATCTGTGGGCCGGTGTTGGGCTGGTGAGGGGAGGGGCGGGTACCGCATTGGTAGGCGATGGCCCGACCGTCGCACAACGGATCCAGGAATATGCTGACCTGGGGATTGATACCTTTGTTTTCTCCGGTTATCCGCACCTTGAAGAAGCTTATCGTGTGAGTGAATTGTTGTTCCCACATCTTGATTTGGCTACCACCGAGCTACCGACGCAGCGGCCTGCAACCCAACCGCAAGGTGAAGTGGTCGCCAATATTTATGTGCCACAAAAAGTCTCGCAAAGCTGAGGAGAAACATGATGACAATCAGTGCACAACGAATTCTGCATCGGCTGGCCCCTTGGATTTTGCCCGTGGCGTTGGTGGTTGGCTGGCAAGTCGCGGTTGAGGCGGGTTGGTTATCCAACCGCATATTACCTGCGCCAAGTGCCGTAGTGACCGCATTTTGGGCACTGACCAAAAGTGGTGAGCTGTGGCAACACCTGACTATCAGCAGTTGGCGTGCCCTGATTGGTTTTAGCATCGGTGGCAGCATCGGATTAGTGTTGGGGGTCATCACGGGTTTGTCTCGCTGGGGAGAGCGGTTACTCAATAGCTCGGTCCAGATGATCCGTAATGTCCCGCATTTGGCACTGATCCCGCTGGTGATCCTGTGGTTCGGCATTGACGAATCCGCCAAAATTTTTCTGGTGGCACTCGGTACGTTGTTCCCTATTTATCTGAACACCTATCACGGTATTAAGAATATTGACAGTGGCCTACTGGAAATGGCGCGCAGTTACGGGCTGAGCGGTTTTCGATTATTGACGCAAGTGGTGCTGCCAGGTGCGTTGCCATCGATCATGGTCGGCGTGCGTTTTGCGCTCGGATTTATGTGGCTGACGCTTATCGTGGCTGAAACCATTTCCGCCAATTCGGGTATTGGTTATTTGGCAATGAACGCCCGTGAATTTCTCCAGACCGATGTGGTGGTGGTGGCCATTGTTCTGTATGCCCTATTAGGCAAACTGGCCGATGGCAGTGCACAACTGCTCGAACGAGTCTGGTTGCGTTGGCATCCGGCCTATCAACAGAAATCAGGAGAAGCGCAATGACCACACTGACTCATATCCCGCAAGGGACGCCAATAACGTTGGAGTCGATCGGCAAACGTTATGGTAATCGTACTGTTTTAGATAATCTGCAACTGCGTATCACCGCAGGCCAGTTTGTGGCAGTGGTTGGCCGCAGCGGCTGTGGAAAAAGTACGTTGTTACGTTTGCTCGCGGGGTTGGAAGCGGCCAGTGACGGAACACTGCTAAGTGGTAATGCGCTGCTCAGTCATGCCAAGGATGAGACTCGTCTGATGTTTCAGGAGGCTCGTTTACTCCCGTGGAAAAAGGTGATTGATAACGTGGGGCTGGGCTTGCGTGGCCACTGGCGTGATGACGCGTTGCAGGTATTGGACACCGTCGGGCTGGCAGATCGCGCCAATGAATGGCCCGCGGCATTATCAGGCGGGCAAAAGCAACGTGTTGCACTGGCGCGGGCGCTGATCCATCGCCCCCGTTTATTGTTGTTGGATGAACCGCTGGGCGCGTTGGATGCGTTGACCCGTATTGAGATGCAGGGCCTGATTGAACGTCTCTGGCAACAGCATGGTTTCACCGTATTGTTGGTGACGCATGACGTGAGTGAAGCTATCGCACTGGCGGATCGCGTGCTGCTGATTGAGGAGGGGCGTATTGGTTTGGATCTGGCTATCGATTTGCCGCGCCCACGTCGCAAAGGATCGGCGAAGCTGGCCGCGCTGGAGGCCGAGGTGTTGGAAAGAGTCCTGTCCCCCCCCAAGGCATTGAGGCATCACGCCAAGGTACAGCAACATCACGACGGGTGGCGAATTGAGACGGCTCAAATAGGGCCCTGAGTACAACGGGAAAATACCTAAATGGATATTTTAACAAACATCCATAACCTTCCCAGTCAGTTTCCTGCACTGTTCCAGACCACTAGAAATGGGGGGGGATTTGGCGGGGAGACTGACTCTCTTTTAGTCACTTCAGTCTTAGTCACTTCAGTTTCATTTAAAATAAATCAGAATGACTTCCTACACGGTAGAGTTTAATTTCTGAGTCGGTACGTTGATAAATTAACAATAAATTTGGCATGCCATGGCATTCAAGATAACCAATATAGTTACCGATTAATGGATGCTCTTTATATTTTGGGGGTAACGCTTCACCTGTCTGTAACAGTGAAATGGTTTCTAAAATAACTTTCTGCGCCTTTTTATTCTTGGTGTAACGCTTTGCATCTTTTTTAAAGCGGCTCTGATAGACAATTGTCAGCATTGTTACCAACCAAGATCACGTTTGAGCGCATCCACCGAGTCAACACGGTAAACCTCCACCCCGTTTTCGAGATCTCGAATAGCCTGTAACGTTTCCTGATTAGGTTGCAGTAAATCAATGGGTAGTTCTGCGTTAACGGCAAGGCGATTAACGACCATACGGATCACCGTAGACAAATCGAGGCCAAGGGCTTTGGCATTAGCCATTGCAGCGGCTTTTGAGGCCGGTGAAACTCGGGCACGAACAACAGTATCAGTCATAATAACCTCCATTAAATTACCCTTATTGTAGCTACGATGTAGCTACGCATCAAGGTGTTTGAGCGATGTTTATTCGATGAACCTATTCATTTGATGATCTAAAGTTTCTCATCAAATTAATGCGTCCCGACAAATTAATTGAAGAAAATGTATTAAATGTCGCGATCGGGTGTTGATTAGTCACCACAGATGGCTAGATAATCGTTTGCCTTAAATGACATCTGCCCTAAACTTCGATTTTTTTTCAGTCATGCATTCTCCCAGCTAATCGTTTGCTATTTTTCCCCGCTCTGTGAGTCAGGGAGAGTTAGTGAGTTCATCGACAGGAACGGAAACGATTACGTAGGGAAGGGCGCTTGGCTTGGCATGCTATTTTAAAATGACACACAGGGGACATCACCATGTCTAGCAGCAACCCTCAAGCACAGCCAAAGGGCACGCTTGATGCATTCTTTAAGCTTAGTGAACGTGGCAGTAATGTACGCCAGGAAGTGCTGGCCGGTCTGACGACTTTTCTGGCGATGGTTTATTCGGTGATTGTGGTACCGAGTATGCTAGGCAAAGCCGGTTTCCCACCGACGGCGGTGTTTGTCGCGACCTGTCTGGTTGCGGGCCTCGGTTCTCTGTTGATGGGGCTGTGGGCTAACCTGCCAATGGCTATCGGTTGTGCCATCTCTCTGACGGCATTTACCGCCTTCAGTCTGGTATTGGGCCAGCAAATCAGTATCCCAGTGGCATTGGGTGCGGTCTTCCTGATGGGGGTGCTGTTTACTATTATCTCAGTAACCGGTATCCGTTCATGGATCTTGCGTAACTTGCCGATGGGGGTTGCACACGGTACGGGCATTGGTATCGGTCTGTTCTTGCTGTTGATTGCCGCAAACGGTGTCGGCTTGGTTATCAAAAACCCGATTGAAGGTTTACCGGTCGCGTTGGGGGCATTTACCTCTTTCCCTGTGATAATGACCTTGCTGGGTCTGGCCGTGATTTTTGGTCTGGAGAAACTGCGAGTGCCGGGGGGGATTTTACTGGTGATTATCGCCATCTCGGTGATCGGCCTGATTTTTGATCCAAGCGTGACCTATCAGGGTCTGTTCGCGATGCCAAGTCTGGCGGATGCTAACGGCGACTCTTTGATTTTCAGCCTTGATATCATGGGCGCTTTACAACCCGTGGTATTGCCAAGCGTACTGGCGTTAGTGATGACGGCGGTATTTGATGCGACCGGGACTATCCGTGCTGTCGCGGGGCAGGCTAACTTGTTGGATAAAGACGGCCAGATTATCAGTGGTGGTAAAGCGCTGACCACTGACTCCGTTAGCAGCATCTTTGCGGGTTTGGTCGGGGCGGCACCGGCGGCGGTTTATATTGAATCGGCTGCTGGCACTGCTGCCGGCGGCAAAACTGGCTTGACGGCGACGGTGGTCGGTATCCTGTTCCTGTTGATTTTGTTCCTCTCGCCGCTGTCGTATTTGGTTCCGGCTTATGCCACTGCTCCGGCGCTGATGTATGTCGGCTTGCTGATGCTAAGCAATGTATCCAAACTGGATTTCGAGGACTTTGTTGATGCGATGTCCGGCCTACTGTGTGCGGTATTTATCGTACTGACCTGCAATATCGTAACCGGTATTATGTTGGGCTTTAGCTCACTGGTTATTGGCCGGGTTTGCTCTGGTGAATGGCGTAAACTGAACGTCGGTACGGTGATTATTGCGGTTGCACTGGTTGCATTCTACGCGGGTGGTTGGGCAATTTAAGCCCACAGGTATTGCGAATGTTTGTAATGGTGGATGTTTGTAATGGTGGATGCTTGTCATCATGACCATTCGAGATTAGGACTATTTTTAATAGTGACTTTCCGCAATAGTAACTGCTTGTAATAACAATTGGTTGCAGGCATCGGGGGGGATTATCCTCCCCGATGTGAACCTAATATTATATATCCTTACTTTCTTTATTTTTTCTACGGGTTGTCACCGGTTTTTTCCCCGCTTCACAAAAAAGTGATCTACTATCGAAAGCGATACCCGGCCTTGGCTTACGGGCGGGTACGATAAAAAAATTATGTCGTGTGGAGTCTTAAGGAAAGCATGGAAATCTTTTTTACAATCCTCATTTTGATTTTGGTGGTATCGCTTTCTGGCGTTGTCACTCGAATGTTACCGTTTCAAGTCCCTCTTCCTCTGATGCAAATTGTCTGCGGTGCTTTGCTGGCTTGGCCCAATTTTGGGTTGCATGTCAATTTTGACCCAGAGCTATTCCTGGTGCTATTCATTCCGCCGCTGCTATTTGCCGATGGTTGGAAAACACCGACGCGGGAATTTATTCACCATGGGCGAGAAATATTGGGTCTGGCACTGGCATTAGTTTTGGTCACCATTGTGGGTATCGGTTATCTGATTTACTGGATGGTACCGGGTATTCCGCTGGTGGCAGCTTTTGCGTTGGCGGCGGTGTTATCGCCCACCGATGCCGTAGCGCTATCCGGTATCGTGGGTAAAGGGCGGATCCCGAAATCCATTATGGGCGTACTGGAAGGGGAGGCGTTGATGAACGATGCCTCTGGTCTGGTAGCGCTGAAATTTGCTATTGCAGTGGCGATGGGGACGATGATCTTTTCCGTTTCCGGTGCTACGCTGGAGTTCTTGAAAGTCGCGATCGGTGGTCTGCTGGCGGGTGTGGCGATAACCTGGTTGTACAGTAAATCGCTGCGTATTATGAGCCGCTGGAGTGGCGATGATCCGGCGACACAAATTGTCTTGCTGCTGCTGTTACCGTTCGCCTCCTATCTGGTTGCAGAGCACCTTGGCGTCTCCGGTATCTTGGCTGCGGTGGCGGCGGGGATGACCATCAGCCAGTCGGGTATTATTCGTAACGCCCCGTTGGCGATGCGATTGCGTGCTGACAGTGTGTGGTCGATGTTGGAGTTTGTGTTTAACGGCATGGTATTTATCCTGCTGGGCCTGCAATTACCGGGGATCTTGGAAACCTCCATCACTCAGGCAGAACTGGACCCGACTATCCAAACCTGGAACCTATTCGCTGATGTTGCCATTATTTATGGCGCGTTGCTGTTGCTGCGTTTCAGTTGGTTGTGGTCAATGAAGAAAATCAGTAAGCGGGTGCTGACCAAGCGGCCACTGCAATTTATCAATTACACTACCCGTGAGCTGTGGGTTGCTTCATTCGCCGGGGTGCGTGGGGCGATAACCCTTGCCGGTGTGCTGTCGATTCCCTTATTCCTTAGCGATGGCTCAGCCTTCCCATCCCGCTACCAATTGGTCTTTATCGCCACTGGCGTGATCTTGTTGTCGGTGATTATTGGGGTGATTGCCTTGCCGCCGTTATTGCGCGGGGTGGTGGTTGCGGATAAGAGTGCCAGCCGTGAAGAAATACGTTTGGCTCGGGCGGCGATGGCAGAAGTCGCGATTGTTAGCCTGAATAAGATGGAAGAGCGGCTAACGGCCAGTAGTGAGGAGAATATTGACTCAGAGTTACTGAAGGAGGTTAGCTCGCGAGTCATCGGTACATTGCGGCGGCGCACGGGCAGTAAAGATGAAGTTGAGAATACGCTGCTGATTGAAAATCTGGAACGGCGCTTTCGCTTAACCGCTCTGCGGGCCGAACGTGGTGAGTTATATCACCTGCGTGCCACGCAGAAAATCAGCAATGAAACCCTGCAAAAGCTACTGCATGATTTGGATTTGCTGGAAGCGCTGCTGATCGAAAAAGAAGGTTAATACCTCTGGGTGGGGCTGATTTTGCCCCGTTTACCGATGACATGAGACTTAAAACTTAATCGACTCATCGGGGTTCATTCGCTTGCCGCCTACCAAAATAGCCTTCCCTGGGGGCTGGCGCGGACGCTTTACTTTTCTGCCTATCCTCACCGTTCAAGATAGAGTCGGGGGGGGGGCAGCAGTCTGGCAGTACTGTGCTTATCAGAGGGTAACAAAGGCGGCCTTATTAGAGGGGGGAGGTTATGGTCTAACAGACATAACCCCGAAAAGAGAAAACGCTGAGTTATGTCCGTAAGCGTGCCTGTTTGGGCTGTTTAGATACAAACCTGACCGTCATCATAAATAACACTGAGTGCGACCATTTTGTCCCCTAAGAAATAAAACATCAGCCGTGTTGGACTGTTCTGAATTGGGGCCACACCAATTGTCGTGGTGAAATAAAATTGTCGGGTGAATGTGTCTGTTTCTTCATCATTGGGTACTTCTCTGGCTTCATTTTTCTTTGCCCAAGCCTCAAATCCAGCGGTGTAGTAAGGCAGACGCAGAGCGAAAATATCGTTTGCATCGTCAAAGTAAGGTGATGATTGCCCCAGATCTGTTCGCAAATCGGTGCTGGTATGGGAAACGGTAAAACTGTCATTTTGAGATAATGCTTTAATTAATTGATGTGCAGAGGTTTTCTGAGTGATAGTAAGATCACCCAGCACTAAACTCAGGTTGTCAGGAATGCCAATAAAGTGACTGACTCCAACACTGTTATCATCCTGGCTGACATTAAAAGCGGCTCCGGGGTATTGGTAATATTTCCAGTCTGGGTGCCCGACACAATCTCCGTCTACTAAGAAATAATTGTCACCAATATTGATGGGTTCACCAAAGGCGGTGACTAACGCATTTCGCGTTAATGGCCGCTTTTTGCTCAGATTAAGGGTCAGGGCATTAGCGAGTGGCTGCGGTGTTGGGATCGGAACAAGAAGATTGTCTTTTTCTGGATGCGCACGTAATACCCACTGTTGAGGTTGTGGGTCATCATCCGTCATACGTGGCATGATTTCCCCGTAAATGACCCCGTCCTCAATGTTGGTTAATAGCGTCTGATTATCCGTGGTAAAGGTGCCTGTCGGGATTTGCCCTACCTGTTTCCAGCCTTGGTCATCCTGAAGATAAATGGCGTAATAGCTGTACCAGTCGTTAGAGGGTATTTCTTGGTCAAGACCATTGAGGCCTTCCCAGGTAAAGGGGACTAACGCGTCGATTTTACCATCTTGATTGATATCGCCAAATAAGATAGCTAAACCGTCTTCTGTTTGTTCAAAAGGCAGGTACAGATTGGATTCATTTGCGCCTTTTTCTTTTTTTAACATCGCGATTTTATCAATCGCAAAAGTGGCTGATAACGAATCGATCAGGGCTGGTTTGGTATCCTTAGGCTCAACCAAGAGGGTATTTGCCGTTACGCTGGCGGGTATCAGTAATGCTAAGAGGATGACTAACGATTTCATTATGCTTGGTCCTTCAGAAAACGGTATCAATGCAACATTTGAGCGATTAAACCACAGAATGAAATGGGCTGTGATTCTTACGACCCCAACGGCACGTTTCCCCTTCATTTGATTTTGTCAGCCTATAAATTGGTGAAATTAATACAGCGAGGGTTCGCCAACTGGGCGGGTTTTAAAGCGGCGGTGTAGCCACAGATATTGTTCCGGCGCGCGCATGATCTCTTTCTCGATCACTTTATTCATATAGCTGGCGGCGGCTATCTCATCGTCAATTGGGTAGTCTTCCAGCACGGGTTGGATCAGCAGGTCATAGCCACGGCAATCTTTTTTACGCAATAAAACTAACGGCAGCAGTGCGGGTTTTGCCAAACGGGCTAACATAAAGGTGCCGCTGGTGGTTGCCGCATGTTCTACGGCAAACAGCGGTGCAAAAACGCTGCCGCGCGGGCCATAATCCTGATCTGGTGCAAACCATACCGCTTCACCCTGCTTCAATGCTCGCACCATACCGCGCAGGTCTCTACGATCCAACATCGCTTTGTTGGATCGCATACGGCCCCAGGTCTGCACTAACTCCATCACTTTATTATTGTGTGGGCGATACATCGCCATCATTGGCTGACATTGCCCCATGACCCGGCCACCCAACTCTAATGACATAAAATGGACGCCAATTACCAGTACACCACGGTTACCCTGTTGTGCGCGTTTCAGGTTCTCCAAACCGGAGACGGAAAACCAGCGCTGTATCCGCGTATCGGACCAAAACCACGCCATCCCGGTTTCCAGCAATCCCATGCCCAATGATTCGAAATTACCGATGATAGTCCGCTCAAGGACTTGTTTATCCATGTCAGGAAAACAGAGTTCAAGATTACGTCGGGCAATGGAAACCCGCCGTTTGAGGAAGCGCATGGAGGTTCGCCCCAACCAAACACCCAATTTATTGAGTAGTGGGTAAGGGAGTTGAACTAACAAAAACAGTACGCTAAGGCCAAACCAGGTTAGCCAATAGCGTGGGTGTAGCAGGGAAATATGGAATTTCTGCGGCTTTATCATATGAACTCTATCGTTATGCGTTAAGTGCGAGTGTGTAACGCATAAGGACATAACTCGATAGCGATACATATCTTCGGACACCAGTGGTCAATCATCGTTTTCATGAATACAAAAATTGACGCAATTTTTACAGTAAAAGCGGGAATTCGCGTAGTGATTGACACCAAAGGCAGGCTACTTGTTAGCGAGGGCGGCTTTGCGCTGATTATACCATATCCATGATGAATGAAAGGAAAAGATCAACGTAGTCTACCTAGCCAGCGCCCCCTTGACGCAAACCAGCGTTATTTATCCGCATATGGTCTTATAAATAATTGTGTGAAAGTTTCATCTAAAAAAGGTGAACAGAGGTGGGTCGCCATTCGAAAATGAGAGGTCTATCCCAATTTCGCCTCATGATTATATCGATGGTTATCTTTTGAGTGTAGCTAACGTGCTACATGGCAAGTGTAAAATCATGATTGCATATTTTTTGTTATAAAATGGTTAATTAATTGGTTGTTTATCCTATTTATTTGATCGTATTTATTCTTAAATCAATTTTATTAACTAATTTTTAACCAAATAAATTACTTAAATTAACCTTAATGGGCTTGTATCACATTTCACTCTGGTCCGCCGAGCAGCCTCTTGTGTTTTTTTGTTAACCTTCGGTGTGTGAATGATAGTGACATGAAAATAAAACAATCACTTTGCAACATAACAAGATTTCTTACCTTGCAACCGCTCCGTTACCTGAAAAAAACAAGAAGGTATTGCTATGAAATTTAATCTCGCATTACTGAATGTATGTATCGTTTCTGCATGCATGCTGTTCAGCACACAAACCCTGGCAGCAGAGAAAAAACATGAGATTGCCGTTGTAGCGAAAGTGACCGGTATCCCCTGGTTTACCCGCATGGAAGTTGGGGTAAATGAAGCCGCGAAGAAGCTGGATGTCAATGCCTATCAAGTTGGGCCAGCGACACCGGACCCTGCGCAACAAGTTAAAGTGATTGAAGATCTTATCGCGAAAAATGTTGATGCCATTATTGTGGTGCCGAACGATGCCAAAGTGTTGGAGCCCGTGCTGAAGAAAGCACAGGAGAAAGGCATTGTGGTGTTGACGCATGAATCCCCAGATCAACGTATCGGGCAGTGGGACGTCGAAACCATCGATAGCGAAAAATATGCTCAGGCCAATATGGATGAACTGGCAAAAGCCATGGGTAACAAAGGTGGCTATGCCATTTATGTGGGTTCCCTGACGGTGCCATTACATAACGCTTGGGCTGATTACGCTATCAAGTATCAGAAAGAAAAATACCCAGAAATGTTTGAAGTCACCCCGCGTTTGCCGGTGGCAGAGAATATTGATAAGTCTTACTCCACCACGCTGGATCTAATGAAAACATATCCGCAAATGAAAGGGATTATTGGTTTCGGTTCACTGGGGCCAATTGGTGCAGGTCAGGCGGTTGCCAAGAAACGTGCTAAGGACCAAATTGCTGTCGTGGGTATTGCGATGCCTGCACAGGCAGCACCATATCTGATGCGTGGCGATATCAAAAAAGCCTTGCTGTGGGATCCAAAGGATGCCGGTTTCGCGGTAGTAGAAATTGCCAATCAATTGTTGAATGGCCAGAAAGTGACAGAAGATTTGACCATCGATGGCTTGGGTAAAGCCGATGTGGACAGTAAGAACGGGGTGATCCGTTTTAACAAGATCCTCGAGGTCACCAAAGATAATGCTAAAACGTTAGGCTTCTGATTTTCAGGTGCCACACCAGGGAATTGGCCGCAGATCCATCGTGGTCAGCAGTAAGATATTCGTTACCAGTACAGTAAGCTGTCAGTAATGCAGTAAGTTACCAGTAAACAGACAGTGGGGAAATAGCCCTGCTGTCTTCTCCACTATCACCCTATGGTTGTAGAACATAACGTCAAATTTATGACGTTAGGGAAGGTATTGTCATGACTCAGGCCACCGCATTTATCACTCTTGAAAATATCAGCAAGCGATTCCCCGGCGTATTAGCGCTGGATGGGGTGAATCTCACGCTGAACAAAGGAGAAGTGCACTGCCTGGCAGGCCAGAATGGCTGCGGCAAAAGCACCATTATCAAAGTGATTTCAGGAGTTTATCAGCCAGAGAAAGGCGCCAGTATCCTGATAGACGGCAAGCTGCTTCATCAGCTTACGCCGCAACTCTCATTCTATTATGGCGTGCAGGTGATTTATCAAGATCTGTCGCTATTCCCGAATTTAACCGTAGCAGAAAATATTGCCGTCCACCGTTATCTGCCCGGTGGGGATTTTTGGGTAAAACGTAAAAGTATGCGTGAACGGGCGCTGGCAGCGATGCAGCGCGTCGGGGTGTCGCTGGATCTGGATAAGAAAGTTGAACAGCTCTCTATTGCTGACCGCCAATTAGTGGCAATTTGCCGTGCTATCGCCGCCGATGCCCGCTTGGTGATTATGGATGAGCCAACCGCCTCACTCACCAGCCAGGAAGTCAAAGGCTTGTTGAATGTGGTCCGTGACCTGAAATCACAAGGCATTTGTGTGGTGTTTGTCAGCCACCGTCTGGATGAAGTGATGGAAGTGGCCGATCGGATCAGCGTGATGCGCGATGGCAAATGGGTAGGAACCTGGCAAGCCAGCGAGTTAGATAGCCATGAACTGGCGTTTCTAATGACAGGCCAGCGCTTTACTTACAGTCCGTTACCGCCGTTGGCAGCCAAAGCGGCACCGCTGCTGGAGATCAGGAAACTGAGCCGTGGTGAACAGTTCCGTAATATCGACCTGACTTTACATCAAGGTGAAATTGTTTCTATCACCGGTTTGCTGGGGGCAGGGCGAACGGAGTTATGCCTCAGTCTGTTCGGTATGACGCAACCCGAAAGTGGCGAAATATTCGTGGCCGGTGAGCCGGTGCGTTTTCGTCATAACCGTGATGCGATCCGCCATGGCATCGGCTATGTCTCTGAGGATCGCCTGACTCAGGGCTTGATCATGGAGCAGTCGATCTATGACAACACGATCGTGTCAGTTTTTGACCAATTACACACCCGCAGTGGCTTGCTGGATCACAGCAAGGCCGCCGCACTGGTAGATAAGTTGGTGCGGGATCTGAACATCAAAGTATCGGACACTGCTCTGCCGGTGAAAACCCTGTCTGGCGGTAATGCTCAGCGCATTGCTATTGCCAAATGGGTGGCGACACAACCGCGTATTTTGATCCTTGATTCACCTACTGTAGGTGTCGATATCGCCAACAAAGAAGGGATTTACCATATTGCCAAGGCATTGGCAGAGCAAGGGATGGCGGTATTGATGATTTGCGATGAGATCCCTGAGGCGTATTACAACAGCCACCGGGTGTTGGTGATGCGTAAAGGCGAATTGATCGCCGAGTTTTATCCTCATCAGTGTACCGAACAACAGATCGCCGAGGTGGTCAATGGATAAGCTAAAACTGCGCCAACTAACGGGGCACCATGAGTTTTATCTCGGGTTGCTGGTGTTGCTGTTGGCTATCGGGTTGAGTGTGCAAAGCCCTGAGTTCCTGACGTTGGGGAATTTAACCGATGTGGCTACCAGTTATGCCATTTTGGGGATTTTAGCCTGCGGTCTATTTGTGGTGCTGATTGCCGGTGGCATTGATATCTCTTTCCCGGCGGTCACGGCTATCGCGCAGTATGTGATGGCTTCGTGGGTGATTACGCATGGTGGCAGCTTCCCGCTGGCATTGGTCATGGCAATGGCGGTTGGCCTGTTGCTGGGGCTGATCAACGGGCTATTGGTTTATTGGCTGAAAGTCCCGGCGATCATTATCACCATCGCCACGCTGAATCTGTTCTATGGGCTGCTGGTTTACTTTACCAACGGGACGTGGTTGTACGGCTTCCCAGACTGGTTTATGACCGGTATTAACTGGTTCTCATTTGAAGGCAGTGACGGTTACGACTATGGCCTGACACTGCCGCTGTTATGTCTGGCGGGCACCATCATCTTCACCGGTGTCATGATGAATTACACCCGGTTAGGGCGGCAGATTTTTGCCATGGGCAGCAATAAAGATGCTGCCTCCCGTCTTGGCATTAACATCTTTAGATTGCACCTGTATGTCTACGGCTACATGGGCATATTGGCAGGCGTGGCGGCGGTAGTACAGGCTCAGATTTCCCAATCAGTCGCACCTAACTCCTTGATGGGATTTGAGTTAACGGTATTGGCTGCGGTGGTCCTTGGTGGCACCAGTATGAGCGGTGGGCGGGGTTCACTGACCGGGACGGTGCTGGGTGTCATGTTATTGGCTTTTCTGCAAAACGGCTTAACGCTACTGAGTGTCTCTTCTTATTGGCATACCGTTTTCAGTGGCGTGATTATTTTGGTGAGTATCAGTACCACCGCGTGGAATGAAAAACGCAAGTTGTTGAGGGAGCACTGAGATGACCTGGTTAAACCGAATTATCCCTGATGACCGTATTATCCGCCTGCAATTGCTGATTCTGATTGCGGTGATGTTGGTCTTCTCACTGACCCTGGGGCAACGCTTTTTCAGCTTAGGTAATTTCCAGTCGATGTCTTCGCAGTTGCCGATCTTAGGCATGTTGGCGTTGGGCATGGGGCTGACCATGCTCACCGGGGGTATTAACTTATCTATTATTGCCGGTGCCAATGCGTGCTCGTTAGTGATGGCGGCGATCATTGTCAGCCATCCGGGTCAACCCGCGTTTCTGCTGTTGGCGTTAGTGGCTGGGTTACTGGTCGCGGTGGCGATTGGTACCTTGAACGGGGTATTGATCTCAGTCATTGGCGTGTCGCCGATTCTGGCAACGCTGGGCACCATGACACTGATTACTGGCCTGAATATTTTGCTCTCCAATGGTGATGTGATTTCCGGTTTCCCGCCGGTCATTCAGTACATTGGCAGCGGCGATATTGCCGGTATTCCGGTGGCGATGATCTTATTCCTACTGGTCGCCGCGGGTCTGTGGGTATTACTGGAGCACACCACGCTGGGGCGCAGTATCTATCTGGTCGGTTCCAATGAGCAGGCAACCCGCTTTAGCGGCGTGAATACCCATCGGGTACAAATCGCGGTCTATATCTTATCGGCTTTACTGGGGTGGGGAGCAGCCATTTTGATGATGGCAAAATTCAACTCTGCCAAAGCCGGTTATGGCGAATCCTATCTGTTGGTCACCATTCTGGCCTCGGTACTGGGCGGGATTAATCCGGATGGTGGCTTTGGGCGAATTATCGGTTTGATCCTGGCGCTGGTGGTACTGCAATTACTGGAAAGTGGCCTGAATTTGCTGGGGGTGAGTAGCTACCTGACCATGGCGTTATGGGGTGGGGTACTGATCCTCTTTATCGCATTACAGAATCGTAAAGCTTAAGAATTGAGGGACAAAACAATGGCAAGTTACTTTATCGGCGTAGACGTAGGGACCGGCAGCGCAAGAGCCGGAGTATTCGATTTGCAGGGCCGTATGGTCGGGCAGGCCAGCCGTGAAATCACCATGTTTAAACCCAAGGCTGATTTTGTTGAGCAGTCTTCAGATAATATTTGGCAAGCGGTGTGTAATGCGGTGCGTGATGCGGTTAATCAGGCCGATATTAACCCGATTCAGGTCAAAGGGCTGGGTTTTGATGCGACTTGCTCGCTGGTGGTGCTGGATAAACAAGGGGATCCACTGACGGTTAGTCCTTCAGGGCGCAATGAGCAAAATGTGATTGTTTGGATGGACCACCGGGCGATCACTCAGGCGGAGCGGATTAATGCCACCAAACACCCGGTATTGGAGTTTGTCGGTGGTGTGATTTCGCCAGAAATGCAGACGCCAAAGCTATTGTGGTTAAAGCAACATATGCCGAACACGTGGAGTAATGTCGGCCATCTGTTTGATCTACCAGATTTTCTTACCTGGCGTGCCACGAAAGATGAAACCCGTTCGCTCTGTTCCACGGTCTGCAAATGGACCTATCTGGGCCATGAAGACCGCTGGGATCCGTCCTACTTCAAGTTGGTGGGGCTGGCCGATTTACTGGATAACAACGCGGCGAAGATAGGTGCGACGGTTAAACCCATGGGGGCACCGCTGGGGCATGGTTTAAGTCAGCGAGCGGCATCAGAAATGGGGTTGATTCCCGGTACGGCGGTCAGTGTGTCGATTATTGATGCTCACGCCGGGACGATTGGCATTCTCGGTGCCAGTGGTGTGACGGGGGAAAATGCTAACTTTGATCGGCGGATTGCGCTGATTGGTGGCACCTCTACCGCCCATATGGCGATGTCGCGCTCAGCACACTTTATCAGTGGTATTTGGGGGCCATATTATTCGGCCATTTTACCGGAATATTGGCTGAACGAGGGCGGGCAGTCGGCAACGGGTGCTTTGATTGACCATATTATTCAATCACATCCTTGCTATCCCGCACTGCTGGAACAGGCTAAAAATAAGGGCGAAACGATCTATGAGGCGCTGAATTATATTTTGCGTCAGATGGCGGGTGAACCTGAAAATATCGCGTTCCTGACTAACGATATTCATATGTTGCCGTATTTCCACGGTAACCGCTCTCCCCGTGCCAACCCAAATCTGACGGGCATTATCACTGGCCTGAAACTCTCTACCACGCCAGAAGATATGGCACTGCGTTATTTGGCAACCATTCAGGCGCTGGCATTGGGCACACGGCATATCATCGAAACCATGAATCAGAATGGTTATAACATCGACACCATGATGGCCAGCGGCGGAGGCACCAAGAACCCAATATTTGTGCAGGAACATGCGAATGCGACGGGCTGCGCCATGCTATTGCCAGAAGAGAGTGAGGCGATGCTGTTGGGGAGTGCCATGATGGGAACCGTCGCTGCTGGGGTGTTTGAGTCATTGCCGGAAGCAATGGCTGCCATGAGCCGCATAGGTAAGACCGTGACCCCACAAACCAATAAAATCAAAGCCTATTATGATCGTAAGTACCGGGTATTCCATCAGATGTATCACGACCATATGCGCTATCAGGAACTGATGAAGGAGGGCGCATGAGCCAGAATGGGGAGTGGCTGGCGGCCAGTGATGCCTGGATGATCTACAGCCGCGAACTGGCGGCATTAAAAGAGAATGTCGATCAACAGGTATGGTTGCAGGTACTGGATGCCTTGGCTGAATGCCGTGGAAAAATTGCGGTGACGGGGGTGGGGACATCAGGTATTGCGGCCCGTAAAGTGGCGCATATGCTAGCTTGTGTTGAGCAACCGGCGATTTACCTGAATGCAACTGATGCGGCACACGGTGATCTGGGGTTTCTCGGCGCACAGGACATCATTATTTTGATTTCCCGTGGCGGTAATTCTGATGAGTTAACCCGTTTGCTGCCCACCTTGCAACGTAAGCAGGTGAAGATTATCAGCGTGACGGAAAATGAACAGTCTGCGATTGCGCAGGTCTCCGCGTTGGTGCTGAAGACACATGTAAAGCAAGAGATCGATCCGCTGAATATGTTAGCGACAACATCGATTGTTTTAGTACTGGCGCTGTTTGATGCTATCTGTGCCTGCCTGATGGCGCGTACCGGTTTTACTAAAGAAACTTTATTGGCGGTTCATCCCGGTGGGAATGTAGGGATGGAATTACGTAAGCAGCAATAATCAATACTCATGATATCAAGCGTGAAAGAGAAACACCGCAACGGTATGGCCGCGCGGTGTTTTTTTATGTCAGTACTCTTAATTAGGTAAGTAAACTTACTTTATGAGTGGGTCAAAATCTGCTGCATCATGGCGCTCAGGTAATTGCTCTTCTGGCGCACCCCAAGTACGGTTAACGATGCGGCCACGTTGCACCGCAGGGCGTTTCGCAATGGTCTCTGTCCAACGAATCAGGTGAGAATAGGATTTCACATCCAGGAATTCACCCGCTTCATATTGCAAGCCAAGCACCAAGCTGCCGTACCACGGCCAGATAGCGATATCCGCAATAGAGTACTCATCACCCGCGATATACTCATGTGTTTTGAGCTGAGTGTTGAGTAAATCGAGCTGGCGCTTGGCTTCCATGGTGAAACGGTCGATAGCGTATTCAATCTTCACTGGTGCATAGTGATAAAAATGCCCAAAACCGCCACCTAAATAAGGGGCTGCACCTTGTAGCCAGAACAGCCAATTGAGCGCTTCAGTTCTTGCTGCATGAGATTTTGGTAAGAAATGACCGAATTTATCTGCCAAATAAAGCAGAATGGCACCAGACTCAAAAACCCTTACTGGTGGGGTAGATGAATAGTCCATCAGGGCCGGAATCTTTGAATTGGGATTGATGCTAACAAAGCCACTTGAGAACTGATCGCCTTCACTGATACGAATCAAATGGGCATCATATTCTGCGCCTTTCTCCCCCAACGCCAGCAACTCTTCCAGCAGAATAGTCACCTTTTGGCCATTCGGTGTACCCATGGAATAGAGCTGCAACGGGTGTTTACCTACGGGCAGGTCAGCTTCATATCGGGCACCCGCTGTTGGACGATTGATTTTAGACCACACACCGCCGCTGGCATTGTTTTCCGTCCAGATTTTCGGCGGTTGGTATTCGTTATCTTTCATCATGGATTACCTTATTTGAGAATGAATATACTCGTCATACTTCAAGCTGCGTTCAAATCGGTTCCTGACGATTTGTCTCTCGCGTGCCGCCTTCCTGCAACTTGAATTATTTGGGCTATATGCGTTAAATAATATTCATAGTGGTTATGCATTAATCATAAAGAATAACAGGGATAATATTTCTGTCACTCCGGTTCCCTATAGTGAAGTTTCTTTTTACCTTTGGGCAATAGAAATAATTAGGGAACTTAACATGCACATGAGCAAATTCCGGTTGCTGCTGCTGGCCAGTAGCATCGCATTCAGTACTTCGTCGTGGGCACAAGCCGTTGAGGTACCCGCAGTTCTTGCCGGACATGCGGTCCTGCCGGTGAAATCGACTGTTGCAACACCTTCTGATGCTCCAACTGATTTACAACAAAGCGGAAAATATACTAGCGGTCAACGCGTTAGCACATTGGGTTCTGTGGCAGCTAAATCCGCCGACCGACTGACGGGCATTGGATTACCGATTAACGGCCAACCGCTACAAGGGCACTCGGGAATAAAGCATATGCCAGATGGTACTTATTGGGTGCTAACTGATAATGGTTTTGGCAGCAAAGCTAACTCACCTGATGCCATGCTTTATCTCAATCACTATAATATTGATTTCAAAAATGGCAATGTAACCCCACTGCAAACCGTGTTTCTGCACGACCCCGATAAAAAAGTGCCGTTTCATATCATTAATGAAAGTACCGAAAAACGTTATCTGACCGGCAGTGATTTTGATCCCGAAAGCTTCCAGTTTGCCAATGATGCTCTTTGGATTGGTGATGAGTTCGGGCCTTATCTGATTAAAGCCGATTTGAACGGAAAAGTGCTGGCAGTATTTGAGACTCAGGTTGATGGTAAAGTCGTGAAATCACCCGATAATCCGACGCTTACACTGCCGGGTGCTCCTGATGGTGAACAGAATTTTCAGGTGGCGCGCTCAAAAGGATTTGAAGGGATGGCGGTTTCGCCCGATGGCAGCAAGTTGTACCCAATGTTAGAGGGGGCGCTGTGGGATGGTGAAAAATTTGAGAATATCGATGGCAAACGCTACCTGAGAGTGTTGGAGTTTGATGTTAAAAATCAGGCATGGACAGGGCGCAGTTGGCAATATGTGCTGGAAGATAACCAGAATGCTATCGGCGATTTTAATCTGATCGATGCAAACCATGGATTAGTCATTGAACGCGATAACGGCGAGGGCACGGCAGATAAAGCCTGTGCGGTAGGGGAGCCAACGGATAAATGCTTTAGCCAGATAGCTAAGTTTAAACGTGTCTATAAAATTGCTTTCTCTGATGACAATGTCGGCAAACCAGTAGAAAAAGTGTCATATATTGATTTGCTAAATATTAAAGACCCGCAGAGCTTGGCACGTAAACCTTTAAACAGCGGCGTACTGACATTCCCGTTCTTCACCATTGAGAATGTTGATGTAGTGGATGCTAACCATATCATTGTTGGTAACGATAATAATTTCCCATTCTCCTCCAGCCGCCAGCCTAATGAGGCGGACGATAATGAATTTATCTTACTGGATGTGAAAGCGCTATTGAGTCAGTAGCTGGCTCAATCTTACCTGATAAGCCTGGGTATGGACTGTCCAACTTTATGGGGCAGTCCATGCGCGGGTTTTTTACGCTTTAAGACAATATTATGCTTCATAGAATTATGCTTCATAGAGCACTCTTGATGCTTCCTCAACTTGCCGCTCAAGAATGTTAAGTGTCTTGGATAAGACATTTTCTTGTTCTTTGAACCATTTATCTTTGTCAGGCAAAGAGGTCGCAAGCCGCCATGACTCTTCTCCTTTCAGCACGTCGATCTCGTGTAATATCGCGTCAATTTGTTTTCTAACGTCACTGATTTTTCTGCGTAACCGTTCAAGATCATCGATAATATCGCTGGCCATTAGTGGCTCAAGCCCTTTCTTTAAACTTTCCAGCAACGCGTGAATAGCGGGGAAGTCACCTCGTTGGCGGGCTTGATTGAGTTGAACCATCAATTGATGGGCCTTTTCTTTAAACGCATCAGCCACGAGATCTGGATGGCAAAGCCGGCTGGCTTGCCGCCACAACCGTTTGAGATCCTGGCGTTGCTCAGAAGAGAGTTTCCTATCATTATCAAGTCGTTGTTCTGCCTCTGTCTGCTGTTCTTGATAACGTTCGTATTTCTCTTTTGCTTCTTCACGGGCGTTGCGGGTTGACTCGGTATTCCGTGTGCAAAAGCTGTTTTCCAATTCTTTAATTTCAGCCAGTAATGCGGTAATCAATTCTGTCTGTTGCTGAATTCGGTTTCGTATCTCAATTGTGTCATTGGAGATAGAAGGGAGAGCCAACCAGCGTTGTTTTAACGAGGTAAGTTCCTCTATCGCTTGAGAAATATATTGTTGGCAGTTGCGATAATCGCGTTCTCTGCGTCGGGCTTCTGCCTCGGCTTTACGTAAAGTGCTTTCTGCCAACTGCCTGCGCAGGTTAAGGATTTGCTTCATCAACGGGCCAAGGCGCACCAGATAGAGATCGTTAAAGTCATCCAGTAGCTGAATACGTTCATTACGTTTATCAATTAATTCGCTTAACTGTTCCTCCATAGCTTTCAGTTCAAGCTTGCAAGCGGCCAGTTCAATATCCTGCCATTGTGTGACCCCTTGCTTGCTTCCCAGCCAGGTTGAGATCGCATCCAAAGCTTGGGTGAATTTTCTCTGTTCAAGCGCCATGACGATAAAAACCAGCACGGGGTCCTGAGTCTCATCTTTAAGATAAGGGAGTTGGTGGCGAATAATGTCGTCATCTTCAAGCTCAATACCGCTTTTAATGATCTCCAGTCGTTTAATGAGTTTTTTCATAAATATAGGATTTGCTGATAACGTAGACAGAATACAGACATACTAAACAACGGTTTCACATTGTTCCAGATGAATGAAGGGTGAGCCCGCAAGGATGGTGAGATAGTTGAGCCATATAACGATTTCTTGTCCGGTAACATGATTCTTCTGACCCATGATGATGTTTGCCGGTTACTCAGGATCTCGTGGTAGTGCGGTGTTTTTTATGTCAGTACCGGTGTCATAGGCACAAAAAAACCTGCACGGAGGCAGGTTCTTTTTATTCGGTATGAGTTTATTGCTTTGGGCTATCACCTTCATCGCGATTGAAAGTCACACCGAGATATTATTGACTCTTATAGAGCAATAACATTGGCTGCTGAGGGGCCTTTAGCGCCGTTCTCGATAGAGAACTCTACATTTTGGCCTTCATCCAGAGTTTTGAAATCATTGCTTTGGATAGCAGAGAAGTGAACGAACACATCTTTGCTGCCATCAGCCGGAGAGATGAAACCAAAACCTTTACCAGCGTCAAACCATTTTACTAAACCAGTCATTTTATTAGACATAGAGATACTTCCTTCAATAATTTTTAATTGCCGCCACAGGCGACCAGATGGGCTTGGGTAGAACTTATGGGGCACTTAGAAGGAATTTCACGGAGAAGAGGTATCTGTCTGATAACGCTAATACGGGGAACTGCTTTACTAAAACTGCGGACATAAATGTTACGGTCAACCGGGTATAACTTTTTTACGTGGGTGCTGGCAACACTGCTCGGGGTAACCCGTCATCGCTGTCGGTTGCCAACTCCCAGAATCACACTGAATTACAGGGCGATTACATTTACTGCTGAGGGGCCTTTAGCGCCGTTCTCGATAGAGAACTCTACATTTTGGCCTTCATCCAGAGTTTTGAAATCATTGCTTTGGATAGCAGAGAAGTGAACGAACACATCTTTGCTGCCATCAGCCGGAGAGATGAAACCAAAACCTTTACCAGCGTCAAACCATTTTACTAAACCAGTCATTTTATTAGACATAGAGATACTTCCTTCAATTATTTTTGCCACAATAGTGTAGCGAACGTGGTCTGTCTTTCAGAGGATTTCTTACTTGGGCACTTAGGAGGAGACTCACGGAGAAGGGATATCTATGATAACGCTTGAACTGAGAACTGCTTTACTAAAACTGCTTTCATAAGGTCTGTGTTCCAAACCGATGAAGCTATTTAACCACAATACATTCCTTATGGCAACCCCATTCTTGACTAACATAGGTGGTGTGAATGGTTTTTTCATCTGATTTTCTACATTAAAGATCATCTTTAATGTTGTTAAACAGCTTGTTACACCAATTAAATACCTGTGGAAATTTGTGCGATATTTTTAGCGGTGTTGTAAATTACGTTCAGTTGTCAGCCTCCTTCAGGGCGACGCACTTGGTGAATAAGGTGTATCTGATGAATCTCTGAGCCAATCACGCTGCTCAGGGGCCTATTGGCATCTGTGCCTTCTCTTGTACCATCCATACCGCAGCTTCAACCCGTGATTTGAGTTTCATTTTTTTCAGCAGATGTTTGACATGAACTTTGACAGTGTTTTCTGCAATCATTAACTTACGGGCAATGATTTTATTCGGTAATCCTTTGGCGATGAGCTTTAGGATATCGCGTTCACGTGGCGTGAGGGCGTTGATATCACGTGCTGTATCAGGTCGATTCTCTCGTAAGTTAGTCGCCAGTATCGACATCAGCGCATCGCTGAGAACCATCTGTCCTGCCGCCGCATCATATAGCGCGACTAACAAATCTTCTGGATCCATATCTTTCAATAGATAACCATCCGCACCACGCTTTAATGCGCTGATAACATCATCTTGATGATCAGAAACAGTAAAGACCACAACCCGTCCAGATAGCGGTTGTTGACGCAATCGGTCCAGTGTTTCCAGACCATTCATCCCAGGCATATTTAAATCCAGCATGATCAGATCAGGATCAAGTTCGGCGGCCAGAATGACACCTTGTGCGCCGTTACTGGCTTCACCTGCTACGGATAACCCCGGTGCCATACTAATTAACTGTTTAATGCCGTGTCTAAGCATAGGGTGATCATCAATCAGCAGGACGGTTGCAGCTTCTTGTTCACTCATGGCTAATTCCTGTGACAGAGAGGAGAGAAAATATCCCGAATGAGAGGGGGTGATCCGTATTCTTCATCATCCTTGGCAATTACCCCATAACCAATAGGGAGTAATCCCTAATAGCTGGCGGGGGAATAACACGACTCTGGTTAAAAAGAAATAATTATAACTGATTGATAAAAAACTATTTTTTACTAAAAATAGTGATACCCATAAGTGATGCGTGGGTATTGTTGGCTGAAAGTTAACTTCACATCCGCTTGATGTAAATCAACTTTGAAATGACCTCGGGTGCCTAGGGTGGCACATGACTCTCCATTTATGCTCACCCTGACTGAGGTATTAATGCCACACTCTTCAGCCCCATTAACCCACGCCAAATCTCCCACTATCCCGGCAAAATTACCGGGTGGCAGGTCAATACAGCAGTGGCTGCCAGAAGATCCACAATTCTGGCAGCAAGTGGGCTACCGCGTTGCCCAGCGCAATTTGTGGATATCCGTACCGGCGCTGTTACTCAGCTTCTGTGTCTGGATGTTGTTCAGTGCGGTGGCGGTGAATCTGAATAAAGTCGGGTTTAACTTCACCACCGATCAACTGTTTATGCTGACGGCACTGCCTTCGGTATCGGGTGCTTTGCTACGTGTTCCCTACTCCTTTGTCATTCCGGTCTTCGGTGGCCGCCGCTGGACAGCCATCAGCACACTGTTTCTGATCGTTCCCTGCCTGTGGTTAGGCATCGTGGTACAGGACAGCACAACCTCTTACGGCACATTTGTGTTGATTTCGTTGCTGTGTGGTTTTGCTGGTGCGAACTTTGCGTCCAGTATGGCCAATATCAGTTTCTTCTTTCCAAAAGCGAAACAGGGGGGCGCACTGGGCCTCAATGGGGGATTAGGCAACCTTGGCGTCAGTGTGATGCAATTTATTGCACCTATTGCTATCTCTGTGGGCATGTTCGGTGCGTTTGTGGGGAGTGGCTATCCGCAAGCCGATGGTAGCCAGCTCTGGTTACAAAATGCCGCTTATATCTGGATCCCATTCCTGCTGATTTTCAGTGTGGTGGCCTGGTTTGGTATGAATGACCTGTCTGCCTCAAAAGCCTCTATTGCTCAGCAATTACCGGTATTGATGCGGGGCCACTTGTGGATTCTGGCGGTGCTGTATCTGGCCACATTCGGTTCATTTATTGGTTTCTCCGCGGGTTTTGCCATGCTGGCAAAAACGCAATTTCCTGATGTGATTATTCTGCATTACGCCTTCTTCGGCCCGTTGCTCGGGGCATTGGCGCGTCCAGTGGGCGGCGCACTGGCTGATCGCTTCGGCGGAATCCGCGTCACCTTAATCAATTTTATCCTGATGGCAATATTTGCGGTCTTGCTCTTCTTTACCTTACCGGGAGCGAACTCTAACGGCGTTTTCTTGGCCTTCTTTGGCATCTTTATGATGCTGTTTTTGACCGCAGGATTAGGCAGCGGCTCGACATTTCAGATGATCGCGGTGATTTTCCGCAAACTGACTCTCGACCGGGTGATCAACGCTGGCGGCAGTGATAAACAGGCGCAGCAGGATGCCGCCAGAGAGTCGGCAGCGGCGTTGGGCTTTATCTCCGCCATTGGGGCCATCGGCGGTTTCTTCATTCCTAAATCATTTGGTACGTCATTGGCCCTGACCGGTTCACCGGCCGGTGCGATGAAGCTCTTCGTGATTTTCTATGTGGTCTGCGTGTTGATCACCTGGTTTGTGTATGGCCGCAAGCTCCATCGTGGGATGGCGACAAAAAACACGTAATCAGTAGGGTTCGATAAATAAACAACAGCATTGAGCAATGTTAATCCACTTATAAAAATGAACAGGGCCGTTATGTCCCACAATCAGGAGATCTCCGGATGAGCAAATTTCTTGACCGGTTTCGTTATTTTAAACAACTTGCCGAACCTTTCGCGCAGGGCCACGGCCAGACTCTGGATACTAATCGAGATTGGGAGGATGGCTATCGTAGCCGTTGGCAGCACGATAAGGTGGTACGTTCTACCCATGGCGTTAATTGTACTGGCTCCTGTAGCTGGAAGATTTATGTCAAGAATGGTTTGGTGACCTGGGAAACCCAGCAAACCGATTACCCCCGCACCCGCCCGGACTTACCTAATCATGAGCCTCGTGGCTGCCCACGTGGTGCCAGTTATTCTTGGTATCTGTACAGTGCTAACCGCTTGAAATACCCGATGATGCGTAAGAGCTTGATTCAGTTGTGGCGTGCGGCCAAAGCGCAGTATCGTGATCCCGTCGATGCATGGGCTTCAATCGTCGGTGATAGCGTTCAGGCAAAAAGCTACAAACAAGCGCGTGGTCGTGGTGGTTTTGTCCGCTCAAGCTGGCAGGAAGTGAATGAACTGATTGCAGCGGCGAATGTGTATACCGCGAAACAGTATGGCCCGGACCGCATTATTGGCTTCTCGCCGATCCCAGCGATGTCGATGGTTTCTTATGCCGCAGGAGCACGTTACCTTTCGCTGATTGGCGGTGTTTGCCTCAGTTTCTATGATTGGTATTGTGACCTGCCCCCCGCTTCACCGATGACGTGGGGCGAGCAAACTGACGTCCCAGAATCTGCTGATTGGTATAACTCCTCCTATATTATTGCCTGGGGTTCGAATGTTCCTCAGACCCGGACGCCCGATGCCCACTTCTTTACTGAGGTCCGTTATAAAGGCACCAAGACCGTCGCGGTGACCCCTGATTACGCGGAAGTGGCGAAACTGTGCGACCAGTGGCTGAATCCAAAACAAGGAACAGACAGCGCCATGGCGATGGCGATGGGCCATGTGATCCTCAATGAATTCCATCTACAGCGGCAAAGCCATTATTTTGTTGAATACATGCGGCAGTACACCGATATGCCGATGTTGGTATTGCTCGAGCCACGTGACGGAGGTTACTACGCCGCTGGGCGCTTGCTGCGTGCCGCTGATCTGGTTGGTAACTTGGGAGAAGCTAATAATCCTGAATGGAAAACCATTGCCATAGAGGGAAACAGCGGGCAATTGGTTGCGCCACAGGGGTCTATCGGCTATCGCTGGGGTGAAAAAGGCAAATGGAATCTTGAACAGCGTGATAGTCAAACCCACCAGGAAATCTCCTTACAACTGAGCTTGCTAGGGCAACACGATGATATCGCCAGCGTTGGCTTCCCATACTTTGGCGGTGAAATCAGTGAGAATTTCCAAAGTGTGGTACTGGAAGAAGTGCTGCAACATAAGTTACCGGTTAAGCGGCTGCAATTGGCCGATGGCAGTGAGGCTCTGGTTACCAGCGTTTATGACCTGATGATGGCTAACTATGGTCTGGATCGTGGTTTAGATGATGAAAATACCGCCAGCAGTTATGACGATATTAAAGCTTATACCCCGGCATGGGCTGAAAAAATTACCGGTGTCGCGCGTCAGGATATTATCCGCATTGCTCGTGAGTTTGCCGATAATGCCGAGAAAACCCATGGTCGTTCGATGATTATCGTCGGTGCCGGTATCAACCACTGGTACCACATGGATATGACGTACCGCGCCCTGATCAACATGCTGATTTTCTGCGGTTGTGTCGGGCAAAGTGGCGGGGGCTGGGCGCACTATGTGGGGCAGGAGAAACTGCGGCCACAGACCGGTTGGTTGCCATTGGCATTTGGCCTCGACTGGCAGCGTCCACCGCGTCATATGAACGGCACGTCATTTTTCTACAACCACTCTAGCCAGTGGCGTTATGAAACGGTCAGCACCACCCAGTTATTATCGCCGTTGGCAGATAGCACGCGCTTTAGCCCGAGCTTGATTGATCTAAATGTTCGCGCCGAGCGGATGGGGTGGTTGCCCTCCGCGCCTCAACTGAATTGTAACCCGCTGACACTGGCTGCCCGTGCGCAACAAGCGGGTCAAACGCCGATGGACTATACCGTCGATAGTCTTAAAAGTGGGGCGTTGAGATTTGCTGCCGAGCAGCCTGATGACCCACAAAACTTCCCCCGAAATCTGTTTGTCTGGCGCTCCAACTTACTGGGGTCTTCCGGTAAAGGGCATGAGTACATGCTCAAATACTTACTGGGTACGGAAAATGGGATTCAGGGTAAAGATCTCGGCCAGCAGGGCGGGGTGAAGCCGGAAGAGGTGGAATGGCAAGATCAGGGCGGTGAAGGCAAGTTAGATTTGGTGGTGACATTGGATTTCCGCATGTCCAGCACCTGCCTCTATTCAGACATCATTCTGCCCACGGCGACCTGGTATGAAAAAGACGACATGAATACCTCGGATATGCATCCGTTTATTCACCCCTTGTCTGCGGCAGTGGATCCGGCATGGGAATCCAAAAGTGATTGGGATATCTACAAAGGTATCGCCGAAACCTTCTCACGGGTTTGTGTCGGGCATTTAGGTCAGGAAACCGATGTGGTGACCTTGCCCATCCAACATGACTCACCGGCAGAATTGGCGCAGCCGTATGGTGTGAAGGACTGGAAGAAAGGAGAGTGTGAGCTGATACCGGGTCAAACTGCGCCTCACATCATGGTGGTCGAACGTGATTATCCCGCGACTTATGCCCGTTTTACTGCTCTGGGACCGTTGCTGGATAAATTGGGTAACGGCGGAAAGGGGATCAATTGGAATACCCAAACTGAAATCGATTTCCTTAAACAACTGAATCATACCCATGCTGACGGCCCTGCTGCCGGACGGCCGAAAATTGATACGGCGATTGACGCCGCAGAGGTGATTTTATCGCTGGCACCAGAGACTAACGGGCAGGTTGCCGTCAAAGCCTGGCAGGCGTTGGAACAACTGACGGGCCGCGAACATGCACATTTGGCACTGAATAAAGAAGATGAAAAGATTCGTTTTCGTGATATTCAGGCCCAACCACGCAAAATTATCTCCAGCCCAACCTGGTCCGGCCTGGAAGATGAACATGTTTCTTACAATGCCTGTTACACCAATGTTCATGAGCTGATCCCATGGCGCACCCTGTCTGGCCGCCAGCAACTTTATCAGGACCATGAATGGATGCGTGCTTTTGGTGAGAGTCTGCTGTGCTATCGGCCGCCGATCGATACCCGTGCGGCGCAACCATTACTCAACAAAAAGCCGAACGGCAACCCGGAGAAAGCGCTCAACTTCCTGACACCTCATCAGAAGTGGGGTATTCACTCAACGTACAGTGACAACCTGTTGATGCTGACGTTGTCGCGGGGAGGGCCGATTGTCTGGCTGAGTGAAGAGGATGCCAAAGCGCTATTAATCGAAGATAACGACTGGATTGAGGCGTTTAACAACAATGGTGCCTTAACGGCCCGTGCCGTGGTTAGCCAGCGTATTCCATCGGGTATGACCATGATGTACCACGCACAGGAACGCATTGTTAATATCCCCGGTTCTGAAATTACCGGTCAGCGTGGCGGTATCCATAACTCGGTCACTCGTATCAGCCCAAAACCGACTCACATGATTGGCGGCTACGCGCAATTAGCCTACGGCTTTAACTACTACGGCACGGTAGGGTCCAATCGCGATGAATTCGTGGTGGTACGCAAGATGAATAACATTGATTGGCTGGATGACGAGCAGCAGAACGCGGGTAACACCGGGGGTAAACTATGAAAATCCGCTCACAGGTCGGCATGGTCCTGAATCTCGATAAATGCATTGGTTGCCATACCTGTTCGATAACCTGCAAAAATGTGTGGACCAGCCGTGAAGGTATGGAATATGCCTGGTTTAACAACGTCGAGAGCAAGCCAGGGCTGGGTTATCCGCACGATTGGGAAAATCAGAATAAATGGAAGGGCGGGTGGATCCGCAAGATTAGTGGCAAGCTGGCCCCACGTATGGGCAGCCGGGTGGGCGTTCTCTCCAAGATTTTTGCCAACCCGGATGTGCCGGCATTGGATGACTACTACGAACCCTTTGATTTTGATTACCAGCATTTGCATAACGCACCGGCTGGTAAACACCAGCCAGTTGCTCGCCCACGTTCGCTTATTACCGGGCAACGGATGGAGAAAATTGAGAATGGCCCTAACTGGGAAGAGATCCTGGGCGGGGAGTTTTCTAAACGCTCCAAAGACCAGAACTTCGCCCATATCCAAAAAGAGATGTATGGGCAATTTGAACATACTTTCATGATGTATTTGCCGCGTTTATGTGAACACTGCCTTAATCCAGCGTGTGTTGCCACCTGCCCTAGTGGGGCGATTTATAAACGGGCTGAAGACGGTATTGTACTGATTGATCAGGACAAATGCCGAGGCTGGCGCATGTGCCTGACGGGCTGTCCGTATAAAAAAATCTATTTTAATTGGAAGAGTGGTAAATCAGAGAAGTGCATTTTTTGTTATCCACGCATTGAATCTGGCGAACCGACAGTCTGTGCTGAGACCTGTGTGGGGCGCATTCGTTATCTGGGGGTGTTGCTGTATGACGCCGATGGCATCGAACAGGCCGCTTCTGCCATTGATGAGAAGAGCCTTTATCAACGGCAAATGGATATTTTCCTCGACCCCCATGATCCGGTCGTTATTGCTCAGGCAGAGAAAGATGGCATCCCATTGAGTGTGATTGAGGCGGCCCAGCGCTCTCCTGTTTACAAAATGGCGGTGGAATGGAAATTGGCCTTACCGCTGCACCCGGAGTATCGCACGTTGCCGATGGTATGGTATGTACCGCCATTGTCACCAATTCAGTCTGCGGCCGATTCCGGAATGCTGCCCCACAGCGGTGTGTTACCTGATGTGGAAAGCTTGCGTATTCCGGTTCAGTATCTGGCTAACTTATTGACCGCCGGTGATACCCAACCCGTAATCATGGCACTGAAACGGATGCTGGCAATGCGCCACTATAAGCGGGCTGAAACCGTTGATGGCAAAATTGATCTCAGTGCGCTGGAGGCGGTCGGGCTGACCGAAGCGCAGGCGCAGGAGATGTACCGCTATCTGGCGATTGCCAATTATGAAGATCGCTTTGTTATCCCATCCAGTCACCGTGAAATCGCCCGCGATGCTTTCCCTGAAAGCAAAGGGTGTGGTTTCAGTTTTGGTGATGGTTGCCATGGCAGTGATAGCCGCTTCAATTTGTTTAATAGCCGCCGTATTGATGCCGTTGATGTCACTAAGAAGACAGATCAGGGGGGCCAGTTATGATGAGTTTGCGGATCATTTCCCGCTTGCTGGAATACCCGGATGCTGATCTGTGGCAACACCAGCAAGAGCTTATTGAGGCACTGACTGAGGCCAGTGAACTCACGGCTGAACAGTGCCAGACGCTCAGGCAATTTATCAGCACGTTGTGTCATAGCGATCTGCTTGATTGTCAGGCGAGTTATTGCGGTTTGTTTGATCGTGGCCGTGCTACGTCGTTGTTGTTGTTCGAGCATGTGCATGGGGAATCACGGGATCGCGGCCAGGCGATGGTGGATTTAATGGCGCAATATCAGCGAGCCGGATTAGTCCTGGATTGCAAAGAACTGCCGGATTTCCTGCCGCTCTATCTCGAATATTTGGCTAACCAGCCGGTGAAAGAGGTCACCATGGGTTTGCAGGACATTGCACCCATTCTGGCGCTATTAGGTGCACGTCTACATCAGCGTGACAGCCAATATGCTCAGTTATTTGATCTGCTGTTAATCCTGTCAGGCAGCGATATTCGCAGTGAAAACCTTGGCGATAAAGTGGCTGTCGAAACCCGTGATGACACGCCAAAAGCCCTGGATGCTGTGTGGGAAGAGGAGCAGGTGAAATTCCTTGGTGCAGAGGGCTGTTCAACGGCTCAGCAAAATTGTTCATCCACTCAGCAAAGCACGCATCAAAAACGCTTTTCCGGTGCCGTGTTGCCGCAATATCTCAGTGTCCAGTCCGCATCAGAGGCAAAGCAAGCCGTTGTATCCCGTGGGTTAGCGGATAACAAAGGAGCCAGTTTATGATCTTCCTACATCAATTCTTTTTTGATATTTATCCTTATCTGGCATTAGTGATTTTCCTGTTAGGAAGCTGGCTACGCTACGATTACGGTCAATATAGCTGGCGGGCAGGTTCCAGCCAGATGTTGGATAAAAAAGGCGTGCGATTGGCGTCGAATTTATTCCACATAGGGATCTTGGGGATATTCTTTGGTCATGTATTGGGGATGTTGACCCCACACTGGATGTACGAATCCTTCTTACCGATAGACGTAAAACAAAAACTGGCGATGTTTGCTGGGGGGGCCTGCGGTGTCATGGTGTTGATCGGCGGGGCAATGCTGTTGCGCAGAAGGTTGACCAACCCACGGATCAGGGCGACCAGTACGACTGCGGATATCGTGATCCTGGTGTTACTGCTTGTACAGGTCAGCTTGGGGTTACTGAGTATCCCGTTCTCAGCGCAGCATATGGATGGTAGCGAGATGATGAAGTTGGTCGGTTGGGCGCAATCAATTGCCACTTTCCGTACCGGTGCATCAGCCTATCTGACCGATGTGGCATGGGTCTTCAAACTACATATCGTGTTAGGATTGACCTTATTTGTGCTATTCCCCTTCTCACGGTTGGTACACGTTTGGAGCGTGCCTCTTGAGTATTTGACCCGCCGATATCAGTTGGTACGTAATCGCCATTGATCACGAGAAAGGCCGTTTGTATGTTGAAAACCAGAGCGTAGGCGGAGAGGCAGTACGTAGAAAATCAGTCTGTAAGTTGATAGCCAGCACGTAGGCATGACTATCAGCCTACGGACTGGCGGCCGGGATCCACGTGCTCCCGGTGACTACGTTTAGCGCGGAGAAACGGTTACGGTACCGCTACGGTCACTGGCGATCATCACACGTTGGCCAGCACTGAAACGGGTGGGCCCCTGAGCCTGTACGACAACGATATTGCTGCCATCATCACGGCGAATTTCCAGTTGAACACCTTCACTGCGGTTCATCGCACTCTGGATACCCTGGCCTGCTACGCCACCCGCAACGGCACCACCAGCAGTTGCCAAACTATTACCACGGCCACCGCCGATAGTATTCCCCAGGAATCCACCCACCACGGCACCACCAATGGCACCGGCAACATTATTATTATTACCGCCCTGAATGGTGACCGGGCGGGCAGAAACTATCGAGCCGTAAGTGACGGTCTGTACTTGTCGTGCCTGAGAGGCAGTAAAAGTATCACCAGACGCAGTGTTATTGGCACACCCACTTAATACGGTGGTGGCAAGTGCTACGGCAATGACCAGCTTATTCATAATCAACCCCTATCCTCAGTGCAAGTCAGAATTCATTCAGCTTATATATCCGTCATATTTCAAGTCGCCTGTGCATTGGCTGTCTTCCTGCAACTCGAATTATTTGGGGTATAGATAGCTGTTAATAATGACTATAGCGTGATTGCAGTTAATCTGAAGAGATAAATATCATGTTGATACTTAATTCATTGAGACCACAAAGGTCGGGGGGAGCCCATTGGCTCACTTAATGTGGGGCTGATACACGAAAACGGAAGCGACTCCCTGAGGTCCCCCCGTCGCTTATCCCCCCTCAAATGTGGCTGAATATGTGGGTCATATCACTTTTTATATTATTGGTTGATTATATCATCATAGGTTATTTTTTAACCAAACCTATGGCTATAGGTGGATGTGAAGACGTGGCTGTAAAGCGTTATCGGTGAATATTACCCGCATTGGCAGGCATCGGTCGTTTGACATGGAGAACGACCGATGCCTGCATCCAATGATAATGCCCGGATTTTTGCTATCAAATACGCTCATCACCACCGGCTAGCCCGTGATAACTTTCTTGGTGGTGACCCACACGACGGGCCGATGCCGATTGGCTATTTTGTCTGGGCTATCGTAGGGGCTACACGCACGATTATGGTTGATACCGGATTTGATGCTGCCATGGCCCGTCAGCGTGGCCGGACAATCACGCATTGCATTGAAGACGGTCTGAGCCAACTTGGCATCGGATGCCACGCATTTCTACGCCAATATTCAGCAACGCCGGCCTTATCCAATCCTTTATAACGTTGGCGATGTCTTGGAAGGCTACAACATGCTCTATCGCTGGGCCGATTCATTCGACCATATTATTCCCGGACATGATCCGATGGTGTTGCAACGTTACCCTGCGGGTACGCCGGAAACGGCCGCATGGATCGCTCAGGTTGATGTTGCTCCCCTCACTCAATGGACGTGAAATGTATTTCAGCCGAACGGATTAAGCGAGTGCTCTGGCGACCAATAACGATTAAGGGGGTCAGATGAAACAACCGCAACGTATTGGTTTTATTGGTTTGGGGAAGATGGGAACCCCTATGGTGCAGCGCCTGGTAAAGGCGGGTTTTGAGCTGTATCTCTGTGATGCAGATATCACCAAGGTGCAAATACTGACGGCAGAACTCAACGCTGAACCACTCACGGTAGATAATGCGGCATCTTTAGATGCATTGATCACCATGTTGCCCAACTCTGAGGCTGTTGAACAGGCATTGCTGGGAAGTGACGGGATATCGGGATGGGTTGCACAGCTATCTAAAGCGGCAGTGGTGATCGACATGAGTTCCTCCGATCCTGAACGCTCACGTCGTCTGGCGATCTTGCTGGCTGTATGGGAACTGGATTATCTGGATGCCCCCGTCTCTGGTGGAGTAAAAAAAGCCCAGAGCGGGACATTATCGATCCTGACTGGGGGCGAGGATAGGGTACTTAAATCTTGTTATACCGCTTTGGCTGCAATGGGGGAACAGATCCTGTTTGTTGGCCCTGCGGGGAGTGGCCATGCGGCCAAGGCATTGAATAATTATGTATCAGCGACGGGGCTGTTGGCGACAATCGAAGCACTGCATATTGCCCAACGGTTTGGGATCGAACCCGAGGTGATGACCGATGTGCTCAATACCTCCACTGGCCGGAGTAATACTTCAGAAAGCACAGTGCGCCAATTTATGCTGAACGGCTCGTATGCCTCCGGCTTTGCGCTGCAATTGATGAATAAAGACCTGCATATCGCACGTAATTTGGCACAACGGCTTAATTACCCAATGAAACTGGGCACGCACTGTGTCGATGTTTGGAATGAAGTTTCTCGGCGTGCAACACCAATGACGGACCATACCGAGATGTACCGGCTGTTGATCAACAAGGAGCCATAGCTCCATAAATTCTGTGACTGTTCCTTACAATTACTAGACGCATAACCATTAAAAAATTGGTTTTTTTGGGTGAAGTGATGGGTTTTTGTTGCTGATATCTTGAGTATACAAAGCACCGTGTATCACGTGCTGCATCACGAATAATAAAAAAGGCGCTAACCAATTAAGGATAACGCCTTTTTAAACAACACCTTAACTGACTAGTATCAGTTCATGCCGTATTTTTTCAATTTCTTACGCAGCGTACCGCGGTTGATGCCCATCATCAGGGCTGCACGGGTTTGGTTGCCACGGGTGTATTGCATCACCATGTCCAACAATGGCTGTTCAACTTCAGCCAGTACCAACTCATACAGGTCACTTACATCTTGACCATTCAGTTGAGCAAAATAGTTCTTCAGTGCTTGTTTAACCGAGTCACGCAAAGGCTTTTGAGTTACCTGGTCCTGTGAGTTTACGGTTGCAACGGTCAGTACGTCAGAATTTACGCGTTGTTCGAACATAGTTCTGTCAGCTCTTTTTTCTGTTTACGCAAGATTTTCGAAATATGCCTCCAACGCCTCCAGCTGTTCGCTGGCATCCTCAATGGCGTTGAATGTGCGCCGAAACTGGTCGTTAGGGGCGTGCTCTTGGAGATACCAAGAGACGTGCTTACGTGCAATACGAAATCCCTTGCCTGGACCATAAAAGTCGTGCAATTCCCGTATATGCCCGTCTAACAAACGCTGCACTTCGCCAAGTGGCATCGGTGGCAGCAGTTCCCCAGTGTCCAGATAATGCTGGATTTCCCGGAAGATCCACGGTCTTCCCTGAGCGGCACGGCCTATCATCAGAGCATCTGCTCCAGTGTAGTCGAGTACCGCTCTGGCTTTATGCGGGTCAGTGATGTCACCATTCGCGATAACGGGAATGGAAACAGTCTGCTTAACTGCTCGAATACTGTCGTATTCCGCCTCACCATTAAACAGGCAAGAACGGGTTCGGCCATGAATCGTCAGGGCTTGTATACCACAATTTTCGGCCAGTTGGGCAATTTCTATACAGTTACGGTGTTCTGGTGACCAACCCGTCCGGATCTTCAACGTCACCGGCACATCTACCGCATTAACCACTGCGGAGAGGATCTGTTTGACCAGATCAGGATGCTGCAATAATGCAGAACCCGCCAGCTTGCGGTTCACTTTCTTGGCCGGACACCCCATATTGATATCGATGATTTGGGCACCACTCGCCACATTGATTTTGGCGGCTGCTGCCATCTCATCTGGATCGTTACCGGCAATTTGCACGTTACGAATCCCGGGTTCATCAATATGGACCATGCGTAAACGCGACTTATCCGTTCGCCAAACCTCTGGATTAGAGGAGAGCATTTCAGATACAGCCATCCCAGCCCCCATACCATGACATAGCGCTCTGAAGGGGCGATCTGTGATGCCCGCCATCGGGGCGGCAATCAGGCAATTTGTAAGCTGGAAGTGTCCAATACGCATAGACAAAGAATGACCACACTGTGTCCGTAAGGGCGCGTATATTACGCATTTTTGCGCCCAGATGAAAGGCCAAACTTTGACCAATTGATGAAAAAATAGCAATGAATAATAGGCTAACGTTGTATTTTTAGATATTTAATTATAAATAACATCACGTTACGCTTATCTGGTTGAATTGTGCGCTTTGGTATTTTCTGTCAAACAACATAATTATCAACTGGGAAAGTATCAAAAACAGGGTCGATAGTGCTGTTTTATTCATCAAATCAAAGATAAAGAGTAGAAATATATCTGTCACACATCTCGTTGCAATTAAAAAGAATATGAGATAAAGGGCGGCTAAAAGCCAGAAACCCTATCGTTATTCCATAGTAAAATCATGGGTATGCCGTTCTCACCTGACGGTGCGATGCTGTTGATACTGAAATATTATCGATACAGAAATATTGTTGATGATGAAAGGTGGCTGGCGTTGAAAGGTTAATAGTGACGCACACGGACTCAAGTCCGTGTGCGTCTGGCGGTGACACCAAATATTTTGGGTGTGTCGTGAGTTAAAGCAAAATTATTTTTTGATACCGGTGATGCGGCACCATTCTTCTTTCTCGGCGACCGGGTCGAGGATGAATTTATCCTCATAGGCCTGTGCGACTCCCGCCGCTTGCGTTGCCAATACCCCAGACAACCCAAGATGGCCGCCCGTCGTCGGTAAGACGCTAATCAGGGGGGCCAGTTCCCGTAATGGGCCTGCCAGAATATTAGCCACGACCACATCAGCAGATAGTTCTGTGGGCTGGTCTTTTGCCAGATACAGCTCCAAACGCTCTGAAACGCCGTTACGCTGCGCGTTATCGCGACTGGCTTGAATGGCCTGCGGATCGATATCAATGCCAATAGCGCGCGCTGCACCGAGTTTTAGCGCGGCAATCGCCAGGATGCCAGAGCCACAACCGAAGTCGATGAGGGTTTTACCATTGAGATCGAGGCTATCCAGCCATTGGAGGCACAATGCTGTGGTAGGGTGGGTACCCGTACCAAAGGCTAAGCCGGGGTCGAGCATAACGTTAACTGCCGTTGGATCTGGCACATCACGCCAGCTTGGGCAGATCCACAGGCGCTCACCAAAACGCATCGGATGGAAGTTATCCATCCATTCACGCTCCCAATCTTTATCTTCCAACTGTTCAATTTTATGGATAAAGCCTTTGCCGATCTGCGGGTGGCATTCCAACATAGCGACCACTTCAGCCATATCGGTTTCTGCATCATACAGACCAATGACATCGGTATCGCCCCACAGACGGGTTTCACCTGGCAGTGGCTCGAAGACCGGATTATCGTGGGTGTCCTGAAAAGTGACCGACACAGCACCACTTTCCACCAGAACGTCCCCTAGGGATTCGGCTTGGTTGCCGGTGGTGTTTAATTTTAGTTGGATCCAAGGCATAGCAATTCTCTCAAGTGCCGGTATCGGGGCCATAACCACGATACCGGCTGATGTGTTGATATAATAATAGTGATTTTAATCGGCACTGACGATGGCGGGTTGTCGTACCCGCGCTCTGTCACCAAATAGATTACCGATATAAAACGCCAACAGATTAAGCGCAAGTGACGGCACAATGGGGTGCAGGCCGGCTATCTTTATGTCGAAGCTGGCTAATACCGTATAGCATACCGCACCGACGATCATTGAGCTAAGGGCGCCGTGGGCATTGGCCCGCTCCCAGTATAACCCCAGCACCAATGGCCAGAGGAATACCGCTTCCAGTCCGCCAAAGGCCAGTAGGTTCAACCAGATAATCATTTCAGGTGGTCGCCAGGCGGCCAAGAGCAATAACAGCCCAAGGATGAGTGTGGATAAGCTGGAGATACGCGCTAGCTTGCGCTCATTCTTTAACTCTGCTGGCCGCAGATTGAGATACAAATCTTTCACAATGGTAGCAGAAGATTGCAGTAACTGAGCATTGATGGTCGACATGATCGCCGCCATGGGGGCTGCCAGGAAGATCCCCGCGGCAAACGGAGGTAGCACGGTGATCATTAGTGTCGGGATCACTTGATCTGGAATTTTCAGATCAGGTAACACCGCCCGCCCCAGCGCGCCGGCCAGATGCATTCCGAACATCAGGATCGCCACCACGATGGTGCCGAGGATAATACCGCGATGTACGGCTTTACTGTCACGATACGAAATACAACGTACGGCGGTGTGTGGCAGACCGATCACCCCAAAGCACACCAGGATCCAGAACGAAGCCATAAACGGCACGTCGAGGATCTGATCGCCACCTTGCGGGGAAACCAGCGCCGGATCGATATGTTGCAGCGTCTCGACGGCTTTATGTAGGCCACCTGCCGCGTGGATCACGGCGACTAACAGCAAAATGGTCCCGACCAGCATGACCAGCCCTTGTAGGGCATCATTCAGTACACTGGCCCGGAATCCACCAAATGAGGTGTACAGAGCGATACTGATACCAAAAATTAATAAGCCAGTGTCGTAAGGGACACCTGCCGCCGTTTCCAACAACCGTGCGCCACCAATAAATTGCACGGTCATGGCACCGACAAAGGCCACCAGCAGGCTGAGGCTGGCTAGCCACACCAGTAAACGGCTCTGATAGCGGGCATACAACATATCGTTGAGGGTCACGGCATTATAGCGACGTGCCAGAATGGCAAACTTCTTACCTAGGACACCGAGGGAAAGCCAGACCGCAGGCAATTGGATCATCGCCAGCAGAACCCAGCCAAGGCCGTATTTATAAGCGGCACCTGGTCCACCAATAAACGAACTGGCGCTGATATAGGTGGCGGTCAGGGTCATCGCCAGTACGAAACCACCCATCGAACGGTTGCCGATAAAATATTCGTTGAGAAAATTCCCGGTTTGGCGGCGAGTATAAGCATAAATAGATAGGCCAAAGACCAACACCAGATAGCCGACTAATGGCAGAACGACATCAGTTTGCATCGTCATCCTCCAGTGGGATATCGCGGAATATCAGCCGTACCATCAGAATACACAGCACAATAAACAGGAGTGGTAATGCAATACAGGCTGCTTCAAACCAGGCAGGTAGGCCGCTTATTCCGGGAAGATTACCCGGTAAGTAAGCGGTTATTATCCACCCAGCAAGGTAGGCCAGTGTTAGGCCAAAGGCCCAGCGTGCTTCTTTGTTTGCCTGTAGGAACCTTGTTTCCATATGTTCTCCCCATACCCTTCGTATTTGGCGCTACAGCGTTGTTAGCGGCACTCACCCACCCGAATCGCTTACTTGAGTAAGCTCATCGGGATGTATTTTTTTGCTGCCTGGCTGTAACACCAACTCCATTGGGTAACCTTTTCGTATTTGGCGCTACAGCGTTGTTAGCGGCACTCACCCACCCGAATCACTTACTTGAGTAAGCTCATCGGGATGTATTCGTTTGCTGCCTGGCTGTAACACCAACTCCATTGGGTAACCTTTTCGTATTTGGCGCTACAGCGTTGTTAGTGGTACTCACCCACCCGAATCAACTCATCGGGACTTGTTCATTTACTGTCTTGCTTTGGGTATATCCGTTGCAGAAAAGAAAAAACCGGTCGGAATGATATTTCATAAACAGCCCATTGTTTAGCTGAAGCTAACGGTTTAGATAAAATATTCTAAGGCCATCTATTTTCTTGTCTCAATCACCTTGGAAATTCAAATGTTGTTTTCAGTCAGTTTGGAGACGGCTGGTTCCTGACGACAATAGCACAGGCACTATTTTGTTAAGCATGAGTATATTAATAATACTGCTTTTAATACTCACTCCACGGAATAACCGATATTATCTGTAATAAATATTATTTTATATATTTAATGTTGAATTTTTATTATAACTTTTTCCTAAAATATATTTTTCATTGACGCTGTTTATTTTTGGCCTTTGTTATATATGAAATTGGGAAAAACAATTCAAGTATTAGACCAACTGATGGCATGATTATTAATCATTAATAACATGAAAAAATAATAAATTTAATTGATTGGATTTGTTCTTTTTAATATTGTTTTGGTGGTAGGAAATTACATTGTAAAAATAACTGTATTTACTACTGATAAATTACTTTTATCAATATAAACATTAACTTAAAATTTTATAGGAATTTACCCATGAAAAAAATCGTTGCCTCTCTTCTATTAGTCTGTGCCAGTGCTTCCATCGCTCCAGTATATGCATCTGGCATTAACTGGCATTTAGATAGATGCCCACAAGGCGGAGGCGCAATGGTCTCATACGATGAAAATGGAAAGGAAAATTTTTTCCGATGCATGTCAAGAGCAAATTAAAAACTTTCAGCTTAAATAAACTGACGGTAAGATATTCGGCTGTTTAAATTAACAAGATTTTGGGTTGTTTAAATTAAGTAGCCATCAAGGCCTGAATTCCGCACTCTACAGAATTCAGGCTTTTTAACTTCAGTTTATGCCATAAAAAACTGCCCCTCCAAATATCGGGTTGTTATCCAATATTTGGGGGGCAACTCAATTAACTGGACCTGCTATAACAGCTAAAATGATGTACGAAAGGCGAAATATCAGGTTTCTTGCAACCCGAGTTTTTTCTCCAGATAGTGGATATTAGTCCCACCGTGCTGGAAGTTCTCGTCATTCATAATGCGTTGCTGTAACTCAACGTTGGTTTTGATGCCATCGATAATGAGCTCTGCCAAGGCATTTTTCATTCGAGCAATCGCCACATCACGGTTTTCACCGTAAGTGATCAGCTTACCAATCATGGAGTCATAATACGGAGGCACAGTATAGCCTGCGTAAATATGAGATTCCCAACGAACACCGAAACCACCCGGCGCATGGAAGCGGGTAATTTTACCCGGACTTGGCAAGAAGGTATTTGGATCTTCGGCGTTAATACGGCATTCAATGGCGTGGCCATGCACTTTCACTTCATCTTGTTTGATGGAGAGAGGTTGGCCAGCCGCGATACGTAGCTGCTCTTTGATCAAGTCAATACCGGTGATCATTTCGGTAACCGTGTGTTCAACCTGAATACGGGTGTTCATTTCAATGAAATAGAACTCACCGTTTTCATACAAGAACTCAAAGGTACCGGCACCGCGATAACCGATTTCCATACAGGCTTTCGCGCAGCGTTCACCGATATAACGGCGCATTTCGCTGGTGATACCCGGTGCAGGTGCTTCTTCAACCACTTTTTGGTGGCGGCGCTGCATAGAACAGTCGCGCTCGGCCAGATAGATAGCATTACCCTGACCATCAGCCAAAATCTGAACCTCGATATGGCGTGGGTTCTCAAGGTATTTCTCCATATAAACCATATCGTTATTGAAAGCAGCTTTCGCTTCCGCACGGGTCATGTTAATGGATTCTTCCAGATCCTTGTCGTGACGAACCACACGCATACCACGGCCACCGCCGCCGCCAGATGCCTTGATAATGACCGGATAACCGATACGTTTGGCAAAGGCTTTGTTCTTAGCTGTGTCGTCGCTTAATGGGCCATCAGAACCGGGTACGCATGGCACACCGGCTTTCTTCATTGCGCTGATCGCGGAAACTTTATCGCCCATCAGGCGAATGGTTTCGGCTCGTGGGCCAATGAAAATGAAACCAGAACGTTCTACCTGTTCGGCAAAATCAGCATTTTCAGACAGGAAACCATAGCCGGGGTGAACAGCCACCGCGCCGGTGATCTCAGCAGCCGAAATGATTGCCGGGATGTTCAGATAGCTTTTAACTGAAGGCGCGGGACCAATACAAACAGTCTCGTCAGCCAGTAATACGTGTTTCAGGTCACGATCCGCAACAGAGTGAACGGCGACAGTCTTGATCCCCAGCTCCTTACAAGCCCGTAGGATACGCAGCGCAATCTCACCGCGGTTAGCGATTACGATTTTATCAAGCATGGAACGCCTCGTTATTCGATGATGACAAGAGGCTCGTCGAATTCAACCGGTTGGCCGTTTTCAACCAGAATGGCTTTTACAGTACCGGATTTATCTGCTTCGATTTGGTTCATCATTTTCATCGCTTCAACGATGCAAAGAGTATCACCAACAGAAACTTTCTGACCGACTTCAACGAAGGCTTTGGCATCTGGGCTAGGGGTGCGGTAGAACGTACCGACCATTGGAGAACGTACGATATGACCACTTATCGCTGCCGGTGCGGCTTCAGCAACTGGTGCTGGGGCGACAGCGGCTGCCAGCGCTGGCTGCTGTTGTGGTGCCGCAAAAGCATAAGGCTGTTGCATCATTGGGTAGTTCGGTGCGGCAGGAGCACGACTGATACGTACTGACTCTTCGCCTTCTGAGATTTCCAGCTCTGAAATACCAGACTCTTCAACCAGTTCGATCAGTTTCTTAATCTTACGAATATCCATAAGTGTGATTCCGTACTCTTTTCGTGTTGCAATTAGTTGGGTTTTGACAAGCGATTTACCGCTGCCTGTAAAGCAAAGTTGTAGCCATCTGCGCCAAGTCCGCAGATTACGCCAACCGCGATGTCGGAGAGATATGAATGATGACGGAAAGGCTCCCTGGCATGCACGTTAGACAAGTGGATCTCGATAAATGGGATCTGCACGCCTAGCAACGCATCACGCAGTGCCACGCTGGTATGCGTAAACGCTGCGGGGTTAATCAGGATAAAATCGGTATTACCCCGTGCCTGGTGAATTCTATCGATCAGCGCATGTTCTGCATTTGACTGCAAATGGGAAAGCGCGACATCCATTCCCTGAGCCTGAATCTCTAACTGACTGACAATTTCAGCCAGCGTGGTGTAACCATACTTTTCTGGTTCACGCGTTCCAAGCAGATTCAAGTTAGGGCCATTCAGAAGCAAAATGTGAAACTTATCCGACATTGTGCTGGTATCTCCGGCAATTAGTCCATCATCGTAAAAAATAACCTGCTGCTACCGATTTGTCACCTTTTTACGACGAAATTGACACAGCGATCGGCACTAAGGTTGGGCATTATAATGATATCGTAGCAATTAGCAGCTAAATACTGGTCTTATCAGCGAAGATATTCAATAAAAAAAATAGCGAACTGTGCGTTCACTCATCGATTTCTACCCTGCACACGGGATGTTGCAGGGTAGATGTAATAAACAGTTCGGGCTTTTAGCGGAACCATTGACGAAATTTTTTATAACGCGGTAGCAGTAATTTATAACGTAGTAACAGTAATAGCGCTGCTATCACCGCATAGATAATGGGCCAGGGTGAGAGTGTTTTCACTGACCAAAGATAATGAATAGGGGCTAAAATGGCGACAACATACACCCAATTATGTAGTTTTTGCCAGAGCGGTCCCATTTTTCGTTGTGCCCACCGGGTGGAGGTGAGTGCCAGCGCCAGTAACACCAGCCAACTGATAATGCCCAATGTCAGATAAGGGCGGTTAATCAACTCACGCCCCAACAGGCCAATATTACTCAGCCCCAGTTCCAATATCGAGTAGCTGAGTAAATGTAGTGTTCCCCAAGCAAAACACCATAGGCCTAATAAGCGGCGACAGCGCAGTAACAACGGTTGTTTACTGTAGCGAGCCAATGGCGAGACCACTAAGGTTGCCAAAAGTAATTTAAGGGCCATACGCCCGGTAAAATGTTGAATATCTTTGGCGGGATCAGCACTTAGCCTCCCCAGATCGATCGATAATACGAGCCACAGAAGCGGTAATGCTGCCGCCAGCCAAATGGCGATTTTTAGCCATGTGATGTGTCGTAAACTGAGCCGCATTAGAAATTCTTCCGTAAATCTAAACCACGATATAGCGATGCCACTTGGTCAGCATAGCCGTTAAATAACAAGGTGGGCTGGCGTTTTACATCCAGAATACCGCCAGAACCGATAACGCGCTCGGTGGCCTGTGACCAGCGGGGATGATCGACGTGCGGGTTCACATTGGCATAAAAGCCATATTCGTTGGGGGCGCTCAAATTCCAGGTGGTTGGCGGCTGCTCATGTGTCAGGCGAATATGCACGATGGACTTAATGCTCTTAAAGCCATATTTCCACGGTGTCATGAGCCGTAGCGGTGCACCATTTTGCGGTGGTAGGGTTTTGCCATACACGCCAACAACCATAAAGGCCAGTGGGTGCATAGCTTCATCTAACCGCAGCCCTTCGACATAGGGGTAGTCCAGCCCCCCACCAATAAAGCGGTTTTTCTGCCCGGGCATTTGATCTGGGGCATACAATGTTTGGAACGCCACATAGCGGGCATTACTGGTCGGCTCTGCTAATTTCAGCAGTTTCCCTAACTCAAAACCGATCCATGGTACGACCATAGACCACGCTTCGACGCAGCGTAGGCGATAGATACGCTCTTCAAGGGGAAAGCGTTTCATCAGATAATCCATATCCAGCGTCATGGGCTTAACGACATCGCCGTCAATCTTAATCTGCCAGCCTTCTGTTTTCAGTGTGCCAGCATTCGCGGCGGGATCAGCTTTATCCAACCCAAACTCATAGAAATTATTGTACCCAGTCACTTTGTCTTCTGGCGTTAAAGCCAAGTCTGGGTGGTAAGCGGCTGATGGGGTGAACGTCAATGGTTGACCTGAGGGCGCTTTGGGCGGCTCGTTACCTTTAAACCAAGCCAGTAAGTCGGCTTGTGCTGATGCTGGCAGAGCCAATGTGGCTGCGGTGATCCCCAGAGCCTGCAACACCTTACGTCGTTGATAAAAAATACTCTCTGGCGTGACGTCTGCCTCAGTCAGTTTACGTGGCTTCTTGAGACTTACTGCATTGCTTTTCGTCTGAGAACAGTTGTTTTTAGCATGAGTGTTGTTCTTAGCATGAGTAAACGTGTTTTGCATAGCAATGACTCCATCGAACAGTTGCCTCTGATGTAGTTAATCATGGTGGCAAATAGGAACAAGTGCGAAGGTTCTAAGAAAAATATGAAATTTCAACCACCGAGGCAAGTGTGAAACTTATCTCGGTGGTTGCTGTAACGATTAATTAGTGGAAGTGAGTGCCGCCAGTGAATAAGGACAAATCAGCGGACTTTGACTAAGGTACGCCCGGTGACTTCATTTGCCAGTAACCTGGCCGCAATGGTGGGTGTATCAGCCAGCGTGATGGCTTGTGATGCTTGCTGATAGAAACTTTCAGGCAAAATTTTCTGTAATCGCTGCCAGGTTTGCAGGCGGCGAGGAGGTGGCGTCATCACTGAATCCACGCCCTGTAGGCGAATATTACGCAGAATAAATGGCATGACGGTGGTTGGCAGATTATAACCTCCCGCCAGGCCGCATGCTGCGACGGCACCGTTATAATTCATCTGGGCCAGTATTTTGGCCAACATGCTATCACCCACGGTATCAATCGCTCCTGCCCATAGCTGTTTTTCCAGTGGCCGTGAAGCATCAAGATAATCACTGCGCGGTAATATCCTATGTGCGCCCAGGCTCTTTAGATAGTCACTGTTACTGTCACGGCCAGAAATAGCGACAATCTGGTAGCCTAACGCTGAAAGTAAGGCAATTGCCGTGCTACCAACGCCACCACTGGCCCCGGTTACCACCACTTCACCGCTTTTTGGGGTCACGCCACCGTCTTCCAGTGCCATGACGCACAGCATGGCGGTAAAACCTGCGGTACCAATGATCATCGCTTTACGTGCATCTAGCCCGTCTGGCATGGGGACTAGCCAATCGCCATTCACTCGTGCTTGCTCGGCGAGTCCTCCCCAATGGTTTTCGCCTACCCCCCAACCGGTTAACAAGACCGATTGGCCGATATGAAAACGTGGATCTTCGCTGCTGTGTACTGTTCCGGCGAAATCAATACCCGGTACCATAGGAAATTGGCGGATAATCTTCCCCTGACCCGTAATCGCCAATGCATCTTTATAATTCAGGCTGGACCAATTGACGTCTACAGTGACATTACCAGCAGGCAGTTGTGAGGACGAAATTTGGCGTACTTCTGCGGTGGTGCGTCCTTCAATTTGCTCAAGTATCAGTGCTCGCATGTCGTGCTCCCTAATTACCGAGGTTATTGACAAAGTGCCCGCGACGGAGAGAACAGGCAGATCGTAAAGACGCCGTAAATACATCCATGTAGGCTCGAGCCGCGCCATCCTTGGCGCGGACGCTTTACTCCTCTGCCTATCCTCACCGTTCAAGATCGCGTCATCGGGGTTTGTCAGCAGTCTGACCCCTTCTTACTTAACTTTGCCGCCGTGTCAGCCGCTCTCGCTACTCTGCCGATTGGTGATTCGTTTGCTGCAATGTCAATAACGTTGGGTATCAATGGTGAAAAGACAGAAATAAAAAACCTGTGTTAAGGGTGAGCCAATATAGCGGTTACAGCAAATTTCTAGGCTGATCGGGGACAAAAATCATGCTGTTAGTGATTATCAGGGGCTATGCTTATTAGAGGGATAGGCTGAACGTCAGGGAAAAGGACTAAATTATTGTGTATTTGTCGTATTCTGCAGTAAAAAATCAGCGTTACGGGTTCTTTTTGTCATATAGTACTTGCCCCCATGAATTTGAGGGACTCTATTCATTTAATTGCACTAGGCAAGGCTAAGTAATGCGATTTACAACCAAACTTTCTGCGTTTATGACGCTGCTGGTCGTATTGGCTATGTGTTTAGTCTTACTGGGCAGCACGATCAGCTTCTTCTATTTATGCCAGAAGAAGATGGAGCAACGGCTCCAAAGTATTGTGACCGCTTACGATCAGTCACTGCTACTGCAACCCATCAATAAAAAACGTGAATGGCTGCCACTGATGATGCAGGCCCTTGGTGTGGTAGATGTCAGTATCAAAAATAGCACTAGTACCCTCTATCAACTCCATACTCCAGCGGTTTATACGCCTTGGAACAGCAACAGTAGCTACCGCCAGATGGTATTGCCTCTGTTGCATCAACCAGGGACGGATATGCATTTCAACTATATTGACCCGCTGGGCAGCTATGCCCGTTCTATTTATGCCGCGGCCATTTTATCGCTGGTGGTGGTGGTCATTGCGTTAACGTTGTTGTTGAGTTTTCGCTGGCTACGTGACCAGACCGTCGGGCAGGAAAAACTTGAACGGCGGGCAAGGCGTATTCTCAGTGGTGAACGTGAGCATGCGGTGCGCAGCGAGGATTACGAATGGCCACCTTGTGCCAGCAGGGCTATTGACCATTTATTATCTGAGCTGATGGAGGTGCGGGCAGAACGCAATCGGGTAGATACGTTAATCCGCACGTTTGCGGCTCAAGATGCTCAGACTGGCCTCAGTAACCGCCAGTTTTTTGATAACCAACTGACCACGCAACTTGAAGAGACCGGTGCGCACGGTGTGGTCATGATGGTGCAACTGCCCGATTTTGAAGCCTTAAATGAAACCCACGATCACCAGCAAGTACAGGAACTGATGGGGTCACTGGTTAACCTACTGTCAACTTTTGTGGCCCGCTATCCCTCCGCACTCCTGGCCCGCTACCTTAATAGTGACATCGCGATATTACTGCCCCACAAAACGTTGAAAGATGCCGATGTGATGGCCGCACAATTGGTGAATGCGGTGAGAACATTACCGGAGCCTCATATTATAGATCGCGAATCACTGTTACATATTGGCATCGTGGCTTACCGTAGTGGTGAGTCAGCCGAACAAATTATGGACAATGCAGGGCAGGCGACCAAAAATGCGGCGCTGTATGGTGGGAACGGTTGGTATGTGTACGATACTCAGGTACCGGAGCGTGGGCGTGGCAGTGTTAAATGGCGCACATTGCTGGAACAGACTCTGGCGAGCGGAGGCCCAAGGCTTTATCAAAAACCGGTTATTACTGTGGATGGCAAGATAAGCCACCGTGAAATAATTAGCCGCATATATGATGGTAAGCAGGAACTACTGGCGGCCGAATTTATGCCATTGGTGCAATTGCTCGGATTGGGTGAACGTTATGATAGGCAAAAGATTGATAAGATAATTCCTTTATTATCTTTATGGCCGGATGAAACACTGGCATTTTCTATCAGCGTTGATTCATTATTACATCGTCCTTTCCAGCGCTGGTTGCGTGACACGCTATTACAGTGCAAAAAATCTGACCGAATGCGAATTATCTTTGAACTTGCAGAGGCAGATGTGTGTCAACATATCGAAGAAATCCGCCAAATGGTCCGTTTATTGCGTGGCCTAGGCTGCAAAGTGATGGCATCACAGGCTGGATTGACGGTTGTCAGCACCTCATATATTAAATCTTTGCAGGTTGAAATGATAAAGCTTCATCCCGGCGTGGTAAGAAGCATTAATTTTCGCTATGAAAATCAGTTATTTGTGGAAAGTCTGACTGGTGCCTGTGCAGGGGCGCAGACGAAAGTTTTTGCGGCAGAAGTTCGTACCCGTGAAGAATGGCAAACGCTGCAAGAGAAAGGCGTTTACGGTGGGCAGGGTAATTTCTTTGCTCCACCGACCCCATTAAACTCCGGAAAGAAAAAATATTCGTAATAGGGCCATGTTAGCCTGATCGTTGAGCAAAAATTAACGTAGAATGTGTCAGTCATTACCGTGAATCGTTGGTGTGCACTTACTTTCAACGAGAATCAGGTTAAATGTTAGATTTTATGTGCTGTGTTACGTCTGCCGTGCTAGCAAATCTGTGTTGTGCAGAGGATTTATTTAACCTTTTCAAACAAGACAGATTTTGACTGGAACGAGATATGACTGACGCAGCTACTTTTTCACCGAGTCAGGACGTTTTTGCGCCTTGTCGCTGATTCGTGTGGTTGGTAAAGTAGGCGGATTTTATTTTTCGCCCCCAGCTTGCAGGATTATCCTTTCGTTATGTTTAAGAAATTTCGTGGCATGTTTTCCAACGACTTGTCCATCGACTTGGGTACCGCCAATACCCTTATTTATGTTAAAGGACAAGGCATTGTACTGAATGAGCCTTCAGTGGTGGCTATTCGTCAGGATCGTGCCGGTTCACCAAAGAGCGTTGCAGCGGTTGGCCATGATGCCAAACAGATGCTGGGGCGTACTCCTGGTAATATCGCGGCTATTCGTCCAATGAAAGACGGCGTTATCGCCGATTTCTTTGTCACGGAAAAAATGCTGCAGCACTTTATCAAGCAAGTTCACAGCAACAGCTTCATGCGTCCGAGTCCGCGCGTGTTGGTATGCGTGCCGGTCGGGGCTACTCAGGTTGAGCGCCGTGCGATCCGTGAATCTGCCCAGGGCGCAGGTGCCCGTGAGGTGTTCCTGATTGAAGAGCCAATGGCTGCGGCCATTGGCGCGGGCTTGCCTGTTTCTGAAGCAACCGGTTCAATGGTTGTGGATATTGGTGGCGGTACCACAGAAGTGGCCGTCATCTCTCTAAACGGGGTGGTTTACTCTTCTTCTGTGCGTATCGGTGGTGACCGCTTTGATGAAGCTATCATTAATTATGTCCGTCGTAATTACGGTTCATTAATTGGTGAGGCAACAGCCGAACGTATCAAACACAGCATTGGTTCTGCTTATCCGGGCGACGAAGTGCTGGAGATCGAAGTGCGTGGTCGTAACCTTGCTGAGGGGGTACCACGTGGCTTTACGCTGAACTCCAACGAGATCCTTGAAGCGTTACAAGAACCGCTGACAGGTATTGTGAGCGCGGTTATGGTGGCTCTGGAACAGTGCCCACCAGAATTGGCTTCTGACATCTCTGAGCGCGGTATGGTATTGACCGGTGGTGGCGCATTACTGCGTAACCTGGACCGCCTTCTGATGGAAGAGACCGGCATCCCCGTCGTGGTCGCAGAAGATCCATTGACCTGCGTTGCACGTGGTGGCGGTAAAGCGTTGGAAATGATCGACATGCATGGCGGCGATTTGTTCAGCGAAGAATAGTCAGCCAAAGAAGAGATCTAGGTCGGTTGAGTCTATACCCAAAATTAATTGGGGTTGCAGCAAGTGAGCGAATCCCGATGAGCTGATTCAGGTCAGTGATTCGGGCGAATGAATAACGCTAACACCGCTGTAATTTCAAATGAGGAGGTATTTATACTCACCCGATTTAGCGTCTCCTCTTGTCGTCGAGGAATACGCATAATTTATGAAGCCGATTTTTAGTCGGGGTCCATCCCTGCAACTACGACTCTTCTTTGCCATTATTGCGGCCATTGTACTGGTTATTGCTGATAGCCGGTTGGGTACGTTCGTTAAAATACGGACTTACATGGACACCGCAGTTAGCCCTTTCTATTTTCTGGCCAATGGGCCACGTAAACTTCTCGACAACGTTTCTGATACGCTAGCCACTCGTGAACAATTGGAGTTGGAGAATCGTGCGTTACGTCAAGAGCTGTTACTGAAAAATACCGATCTCCAATTACTGGGGCAGTTCAAACAGGAAAATAACCGTTTACGGGAATTATTGGGTTCTCCTTTGCGTCAGGATGAGCAAAAAATGGTGACTCAGGTCATGTCCAGCGGGACCGATCCTTATAGTGACCATGTTGTGATTGATAAAGGCTTGAACAGCGGCGTTTATGAGGGCCAACCGGTCATCAGTGATCGCGGTGTCGTAGGCCAAGTTGTGGCAGTGAGTAAATTTACCAGCCGCGTATTATTGATTTGCGATGCTTCCCATGCACTGCCTATTCAGGTGCTGCGTAATGATATTCGGGTTATTGCTGCCGGTAGCGGTTGTAGTGATGATTTATTATTGGAACATTTGCCCAGCAATACAGATATTCGTGTAGGCGATGTGTTGGTGACGTCGGGCTTGGGTGGGCGCTTCCCTGAAGGCTATCCTGTTGCCGTTGTCTCTTCGGTTAAAGTCGACAACCAGCGCGCTTATACGGTTATTCAGGCTCGGCCAACCGCAGATTTACAACGCTTACGTTACCTACTGTTGTTGTGGGGCGCTGATCGTAATGGTGATATGCCCATGCCGCCGGATGAGGTACGCCGGGTCGCGAATGAACGTCTGGCACCGATGATGTCTCAGGTGTTGCCTTCTGCTGATGCCATGGGGCCGCCTGCGCCTGCCGCATCCACGCCCGCAGTTGTCACTCCAGGAGTTTCGCCGTGAATCGTTACAGTAGTCATGGTCGCTGGGTTATCTGGCTATCATTCCTGATTGCTATGGTGCTGCAAATTATGCCGTGGCCTGAACAGATCTATATGTTTCGGCCCTCATGGTTAGCCTTGGTACTCATTTATTGGGTGATGGCCTTGCCACACCGGGTGAATGTTGGCACGGGGTTTATTCTGGGGCTGATTATGGACCTTATTTTGGGATCGACTCTGGGAGTCCGGGCGTTGGCACTCAGTATCGTCGCCTATCTGGTGGCCTTTAAGTTCCAATTATTCCGTAATATGGCATTGTGGCAACAGGCTCTTATCGTCATGCTGCTTTCACTGACGATGGATGTCGTGGTGTTTTGGTCTGAGTTTTTGGTGATTAATGTCGCATTCCGCCCAGAAGTTTTCTGGAGTAGCGTTGTCAACGGCATTCTCTGGCCATGGCTGTTCCTGCTAATGCGTAAAATTCGCCGTCAATTTGCGGTGCAATAAGGATTTAATGCCCATGACGGCTCTGTATCTTGCTTCTGCTTCTCCACGTCGCCGTGAATTACTGGCCCTGCTGGATTTACCGTTTGAGGTATTGAAAACCGAGGTTGAAGAACAGCGTAACCCCGGCGAGAGTGCGCAGGTGTATGTCCAGCGTTTGGCGCAGGATAAAGCACAGGCAGGTGTGGTTGTCGCACCGCAGGATTTACCGGTATTGGGTGCCGATACCATTGTGGTGCTAAATGGGCAGGTTTTAGAAAAACCACGGGATAAGGAACATGCACAACAAATACTGAGTGCATTGTCCGGCCAGCGGCATCAGGTGATGACAGCCGTGGCGTTGGCCGATCGGCAAAGCATGTTATCGGCCATGGTTGTGACAGATGTGACATTTCGCGTGTTATCTCAGTTAGAAATCAGTGACTATATTGCTACCGGTGAACCCATGGATAAGGCGGGCGCTTATGGTATTCAGGGGAAAGGTGGTTGCTTCGTCAGGGCCATTGCAGGCAGTTATCACGCAGTGGTGGGCCTGCCGTTAGTTGAAACCCATGAATTACTAAGCCATTTTATTGCGCAGCGTAATGTGAGAGGAATACATGACAGCTGAATTACTGGTCAATATTACACCGTCTGAAACTCGGGTGGCTTATATTGATGGCGGCATCCTGCAAGAAATACATATTGAGCGTGAAGCCAAAAGAGGGATCGTTGGCAATATTTATAAAGGGCGAGTCAGCCGGGTTTTACCGGGTATGCAAGCTGCTTTTGTTGATATAGGTCTGGATAAAGCCGCCTTCCTCCATGCTTCCGATATCATGCCCCACACCGAATGCGTGGCCGGGGATGAACAGAAAAACTTCAATGTACGCGATATCGCTGAACTGGTCCGTCAGGGGCAGGATTTAATGGTACAGGTGGTGAAAGATCCCTTGGGTACCAAAGGCGCACGTTTAACGACCGATATCACCCTGCCTTCTCGCTATCTGGTGTTAATGCCAGGAGCTGCCCATGTTGGTGTTTCCCAGCGGATTGAGAGCGAAGCAGAGCGCGAACGCCTAAAAAAGACGGTTGCGACTTATTGTGATGAGCAGGGCGGCTTTATTATCCGTACTGCCGCTGAAGGGATTGGTGAAGAAGAGCTATCTGCCGATGCCGCGTTCCTTAAACGTTTGTGGACCAAAGTTCAGGAGCGTAAGAAGCGTAATATCACCAAATATAAGCTGTATGGTGAAATGGCGCTGGCGCAACGCGTATTGCGTGATTTTGCTGGTGCGGCGCTGGATAAAATCCGCGTTGACTCAAAATTGACTTACGATTTACTGGTGGAATTCACCCGTGAATATATTCCAGAAATGACTGACAAGCTGGAGCTGTACACTGGGAAGCAACCCATTTTCGATCTCTATGATGTTGAGAATGAAATTCAGCGTTCACTGGAACGTAAAGTTGAATTAAAATCAGGTGGTTATCTGATTATCGATCAGACAGAAGCGATGACGACCGTGGATATCAACACTGGGGCGTTTGTCGGGCATCGGAATCTTGAGGAAACCATTTTCAATACCAATATTGAAGCGACTCAGGCCATCGCTCGCCAATTGCGGATGCGTAATCTGGGTGGGATTATCATTATTGATTTCATTGATATGAGTAATGAAGACCATCGCCGGCGGGTATTGCATTCATTGGAACAAGCACTGAGTAAAGATCGCGTAAAAACCAGTATTAACGGTTTCTCTCAGCTAGGCTTAGTCGAAATGACGCGTAAGCGTACGCGTGAAAGTATTGAACATGTTTTGTGCCATGAATGCCCGACCTGCCGTGGCCGTGGCACTGTAAAATCAGTAGAGACCGTGTGCTACGAAATCTTGCGTGAAATTGTCCGTGTCCACCATGCTTATGATTCTGACCGTTTCCTGGTCTATGCTTCTCCGGCTGTAGGTGAGGCGCTGAAAGGTGAAGAGTCACATGCACTGGCCGAGGTGGAAATCTTCGTTGGTAAGCAGGTAAAAGTTCAGATAGAGCCACTGTATAACCAAGAACAGTTTGACGTGGTGATGATGTAAGAGCCTCCCTGTGTTGTTGGCGAAGGTTCTAAGACGGTTCCGCTGTGGCCCTTGCAGCGTAATGGTCTCACCGCGGATTGAAAGGAGAAAGGCGTGAGGCGACTGCCCAAAATAATGTTTGCGACAGGCGCCACAATCATTGTTGTGGTGGCGCTGTTGGTCAGTACGCTACGCATGATGCTGCCTCTCATTAATGAGTATCGGCCGCAAATTGTGGCTAAGGTCCAGTCGGTCAGTGGTATCCCACTGGACGTCGGGTTTATGCAGGGAACATGGGAAACGTTTGGTCCGGCTTTGGAACTACGCGATATTCGCGCCCAAATGCCGAAGGCTGACTTGCAGATTCAACGGGTGACGCTGGCACTGGATGTGTGGCAGTCACTGCTGCACTGGCGTTGGCAATTCCGTGATTTGACCTTCTATCAGTTGCAGTTGGATCTGCACACTACACTGGATGTGAAGCAGAATAACGGCAGTAACCTTGAAACCAGTAATTTTTATAATATCTTCCTGCGCCAGTTAGATCGTTTTGATCTGCGTAATAGCCGCATCTCGTTTCTGACGCCATCTGGCCCCCGTGCTGAACTGGAAATTCCACAACTCACCTGGCTCAATTCTAGCACCCGTCATCGTGCCGAAGGGCAAATTAGCCTATCGACTATTAATGGTCAGCATGGTGTGGTGCAGGTACGTATGGATCTGCACGATAATCAGGGCATTCTGAATAATGGCACGGTATATATGCAGGCCGATAATATCGACCTTAAGCCGTGGATTAGCCGTTGGTTGCAGAATAATACTGGTCTGGATAATGCTGAATTCAGTTTGGCGGCTTGGCTGAGCATTAAAAGTGGTGAAATTTACCGGGGCAATGTGCTGCTCAGTCAGGGGCAGGCCAATTGGACGGTAGGCAGTAATTCACATCAATTATCTGTCGATAATTTTGTGCTGGAAGGCCGCCGCCAGGGCAATGGTTGGCAAATTGACGCGCCAGTACTGAACCTAAAAACCGATGGTCAAGCCTGGCCGGAAGGGCGCTTGTCGGCACTTTGGCTGCCGGAGAATACCCAATTTCTTGGCCCTGAGCAGCGTCAGGAATTACGTATTCGAGCCAGCAATCTTCAGTTGGAACGGATTGGGCCACTGTTACCCACCCTGTCACCTTTTACCCCAGAACTGCTGGCCCGCTGGGTAGATCTACAACCACAAGGGTATGTCGATGCACTGGCGTTGGATATCCCTATCAGCCAACTGGAGACAACCCGTTTTCAAGCCAAATGGCACGATGTTAGTTGGCAGTACTGGGGCCAACTACCCGGAGTTAATAATCTCGATGGCGAGTTGAGTGGGTCAGCACGTCTTGGGCGTTTGAACATCAACCTTAAAAACAGCCTATTGCCGTATGGTGACATGTTCCGCGCCCCGTTGGAGGTAAGCCAGGCGAGTGGCGCGCTAAACTGGCGTATTGATGATAAAGGCTGGGCGCTGTGGAGTGATCAACTGGATGTCCAAGCTAAATCGTTGTGGGGCAACGGCAGTTTTTATTATATGCAGCCTAATAAAGATCCGTCGCAGCTTAATCAAGCCCAGCCGTGGCTGAACATACTGGCGGGCATCCGCCTGTATAATGCCGCCGATGCCTGGCGTTACTTCCCGGTCTCGCTTATGGGGGAGAAACTGGCCGATTATCTGACGGAGGCGCTACAGGGGGGGCAGGTAGAGAATGCGACACTGGTATATAACGGTAATCCTCATGATTTTCCTTATAAAAATAAAGAGGGTCAGTTCCAGGTCTATGTCCCGCTACGTAATGCGGTTTTTCAGTTTCAACCGGACTGGCCAGCCTTAGATAATTTGGCCATTGACCTTAACTTCCTCAATGAAGGCTTGTGGATGAATGCGCCACACACCCTGTTGGGCAAGGTTACTGGCAGCAATATCAGCGCCATCATTCCTGATTACTTGAAAGAAAAACTGTATGTCGATGCGGATGTCCTCGGTGAAGGGCGCGATGTTCATGACTACTTTACCGCGACGCCACTTAAGGATTCAGTGGCCGAAACGCTGGATGAATTGCAGGTGGGTGGAAAAGTTAGTGGGCGCTTACACCTAGATATCCCGCTGGAAGAAGAGAGCATCACTCATGCTAGCGGTGAAGTGACTTTGAATAACAACAGCCTGCTGGTTAAGCCACTGCAAAGCCAACTGGAAAATATCAACGGTAAATTCCGCTTCTATGATGGCAACCTTGAGAGCGACACGTTATCTGCCAACTGGTATGGGCAGCCATTAACAGTTAATTTCACCACGAAGGAGCAGCCAAAGGACTTCTTGGTGAATGTCGGGCTACAGGGCGATTGGCTACCCGCTAAATTGCCCGGTGTACCGGATTCTCTTGCGAAGAGGCTCAGTGGCAGTGCCAATTGGCAAGGTAAAGTTGCGGTGAAACTACCCCAACACGGTAAGCCAGATTATCAAGTCGATGTCAGCGCAGACTTAAAAAAAGTAAGCAGTCACTTACCCTCTCCGCTAGATAAAACTAGCGGTCAGGTATTGCCACTGCATGTCCAGGTGATCGGTGGGCTGGAGGCATTTACCCTCTCTGGCAGCGCGGGTAACAATAATGCCTTCAACAGCCAGTGGTTATTGCAAGACGAGAAAGTTGAACTAGCCCGAGCCATCTGGCAAACCGACAGTAAAAAAATTCCATCTTTGCCTGATGATAAAGCGTTGGTATTCAAATTACCGGCCATTGATGGTGAGCGTTGGTTGGCACTATTGGCCCCCGAGCTGACGATGGCCGCTTCGCCTTTTGCGACATCCTCCACTCAACCGAAGATCAAAGGCAGTAAAACCAATGTCATCTTACCGAATCGGCTGACATTACAAACCCCCGAACTGTTGGTGGGTGGGCAGGCCTGGAACCAACTGACTTTACAGGCAGATCCCCTGCCAAGTGGTATGAAAATCACCGCGAAGGGGCAAGAGGTGGACGGTAGCCTGTTAATGGCAGACTATGGGCCATGGCATGCTGATCTCAATTATCTTTATTACAACCCACAATGGGGTAGCAGTGAGGCAAATAACCCGCTGGCGCAAGCGGTATCGCAGAAGCCACAACCTCCCAGCGGTATATCATTCAGTGATTGGCCTGTGCTGCAATTGCGCTGCAAGGCATGTTGGATACTGGGGCAGAATATCGGCCGGGTTAACGCTGACCTGACGCCCAAAGGCTCGTCTCTGGTACTGACGAACGGCTTAATTGAGGCCGGAAATGGGCGGGCCAATATTACCGGTCAGTGGCAGCAAGATAGCGCTGGCGATAAAACCATACTAAACATCGGTTTGAACGGGCCAAGAATAGATGAAACTCTCTCATTCTTTGGCCTGACCACCCTGATAAAAAATGCCTCTTTTGCTATTAACGCCGATATAAACTGGCGCGGCGTCCCTTGGGAGCCACAGATGAATACCCTCAGTGGGACGCTAAAGGGGCGGTTAGGCCGAGGGCAGCTCACTGATCTTGGTGGGGGCCGTGCGGGCCAGTTACTGCGTCTGGTCAGTTTTGACGCACTATTACGTAAGCTTCAACTCGACTTTAGTGATACGTTTAGTCGTGACTTCGCATTTGACTCTATTCTGAGTACGGCCACCCTTAAAAATGGGGTGATGAGTACCCATGACTTAGTGATTGATGGGCTGGCGGCAGATATCGCCATGAATGGCAATGTTGATCTGGTTAAGCGAACAATCGCCATGGAAGCCGTCATCACACCTGAGCTTTCCGCCACTGTAGGTGTTGCCACCGCCTTTGCGATCAACCCAATAGTTGGGGCGGCGGTATTTGCTGCCTCGAAGATTTTAGGGCCGTTATGGAGCAAGGTCTCGCTGATCCGCTATCAGATTAGCGGTAATCTGGATCAACCGACCATCCATGAAGTGTTACGTCAGCTAAAGGAGAATGAGGCACCATGAAAAATGCCAATGTTGCATTATTGCAGTTGTGCAGCGGTGAAAATACCCGTGACAATCTGGCTCAGATTGAGCAGCAGATCAAACAGTTAAATTCAGGTGTCAAATTGGTTATGACGCCTGAGAATGCGTTGTTATTTGCTAATGCTGCCTCTTATCGTCACCATGCGGAGCAACATAATGACGGGCCATTACAGCAAGAAGTGCGTGAAATGGCACGGCGCTACGGGGTTTGGATACAAGTTGGTTCCATGCCTATGGTGAGCCGTGAATCACCGGAGCGGATCACCAGCAGTAGCTTGTTATTTGACGATCAAGGAGAACTTAAAGCCCGTTACGATAAAATTCACATGTTTGATGTCGATATCAATGACATCCATGGCCATTACCGTGAGTCTGATACCTATCAGCCGGGGCAGCAGCTGACTGTAGTTGATACCCCGGTTGGCCGCTTGGGCATGACCATTTGCTATGATTTGCGTTTCCCTGGCTTGTTCCAGGCTTTGCGAGCGCAGGGGGCTGAAATCATTTCTGTTCCGGCGGCCTTTACCAAAATGACGGGTGAGGCGCATTGGGAAACATTGCTCCGTGCACGGGCTATCGAAAACCAGTGCGTGATATTGGCTGCTGCACAGGTGGGGCGTCACGGTGCTACCCGCCGGACGTGGGGTCATACCATGGCGGTCGATGCTTGGGGCAAAATACTTGGGCATAACCCAGATGTGGTGGCGGCACTAAAAGTAAGAATTGAAACCGCAGGTTTGAAGACGATTCGCAATCAAATGCCGGTCATGCAGCACAATCGCTTTCAGGCGACGCTAGAGCCGACATTGAATAAACCATCATCTAATTAAGAGTAAAAACTATGAGCCTCTCATTTGTCAGTGAGCAGTTACTCACTGCTAACAAGTTGAACCATCAGGACTTGTTCTCAGTGTTGGGGCAGCTAACTGAACGCCGCCTCGATTATGCTGACCTGTATTTCCAGTCCAGCTATCACGAGGCCTGGGTGTTGGAAGACAGCATCATCAAAGACGGCTCCTACAATATTGATCAGGGTGTGGGCGTACGTGCGGTAAGTGGTGAAAAAACCGGTTTTGCCTACGCTGACCAAATCACGTTGAATGCGTTGCAGCAAAGTGCCCATGCCGCCCGCAGTATTGTTCGTGACACTGGCAACGGCAAAGTACACACCTTGGGTGAGATTGCCTATCAAACCTTGTACCCGTTGCTAGATCCATTACAAAGCCTGTCGCGGGAAGATAAAATCGCCTTGTTACACCGGGTCGATAAAGTGGCTCGCGCCGCCGATAAACGGGTGCAGGAAGTTAGCGCCAGTCTGACCGGCGTGTATGAACAGATTCTGGTGGCTGCGACTGACGGTACCTTGGCCGCCGATGTGCGTCCGTTGGTCCGCCTTTCGGTCAGTGTACTGGTGGAAGACAACGGTAAACGTGAACGCGGTGCTTGCGGTGGCGGTGGCCGTTTCGGTTATGACTATTTCCTTGAAACCGTTGATGGCGAAGTGCGGGCAGATAATTTTGCTAATGAAGCGGTCAGAATGGCGCTGGTTAATCTTTCGGCTATTGCCGCTCCAGCGGGTGCGATGCCGGTAGTATTAGGCGCAGGCTGGCCGGGCGTGCTGTTACATGAAGCGGTTGGTCACGGGCTGGAAGGTGATTTCAACCGTCGAGGCAGTTCGGTATTCAGTGGGCAAATGGGCAAATTGGTGGCTTCAGAACTCTGTACGGTGGTGGACGATGGCACTATGCAAGGCCGCCGTGGCTCACTGGCTATCGACGATGAAGGGGTACCGGGTCAATATAACGTGTTGATCGAAAATGGCATTCTGAAAGGGTATATGCAGGATAAACTGAACGCGCGCCTGATGGGGGTAGCTCCGACCGGTAATGGCCGTCGCGAATCCTATGCGCACCTGCCAATGCCACGCATGACCAACACCTATATGCTGGCAGGGCAATCGACACCTGAAGATATCATCGCCAGCGTGGAGTACGGCCTGTATGCGCCAAATTTTGGTGGCGGTCAGGTGGATATCACCTCTGGCAAGTTTGTGTTCTCAACGTCCGAAGCGTACTTAATCGAAAAAGGCAAAATCACTCATGCGGTGAAAGGGGCCACCCTGATTGGCTCTGGCATTGAAGCGATGCAGCAGATTTCCATGGTCGGCAACGATCTGGCGCTGGATAAAGGCGTTGGTGTTTGTGGCAAAGAGGGCCAAAGCCTGCCGGTGGGTGTCGGCCAACCCACGTTGAAGTTGGATAATTTAACTGTGGGCGGCACGGCGTAGGTTTGCCAGAGAATACAATATTGGCATTAGGATTTGTTAGCACTAAATCTGATACTAAATTTAGTGCTAACAAAGCATCGGTATATTAGTTCAACCTATTCTCGCCAATGCTGCTGTCAGTATCAGCGATTTTAAAAAATCACCCAATGCCAGACTCAAAAAAACGAATGGGCAGCCCGTTGCAGTACTGACAAACAGGCATATTTCGGGTTATTACGTTTCGCCAGAAACATGGGAAACATTATCTGAGTATCTGGAAAATATTGAATTAACTGAGATTTCCCGCTCAAGAGTAGGAGAGAATCGCATTAGGGTTACACTGGATGAGCTATAAGCTGGAATTTGAAGAGAATGCCTTAAAATAATGGAATAAATTGGCTCATCCAATTTACGAACTGTATAAAAAGAAATTGATCGAGTATTTAGCAGGGTCCATGTTTCATCTTCCCATTCATCTGGAACCAAAGCCAACAGATATAAAGTTAAGTTATGCAATGTGGGTTATAAATTGGTTTATCAGGTTGAAGAGAATGAGGTTATTGTCGGCATGGTGGGAGAAAGTGATGGTAATGAGGTTTATCAAGCGACTGAAAAGCGTTGATTAAATATTGGGTATTGGTACTCGATTTTTTGTATATACCCTAAGTAATTCGAGTTGCAGGAAGGCAGTAAGCGAGAGAATCCCGATGAGCTTACGGTAGTGATTCGAGTGATTGAACGTAGCCAACGCACGTGCAACTTGAAGTATGACGGGTATAGACACCTTCCCTACTCAAATAGGGAAGGTGTTTTGAATTAATAAATTATAATGATGTTGAGTGTTGCCTTGTATATAATAAATAGGAGTAGTCATATAAGGCAGAAACATCCTCATTACGCTCTACTGCTTGAGGATTTGTTTTCCTGATAATGCCAACCGCACTGGCTGTTACAATATCAACCTGATATGTATCTTTATTCCCAGGCATTGTTCCTCCTAATGGATGAGTTACATTAAAACTACTTACTTCATTTGTTGCATACAGTTTATTAATGGCTAATGCCGATGCAATAATTCCACTTCTTCCATTACCCGCCCCACAATGAACGCCTACAATAGCACTTTCTTGTAGCTTTAATATTTTATTTACTGTGATATCTATTTGTTCAGTTGATAATCCCCCTTCGTTGAAAAAGTCTTCTATTTCATATTTTCCTTTAGTGATATAGTCAATTCCTTCATCGGCAAGCGCTGACTTATACGATTGGAGGTTTTTACTGGTCAAGTCCAAACCTATTAGAACTTCTATATGACTATTTTCTTTTAGCTCTGCTGCAGCATACATTATTTCTTCACTAGAGACTTTTTCTATTGGATAGGGGCGGTGCATAGTCGCTAAATTAATATCTTCAAAGAAATGATAATTTTTTATTGGACTAATGTAACCTGAATCAATGCTTCGAGTACTCCCAGAGCTTGAGCTATTTTCAGAAAGGGACGTAGCTGATGAACTTGATGATCCAGACTGCGTAAACATTGGCATATTCAAATATATTTGGTCTTGCTCCTCTTCACTTAAACCATAATTTAATAGTTCACTTTTTAATTCATCATCATTCTTTAAGCCTATATAGCTAAGCATGTTGACGTACATACTAATTTGTTCTTCAGTTAATAACCCATTGCTATCACTCCATCTAACCGGGTTATTCCTCACCATTCGGTATAAATTCAGTCCGTCTATAGTGCCAGCGGGGTCGGCGCTTAACCATCGGCCCAGCCATGGAATATAATAACGGTAACCGTAATAATACAGCCCGGTAGCGTCACGCTCTTTACCGGAATAACGTATGGTTTTATATTTAGCTTCCACGGTATTACGGGAGGCTAACACCGCGGTGCCGCCAAATGGGTAATATTCTTCCTGGCTGATAATATCACCGTCGCTGTCTAATTCGATTAACGCCGAGCCAAGGTGATTATCGAAACTGTAACGCAGTTGGTCATTGACGATATCAGCGGGTTGGCCGCGCTCCCAGTGTAATACCCGTACCTGAGCACGGCCCGCGGCACCCACGGTCATCACCTGAAAATCTTCTGTCAGATTATTGCCATTATATTGGCTACGCAGTTCCAGTCCCGCTAAATAAATGACTGAACGGGTTTGGATGGCGTTATGGGTTTTATGGAGACTGATTTTGACCACCCGGCTACCGCTGCCATCATAGAGATAGTTTTCGCTGTCACTGATGCCGTCGTTGCGGGGCACGGGCTCCACTTGCTGTAACTGATTGCGGCTGTTCCAGCACAGGGGTTGACCGGGTTGCAGTTGTCGCTGATTACCCGCCGCATCAAACTGGGAGCGAATATCACGGGCAGTGATGCCATCTTGTTGCTGAATGCCGTGATTGGACGAATCGGACACCGTGATATGGGTACTGTATTGGCTGGCACCGGTATGCTGAATTTTTAGCAGGTTACCGGCGCGGTCATAGTGGTAGCGGCGGGTATAGTTGACGAACTGGTTGCTGTCGTTCAGTGACGCCAGCGTGGGCAACTGGCTGTTTTGTATGCCGTTGGTATCGGCTTCACGGCCGGTGGCCTCAATAAGCTGATACAGTGCATCGTAGCGGTAAGTGGTTTCCGGCACGATTTTCTGATTACGGTAGAAGCGGGTGGCCTCGGCATCGTTATGGATGGCGAGAATATTCCCGACCGGGTCATAATCATAACGCAGGTCTTGTAACAGGGTCGGGCGGTCTTTCTTCGCTGGCCGGGTGGTTTTAATGGCGATTAAACGCTGGGTCTGGGGTTCATAACGGTATTCGGTAATCACCCCGTTGCCACTCTCTTCGCGCAGTTTTTGCCCGGCGGCTGAATAGGTGAGTGAGTATACAATGGGCTGCTCCACGCCATTTTTTACCGTTAACCACGAACCGATAAGTTGCCCGGCACGGTTGTAGGCCATGCGCTGGATATGGCCTTTGGCATCGGTTTGCGTGATTAACTGGCCGAGAGCATTGGTGGTGCTATGGCTAACAAACGGCGATTCACTCAGGCGAGTGCCCCAGTTCTCCTTTTCGCCAAACCAGTCAACCGGGCCTTTGGTATCCGTTAGCAGACGGCGCTGTTGCTGCAGTGGTATACCAATAATCGACTGGCTAATCAGTGCCTGTAAACCGGCGCTGTCGTAATGGCGCACGCATGTACCGTTGAGATTACAGCCTTTATCCTGTTCGCTATTTTCGCCATAGAAAAAGCGGTCGGTAACTGTTTTCAGGCCGCCGTTGGCTTGCTCGCGGTAACTTAGCGGGCGGCCTAAACTGTGCTCACCGGTCTCATATTCGACCCAGCGGCGGGAGTGGTGTGCATCCAGCGTGAACACCGTGCGGCCAGCACTATCAGCCAGTTGCAGTGTGCTGCCGCCATCGACGCTGTCGGTACGCAGGGGAACACCGCTGAGGCTGTATTGATAGCGGAAATTATCCACCTCAAGGCGTGGATCACGGCTGGCCGCTAGCAGGCTAAGGGCATTATAGTGGTTGCGATTAATGAGCTGTTCAGGCGCTTGGTGGGTATTGGTACGATTATAGGTCAGTGCGATGATAGCGAATCCCCGGTTATCGCGGATGGTGATACTGGGGGTGTTGGCGCACAGATCTGTGGGTAATGTATTGAGCATAAAAGGATTCCTTAACGAGTTATTTTACTGTGGTGACATCTGTTTTTATAAAGCCTGTTTTTATAAAACCTATCGTTGTGAAACCTGTTGCTGTAAAAAACGTAACGCGGATTCACGGTTAGCATTGCAGCGCACCATTGCCAGGCGAGCACGCTCCACATAATGTGGATAATCTCCCCAGGTTTGCACATCAAACGTCGGCATCTGACACGGTGAGAGCAGAACTTCAGGAAAAGGCAAACACTCATTTACCGTCACTGAAGGACTGCTGCTGCATGCGGATAACAGCAGCAGGCACAGGCTCCTCAGCACAGCGGTTACCTTTTTGCGCCAGTCGCAAGCGTTTTTGTAGTTCACTGCTTTTTTCTCCTTCCAGACGCTCTTGTTCCTGAGCTTGCTTGAGCTGAACCGTAGTAGCCTGAATATGCTGTGTGAGCTGCTGATTGATTTGCCCAATACGCGTCAATTGCGTGGTCAATTGCACATTCTCCTGATTGAGCCTATCCAGCGTTCGGCTGGCTTTCACACCCCAAACAATGGCGACAATACCGGCCAGTAGCATCATGGATTTACCCAGACCGAATAAGGTGCTCAAGCTGATCATGGGTAGCATTCTCTAGGGAGCTCAAAATGCGGGCCATCGCGAAAATTTTTCCAATCGCCCCCCCAGAGCAATGGCAGTTCCATCACCTTGGCGGCTTGCTTCATCGCCTTGGCAACATGTGCAAAAGCATGCCAGTCATCCCAAGGGATTCTGTTATTCACCATTGGCGCCAGATCAACCGCATGGCCAGTGAGATGGCGGCTGTTCATGGTTTTACTGTGGCCATTGAGTACCATTTGCCGCTGGCGTTCAGGGGTGCGTATCCCTTCGATTACCCTAAAATCAATATGGGATAAGGTGAGTGCGCGGCGTACTATCAGGACTAAGTCGGGATGAACATGGTGTAAGTTATGTTCACTTATTTGGCTTAGGCGAAACGTGGGTTTGTCATTCATCATAGGGTCCACCTGTTATTTACTGTGGCTAAAAAAGCGCTGCCAGAGATGTTTCAGTGCGGTGTTACCCATCGCGCCGAATAAGCCTGCGATTGCAAACGTGATATAGCGGCTACTCCCTGTTTCCAGGGTGAACAGGCTGCCTATCAAACCCGTAAAAGCAGAAACAATGACCTGGCAGAGAACACCTACCCAGCTCCACTCTTCATATTCGTTGTTTTGATCGACGATATAGCGCACTAATCCTCCCCAGGCCGAAAATGTGCCAATGATCACCCAGGTTATAAAAAAATCATCGATGGGTACCTGGACGTGCATTTTGTCAATATCCTCTGTGTATACCCGCCATCTTTCATGTTGCAGGTGCAGAGGTTGAGCACCTTTCTGCGCCTTAAGATGACTGGGTATAGAGCCTGACCGGGAAGGGGCCGGTTAGGCTCTGCGGCTAATATTAGGGATTCGGCGTGATTTCTGACGCCGTGTCATTTTCATCCTCGCTGATAACACACCACGGGAAATAGTGTGCTCGTCGCAGATAACCTTTGGCGGTGATCACTTTTATTTCTCGCCCGAGTGGGTCGTAAATATGGGTGTTGGCCCAGGACTCTTTGCGGGCGTTGTCATCAGCGATATAATGCCAGCCATCGAGGAAATAGGGTTGATAGCGGCGGATGGGCAGACCTTTATTGTCGTACTCGGTACGGCCAGAAACTGCCCAGCGTTGATTGCTCTCGTCTTGGGTGAGATGACCTTGTTGATCCATCTCCAGACCGCCCTCTCCTGTGTGTAAATAAGCGGTTCCTGCCTCCACCCGTTGCGCGCTTTGCAACACGCGGCCAAAGCCGTCGCTGAAAGCGAGAGTTTGTTGATGTTGTTGTGGCTCAGAAGCAGAAAAGTAGTTATCTACCGTTACGGTTAATACATGGGGGGGCTGGCGCACGGGATTTTCTAATGCCAAGCCAACATCTTCAGTGATGAGCAGGTTTTTTTGTCTTACCCAACGGCGTAGCGCAAGAGGGCAAAGATAATAGTTATCGATCAGAATATGATTCTGAAATAGAGACTCTAGAGTCAGGTTATTGGTTTCAGAAAATATTTCAATGTCACCAAGCTGTAACGAAATCATCCAGCTCTGAGGTTGATAGACAGAGAATTGCGCGACGGGAACGCGGATATTCTCCATGCTGATAGCGTCATCAACTGAATTGGGTACGGTAAAGGGGTGCTCAGCGATTAAAGGGAAACCGGTTGTGCTGACCTCACCGGTTTGTGAGTTAAGCTCGGTGCCCCAAAAACGGCTGGACGTAACGCGCCCGAGTGCATCCAGTTCAATGTGACGGGAGTTATCGTTGATATCAGTGAGTTGATAGGGGGTGATAAAACGATAATCATATTCAGCCTGGGTGGTACTGCCATCAGCCAATATCATTTTGGTAATAGCACAGCTATTTTTATCCCACTCTAAGGCCGTTTTTCCTACCAATAGTGAGCTACGTTGACTGATCGGACGGTAGAAACGAGATGCATCGCCATAGTCAGTAAACCCACGTTGGGCGATCCAAATATCCGTTTCTCCGGGGCGAGCAAACAGACGCGGTACCGATTGATAACCCGCATCAATGAGATGTTGTCCTCGTCCCTCCACGGGGAGCAGTTCATCCAGTGCGCTCAATGCTTGATCGTCAAATTCCGCATATTGGCTATAGGCGTTCAGGCCCGGAATGGTGTCCGAGGTATAGAAAACTTCCTGCTGTCCGGCAAAAGTTCGCTCTGCTTTCGTGCCGAGCAGGCCCTCTGGCTGCTGTAATTCTTCCCAATTAATCCCCTCTGTAGGCACGAAATTGTCGGGATAGGTCAGCACATCACTGCGCTGCCCGGCAGGTAGGCCCAGCACATAGAATTTATCACTTATCTCATGGTGATAAGATTGTTGGCTTTCAGTGATGCGCAACTGTTGCTGTTGTTCATCAAAATGGCTGTTCCAATGCTCATTTGCCAGCCAGGAGTATGGCGTGATACTGGCTTTATCACGACGTGGATAATGAATTGTCGCACTGTGCAGTGGGTGACCAAATTCATCGCAACGTAGGACAATCTGTTGGCTGCATTGCGGGTCTTGTACTATGCGTTCGTAGTGATAGTTGAGTTGCTCCAGCATCATCGGTAATGCTACCGGGGATGTTATTTCATCCGTAGAGGATTGAATTTGCCGCACCTGATAGCGAGAGTTGTTGACGCTATAAGGTTGTGTGGCCAGTTCGCTGTCGTCCAGACCATAGAGTTCGCTGCGCAACAATGAACCTTTCAGCGCACGGTGCAACCAATAAGCTTGATTATCATTGACGTCGCTTAAGGTTCCATCACCTTGTATTTCTTCGGTAAATTTCGTCAGACGGGAGGGTGGCAGCCCGTAGGCTTGGCTATCACCCTGCCAATATTCATGGAGCCAAAGCTGTTCATTGTCAGGTTGCCCGGTATGGAACCACTGGCAGGTCTTGGTTGGGGAAGTACGTTCTTGAGCGGACCCCTGTGCCGAGGTATCGGTATCCAGCGTATCAACACGGCCAAAGCCACAGAATTCCCGTTGTATGCCATCATAGAAACCATGATAGTAGCTGGCTTTTTGTGTCAGGCTGTTACCGGTGATTTCATCTAATTGCGTGGTTTGTGCTAATAGATGGATCGGGAAAGGCAAGTGGCACACTGGCTGATAGCCCTGTTTAGCCGCCAGTGCTTTTTCATCTAACCAGAACTGGACTGAACTGCGGTAGGACAGTTGGCTCTCTGCGCCCATATTGTTATTGGTAGTGCACAGTAAATAGGGTTTGCTGGCGACAAAATCATAGCGCCAGTGCTGTGGGGCCGGGTGTGGAACACTCAGGATGATGCTGGCAACACCCAGTCCTTGAATATCCGCCAGTGATAATTGGCAGCTATTATCAAAGCGAATACCTGCAGGCAGTGTGACTTCAACCGGTTTGGCAAAACGGTTACCACTCTGGTTACGGTAAATCAGTAATTGGTGTGCAGTGGCATAGATCAGGTCAATGGTGCCGGAACCATCAATATCTGCCAGATGGACCGCCAGCGGATTAAACTGCTCAATAGGCTGGTTAAATCCTGGTAAGGAGATGGGGTTACCAAAACGCCCATGGCCCCTATTCGGCCAGCAGGTGACGCTATCGTGGCGTACCCGAACAAGATGTTGTTGCCCGGAGCCAATGAGATCACTGAATGCCACCAGTTCACTGTAGTGCGCTCCCGGCAGGGGGAGCGTGATATTACCTTCTTGTGCTACTTGGGTTGCGGTAGCAAAACCATCTCGCTGATTGACATACAAGCGGACACTTTTTGGCCCAATCAGGGCGAGATCAGATAATCCGCTGCCGATTAAATCGGCCAGTTGCGCCTGTGGGTGGAAATACTCTGCTGGCAGAGCAGACAGCGGGGTAAATTGTGTCCAGCTTTGGTCGGGGTCACGGCTAAAGTAGCCTGCCAACCCCGGTTGGCTAATCACCCAATCCAGTTTGCCGTCACCATTGATATCCATCAAGGTGGCGTTTTCCCCCATGGCTGGCAGGGTTGGCAACGATTGGGCAGGACCGAAGGTGATGCCATTAAGGGTGCCAGGCTGACGAGCCGGTGGGCGATAACACCAATGGCCTCTGTCCTGATATAGCATCCCCGGTATCCCTTCGCCGTTCAGATCCACCATTTGGTACTGGTGGTTAAATTCTGCCCAATCCTCTAATGGCTGCCAATTGGCGGATAAATCCTGATCATCCGATTCTGTCGGATTGATTTCCTCTAATCGTTGCCGCCAATAGGGTTTCTCGTTATTGTCCGGGAATGTCTGATAATCAAATTCTAATGGTGGCAAGCTGCATGTTTTACCCTTTGGCTCGTGGGCTAAACGTTGGCAACCCACCAGTTGCGTGGCATAAACATCGTGCTGATAGTTCAACCGTAAGCGGCTGACCAATGTCGGTTGTTGGTCTGGTTCATTACCGGCCAGCGCTGACAAATTATGGTACATCAACACTTGCTGACACAGGCGGCGGGTACGGATTTCAAAGCCATAGTTAAAGTGAGAGAAGGCATCCTGACGGTAAGTCCAGGATTTGCCCTCTTCGGCTATCGGAACCTGATCGGCGATATTACTGTATTCGCCATGATCGAAAATCAGGCTAAATAACCAGCTTGTCTCCGTGGGTTGCTGAGTCAGACAATAGAGTTCATGAGCCACTTCTCTATTGCCATAAACCACGGTGCTTAGATAGCGTTGCGCACTGGCTGCGGGATGATTTTGTTTTTCATCCTCGTCAATACCTTGTTCATCTTCTGCCTGATACAGGTAGCAGATATGCTCGCCGCTCAGAGACACCGACTCTTCCAGCAGCCATTCAGCAATATGCTCAGGGTGCTGTGGATCGGCAATTCGGGCTGAGGCGGAATACCCCAAACAGTGTTTTTGACCATCTGAACCGTGGACTACCCAAAATGGTGCCTGGCTGTTATCTACCCTGGGTTGCCAATACTCAATGCGATTAAAGCTGCCTTCAATACGCGGCAGATAACGAATTACGCTGAATTGCTCCCCTTTTAATGATTGCTCAGTGCGTTCGATATTTCCCTGTTGATCAATGGCAACGACTAATACTTCACCACTCGGTGCCAGAAATTCATCATGTTCATCGTAGTGAGGCACTCGCTTGCTGGTTCGGCGGCAGATGGCCATGGTGTTAAGTTGCCAGCCAAGGCCAAACGGGCCGTTGCCATTGCCGCTACTGTAATTGAGTGCCAGTGGCGGGGCATAACCGCGGCCTGCGGAGATAGGCAGGGGTAGCGTCAGTGTTGCCATGCCACTGGGGCCGATAGCGCCTAAACTATCGCCCATACCGGTAATCGCACCGCCCCCTTTAGGGAGCGACAAGGGGGCAACGGCCACTTGCTGTTTACTGTTTTCCATAAAGGACTCTCCTATCAGACCCCATGTCGGGGCCTGTTGACTGAGGTAACGGCGTTATCAGGAACGGATGGTGTAGCGAATATGCAAAATGATGTCGCTCAGGCTTTGCAGCAGCAGTTTTTGTTTGCCGGTTGCATTGGGGAAGCGAAGCACCAATGTGCCCTTGTCGCTGATATCAATTCCTTCAAACGGCAGGTATTTACCGTCGTTAAAGTCCAGTTGGAACTGGCCGCTATCGTTCATCCCACGAGAGATCGCCAGGGCAGAGCATCCTTTCGCCAAGTGGGTATTTTTACCTGCATAATCGAGGGTGGCTTGAATATCCTGATATGGTCCTAACAGCGCAGGTAAACTTACGCTTATCTGCTTAATACGGCGGATATCGCCTAAATGCATGGGTGCCGGATAATCCTCGATCAGATTCAGGCCATTGATGCTGAGGGAGACAATTAAAGTGCCATCTTTTAATTCCACACCGTCTTGTTCATTACCGGCTTTTTCAGTTTTATCTTGCGCCATATAGCCTGTGACGATTTCTGCCAGATCGAACTTATGGTCACCTAATTGCTGATAATGCTGAGCCAATGAGACGGTGCGTTCCACTTCCAGCCCCCGCTGTTCTTCCATCAGCCACACATTTTCCAGTTTTTGTAGATTGAGTTGCAGGTCTTCACCCGCCAGTAGCCCCTGATAGAGATCATTCCAACCGGAGCGAATAAATAAGCCATCGGTTTTCGCTTTATCGACCTCTTTTTCCAGTGCCGCCTTTGCCATTAAACACAGGGGTTGAGTGGCATCAAACAGTTGGAAATAGAGGCCTGAGAGGCGGCCTGCCATCCAGTTGTATAACTCTTTGCCAGTAAAACGGGTGCTTTGCATCTGATACAGTGCATCGGCATGGCCTTGCTCTAACTCAGCTAAATTGAGCTGTTTTTGCGCCATATTGAGCTGCTCCTGCACGCTGGTATATTGGTGCGCTAACTGTTCAGCGTCTTTATCAGCCTGATTTTTTTGCAGCGTCCACTCTTGTACACGGCGGTCATAATTGGCTTTGATATCATTAATATTGGCACGGCTTTCTGTTAAACCAGCACTGATTTGTAGTGTTGCAGAAGTCGCGTATGGCACTGCTCCCCAGTGAGAACCGCCGTCAGCCAAACCAAAAACATTGGGTGCGGTATCTAAAGCGGCAGCGAGCATTAAGGGTGCGACTGATGCAATATTGACCGCTCCAGCGTCAATACGGAGATCAAGGCCACTTTGTTCACGGCTGGAAATGCCGTTATCCAGTAACTCCTTGTAGTGTTTGCTGCGTTGTTCTGCGGCACTTTTCAGTGAACTTGTTGCATTCAGGCTAGCTTGTAATACGAGGATATTGTTGTTTTGAATATTTTTAGTGTGCTGCAATACTTGCTGTTGTTGTTGCTGGAACAATAGGGTCATGGCTTCGTTATCCTGCCTCTCCAGCACGTTTTGCAGGCTGTTACCGAACTGAATCACCGAACTGACAGCACTTTTTGCCCGCTCAATTAACAGTGGAAAGCGATACAGCGAGGTTTGCGCTGTTGCCATTTGCTCACCACTATTGATGCCATTACCGACCCCGTGTTGACGCTGTAATGCTTTAGGATCCACTGGTGTGGCAAAGAGTGGTAAATGTAATGGTTGACCATCCAAATTTAGATTATGGCGCAGATTATATAAGCGAATTTCCAGTTTATCCCAATAGGATAATAATAGTTCGTTATACGGCGGCAGGAAATGACCATTCTCCGCTTGGCGACTTTCTTCGGCTAATTTTATATTTTCCCACTGATGACCACGAGTAAGATCTGGCCGTGGCCCCAATAATTGACTGGCTTGAATATAATAGATTTTAGCCTCTGCCAGTGTATCTCGTTCTAATTGGCGATAAGCTTGGTCTCCTTGGCTAATAATTAAGTCTAATGTACGCATAAAGATCGCCAACTTATATTGCATCGGATCTTGCATGGCAATAACATCGGGGTCGTCAGTTTCTTGGATGAGAGTGTTGTTGTCCCAATCGGTATCATGTTGCAGTGGCAGGCTATTCCAATAAAGGATATTATCGCCTTCCTTTAGCAAACTACCATTCTCATCACGATAACCGGCACTATTAAACAGATATTTTAACCAATGCTGTGCCAGATCAAAACGCTGTTCATTTAGGAACCGCATAGATGCCAGTAACGGAATATGGAAGAACAACTCCCATAAATAAATACCGTAGGAGCCATTGAATGCGTCTAATCCTACTTTATCTTTTTGGGTGCTATAACTGAGCAGTTCATCAATTGACTTTTGAAGTTTTTCTTTTAATGGTAGACTATTCGGTGATAGTAAAGAAATTTTATTTTCCAATTCATTTATTATTTTTTTTTCAGGTTTTATTCTATTGAATACAATAGAACTGGCTACTAATTCATTATATGGAAATATTTTAATTTCAAATTTATCTATTAACTTTATTTCTTTCTTTTCCCCCTTTTCATTTTTTATGATGAATATCTCTTTCCCATCCTCAATTAATTTAATGTCGTTGATTGTTCCATTATTTCCATTGATGAGTTTTTCCGCTATTTCGAACGATATGTTATCTTCATTACATAATATTTTAATGTCACCATTGATATAGCCATGAGTACGTGACTCTATTTTTTTTATGCTAGTTCCATTAGTTAAAAATAAATTTTCAACTTCTTCTTTAGAGTTTTGATCACCTTGATTTATAAAGAAAGGAGGCAATGTTACAACCTCGGTTGAGGATCTAAGTTTAAATCCTATATCCATATTAATAATGAGTTCAGACCAAGTGTTATCATCGTTTTTGTATACACGATTGTAATGGTATTTCTCTGTGGTTTCATCTTTATTGGCCTTGATGGAAAATTTATTAATCCAGTCAATATAAAGGCCACTTCGATGCCAACTAAGATTAATAAAGAATTTTTCTTCTGTACCATTGATGTTGCAATTAACTTTTCTCCATTCAGACCAGTGTAGATTATTACTATCATTAGACAATTTTTTACCACTACGCCAATAATATTGGCAAGGTGATTCACGGGTTTTACCGAGGAAAAAATGAGTCTTAATGTTTTCTATATATAACTCTTTGATAGTGTCTATTTGGGACAGCTTTTCATAGCTGATTAAATAGCTTTGCAATGCTGATTTTACTGATTTTTCCGTCAATTTGCTGTTATTAATGCTTTGCTCAAAGGTATTAAATAGCTCAGTTTTATTATAGCGTAAAGTGGGGTCAATATAGTCAGCCGCATAATACATCAGCTTCTCTTTACCCGCCCAGCGTGCATAGCGTTTATTATAAACATTCCAGTTATGCAAGAAATTATCAGTGCTGAAATGTTTACTGATGCTTTTTTCATGAAGATCAGTTTCTTCTCCATCAACACAACGATTAATATAAATTTGTAGACTACTGATCGCTTCGGCAATAGGTGAGGTTTTTACTTTATGGCTAATTTTAGTATCTAATAATAAATATTGATACAGTTGTTCTGCGGTTTTAATTTCCTCATCGCCGCTGACATTTTTAGCAAGATAGTAGTTAACCAATGCGTCGCGGCGCGATTCGTTAATTTTATTTAATACAGTGCTAGTAGGCATAATTATTATTCCTATTAAATTGGGGTGTGATAACGTTTTTTAAAGATTAACTATTAGCTTGTTGGCGATATCCTCTAACTCGTTATTCTTATCATCAAAAATATAGTTTTTTATTTTAATTAGGGTCCCAGGATGGACTTTTAATTTTTCAGCGATATAAATATTATTTTTCAATGATACGATTGATTCAAACCCATTAGTTAATTTTTTATCAAAACTATACATTGGTTTTTGTTCAAAACGATAACCATAGTGTTCTTCATAATGGTAATCATCTTTATTCTCATAATGGAAAATGAAATTTGTTCTTTTGTCAAAAATAAGTATAAACATATTATTAGCAATGTTTATATCCCAATGGTATAACTCTGCCAAACGTATGATTATTTCACTGTCCCAATCATTAATTAGTGACTTTATATTGTTTTTGGCCTGTTCTAGTTTTATCTCTTCTTCTTTCTTTTTATCTTTTAACTGAATTTTTGACTTTTCAAGGTTTGATATGTCAAGTTTAAGTGCTTTATACATGGGGTGTTCTGGGGAGAATAGTGTTGCGCTACCATTTCTAATATTTATGGTTGAATCAGCTCTATCTATATCGCTATCTATATCGCCAATATTTTTTGCTATTGATCTTAGTACTTTTTCGGCTGCATTTCTTAAATTTTCTTGTTTTTCATTTGTACCAGTAATCAGCTGTTGCATAATGTCGAATAATTCGCTTTGCGACACCTCAGCCTCATGTTGCCATCGCTTAAATTCAGACAGTAATTTTAACAGCGTGATACTTGGGGATGGGGCACTACCTCTATTATCAATGCCATTGGGTAATAAGATTAATTCTATCTCTTGTTCTGACAACTCTGCCCATTGCGCAATTAATACGTATTGGCTCAGTTTTTGGCATTGGATAATCAAGGGCTGATGAACTTCCAGTTGGTGCAATGACGACTCTTCAGCAAAGGTCATGGCAATATTTTGCCAAAAGCTTTCTAAGGTAAATTCAGTGTCATTTTTTGCTAACCAGTTAACCAGCCCTGCGACCACCTTAGCTTTTAGGTGGAACCCGTTTGCCAGGCTGCGATACAGATTAGGTTTGAGCGATTCGGAATAAACTTGCTTACCTAAGGTTTGATAAATGTTGGATAAGAAATTAAATAATTCAGGGGTCGCTGCCGTGCTGTATTGCTTGGTAAGCATAGCTTGCAGTGTGGTCACATCAAGTTTCTGCTGACTCATCCATTGAAGGGTATCTTCTAGCACAGTAATGGCATTAATAATGGTCATAGCCTTGCCTTGAGCTATTCTTTCCATAATATTCTCATCTGGCTTGCTATATAACTGCCAGAGATATTCAGCTTGCGAGAAACTCACACCAAGTGTGCGGGGGATTATTGCCATACGGTATAATTGGCTGAATTTTTTACTATTCATCTTTACGTTGCTAATTGAACTCTTACCAAAGCAATATTCTGCAATACGTAACAGTTCTTCGGCAGTAATGCCCAATGCCTTGCGGATAATAACTTCCCACGAACCCTGATCACGGAAGTTAAATCCTGTATCTACATCAAGGGTAGAGAAAACTTGCTGGAAGAAACTGGTTTTATTTTCGTTGGTATGGGTGTTAACGGCATTAATAATGGCGATAAACGGATCGACAGACAGGCCGTAACGTTGATTTAAACGGCGATACTCGGAGATGATCGTGAGTATTTCAGGTCTGAGGGGGCTATCTTTATTACTGCTACTTTCAATGGCATTTTTATTAAGCCATTGCAGTTGTTCAACGCTGAGTTGTGTGGCATGTGCCAGACGTTTGGCGCTGTTATCATCCAATGGGGATTTTATGTCAATTAATGCATAGCTGGCCGGGTTCAGCCCGAGTTGTTCTTGTACTAACGCGGGGGTAATGGGATTAGCCCATGGATCATTATTCTCCGCTAGCAGGGCTGCAATTTCTCGTAGGCTAGTAGATTTATCCTGTAGCACCTCATTAATAACCGTTAGGTTATCGTCATAAGGCAGGGTGAAAGAAACGTCATTTGCGTGTGCCTCGGTATCTTTAGTCAGCTCAGCCAGAGGTGCCTTCGTTTGTAGTACATTCAGTAAGATATCCAGTGAAGAGACTTCTTGGTTCATATTGCTATCACTGAGCACCAAATCTTTTAAATCAGGGCGGCGTTGATCGATATGCAGTTTGTTTCCATCTTCATGTAACTCTTTTGCCACATTATATAATTTGCATAAATAGCGACCTGGAGAGAACAATGATTGGATGGATGCCGGATCGGTATATTCTTTTACCCGCTCCGGTATTTCATCAACTAGTGAATGGGCCATTTTGGCTCGGGGTTTTACTTGTAGTTTTGCTATTGGTATTTCTGGCTCAGTTGGAAAGGCTAATTTGTTGATGCGACTGAGTACCGGATCCTGACGCAACTGTTTTGCTCGTCTGGCGGCCTGGTGGTGAGCTACCTCCGCTTTAGCCCGTTGATAGAGAGTTTTGGCTTTTTCAGTTAATTCAGGTTCTGTTGCTCCTTTTTTATCATCACTGGCGTTAACCACCTTTTCAATGAATTGCGCTTCACTTTCAGCCGCGACATCAAAAATAGTATTGAGGTTAGTGATTTTTAGCTGATGGATCGCATTATCAGTATCCGTGATAACGGATGCAGTATGGCCGATATTCTCTTGCATAATTTACCTCTATATTTAGGGATATTACCTTGGAGCTTTAAGTCGCGGGTGTTCATTGTATATATTCACCCGAATAACTTGGCTGTGTAAGCTCCTTGGGATCCATTTATTTTGCTGAAACTCCAGCGGTTTTGGCTGTGAAAAGACCCTGTATCATTTCTGTTTGGTATTTTTTCGTTTAGCTACATTTTGTTTAACTGCATATCAGTTAACTACGTGCTGTATCTAACTCATTTTTTCTGCTGTTTCCTGCCATTTCAGGAGTGAGTTTTTCATGATGTGTTGGGTGAAAAATTCTTTGTTAATCACTGCGCTTTTAAAGTAAATATAATAGGTAATGTTAAAACTAATATCTGATGAAACACTTATCTCGCTAGAGTGGTTTGTGCTTTTATTGTCAATAGAATAGTTTTTTGATAGAGAAATCCCCGCCCCTTTTCTAATTAGATCATGACGAACTCGAGGATCATCAACATGTAATATATTCCCTGAATAACCTTGTTGCCTTAGACTGTGTAAAATTTTCTTAAAGCAGCAGGAAGAACAAAAGATGCCACTTTGTATAAAGGGAAGTTTTTTTAAGTATTCTTTTTTATCAGGTGAATTATTTAAATATGTTGCATACAACAAATTTGTTTCACAATTGGCAGTTAGCTCAACATCGAAATCATAGCCTTTTATCTCTTTGGTACTGATGACGATATCCATTTGACTAACATCACCAATATTTTCTCTTAACTCTATGTTTAAATTTCCTTTTTTTATAAAGTAATCACATATAACACCAGCGTGTAATGAATTCATCTGATAGGTAGCGATATGTATAATGCCATTTTTGTTTTTTTTATAATTTTTTGTTATTTCGGTTAATCGTACGTAGGTTGGATAAATTTCTTGATAAAAAGCAGCGCCTTCCAATGTCAGCTTTAACCCTGATGTTGTTCGCGTAAATAATTTGAAACCCAGTTCCTCCTCCAGTATTTTTAAGCTTCTACTCATGGGTGGAGGCGTTGTGAATAGTTTCATCGCTGCATTAGTCAACGATCCCTCTTGAACAGTAGTAAAAAATACGAGTAAATTTTTTGATATAAACATATTCACCACTTAGTTACTATTAGTTGTCGTGATATGTAGATATACAATATATATCTATAATATAATTTAAGTCTATTTCATATATTGGAATGATTAGCGTTGTTCTGGTCAACTAAGTAGGAGATTTCGCAAGAAAGGCCGTATGTTAGGTAATGGTATTTTTTACGTGAAATAGCACGAGAGGTGTCTTATTTAACAGTTATTTTTATTTTAAGATGATTTAAAATCACTAGGTTAGCTTATATATTCGATATGACATATTGTCAGCGATAATCCTGATAAACTTCAGATACCCGTTTGAAATACTCGGTTAGATAATCAATACAGACCTGAACTTTCAGTGGCATTTTATCTTTTTCGGTATAAAGCGCATATACCGGGCGCGGGTCTGAGTGATAGTGTTTAAATAGAATCTCAACCTCGCCACGTTTAATCTCATCAATCACCCACATTAAGGGAGCATATGCGATACCCGCCCCGGCCTTTAACCAGCGGATCATTGTTTGTGAGTCATTGGTGACAAAACGACCCTGTGGTGATATTTGGGTGGTGATACCTTCTGGTGCGATCAGCTCAAAATTGCTGTCTGGGCGTACGCTATATTCTAACCAGGAAAAGTTGGCCATATCACAGGGTTTTTCTGGCGTGCCATATTGCGACAAATAGCTTTTTGCTGCACACACCACCATGGGCATGGCACCGAGGCGGCGCGAAAACAGCCCTGAATTTTGCAAAGCGCCGACGCGGATCACCACATCCAGGCCATCAGCTATCAGGTCCGGCGCAGGAATGCCGGCAACCAGATTTACTGATAAACCGGGATAGGCTTTCAGCATGTCTGCTGTCATGGTGGCGAGCACATTTTGCGCCATGGTGGAGGAGCAACCAATGCGCAATGTGCCGGTAGGGGTATTGTTAAATGCATACAATTGCTCATGAACTTGCTGTACCTCCTGCAACATACGTCGACAGCCCTGATAATAAATCCGGCCCGCTTCGGTTAAGCCAATGCGGCGAGTACTACGATTCAGTAGCTTAACGTTAAGCTCGTTTTCCAGTTTTGATACAGTTTGGCTGATGGAAGAGACACTGTTCTCCAATCGTCGTGCTGCGGCAGTAAAAGAACCGCACTCCACCACTTTCGCAAAAACAGACATCTGTTTTAATCTTTCCATTACTTATTCCATCCGTATTATTAACTCTGGCTTAATTGTTAACTCTGGCTTAAAAGTGATTTAGATCACACATCGTAGATAACTTGATAATAAGCAGGCTAATATACTGTTGTCGGGAGAATAGCCTCAAGTTCTGCTCATCGGTGCGAAGGCCGCACCACGCCGAATCGTTATCATGCTTTATTCAATTCAATAGCTTCAGTTTAACCCATAAGGCTGCATTATGGCTTTTGCTTTGGGTACCCAGTAGGTAAGTTGAGTGGGTAAGGGCATTAACGCAGGCTAAATGACCCGAACCTTAAACATAAAGGATTTAAAGAATGAGTTTGCTTCCGGTGATGGTGATTTTTGGCCTCTCTTTTCCACCGATATTCCTTGAGCTGCTGATTTCATTGGCTTTGTTTTTTGTTGTGCGCCGCATCCTGCAACCAACCGGTATTTACGAGTTTGTTTGGCACCCGGCTCTTTTTAATACGGCGCTGTATTTTTGCCTGTTTTATTTAACATCCTGTCTTTTTTCCTGAGGTCACCGTGAGTACATTTTCATTAAAAATAATCCGCGTTGGCATCACCGTCTTGGTGGTCATACTGGCTGTCATCGCAATTTTCAACGTGTGGGCCTTCTATACTGAATCGCCGTGGACTCGTGATGCTAAATTCACCGCAGACGTGGTCGCTATCGCACCGGATGTCAGCGGCTTACTGACCGAGGTACCGGTAAAAGACAACCAACTGGTGCAGAAAGGCCAGATTCTGTTTGTCATTGATCAGCCCCGTTATCAGCAAGCGTTGGCCGAAGCCGAGGCCGATGTGGCTTATTACCAGACCTTGGCTGCTGAGAAACAACGGGAGTCCAGCAGGCGGCACCTCCTGGGTATTCAGGCACTGTCACAAGAAGAGATTGACCAGGCAAGCAATGTGTTACAAACCGTCCAGCATCAGCTGGCAAAAACCATTGCCGTGAGGAATTTAGCCCGCCTTGATCTGGAAAGAACCACGATACGTGCACCAGCAGAAGGGTGGGTGACTAACCTGAATGTACATGCTGGCGAGTTTATTAACCGAGGGGCTACGGCGGTCGCATTGGTGAAAAAAGATACTTTCTATATTTTAGCCTATCTGGAGGAGACGAAGCTCGAAGGGGTTAAACCGGGCTACCGAGCGGAAATTACCCCACTGGGCAGTAACCGCATCCTGCATGGCACCGTCGACAGTATTTCAGCCGGTGTCACCAATAGCAGTAGCCGTGCCGACAGCAAAGGGCTGGCGACCATTGATAATAATCTTGAATGGGTACGGTTGGCGCAACGGGTACCGGTGAAGATTCATCTGGATAGCGAAGACCTGCAATATTTGTATCCGGCGGGCACCACGGCCACGGTGGTGATCACTGGGCCGAATGACCGTGATCCTTATCAGGCATCGCCCATGACCAAGTTGATGCATCGCCTACGTGAGTTTGGCTAAGATGACCCACCCGAGCTTTATTCGCCTACGGTTTGCGTTCAAGCTGAGTTTTGCCATTGTGGCGGCATTGTTTCTTGGCTTTCATCTGCAATTAGAAACACCGCGTTGGTCAGTGCTCACTGCCGCTATTGTTTCTGCCGGGCCTGCCTTCGCTGCGGGTGGCGAACCCTTCTCTGGCGCTATTCGCCACCGAGGTTGGCTACGGATTATCGGCACCTTTATCGGCTGTATTGGGGGGCTGATCATTATTGTTTTGACCATTAGAGCGCCAGTATTAACGTTGATGCTGTGTTGCCTATGGGCTGGGATCTGTACGTGGATCTCATCGCTGGTACGGGTAGAGAATTCGTATGCGTTCGGCTTGGCCGGTTATACCGCGTTAATCATCATTGTCACTACTGGTGAAACGCCACTACTGACGCCCCAATTTGCGGTTGAGCGCTGTAGCGAAATTGTCCTCGGGATTGTCTGTGCGGTGATGGCGGATCTGCTGTTTTCACCCCGCTCGATCAAACAGGATATTGATCGATTGGTCGATAAGGTTTTAGTGGATCAATATCAGCTCTTACAACTGTGCATTCAGCCAGCAGAAAAAAACGAGATTGACCGCGCTTGGAATGAGTTGGTTAAAAATACTACGTCACTCAATGGGATGCGCAGCTACCTGATGATGGAGTCTTCCCGTTGGCAGCGCTGTAATCATCGTTTACGGGCATTACATACCGAATCTTTGGCGCTGATCACACAGGCGTGTGAAACCTATCTGGTCATGACCAATCACCCGGAGGTGATCAGTGCTGAACTGAAAACCATGCTGTGCGAACCCGCTCAAACTCCTGCTGAGATCCACCAACAGATGAAAAAACTGCGTCAGTTTATTGCTGCCAGCCACAGTGAGGCGATCCCGCACACCATCAGCAGTTGGGTTGGGGCGGCGACTCGTTATTTATTGCTGTCCAAAGGGGTCCATACCAACAGCAGCATCAGTCAGGTCGAAGAGGATATTCTGGCGGGCGATACACCGGTTAAACCTATTTCTGCCGAAGGCCATCATGCGATGATCAATGGCTTGCGAACCGGTATTGCCACGGCGATTGGTGGCCTGTTCTGGCTGTGGACCGGCTGGACATCCGGGGCGGGATGTATGGTGATGGTTGCAGTGGTCACTTCGCTGGCGATGAGGACACCGAATCCACGGAGGATGGCGCTCGATTTTCTGGTCGGCGTAATTATCGCACTGCCCATCGGGGCGCTTTACTTTATGTTTATTATCCCGTCCACCCAGCAAAGTATGCTGTTGCTTTGCATTAGCTTGGGTGTGCTGGCATTTATTATTGGCATCGAAGTGCAAAAACGGCGTTTGGGTTCACTGGGGACACTGGCTAGCACCATAAATATTATCGTGCTAAGCAACCCAATGATATTCAATGTCCGCCAGTTTCTCGATAGCGCATTAGGTCAAATTGTAGGCTGTTTTGTCTCTTTAATTGTCCTGCTGTTGATCCGTGATAACGCCAAGGACAGAACGGGCAGAACCTTACTCAACCGCTTTGTTTACAGTGCGGTATCGGCTCTGACCACCAATAAAACCAAGCGCCGTGAAAATCATTTACCCGCGCTGTATCAGCAACTGAACCAGTTATTGATGATGTTCCCTGCCGATATTGATAAATATCGTCTGGCATTAACGCTGATCATTGCTCACCAGCGGTTAAACAGGACTGAAATCCCGGTGAATGTGGAGTTGAGCGCTTTTCATAAACAGATCCGCTCTACCGCAGAGCGGGTAATTACGGTCAACAATGACCAGAAACGGCGTTATTATTTTGCCCGGTTATTACAGGAACTGGATCAATATCAGCAGAAATTGGTGGATTATCAGGCTGCTGATGCGGTTATTCGTCCGGTTAAGCGGCTGGCAGAGATGTTGCGTAAATATCAGAGTGCGCTGATTTAGCCATACACCTATGGATATAAGGTGTTCTCATCACCTTATCAAGGGCTATAATAAGTTTGGTACCAGACTGCTGACAAACCCCGATAATTCGATCTTAAATGGTGAGGATAGGCAGGCAAGGCACGGTTCGAGCCCTCATAAAGGAGTTCACGGCGTCTCTATGATTTATCTATTCTCCCGCTGCTGGCACGTTGTCATCAACCTCGGTACTTTCCTTCTTCGCCTTCCTTTGATGGGGGGCATCATCTCCTCAGGAGGTTGACACTATGCCCGCACAAAATCCTTTACAAAATCAACGACAGCACGACGGTATATACCACATTGGCTATTTTGTCGGTGGAAAATGGTATCAGGCACAGGATCAATTTGACGTCCGTAACCCTGCAACTGGCGAACTGGTCGCTAGAGTAGCTAAATCCGGTAAACAAGAAACCGAAGCGGCGATTAAAGCCGCCAGCGAGGCTTTCCCCGCCTGGCGAAAAACGCCAGCTAAACAGCGAGCCGAGATTTTACAGCGTTGGTATTTGCTGATAATGGAACATCAGCAATCATTGGCAGAACTGATGGTCTCAGAGCAAGGAAAACCCTTAAAAGAAGCCTTGGTTGAAGTGGCTTATGCCGCCAGTTTTATCCAATGGTTTAGTGAGCAGGCCAAGCGTGCTAACGGTGAGATTATCCCGTCAGCCAAAGAGGGCGCTCGTATACTGGCGACCCGTGAACCTATTGGTGTGGTAGCCGCTATCACACCGTGGAATTTCCCGCTCGCGATGCTCACCCGCAAGCTGGGGCCAGCACTGGCCGCCGGTTGTACCGGGCTGATTAAACCCGCTAATAACACGCCATTATCTGCCTTCGCCTTACTGGCACTGGCAGAACAGGCTGGCGTGCCTGCTGGGGTACTCAATGGCGTCGTGGGGGATACTCATGCTATCAGCGACGCGATTATGGCCAGTTCAGAAGTGCGTAAAATCTCCTTTACCGGCTCAACTAATGTCGGTAAGACGCTGATGCGTAATGCTGCTGCAACCATGAAGAGAATTTCGATGGAGTTGGGCGGCAACGCGCCTTACATCGTTTTTGATGATGCCGATTTAGATGCGGCGGTCGCCGGTGCGATGGCGTGTAAATTCCGTAATGCCGGGCAGGTGTGTGTGTGCGTCAATCGCTTCTATATTCAGGATGCTATCTACGACGAGTTTGTTAGCCGCCTGGCTGCCGAGGTGAAAAAACTGAACGTCGGCAACGGGATGGATAAAGACGTCAACATGGGGCCGTTGATTAATCTGGCCGGTCTGGAGAAAGTAGAAGAGCACGTAAAAGACGCGCTTGAGAAGGGGGGGCGTCTTTTAGCCGGGGGGCATCGCCATGCACTGGGCGGTAATTTCTTCCAGCCAACGGTGATTGCAGATGCCAATGAGCAGATGAAAGTGGCCTCGGAAGAGACATTTGGCCCGTTGGCCGCCTGCTTCCGTTTCACCACCGAAGCAGAAGTGATTCAACGGGCCAATAATACGCCATTCGGGCTGGCTGCCTATTTCTATACGCAGAACTTGCAACGGGTGTTCCGAGTTTCAGATGCGTTGGAAAGCGGTATGATTGGCGTCAATGAATGCTCGGTTTCTACCGAGTTGGCCCCTTTCGGCGGTGTTAAAGAATCTGGCATGGGCCGTGAAGGTTCGGTGCTGGGATTGGATGAATTTATGGAAGTGAAAACCTTGCATTTGGGTAACTTATAGACAGCCTTGTCGGTCGAATTAATGGGCCAGCGTTAAGCATGGCTTGTAGCAATGATATGGCTTGTAGCGATGACATAGATGTAGCGATGGCATAGATGTAACGATGACATAGATGTAACAATGATTAGCACTGCCGTAGTAGGGAGCCTGAGGATTAAGGGAAACCATGAATAAAAGACTGATGGCCATACTGGGTGCTGTGCTGTTATTGATCGCAGGTGTATGGCAAGGGATTGATGGTGTAACGGCGCGTGATGTTGGTTCCTCGGCGGAGCTTGAGCGCCCGCTGCCGTCGGCCTCTGCCGCTATCGAGCCGTTAACGCAGCATCAGAACGTAGTGAAATATTTACAAACGTATCATCGGCTACCGGATTTTTATCTGACCAAGAAACAGGCCCGTGAGCAAGGTTGGGAGCCACAAAAGGGGAACCTGTGTCATGTGTTGCCGGGCAAAGCTATTGGCGGTGATCGTTTCTCCAACCGTGAGCGTCGGTTGCCTGATGCTAAAGGCCGTCATTGGCGAGAAGCTGATGTGAATTATCGCTGTGGGCGTCGTGGTAGTGATCGCTTGTTGTACTCCAATGATGGCCTGATTTATCTGACCCAGGATCACTATAAGCATTTCATTCGGATGGAGTAAGAAGATGGTAAAGGCGGTATTCGATTTTAACCATATACCGGATCTTCCTGCATTTTACCGCGCATTTGCTCAGCATTTTGCGCTGCGCGAAGATTTCGGTGCCAATCTGGATGCGTTGTGGGATGTGGTCACCGGAGAAATAGTGTTACCGGTAGAGATTGAATTCGTTCATTTCAGCCGCCGCCATCAACGGCGCTTTGCTGCGATTGTATTGCTGTTAGAAGAGGCTGAAGAGGAGTTGGCAGGGCGTTTACATTTTAATATCGTTGATGAACACATCGTTTGATGAATACACTACTTTGTGAATAAATCATTTTGTGAATAGATTATTTGGCCCCCAACGGTATTGAGTCGGGAGCCGGGAGTGACCCGGCCCCGCCCGATTACTTTTGTTTTTCAGCCAGTTCACGTAAATACTGGAAAATCTGACGGAATGATTTTGGCGGCTTATTCGCGGCCTGTTCTTTTTGTGCATTACGCACCAGACTGCGTAATTGTTGGCGGTCAGCATCGGGGTACAGCTCTAGCACCGTTGGGATAGCATCATCACCTTCCGCGATCAGGCGGTCACGCAGTGTTTCCAGTTTATGAAACAGCGAGACTTGCTGGTTGTGGCGGTTTTTCAGTTTATCCAACGCGGTCTGGATTGGCTCGACATCACGGGCGCGCAGCATTTTACCAATTAACTGGATCTGGCGGCGGCGGCCTTCTTTTTTGATCTTCTGCGCCAGTTCAATGGCGGCCAGCAGATCTTCATCCAACGGGATGCGTTCGAGTGCGTTTTTACCCAGATCAACCAGCTCGGTACCAAGGTCTTTCAGCACTTCGGCATCACGTTTAATTTCACTTTTACTGACCCAGATAATCTCATCGTCATCGTCGTTTTTATTTTCTGGGATTTCATCTAGCCAATCTTCGGGCTGTTTGTTCATGGTCAAATTCCTTAAAAAGAGGCTAATCGTAGCAGGTTGTTGGCTTTCTGCGAAATTGTACAAAGATCCTGTTAGACTCAGAACTATGGCGTTCTATATTTTATCCGTATAAGTCGTCGTATTACTACGCCGCCACGGCACTTTCCTGAACGATTATCTCATTAATTATGGCAGATCGATGAAAGTAGTCACTCAAGTTGCAGAACAGCGTAAAACGCTGGAACAAGCTGTTGCACAGGCTTTGGAATTAGCCCGTGCGGGTTCTGATGCGGCCGAAGTCGCCGTTAGCAAAACCACCGGGATCAGCGTTAGCACCCGCTTTGGTGAAGTGGAAAACGTGGAGTTCAACAGTGATGGTGCGCTGGGAATTACCGTTTACCACCAACAGCGTAAAGGCAGTGCGTCCACCACAGATCTAAATCCGGATGCCGTTGCCCGCACCGTGCAGGCGGCATTAGATATTGCCCGTTATACGTCACCCGACCCTTACGCTGGACTGGCAGACAAATCTCTGCTGGCCTTTGATGCACCAGATTTGGATTTATTCCATCCTGGCGATCTGGATGCTGAGCAAGGTATCTTGCTGGCGGCCCGCGCAGAACAGGCGGCATTGCAGGCTGACAAACGGATCACCAATACCGAGGGAGGCAGTTTTAACAGCCATTATGGCATCAAAGTTTTCGGTAACAGCCACGGTATGTTGCAGAGCTACTGCTCCAGTCGTCACTCGCTCTCTAGCAGTGTAATTGCCGAGCACAATGGGGATATGGAACGTGATTACGCCTATACCATTGGCCGCCGGATGGAAGATTTGTCCACGCCAGAATGGGTAGGTGAGGAGTGTGCGCGTCGTACTCTGTCTCGCCTGTCTCCACGTAAATTGCCAACCATGCAGTCACCTGTGCTGTTTGCGGCTGAAGTGGCAACTGGCCTGTTTGGTCATTTGGTGTCAGCGATCAGTGGCGGTAATATTTATCGCAAATCGACTTTCTTACTCGATCATTTAGGCCAACAGATTTTACCTGAATGGCTGACCATTGAAGAACATCCACATTTATTGCGTGGTCTGGCATCGACACCGTTCGACAGTGAAGGCGTACGCACACTGCAACGTGAAATCGTTAAGGACGGGGTGCTGCAAACTTACTTGTTGACCAGTTATTCTGCCCGTAAATTGGGGCTGCAAAGCACCGGGCACGCTGGTGGCATCCATAACTGGCGCATTGCCGGTCAGGGCCAGGATTTCGCGGGTATGTTGAAGCAACTGGATAAAGGTTTGGTCGTCACTGAATTGATGGGCCAGGGCGTTAGCACGGTTACCGGGGATTATTCCCGAGGTGCTGCGGGTTTCTGGGTCGAAAATGGCGAGATTCAATACCCGGTTAGTGAGATAACCATCGCGGGTAACCTGAAAGATATGCTACGCAATATCGTCAGTGTGGGCAGTGATATCGAAACCCGCAGTAATATTCAGTGCGGCTCCGTTTTATTGCCCGTTATGAAAATCGCGGGCGAATAATAACCTTCCTGTCATCTTACTGTTCCACAACTCGCGGGTAGAAAATACCCGCGAGTTTGTCTGCGCTTTTCCTTGATATGATAGTCTTCCCCAGTTTATATGGATGTTTTATACTCGTCATACTTCAAGCTGCATATGCGTTGGCTGCTCTCTTTCACCCGAATCACTTACTGCAGTAAGCTCATCGGGACTCTCTCGCTTGCCGCCTTCCTGCAACTCGAATTATTTAGGGTATATAGTCAAAAGAAATGATTATGCCGGTATTGATTCGGGGAAGTTCAAATATGATTGTTATGCCAAGTACTTATAGTCCAGCGACAATTGCTAGAGAATTTAAGGTCATTCATGAATTTGAATTGTCTAGCATGAAATACGGTGTGATTTTCGATAAAAATGTCCCTAAAGCGGCCATTATCCGCATGAATACGGAAAGTTTTAATGGTATACCGCGTCACCGGATTATCGCGGCTCTTGATCTGGTTGCGAAGCAAGAGTTAGGTGAAAACGTTATTTCTGTTCAGCACTTTTGGCAAGATTCTGCTCTTTTTCAAGTGGAAGGAATGGTGGTTGAACAGGGGGCGCGTGGCAAAGGGTTGGCTACATTACTTTATGAAGAATTAGTCGTTAAGTGTGGCGTGATTTTAATGAGTGATAATAAACAATATGAAGCCGGTAAGGCGCTGTGGCAGAAGATTTCTCAAGAATCGGACAAGCTGGCGGTGTTTATATTAGATTCTGACGTTGGTCAGTTTTACCCTTATTGTGGTGATCGCGTTCTCTATAATGGTAAAGGCATTCCTGAAGAAAGAATTTGGAGCCTGCATCCAGATACCACCAAATGGGGCGTGGTTTTGGTCGCTGAGAATAGAGAGAAAATATCGCAGTATTGTTGATAAATGAGTAAGTCTGCTACTGTTTCCAATTCTTGCTGTCTGCTCATCGCTAAGGTTGTCGGTGTACGCTTTTAATCTACTTCCCCCTCCCTTATTTTTCACCGATTACTAAAATTAACTGTCAGTTTTACCTGCCATTGCCTATGTTAAGGAAGAGCAAAATAAGTCGTAAATACTAACCTAACGATAACAATAGGAATGTGAGCATGGGTAAAACACTAATGGCATTAATCACCGCGGCGTTACTGAGCACAAGCAGTTTAGTCATGGCGGCCAGCGTTGCTGACGATATGGAGACGATTGCCGAGCATTACGGCAAGGTATTGAAGGCCGACTCTACAGAGGTGATTAAACAAGATTTACAGGCGATGCGAGTGGCCGCAGTGGATGCACAAAAGGGCATTCCCACAAAATTGAAGAGTAAAGTTGCAGACAGTCCTGAAATGAAGGATTTTCGCCATGGCATGGATGTGCTGATTGGGGAAATTGATGGGGCGCTGGCCTTGGCGGATCAAGGTAAGTTGGATGAAGCAAAGCAAGCGGCACAAGATTTTAAGGACACCCGCAATACTTATCACAAAAAGTACCGTTAAGCCTGAGATAGATAAGGGCGCAGATTGGAACGCGGCTTGCCGTGGCGAAGCCCATAGATGGGCTAGGCAATGAGTGCAGCCAACGCCCTGCATCTTGAAGGATGGCGGATATAAAAGTGAGCGATAGAGGGTAATGGCCTGCGGCGGTTACCCTCTATTATCTTCTATTACCCTCTATTACCCTCTATTACCCTCTATTACCTTTTTACCTGACACTGCATCTCTGCATCTCTGCATCTCTGCATCACGTATTAGCGGTGATATTCACCCGCTGATTCTGGCTGATACAGCAGTTCCAGTACGGTAATGCGGGTTTCATCCCCACCAGGTAATTTCCAACTGATCTCATCATTGACGTGCAGGCCCAGCAGTGCAGCGCCCAGGGGGGCCATGACTGAAAGTTGCTCGTTACTGTCTTTTAATGATGCAGGATAAACCAGTGTACGAATGTGTTCTTCTTGGCTATTCAGGTCAAGAAAACGCACGCGGCTGTTCATGGTCACCACATCCGCTGGAATCGCATTAGGTGGCAAAATTTCTGCCCGGTCCAGTTCTTCATTGAGCGCTGTTGCGACCACAGAACCGGCAAAAGCCGGTTGCGCCAGCAACGCATCCAAACGCTCAGCATCCAGCTCGTTAATCGTGATGGTTGGCTTGGTCATAACACTCTCCAATTCAATTTCAGCAAAACATAAAAACAACACCCCCACGCCATAGGAGAGGGGGTGTTAGAAAATAGCTTAATGTTAATCTGATATTAGGCGCTTCCGACAAGAAAAGAAAGAGATCCGGATCACGAACTTTTTTCCACCACGAATAGCAGCCGCACATTGATATGAAAGTTATTTTGTTGTTAATGATTACATTGGAAAGTTAACAGCATATTTTGCGAATACGACCCCATCAGGACATTTTGCGCTTATGGATTCACCTATCACCGGCCCTTCGAAAAATGACACTTTTATCCAATGATTACCTAGCCAATAAATTACCCTCGCACCCAATAAATCCCCTCATATCCGCGTAATACCATGTCTTGCGGTTGGAAGGCGCTTTGGTCGTAGCTGCTCATCAATAATTGCCAGTTACCGTCCAGCGTGAGGTCCTCGGGTTGCCACCGCTGTGGTTTCTCACTCAGGTTAGCGACCACCAACAGTTGCTTCCCTTGCCAACTGCGCAAATAGCACCATAAATCAGGGTGCTGTGGGCAAAGATCCTGATAATCACCGAAAGTGAAAATATCGTATTGCTTACGCAGAGCTATCAGATGTTGATAGGCATAAAACACCGAATCAGCGTCTGCCAATGCGGCATTAACGTTAATCTCATGATAATTGCTGCAAGGGGCAATCCAGGGAGTGCCTTGGCTGAAGCCCGCATTATCGCAGCTATCCCATTGCATGGGGGTACGGCTATTATCACGGGATTTGGCTGCCAGAATCGCCAATAACTCATCGGGTTCGCGGCCAGCAGCACTCAGTTCGGCAAACATATTCAGGCTTTCAACATCACGGTATTGAGTGATATCAGTGAAATTGGGGTTCGTCATGCCAATTTCTTCCCCCTGATATATATAAGGCGTGCCCTGCATACCGTGCAGTACCATCGCCAACATTTTTGCCGCTGGCAAACGTAGTGCGCCTTCATGACCAAAACGCGAGACAATACGTGGTTGATCGTGATTACACCAAAATAGTGCGTTCCATGCACGGTTGTGCATCCCTTGCTGCCACTGATTAAAAATGTGTTTCAACTCCACCCGATTCGGCGGCATCAACGACCATTTTTCACCGTTAAGATAATCCACTTTCAGGTGATGGAAATTAAAGGTCATGGATAACTCATCACCGCCTAATGCCGCATATTGCTGACAATGCTCAAGACGGGTAGATGACATCTCGCCTACCGTCATCAGGCCGCGTGGCTGGAACACATCGCGGCTCAGTTCCTGCAAAAATTCATGAATGCGTGGGCCATCGGTATAAAAACGACGGCCATCGCCGTCCATATCATTAGGGAAATCCTGCTGTTTGGACACCAGATTGATGACATCCAAACGCAGACCATCAACCCCCAGATCGGCCCAAAATTCACACACCTTTTTGAGCTCATCGCGTACCGGTTGGTGTTCCCAGTTCAGATCAGCCTGCTCTGGGGCAAACAAATGCAGATAATACTGGCCGCTGGCCACGTGCCATTGCCAGGCGTGACCACCGAATTTCGAGCGCCAGTTATTCGGTAAGCTGCCGTCTCCACCGTCACGCCAAATATAAAATTGCCGATAAGGGTTATTACGATCCTGCGAGGCTTTAAACCAGGCATGTTCTGTGGAGGTGTGATTGAACACCATATCCATGATGATGCGTATGCCTCGCTGATGAGCACCTGCGACCAAATGTTTAAAGTCATCCAATGTGCCATAAGCGGGATCAATGGCGCAGTAATCCGCCACGTCATAACCGTTATCCACTTGTGGCGAGACATACACCGGTGTCAGCCAGATGGCATCAACGCCCAGCTTTTGCAGATAATCCAGCCGCTGCGCCACACCCGCCAGATCACCATAGCCATTACCGGTGCTGTCCTGAAAGCTCTTCGGGTAAATCTGATAGATGACACCATGTTGCCACCAAGGGATTGGATTATTCATAGCGGACTCTTATGTATTGAAAAATGACCCCGCCAGACGATCACCGCTGGCGGGAGAACACAACTTACTATCGATATCATCCAGAACGACATCATCCAGGACGACACCATTCAGACCGGCAATTCACCACGGCGTTCTTTACGTTTATACACCAGAATGGTCAGTGCTAATGGCACAACGATAGCCACTAACATCGCCACGGCATAAATTCCCCAGAACTGCGGTTGGATAGATAAAATACCGGGCAACCCACCCACACCGATGCCGTTCGCCATCACTCCCGTCAACCCGCAAATCAGGCCAGCCAGTGCGGAACCGATCATGGCGCATAACATCGGAAAGCGGTATTTCAGGTTGATACCGTACATTGCTGGTTCGGTCACACCCAGATAGGCGGAGATCGCTGCGGGTACTGAAATCTCACGTTCATTGATTTTACGGCTGATGATGATGATACCCAGTACTGCCGAAGCTTGTGCGATGTTGGACAACGCAATCAATGGCCAGACCGGTGTGCCGCCCATGCTCTGAACCATCTGCATATCAATAGCCAGCGTGGTCTGATGTACCCCGGTAATCACCAGCGGTGCATACAGGAAACCAAATAGTGCTGCACCGACCGGTGCGAAACTGCCGGTCATCACCGCCTTCACGCCCCATGCCACACCGTCACCAATCATGCGGCCAAACGGCCCAATCAGTGTATGGGCAAGGAATACGGCTAGTAGCAGGGAGACCACTGGGACGACCACCAGGTAGAGGTAGGCGGGGATGATTTTCTTCAAGTTGGTTTCAATCCATCCTAGTGCCAGACCCGCCAGAATAGAGGGGATCACCTGTGCCTGATAACCGACTTTCTCAATGGTAAACCAACCGAAGTTCCAGACTTCAGGCAGTTGTTGCCCTAGTAAGTAGGAGTTCATCAATTGCGGAGATACCAGTGTTATCCCCAGCACAATCCCTAACACCGGTGTCCCGCCCATTTTCTTCACTGTTGACCAGCAGATAGCCACAGGCAAGTAGAAGAAGATGGCTTCGCCAAGTAACCAAAGAAAGTCATAGATGGTTTGCCACGCTGGGTACATCTGCGCCAGCGTTTTCCCCTCCGACATTGGGATGTCACCGATGACATTACGGAAGCCGAGGATCAACCCTCCGCTGATCAACGCCGGTAGCAACGGGAAGAAGATCTCAGCAAAGTGAGAAATACCGCGCTCAAACCAAGTCATGTTCTGCCGCGCCGCCAGCTTGGTCTGCTCTTTGTCTACTTCACTTTGGCCAATTTTAGCAATCAATGCCTTATAGTAATCATCGACTTCTGGCCCGATGACCACTTGAAATTGGCCAGCATTAGTAAAACAGCCTTTGACCATTGAGAGATTTTCAATCTCTTTTGGTGATGCTATCGACGGATCTTTTAACACAAAACGTAATCGAGTAATGCAGTGACTGACGGTGGCAATATTTTCTCTGCCTCCCACCAGAACGATCAGTTGATCGATATCCTGCTGTTTTACTTTGCCCATTTTATCGTCCTTTCCGTAAAGGTTACGTGCGCGCATGAGATGTCATATCTGCCTGAAATAAGCAGCGAATTAAATCTATATTCCCTTTTTATTCGGTGTTACCGCGACGCTCACTCACCCAAATCACTCATCTGAACCAGCTCATCGGGGGGGCGCATTAATGCTGTTCAAATCAGTCGATAACTGATTTGTCATTCGCTTTCGGTCTTATTACAACACCAATGACGTTGGATATAGGTGGAGAAATATCCAACTTAATAAAGATTAGCTAGATATTTATTTTTATGGAATGGGAACGTTCCCATTTTGTATTAAAGATCACAATTTGATAAATTTTTATACAGTTGTTCACTGTTAAGGCAATCGATGCAGAGTTATTCCCCTGTACAGGGTGGGATCAGACGAGTTGGCCTGGAATAATAATTTGCTGAATAGGCTGGCTATTATTCAGTTGATCCAGTAATTGCTGTGCGGCTTTCATGCCTGCACGGCCATAACCCAGCTCAATTGATAAGGTATCGGGAAATAAAAAGTGTAACAGCGGTGTATTACCAATACCGCATACCTGAATGGGTTGTTGCCCCTGCTGTTGCAAGTATTTACTGACGCCCATGGCGATAGTGTCAGAGGCACAAACCAAGGCTGAGGTCTGTGGTGTTATCACCTGAGGAGCCAACTGAAAGCCACTCTGATAGCTCAATTCCCCCAATGCGACCACGGGTGTCAGGCCATGCTGTTGGCTGTAATCGAGATACGCTTGATGGCGGCGCACACCGGTGGTTGCATCGGAAGGTTGTACGCCGATATAACTGATATGGCGGTGCCCGGCTTGACATAATTTGTCCATTAAGAGGTATATGGCACCTCCGTCGTCATAACAGACCGAAGAAAAACCACTGTACTCCCGCGCCAGTACCACCATTTTTTCCTGCCACGGTGCTAGTATTTCCGCGGTTAATCCGCTGAAACCGAACAGGATAACGCCATCAACATGGCGCTGTTGCAGAATATGTAAATGCTCGCTAACCAATGCGGTATCAAATTGGCTCTCCATCAGGATCGGGTCGTAACCTTGCTGATAGAACAGCGGTAACATAGTACGTACCGCCTGATTCTCGGATGGCGAATCGAGACGAGAGACAATGATGCCAACAACCTTGTCGCTTTGCCCACGCATAGCTCGGGCTGATTTGGAGGGAGTAAAATCGTGCTGGCGGATCACCGCCTCGACCCGTTCACGGGTCTGTGGGCTGACGCTGTTTTCATTATTTAGTACCCGTGAAACTGTGGATTTTCCAACACCACTCATGCGGGCAATATCTTTGATGGTCAAACGGTTTTGCATGGTTTGCCTAATGTTCAGGTTTGAAAATACATTTTAAACTCATTATTTATATATGCGGTGGCATTGGGAAGTTCGAGATGCATAGAACCAGATGGCACGCATGATATTCCAATGGCCGGCAGCATAGGGATACCCTAACGGATTTTCTCACCGTTAGGGTATTTTTTACTGCGGTGATAGCGATTATGTGGTTTGGTTTTATTGGGGGTGAACTGAATTTGAATGCAGAACCATCAGTGGGGTGGAGCATCGATGGGCAGACAGACCTCACAAAGTTCTTTCAGTAGTGATATATAATCACTTTTGGTATCTGATTGAATACTCAATACTTTATTGATGCTTTTCGGCCCCAGGCTGAAGGCATCAACCTGCAAATAGTTACCTGATCCAGTAGTCAATTGGGATACGATCAATTCTTTATTGCCATCACCATTGATATCAATAAATTCTACCCGAGGTTTTCCATTATCTTGGAATATCGAACCATCACGAGGAAACACTCCGCCAGCAATAAAGTCCAAAAAAGTATCATTCTTGAAAATAGCGACAGAATAGCTGCCGACAGATGCCGATTCTAAATCTCCCTCAGACAACACCGCGATTCGCTTATCAGGTAATGGGATGGCGACACCATTTTTGGCTATTGCGGTACTTCCCCAAAAAAAAGTTGAGCATATTATCGGCATTAATAACCGAGTGCGCAGTTTCATCCTTAATCCCCTCTCAATAGGCTACAGAGTATACGAATGCGGTAGCTGAACCGTATCCGTTTGATAACGCGGCGTTCGAAGAGTTTACTGTACCTTGGGCGCTTGGGTGACTTATGCCGCTTGTATCTACGACCCAACGGCCTGTATCCCCTTCATCTAATCTTGTCGGCAGCCCGATAGTCCCCGCTTTTTTTAAAACCGTCAACGGAGATTCGGTCATGGAACGCGAAGAGAGAGGCAGAGAGGAGAGAAATAAAATCACCACATACGGCTGGCGATAACCAGCCGTATGTGGTGATGGGGGAGGGATTAACGACGTACGGCGATGGCTTCGATTTCGATTTTTACATCTTTTGGTAAACGGGCTACTTCAACACAAGAACGGGCTGGGAACGGGGCGCTGTGTTCTGTAAAGAAGGCTTCGTAAGTTGCGTTAACGGTACTGAAATCATTCAGATCTTTAACGAATACGGTGGTTTTCACGATATCGGCAACTTTCAGGCCAGCCGCTTCAACAATGGCTTTCACGTTTTCCAGTGACTGACGAGCCTGAGCGGCAATATCATCAGCGACTAAGCCGGTTTTTGGATCGACCGGGATTTGACCGGAAGTGATGATCATGCTGCCTAGATCGACACCTTGAACATAAGGGCCAATAGCTGCTGGGGCGAGTTCAGTACTGATAACACGTGACATGTTGACTCCTGATTTACGTAATGCGGAAAGGGATATCATAATGATCCCGACCATTATAAAGGCGAACTGAATTACAGCAACCCGTGGGGCGAAGTTAGCCACTGCCCATTGGGATGAATGTTACTGTCATCGTTAATACTGGCATTGTTGTTAATACTGGTATTGTTGTTAATACTGCCACCATATTAATACTGACAATAGTACTCTCCGCGCTGGCTTATCGTTAATCAATCCGCGTGCAGTACGGCCAGGTGATCGAACTCTTTCTCACAATATTTGCACTTCAGGCTAATTTCACCTCGCTGCGCTTTGACGGTAAAGCTGGAGTCGACCGGTTCGTTGTGGCTGATACAGTTGCTGTTTGGGCACGTCAGTACCGCATCGATACGCTCTGGCAGGCTGAGGGTCAGCTTCTTCACCACTTCATAGTTATCGATACGATTGACGGTTGCATCTGGCGCATACATTGCCAACTGGTTCGCTTGTTGCTCGGTCAGGAAAGTGTTCTCGATCTTAATCAGATCCTTACGGCCAGAGCGTTTAGACGGCAGATTCAACCCAATGGTGATGCGCTGGTCGGTTGCCGTTAGCTTAAACAGTGAGAGCAATTTAAAGCCGATTTGAGCCGGAATATGGTCAATCACGGTGCCGCATTTAATCGCTTCAACCTGAAGTTTGTAATCCTGGGTCATCATCATTCCCCTTAAAGAGCTAATTCTGCGTTTAATACCAGTGCCAGTAGCGCCTGACGTGCAAAAATACCGTTACCCGCCTGTTGGAAATAGTAGGCGTAGGGGGTTTTATCGACATCGGTTGTGATTTCGTCAATACGTGGCAGCGGGTGCAACACTTTAAGATTATCCCGTGCGCCCGTTAAATCAGAAGAGCGCAAAATAAACTGTGCTTTGACGTTGGCATATTCCGATGGATCAAGGCGCTCTTTCTGTACGCGAGTCATATAGAGAATATCCAACTCCGGCACCACCTCTTCGATGCTTTCGTGCAGGCTGTACTCAATCTCTTTTTCTTCCAACATTTGCAAAATATAAGCGGGCATTGCCAGCGCATCAGGGGCGATAAAGAAGAAGCGGTTGCCATTGAATTTTGCCAGTGCTTGCGTCAATGAATGCACGGTACGGCCATATTTCAGGTCACCTACCATGGCGATATTGATGTTATCCAGCCGGCCCTGCGTTTCCTGAATGGTGAATAAATCGAGCAGGGTTTGTGTTGGGTGCTGGTTTGCACCGTCACCGGCATTCACGATAGGCACATTACCCGAGAATTGCGTGGCCAGACGTGAAGCCCCTTCTTGTGGATGGCGCATTACAATAGCGTCAACATAAGTGCTAATGACTGACAGGGTGTCTGCTAGTGTCTCGCCTTTCTTACCTAATGAGGTATTGCTGCTATCAGAAAAGCCCACGACCGAGGCACCCAGGCGGTGAATGGATGTTTCAAATGACAAGCGGGTGCGGGTCGAGGCTTCAAAAAAGCAACTGGCGATCACTTTATGTTTTAACAACTCTGGCTGAGGGATCTTTTTCAGGCTGGCGGCAGTACGTAAGACCAATTCTAGTTCATCGCGACTTAAATCGTTAATTGAGATGATATGTTTGTGATACAACGGATTGGACATTTTTTGCTCTCCTCTGTGCTCGCCCGTGGTCGCGGGCTACCCTTATTTTAATGAGTCGTAATGCTTAACCTGGTTCTGATCGACAGACAAAAAAAAGCCCCTCAACGAGGGGCCTTACAGGATCGGTTTAGCAACGGGAGAAACCACGGCAGTTGGCTGCCCGCAGGCAGGTGATTCTGTCGATGATCAATTGCATGTTGTTCAACAAAATATAGGCGGTTTTTCATCATTTCCCCCGGCAAATTGTGGCGAATTATACTCGCGTCTGATTTCTCTGCAAGGAGTAAAGATCGTATTTTTCGTGATTAGCAAACGATGACTTACACTGCGCACCTAATCTTCATCAAATCCCGAATTAAACAACTCAATAACCGCCGCCAATGCCTGAATCTCATCAGCCCCGGTTGCTTCAACCTCTATTTGGCGGCCTTTGGCTGAATCCAGCATCAGCAGCGCAATGACGCTGCTGGCCTCCGCTTCGGTACCGCTGTCATTGCGTAACATCACTTCTGCATCAAAACTCTGAACCAATTCGAACAATTTCATCGCGGGTCTGGCGTGCATTCCCAGCTTGTTTTTGATCTCAACGGTCTGTTTGACAGTCATTGTTTACGTTTTTCCAAGGTACGATGGCGTGATTGGACATTCTTACCACGGGCGCGGAAATAATCGGCTAGTTGTTCAGCAACATAGACCGAGCGGTGTTTCCCGCCGGTACAACCAATGGCAACCGTTAGGTAACTGCGGTTATTGGTTTCCAACATTGGCAGCCACTGTTCCAGATAGCTGCGTGTTTGATAAATAAAGTTATGTACTTCCGTATGGCGATCGAGGAAGGAAATAACGGGTTTATCCAGACCGGTCATGGGGCGTAGCTTCGGATCCCAGTGTGGGTTGGGAAGGAAACGGACATCGAAGACATAATCTGCGTCAATGGGAATGCCGTGTTTAAAGCCAAAGGACTCAAATACCATGGTCAGTTCACGCTCGCGTTTACCCAGCAGGCGGGTACGCAGCATTTCAGCCAACTCGTGCACTGACATTTCCGAGGTGTCGATAATCAAGTCAGCCCGCGAGCGTAGAGGCTCCAGCAGGTCACTCTCCTCATCAATCGCGCTTTCTAACGATAGGTTCTTCGCCGACAGTGGGTGCAGGCGACGGGTATCACTATAGCGACGAATTAGGGTATTACGGTCAGCATCTAAAAATAGCAACTGCGGGGAAAAGCTGTCCGGCAGTTGGGTCATGGCATGTTCAAATACCTCAGGAGATTCAGGCATATTGCGCACATCTATGCTTACGGCGGCGGAGATGTTCCTATCGGCAAGTGTACTTGCCAACTGCGGCAACAGAACCACAGGCAAGTTATCGACACAATAAAAGCCCATATCTTCCAATGCACGCAAAGCAACAGACTTCCCTGAACCGGAACGGCCGCTGACAATCATCAGCACCATGTAGTCACTCCCCTTGGTATCTCTTTGGCGCTTATCGCCATTATTAGGAACCTGCATTCCGGTTACAAACCGGGGTGTGGTGGGTTCTGTACCCACCACCATCTTTCAAGCCGCAGGTGTGTTGGCTACTCTCATCTACCCGAATCACTGATTTATGTAAATTTTTCGGGCCTTTTTGTTTGCCGCCTTACTGCCTTCCTACATTTTGAAATCTATTGGGCATATTGGCCCCAAACTAGGCTATTTCTGGCGGTAATTCAGTAATAATCTGATAAAGCTCATCATCACTTTGTGCTGACCGCAGGCGGCGACACACTGTTTTATCAGCTAATCGTTTGGCGACTAAAGATAAAGTATGTAAGTGAGTTTTACATTGGTCTGCTGGAACCAACAAGGCAAACAGCAGGTCAACGGGTTGGTTATCAATCGCATCAAAGGCAATAGGCTGTTCCAGACGAATAAATACACCCACCGCGCGCAGTGTATCCTCTTCCAATTTGCCATGAGGTATTGCGATACCGCTGCCAATCCCGGTACTGCCCATGCGTTCACGGGTTAACACTGCATCGAAAACGACCTGTGAAGGTAGATTAAGCTGCTTGGCAGCTAACTCGCTGATAATTTCCAAAGCCCGTTTTTTACTTGAGCAATGTACGGAGCTTTTGGTGCTCTCGATATTAAGTACCGAGCTTAATTGCAATGCTGGATCGTTGGTCATCTCATCTTTCACTTAAGCGCTGTTTTACGCCGGGTACCGGTGGGAATAAATATCCACCGGTACCCGGCTATGTAGCGAGTGTAGAACCTTTGCTGAGTAATAACAGCAACAAGGGCTTCTAATGTTGTTTCAATTTATCTTTATGTTTGTTCAACTGGCGTGCCAGTTTATCAACCAAAATATCAATTGCTGCATACATATCTTCTTGTTCCGAGCTTGCATGCAACTCGCCTCCATTCACATGTACCGTTGCTTCTGCAATTTGTTTTACTTTTTCGACACTTAAAACCACATATACTTGGTTAATGCGATCAAAATATTGCTCAAGTTTGGCAAATTTTGTGGTAACAAACTCGCGTAATGCTTCGGTTATTTCGACATGATGACCGGTAATGTTGAGCTGCATAGTCTATTCCTTCTCAGTTCGGGTCAAACCAACTGTTTACGTTGATTAGACGGCGGGATGGATAACGACTCTCGGTATTTTGCGACGGTGCGCCGTGCCACCATAATGCCTTGTTCACATAATAAAGCGGTTAGTTTACTGTCGCTTAGAGGCTTGGCAGGGTTTTCTGCCGCCACTAATTTTTTCACTAGCGCGCGGATTGCGGTAGAAGAGGCTTCGCCCCCGCTATCGGTATTGACGTGGCTAGAGAAAAAATACTTCAGTTCAAAAATCCCTCGGGGACTGTGCAAGAACTTCTGCGTGGTCACTCGAGAGATTGTTGACTCATGCATATCCACAGCCTGGGCGATATCAGCCAGCACCATGGGTTTCATAAATTCTGCGCCTTTCTCAAAGAACTCGACTTGCTGTTCTACAATACATCTTGCCACTTTCAGCAGCGTTTCGTTACGGCTTTCAAGGCTTTTGATCAACCATTTTGCTTCTTGCAAATTACTACGAATAAACTGCCCGTCACTGTCATTACGGACACTGTTACCCATAGCCGCATATTGCTGGTTAACTTTCAGACGTGGAATGCTATCGGCATTAAGCTCCACCGTCCAGATACCTTTGTCTTTACGAACCAGAACATCGGGGATGACATATTCAGACTCCCCGGTATTGATCGACTGGCCTGGTCGTGGATCCAGTGATTGGATCAGCGCGATGGCTTCTTTAAGTGTATCTTCTTTTAGCCGACTCAAGCGGATCATCATGCGGAAATCATGGTTGCCTAGCAAATCTAAATATTCGCTGACGATCAGACGCGCTTCGGCTAAATAAGGTGTGTCTTTGGCATATTGTGATAACTGTACCAATAAGCATTCGCGCAAGTTACGGGCAGCGACCCCGATGGGATCAAAATGCTGAATACGTTTGAGTACTGCTTCCACTTCATCGAGCGCTACGTTCTCATCACCCATGCTTTCCAGAATGTCTTCCAGCGGCACAGTGAGATAGCCAGTGTCATCAACAGCGTCAACGATAGAGGTTGCAATGGCGGCGTCAGTCTCAGAGAACGGTGTTAAATCTACCTGCCACATCAGATAGTCTTGCAGTGTTTGGGTGGTTTCACCCTGATAGACTGGCAGTTCGTCGTCACTGTAGTCATTGCCCATACCGGATGGGGTACCTGCGGTGTAGATCTCATCCCAGGTGGCATCTAGCGGCAATTCTTCAGGCATATCCTTTTGTTCTAGCGCTTCGCGGGTGTCCAGCGATTCACTGTCCACGGTTTCCTTGGCATCTATCTCTTCATGAAGGTCCGTTTGCTCAAGAAGGGGGTTGCTCTCCAGCGCTAGCTGAATCTCCTGCTGGAGTTCAAGCGTCGAAAGTTGCAACAAGCGAATAGCTTGCTGAAGCTGAGGAGTCATCGCCAGTTGTTGGCTGAACTTCAGTTGCAGACCTTGCTTCATAATGCTGTATCAATTTTCCTTAATGGACGACAAACAGAAGATCCAAATCAGGTGCATGGTTCAAAGACGGAACTCTTCACCTAAATACACTCGTTTAACCTGTTCGTCAGCCAAAATATCTTGCGGTGTACCGTGAGCGATGAGATGCCCTTGGCTTACAATGTAAGCCCGCTCACAAACATCCAGAGTTTCACGCACATTGTGGTCGGTAATCAGTACACCGAGGCCACTGTCGCGTAAGTGTTTGATGATTTTTTTAATGTCGATAACTGAAATTGGGTCAACCCCGGCAAACGGTTCATCCAACAAAATAAACTTTGGATTAGCGGCCAAGGCACGGGCTATCTCCACACGGCGACGTTCACCACCAGAAAGCGATTGCCCCAGGCTGTCACGCAGATGGCTGATATGAAACTCTTCCATCAATTCTTCAGCCCGTTCCTCGCGCTGTTCCGCCGACAGATCTTTGCGGATTTCCAGTACCGCCATGAGGTTATTAAAGACACTCAGGCGACGAAAAATCGAGGCTTCTTGCGGTAAATAGCCAATACCACGACGCGCACGTTCATGGAGGGGCAAGAGGCTGATATCTTCGTCATCAATCACAATACGGCCGGCATCACGCTGGACGATACCGACAACCATGTAAAAAGTCGTGGTTTTACCTGCGCCGTTTGGCCCCAACAGGCCCACAATTTCCCCAGACTTCACGTTGAGGCTAACGTCTTCGACCACTTTACGGCCTTTGTACGCCTTAGCCAGCTTTTCTGCGATTAATGTTGCCATAAATGATTACTTACTCTTCTTTTGGCCTGATGCTGCTGGACCTTTATCTTGTAATTGGGACGGTAATAACACGGTGGTGACGCGATTACCTTTATCACTAAAGGCTTCCATCTGCTGCTTTTTCACCAAATAAGTGATGCGATCACCTTTGATATTGCTATCGAGCTGTTCCAGATAGGCATCGCCGGTCAGTACCACAAAGTCGTTAGCGATTTCGTAACGTAATTTCTGCCCATGGCCTTTTACGGGTTTACCGCTATCTTGCATCTGATAGAAGGTGACTGGGTTACCAAAGCCTTCAATGATCATTTTGCTTTGATCGCCACCGGGGCGCGTGACGACCACTTTATCGGCTTTGATCTCAATTGTGCCTTGCTTGATCACCACGTTATCAATAAAGGTGGCCGTATTGGCTTCCATATTCAACGCTTGTTTATCTGATTTCACCTCGACAGGTTGTTCCGTATCGCCAGTTAACGCGAATGCAGACAAGCTTGCGGCTAAAAGTGAGCAGGCAAGTAAAAGATGGCTTATTTTATTTTTGGATTTCATAAGAGGTTTTAACCTTTTCAATCAGCTCAGCGGTTTTGTCCCGCAAATTCCCACGCATTCTCATGCCATCAGAGGTAAATCCAATACCGAAAAGACTCACTTCATCGTCTGAGGCGACATCTTGGGTAATTAGATTCACTTGGGCGTTATCCGTTCGAATCTTTTTTAACTGTGCGTCGGCGGTTAGGCTGTCAACCTCAACGTGACCATATAGATAAAGCATTTTATCATCAGTCAACTTGGCGCGATCAGCGCGCACTGTCCAGGTTGCCACCGCATTGTCACCAAACAGGGTCATGACCGGTTTAGTAAACCAAGTCAGTTCCTTAGCGCTAAAATTCTGAACATCTTCGGCGACTAACTTGTAATTCAGTTGGCCGACCGGATTAAAAACGGTCGTCACCGTATGCTGGCTTTGCGACGATGGCTCATTATCATCAGCCACTGTTGGCGCATCTTGTTGATTAAAACCTGACATATTCCAGCCAATCAAGGCTAACGCAATCAGTGCCAGGGCCATCGTTATCCAGCGTCTTGTCCTGCTCATATTGATAATCCTGTGGCCCCTTCGAGCTTGTCTTGGGCCAATAATATCAAATCACATACTTCACGTACCGCACCCCGGCCCCCCTTGATTCGAGTCACATAATGCGCCTTGGGTAACAGTAACGGATGGGCATCTGCCACCGCAACAGATAACCCAACTTGCGCCATTACGGGCCAATCAATCAAGTCATCACCAATATAAGCGACCTGCTCGGGCTGACACTGTAAGGTAGCTAATAATTTGTGGTAGGCCACCAGCTTATCAGATTGCCCTTGATAAAGGTGGGTAATGCCTAAGGTGTTGGCACGGTCTTCCAGTAATTTTGCCTGGCGGCCAGTAATGATAGCGACGTCAATGCCTGAGGTTATCAGGCAGCGGATACCATAGCCATCACGCACGTTGAACGCTTTCAGCTCTTCGCCTTGATTGCCCATATAAATCAGGCCATCAGACATGACACCGTCGACATCACAAATCAGTAGACGAATGTTTGCTGCACGTTGTATTACGTCATGGGCCACTGGCCCGTAGCATGTGGCTACATATGCGGTGTTGCTCATTAACTCTTACCCTTCTTACTTGAAGTTGCAGCGTTGTTAGCGGCGCTCACTCACCCGAATCACTGACTGATGTCAGCTCATCGGGATTCATTCGTTTGCTGCCTAGCTGTCACACCAAGTACTTTGGGTAAACCCTTCTTACTTGAAGTTGCAGCGTTCTTGAAATTACAGCATGCTTGAAATTACAGCATTGTTAGCGGCGCTCATTGATTCAACTAAATTGTCAGACAACACCCGCTCTCAGCATATCGTGCATATGTACGACACCCAGTAATTGGTCACCATCAGCGACTAACAAAGCAGTGATATGGCGTGACTCCATCAGATTGAGCGCGTCCACAGCTAACATGTTCGGAGGGACTCGAATACCCCCGCTGGTCATGACGTCAGCAATCTTTGCATTATTCAGATCAATGCCCATATCAAATACCCGGCGCAAGTCACCGTCGGTAAAGATACCTTTAATCATCATTGAATCGTCACAAATAACGGTCAAACCCAGACTTTTCCGAGTAATTTCTAGTAAGGCATCACGTAATGATGCATCAGGGCTGACGGTGGGGATCTCAGTGCCAGTATGCATAATATCGCTGATCCGCAGCAGCAACTTACGCCCCAGCGCGCCACCTGGGTGAGAGAGTGCGAAATCTTCCTGCGTGAAACCCCGTGCTTTGAGCAAGGCTACCGCCAGTGCATCCCCCATAACCAGTGTCGCAGTCGTACTGGTAGTTGGTGCTAGCCCCAGCGGACAGGCCTCTTGTGGCACATTAATGCACAAGTGAATATCGGCCGCTTTGCCCATGGTGCTCTCAGGGTTACTGCTCATACAAACCAACAGAATTCTCTGGCGCTTAAGCACGGGAATCAACGTGAGGATTTCGTTGGATTCCCCAGAGTTAGAGATAGCTAATACAATATCTTGTGGCGTGATCATGCCCAGATCGCCATGGCTGGCTTCACCAGGGTGGACAAAGAATGCAGGTGTACCCGTACTGGCGAATGTTGCCGCAATTTTGCAGCCAATATGACCAGATTTACCCATTCCCATCACGACGACTTTGCCGTGGCAACGAAAAATGGCCTCACAGGCTTTGGAGAAATCCTCGTTTATGTATTGATCGAGTTGAGCCAGCCCTTCGCGTTCAATCTGAAGTACCTGCTTACCTGCCTGCTGGAAATCCACGCCCGGCTGTAAATCAAAAGTAGACATACTTAATTTCCGCCCAATGTTGGTATTACCGTCATCTTTCACGTTGTAGGTGTGTCGGTTGCTTTCGCATCCCGTCTTCTTACCTATTGAAATTTGTAGTTAATTTTATATTACAGTGCACTTATGGGAGCAAAAAATAACACCGCAAGATAAGCGATAAACCCACATAATAACAGAGCGCCTGCCAGATGGCCGATTCGATGTTTACGGCCCAAACAAAGAAGGGTGAACACCACACTGACCGCGAGCATCACCCAATAATCACGCTGGAAAGCCTCGGGATTGATCTCTCCGGGCGACAGTAGAGCTGGCACACCGAGTACAATCACAATATTAAAAATATTGGAGCCGATGATATTGCCGACGGCGATGTCATTTTCACCTTTCAACGCACCGGCGATGAAGGTGGCCAGTTCAGGTAAACTGGTGCCGATGGCGATCACTGTCAGCCCAATGACCAACTCACTGACACCGGCCACCCGGGCAATGACTGTCGCATTATCGATAATCATCTTGGCGGAGAGCGGTAAAATAATGAAGGCCAATACGAGCCACAACAACGCCACGGTAGTGCTACTATCTTGTGGTAATTCAGATAGTTGCTCGCGGGTTAGTATATCATTCCCTTCCGCATGAGCCAGGCGTGCGATTTTGAGCATCAGAACAATAAAAGCGGCAGCAGCCAAGAGTAAGATGACACCATCTCCGCGGCTGAGGTGGCTATCTGCCAGTAGAAAACCACACAACACCGTGACCATTAGCATCAGTGGCAACTCCCGCCGTAGAATCTCTGAGCGTACTGTCAGCGGGCGAATAAGTGCTGCCCCTCCCACAATCAGCAGTAGGTTGGTAATATTGGACCCCAGCACATTACCCACCGCCATATCAGTTTGGCCATTCAATGCCGCTGTAACTGAAACAATCAGTTCTGGTAGTGATGTACCGATACCGACAATGGTCATCCCGATAATGAGAGGGGGGACCCCAAAAGAACGGGATAACACTGCGGCACCGTAAACTAACCGATCAGCGCCATACACTAATAAAACCAAGCCAATGATTAATAGTGTTATCGCAAGAAACATGCAGAGTCCTTTATTAGGTATAATCCCGATGCGTTGGCAAAGGTTGTCCGTAGGCAAAAGTGATTAAAAAATATACTTTCAATCTCTTTTTTATTTACCCCCTAATTTTGACTGTGAGTATCAGAAAAGTAAAACAGATGGCTACTTTGGTGATGAAAAAGCGTTAATAAGTTGCCAAAATGCTTCTGGCTACGCTTGTCACCGTCATTTGATGTAGCATTAACGGACGGATCAGTCGTAAAAGGCCTTAAGGGATGAATAATAATGAAACAACTGGCATCGAATGTGATGAATTTGATAGAGATCCATGGGATGAGTTTTACCCGTGGTGAGCGGCTAATATTTGCTGACATCAATATGACCGTACCACGCGGCAAAGTGACCGCTATTATGGGGCCTTCTGGGATTGGGAAAACCACACTATTGCGCCTTATCGGCGGTCAGTTGGCACCCGATACCGGTGAAATTTGGTTCGATGGTGATAATATTCCAGCACTTTCGCGTCAGCGTTTGTATGATGTTCGCAAGAAAATGAGCATGTTGTTTCAGTCTGGGGCCTTATTTACCGATTTAACGGTATTTGAGAATGTGGCTTTCCCATTACGTGAACATAGCCGTTTGCCTGAAGAGCTACTGCGTAGCACGGTGATGATGAAATTAGAAGCTGTTGGGTTACGTGGTGCGGCCAATTTGATGCCCGCAGAACTGTCCGGCGGTATGGCACGGCGTGCGGCACTGGCACGAGCGATTGCCCTTGATCCTGAATTAATCATGTTTGATGAGCCTTTTGTTGGCCAAGACCCTATTACCATGGGGGTGCTAGTAAAACTGATTGATGAACTGAATCATGCTTTAGGGGTGACATGCGTCGTGGTTTCCCATGATGTGCCAGAGGTACTCAGTATTGCTGATTATGCTTATATAGTTGCTGATCAGCATGTTATCGCAGAGGGGACACCTGAGCAGTTGCAAACCAATAGCGACATGCGCGTGCGCCAGTTCCTCGATGGTATTGCCGACGGGCCGGTACCTTTCCGTTTCCCTGCCGGTGATTATAAAACCGAGTTGTTATATCCAGAGTAATTGGCGTTGCAGCCAGGTAGCAAGCGAACGACAAATTGGTTATAAACCATGTTGAACAGCGCTGGCGCTGGCCCGCAAGGGAGCCTCTGGTGAGGCACATAATCCCGATGAGCTTATCTATAAGTAAAATCTACTACAGGTAATGGATTCAGGTGAGTAAACATAGCGAATACCCTTGTAGCATCAAGCAATAAGGGGATGGGCTGATGGAGTATTCATGTTAGTAAAGTCGTTAGCATCTTTAGGTCGCCGAGGAATTAATGTTTGCGCATCATTTGGGCGCGCAGGCTTGATGCTGTTCAATGCCCTTGTCGGGCGGCCTGAACCGCGCAAACAATGGCCATTATTAATCAAACAACTGTACAGCGTTGGGGTTCAATCCCTGTTGATTATCGTGGTCTCCGGTTTGTTCATCGGTATGGTTCTGGGTTTACAGGGCTTTTTGATCCTTACCACGTACAGCGCAGAAGCCAGCCTTGGCATGATGGTCTCTTTATCACTGCTGCGCGAACTGGGGCCTGTGGTTACTGCGTTACTGTTTGCGGGGCGTGCCGGTTCTGCCCTGACCGCAGAAATTGGCCTAATGAAAGCCACTGAACAGATCTCAAGTCTGGAAATGATGGCTATCGACCCTTTACGGCGAGTGGTTGCGCCTCGCTTCTGGGCCGGTCTGATCAGTATGCCATTGCTGACGGCTATTTTTGTTGCTGTGGGTATTTGGGGCGGTTCAGTGGTCGGCGTTGATTGGAAAGGGATCGACAGTGGTTTCTTCTGGTCAGCGATGCAAAATGCGGTGGAGTGGCGTACAGATTTACTGAATTGCCTGATTAAGAGTCTGGTATTTGCTATTACCGTGACCTGGATTGCGCTGTTCAATGGTTATGATGCGGTCCCAACGTCTGAAGGGATTAGCCGGGCAACGACACGTACTGTAGTGCATTCGTCACTGGCGGTATTGGGATTGGATTTTGTGCTGACAGCACTGATGTTTGGGAACTGAGTCGATGCAAACGAAGAAAAGTGAAGTCTGGGTAGGAATGTTTATACTGATTGCTATTCTGGCAGTCGTATTCCTCTGCCTGAAAGTTGCAGATATCAAGTCAGTGGGCAATCAGCCCACTTACCGTATTTACGCGAATTTTGACAATATTGGCGGTTTAAAAAACCACTCGCCTGTCAAAATTGGTGGCGTAGTCGTGGGGCGGGTGGCGGAAATCACTTTGGATACCAAGAATTACACGCCACGCGTCGCGATAGATATTCAGCAACGCTATAACCAGATCCCAGATACCAGCTCATTGGCTGTGCGCACATCGGGTTTACTGGGCGAACAATTCCTGGCGCTGAATGTGGGTTTTGAAGATCCGGAAATGGGCACCAGTATTTTGAAAGATGGCGGCACCATTCAAGACACCAAGTCTGCATTAGTTCTGGAAGATCTGATAGGTCAGTTCCTGTACAAGAGCAGCGGTGATAGCCCGGCAGTAAGTGAAACGGCTCCGGCAACTGAAACTGCGGCTCCACAGGCTGCGGTACCTTCTCTTCCCGCTCAACATCCTTAAGAGGGCATCTGAATGTTTAAACGTTTATTCATGGTCGCATTGTTGGCCATCGCACCACTGGTTCATGCTGTCGATCAAAGCAATCCTTATCGTCTGATGGATGAGGCTGCGAAGAAAACCTTTACACGTCTAAAAAATGAACAACCTAAGATTAAGCAAGATCCAGATTATCTCCGCACCATTGTGCGCGAAGAGCTGTTGCCGTTTGTTCAGATCAAATATGCTGGTGCGTTAGTGCTGGGGAGCTACTATAAAGATGCTACGCCTGCACAGCGTGAAGCGTATTTCAATGCATTCGGTAAATATCTGGAGCAGGCATACGGGCAGGCATTGGCGCTGTATCATGGTCAAACTTACGATGTGGCACCAGACCAGCCTTTAGGGGATGCCAACATCGTTGCTATCCGCGTCACCATTCTCGATCCAAGTGGGCGCCCACCTGTCCGGTTAGACTTCCAATGGCGTAAAAATAGCCAAACAGGTAACTGGCAGGCTTATGACATGATTGCCGAAGGGGTGAGCATGATCAGCACTAAACAGAATGAGTGGGCCTCTATTCTGCGCCAGAAGGGTGTGGATGGTTTGACCCAACAATTGCTGAGTGCGGCTAAACAGCCAATCACCTTAGATAAGTAGTCATTTTAGATAAATTATAGGGATAAACAGTCATTATGGCGGGTGAGCTAAGCTGGCAGTCTCAGCAGGAAACACTGGTACTGCAAGGTGAGCTGGATCGTGAAACACTGTTGCCGCTTTGGCAACAGCGTGAAACCTTGCTGGCAGATAAGAGCCGTATTGATGTTAGCCAATTACAACGAGTCGATTCGTCTGGTCTGGCTCTGTTAGTGCATTTTCGCGAGTTACAAAGCCAACGCGGCAGTTCTCTGGATATTATCGGTATCAGTGACCGGCTGGCAACGTTGATTGAATTGTACAACCTCCAGCAGATAATTCCTGTGGAAACGGCCAGTTAGCATCGCTGCAGTGTTAAGTCCGAAGGTAAGATAATAAAGCTCCTGTGCATAATTGCATTACAGGGGCTTTTCTTTAGTTTCAGAGCTTGCCGTATTCCACTAATATGTTTGCCTGATTATGATCCTCTTAAAATAGAATGAATCTTATGGATACTAACGAAATTAAAGATGTGCTGATGAATGCATTGGCATTGCAGGAAGCTCATGTTACTGGTGACGGTAGCCACTTTCAGGTGATTGCTGTGGGTGAGTTATTTGCCGACATGAGCCGAGTGAAGAAACAGCAGGCTGTTTACGCGCCGTTGATGGAATATATCGCCGATAACCGTATTCATGCCTTATCCATTAAGGCCTATACGCCACAAGAGTGGCAGCGGGATCGTAAACTAAACGGCTTTTAATGCTGTTGGCTAAACGCTGTTTACTGTGATGGTAATTTACTGTTGTAGTAATTTACCGTTGTAGTAAACAGTGGCTGAGGCGGGCAGCGAATTCGAATTTGACAACAAGATTTGACAACAACCAAGAGTGGTCACAATGGATAAGTTTCGTGTGCAGGGGCGGACTCGCCTGAGCGGTGAAGTCACTATTTCCGGAGCGAAAAATGCTGCATTACCGATATTGTTCGCAGCATTGTTAGCAGAAGAGCCGGTAGAGCTACAAAATGTCCCAAAGCTAAAAGACATTGATACCACCATTAAGTTACTCAGTCAGTTAGGCACTAAAATTGAACGTAATGGTTCCGTTTTTGTTGATGCCAGCGCTGTTAATGAGTTTTGTGCGCCTTACGATTTAGTAAAAACGATGCGTGCCTCTATTTGGGCGTTGGGGCCACTGGTTGCCCGTTTTGGCCAAGGTCAGGTTTCTTTGCCTGGTGGTTGTGCGATTGGCGCACGTCCGGTTGATTTGCACATTACGGGTTTAGAACAACTGGGTGCTGAAATCAAGCTGGAAGAAGGCTATGTTAAAGCCTCCGTTAATGGCCGTCTGAAAGGCGCTCATATTGTGATGGATAAAGTCAGCGTTGGTGCGACGGTGACTATCATGAGTGCGGCAACACTGGCGGAAGGGACGACCGTGATTGAAAACGCGGCCCGTGAGCCAGAAATCGTTGATACGGCCAACTTCCTGAATACGCTGGGTGCTAAAATCAGTGGTGCCGGTACTGACCGCATTACCATTGAGGGGGTTACCCGTTTAGGGGGGGGCGTATACCGTGTGCTACCTGACCGCATCGAAACCGGTACTTTCCTGGTTGCAGCAGCCATTTCAGGTGGCAAAGTAGTGTGCCGCCAAACACGCCCTGACACACTGGATGCGGTCTTGGCTAAACTGCGCGAAGCGGGGGCTGATATTGAAGTCGGTGATGACTGGATCAGTCTGGATATGCATGGTAAACGCCCTAAAGCCGTTACCTTTCGTACCGCGCCACACCCTGGCTTCCCAACGGATATGCAGGCCCAATTCAGTTTATTGAATTTGGTGGCTGAAGGAACGGGTGTTATCACTGAAACCATTTTCGAAAACCGTTTTATGCATGTCCCAGAGCTTATTCGCATGGGCGCACATGCAGAAATCGAGAGCAATACCGTGATTTGCTATGGCGTTGAACAGCTTTCTGGTGCTCAGGTTATGGCAACCGATTTACGTGCTTCCGCTAGCCTGGTATTAGCCGGTTGTATCGCTGAAGGTGTAACAATTGTTGACCGTATTTATCACATCGATCGTGGCTACGAACGTATTGAAGATAAACTGCGGGCGCTGGGTGCGAAGATTGAACGCGTGAAAGGTGAGTAAATCTGCAGATCGACAGAAGGCTGATTGGTAGAGAGCTGATCGTGATCGGTAGATAAAAAATGCCAGCCGGTGATGTGGGGCTGGCATTTTTATATCTATTCCCATCAGATTTTAAGTTACACGCGTATTGGCTGCTTGCGGGTTAATCTGCCGCCTGAGTGGTTAGCATCTCATTCTGATCGAGTTCAGTGATGGTGATTTGAACCGCTATCTGTTGACCATTACGTAATAGTAAAACAGGAATGGTCGTACCGGGGCGGACTTCTGCTACCTGATCCATAGTTTCGATCACGGAGGTTGCCGGCTTATTATTCACGTTAAGAATGATATCGCCAACGTGTATTCCTGCCCGAGCCGCTGGGCCGTCTGGTGAAACTTTTTTGACCTTAATACCGTGTACCCGATCTGAGCCATTATCGTTAGCATTAAACGGTGGGTACTCCTCGCCGGTAATACCGATATAACCGCGGATCACACGCCCATCACGGATCAGTTTTTCCATCACTTTCGTCGCCAGTGCTGTTGGGATCGCAAAGCCGATGCCTTCAGGTGTTTCGCCATTATTGCTTTTATCAAATGAGAGCGTGTTAATCCCCATTAGCTCACCAAGGGTGTTGACCAGCGCACCGCCGGAATTACCCTGATTAATTGATGCATCTGTTTGCAGGAAGTTTTGCCGCCCGGAAGAGCTTAAACCAATGCGCCCGGTTGCACTGATAATCCCCTGCGTTACTGTCTGCCCGAGGTTATAAGGGTTACCAATTGCCAACACGACGTCACCAATATGTGGTGTGCGGTTAATATTAATGGGGATCACCGGCAGGTTTGTTGCGTCAATCTTTAGGACAGCTAAATCTGTCAGATTATCTGAACCAACCAATAAAGCTTCTGAGATACGGCCATTTTGCATGGCAACAATGATCTGTTCTGCATCATTGATAACGTGTTTATTGGTAAGAATGTACCCCTTATCGCTCATGATCACACCCGAGCCAAGCGTGCGGATGGCTAACCCCTGCTGTGTAGCGCTAAGGCTTCGGTTATAGACATTGACCACCGCAGGTGCGGCACGACGTACGGCTTGGTTATAGCTGGCAGGAACCTCTTCATTTAAGTTATTGCTTTTAGCGGAAAATAGATAACCTGGGCTGCGGAGCATGGGGAGGGCAACCAGCAGAATACCGGCAACGATTAGCCCCAAAATAATAGAACGCAATAGCTTAAGAAACATGAGGTTTAAGGCATAAATGAATGGATGAAAAGGAGGATAGCATGAGTTAGGCGGACACAGCATTGTGCTGTGTCCGATTTTTCGGCAAATTAGCGGATTAATAGGTAAATATTATCCCCACCACGTACGATATTCAGTGCAATCACGGCCGGTTTGGCTTCGATGGCTTTACGCAACTCAGTAATATCTTTAACCCGTTCGCGGTTTACGGCAATAATCACATCATCTTTTTGTAAGCCAGATTGTGCGGCTGGCGAACCTTTAGTGACGTTATCAACTTTGATCCCCTTACTACCGTCTTTGATCTCGCCGTTACTCAGGGATGCACCCTGCAATGATGGCAATAAGTTTTCAGCGCTGGTGGATGTTGAATTGCTGTTATCCAGCGTCACCGATACTTCCAATGGTTTCCCCTCGCGCAGTAAACCGACTTTAATGGTTTTGCCCGGCCCAGTAGTCCCGACTTTGGCACGCAATTCAGCAAAGCTGCTAATCATTTTCCCATCAACGGAAACCAACACGTCACCTGGTTTGATGCCGGCTTTCGCTGCCGCTGATTTTGGTAGCACTTCGCTGACAAAAGCCCCACGCTGAGCATCAATATTAAAGGCTTTCGCGATGTCAGCCGTCATCTCACTACCACGGATACCGAGCAGCCCACGCTTCACTTCGCCAAACTCGATCAACTGCTGGCTGAGGTTTTGTGCCATGTTACTTGGTATAGCGAAGCCGATACCGATATTACCGCCACCTGGCGCAAGGATTGCGGTATTAATCCCGATCAGTTCCCCATCCAGATTCACCAGAGCACCGCCAGAATTACCACGGTTGATTGAGGCGTCTGTCTGGATAAAGTTTTCCAGTCCTTCCAGATTCAAGCCACTACGACCCAGTGCTGAAATAATACCTGACGTAGCGGTTTGCCCCAGACCAAATGGGTTACCTACGGCGACAGCAAAATCCCCCACCCGCAGGTTATCGGAATCTGCAATTTTGACCGCAGTCAGATTTTTAGCATCCGTTAATTGCAGTAAAGCGATGTCGGTTTGCTCATCACGGCCCAACAATTTTGCATCATATTCACGACCATCATTCAACTGAACACGAATTTTATCGGCATTATTGATGACGTGATTGTTGGTCAGGATGTAGCCCTTCTCAGCGTTAATAATAACACCTGACCCTAAGCCTTCGAATGGCCGGCTGCTCTCTTTTCCTGATGGTGCATTTGGGCCAAAGAAGAATTTAAACTCTTCTGGCAAGCGTTGTTGCTGAGCCTGGCTCCCAGAGACATGAACACTGACAACGGCAGGTAATACTTTTTCTAGCATTGGTGCCAGGCTAGGTAACGTTTGTCCAGCGACCGCCGAAGGCAGTGCTGCTGTACTCATCATAGGAACAGAAGCGAGACCTAAGCCGACGCTTATTGCTAGCGCACTAAGAAGTAATGATGTTTTCTTCATTTATTTAAACTCTCTCAATACCTAACGGTGAATGAATAGGATGGGTGACGCTCACAAGTCTGTATAAGTTCAGACCCGTAAATAGCAAAAAAATTCGCTCATTTCAAAAGGATAGTATTGGTCTAAAAGTAAACACTCTTGATATCGTTTGATATAAGGGCCGCGTCACAGCAATTCAAGGAGAGGCAAGTATAGAAGTGTAAATGTAGAGAGTTGCGGTGGAACGGAGATGTGCCCCACCGCAGTGAGTATAGATGTTTAAACGCGGACTTAATCGCGATTCTGGTGTTCCGGGCGTAATAAACCAGATGCGCCTTCAGAGTAATCACGAGGTGGCAGTTTAACGGGTGCCTGATCATTATCCGCTTCAGATTCTGTCAGACGGTAACGGAACGGATTATCCTGTAATGGTAAGTCCGGTAATAAGTTATTGGAGCTTTTCGCCATATGCTGATAAAGCTGACGATAATCACGGGCCATGTTATCCAGTAATTCGGCACTACGTGCGAAGTGCCCAACCAGCTCCTGACGATACTCTTCCAAATCTGTTTTGCTCTTCTCCAGCTCATTTTGCAGCACTTGCTGCTGACGCAATTTGCGGTTGCCAAAGCGCATAGCCACCGCGCCGATCACAACACCAACAACCAATCCAATAAGCGCATACTCCCAGGTCATGATGACTCCTTTTTTGACTTCATTGTTCAGCAGAACTTTTTCACTTAATAATACCCACTATAACCGTTAACCTTGTCTGAGTGGAATCCTGATGCAATGTTACCTATGGTTATCAGGTTTTTTCCGCAGTTGCGGAGTCGGTAAATGCTATGATTTCCCGAAAAATCAGTAAGAAAGCGTAGCGAAAAATAGATAACTATTTTATCAGGGATTGCGGATAAACATGCAACAGAGTTCACCTATAACGCTTTATCAACAGGCACTTGATGCCGGCAACTATCAGCCTGATGATGTGCAGCAGCGTGCTGTAGCACGGCTAGAGACAATTTATCAGGCGCTAAATCAGTACCAAAATGCCCATGCGGCCAGTGCAAGTCTACGCAATCGCTTGAGCCGTTTATTTGGGAAGCCGGCTCGACGATCACCAGTAAGCCCCGTTCAGGGGTTATATATGTGGGGCGGTGTGGGACGGGGGAAAACCTGGCTGATGGACTTGTTTTTCCACAGTTTGCCTGGAGAGCGGAAACTCCGTCTCCATTTTCATCGCTTTATGCTGCGAGTACATCAAGAACTGACCGAACTGCAAGGTCATGAAAACCCATTGGAAATTGTTGCTGATGGTTTCAAGGCCCAGACTGACGTTCTATGTTTTGATGAGTTCTTTGTCTCGGATATTACCGATGCCATGTTGTTGGCAACATTATTAGAGGCATTATTTGCCAGAGGCATCACACTGGTCGCCACGTCTAATATTCCGCCGGATAATTTGTACCATAACGGGTTACAGCGCGGGCGCTTTTTACCCGCTATCGCCTTAATTAAGCAACATTGTGAGGTGATGAACGTGGATGCGGGTATCGATTATCGTTTGCGGACATTGACTCAGGCTAATCTTTATCTGGCTCCGTTAAATTCACAGACCGAACAAGAGATGGCAGCCATTTTCGTTAAACTTGCGGGAAAAAAAGGGGAAAAGGCCGCAGTGCTGGAGGTGAATCACCGGCCTTTGCCTGCGATTTGTGTGGCTGAGGGGGTGCTGGCGGTTGATTTCCATACGTTGTGTGAAGAAGCGCGCAGCCAACTGGATTATATCGCTTTGTCTAAGCGCTATCACACGGTATTGCTCCACAATGTCCGTTGCATGGCGACCCGTGATGAGAATACGGCCCGGCGTTTTCTAGCCTTGGTGGATGAGTTTTATGAACGACGTGTGAAACTGATTATTGCGGCTGAAGCCTCAATGTTTGAGATTTATAACGGTGAGCGACTTAAGTTTGAATACCAGCGTTGTTTGTCGCGATTACAAGAGATGCAAAGCGAAGAGTACCTTTCTTTACCTCATTTACCTTAAGGGCTATCGCGCCACAATGGTTCACTTTTGGGCGGCTTAAATGCTATTCTATGGCGGGCGACAATTTGTCGTCCGCACTTAACATGTTTAATTTATACCTTTCTCGTGAAAAACAGTTCGATCTTTGACGCTGACTTCTCTATAATCTTGCGACCCCACGTTACAACAAAGTTTTTTTCCCAAAAACTTTGATAGTGCCAGCATTGGCTATTCGAAGGGGTAGGTTTGCTGGACTGATGGTCGTGTGAGCCTCAACTGTTTTTGAACGTTTGGGTGTTCACCAACGTGTAACTTATTAATTGGGTAAGCTTTTAATGAAAACTTTCACAGCTAAACCAGAAACTGTAAAACGCGACTGGTATGTTGTTGACGCGAGCGGTAAGACTTTAGGTCGCCTCGCTACTGAACTGGCTCGTCGCCTGCGCGGCAAGCATAAAGCGGAATACACCCCGCACGTTGATACTGGTGATTACATCATCGTTCTGAACGCAGAAAAAGTTGCTGTAACCGGCAACAAGCGTACAGACAAGATTTATTACCATCACACCGGTTTCGTCGGTGGTATCAAACAAGCGACCTTTGAAGAGATGATTGCCCGCCGTCCTGAGCGTGTGATTGAAATCGCGGTTAAAGGCATGCTGCCGAAGGGCCCGTTGGGTCGTGCAATGTACCGTAAACTTAAAGTTTACGCAGGTACTGAGCACAATCATGCGGCACAGCAACCGCAAGTTCTGGACATTTAATCGGGATTATGGCAATGGCTGAAAATCAATACTACGGCACTGGTCGCCGCAAAAGTTCTTCCGCACGCGTCTTTCTTAAGCCGGGTAGCGGTAAAATCGTTATTAACCAACGTAGCCTGGAAGTTTACTTCGGCCGTGAAACTGCCCGCATGGTAGTTAATCAGCCGCTGGAACTGGTAGACATGGTTACCAAGTTTGACATGTACATCACTGTTAAAGGTGGTGGTATCTCTGGTCAAGCTGGCGCTATCCGTCACGGTATCACCCGTGCACTGATGGAGTATGACGAGTCTCTACGTGGTGAACTGCGTAAAGCTGGCTTCGTAACGCGTGATGCGCGTGAAGTTGAGCGTAAGAAAGTGGGTCTGCGTAAAGCACGTCGTCGTCCACAGTTCTCCAAACGTTAATTTTTTGCCTTTACGGCATCAGATTGATGGTAAAAACCCGGTGTTTCACCGGGTTTTTTTATGCCTGAAAAACACATACCTGCCATTTTATACGCTACCTTTTGGGCGTTAAACTATTGTCGGATAGACAATTCACCATGAAATAGCAGTACCATCCCCACAAAACATGCAAAATCTGGTACACTACCAACCACTTTTGTGCCTGTTCGGCGAACTGTTGACGTCTATGTATCTCCCTGGCTGAATTCTTATCTCGTCCAAGGCTCATTTACGGCACAGCGGTTGAGATTGCGAACCGGTGGTAAAACGACCCAGGATAGCAACCTAACCGTGGGCTATTCGCACTGTTTTCTAGATAAACTTGGAGGTTTTCATGGCTGTCGCTGCCAACAAACGTTCGGTAATGACGCTGTTTTCCGGCCCGACCGACATTTTTAGCCATCAAGTACGTATCGTACTGGCAGAGAAAGGTGTCAGTGTTGAGATTGAGCAGGTTGAAGCTGATAACCTGCCACAGGACCTGATTGACCTCAATCCCTACCGTACTGTCCCTACTTTGGTTGATCGCGAGCTGACGCTGTATGAATCCCGCATTATCATGGAATATTTGGATGAGCGTTTCCCTCACCCACCATTGATGCCGGTCTATCCTGTTGCTCGTGGAAGCAGCCGTTTGATGATGCACCGTATTGAGCATGACTGGTATTCCCTGCTGTATAAAATTGAGCAAGGTAATGCACAGGAGGCTGAAGCGGCACGTAAACAGCTACGTGAAGAGTTACTGTCCATCGCGCCAGTCTTTAACGAAACACCTTTCTTTATGAGTGAAGAGTTCAGTCTGGTCGATTGTTACTTAGCTCCGTTGCTGTGGCGTTTACCGGTGTTAGGTATTGAGTTCATAGGGGCGGGATCTAAAGAGCTGAAAGGCTATATGACTCGCGTCTTTGAGCGTGATGCGTTCTTGGCTTCATTGACTGAAGCTGAACGTGAAATGCATCTGAAAACTCGGAGCTAATTGTCATGGAGATGTCGGATATGTCTCCGCGCCGCCCTTACTTGTTGCGCGCATTTTATGAGTGGTTGATTGATAATCAGCTCACTCCACATCTGGTTGTGGATGTTACCCGCCCTGGTGTTTCAGTGCCGATGGAGTTTGCCCGTGATGGGCAGATTATATTGAATGTGGCACCACGTGCGGTAGGTAATCTGGAACTGAGCAATGATGATGTCCGTTTCAATGCTCGTTTCGGCGGTGTTCCTCGTCAGGTTACCGTACCGATTGCAGCGGTAATGGCGATTTATGCGCGCGAAAATGGCTCAGGCACGATGTTTGAGCCAGAAGCGGCTTATGATTCTGATGCTGATGGTAATTTTGATGGCGTCGAAGGAAAAGAGAACGAGACAGCACCGACTGAGAGTTTGATGTTGGTAACAGATGATACCCGCATTGAGCAGGATGATGACAATTCACCGGATGATAAGCCGCCGCAACCGCCACGGAGTGGTGGTCGCCCGGCATTACGCGTGGTTAAGTAACCTTTCGCGGTTCGGATAAATACAGACTCTATTCCTTCAGGGCGGCGTTAGCCGCCCTTATCGTTTCTGTTTTGTGCGAGCGTCTTGATTTAGCTGGCAGTTGGTTAGCCGGTCTTCGTTTACTGGATGCTGGGCTTTCATTTACTTGATAATAGCTACAACAGTTTTTTCAGCTCAGCCAGGCAGCTATCACGTGGACCTGCCATGTCACTGTTCTTGATGGTCAATAATGTCCGTGACGCCCGTTGCTGGAAGTTGGTTTTCGCCTCACTGTCTTTGGCATCTATCGGTGCGGTACAAACATCTGATAATGTTAATGTTTTACTGCCGCTTACTGCTTTCAATACTGCTGCTGGGTTATAAATCAGGGCAGAGGAGAGGGCGGATTTTACCCCTTCAGTAAACTTCACATTACCGGCACTGACTAATTTTGGTGCCAGAGCAATCCAGTTATCATCACCCATCTTAATATTATTCTCAACCGCTGGCAGTTGTCCGGATTTCTCCAGTTCGGCAACAACTGCACGTGCACCACGCGCTTCAATATTGTAGCCAACTTCTTGATAATTTAGAGACATCGCGAATACGCTGCTACTCATAGCCAGTAAGCCGCTAACAATAAACGGTAAGTGAGATTTCATAACAGATTATCCTTTGTTTAAAGCAAGGCGTGACAGTATATGCCAGTTGTGAGGGGCTTGCACTTAACAACCAAGCCTTCACTATAGCGCTATAGTGGATAACATACTGAAAATAAGGCTATTTGAAATTGTTACAAAATCTTGGGTAATATCCATCCTACTTCAAGCCGCCTATGCGTTGACCGCCTGCGTTTCCCCAATCATTTACTGATACCCATAGGTGTGCGGAATGTATGTACGCTATAAATGTATTCACTTGATGAGAATGTGTGATTGATAAATATAGGGAAATTCAGAAGTGGAAATGAGGGAATAGAAGTGCACAAAAATAGAAGTGCACAAATAGAAAGGGCGGGTTCTGTGAATGGAACCCGCCCTTGCGTTTATGGGATGACTTGGGGATCTACGGCATTAGACTTCCAGATAATTCATGATGCCGTCTGCGGCTTTACGGCCTTCAGCAATGGCGGTAACCACTAAATCGGAACCACGGACAATATCGCCGCCTGCAAAGATTTTTGGGTTACTGGTCTGGAAGGCATTATCAATACTTTCCGGTGCAATCACCCGGCCTTGCTTATCCAGCTTCACATCGTGAGCGGCCAGCCATTCCATACTGTGTGGGCGGAAACCAAATGCCATCACCACGGCATCTGCTGGCAATACATGTTCTGAGCCAGGGATCTGTTCAGCCATACTCCTGCCCTGAGCATCCGGTGTACCCAACTGGGTGCGGACCATTCTGACACCACAGACTTTGCCATTGCTGTTCACTTCAATGCTTAATGGTTGCAGGTTGAATTTAAATTCTACCCCTTCTTCACGGGCGTTTTTCACTTCCCGCTTGGAACCCGGCATATTCACTTCATCGCGGCGATAGGCGCAGACCACATCGGTTGCTCCCTGACGAATTGAGGAGCGCACACAGTCCATTGCGGTATCACCACCACCAAGAACCACGACGCGTTTACCTTGCATGCTGATGTACGGCTCGTGAGTTGTCGCTTCATAGCCCATTAGCTGCTTGGTATTAGCAATCAGGAAAGGCAAGGCATCATATACACCGTTAGCCTCTTCATTTTCCAAACCACCACGCATAGATTGGTACGTCCCAACACCCAGGAAAACGGCATCGTAATCTTTCAGCAGCGCATCCATGGTGATGTCTTTGCCTACTTCGGTATTCAGTTGGAATTCAATTCCCATCTCGGAGAAGATTTTACGGCGCTTAATCATCACTTCTTTTTCCAGCTTAAACGCTGGGATACCGAAGGTCAGTAACCCCCCAATTTCTGGATGGCGGTCAAAGACCACAGCCTGAACACCGTTACGTGCTAATACATCAGCACAGGCCAGCCCGGCAGGGCCGGCACCGATAACGGCCACACGTTTACCGGTAGGGTGGACATGCGACATATCCGGTTTCCAACCCATAGCAATGGCTTTGTCACTGATATAACGCTCGATATTGCCGATGGTCACGGCACCAAATTCGTCGTTCAGAGTACAAGATCCTTCGCACAGACGATCTTGTGGACAAACACGGCCACAGACTTCCGGTAGGCTGTTCGTTTGGTGCGCCAGATCAGCCGCTTCCATAATCCGCCCCTCGTTGGCCAGTTTCAGCCAATTAGGGATGTAGTTATGAACCGGGCATTTCCATTCACAGTACGGGTTGCCGCAGGACAGGCAGCGATCGGCCTGTGCTTTGGCTTGTGTTTCTGAGAATGGCTCGTAAATTTCAACAAATTCAATTTTACGGATCTTCAGCGGTTTTTTCGGCGGATCAACGCGCTGTAAGTCGATAAACTGATAAACGTTCTGACTCATATCAACTCCTTACTGCGCTTGAACCCGCAGCTCAGCTGCGGAACGGCTACGGTGGCCCAACAGTGCTTTCACATCGCTGGATTTCGGTTTAACCAATGCAAACTTGGTCACCCATTCTGGCCAGTTAGCCAGAATCTCTTCGCCACGGCTAGAACCGGTCAACTGAACGTGTTCAGTGATCAGCCCACGCAGATGTTCTTCATGGATAGCCAATTGCTCGACATCCAGCACTTCTACCAGCTCAGGGTTAACACGTTTACGGAATTCACCGTCTTCATCGAGAACATAAGCGAAGCCACCGGTCATACCGGCACCAAAGTTAATCCCAGTACGGCCCAGAACACAGACAATCCCGCCAGTCATATATTCACAACCGTTATCACCGATACCTTCAACGACAGTGATCGCCCCGGAGTTACGTACTGCGAAGCGTTCACCCGCCCGGCCTGCGGCGAACAATTTACCGCCGGTGGCACCGTATAGGCAGGTGTTACCGATGATGCTCGCTTCATGGCTGCGGAAGTTGGAACCGACTGGCGGACGTACTGCGATACGGCCACCAGCCATCCCCTTACCGACGTAGTCATTTGCGTCACCAGTCAGCATCAGCTCAACGCCGCCTGCATTCCATACCCCAAAACTCTGCCCGGCAGTCCCTGAGAAATAAGTTTTGATCGGATCCGTTACCAACCCTTGATCGCCATGTTTCGTGGCAATCGCCCCCGATAATGCTGCACCGACGGAGCGGTCAGTGTTGCGAATATCAAAATAGAACGTCTTACTTTGTTTGGTTTCTATATAGGGTTCAGCCTGAGAGAGTAACTCTTTGTTCAGTAAGCCTTTATCGAACGGCGGGTTACTTTCAGTACAATACAGCGCCTTGCCCGGATGTGGCGTTGCTGTTTTCAGCATTGGCGACAGATCCAGTTTGTTTTGCTTCGCTGAGATGCCATCCAGTTCCAGCAACATATCGGTTCGGCCAATTAAATCAACCAGTTGACTCACGCCCAGTTCGGCCATAATTTCGCGAGTTTCACGGGCGATGAAGTGGAAGTAGTTCACTACGCGTTCCGGTAAGCCGTGATAATGGTCACGACGCAATTTTTCATCTTGCGTAGCCACGCCGGTCGCGCAGTTATTCAGGTGGCAAATACGTAAGTATTTACACCCTAGCGCCACCATAGGGCCGGTGCCAAAACCGAAGCTTTCCGCCCCCAAAATAGCGGCTTTAACAATATCAACACCAGTTTTCAGGCCGCCATCAACTTGCAGGCGGATCTTATGGCGTAACCCATTGGCCACCAACGCTTGTTGTGTTTCAACCAGACCCAGTTCCCATGGGCAACCGGCATACTTCACCGAAGACAGCGGGCTGGCACCGGTACCACCGTCGTAACCGGCAATGGTAATTAAATCGGCGTAAGCTTTTGCGACACCGGTCGCAATGGTGCCGACACCCGGTTCAGATACCAGTTTCACCGAAATCAGGGCTTTCGGATTGACCTGCTTCAAATCGAAAATTAGCTGAGCCAAGTCTTCGATTGAATAAATATCATGATGTGGTGGCGGGGAGATCAATGTCACACCTGGTACGGAATAGCGCAGTTTGGCGATATACGGTGTGACTTTATCACCCGGTAACTGGCCCCCTTCGCCGGGTTTCGCTCCCTGAGCCACTTTGATCTGGATAACATCCGCATTGACCAAATATGCTGGTGTTACGCCGAAGCGGCCAGAGGCCACCTGCTTGATACGGGATACCTTATTGGTACCGTAACGGGCTGGGTCTTCGCCTCCTTCGCCGGAATTCGAGAAGCCTCCCAAGCTGTTCATAGCGATAGCCAGTGATTCATGGGCTTCCGGGCTTAAGGCACCGATAGACATTGCAGCAGTATCAAAACGTTTAAACAGAGATTCAGCCGGTTCAACTTGATCCACCGGAATCGGGGTGCCTTGCGGTTTAATGGCTAACAGATCACGCAGTGTGGCAATCGGGCGCTCATTAACCAGCTTGGCGTATGCCTGATAATCGCTATATTCACCGCTATGAACGGCTTTTTGTAAAGTGCTGACCACATCTGGGTTGTAGGCGTGGTATTCGCCGTTGTGGACAAATTTCAGCAAACCGCCTTGATCCAGAGGCTTACGTTTCAGCCAGGCGCGTTTGGACAGATTCTGTAAATCCTGTTGGAAATCACTGAAGCTGGCCCCGCCGATACGGCTGACAACACCCTGGAAACAGAGATCAGACAAATCACGATGCAAACCAACCGCTTCAAACAGTTTGGAGCAGCGGTAAGAGGCCACCGTCGAGATGCCCATTTTGGACATGATCTTGTACAGACCCTTATTGATACCATTGCGATAATTGAGCATCACATCGCGATACTTTTTATCAATCGCTTGGGAATCAACCAGTTTGGCCAATGATTCATAAGCCAGATAAGGGTATATCGCTGTCGCACCAAAACCGAGCAGCACCGCGAAGTGGTGCGGGTCACGTGCGCTGGCGGTTTCGACAATAATATTCGCGTCACAGCGTAGGCTTTTTTCTACCAGACGCGTCTGGATCGCACCGACAGCCATGGGGGCTGGCACTGGCAAGCGATTAGGCGCAATAGCACGGTCTGATAGCACCAACATAACGGCACCATCACGGACTTTACGCTCTGCTTCATCACACAGCGACAGTACAGCTTGCTCCAAGCCATTCTCTGCAGGATTGAACGTTAGATCTAAACGGTCAGCACGGTAATGTTCCCCTTCCAGCGTGGTTAATTGCTGAAAATCAGAGTAAAGCAAGATCGGCGATTTAAAGCTCAAACGGTGAGCCTGTCCCTCAGCTTCGCAGAATACGTTCATCTCACGGCCAATACTGGTCGCCAGTGACATAACGTGTGCTTCACGCAGTGGATCGATAGGGGGGTTAGTCACCTGAGCAAATTGCTGGCGGAAATAGTCATAAATAATGCGCGGGCCGCTGGAGAGCACTGCAAATGGCGTGTCATCGCCCATCGACCCAGTGGCTTCCTGACCGTTTTCACCCAGTACACGAATGATTTGATCCAGCTCTTCATTGCTGTAACCAAACTGCTTCTGATAACTTTCCAACAGCGATTCATCTAACTGACGGTTCCCTACCTGCTCTTCCGGTAGGTCTTCGAACGGCACCAGACGCTTAACGTTCTTTTCCATCCACTCTTTATACGGGTGGCGGCTTTTCAGATCGTTGTCCGTTTCGGCGGAATGCAAAATTTTACCGCTGCGGGTATCAATCACCATGAGTTCGCCAGGACCCACGCGGCCTTTTTCAACCACCTCATCGGGCTGGTAATCCCAAATCCCGACTTCCGAGGCACAGGTAATCAGTTTGTCTTTGGTGATGACGTAGCGCGCAGGGCGTAGGCCATTACGGTCAAGGTTACAGGCCGCGTAACGACCATCAGACATCACGATCCCTGCGGGGCCATCCCACGGTTCCATATGCATGGAGTTGAAGTCAAAGAAGGCGCGCAGATCGGTGTCCATATCTGGGTTGTTCTGCCAGGCCGGTGGCACTAACAGACGCATTGCACGGATCAAGTCCATCCCACCACTGAGGAACAGTTCCAACATGTTATCCAGCGAGCTGGAGTCAGAGCCGGTCTCATTGACGAAGGGGGCCGCATCCTGCAAATCCGGAATTAATGGCGTTTTAAATTTATAGGCACGGGCCTTGGCCCATTGGCGGTTACCGGCGATGGTGTTGATTTCGCCGTTATGTGCCAGATAGCGGAACGGCTGAGCCAGCGGCCAGCGAGGGACGGTATTGGTGGAGAAACGTTGATGGAACAGACAAATTGCCGATTCGAGGCGCAAGTCAGCCAAATCAAGATAGAAGCGTGGCAAATCCGCAGGCATACATAAGCCTTTATAGATTGTCACCAGATTCGAGAAGCTACACGCGTAGAAATCTTTATCTGATATACGCTTTTCAATACGGCGTCGTGCCACAAATAAGCGACGTTCCATATCACGCGAGCGCCAGCCTGCAGGGGCGTTCACAAAAATTTGTTCAATCCGGGGCAGGGAGGAGAGAGCGATTTCACCGAGTACATCTGGGTTAGTCGGCACTTCACGCCAGCCGACAATCGACAGCGTTTCATTTTGCAATTCTTCTTCTACAATGCGGCGGCTTGCCTTAGCGAGTTCTTCGTCCTGACTGAGAAACATCATACCTACGGCATAGTTTTTGGCCAAACGCCATCCGCGTTCTTCAGCGACCATCCGGAAAAAGCGATCCGGTTTTTGCAATAATAAGCCACAACCATCGCCAGTCTTGCCATCAGCAAGGATCGCGCCACGGTGTTGCATACGGGCCAGTGCGTGTATAGCGGTGCGCACTACCTTATGGCTAGGTTCGCCTTCTATATGGGCGATTAGGCCGAAACCACAGTTGTCCCTCTCTTGGGATTGATCATACAACATATCAGTGAACCTCCCCAGGCTCTGTGAGACTCTCACAAACCAGCTCGTAAAGGACATATTGATATCAGACAGTGTGGGCTGACAGGCGCGTGTTTTGCGGCAAATCTGCTTTTCCGCCCTCCGCCAATGGCCTCTCGTGACGGTTCTCACAAGTGGTAAAAGACTTGTTTTAAGAGGGAGTCTTAAATTACTGCATAATTATGACTAGACGTTTGCCCGTTTAGAAATCTTCCAGCGGACTTCCAACTTAGCGAGAAAGAATACGCAGGTCAAATATAAGCATGAGATATATCTTTATGGTAATAAATGCTCTTATCATTATGAATAATATTGATTTATTTCCATTTTCCACCTGTCGAATGCTCCATGAAGCAGACACAAATATGTGAGCTGTCTCACTATAGTGTAATCGTCAAATCTCTGCACAATGCTAGCGTGGATGGGGATGCTAGAATTATAGACTGATTTTGTTTTATTTATTAGATTTTAAAACTATTTTTCACCGATTTGTAATAGAAGCGCTAAGAGCTTGGCTGGAATAAGAAAATTTAATAATCGGTCAAGTGGTTTTATTTGCATTTATGATGAATGGTTATGCAGGGTTGCACCCAAAAGCGTGGGAGTTGATCTCTGTCATCGCATGCGACATCGTCGGCGGGTTAGGCTTATCCCCTTAATTTGACGTTACAGCGGTATTCGCGGCCCTCACTTATCCGGTTTACTGACTTAATTCAGATCCGCAGGATTCGCTCGTTTGCTGCTTGGCCGCAACGCTAATAGCTTTGGGGATGGGTTCTTTTTGACAGGCAGTGCCAAGATTATGCAGTTGCAGCAATTAGTCAATATGTTTGGTGCGGACTTACAGCACCGTTATGGCGAAAAAATTCATAAACTCACGCTGCATGGCGGGTTTAGTTGCCCGAATCGTGATGGAACACTGGGACGTGGCGGGTGCACCTTTTGTCAGGTTGCCTCCTTTGCTGATGAGCAAATGCAGCAGCAAAGTATCACTCAGCAGTTAGCGATACAGGCAAAAAAAGCCAATCGAGCGAATCGTTACCTGGCTTATTTTCAGGCCTATACCAGTACTTATGCAGAGGTGAATGCGTTAGCCGCAATGTACCAACAGGCATTGTGCGAGGCCGATATTGTGGGCCTGTGCGTGGGTACTCGCCCGGATTGTGTGCCAGATGCCGTTCTGGATTTGCTGAGCAGCTACCAGCAACAAGGTTATGAAGTTTGGCTTGAGTTGGGTCTACAAACGGCTAATGATAAAACGCTCAAACGTATTAACCGTGGACATGATTTTGCCTGCTACCAGCAAACGGCCCGCCGCGCTCGCGCTCGTGGTCTGAAAGTGTGTTGCCATTTAATTGTGGGTTTACCAGGAGAGGAGCGGGCACAGGGGATGGAAACCTTGGAAAAAGTGGTCACCACAGGTATTGATGGGATAAAACTGCATCCACTGCATATCGTGGAAGGCAGTACGATGGCGAAAGCCTGGCGGGCGGGGCGTTTAACGGCGTTGGCGCTGGAGGATTATATTCTCACCGCAGGTGAAATGATTCGCCATACACCCGCAGAGATTGTCTATCATCGGATTTCTGCCAGTGCGCGCCGCCCTACATTGCTGGCCCCCTTGTGGTGTGAGAATCGTTGGACAGGCATGAATGAGCTGAATAATTACTTACTCCAGCATGGCGCACAGGGTACCGCCATTGGGGATGCTTATTGCTATGGCTAAAATGCTTATCGCCATGGTTAAGATATTTATTATTACAGTTTGTGGGGTATCTATCGGCTGGCATTATCTGCCGTTTGCTTACTGTTCAGGTCCATAAAAGCGTTATTCCCCGATATCTCCCACGTGATCTGCAATCTTTTCCACACTTCTGAGTAACCTGGCTTATCTCTTTGTGGTTTTACGGTATGATTTATCCGATAAGCACTGACAGAGGTTGCTATGAAGCAAATCAGGGTATTAGCCCAGTACTATGTTGATTTAATGGTTAAATTAGGGCTGGTGCGCTTTTCGCTGCTACTGGCATCGGTATTGGTGTTATTGGCGATGGTTGTTCAAATGGCCGTCACCTTCGTATTGCGCGGCTCTGTTGAAACTCTCGATCTGGTGCGCTCCATTTTCTTTGGTTTGCTGATAACTCCTTGGGCCGTGTATTTCCTGTCGGTTGTGGTTGAGCAACTGGAAGAGTCGCGCCAGCGTCTGTCTCGGTTGGTTGATAAGCTCGAAGTGATGCGTCATCGCGATCTGGAGCTGAACAAGCAACTGACAGAAAATATTACGCAACTGAATCAAGAGATTGTTGAACGCGAAAAAGCAGAGAAAGCGCATCTGCAAGTGGTCGATAAACTGAAAGAAGAGATGGGCCACCGCGAGCAGGCGCAGATTGAGCTGGGGCAGCAATCGGCCTTATTACGTTCTTTTCTCGATGCCTCGCCAGATTTGGTTTATTACCGTAACGAAGATAATGAGTTTTCTGGTTGCAACCGCGCAATGGAATTGTTGACGGGTAAAAGTGAGAAGCAACTGGTCGGATTGACCCCAAAAGATGTTTATGCACCGGATATCGCCGAGAAAGTGATGGAGACAGATGAGAAAGTTTTCCGCCATAACGTCTCTCTTACCTACGAACAGTGGCTGGTTTACCCTGATGGCCGTAAAGCCTGTTTTGAACTGCGTAAAGTGCCTTTTTATGACCGTGTCGGTAAAAGACATGGGCTAATGGGCTTTGGGCGCGATATAACCGAGCGTAAGCGCTACCAGGATGCGCTGGAGAATGCCAGTAGGGATAAGACGACATTTATCTCAACAATCAGCCACGAGCTACGTACGCCGCTTAATGGCATCGTTGGCCTCAGTCGCATCTTATTAGATACCGAATTAGATGCCGAACAACTGAAATACCTAAAAACCATTCATGTCAGTGCTATCACTCTTGGGAATATTTTCAACGATATCATTGAGATGGATAAACTGGAGCGGCGAAAAGTACAGCTCGATAATCAACCAGTTGATTTTACTGGGTTCATGGCCGATCTGGAAAACCTCTCCGGTTTACTGGTGCAGCCAAAAGGATTGAAATTCATTATGGAACCGCAGTTGCCATTACCGGAGAAAGTGATTGCCGATGGGACCCGGCTGCGCCAAATCCTGTGGAACCTGATTGGTAATGCGGTGAAATTCACCCAGCAAGGCAAAATTGTGGTGCGGGTACGGCGGGAGGGTAATGACCGCCTAATTTTTGAAGTAGAAGATTCAGGCATGGGGATACCGGAAGACGAACAGGATAAAATTTTCGCCATGTATTATCAGGTGAAAGATCGTAATGGTGGCCGCCCGGCCACAGGCACCGGTATCGGCCTCGCTGTCTCTAAACGGCTGGCACAGAGTATGGGCGGTGATATTACGGTGAAAAGTACGCAGGGGGCGGGTTCTTGCTTCACCTTAACCATTAAGGCACCTGCGGTACAGGAAGCCTCCAACGCGCCGTCAGGCGACAATATACCATTACCTGCTCTTCATGTACTGCTGGTGGAAGACATCGAGCTGAACGTCATTGTTGCGCGTTCAGTTCTGGAAAAATTGGGGAACAGTGTTGAAGTGGCGATGAATGGTCACGATGCATTAGCCATGTTTAACCCAGACGATTTTGATTTGGTTTTATTAGATATTCAGTTGCCTGATATGAGCGGGCTGGATATCGCCCGGCAAATTCGGGCTGAATATGGCAAGCAGTCATTGCCCCCGTTGGTCGCATTAACCGCTAACGTTCTTAAAGATAAGAAAGAATATTTAGACGCCGGCATGGACGACGTGCTGAGTAAGCCACTGTCAGTCCCTGCACTGACGGCCATGATTAAGCAATTTTGGGATAGTAAGCCCTCTTCCGCGGTACAAAAACAGGAGCATAAAGTGATGCAAACCCATGAATCGTTACTTGATACCACCATGCTGGAACAATACATCGATTTAGTTGGCCCACAGTTGATTCATCAAAGTCTGGAGATGTTTGAACAGATGATGCCAGGTTATTTGGCGGTGCTGGATTCAAATATGACAGCGCGGGACCAAAAGGGGATCACGGAAGAAGCACACAAAATTAAAGGGGCGGCAGGTTCTGTTGGTTTACGCCACATACAGCAACTGGCCCAACAGATTCAGACACCGACATTGCCAGCATGGTGGGATAACGTGCAGGACTGGGTCGATGAGTTAAAATTAGAATGGCGTAATGATGTTCAGGTGTTGCGTGAGTGGGCAGCGGAAGTTGAAAAAAAATAACCCCGACCGAGTACTGCGCCAACACCAGGGAAAACGTTAACCTGCGTATTATTTCGATTTCGAGTGAATTCGCAGGTTGTCAGGATTCTTCTATACATCATACAAGCAACAACATAGCAAATGTAAGCGCTCTTGTTACAAGATTCATTAAAATTTGTGATAGAGATTGGTCTTTGTTACTAGAACGGGTTAAGTGATTGACAGAGGAAGACAAGGGAGAAGCGAGATGAAAACAGTTGGCGTAGTGCTCAGTGGATGTGGTGTTTTGGATGGCGCTGAAATCCATGAATCTGTCTTAACAATGCTGGCATTGGATCGTGCGGGCGCAGAGGTTTTGTTTTTCGCGCCAGACAAACCTCAACTTCATGTTATTAATCATATTACTGGTGAGGTTGTTGCAGAGGAACGGAACGTTTTAGTGGAGTCTGCCCGCATTGCCCGTGGCCTGATTACCCCCCTTTCTGTTGCTGATCCAGAGGTATTAGATGCGCTTATTGTACCGGGAGGTTTTGGGGCAGCAAAAAACCTCTGCGACTTTGCCATTAATGGGGTCGAATGTTCCGTTGAACCCGATTTATATAAGTTAATTCAATTAATGCATAAGTCCGGTAAACCAATTGGATTGATGTGTATTTCCCCGGTGATGCTGCCTAAGCTGTTGGGCAAACCCATTCGACTGACAATTGGTAACGATCCCGATACGATTGATGCCATTGAAATTATGGGGGGGGAGCATGTTATTTGCCCAGTTGATGATGTTGTCATTGATATGGAAAATAAAGTGGTGACGACACCGGCTTACATGTTGGCTGGCTCCATTTCAGAAGCGGCTAAAGGTATTGATAAATTGGTCACGAAAGTCTTGGATTTAACTGAATGACCTCAGTCAGGTGGGGATTAAGTCGATTTTGGTATTGGGGGAAACGGGGTGTTATCGGCATTATTGCGCTGTGGATGGCCGGTATTCTGATTTTTGCTTTTTTGCCGGTCCCGTTTTCTATGGTCATGATAGAAAGGCAACTGGGTGCCTGGCTGACCGGTGATTTCGCTTATGTTGCCCACTCTGATTGGGTACCAATGGATGAAATTTCACCCTATATGGCGTTGGCCGTCATGGCTGCAGAGGATCAAAAATTCCCTGACCACTGGGGGTTTGATGTCGGTGCCATCGAATCAGCGCTGTCCCATAATCAGCGAAATCAAAAGCGTATCCGTGGGGCATCGACGTTATCACAGCAAACGGCTAAAAACTTGTTTCTTTGGGATGGCCGTAGCTGGGTACGCAAAGGGTTGGAAGTCGGATTGACTGCGGGAATTGAATTGATATGGACGAAGCGCCGTATCCTAACGGTTTATCTGAATATTGCCGAATTTGGTAATGGTATCTTTGGGGTCGAAGCTGCTGCGCGCCATTTTTTCAACAAGCCCGCCAGCAAATTAAGCGCCTCGGAAGCCGCATTATTAGCGGCAGTGCTGCCGAATCCACTTCGTTTTAAGGTTAATGCGCCGTCTGGTTATGTTATTTCCCGCCAGCAATGGATTTTGCGCCAGATGCGCCAGTTAGGGGGCAAAGCATTCTTGCAGGAAAATAGGCTGGATTGATAGTGATACCCTCCGACTTTGATGTTTCTACCGGAGTTTGTCGCTCTTGGTTAAATTACGGGCAGGGGCAAGCTCATTGGCGTTTATCCACCAGTTGGCTGCCTGTGAGATACTAATGACGTTAGGTATCGATGTGGCAGATAAAAAAACGGGCCTGGCGGTTTAGCGCTAAGCCCGTGATAAATCTTATTTAATATTCTTTAAAACAAGGTTTTATTTAACACTTATCTTATTTAACACTTATGTTATTTCACAATAGTGAAGGCCGTCGTGACGTGTTTAACGCCGCTGACCTTGCTGGCGATCTGTGCCGCCGATTGCCCTTCTTGTTGAGTGACCAGGCCCAGCAAGAAGACTTCGCCGTTTTCAGTCGTCACTTTGACGTTAGAAGATTTAACCGAATCACTGGTCAGCAACTGTGAACGTACTTTGGTCGTGATCCAGGTATCCATTGACGCAGTGCTCAGATCAACCGGTTTCCCCACACGCATCTCGTTGTACACTTCCGTTGCACCATCGACACCAGAGGCAATCTGCTTAGCGCGGTTGGACAGTTCAGCTGATGGGGTTTGCCCGGTTAGCAATACTTTTCCCTGATAAGCCGTTACCACAAATCGTGTTTGGCTCTTGATTTCTTGATCTTTGCTCAAGGCATTAACGACTCTGGCTTCCAGCGTGCCGTCATCTACTTGCGTACCGATGGTACGTGGATCTGTAGCGGTTTTTGTGGCAACCGCCGCACTACCGACGACCACTGCGCCGACACAGCCCTGCAAAAGTAGGGCGCTGAATAGCATGGCAAATATGTAACCAACCTTCATTGGTGCTCCTTTAATCGTCCTGATGAGGAAATAGAGTGTTGTCAATTAAGTCACACAAGCAATTCACTGTGAGCATGTGCAGTTCTTGAACCCTGGCTCCACGGTGTGAAGGAATACGGATTTCGACATCCAACTGGCCTAACAGGCCAGCCAGTTCGCCGCCATCATAACCGGTGAGAGCGACAATGGTCATATCCCGAGTAACTGCTGCTTCGACCGCTTTAACAATATCACGGCTATTGCCACGAGTGGAAATAGCGAGCAAAACATCCCCGGCCTGGCCAAGCGCCCGTACTTGTTTGGCGTAAACCTCGTCATGTAAGCGATCGTTAGTGATCGCCGTTAAAACAACATTATCAGCATTCAGAGCGATAGCGGGCAGACTTGGCCGCTCGGTTTCAAAGCGATTTATCATGCTGGCAGCAAAATGCTGCGCATTCGCTGCAGAAGTCCCGTTACCACAGCAGAGAATTTTATTGCCGTTGAGCAATGACTGGACCAGCGCCATCGCTGCACAGGATATAGCATCAGGCAGAGCTTCCGCCGCCGCAATCTGGGTTTGAATACTTTCAGTAAAGCAGCCTTTGATTCTTTCCAGCACGTTGATTTAACCCATTCAGTAAAATTAATATACCCGCCATACTTCAAGCTGCATGTGCGTTGGCTACGCTCAATAACCCTAACCACTTACTGGTCGTTGACTTTAAAGTAAGCTCATCGGGATTAGTGAACCTCATCCCTAAGGTTCACCCTTCGGGCAGCATAAATGCTGTTCAAATGGGTTCCAGGCCAATTTGTCTCTCCCTTGCCGCCTTCCTGCAACTCGAATTATTTAGGGTATAGCTCGGTATCAATCGGAGAATAAACATCAATCCGTATTGAAAGCATTGGGTAGCCATTCTAACTGGTTACCGGTGATCGCAAATACATCAAAACGACATGATGTTGTGGCAAAACTATCGCCACGCTGTGCCAGCCAAACAGCGGCGGCCAGACGTAGCCGTTGTTGCTTGCGCGGGGTGATACTGGCGGCCGCGCCACCAAACAGGTCATTGCGTCGGAAGCGAACCTCAACAAATACCCACATATCCCCGTCACGCATAATAAGGTCAATTTCGCCTCCACGGAAGGCAACATTGGCCGCTTGAAAAACGAGACCCGCCCGCTCCAGATGGCGACGAGCCAGGTTTTCGTAATGTGCGCCAGTATCCCGTTGGCTCATCAATGGTCCCTAAAATCTTTAATCACTCGACAGTATTTTCTACAATATTATTTTCTACAACACCATTCTCTACAACATATGAGAAAAATGTGACTGAATTATGCGAGTGGTACCACCATTCCCTGACGATATTGTAACCACGGTAGCTTACGGGTGATAACACAATCTGATGATGCAGTTAAATCACCGGTGGCCCCTTTGACCTGGAAGCCAGGGATTTGGCGCATTTCAGAAAAATGATTTGCCAATGCCCAGGCATCAATCCCCATGGCGTATAAGCGCACCAGAGAATAATCGTTAGCATATTTAGCCGATGCTTGTTGCAGCAACGCGGGGTTAGAGCCGGCCATCAACGGAATATCACTAAACTGTATGCCTTCCATTTCCAGACGGTAATCTGGGCCAGCACCTGCCTGGTAGCTACGTGAACTGGCAAACAGCGCAGGCTTACTACGTGAACTGGTTGCCATATCGATCATTGGCTTAATCAGGGTTAACTCAGATGGAGTCGCAATGATATAGACCGCATCAATGTTACCGCTCGAAGACGTTGACACTACCGGTGCATCGATTGGCGGTGCTGGAATGGTCAGGCCAGCAATAGTGACGGAGGCCGGGGCGGCGGCTACATTAGAAACGCTAACGGGGGTACCGGTCAGGCGAATACCTGCACCACTGTTGATAGATTGCTTCAACTCAGTAGTTGAACCGAAATTCTGTTGTAATACCGTTTGCCCACCTTGTTTTTGCCATTCGTCAGCGAATGCTTTAGCAATACGTTCACCAAGGGCACCACGAGGCACTAGCAGCAGTGGCAATCTTTTTTGCTGTTCCCATAGGTGATGCGCAGCATCACGTGCTTCATCTTCTGGTGATAGGGCAAAGTAACAGATGTTTGGGCTGTTATTGCTGGCTTCTGGTTGGTTCAACGCCAGAATATTCAATGTGCTTGGGGTGGTACTGAGTTGCTCAACTTCGGGTTTTAGCAGAGGGCCAACGACCAGTGTTGCACCATCTTGCTGGGCTTGAGCCAATAATGCTGCCAGCGGTTGAGTGTTGGTATCGTAGATTTTTACCTGTGCGTTGGTGGTGACGGGGGTTGTCACAGGGGCCGGAAGAGCGGCCGGTGTATCTCCTGAAACAACCGCAGCAGCCTCTATTGGGCTGCTTTCCGTCACATTTGGCATTACTGGTGCTGAAGTGGTTACCGATGATCCACTTTGGGCGGCAGTAAAACCTTGCTGGATGGCATCGGCGAATACCTGTGCCGGGCCACTTAATGGCAACAGCAGGGCAATTTTGGCGGTGGATGCCTGGCTGAAATTGCTGACCTGAGTTAATGCAGTTGGCAGGTTTTTCGCCGCCGGGTTTTGGGGATAACGGGTTTGCCAGTCTTTAATTCCGGCTTTCAGTAGCTCTGGATCTTGCTTGTTATCTTGATAAACATGCAGTAAATCCAGCCAGCCTTGCAGCATATTTTCGTCTGCGTTGATCACCATGGTATTTAATTCTTGTGGTGTCAGTTGGGATAGCGACTGCCAAGTGCCATCGATATTATCTTGATGGGCTTTATCTGTCAGTAACGGTTCCTGAGCGATAAATGCACGAATCAATGGCAGGGTGGCTTTACCCTGATTGGCGGCGATTTGGGCCTGATAGTAGCGTACTTGTTGGTTAGCTGAGAGCTGGGTTGCCTCTAATTTGGCAAGAACATCAGCCGCCGCTGGCGTATTTTTCTGCGCGATCAACAGTTCAGCAGTTAGCAATTGCTGCTCCTGGCGCTGTGTGTCGCTCAGGTTGGTAGGGAGAGTGCTGAGTTGTTCGGCGGCCTGAGGTATTTTTGCTTCACGTAATAGGGCACGAATGGCAAGTAATTGCCAGTCAGCCTTGTTATCATCACTGCTCTGCTGCAACTGTTGCAGATAATAATCAGAGTTAGCGCTTGCTTCGTCCTGTATATTTACGGGGGACGGCGTTTGTGGCGCATCGCCTGTACAGGCCGCTAAAATAAGAGCAGCCAGAACGACAGGAACAAACCCTGCTTTAGAACGAACGAATGTTGAGGAAAGCATACTGTATCCAGTGATGTTTTTTTCAAGATGCTCAATATTAAATCGGTAATTCGGATGAAACAATGAATCAACACGATCGAGCAGTAATTTCTGCATCTACGCTTTATGTGGTACCTACCCCAATCGGTAATTTAGGGGACATTACCCACCGGGCGTTAGAGGTACTGAAAGGCGTTGATTTGATTGCGGCTGAAGATACACGCCATACGGGGTTGTTGTTACAACATTTTGCGATCAACGCCCGCCTGTTTGCACTTCATGACCATAACGAACAACAAAAAGCTGATCAGTTGCTGGCTAAACTGCAAGAAGGCCAGAGTATTGCGCTGGTTTCCGATGCAGGTACGCCACTGATTAACGATCCGGGCTACCATTTAGTGCGCCGTTGCCGTGAAGCTGGCATCAGAGTAGTGCCCTTGCCGGGCGCTTGTGCGGCGATTACCGCACTTTCTGCCGCAGGCCTTGCCTCAGATCGTTTTTGCTATGAAGGCTTCCTGCCAGCAAAAACCAAAGGGCGTAAGGATACTCTGCAAGCGTTGATTGAGGAACCTCGAACACTGATTTTCTATGAATCAACGCATCGCTTATTAGAAAGCTTACAGGATATGGTAACCGTACTTGGCCCACAACGCTATGTCGTACTGGCGAGAGAGCTGACCAAGACCTGGGAGTCTATTCACGGTGCGCCAGTCGGTGAGTTGCTGGCTTGGGTTAAGGAAGAAGAGACTCGCCGCCGTGGTGAGATGGTTTTGATTGTCGAGGGGCATAAAGTACAGTCCGATGATGCATTACCGGCTGATGCACTGCGCACACTGGCTTTACTGCAAAAAGAGTTACCGCTGAAAAAAGCTGCCGCATTAGCCGCGGAAATTCATGGAGTCAAAAAGAATGCGCTCTATAAATATGCTTTAGAGCAGCAACAAAACGATGTAGAAACAGAAGAGGATGACATTCAGCAGTAATGTGCCTATAATCCGCCGCGGAGTTGACTAGACAGTCGCCGCTTCATTGCCGTCCCTTTCGGGGGAGACAGGTGGAGGGGAGGAAAGTCCGGGCTCCATAGGGCAGGGTGCCAGGTAACGCCTGGGAGGCGCAAGCCTACGACAAGTGCAACAGAGAGCAAACCGCCGATGGCCCGCGTAAGTGGGATCAGGTAAGGGTGAAAGGGTGCGGTAAGAGCGCACCGCGCGGCTGGCAACAGTTCGTGGCATGGTAAACTCCACCCGGAGCAAGGCCAAATAGGGGTTCACATGGTACGGCCCGTACTGAACCCGGGTAGGCTGCTTGAGCCAGTGAGTGATTGCTGGCCTAGAGGAATGACTGTCCACGACAGAACCCGGCTTACCGGTCAACTCCACTCATTCCACAAAATCCCGTTTCGGCGGGTTTTTGCTTTGCAGGATAGGGCGCGAGGGGAATGACTGTCCACGACACTTTTCATAAAAGAAAGCGGCTTACCGGTCAAC
>NZ_CGBP01000008.1 GCF_001053095.1 Yersinia similis | reverse complement strand
CCCGCCGTTATCTTATCAATATGCGGGAACGTGAACAGCGATTCTCTCCGGATCAGCCACGTCCAGGCGGGATACGTGAAAAAGAGAAGCTGGAAAAACGGGTTTTTTCGGGTGACGTGGTGATGTTAAGTGATATGTACGGCCCTGCCCGGCTGTTCTACATCAATGGCGAAGGTCAGTTGATGTCTGCCAATCCCCATTCTTTCCGTTTCGAGGGTGCCGCGAAGATTATCAAGGCATTTGACGATTCGGTGAAATGTCGGAACTATCAGCGAACGGGTGAAAAGCCACGTTCAACACAAACAAGGCGACTAAAGAGCACGACGAATACGATACCCGATCGTTCTATGGTAACTCGTGCTTCCGATGAATCTGGACGGGTATTATCTGCAAAATGGCAATCTGTCACCGATAGCGCCAAAACCTTATGGGAAGCCACCCCTTTCACACATGACAAAGCCACAACTGATGCCGCCCGTGGTCGTATTGCTGATGGCGCAGCAGGTACCCTTGAGGGGCTAGGTACTTTGATGGGGCCTTCCGCCCAAGAATATATGGCTGGTGCCTTTAATCCAGAGCAGGCCGCAATAAATAAAGTCCGACAGCAAAATCAACAAGCCGCTGGCAAGGCTATTTATGATAATACGAAAGGGGCGGTGACAGACGCTTATCAGCGCAATGGATTAGCCGGTGCGGCCGCCATGGTAGTCACGGCATCCGTGGCGGAGTTGGCGGGTACTAAGGGGTTGGGAACGGTAGAAAAAGTTGGCAAATTAGGCGATGTCGCTAAGTTAGGGAAAGCTGTTGAGCTGGAAAAACTGGAGGGGTACCTTGGCACCTATAAAGGTAAGAACGTATTGCTACAAAACGTCGATGTTGTGAAGATGGATTATTTCCGACGAGACCGTGCAGAGGCCGCTATGTTGCGAAGCCAATTCCGCTCTGTTCGGACTAAATTTGTTAAATCTATAGCAAATAATCCCGACGTTGCTAAGCGCTTTACTTTAGAGCAAATAGACGGCTTGTCTAATGGCATTACACCTAGCGGCTGGGTTGTGCATCACAAACTACCCTTAGACGACAGCGGAACTAATACGTTAGATAATCTAGTGCTTATCAAAGACAGCCCAGAGCATACTGTTCTGACTAATGCGCAAAAGAAAATCACTAACGGATTGCCACACGAGGCTTCGAAAGAAGTGCTTTGGCCGATTCCTCAAGGTCTTGTTTACCCATAGAGATTATTATGATTGAAATTAAAACACTACTTGAACATGATAATGTTAAAAAACTGACTAAATATGTTGATGAGATTTATTCTATTTCTCGCTCCTTAGCTAAATATGGCGTTGAGGCGTGTTCTGGCCTAAAAGATCCCGGTTCAGTCAACATAACCGAAGCAATGCAGGTATTAATCAAAATGGGGGGGCAAACCTTCGCAAATGAATACCTGAGATTTCTCTATTTTCTTAATGGTTTTAGCCTTAATGGCACCACTATGTACGGTATTTTTTCTGATGAACAAAATATTCGTGATATCCGTAGAGCCAGAGCTAACCTGCATGAAGTACCAGAGCTTTATCCTGTAGAATTTGATGACTATGTTTTCATTGGGCATAACGAAACTGATGTTGTTATTTTTAATCAGATTAGTGAAAAATTTGAGCTACGTGATCGTATCGGTACAGTAGATACTCTTTGGGATAGTTTTGACGATATACCTGGTTTATTGAAGGTACTTATCGACAATCTTCGGCCAGACCCTGATATTGAATGAATAGTGTAATTATATGCGCAATATTGTTGATGACCTGAGTCGTGTTGGGAAAATATTAGGGTATATGATACACCCTAAATTCACGGGACATGTGGAACAACATGACTTCGGGCGTGGTATTGGTGCTGTACAACCAGATTTTGGGGATCAGTATTTAGAGTTTGTTTCTCTAATGGATGGTTTCATTATTGATGGATATTCTGTTTACGGTTTATCGAACTATGATGAAGTACATAACGAATTATTTGAATATAACGATGAACAAACCAATATCCTCCGCGAAGCGCCTGAATTAGTTGTCGATGAAATAAACTACCTAATATTTATAGGCTCAACAGGGACCGACTCGTTTGTTTATGACGTTCGGACCCATAAATGGGAGGTTCGTGATCGTATCGCTATTGATGAAGCATACGAATCATTCGATTCTTTAGTCGAGTTTCTTGCTGCACAACTGGCTCGAATTAAAGCAGATAATGATTTATAGATGCATATAATAGACTGGGTAATTCAGCCCGGTTAAACCTTGAGGGGTTGAAATGACGCTCACCGAAGAACAGAAGGCGCTTTTCGATGCCCTGACACAATTACAGCGCAGATTCGTTACAGCGCTGCTATCACCCCGACAATTAATGCCGCAGTTTCTTTTATTGTAATATTGATTCTGGATATAAATGGCGTTAACCATTTTGGCAATTTATCTTTAAGTATGTTTTGATATTCTTCGTCACTGTCGTGCAGGTTAATCTGCAAAAGCTGTTCTATTTCAGTCCGGTTAAATCCGACGTAATCATAACAATTCATGCTGTTAATACCTTAGAAGGGAAGTTCGTGATCATCCTCCTCGTCGGGCAGGTTGGGTTTATAACTTTCAGATATCCATCCATCACAAAGCGCTCCATCCATTTTAGGGTTGGCCCTGCTTTGAATGATACCGAACATAATGGTTCAAAGTGAAAGTAGTAGGGGATGGTGTTGATTTCAGTTCGGTGTACAGTGATATTCAATCGGATGTATCACCATAAATTTTTGAGATAATCATAAAGTTACTTTTGAGATAATCTACAAACAATAATCTGTTAACATAATGGCTATAAAGTGTTTTTTAATCTATTTTTAAGATAATAATATTTACATATTTGAGATAATCTAACTTTATGCCTAAATTTAATCACTATGATTTAGCACTGTTAAACCCCAGTTTCGACTCGCCACTGGTTGATGCGTTGACCGAGCTTGAGTTACTGAGACACCTGCGCCTTGAAACCGCCGTGCATCCTCTGTTATTTGCCCAGCTAAAAAGTATTTTTCATATGCTGGAAAGCTTGGGTTCAGCAAGAATCGAAGGTAACCATACAACGTTAGCCGATTACGTTGAAAGTAAAGTTGAAGGGGTTGAGGACTCCACGGATCAATTGAAAGAGATTGGCAACATCGAACATGCCATGAACTTTATTGATGAGCATCTGCATGCTGGTGAAGATATCACGGAGTATTTTGTTCGAGAACTGCACGCCATGACGGTAAATGGACTTGAACGGGAAGGGGATAAAACGCCGGGAGCCTATCGCAGTCACGGAGTGAGTATTGCTCAATCAACTCATTTTCCGCCTGAATTCATCCATGTTCCGGCTTATATGCAGGAATTGGTCGATTTTATGAATCGCGCAGACGCGCCAAAATATGATCTGATGAAAGTGGCTCTCGCACATCACCGTTTTGGTTGGATTCATCCATTTGGTAATGGCAATGGCAGAACGGTGCGCCTGCTGACTTATTCTTTGCTGATAAAGTACGGCTTTAATGTGAAAACCAGTGGGCGGGTGCTAAACCCAACGGCGGTTTTTTGTAATGACCGTGAGCGCTATTACTCGATGCTGGCCGAAGCGGATACGGGGGCTGTTGAGGGGCTAGAGCAATGGTGCCTGTATGTTCTTACCGGTATATCGGCGGAGTTAAAGAAAGTCGATAAGCTCTCTAATCTTCACTTTTTAAACTCAAAAATTCTTTATCCAGCGCTCGAGTATTCTAAGGGGCGGGGAGTAATCAATGAGACGGAATCTACAATTCTTAAGCGAACCATTAGCCAGGGGACGGTAAAAGCCAATGATTTAAAAGAGGTTTTACCGGGATTTAAGTCGGCTCAAATTACCTATCAGATTGGTAAGTTAGTTGACCGTGGCTTTTTGCAACCGGTTGAAGTGGGATCGCGAATTTATACCGCCGGTTTTTCGAAATCAGACCTGATGCGTGGTGTCATTCATGCTTTGCGAAAAGAGGGGTTTATTCCGGATTTTTGATAGTCAGTGCATCAGAGGAACAGTATCACGATGATTATTGTGCTTTCTGATGCCTGATAAAACCTTATCTTTCAGTTAAGCTAATCCGAATAAAAATATCTGGGGGTATAATTGGGGGTATTAAAAATATAGTGAAATTAATAATTGTTTAAATACAATTTGATAGGTTTTCTGTTATGTTCCCTTCACGTCAATTATCTCAAACTCTCCTAACCCCTACCAATCCCTTACTCCATAAGCATTTCATGGTTTTTATCCTCTCTCAAGCTCTACATGGTTCTGGCTAAATCTACATATCAATGTGTAGAGGACGTACCCGCCTTTTCTAGAGCTATACAGTTCGAAAGTTAACCCGTTAATGTTGAGGCTTTTCTCGGGCTGGTTGATCCCCTTACTCAACAACAGAACACGGTTTCAGCTTTTAATTGCCGAACTCATCATTATCCCTTACCTTTTTGGGCATATTGCCAAATTGATATTGGCAAACGGATAAATAAGGGATGATATGGCAAAAGGTTATTATCTGGTTGTGGGCGATGAAACAACTTGCGGGGGAGTTATCACCGAAGGGGAACCGACCCACACAATAATGGGAAGAGCCGTCGCCCGTGAACAAGACCGTATTACCTGCGGTAAGCATCCGGGAACCTACATCATTGTCGGGCACATTCCCGGAGACACAATACTGGGACGCAAGTTTGCGGGTTCACTACACAGCACAAGTAACTGTCCGTGCAAGGCAAGATTTATCCCTTCGATGATGAATGATGCCTATGAGTTAATCGGGTCACCTACCTCCGGTCAGTCCAGTATCGCACCCTCATTCACGGAGACCTCCGAATCACCACCAGACGTAACCCCCGTTTTTGCCAAGTCTTGTCTGCGGGAAAAGGGGTGTACCGATGCGGGTACCGAGGGTGAACCACACCGCAATTTCGGCAAAATGGGCTTTTATCAGACTATTCCCCCCTCACCAACCTCCCCAACTGATAATAATGAAGTGGATCAACGCGCTCAAACTGCCAGGCGTAAACCTGTGGAAACAGAGCCTGATGTTAAGACACCGTGGTACAAGCGGGTGTTGGGGAGAACCAGTGCGGCTCCGGCCGCGGTAGTTGTACCGGTATCGACTGGGGCGGGTCTGGCGGCCTTAGAGCAAGCGGGTATTCAGGGAATGCGGTTTGTCGGTGGTAACCTGATGACGGCGGGACGCTGGATGGTGGGTTCATCACCTGTCGGTGCTGCTATCATGGGAATGATGCCGGGCACCCTGAATGAAGGTGAAACCGATTTACTCGACAAACTCAAGCTGGAAAACATTGCTAAGAATGGTGGCTCAGCACCAACACGCGTGCGTTTTCGCTGGGTTGATAGCGGAAATGGCCGGTTAAAAGCCGAGGGCTATCATATGAGTGCTGAAGGTGGATTGGACAGAGTGCCAGTACGCAAAATGACGCTCAATGTCTTTACCGGCAATTATGAGTTTTGGGAAGATGGCGCGGCAGGGCCAACCATTCTGTGGACACCGAATGATCCCGGATTTAAAGCCCCATCGAATACCGGTAATAACGACGGGCCGATCATTCGCACTACGATTACGGTATTACCGATGCCGGAAGCTGACGAAACCGGCGAGCATTCAACTACATTACCCATGCCAGAGGAGAAGGATTTCCGCGATTATATTCTGATCCATCCGTTGCTTGATTTGCCACCGTTGTATATTTATTTGAGTAAAAATCCAGACACGCCAATTTGGACGAAAACCAAAAGGCTCGAACCGGTATCTAATGCTTATGAACACTGGGTTAAGCATGGTCATGAATTCTCAGACCAGCCTTTTAATAATGCGAAAGAATATGTTGAGAGCACTCATGATTTCGTTAATAATCCTCCGGAAGGTACACTTACAAAAACTCGCCCAAATGGTGATGAACTATTTTACCATCCACAGTTAAATACGTTTGCAGTAAAGACAAAAGATGGAGTGCCTAAAACGATGTTTAAGCCGTCAGACAAAATGGGATATTGGAATAAACAATGAGTGATGAATATTCATGTCCGTGCTGCGGATCAAAAACAATAGATAATCTTGGGGATTATGAAATTTGCCCTATTTGTAAATGGGAGGATGACCCAATCCAGTCCAAAGAACCTGATTATGTAGGTGGAGCAAATAAAATGAGCCTCAACGAAGCCAAAGAAGCCTACAAGCAAGGACGAAAGGTTATATAACCGGTAGGGGGATCTGAAGCCCCTTTATCTGTATTCGCTACCCAATCAAGGCCACTGTCAGCTGAACTGACCCCATAAAGTTGGACGGTTTATCAGCAACAGTGGCTTTTTGTGTATTTGCTTCAATCATCCACCTGCCAGCTTTTTTCATTCTACGCTTGATATTATCAACGGTGCTGGTGGCCTAAATACCTTCCCGCACTAGCCTGAATGCCAAGCTTCTCCATTTTATTGACCATCTGGCAAATAATATCTTTGGCGGCCAACAGCGAAACCCCACTGAAAAGCTGAAGGTCCGGGCTATATATTTATTCTGCAATGGTAGCAAATGGTAACGTTGAGAGCATTTCACTGCCGGAGGTAAGGCGCTTAATGTCAGGGGAACTTGACCGCTCAAGCGCCTCTGAATGGGCGTTTGCAATAATTGATGATGATCACATTCGAGTAAGCGATCAGGTTGTTTGGAAAGTACTTCAATGCTTGGGGGGAGCAGATTTACCGATAACTGACAGGGAGTATTTATATGAAAAAGAAGACTTTAATTGCTGGCTCAACGAAATTGACTCACATGAGTAATTGAGGCTTGGTAGAGCAGCCAGCCTTGTTAAACAGGAGCCCTACGATGAGCATAGTTATTTTAGAATTCGCTAAATCATTTATTAATGAAAGAGTGTCAGCGCAGGTTTTTGCGAATGCTTACATTGAGTTTTGGAGGATAGAGCGTGACCAACGTATCTGTCTTAAAGACAATGAAAAATTAAGCGAGTGCTTATCAAGTATATTTTGTTTGGCTGATCTCTATAATCCTGACTCAGACAGAGAGGAATATGAACTTGACGATAAGCAACTATATGAACAAGTTCTACAGCTCATCAATAAACTAAATCAGGACGCTCTAAATAAATAGCCCACTGACTATTTTGTTCAGAAAGGCCCTCGCTATCATTATTAATGAGAAAATTCTATACCGGTCAAGCCTAAGGCATCGAAATGACGCTCACCGAAGAATAAAAGGCGCTTTTCGATGCTCTGACACCATTAGCGCAGATTCGTTACCGCGCTGCTAGAGGGTGCCAATCAAACCAGAGATTAATCGGTACACTAAATTTGGCCAGATGAATATACATATCTAACATCATCGCTTTCAGCTCTTGATTAACGGTATGTTTTTATTCGTGGCAGCAGTATCCGATATTCATCTTGGGTTTCAGTGCTTTCTTGTTCTTTTTGCTGAAAATATAAGCGACAATGTCGGATTTCCTGAAGGGTACCAAGCGAGAATGAAAATAAACGGTAAGTTATGGATGGGCCTCATAATGGGCATGCTAGGTATGGCGGTACCTCCATCACAGGCTTCCTCTGATGATACTGGTTGTGTGTGGGGGAAATATTGCCCGCTCAGTGGTGTACCCTTTTTGGATGTTTACAATGATACTCGGGTTAATATGATGTTATTGGTTGGAGAACCAAAAAATTTCATATTGCCACGTTTAACGATGCCAGCGGATATTACCCGTAGTAGGAATTACCATTTTGGTGAGTTTTATTATGATGAAATGAGTTTCCCGAAGCGGGAAAAAAGTCTTACAGATGAGAATAATGATAGCCCTTCGGAAGAAACACCATTTGATAAGATGGCAAAGACGCTAGGCATCAATTCGGCTTCGTTTAAGGGAACCAATGCCCGATATAGAGAAGCACGGCATATCTCCAATAATCCCGCATCAGTTGAGCAATTTTTTACCGCTTTACTGGCAGACTCGTCCTTAACTGCCGATGATCGACATAATTTAGCCCTCTGGCGATCCAATATTTTTCATAATGTCGATGCACCGATCGACGGTGGAATTACACCGCCACCTTTTAACATTGTGCCAGGCTCACATGTTGATGCTTTTAGCGATTATCTTCATGGTGCCAATGCATTTTATCGGGGCGATTACCCAGAGGCCACCGCTTTATTTTCTGCCCTCCAAAAGAGTTCTCAAGCATGGGTCGCAGAAACAGCGACTTATATGTTGTTCCGGGTTGCGCTCAATGAGAGCAGTACAAATGCTTCGGATAAATATGGCATGTTTGAAACTAAAAATATCAATCAGGATGCCGCCCGTCAGGCATTGGATTATTCTCGGGCCTATTTAGTTGCTTATCCCCAAGGCATTTACGCAGAGTCGATTCAGGGGTTGGAGCGCCGTATTTACTGGTACCTCTCTGATTGGCAACAACTGGCGCGTTTGTATGAAGAGACATTACTGGCAGCACCGAATGCTGAAGCTTTGTGGGATACCGTATCAGAAGTTGATGCTAAATTTACCAGCAAAGATGCCTTTGGTGGCGAGCCCTTTATCAGCGATATGCAAGCACCTTTACTGACCTTCACGCAAACATTACGTTGGTTGCGATTAGGGGGGCGCCAGAGTGACTCTGAGTTGGAGGTTACGCAGGCGAAACTGGCAAGTTATAAACCGATGTTTGTCGATGCGGATATGCTCCCCCTTTGGCAGTATCTACAGACGGCCTGGCTCTATTATCATGAGCAAGATTATGCCGGTGTCGTCGCCACTGTCTCGGCTGTCGACTCTCTCCCTGCCACTGACATTGTCACCTTCAGTCAACAGATTTTGTATGGTGATGCATTGGTGGCTCAACAACAGTGGTCACCGGCCGAAGCACATTGGCGTAAGCTGCTGGGCCTGGTGCAATCGCCGCAACAACAGCAATATCTGCAACTCAAACTCGCTGCTGTTCTGGTGAACAGTAATCAGGTTGAGGCCATATTTACTGCAGATAGCCCAATCAAAAACCTGCGTTATCGTTCTCTGATACTCAAAACAAAAGCTCAAAAAGCACTTTTACAACAGCAAGTTATTTCTGGTGCTAATGATGAGGAAAAAACCATTGCTCTGCACACGCTATTACTGCGGGATCTTATGCTTGGTGATTATCAGGGTTATGAGCAGGATAAACAGTTAAGCCCTCATATTCTGCAATCCGTCGATCAAAAAAGCTTTGCCGATGTAGACCTGGCGGCGTTCGATTGGCAGGGCGATAATGTGGAGCAGGGCTATGCCTGTGCTGCGTTAGATGGCACGGTAAAAGCATTGGTCAAAAATAAAACGGATGGACATGCTCTCAACTGCTTGGGAGAGTTCTTTCGTGTAACTGCCATCAATATCAATACTTATCAGGAAGGTGAAGGCAATGAGGTGCTGAATGCCGCAGTCCGCGCACATGATGCAGTAATCACTCAGCCCAATCGTTTCGATTATTATCAATACGTTATCAACGATCCGAAGGCGGAGCCAGAAGATAAAAGCTATGCGCTTTACCGGGCCGTCATGTGCTATGCCCCATCGGGCTATAATCAATGTGGGGGTGAGGATGTCGATATTGCAACACGTAAGCGTTGGTTTAGCTCATTGAAAAGTCAGTATAAAGGTAGCCGATGGGCAGAACGGCTCAACTATTACTGGTAAGCTGCCTATTAGCGCTATTTATGCCGCCAGCGATGGCAGAGGTTAGCGACAAACCGCAGTTGAGCCATAAGGTGTATGCCCATGATTATCAGGCGTTTTGGCTGTGGTCAGGTGTGAACCCACAGCCCGCTTTACAGCAGGCGAATCAGGTTTATCTGCATCAAGGGGAAGTGGTTATTCGCCAACGAGCCGCCTGGTTTCAGAAAATGGGGCTACCCAGCTCCAGGCTGACACTTCCTGCGGTGTGGGTCACGGTGCGCATCACCACGTTGGATGTACCAGATGATATTTTGGCGATTCTGATTGATTTACCCCGGCGGTGGGCCGCCGCTGGAAATCAGGTCATCGGGCTACAGATTGATTTCGATGCGGGCACCTATCGTCTTGATGATTACGCTGGGTTCCTGCGCCGGGTGCGCACTAAGCTGGATCCAAATTTTGCACTTGGTGTAACCGGCTTATTGGACTGGGCAAAAACCGGTAGCATCCAGCAGCTCAATGCGTTGCCGATTGATGAACTGGTGATACAAACCTATCAGGGGCGATCAACCGTTAATCAGTACTCACGTTACTTACCCGCCTTGCTGCAATTACGTCTTCCCTTCAAGATTGGTTTGGTTCAACACGGGGAGTGGGATCCGCAATGGGAACAGTATCTGGCTGCTTCCCCTTTTTATCGGGGAGAAGTCGTCTTTTTGCTTAATAATCTTCGCTCTGAACCTGCTAACGGTAAATAATTTTTAACCTCCCTGAATCACCCATGTGGCCGTGTGTTTCCATAAATGCCGAGCTGCCAAACCTTATTGCCCAAAGCGAAATAGTTGAGAGGGTTAAAAATAGGAACTAATAAATGTATTTTAAATATAAACCGACAAGGTACTCACTCTATTTTATTGTTTTTTATGCGACCATTTAAAACCAATAAAAATAAACTAATTTTTTTGATTAACTTTTATGAGTTAATCATGGTTTGGTTGAATATTCCTACATTTCTGTGTGAATGTTCTTATTTAAAGTTGCGGCTTTGATGCATTATTGATTTGTATCATGCTAACTTGAAACTTTTATTTCCATTGCTTGGTTGCTCTATGATAGCTTACGTCATCTTATACGATAGCCATATTGAGATATACCATGAAATTATTTTATCACCCGTTGGGCATGTCTCTAAAACAGGCTATTACAGCTTGACTATAGGCGGTGACGGTTCACGTGATCGTTATGAGATATTACAATTAACTCATATTAAAATGAGATGTGCTGGATAAATGGTATAAATATGTACAATAAATCAAATAATATTATGTTTTTGAATTGTAAGGGTAATTTATGAAAAAGGTAAGTTTACTGGTCTGGATAGGTTTATCACTAAACTTAGTGCTTGTTTTGGGCAGTTGGTTTTTCACTGTAGACTATCAGGAATTCTATGATGAGTTAGGCTATAGAGATCGGATGTCGCTTGATGCTCTCGCCGTATTGAGATACTACTTTTCTGTTAGTCTTGTATTACAAATCCTTAGCGTGATTTTTATAGATAAAACTAATAAATTTTTATTTGTATTGGTCATTATCTCTTGTATAGGTATGTTACCCCTCAGTATTGTTTTCTTTGTTGGTTATCGCCTTACCTATAACGATTATATTTACCGTGGCTTGAAGAAGTTTTCATTAAATGAAACGGGTAAGCTTAATAAATATCTAAACTTTGTCACTGTTCCTTATTTTATGTCGGGTGTGTTTTTAACGGCAATGAGTGTTTATATGTTTTCTAATAATATTCCACTGGATATGTACATTTTTACCATCGGTGTGTTTCAGATTACAAATGGTATTCGGTTGGGAAATCGCCCTGTGATTGCATTAATGGGCGATAATCTGGTATTTACACCAGCCTTGATGTCGAATACTTATATTATCTCAATTGAGCACGTTGATCTGGTAGAAAGCAAAAAAGGTCAATTCAAGATTAAATTAAACTTAGAGGGATTAGAGAAAGAAATAACTTTCCAGAAAAGTATGATGAAAAATAATAAAGACTCCGATGATCTTGAACAAATACTTGCCAAAATTGAAAAAAATAATGGCGAAAAACAGCATATTTTCTTGTAAGAGATTGAAACGTTATTTTCGGTCAAGAGTGATGTCAATTTTACATCAAATTATGGCGATACGGCATTGCTCTTACCCGTCTTAGATACGAAGGTTTTTAAAGAAACCCCACTTGATGACACAATGAATAAAATACTAACTGCAACAGCGCTAAGTTCGCTATAGAAAGGGAATAGTACATTGCTTATCTATCAGTTAATTGAAAATAAAGTGCAATACCAGTAAGTAAAATTAATTAATAGAAAACTTGAGGTGTATATGAAAGGCGTCATCTGTATTGGCGATAAAACCACGCATGGCGGGCAAGTGCTCAGTGGGTCTGGCAAAATGAAATTTGCAGGTATTGGTGTGGCACGCCTGAATGACCCGGTATCTTGCCCACAGCATGGTAATACCTTCATTATAGAAGCACATCCTTCATTTAAGGATAACGGCATTCCAGTGGCTTTCCATGGTCATCGCTGTGGTTGCGGCTGCACCTTGATAAGCTCTCAGAGGTGAGCAACTGTGAGAGCTATACGGTGATGATGGCGGCTAACCAGTGGTGTTCTTGACGGCTCAGTGACGAGCTTAACCCTTAATCCCAAAACTCAGCCAGTCTCTTATCAAGAGAGGCTACTCCGCATGATCACTATTCTGCATGTTCACACTATGGTCGCGCGGTGAACCTTTCTTCAGTAGGATCATAAAGTCTTTAAATGCACCGCGCAGCGGCTCAAATAGCGGATGCTTACGATTTTCCATCATGGTTTCCGAGAAAAGCTTCAAACCTAAGGCAAAGGCGGCAGTTTTCTCCTGGCCGAAGCCCAGATCTTCACGGGCCTGTAACCGCTCGATGATGCTGAGGATCTCATCATGATTCTCGGCTTCAAAGGTGACAGGGGCTTTATCAATGGCTTCGCCCTTACGGTCAGTCAAGGGTTCAATAGTGATTCGATAACGATAGCCGGGCATCAGTTTTTCTCCTGTACAGTGGCATCAACTGCCGCAGGTTGCACCACCACCGGTTGCAATTCTTCTTCAATGGTTTCTACCGCAGCCAGTAGTGCGGTATTAATACGTGCTACCTGTTCTGGGGTGAGATCCGCACGCATCATATTGCTACGTAGAATGTGGCGTAAGCGGTGCATTGCATCGGCAATACCTTCTGCCAGATTCCCTTCTTTATGACGGTTTACCTGCGCCAGACGAGCAAAGATTACATCGACCATAGCTTGGTTTTTCTGTAGTTCAAACTTCCCAGCGTCAGTAATCTGGTAGCTTTTGCGGCCATTACCCGTGGCCACTGGTGTGACAAAATCCTGCTCTTCCAACAGCGTCAGTGTTGGATAGATGACCCCAGGGCTTGGCACATACAAACCTGATGACGCTTCTTCAATAGCCTTAATCAGCTCATAGCCGTGGCTGGGGGTTTTATTAAGTAGCGCCAGCAGGACTACGCGTAAATCCCCATGTTCGAACAGGCGATGCATTTTACCGCCACGCCCGCGCCCATGTTTGCCGCCTCTTGCCGATTCGGCATCTTCTGCTATTACACTATGGCGACCACCGCGACGCATTTTTTCACCGCTGTGGCCCTGTCCTTCATAGCGATGACCACCATGACGATGACCGTGTTTTGAATGACCAAACATTGTAAATCTCCTTTAGATATATCGAAACAACTTCGATATATCTAATTTAGACCGATGTATCTAAATTGGCAAGAAAGAAATGAAAAAAGATATATCTAAAACGGGTTACTGCACAACGCATCCCGCGTGCTCTTGGTGGCAAACCAGTGAGCTGTGCAATCAAGTGGTTTCGGTACCGCAATCAATATGTGCAGTTTTAATGCCAGATCTCCCCTCTTCGGAGATATCAAAAAATGATTTTTAAATCAAAATGTTGAACTGGGAATTGGCTATTTTGGTCAATGGGGGGTGAGTGGCAATACCAGCCGTACATATATTGCTTTGGGCTGTGCTCCCTTCTGATAAGAATACGCTCTTCAGCGGTGAGCAGCACCAAACGGTTATTGGCTCAGCATACGGGGGCTTTTATCCTCGGGTAATGTGTCTGTATTGTTCATCGCCAATCCTTTGTTACCTGTAAATAAGTTACTGCGTTGTTTTAAATGGCCAACATACGATAGGGGCTGATTTGAGCGGAATGAAGAACTGTCGCCTTCGCGCATATGCAGTAAATCAGCCGGTGTGATCCATACCGGATTGGAGTCGCTGATTGGGTGCCCTGCATAATTGTAGGCTTCCAATACAAACTGAGAACAGAAGAAGCGCTGATCTTCCGTCAGTGACCCACCGTCACCCAATTGCACCGTAGCGAGCAGGCTAAGGCAATGGTTACGCATGGTCGCATTAAATAACGGTAATTCGCATATTCGTTTGGTTATCATATACGGGGCGATCAATACGATCCCGCCGAAGTTGTAATCCGAGCCCTCTTTATCTAATGCAAACTCACGCAATTTAGCGGCATGTTCCGGGGTTAATCCGGGGTAACGGAAGGCAATAACCGCTGTGTTATGATCTATCGCCTCGTTAAGGCTAACAATATTCACACCTGCACTGGTTGCCTCGGCCACTTGCTCTTCTCCCAGATAAATAGCCGCGTGGCTGACTGGGGCAAGGCTAAATATACGAATACCCAACGAATTAATGCCGGTTGATGATGACAACAAAATATCGCCAGGCTGGAGATCCAGGCTGGTGACATCTGCTGCACCGGATTCTGGAGCAGAACCCATCCGTTGAAACTGAATTCGGTTAGCTTCTGCGCTCTTGTTTTTTCCTGATAAAGAAACATCAGTCGCACAACCGGCTAATAAAACCAGCCATCCCAGAATGAGAAAACGCCACCCGATACTTCGCATTACAATTCCTTATTTCTTAGTATATTCCATTGCTCTTAAGATTATCCCGCATAAGTAATAGGGGGAAGCCAGGCAATCAAATTTGTGGTTTGCTTAACATTTAGCGATCAGTTAACAATTACTGCTTGCTTAACGACAAAGAGCCACGATTCAGTAACGGGTTCAGCCGAAGATTCATTGACTGTTGTTGTACGGAAAAATTTTTAATCAGAGCATGTTAGGAAGGTGGTCTAATGTTGGTATATATACCCGTCATACTTCAAGTTGCATGGAGCGTTTAAATCTGCGCCTAACCGATTTGTCTCTCGCTTGCTGTCTTTCTGTAACTCGAGTTATTTGGTGTATAGAAGCAATCGAGAATATTTCAAATACTGTTCATAATGCCAATTCATTAACATTGTTTGAATTTTTGTAAAATACAACATGACCATTATAAACAGTAAATATCACATTATTAGTTATGGCGATTTGAGAGTAAGGGGAGTCGCAATCATTACTCGGATCTTCAGCTGAAATAAAAGCTAAATTTTCGCCTAACTTAAAACCGTTTTTTAGAAACTCTTCTTTATATAAATTGACGGTTTTATCACTGTGCCAATAATTTAAAGGACTGCTTTTTTTAATGACATATTTAAAAGTACATACTCCCTCTATCGTTATTTTATTATTCATTATGTATATATACTTTCCTGATGCCATTCCCTTGATATAGTCTTTATTTATCGTATTGTTCTGGCTGTCAATAGACTCTGATATGGCCGTTTGCACCCATGTTGAGGATGATGGTAGGTTACTAATGATAATTTTTTTATCGTTTTCTTTATTGGCAAAGGCTTGAGTTGGAAGGCTAAAAAAAAACATTAATACTATTAATTTGAATATTTTATTCTTCATTCGTCATTAGTTTCCCGACCACTATGGCCCAATTGTTCTGTGCAGACTTTCTCTAACGGATACATCAAGCTCTAACGGATGCATCAAGTCCCAAATGCCCGGTACGTAGGTAAACGAACGATGTTAATGTTTGCTAAAGACGAGGTGGATAATAAGAATATTTACTCAATTATGCCAAATCTTAATTTGTAACTAAATATTAAGTTTAGACATTCGGTGTTAATTAAAGAAATGTTTTTATCATGATGAAGTGTAGGATTTTTCGTGCATATTATCGGTTATTTCCTACGATAAAAAGGTAAATATCTCTCTGTCTTGAGGATTGATCTTTTTGAATGCTTCAATGGACGGTGATTAATTGATAAGTAAATTTTAACTATTTATTTTGGTCCTACTGAGATCATTCTTGTGCGTTGATCAATAAAGTATAAATTATTATTTTAGAAAATATGAAGTTCTTCGTGAGTGGTGAAGGTATTGCTAATGGAATGGGGGTGAAATGACAATGAAATGTTTGTATTTTGTGGGTGGATATACCTTGAATAATTCGAGCTACAGGCAGGCGGCAAAAAAAATTATTTAGAGGATATCTTTGATAGAGCAAAAAATAAAAATTACTGAGGTTGATGATATCTCTTAACGACCCGATCTTGAACGGTGAGGATAGGCAGGGGAGTAAGGTGCCCATAGATGCAGTTCGAGCGCAGATTCAATAAATACTCCAGTTTTTAGGCGGGGCTTCCCTTTAAACCCGACAGCAGATTTTTCCGCTGTCGGGGGGCGATAGCGAACATTTTCTCTTACTGACGCATTTTCAGCAGTTCGTTCGCATTTTGTGGCGTCACTTCAGTCCAAGGTACTTCATACATTTTGGCCGTCCCTTGTTGCCAATCCATTTTTCCCTGATATTGCTGCCAGATCGTTGACATGGGCTGGTAACTCTCCCCTTGCACCGAACGCATGGCGATATCAATAGCCCCTTGTATTTGAGCCTGGCCATCTTGCAGGATAGACATCATTTCACCTTGTTTAACCGCCCGTATCGCATCAGAAACACCATCAATACCGGCAATGGCAAAATCTTGGACATTCAGGCCAGCGCTCTTGATCGCTTCAATAGCACCCAATGCCATTTCGTCATTCTGCCCGATCACACCATTAATCTTGCCACGATGTTTTTGTAGCCAGTTTTCCATCAATGGCATCGCTTCGGCACGTGACCAGTTGGCAGTTTTACGTTCCAGTACATTGATTTTTCCAGGACCACATTCAGCAATCGCTTTATCGTTGCCCTGACCACGCTGGATCTGTGCAGATTGCCCGATTGGCCCTTCAATAACGACCACATTGCCCTGACACTGCATTTTATCCAGCACCGCCTTTGCTTCCAGATAACCCCCTTGAACATCATCAGAGAAGATCCCACTGGTAGCTTTATCTGTATTCAAACGGGCATTGGCGACAATCACCGGAATATTGGCTTTATTCGCCATCGTGACCACATCTACGTTGGCTTCAAAATCTATCGGAACAATAATAATGGCATCATAGCGGGTACGTATTGCGGTTTCGGCCTGGTTATTCTGGACTAATGGATCATAGCGGCCATCGAAAATGGTCAGTGTCGTTAACCCCTGTGTTACCGCCGGATGTTCTTTGGCTGATTTCTCCATTAGCTGAACAAATTCAGCTTTCATGCCATACATCAAAATAGCAATTTTTACCGGGGCCGCTTGTACTGATGCCGCAAAGGAAAAGATCAGCGTTGCAGCAAGCAGAGTTTGTATCATTGTTTTTTTCATAAAAGCTCCTGGTGCGTTCAACTTACTTTGAAATTATATATTTACGGTATATACCCGTTATACTTCAAACTGCATGTGTGTTGGCTACGCTCAACAACCCGAATCACTTACTACAGTAAGTGATTCGGGATTATCTCCCTTGCCGGTCTTCCTGCAACTCGAATTATTTTGGGTATAGATTAATAATGTTGTTGTTTATGGGTATTATTCTTTATGGACATTGTTGTTTGTAGATATTGTCGTTTGTAGATATTTTTTTATAAAAATTATTGTTTACGGGATGGATCAAGCATGACAGCAAAGACAATAAGGATGCCTTTGATAATTTGCTGGTAATAGGATTGTACGCCGAGTAAATCAAGCCCATTGTTCATCACACCTATTATCAGCACACCAAATAAGGTTCCGCGCAGAGTTCCAATACCGCCAGCCATACTGGTGCCGCCAATAACGACCGCCGCGATAGCATCCAATTCATAGGATGCGCCAGCGCCAGTTTGTGCTGAGCCAGTACGGGCCGTTAAAATTAAACCCGCGATAGCCGCCAAAATGCCGCAAAGGGTATATACCGCCACTTTAATTCGTAATACGTTGATTCCGGATGTGCGGGCACTTTTTTCATTTCCGCCCACAGCATAGACGTAACGGCCAAACGTCATCTTATTCAAGACAAACCAGGCAATGGCGAACAGAATAATAAAGATCAACACCGGTACGGGAATACCCAAAACATAACCGTTACCTAACCAACGGAATTCATCGGTTAATTGTGATACCGGGTTTCCGCCGGTGGTGAGTAATGTCAGGCCACGGGCGACAGATAGCATCCCCATAGTGACAATAAAGGGTTGCAGACGATATTTACCTAAGATAATACCATTGATAACGCCACAGGCTAAACCGATGCCAATGGCAATCACGATGGGCACTAACAGTGGCCAATCGGTGCCCCCCAAGGCGATGGCGCTGTTATTCGTCGCAAAACGCGCAGCGACAATACCGGCCAGGCTTAAAACTGCGCCAACAGAGAGATCAACACCCGCGGTGATAATAACGAACGTCATCCCAATAGCCAGAATGCCGTTGATCGAGACCTGGCGTAGAATAATGAGCGTATTATCCCGTGATAAAAAATAATTCTCGCTCCATGTACCGCTGTTTACTGCAAATTCACCAGCCAGAGCAATGACAGCACACAAGCCAACAAAGGCAAGTATGATCCCGTATTGATGAATGGCCTTCCTGAATTTACTGGTACGTGTCAGAGACATTACTAGGGGGGGGGAATCGCTCATATTCGACGCTCTCAGTGCAATGTAATAATATGAATTCTGGCGTAATTTATACCGCCATAGACATTAATTTGGCCTGTGTTGCTTCAGTACCCGTAAGTTCCCCGACTATCTTCCCTTTTTTAAAGACCAAGATTCTGTCGCTCATGCCAATAATTTCAGAAAGCTCGGAGGAGACCATAACAATGCCTTTCCCTTTGAGGGCAAAATCCGACATAAAGCGATAAATTTCTTTTTTTGCCCCAATATCGATTCCCCTGGTCGGCTCATCTAATAATAAAACTTTAGGGTCTAAAAGCGCCCAACGGCCTAATACCACTTTTTGTTGATTACCACCGCTTAAATTAGCCACCCATTGTTGGCTACTCGGTGTCTTAATATTAAAGATGCGGATCGTGTGGTCAGCACGCTGCTGAATATCATTTTCATTAATGATACTCATACGGCTGATGACATTTAATGAGGATATATTAATATTTTCCGATACCGAACGATTCAATACTAATCCTGTCTCTTGACGATCTTCGGTCACATAAGCGATACCGGCGTTGATCGCTTTTTCTGGTGTGTGTTTCAGTAATATCTCATCATCGATATGGATGCTCCCGTGGTCAGCACGCTCAAGACCGAACAGTAGATTAAGAAATTCACTACGCCCCGATCCGACTAAACCATAAATCCCTAAAATTTCACCGCAATGTAATGTCAGGCTGACATCATTCACTTTCGATTTCCAACATATACCAGAGGCTTTAAATAATGGCTCATTGGTTGGAATATTGTATTTGGAGAACTCACCGTCAATCTCTCCACCAATAATATGTTCAATCAGTTGTTCGCGAGTGATGTTACTAATCTCTCCTTCACAAATATAACTACCATCTCTAAATACCGTGTAACTGTCCGCAATTTGAAATATTTCTGACAAGCGGTGGGAGACATAGATAACTCCTTTTCCCATAGAGGCCAGTTTATTGATGGCCTGAAACAGTTTTTGCGCATCCTCTTCACCTAATGCGGAGGTGGGTTCATCCATAATGATAATATCGGCATGGGTATGTGACAGCGCTTTGGCAATTTCCACCAGTTGTTGTTCTGCGACGCTCAGACTGCGCATTTTGGCTTTGGGTGAAATGGCGAAACCCAGCTCGTGTAATAACACATCGGCCTGGCGGTTAAGCGCACCAAAATCGACAATGCCAAAGCGGCTTGGCTCAGAACCCAGATAAATATTTTCGGCCACAGACAGATCCTGTACACCGCTGAGCTCTTGTTGAACAATGGTAATCCCTGCGGCTAAGGCTTGTCCCGGTGAGTCGAATTCACAGTATTGCCCATTGATGAAGAACGCCCCATCATCAGGCTGAATAAATCCCATTAATAGACCAAGAAACGTTGATTTACCGGCCCCGTTACCGCCGCAAAGCGCATGGATAGAACCCCGTTTTAAACAGAATTCAGCATTGTTTAGAGCGATAACATCACCAAAGGTTTTTTTTAGCCCCGTCGCTTCTAATAGATAGTCCGGTTTTTTTGCCAGTATCTCGTTACGACTCATGGATGCCTCATATGAACGCATTAAAAACAAATGAACACTACTGTGTGAGGTGATAAACGTCTACATCTTAGCAACAATTACGTTACATACTTCAAGGAAATGAAGTTAAAAGCGGTAATTAACGAGATTTACGCAACGTTTTTTGTAAGGAAGCGATTATCTGATCTGGTGATGTTGTCTTTAAAGGTATGTCTTTAGATTTTTATTTGTTCATATGTTCATCCTGCCGCGCAGACCTATGGAGAGTGATAAGCAGAATGTCACAACGGCAAAGTGATATTTAATGTCATGGGAGTGACTGATGCTCAGGAGTCATGGTCAGAAGGGGGATTAAAGGGGGGATTAGCCGGGCCGGGAAAGTGAATGCAGATGCTTAGATTAGCGTCGAAATGCTGATATTAGCCAAGGTGAAATAGACATGTTGTCATCTTAATACTCAGCGGGCTTCAACAGGAAACCCGCCTGGTCTTCCTAACAGCTTTTCAATATATTGACGCCGTCATATTAGCCTAATTTATTCGTGGGGCACCGGAATCACTGCATTTATGCGCAACCCATCAGCGTTAAACACCATGCAGTATCCAGCATCAAAACTCAGATTTAGCTTCTGATAAGGGCGGAAATGGACATCTCCTGCTAACAGCATTTTGAAGCCATCGTGACCGTGGCACTGACCAAATAGATAGGTGTTATTCCCCAGTCGTTCTACCACTTCGCAATGAAAATCCAACGTCTGCACAGTGCTATCAGCCACGCTGAGATGCTCTGGACGTATCCCAATAGTGACTGGATCACCGGCCTGTAGTGGTGAGGTGTGCAATGTCAATGTCAGGCTGTGACCTTCTGCGACGGTAACGGTCACTGAGTCAGGCTGCCAGCTTTCCACTGTCGCGGGCAGAAAATTCATCTTTGGCGAACCGATAAAACCGGCAACAAACTTATTCACCGGGTTGTAATAGAGCGACATCGGTGAGCCCATTTGCTCGATCTTGCCGTAGTTCATCACCACAATCTTATCGGCTAATGTCATCGCTTCCACTTGGTCATGGGTGACATACACCATGGTGGTCTTCATTTCCTGATGAAGTTTTGCGATGTGCAAACGCATTTCGACACGTAGCTCGGCGTCAAGGTTGGAAAGTGGTTCATCAAACATGAACACTTTCGGGTTACGCACAATGGCACGGCCAATGGCGACACGTTGACGCTGCCCACCGGAGAGTTGTTTCGGTTTTCTGTCGAGTAAATGGGACAGTTGTAAGGTTTTAGCCACCATCTCTATCTGGTGACGGATCTGCTCTTTAGGCACCTTATTGACTTTCAAACCATAGCCCATGTTTTCGGCTACCGTCATGTGTGGGTAGAGCGCGTAGGACTGGAAGACCATCGCCACGCCACGATGTGAGGGAGCGACATCATTGATCACCTCATTGTCAATCAAAACCTCACCATCACTTATCTCTTCAAGCCCGGCAATCATTCTTAGTAGTGTTGATTTCCCGCAGCCGGAAGGGCCAACGAAGACAGCAAATTCCCCATCTTCAATATCAAGGTTGATGTTATGGAGTGTTTCGGTTTTGCCAAAACGTTTGGTCACGTTTCTCAGTCTAATGCTGGACATCCGGTAATCCTCGAAAGTTATCAGTCAGGGGGCTATCACACATCACCCTGCGGTGCGTTTTCTTGATTTTATGTATAACGTATAACAATTGGCTGTAATGGTATGTGATGATGGAAAAGCATGGAAGAACTATAACTTCGCTCTATTTCCGTCCCTATCATACACTTTCATTTCTGCAACCATGATCACACAATGATGAGATTCCTATAGAGTTAATGGGCGTCAAAGCGTAGCGTATAACATAGTAAGACATCAGCATGATATGTTCTGCAGATGGCGTAGATGTGGTGTTTGTCATTTTGTATTTGTATTTAATCCCGAGCGTTAAACACAATAATGTTATACCTTCACCCGAGGAAAATAATGAAAATCAATAAAATCACTGCGCTTGTTTTAACCGCACTGGCAGTCACCCAGTTTGCTGGTTTTGCTGCCCACGCTGCTGCACAGCAATTAACAGTTTGGGAAGACATCAAAAAATCGGTCGGTATTAAAGAGGCTATCGCTGATTTTGAAAAACAGCATCAGGTTAAGGTCAATGTGCTGGAAATGCCTTACGCACAACAAATTGAAAAACTCCGCCTTGATGGCCCTGCAGGTATCGGCCCTGATGTGTTGGTGATTCCCAATGATCAGTTAGGTGGTGCGGTAGTACAAGGTTTGCTGACACCGCTCAGCGTTGATCCGACAATGGTCGCTACTTTCACTAAGCCTTCTATCGCGGCCTTCACCATGGATAATGCTCTCTACGGTTTACCGAAAGCCGTGGAAACGCTGGTGATGATCTACAACAAAGACATGCTGCCAACGCCGTTAGCTACCTTGGATGAGTACGCTGCATTCTCTAAGAAACAACGCGCAGAAAATAAATATGGTCTGTTGGCGAAGTTCGATCAGATCTATTACAGCTGGGGAGCGATTGAGCCAATGGGCGGTTACATCTTTGGTAAAGATGCTAACGGTAGCTTGAAGGCTAACGATATCGGGCTAAATACGCCAGGGGCTGTTGAGGCCGTAACCTATTTGAAAACATTCTATGCTAGCGGTCTGTTTCCAATCGGCACCATCGGTGATAACGGTTTGAATGCTATTGACTCATTATTCACTGAGAAAAAAGCGGCTGCGGTAATTAACGGGCCATGGGCATTCCAACCGTATGAAGCCGCTGGTATTAACTTTGGTGTATCACCACTGCCAGCATTGCCGAACGGCAAAGATATGAGCTCTTTCCTCGGCGTTAAAGGGTATGTCGTTTCTACCTGGAGCAAAGATAAAGTACTCGCCCAGCAGTTCATTGAATTTATTAATCAACCGCAATACGTGAAAATCCGCTATCAGGTCACCAAAGAGATCCCCGCGTTGACAGCCATGATTGACGATCCATTGATTAAAAATGATGAGAAAGCCAGTGCGGTAGCCATTCAGGCAAGCCGAGCCTCTGCGATGCCTGGTATTCCGGAAATGGGCGAAGTGTGGGGACCTGCGAACTCAGCATTAGAGCTAAGCGTAACGGGCAAACAGGAGCCTAAAGTCGCTCTCGATAACGCCGTTAAGCAGATCAATATGCAAATCGAAGCCATGCAGGCCAGTAATCAGTAATCAGACTATTTAACGGGTCAGTATGAATTTAGGTGGCGTTCAATTTCCCCACGTACCTTTGGTATGCGATGGTTTTTGTGCACCACCTGTGTTTCAAACTGACTGCAGCAATCAACACCTGGTGAATAACCTAAAGGGTGATGAAAGAAGGAGCAGTGTGTGATTATCAGTTCTGGCGATAACGGAGCGGCAGCAAAACAGTCTGGTCGCCATGCCATTGCCGCGGTGCTGTGTGCGGTAGTACCTGGGTTTGGTCAGTTTTATCATCGCCAATGGGCAAAGGGACTCGTATTTTTAGTTCTGATAAGCAGTTTTGTCGGCGTATTTTTTGATTTTCTGCAAGAGGGGCTCTGGGGTTTGTATACCCTCGGAGAAGAAGTTCCGCGTGACAACTCAATTTTCCTGCTGGCTGAGGGGATAATCAGTGTGCTGATTATTGGCTTTGGCGTGGCACTTTATTATTTTTCATTACGCGATGCTTGGGTTAATGGGAAAAAACGTGATGCAGGTATTCCGCTTAATAGTGTGCGCAAACAATACCAACTCCTGTTAAGCGAAGGCTTCCCGTATTTAATGATCACCCCCGGATTTATTCTGCTGGTGTTCGCGGTTATTTTCCCAATCCTATTTGGCTTCTCGATTGCCTTTACCAACTACAACCTTTATCACACACCTCCCGCTAAATTGGTTGACTGGGTAGGGTTTAAAAACTTTGTTAATATTTTCACCCTGAGTATCTGGCGTTCAACCTTCTTCGACGTGCTGCAATGGACCGTGGTATGGACGCTGCTGGCAACGACGTTGCAATGTACCGTAGGTGTATTGTTGGCTATTTTGGTCAACCAAAAAGATCTGCGCTTTAAGCCTTTGATCCGCACTATCTTTATTTTGCCATGGGCAGTACCGGGTTTTGTCACCATCTTGGTATTTGCAGGGATGTTTAACGACTCGTTTGGGGTGATTAATAACTCCATTCTCGCTTTCTTTGGCATTGCGCCTAAAGCGTGGATGACGGATCCGTTCTGGACTAAAACGGCGCTCATTATGATGCAGACGTGGCTGGGTTTCCCGTTTGTTTTTGCCATGACCACCGGGGTATTGCAGGCTATTCCCGACGATTTATACGAGGCTGCCACCATGGATGGCGCGAGTACCAGCACCAAATTGCGCACCATCACGCTGCCGTTGGTCCTTTATTCTATTGCGCCGATTATCATCACGCAGTACACCTTTAACTTTAATAATTTCAATATTATTTATTTGTTTAATAACGGTGGGCCGGCAGTGGCGGGGTCAAACGCAGGAGGCACCGATATTCTGGTGTCGTGGATCTATAAATTGACCATGTCTTCTTCGCAATACGCAATAGCAGCAACCATTACTATTTTGCTTTCCATCTTTGTGGTTGGCCTGGCGTTGTGGCAATTCCGCGCAACAAAATCATTTAAAAATGATGATATGGCATAAGGGACGGGAACATGGCTAAGTCACAAAGTATTAAACAAGAGAAATGGATCCGTTTATCGCTCTCTTGGCTGGTTATTATTCTGGTATCGGTCATTATTATTTACCCACTGATTTGGACGGTGGGTGCATCACTGAACGCCGGTAATAGCCTGCTCAGTACGTCGATAATTCCTGAGAACCTGTCCTTCCAGCACTACGCCGATCTGTTTAACGGCGAGGTGAATTATATGACCTGGTACTGGAACTCGATGAAAATTAGTTTTTTGACCATGGTCTTAACGCTGATCAGTGTCAGTTTCACCGCCTATGCATTCTCCCGTTTTCGTTTTAAAGGGCGTCAGAATGGGTTAATGCTCTTTCTATTGCTGCAAATGATCCCGCAATTTTCTGCACTGATTGCCATTTTTGTGCTTTCGCAATTGTTGGGTTTAATTAACAGCCATATGGCTCTGGTACTGATTTATGTCGCGGGCATGATCCCAATGAATACCTATTTAATGAAGGGGTATCTCGACGCGATCCCAAAAGATCTTGATGAGTCGGCACGTATGGATGGGGCCAGTAATTTCCGTATTTTCATTGAAATTATCATGCCGCTTTCTAAACCTATTGTGGCGGTGGTGGCGTTATTTTCCTTCACTGGCCCATTGGGTGACTTTATTTTGTCGAGCACAATTTTACGTACTCCAGATAAATATACGTTACCGATTGGTTTATATAACCTCGTGGCGCAAAAAATGGGCGCTAGCTATACCACTTACGCTGCGGGAGCCGTATTAATTGCAGTCCCCGTTGCTATTCTCTACCTGGCCCTACAGAAATATTTTGTTTCCGGCCTAACGTCAGGAAGTACTAAGGGATAATATAATGAAATTCTTTAAACCGGCATTACTGACTGTTTGTTTATCGCTAAGCCTCATGGTTGGGGCTAATGCGGCAGAACCCTTTACCATTGCGCCATTAAAAAATGTCCCAGCAGATTTTATTAAAGGGGCTGATATTTCCACGTTAGCGGAAGTGGAACGACAAGGTGGCAAATTTTTTAATGAACAAAATGTTCAACAAGATGCAATGGCTATCCTGAAGGCTAACGGCGTGAATTATGTTCGTCTGCGTTTGTGGGTCGATCCCAAAGACAGCGATGGGCAGAGTTACGGCGGTGGCAGTAACGATTTGGCGACCACTTTGGCGCTGGCTAAACGTGCGAAAGCCCAAGGTTTAAAGGTATTGCTTGATTTCCATTACAGCGATTTCTGGACCGATCCAGGTAAGCAATTTAAGCCGAAGGCTTGGCAGAAAATGAATTACGACCAGCTTAAAGTCGCCATTCATGACTATACCCGCGATACCATTGCCACCTTCAAAAAAGAGGGTGTCTTGCCTGATATGGTGCAAATCGGCAATGAATCCAATGGCGGTCTTCTCTGGCCAGAAGGAAAAAGCTGGGGGGAAGGCGGTGGTGAGTTTGATCGGCTGGCGGGTTTGCTGAATGCGGCCATCGGCGGTTTACGTGAGAACCTCAGTTCCCCTTCAGATGTGAAAATCATGCTGCACCTCGCTGAAGGCACCAAGAATGACACCTTCCATTGGTGGTTTGATGAAATAACCAAACGTAATGTGCCGTTCGATATTATTGGTCTGTCGATGTACACCTACTGGGACGGCCCGATTAGCGCCTTGCAAACCAACATGGATGATATCAGCCAGCGTTACCAAAAAGATGTCATCGTCGTGGAAGCCGCTTATGGCTATACCTTGGAAAATTGTGATAACGCCGAAAATAGCTTTACCGCTAAAGAAGAGAAAGATGGGGGTTATCCCGGAACGGTTCAAGGACAAGCGAATTTCATTCATGATCTGATGCAGAGTGTTATTAATGTCCCTGATGGCAGAGGGAAGGGGATATTTTACTGGGAGCCGACCTGGATTTCTGTTCCGGGAAATACTTGGGCAACACCGGCTGGAATGAAATATATCAATGATAATTGGAAAACAGGTAATGCACGTGAAAATCAGGCGTTATTTGATTGCCAAGGAAAAGTATTGCCTTCGATAAAAGTTTTTAATTAATCGTTGCCCATTATGGGCGATACCAAGCATTTATTATTTAAGGATGTATTATGTCTAAGTTTCCGCCCCTAAGCGCGAAAGTTTCTGCGTTATTGCATGGCGCTGACTATAACCCAGAGCAATGGGAAAATTATCCTGACATTATTGATAAAGATATTGCCATGATGAAAAAGGCAAAATGCAATGTCATGTCAGTGGGAATATTTAGTTGGGCAAAACTTGAACCAAGTGAAGGGGAATATAACTTCTCTTGGTTAGATGAATTAATTGAAAAACTTTATGCTGCCGGTGTCCATATATTCCTGGCGACGCCAAGTGGCGCACGTCCGGCTTGGATGTCGCAGAAATATCCTGAAGTTTTACGTGTCGGGCGTGATCGGGTGCCTGCGCTGCATGGTGGGCGTCATAACCACTGTATGACCTCGCCGGTATATCGCCAGAAAGTGCGGCAGATAAACCAGAAGTTAGCAGAGCGTTACGCCCATCATCCTGCGGTTATTGGCTGGCACATCTCTAATGAATACGGCGGCGAATGTCACTGTCATTCCTGTCAGCAAAAATTCCGCCTCTGGCTCCAGGATCGCTATCAAACGCTGGATAACCTTAACGAAGCCTGGTGGAGTGCTTTCTGGAGCCACACCTATAGCGATTGGTCACAAATTGAGTCTCCAGCACCACAAGGTGAGGTTTCAATTCATGGTCTGAACCTTGACTGGCGGCGTTTTAATACCGCTCAGGTTACGGAGTTTTGTTCTGAAGAGGCCAAGCCACTTAAGGCGGCAAACCCAGAGTTGCCTGTCACGACCAACTTTATGGAGTACTTCTACGATTACGACTACTGGAAATTGGCACAGGTGATTGATTTTATCTCTTGGGACAGCTACCCGATGTGGCATCGTGAGAAAGATGAAACTCAGCTTGCCTGTTATACCGCGATGTATCATGACCTCATGCGTACCCTGAAACAGGGCCGTCCATTTGTCTTAATGGAATCAACGCCGAGCGCGACCAACTGGCAACCTACCAGTAAGTTGAAGAAACCGGGGATGCATATCCTCTCTTCTTTACAGGCTGTCGCACACGGTGCGGATGCAGTGCAGTACTTTCAATGGCGTAAGAGTCGTGGCTCCGTTGAGAAGTTCCACGGTGCGGTTGTCGACCATGTTGGCCACATTGATACCCGTGTTGGGCGGGAGGTGAGCGAACTGGGCCGTATACTTGAGGCTATGGCACCGGTGAGGGGAAGCAAGGTAGACGCTGATGTTGCCATCATTTTTGATTGGGAAAGTCGTTGGGCTATGGACGACGCCGAAGGCCCACGTAACTGTGGCTTGGAATATGAGAAGACCGTTGCCGAGCATTACCGTCCATTCTGGGAACGGGGTATTGCGGTCGATATCATTAACGCCGACTGCGATCTGTCGGGTTACAAGCTGGTCATTGCGCCGATGCTTTATATGGTTCGCGAAGGGTTTGCTGAAAAGGCGACGCGTTTTGTAGAGCAAGGTGGGCAATTTGTCGCGACCTACTGGAGCGGCATTGTCAACGAATCTGACCTGTGCCATCTCGGTGGCTTCCCAGGCCCTCTGCGGCCGCTGTTAGGTATCTGGTCTGAAGAGATTGATTGTCTGGCCGATGGCGAGAGCAATCAAGTTCAAGGGCTTGCAGGCAATAAAGCCGGTCTACAGGGGCCTTATCAGGCCATCCATCTCTGCGATTTGATTCATCTTGAGGGGGCGACAGCCGTCGCGCGCTATAGAGATGATTTCTATGCTGACCGTGCGGCGGTGACCGTAAACCTTGTTGGCGAAGGTAAAGCCTGGTATGTCGCTTCACGTAACGATGCGGCTTTCCAGCGTGATTTCTTCATGAACATTGCTGATGAGCTAAACTTGGCACGTGCGTTAGACACCCAGTTCCCTTATGGGGTTACCGCTCACCGTCGTACCGATGGTGAGCGTGAATTTATCGTGGTGGAAAACTACAGTAATGACAGCAAGTCGCTGGTGTTGCCTGCGGTATACCGCGATATGGTCGACCAGCAGCCTGTACAAGGTAACCTGACGCTCGCCCCATGGGGAAGCCGAGTACTAACTCGCCATCTTGAATAAGACTTAACTGAATGCCATACACGCCCATTCAGCCGAGTGGGCGTTTTTTTACATCGACTTACAACGAATTAACTCAATTTCACTCAACCCACCAACAGAAAGGTAGATGTCATGATCAGCCTGAAATCTTTTATGCACTATTTTTCCCATCCAAAGCCAACGCCATCATTCACTGATGAAGAAAAACAACAAGCCGAAATGCTACTTCATTATTTAGGGGGGAAAGAGAACATCAAGAATATTGATGCCTGTATCACGCGTTTACGGGTGACGGTAAACGATCTCTCCAAGGTTAATTCTGAAGCGCTACAACAAGCGGGGGCATTAGGCGTTATTATTCTTGGGCAAGAGGTACATGCTATATTTGGCAAACAGTCAGATAACCTGCGAAAAATACTTGATGAGCATTTCTCTCAATCCTAAAGAATTTATTTTTAACTCACAATTTGGCTTGCAAATAATAATGTATACCCCAAATAATTCGAGTTATTGAGCGTAGCCAACGCACATGCAGCTTGAGGTATGACGGGTATCAAACTAAAATGCTCACTACCTAAGGGTCGTGAGCATAGAAGAATAACCGAGTCATATTAAAATTAGTGATATTTAATTCATGCTATACCCTAAATAAACCAAGTTGTAGGAAGACGGCAACGGGAATGAGCGAAAGCAGCCAACGCATATACAGCTTGAAATATTACGGGTATATATGTTTATAGAGATAAATTTATGTCTACTTAATCTTAACGATTACCACCAGGCCTCTACTTGGACACCAAAGTTCCACGTGTCATTAGAGGTCCCATCTTCGAAAGGCTTACCATTCTCTGAATCATTTAAGTAAGAAGCGAAAACACGCAATTCTGGGCGAGACAGAAAATCAGGACCCTCGGCCAAACCTAATGCGATAGTGTATTTTTCACCACCCTGTTTGTAGTCAGAACCATTGTGATAAGTATCTTTTTGATAGAAACCACCCACTTCACCAATAGCACGTACATATTGTGTAAATTGGTATTGCGCACGGCCTACCAGAGAAATCAAATTAGTTTTATCGGTATATTCAGTAATATCGTTAGCCGAACCCCAAGTCAGTACATGGTTGAAAGAGAGTTTATCGGTAATAGGAATAAGACCGGTGTTGATCACACGATATCCCTTAGCCTCGTCAGTCTTATGCCACATGTCATACCAACCCCCACCCTGGGAGATCATGTTCTGCGCTAAGCCTTTATTTGCGTATTGCAGCACCAGCTTATTATAGCCACCAAACATGTCCTGACTGATTTCACCGGTTAACATCACCGCGTTATCAGCATCGTACAACCCACCGTATTCTTTCTGTTGTTTGGTTGGGTTTGGCATTGCATAGTCGATACCCACTTCGGTCCACGAGCCAGCCCATGGCTTAAAGCCTGCATAGCGCACGTCGATATAGTTGATGTTGACATCGCTATCGCCAGTAATTCGGGTATCCACATCGTTTGCGTCACCACGGACCCAGGCCACAGAAAGTGCGCCTGGACCTACAGTATAGTTTTCAATCCCTGCGCCGGAGCCTGAAATATTCCAGTATTTGGTATCTATAATGTGCAAATCGTGGCGTTGGTAGTAGCGTTTCCCCCCCCAGATCACCGCTTCTTTATCGCCGGGGATCAGCCCTTTTATTTGTAAGTTTAATTGGCGCAGGCCGAATTGAGCATCGTCACCAATGGTCGTTTCGCTATCATTAGAGCCGTCTGACAGCATGCTGACCATGCTCTCAAGGTAGAAACTGACATCTTCTTTTTTATAGACCTCAGCCCCAAGTCCTATTTCGCCATAGGTATCGGATTCGTTACCCAAACGGCCAACCATCGTTTTTTGCCATTCTGCAAGCCCACCATCACTGGAAACGCCTACACCAGCACGCATATAGCCGTGGAAATCGATTTTTTCTATTGCTAATACAGATGGTGAAACTAACGCCGCAGCTAAAGCAACGGACAGTGTGCGTAAACTGGTTTTCATGTCATCCTCGTTTATAATTTTTGTATTACGTTCACATAACGTATCCAATGAAATGCCTAAACGTAAAATCAAGCAATTATTTTGTATGCTTATTGTGATTTACTGCAAATAAATCAGGCAATTTTGTAAGGATGAGTGATGGCGCTCACTGGATTTTTTATTGTGATCGTAATACATTTATCGATGGGATTTATAGGTGTATTCAGGTGATTGGGTTTTTCATCTATGCCCCTGTTACAATCAAGGAATAACACTTAGAGGGAGCCAGACTATGAAGTCGAAAAGCACCACATTAGAAGATGTTGCCCGTCATGCAGGTGTTTCTTATCAAACGGTTTCCAGGGTACTGAATAAATCGGCTAAAGTATCTGAGGCTACTCGTCGCAAGGTTGAGCAGTCAATTGAGCTGCTGCGTTATGTACCCAACCGCCTTGCCCAACAATTGGTTGGTAAGCAAAGTATGACGATGGGGCTGGTAACCACGTCACTCGCGTTACATGCCCCATCACAGGTCGCCGCAGCAATAAAACGCTACGCGCATCTTGAAGGTTATCAAGTACTGATCTCCATGATTGATGAGAGCGTCAATCAAAGCATTCAGCATTCTATTAATGACCTAAAATCTCAGTGGGTAGGCAAGGTCATTATCAATGTTCCTCTAGAGACGGCTGTAGCAGAGAAAATCGCTGCAGATAATGATGATGTCACTTGTCTTTTTCTCGATGTTGACCCCTATAGTTCAGTGTTTAACGTTTCGTTTAACCCCGCAGATGGCACCCGTGCTAGCGTCAAATATCTTTATGAATTGGGGCACCGTGAGATTGCGTTGCTGGCGGGACCTAAGCAGTCGGTATCGGCAAATTTGCGGCTTAAAAGCTGGCTAGAGACGCTTACCGATTATGGTTTATCGCCTGTCAGTGTGATCCATGGAAACTGGGATGCCCAAAGTGGGTATTCAGGCGCGTTACAGATGTTGCGTGAAACACCGCAGTTCAGTGCTGTGCTGGTGGCCAATGATCAAATGGCGCTTGGGGTGTTGAGTGCGTTTCACCAAAACCAACTGGCGGTACCGGGGGAGAAGTCGGTCATTGGTTACGATGATACCTATGAAAGTTCGTTTTTCTACCCGGCACTCACTACCGTGTCACTTGATTTAGATTTGCAGGGAAAAGAGGCGGTTCGGCGTATGCTTAGCGCCAGTGATAACGAGTCCATGCGCTCCTCATCGATACTACCCGCCAAACTGGTCGTGCGTAATTCCACTGGACCTCAGGCTAAAGAGCATCGTGATTTACACAAAATTGCCGAAGAGTTGCGCCTTATTGCTCAGCGTTTGGCAAGTTGAACCATAAAGTTGCTGCGATCGCCGTTTTTACCCGTACAAAAATAAACGGGCTTCCATAAGGAAACCCGCTTTGTATTTAACATTAGCCGGTTAGGCCAGTTTGGTTAAATCCAGTGTATTACCTGCGACACCGTTGATTGATAACGTGCGACTTTCATTTTGCGGCAGATTAATAGTCAGTTCACGCCATGCCGGTTGATAGTTCCCGGTGCGACTAAAGGTGATATCAATACGGTGATTATCGGTGGTGACCTGCCAGCTTAGCCACAGCGCATGGCCTTGTTGCCAGCGGTGGCTCTCACCATCGTCCTCAAATAGCATTCCGCTGGACTGCCCGCCACCTTGAGTGGGATAGAGCGCCAATTCGCGTTGACAGTCAGCCTCAGGATTAACAAAGGCGATACGTCGAGACAGCGGCAGGGCGGCACCTGCTCGCACCAGCAGAGGTAATCGTTCTAGTGGTGCATCCAATATGATTGTCTGCCCACCGCTGAACCATTGCCCGCTATGGAAGCAATACCAACCTACCTGATTATCAGGTAAATAAATCTGTCGCTGCCGTTGCCCAGCTTCCACCACACTGGCAACCAGCAGATCACGGCCTAGCATAAAGTCATCGTTCTCTTTAAATGTGAGGCTATCGTGCTCGTGGTCGAGGAACGTAGGGCGCAACATTGGCTCATCATCATGGCTGGCCTGCCATTGCAACGTGTAAAAATAAGGCAATAATCGATATCGTAATGCCATCGCATCCCGGATAATCGGCGTGGCGGCTGGATACATCCATGGCTCGTTTACTGTATTGTCGTCATTCCATGAGTGAATGGTAAACCGTGGATGCATCACACCGTTTTGTACCCAGCGGACAAATAGCTCGGGTTCCGGTTTATCTCCAGAAAAACCGCCGACATCATGCCCCAGGTTATACAGCCCTGACAGGCTCATCCCCAGCCCCATACGGATGTTATAGCGCAGTGTTTGCCAACTGGTACGGTTATCACCACTCCAGGTCTGAGCGTAGCGCTGCATCCCTGCACAGCCTGAACGGGATATCAGATACGGGCGCATTTCTGGTGCGAATGCTTTCTGCGCTTCCATTGAAGCTCGAATCATCAGTAAAGGCATTACCGGTCTGATATGTTTGATGGCGATAGATTCACCGAAACCATTGCAACGGGCTTCACCATCCCACACTTCATATTCGTTATTATCATTCCAGGTAGAACCGATCCCCATCTCTAACAGTTGTTTAGTGACGTTTTCCTGCCACCAACTCACGGTGTCTGGATTGGTGAAATCAAGGTGGGAGCCTTCATCATCCCAAAATGTAGAGCGTTCAGGTAAATCAGTTTCGCTGTCACGAATGAAGAGTCCCCGCTCCGCAGCCTGTTGATACTGTGGGTGATCTTGCAATAAACACGGTTTTATATTGGCGGCTAATTTGATACCTGCTTGTAAGAACGTCTGGCTCATGACTTTCGGTTGCGGCACTTTGTCGTAATTCCAGTTAAATACATAACGCTTGTTTTTGATGGAGGTGTAGCCGGAAGAGAGCTGGAATGAATCACAAGGGATGTCATGCTGCTGGCACAATGCAATGAATTTTTGCAGTTGCACCTGAGCATCAGGGGCATCGGTGTAATGCATGGTTGAACCGCTGTAACCCAGGCTCCATTTAGGGCCAAATTGGGTTTTACCGGTCAGGCGAACAAACGCTTTGGTGACATCCAAAACTTTCGGGCCGAGGAACATATAGTAATCAAGGTCACCCGCTTCGGCCTGATAACGGCGATAGGCCAGATGGTAGTTATCGATCTCATTGCCTAAATCCAGCCAACAGCTACTCAGATTGTCATAAAAAAGGCCAAAACTGACATCATCACGGCGGGTGATAGTAAACGGAATATGTTTGTAGAGCGGGTCAGTGCTGGCGGCGTTATAGCCCATCGCATCCAGATTACGCATTTCAAAGCGACGACCTGCGCGGTTCAGGTCACCGGCTTTTTCGCCCAACCCGTAATATTGCTCATTGGGATAACGGCGCTGATAGTGAGCAATTGCTTCTCCCTGTGGGCTGAGTAGATAGGCGCTGGTTGGCCGGTCTGCGGCCAGCGGTAGCCACTCACCATGCTGGCTTTTATATTCCCATGTCAGATGCAGTGGTTGATGGATGGTTACCCGAAGGCACTCCGTCGTGACTATCAGTTGCTGTTCATGTTTCTCCAATTGATAACCGGGGAGGGAAAAGCCTTCCAGACTCAGGCGATCGCGGCCTGACCATGGCACATCACTTTGCGGGGCAATACTCCAGGTGCGGCTCAACGCCAGTTCCCCCTCGCGTTTAATCAGCACCCTGCATAAGTTTGGTTCTAATACATACAGACAAAAAATATGACGGTCATCGACCCGCAGTTCAAGGTGATCGGGATACGCATTTATTAACAGCCAGTTTTTTAATGTTTTCATCACAGCTCATCTTCTTTCTGGCAACAGCACAGACAGTGCTGCTGCTGGGTTAATCGCGTCTGATGGTTTAATCGCATCAGTTGGGTCAATAACATCAGTTGGGTCAATAAAATCAGACCGCCGGTTGGGTTTTGTTGCGGCGCTCAGCGAACAGGGCAATCAGGAATACGGCCCCAATCAGATCGAAGAACCCCATAGCGATAAACAGCGGGTTAAAGCCGATGGTGTCTGAAACGGCCCCGATTAATAATGTAAACAGGAAGCTGGCGATCCAGGCGGAAGAACCACGGAGGCCATTGACGGTAGCGACCTGATTTTTATCGAAAGATTCAACCACTAATGCACTGAGCATGCAGGAGATGACTTGGTGCCCAAAGCCGCCAACGGAGATTAAAGCAATGGCCAAATAAGGATCTTTGGTGATGGCAACAAAGGCCAATGACACCATCATAAAAGCACCGGTTACCGAACTGGCAACCACCGAGTTGACTCGGCTGCAACCAAACCATTTCTGATAGAGTTTGGTTAAATAGCCACTGGCGACACTGCCAATATCTGCCGCCAGGAATGGCAGCCAGGCGAACATGGCGATCTGTTTTAGGTCCATGCCGCGTTCGGTGGCCAAATACAGCGGTACCCAGAAACTAAACACGGCCCAGGCCGGTTCCGCCAGAAATGCGGGAATAGCGATACCGTAAAATTTCTTATTTTTACTTAGAATGGCTAAGGATTTAAGGAATGGCAGTCGTGGTAGTACGGGTTCATTATCTTGGTGAATCAGTTCAAACTCTTCTTGACTTAGATTTGGATGAGTATCCGGTGAATGGTAAAAACGCCACCACAGCAGAACCCAAATCATGGCTAATGCGCCGGAGAACAAGAATGCCCCTTGCCAACCGAGTGCTACATGTGCGAGTACGATAATAGGGGGGGCCAACATCGCACCGATAGAGAACCCCACCCCAGCCCATCCAGCAGCAATGGGCCGTTCTTTTTTCGGGAACCAATCCGAAATGGCTTTGGCGTTTGCCGGTGTTGCTGCGGCTTCGGCACTGCCCATAAAGAAGCGTAATACTGCCAGTTGGAACCAAGTACCCGCTCCGGCATGCATCATGCAGACCACTGCCCAGACACTGGCGCAAATCAGAAACCCCATTTTTAAACCGATGACATCGATCAACCAGCCACAAAGTGGTTGGAACACGGTATAAGCCAGTTGGAAAGAGGCTACAATCCATGAGTATTGCTCGGTAGTCATATTCAGACTGGTTTTTAACTCAGGGGCTAGAATCCCTAGAGAGTTACGGGTTATATAGTTAACGGTGACCCCAAGTAAAAATAAGGCCAGCATCCACCAACGTAATGATTTTATTTTCCGCCGTCCTACAACTTTAGCTGATTGATTAATATCAATACTCATCCCAGTCCCCTTGTGTTAGTCCATATAAAATTAATTGGACCAACTTGTTATTTTTGTATGTTCCATCTTCAGTTATTAAGATTACGCAGCGTTATAATGTGATCTTGTTCACAATAAAACAGAGCAATAAAATATACTCAATTGATAATGTTGAGTTTTTTTATATTTAATCAAAGCTAACTGGACTGATAAATTAAAAATATTGGTTCACCAAAACACAATATTTTTATAAAAACCAAGGTAACCAGCTTGAATTGGCTTTAATATGCCTTTCTTTGAAAGAATTTTCATAAGGCGGCTAATATTTCATCATTTATATTTCGTATCGCCCTTATCTAGCCATTTTATGGTAATGAAAATTTTTTCATTTGCTAATTTGAGAGAGATCACAAAATGAATGGAAAGCTAAAAATACAAGAAATAGCTAATCAAACCGGTCTTTCGATTAGCACGGTATCAAGAGTGTTAGCGGGTAAAGGGAATACCAGCACCAAAGCGAAACAGCAGGTAATGGCGTATGCGAAATCGCAGGGGATTTTGCAGAATTTATCCAGCGGGCGGTTGATGTTGAATAATATTATGGTGTTCGCTCCTCATCGCGCTTTTGATGTACGAACAGATATTTTTTACTACAAAGTCATACAAGGGATTACTCAGGCGGTTAGCCAACATGAAGTGATGATCCGGTACTGCGGGTTATCCGAAACCCACAGTGATATTTCGCTATTTTTAGATAAAATGACCCACCCACAGAGTGAGGCGGCGATTATTATTGGCATTGATGATCCACGGGTCCATGCCTTGGCCGCTAGTCTTCATAAGCCAGCGGTATTAATTAATTGTCGCGATAAAGAAATGTCACTGGATAGCGTTTCTCCTGACCACCAATCGATTGGCGAGTTTTCTGCCCATTATCTGATACAGCAAGGGCATCGCCGTATTTTGACGCTACAGTGTTTGCGCCGCAATACCATGGAGTTGCGGTTGGTGGGAATTAAAGACGCGTTTGCCAGTAATAATATGTGCTTCGATGATCATCAGCATCTGATCACCACTCACGGCTTTGGCGCTGAAGAGGCGGAGCAGGCGATAACGGTATTTTTCACGGCCTGTGAGGATGAAAGCCGACTACCGACGGCAATTTTGGTCGGTGGCGACTATATGGCTGTTGGCGCGGTTAATGCGCTGAATAAACTCAACTTGAATGTGCCCAACAGGGTGTCAGTCATGAGTATGGATGGCTTTAATTTGGCGGAGATCCATGATGTTCCACTGACCGCGGTGCATGTTCCTCGTGATGAACTGGGGGCAGAGGCTATCCAATTGTTACAGCGGCGGGTGTTACGCCCGGATGCACCTTTTAGCAATCTATTATTGCAAGGTAAGCTGGTGGTCCGTTCCTCGGTAAAGCAGGTCAATCAGAATAGGGCGATGCCCGCAGTAACTAAGCCGACGGACCTGCTCTATGATTTATAAGGTTGATTCGATGAACAGGAAGGTTACGCAGGGGAGGGCAAGGGATCGTTGTGGTGGCTTCAATACCGGTTTCGCGTAGTCGAAGAGACGAACCGCAGACTATGCGGTTCATCAACGGTGCTGGCTATATAAACGGCAACGGTACTGACGATATAAACGAAAATGGTACTGATAATGCCGTTGTGGGGAGAACATCGTGTACAGGGGCTAATGGTGATAATTACGTCTGTGCTGACCAATGTTTAAAATAGATATGGCTGGCCTGGTGTTCAACCTTTGACAGGTTATCACTGAGCAAATGGCGGGCAACGGTGAAGGCAAACTCAAAGCTAACTCCCAGCCCTTTGGCTGTAATAAATTTGCCATCAACGACCACATCCTGATCCAGATAGACACCATCATCAAATTTATCAGCCAACTTATCACCGGTACTGTAAGTTCGCCCGGCCAGCAAATGATGAGCCGCCAAGACCTTGGCCCCAGAGGAACACAAGGCGCAGATATATTTATCCTGAGCAATATGGCGTTTTAGAAACGTAATCACTTGTGGATCCGCCGTCAGGCTGTCTGTGCCTTTTGGTCCACCGGGCATCATGACCGCATCATAGTTGTGATCCAGACGGTCACTTAACAGCGCATCTGCGCTGATCGGTGTTTCAAAATAGGTGTTCAAGGCCGTGGTTGCTTCGCAGGAGAGAATATCAACCCGGATATCCAGACGGCGCATGATGTCGATGAAAATAACGGCTTCTGCTTCTTCAAAACCGTGCGCCAGCAATACGGCAACGTGTTTCGTCATAATCTGCTTCCTCTCCTGGCGCTTTACAGTTTGCCAGCGCTGCCGCAGACGTTAATTTTATCCTGAATCACTTTTTTCATGGCGGTTTTAGCCGGAACCATATAGTGACGGGGATCATTCGCGCCCTTATTTTCAAGGAAATAGGCTTTCAGTGCACCAGAGAATGCGATCTTTAGCTCTGTACCCACATTCACTTTACTGATCCCCAATTCAATGCAACGACGAACATCTTCATCTGGGATCCCTGATCCGCCATGCAGTACCAGAGGTATATCAGTATTACGGCGAATGAGAGCCAAGCGATCAAAGTCCAGACGAGGGGCCTCTTTGTACATCCCATGGGCAGTGCCGATGGCAATGGCCAGAGAGTCGATCCCTGTCGCCTGAATAAAATGTGCCGCCGAATCAGGATCGGTATACAGCGCATCTTTAGCATCAACCGTGAGATCATCTTCTTGGCCACCCAAGCGGCCCAGTTCTGCTTCGACAGTACCATCCCAGCGATGGCAATACTCCACCACCTGGCGTGTCAGCGCGATATTTTGCTCAAAGTTAAAATGAGAGCCATCAATCATTATGGATTTGATGCCCGCCGCGACTTTCTGGACAATATCGTCATACGACTCATGGTGATCCAGATGCAGTGCAAAAGGCATACGGTAATTGCGCGCCGCTTGTTGGCAGATCTGCACCAGATATTCCGTGCCCGCATAAGAAAAGGTGCTCGGTGTTCCGGCCAAAATGACTGGCGAAGCCATTTCAGCCGCTGTTTCAACTACGGCCTGAATGGTCTCCAGATTATGGATATTGAAGGCTGGGATTGCGTAGCCTCCGATCTGTGCCTGACGTAACATTTCTCGGGAAGAAACCAAAAACATAACTAAACCTCCGTGATTTCATTTCCTTTCATTTAACCATAAAAAAAAGCTTATACAAACAAAAAGAAATCAATTAAAAGAGTGTTACATCACATCGAAAGCAAACGCAGTTAGAAGAGTGACATCATTTTTGAGCTGTAGCTGGTCACGCCTTTGCGAAGTAAATTGTTTATCGGCCGTTCAGCACGGCCGATAACGCTCTCTTTCACACGATCTAGCCACGACTGTGACACTAAACGACGGGTCAGTGGTGTCTGCTCTTTGGTGTAATCATGACGAAAAGTAACAACAACCTCTTTCGTTTCGAAAGTTCCCATAACAAAGAGATCGATGGCATTAATACTGAAACTAAAATCCTCGGTCTCAACAGGCAATTTGCCACTTTCACACTGCCATAACCCACAGTCATTGGCGCAATACAGCGCAATATTCAACGCCCGTAGTGACCAAAAACTGCTAGCTGGCCCACTGTAGTTGTCCACCAGCCTTTCATCATCTGCGAATAATCCCTGTGTGGGAGCACCGAAACGCATAGCACCGTGACCAATGAAATAGCGCAGCGTTGCTTCTAATGCTCTTTTGGCTTCACCGGTATGAACGACGTCCGGTGAGTGACTGGCAACTGCCAGTAACGGCGCTGATGCAGCCAGACGATAACAGGCACTACGGCCAAAGAAGGGGATCCCCTGTGGGGTGATCAGATGGCGATAAGCGGCGACGAATTCCGCCATGCAGGAACGAATAAACTGTTGGTCATAATCTGGATTTATTTGATCGAGCCAGTAGAGAGAGTAGTGGAACCCCCAAGCGTTATAGTAATCATAATTGCCCTGTGCTCCATCGCGAAACCAGCCCTCACCGACATGGAACTCTTTGATACGCTGGTATTTATCATCACTGATATTGCCAGTGCCGTTCAGTGCTCGCATCACAAACTGAACAGTTAACGGGAAGAGATGCCAGTTATTATCCACTGTTTGTAGAGTATTAACCTGACTGAACCAGCGTGTCACTTGTTGCTGCTCTGGTGGCGTAAACGCCTGCCAGACCGACTCACGGCTCAACCATAAAGCCAATGCCAAGTCTGCACTTTCACAAATACGCTGATCATAATCATGCAGTGTGCCCCAATACCCACGATGGGTCGGGTCGGTTCCGGCTAAGAACGTGCGACGTAAGATAGCCACAATGTCTAGCTCCCCGCCTTTCAGATCGGCAAGTCGCGCATTATCCAGACCCATAGGTTGGCTGTGTAACCAAGCCGCTAGCGTCGGCAGTACACGGCTTACACCTTCCAGTGCATCAGTGCGCGCATTTTGCTGGCTGGGGCGCCCCGGATAATAAGCATGGGTATAATCCCAGACGGCATAATGATCAAATGCTTCAGCCACATAACGCACCAGGTAGTCACACTGGCTTTGCAACGACACCTTTTGATTCTGAAACAGGGCTTGTAAGCGAGCATCATGTCTCGCATAAGGCCGTTTTTTATGCCACTGGCGGATCATATGCTGTTTAAACAACTGGTAATACATCGCCGCATCAGGATGTTCATAAGGAATGATCGGGCGGGGTTTGGCGCTAATTTCAACACTCATGATCAGTGTTCCTGCAAGTCATTATGATAAGGAAAACGGTAATAAAAAGAGTGGTAATAGGGGATAAGGGAGGGGACGAAAACACCCGCGCCACCTCATCTCCCCCCGTTACAGCGCAATAGCTTAACCTTTAGCAGAACCTTCTAAGATCTGATAGCGATCTTGCCCCCAAGCCACGGGTTTGGGTTTATCTTTGATCCAGTCATAGAATGCCGATTTCATCGCGCTGACACGCTCAGGATACTGATCAGCTAAATCCTTTGATTCCATCGGATCATGCTTATCATTAAATAATTTTGGTGTATTGGTGCCGTCATCATAGAAGTAGAGCGCCCACTCTTGATCGCGGATCGCCCAAGAGGCTTTCGATAATGTCTCTACATGATCATTTTTAGGGGCCTGTTGATTTTCGTAAGTGATCCATTTCCAGTAGTCATGCCAGAACGACTGATTCTCATCACTGTAATGTTTTGCCCCCGGTCCTGCCCAGTACATATATTGATGCGGCGAGGTTTGTTCTTTGCCTGCCAGCACCGGTAGAATATCTTTACCATCTACTTTCATCTCCGCTGGGATGGTAATACCTGCTGCTTTCAATGCCGTCGGTAAAATATCTAATGCACTCACCAACGCATCACTTTGCGTACCTGCGGGGATCTGTTTTGGCCAGTAAGCGACGAACGGAATATGCACCCCACCGTTATACATTTGTCCTTTATGACCACGGTCCATACCGTTCATTGGCATTGGGGATTCATGAACCGCCCCGTTATCCGAAATGAAGAAAATCAGTGTGTTATCCAGCTCACCTTTCTCTTGTAGGTGCTGAATAATTTTACCAATACCCTCATCTGCGGCATTAATGGCAGCAAAATATTTATCTGCTTCAACGTTGCCTGTATTAAACCGATCCATATATTTCGCGGGTGATGCTTGCTCTAATGGAATATGCGGCACGCTGTAAGCCAGGCTGATAAAAAATGGTTTCTTCCCTGAGTCATCAATAAATTTCAGCGTTTCATCTGTCAGGTTATGGGTCAGATAACCTGGGGCGGCAATGTTTTTACTGTTTTGCCAGATTGCCGGAGAGTGCCACAATGCCGCGCCTGAGGCGTAATAACTGTAGGAATAGTCAAAACCCCGTTTTTCAGGTGCATATCCGGGAGCGCTGACGGAGATCATGTTGTCGTGATAATCGCGGCTTTTGACCTCATCGGCGACGAACGCTTTTTTCTCTATGCGTGCATTGTGCCATTTGCCGATATTCGCGGTTGCATAGCCATGCTCCTGAAACAATGCGGGCAGCAGTTTAATATCCAGTGGGATCCCCTGCATGGCATCATCATTACTGTAAGTACCAAAACTGGTTGGGTGGCGACCTGTATAAATACCCGCGCGGGAAGGCCCGCATACTGGATGCGCCACAAACGCATTGGTCATTTTGACCCCGTTTTTTGCCAACAGAGACACATTCGGCATCGCCCGCTGTGCCGCATCGATCATCTTGTCCAGATCGCCTTGATAGCGCACGGGTACTGGGCGCTGGCTTAGTGCTTTTTTATCCAGATTATTGAGGGTGAAATCTAACTGCCCGGTACCCAGATCATCCATTATTACCAGCAACACATTTGGTTTTTCTGCCGGTGCCGCCAGAGTCACAGGTGTCATACTCATACCAGCGGCAGCGATCATCCCTGCCAACAGGCTTCTTTTTCCTGCGGGTAACTTCATTATTATGTGTTCCTCAAAAGTTATTTAGACTGTGCCAGTCGCGGCATAATGTCCGCAGCAACGCCCCCGCGTTGAATAATCTGGCACATGGCCTGCATCAGCGGGGCGGTGTGATTAAAAAAGTGTTTATAGGAGGCGCAGAGGTAATTGTGTTTATGTTTTTCATCTGGCAACGCCATGATGCGGTGCTTTGGGCAACCGCCCTGACAAAGCGCCTTCACTTCACAGCGAATACACGCCTGTGTCAGTTTTTCCTGTTTGGCATCACCAAAGCGTTGCTGCTGGCGAGATGTCGCTAATTTCACTAGCGAGGTGTCAGCGATGTTACCCAAACGATTCGCTGGGTACACATAGTGATCACAGCTGTAGATATCCCCATTCGCTTCGATGATCAGCGCCTGACCACAGGTCACCGACTGTATGCAGCTAGCGGCGGGGTAGCCCATCCAGGTCCCGAGCAAACTGTCAAATTCACGGACATAGACGCTTCCCACATCCTCCGTCACCCAGGCATCAAACACGTCATTCATAAAACGCCCATATCCCGCCGCAGGTACAGTAAAGGGAGCCATGGGAGGGTTGGCTGGCGGTGAGTAATGGCCTGTTGTCCGCGATAGGCAACGGGTATCCACTTCCACAATCGGAATAAATTGCATAAAGGTTGACCCCAGCGCTTTCAGCGCCTGATAGGTTTCACGTCCTTTATCCCAGTTTTGATCATTCACCACGGTTAACGTATTGAAATCCACCTGATATTCACGCAGTAGATCAAGCGCTTTCTTCACGCGGGCAAAGGTGGGTTGACCATTTACGGCAATACGGTATTTATCATGTACCGCTTCAATACCATCCACCGACAGGCCGATCAGAAAACGATGTTCGGCAAAAAATGCGGCCCATTGCCGATTAATGGCAATACCGTTGGTTTGAAAGCTGTTTGTAACGGTTTTACCGTTCGCATAGTGCTGTTGGTATTCCACCGCTTTGCGATAAAAATCCAGCCCAGCCAGCGTTGGTTCGCCACCTTGCCAGGCAAAATCAACTGTATCTCCGGCATGAGAACGCAAGTAATCACGCACATAGCGCCGTAACATGCTGTCGCTCATGGTCGGTGAGGGATTTTTCTGGGGAGGGAGTACCGTCTCTTTTTCAAGATAAAAACAGTATTCACAATCCAAATTACAACGATAGCTGGTGGGCTTTGCCATCATGTGAAAATAGGCTTGTTGAGTATGTGGCTGTGCCATCAGATAGACGTTCCGAGAAAGTGAAACAATACTGACTAATTTACGCAAATAAAAAGAGAACTAAAAGGCGCTGAATCACATATATGAAAGTTAACGCAATATAATCGCAAGGTTTCGGAAGGTTGTTGGCCAAGGTGTCGCCTATAAAAAACGCACATCAGGTGATGTGCGCCAGACTGCTGACAAACCCCGATGACGTGATCTTGAACGGTGAGGATAGGCAGAGGAGTAAAGCGTCCGCGCCAAGGATGGCGCGGCTCGAGCCTACATGGATGTATTTACGGCGTCTTTACGATCTGCCTGTTCTCTCCGTCGCGGGCACTTTGTCAATAACCTCACGCACATCAGGTGATGTGCGCCAGTGCAACAAAATGAATAACACATCACGGCTACTGAGTTCCCCCGCGAACGGGCAAACAGAACAACCTTGTTAGGCCAGACGTATCATTTCCGTCGCGGCCAATAAATAAGCCCCCGCGCCATAATCCATGTTGTGTTCAAATTTCACATCACGCGGATTAAAGGCCGGTAGCTGAACCCAGCCCATCATGCCGTTATCGTGGATACAACCCTGCAAGGCATCCCAGGCTTTTTCCACCACGGGCAGATAGGTTTCTGGTGCCAGAATACCTTGGTTAACCCCCCAGCTCAGCCCATAGCAGAACAGCGCTGTTGCACTGCTCTCTGGTGCTGGAAAACGTTGAGGATCGAGCAGGCTGGTACGCCATAAACCATCCGTTTGCTGATAACGGATCACTTTACTCGCCAGATCAGTAAACAGATCGAGATAACGCTGACGATGAGTATAATCTTCTGGCATCCGCGCGAGCAGGCGTGGGATGGCAGCCAATACCCAGCCAATACCCCGGCTCCAGAAAACTTTCTCGCCATTCTCTTCACGTAACTCACTGCCGTTACCGTCAGGAATATAGCGATGATCACGGTAGAACAAACCGCTGTCAGGGTCGCGCAGATAATCAACTGCGTCCCAGAATGCGGTATCCATATAAGACAGATAACGGGCGTCACCGGTAGATTGACTCAATGCCGCAAAGGTGGCAGGGGCCATAAACAATGAGTCACACCACCACCAATCTTCACGGCCCGGTTTTGGCGCATCCACCATGGCAGAGACGGCTTTGATGGTTGGCTCTAATGCTTCCGGTACTGCTATCTGCGGCCAGACATCCAGATAGGCCTGACAGCAAATCAGATCATCGGCAAAGCGCAGATTTGGCCCAGGGCGGAACCCGGTATGCAGCGTGTAATTCATGACGCCATCCAGATACTCTGCGTCATCGGTTGCCTGCCAGGCGGCGGCAACGCATGACCAGAACACACCACGCTCCCAGTCTGTGTCTTTAATAAAACGCGTCTTGCCACTTCGACGGATCACACTGCGTGTTTGGTTTGCCGCCTGATAGCGATATACCTGTTTCATCGTTTCACGCGCCTGTTGCGCACGTGTCTGCTGTGTCATATTGCTCATGTGATACTCCCTTACTTAACGCGCCAGCCAGCCGCCATCCACTGCTAATGTATACCCGGTCACATAGTCGCTGGCAGAGGACGAAAGGAAAATCGCCGGGCCCGCTAAATCGTCTGGTGTTCCCCAGCGGGATGCGGGGATCCGCTCCAAAATAGCCTCGTTACGGGCCGTGTCTGCGCGCAGTGCTGCGGTGTTATCGGTTGCCATATAACCCGGCGCAATCGCGTTTACGTTAATATTGTACTGCGACAGTTCAGTCGCCAATGCACGGGTTAAGCCCATTACTGCGGATTTACTGGCGGTGTAAGAGGGCACGCGGATCCCCCCTTGGAATGACAACATGGAGGCGATATTGATGATCTTGCCGCCATTACCCTGTTTCACAAACTGTTTCGCCACGGCCTGTGACAGGAAGAACACGGTTTTTTGGTTAATATTGATCACGTCATCCCAATCTTTGTTGCCAAATTCCAGCAGGTCCTGACGACGAATAATCCCGGCGTTGTTGATCAGAATATCAATATGCCCCATCACTTCCACCGCCTGACTGACAATGCTATCAATGTCTTTCTGTTGTATCAGGTCAGCAGTGATGAAGTGGAATTTACGCCCCAATGCTTCAACCTGTGCCTGCGTTTCCGGGGCTTCAGCGACTCCCACACCAACAATATCTGCACCGGCTTTTGCCAGGCCGATGGCCATGCCTTGGCCCAAACCCGTATTACATCCGGTGATAATTGCCACTTTTCCCTTCAAATCAAATAATTGCATGTTGTGTCTTCCTATAATTTGGGCGCACGATGCCTGCCGCCCATCACAACGGCGGCACCATGCTAATATTGAGTTACTTTTCAGAAGGCAGATGCGTTGACTACATCCTGAAATCTATGAGGTGTAAATAAGCATAAAAGGTGTTATGTCAGTGAAGCGATCGGCATAGGACCTGGCCGTGAGCAGCACGGCACTATGGCTGGGTGATGATAAGCCCATTCACCTTTAATCAGTGTTGCGGCAACGGTAAAGTCGCTCTCCATCACCACCATGCTGGCTTGAGCACCTGTTTGGATCGACCCCAGCGTTGGCGCTAATCCCAGATAAGCGGCGGGTACTGCGCTGGCCATTTGTACCGCTTCCCACTCGGGGACTTGCGCATGTTGGATCATGTTACGCAGCGCTTGATCCAGACTACAGGTACTGCCTGCCAGTGAACCATCATCGGTGCGCGCTTCCCCCTGACGTACAGTGATATGCTGTGCGCCGAGTAAATAGCGCCCCTCACCCAGCCCCCCTGCGCGCATACAGTCTGTGATCAGTGCAATGCGGCGATAACCTTTCATGCGATACGCCAGATTCATCATCACAGGATGCACATGAATGCCATCGGCAATCAGCTCTGCCAGCATGTCGTGATACAACACGGCACCACAGCAGCCCGGTTCCCGGTGATGCAACCCTGACATGCCGTTATACAAATGTACGCCGCAATCCGCACCTTGCTGATAGGCCGCCGTGACTTGCTCAAAATTAGCAGCGGTGTGTGCCACTGAGGTTTTGATCCCGTGATCCACCAGCCAGCGGATCGCGGCCAACGCTTCGGGTGACTCCGGTGCGATAGCGGCACGTAACAAGGTGTTGCCTGCCGAATGCCGTAATTGTTCCAGCTCTTGTGGTGTTGGTGTCGTCAGATATTTTTTAGGGTGTGAACCCCGAAAAGGCGCGGTGAAATATGGCCCCTCCAGAAAACTGCCCAGCAGTGTTGCGGTGCGGGTATCACGTGCGTTATCCGGGTCTGCAATAAAATCACGCACCTGCGCCAGAGCCGCAAAGATATCCTGTATTGGCGCACTGACGGTGGTGCCGACCCAAGCGACAACCCCCGTTTGGGGTAGGGCGCGAGCAATGGTGCGTAATGCATCCGCAGATGCATCCATGACATCCGCCCCCTGACGGCCATGAATATGAATGTCGATCAGGCCTGGGATCAGGGTTTTCCCTGTCAGATGCACAATTTCTGCATCCGCTGGTAGCTCGCGTGTTACTGCCACAATTTCGCCTTGCTCGACGATAACCGCGACGCCGGTTTCAATGCCTTGCGGGGTAAATGTACGCTCAGCAAGATAGGCAGTACGCATAATTAGAGCCCATCCTCGTTTTCGCAGTCATCAGTAACCAGAGCAGTGTCCAGTTCAGCACGTAGGTTCTGTACACTGGACGCGCCAATATCCATCAGTATTTCGACCAGCTCTGACAGTGAAGCCCCTTCACGTTCAAAGGCGGCATTTGCAATCATTGGCAGGTTAACCCCGGCAAGCAGCTCAACGTTGCTGCCACTCATCAAAATATTCAGTGCGCGATTACAAGGCGAACCACCAGGAATATCGGTTAAAAACAGTACACCTTCGCCGCTGTCTACCTCATGTGCCGCATGGCGCAGTTCGCTTTCCAGCATGTCTGTTGACATACTCTCAACGAAATCAATGAACAGCATTTGAGATTGCTCACCGGTAATCGCACGTACTGCGGAAGCCATACCAGAAGCAAAATTAATGTGGCCAGAAACAACAATTCCAATCATTTACAACATCCTTACTGCCCGGATATTCAGGCTGTTCTGTTACGCCGCATCATGCATAGCCACGATGCGGCGATGGCGATTAGACAATGCCCAGCAGATGACCGACGACCCCGGCCGCCAGCGTGGAGAAAATCAACACCGGTGGTTTCGCCCAGAAACCCGTGCCTTTCACCATCTTGAACATAAAGAACACTAATGCCAGCGGGAGTAAATTCGGCATGATCTTGTCAAACAGAGCGGTTTGTAACTCCACTGTTTTCCCGCCAAGATCTATCGCCGCGGTGGTTTGTAGCCTGATAAAGGTGGCGCACAACGCGCCGATAACAAAGATACCCATGATATTGGCGGCTTTTGCCAGTTTCTCTGTGGCATCCCCCATGTTCACCATTGCTGCAGTACCTGCGCGGTAGCCCATAAACATCAGGCCGAAATAGACCAGGAAGTGCACGGTCTGGTACAGAATGAAGAACACAAATGGGCCAGCGATGGAGCCTTCAATTGCAATGGAAGCCCCCAGCGCCAGCGTCAGTGGCATCAGCGTCATGTGGTCAATCGCATCGCCGATACCGCCAGTTGGCCCCATGCCCGCGACTTTCATCACGTTGATCATTGACGGCTTTTCTTTGTTCTCTTCCATCGCCACCGCGGTGCCTAACAGGAAGGTGAACAGCTTTGGACTGGCATTAAAGAACTGCAAATGGTTCTTCAGCGATTTCGCCAAATCTGCACGGTTGTTACCGTGGATTTTCTTCAATGCAGGGATCATCGAATAAGCAAAACCACCGGCCTGCATACGTTCGAAGTTAAAGTTACCTTCCATGAACAGGCCACGGATAGCACACTTCCACAGATCTTTACGGGTAACCACTTTGCGAACTTCAAGATCCTGATAGGAGTCAATTTTATCCACCAGGCTGTCCGTTTTCGCTTTTGCAGTGTGGTCTTTATCTACTGTGATATCAGATGCCATCTTCGAAATCCTCTGGTTGTTTGTTGGTGTTGTTATCGTTGTTATTGCTGCCGTTATTGTTGCCACTGAAGAAGTAGTACAGGACAGCAACAGCAGCACCCAGAATGGCGATCGCCATGATTGGCAGTTTTAGATAAGTCGTCATCACAAAGCCGATAAAGAACACACCAGCCACTTCTTTCGACCACATAATTTTCAGCAACATAGCAAAGCCGATTGCCGGAACCATCTTCGCACCGATACCTAAGCCTTCTAACAGGGCGGTTGGTGTATTTTCATCAATCCAGGTTGCCGCATGTTCACCGAAGTAGACGGTGACAAAGGCGATGACAAAATAGAGCATCGAACGGGTGAGTAGCGTGCCTATCAACAAGCGCGATATTCCCGCCGTATCTGCCTGCTCTGCATACTTATCTGCTCTGCCCATGGTGAATGCTGTCATGGCAAAGAAACCGATAATAATCATCTGCATCAGGACAGCAATTGGCATACCAACGCCCATAGCCACTTCTGGCGACTGACCGGTCATCACCGCAAAGGCAACTGCGGCGATAGTCCCCATGGTCACATCGGGTGGCTGAGCACCCGCATTAGGCACCAGACCCAGCCAAGCCAGTTCCAGCGTCGCACCTGCGATTAAACCCACTTCCATATTGCCCATGATCAAACCGACAACTGGGCCGGTGATCAACGGGCGGTGAATATTCAGGGCAACGTCATACTTGTCGATACCGCACAAGAAGGCCCAAATTCCGACTAACGTAGCTTCAAAAAGCATAATTTATCCTTTAATTCCCTATGTCTTGGCGTAATACGTCGTGGATTTATGCTCTGGCGGCCAGTTCAATCACATTAATTGGCGTTTGATCTGGCGTGTTCTGTACTGTACAGGTCACGCCAAGCGCGGCCATACGTTGGAAAGCGTCCAGATCTTTTTCATCCACGGAGACTGTTTTGGCAATCTGACGTTTACCCTCGTGGTAGTGCATATTGCCCACGTTACACTGAGTAATTGGCACACCGCCTTCGACCAAACGCGCAACATCCGTCGGGGAGTTACACAGAATGAAAACCTTCTGCTGAGGAGAGGCTTTATGGATGACATCAATTGTTTTCTGGATACTGAAAAAGCGCACTGCATATTCACCGCCAGCGGAGGCTTTCATTCCCGCCTGCATGAAAGCCGAGTTAGGGCCATCGGCAGCGTCATCATTGGCCACCAGAATTAAATTGGCTTCTGTGTGCTTTCCCCAGGTAATGCGGATCTGTCCATGAAGTAAACGTTCATCGATACGAGTCCAGACGATATTTGGCCGAGTCATAGGGATATTCCTGTGTGTTATTTTTTAAATGGATAAATAGTCACACCTTGCACCACACGATTGATTTCGCCCGTTGGAGATGGGCTATCCGGTGTGTTGTTTAAGGCAACTGAGCTATGAAAAGCGAAGGACTGTGCGAACATCAGATAGGCAAACAGCAGGCCTAAGTCAGAACTTTCTGTCATACCTGGCACCAGAATATGGTCGCCAGCCGTGACATAAGCATCTGATTGTGCTGCGACAGCAATAACCTTACCGGCAACGTTGTTGGCGCGGATCTCAGCTAACAGGTCGAGATCATATTGACGTGTGTAGGGGTCATTAGAGATGTAAACAACAACCAAAGTGTCCGGATTAACGATTGATTTCGGACCATGGCGGAACCCCAACGGAGTGTCAAAAGTAGCCACAACTTTACCTGCGGTTAATTCGAGTAACTTCAGTGCTGACTCTTGGGCCAGCCCCTGTAATCCGCCACTACCTAAGTAGATAACTCTTTGGTATTGGGAACTTTTAGTATTATCGATGATTTTACGATTCATTTCTTTGAACCAATCCGCAGATCCCTTACAAAATCTTTCAATTTCTTTCGAATACTTGTCGATACCGGCAAAAATGGCCATCGCTGCCATCATCATGGAGGAAAAACTGGAGGTCATCGCCAGTGATTGGTCATTGGTTTCTGCTGGCATCAGTACGGCCAGTGCGCCTGGTGCCGTCTGGCAATATTGATATAACTGGCCGCTCTGATTACAGGTCAATACCAAGTGGAAACAGCGAGATAAACAGGCCGATGCCACTTGTAACGCAGCCACACTTTCCGGGCTGTTGCCGGAACGGGCAAATGAAACCAGCAGTGTCGGGATATCTTCGGCGAAGTATTGTTCTGGTGTTGCCACCAAATCCGTTGTCGCAATCGCTTCAATACGATGGGATAGATAAGGTGCTAACAGTGGAACCAGCGCACGCCCGGCAAAGGCTGATGTTCCAGCACCGGTAAAAATAATCCGCGTGTTACTTGCGGCTAATGCCTGATGCAGAAAATCATTAATCGCGGCCTGGCTCTCTTCTACAATACGCTGTGTTTTTCCCCAACATACAGGCTGCTGCTCAATTTCCTGTGCAGTCCAACTGGCATGTAAGCGAGTGAGTTCTTCCAGGTTGTATCCTAAATATTGCGTCATTTCGATGAGTTCCCGTTAAAAAGGTGGCATGCATTAACATAGCCAATAAGCGTATTTTTGATTTGTTGTTTGACCAATGCCGTCGCTTCAAAAGGCAGTGTGCCTTCGCGAACCGCAGTAAACTGGCGTGGCATGTACTGGCTCAAGAGTGGCAGCGGGATCGGTGCGCTATTCAGATTGGCAAACAATTTTTCCTGTGCGGCCTGCACCGCTTCCATCGGCCAGTAATAGCGCATACGGTCACTGAAACTGTAAACGCGGGCTAAGCGCACTTGTTCAGCATCACCGAGATAATATTTTTTCCAGTATTCCGGCGATTTCAGCATTACGTCTTCCATTACCTGACGAAGCCGGGAACACTGTTCTGCCGGGAATAACTCTTCTTCGATATGACATAAACTGAACAGGGCTTCACGCAGAGCAAATGTCAGCGCCGGGCCTACTTTCAGAATGGCAAAATGGCCTTTAACCAGTGCGCGGTAGGCATCATCGGTTTGATAATCGGTGGAGTGGGCTTCGAATACCTGATAATCGTAATCATCCATGACTTTACTGAGTTCATGGGCTTTCTCTGGACAGAAATCAATCACACCGGTGTGATCAAACTCAACACCAGGCTGCACTACCAGACCAATCACCCGTGGCCAGCACTCAGCAACACCTGCTTTCTCAAACGCTTTTTGATGGCATTCAATCGTTTTACGTGCGGCTTCTGGTGAGGTGACTTCGATTTCATTCAACTCTTCGGTCGCGCCACCAGGGATAGGCACTTCTGTTCCGATGACATAAACGGCGGTGTGTATATTGAAGTGTTGATATTCCGTTGCTTCTGCAATGGCGGCCAGACGTGCGGCACGCTCGGCCACAATTTCATCGGATAAGGGAACAGGATCATCAGCGCAGGACATGCTGCAATCGAGGTGAATTTTTTTGAAGCCCGCCGCGACATACGCCGCGATCAGATCATCGGCATGCGCCATGGCTTCGTTGGCAGGCAAGTGCTGCCAACGGTTTGGCCCTAAATGATCGCCGCCTAAAATGAGTTTTTCGAGAGGGAAGTGCAGAGCATCAGCTTTAGCAAAAACGTAATCACGAAAATCAGCCGGAGTCATACCGGTATAGCCACCAAATTGGTCAACCTGATTAGAGGTGGCTTCGATTAACAGTTCTGAGTCATTTTCTAACGCTTGCTCCAGCGCAGCTTCGATGACAAGAGGATGGGCAGAACAAACTGAGTAAATCCCAATTTGTTCCCCAGCTTTATGGCGCTGAACCAGCTTTTCTAAAGGATGCATACATTAACTCCACAATTAACATTAAGAATGTCACTATGGAGTCAAGGTGTTACTTCTCTTTTTCAGCTATGATCACTTCAATTCGCATATCCCGTAGTCGCTGCACATACTCTTCAGGAATATCCGAATCCGTCACCAAAATATCGATATCACCAAACTCTCGAATCATGTGGCAGCTACGTTTCCCAAATTTGGTCGAATCAGCCACTGCAATAATTTGTTCCGAGATGTCACACATTAGGCGGTTAAGACTCGCTTCCTGCTCATTATATGTGGTGATACCAACTCGCAAGTCAAAACCATCAACACCCAGAAAAACTTTGTCAAAACGAAAGTTTTTCAGGCTGGCTTCGGCTTGAGAACCAGAAAAAGACATCGCACTCTTACGCAACACACCACCGGAGATGAGGACTTCCACGCCGGGGGCTGATGCTAACTCCATAGCCACATCAAGACCATTCGTCATAACCACTACGTTCTCTACCGACCTCAAGTTGGCCGCAATTTCCCGTGTGGTCGTTCCTGAATCCAGAATGACGGTGTCACCACTGTTAATCAGTTTCGCCGCTGCCTGACCAATCAGCGATTTCACGCCGGAATTACGGCGTCGCTTTTCATGGACAGTCAGCTCGGCGATAACGCCGGTGTTCGGAATAGCCGAACCGTGCGATCTGACGATGTACCCGTTTTTCTCTAAAAAACTCAGGTCACTACGAATGGTGACACTTGAGACATTGAATCTTTCGGCTAGATCTTCGACACGAGCTTTCCCTTGCTGGGTTACGATATTGAAGATTTCCATGCGCCTTTCGATTGCCGCTTTCACTTCTGTCCCCTTACGAAGCCAATCGAATTATATTCGTTTGGCTTCGAATTAAGATTACTACGCTTACGTTTATCTTCAATGAGAAAGATCAAAAGTTATGATCTCTTTCACAAAGCTTCGTTTTATTGGTTTTATGTTTGCGAAAACTTACGCATACACATTTATCATATCTATAGCTGCACGGCTTTCTAATGACGTGACAATTGGGATATTAGATCAAAAACATCCTCTAAAGATAAAAAGAATAAAATAATGTAAAAACAATAGATTGAAATGTGATTCTTAACACATAAAGAAGTTGATTTTCACGAAATTCTAGCCTGAAGACTGGGGTTTCGTAACGGAGATCACAATTATTTTTAACAAATAATCGATAACGATAATGATATTCGTTAAAAAAACGAAAATCATTACGTATTGTCTCTCTCTCTATTCTTTTTTAGCCTCCTTTTGATTTATTGTATGAATGTATTGGTTGATGTTTAAACGAAAATAAATGACATAAGAGTGCATAGAAACAAGAAAAATAAATACAATTAATTGATTTAATTTGTTTTTTATTTAAAAAAGTTACCTGGCCTGGGTATTTTATCACCACAATTACATGATGTATTGCCTATTCATATTTTTTCCTCACTTAAGTAAAGCACCTTAATCTTTCATTGTGATCCTAAACACAGCATTTTTTGTTTTGTTTGTTTACGATTTGTGGTTATCGAACGGTATCGAAATGTTCAGTATCAGAAGGAAAGCGAACATCCAGTAATGAAACCGTTTCACTTGTAATACAGCTAGATTCTTTAAAACAGAAATTTTCTATTTCTCTCTGGAGTAACAGCATGTCGCTAACAAGACGAAATTTATTAAAAGGAATCGCAGTTTCTGGCGCGTTGGGGGCAACCGCGGCCGCGACGGGGGTGCTCAGTACGGCTCAGGCCGCAGTACCCGCGAAAAAAACCGGAAAACAACCAAACCTATTGATTGTTTTCCCGGATGAAATGCGTACCCAGTCACTGGGGTTTATGGGACAAGACCCCTCAATTACCCCTTTTATTAACCAGTTCGCCAGTCAAAGTGTGGTATTGAAACAAGCGGTGTCCAATTATCCGCTGTGTACACCTTTCCGTGGCATGCTAATGACCGGACAATATCCTTATCGCAATGGCTTACAAGGCAACTGCCACACGGGAGCTGATGGCAATTTTGGGGGTAAAGATTTTGGTATTGAACTTAAAAAAGAGTCGGTCACGTGGTCTGATATCCTGAAGAAACAGGGATACAGCATGGGTTACATCGGCAAATGGCATCTTGATGCACCAGAAGCCCCCTTTGTGCCAAGCTATAACAACCCAATGGAAGGGCGTTATTGGAATGACTGGACGCCACCGGAAAAACGCCACGGTTTCGATTTTTGGTACAGTTACGGGACTTACGATTTACATCTTAATCCTATGTACTGGACCAACGATACGCCACGTGATAACCCACTAAAAATTAACCAGTGGAGCCCGGAGCATGAGGCCGATATCGCTATTAAGTATCTGCGCAATGAGGGGGGGAAATACCGAGATAACGATCAACCCTTCGCGTTAGTGGTCTCCATGAACCCACCGCATTCACCGTATGATCAGGTTCCACAAAAATACCTGGATCGTTTTAAAGACCACACCTCAGAATCTCTAAATACCCGTCCGAATGTGGTATGGGATAAAGCCTATCAGGACGGTTACGGGCCAAAATATTTTAAAGAGTATATGGCGATGGTGAACGGTGTCGATGAGCAATTTGGCCGTATTGTTGCTGAGCTAGACCGCCTGAATCTGGATAAAGACACCCTGGTAGTTTTCTTCTCTGATCATGGTTGCTGTATGGGTTCTAACGGTCAGCCAACCAAGAATGTACATTACGAAGAATCGATGCGTATTCCTATGATGTTCCGCTGGCCGGGAAAACTGCCTGTGCGGGAAGATGAACTGCTGTTCTCCGCCCCCGATATTTATCCGACGCTACTGGGTCTGATGGGCATGAGCGAGCATATCCCGGATCAGATCGAAGGCACGGATTTCTCTAATACGGTTGCCGGGCGCCCGGGTGATAAACGTCCTACCTCGCAGTTGTATACTTTTATGCCTTATGGTGGACAATCTTACGGTCAGCGCGGAGTGCGGACAGATCGCTATACGTTAGTCATCGATCGTAAAGTTGGCAAGCCGCTCACTTATACTCTGCATGACAATAAAAATGATCCTTACCAGATGAAAAACATTGCCGCAGAAAATATGGTTCTGGTGAATCAATTGATTGCTGACGAGTTAATCCCTTGGCTGGAGCACTCTGGTGATGTCTGGCGGCCAACAGAAGTTGCGGCTAATGCGGCTAATGCTTATCTTTAATCACTGATCGACTGCTGACTTCCTCTTCCTGAAAATCTGCTCAGGAAGAGGTTATCGCGGATCTTGTGTCATTCCTGCTGGTCTCTTCATCATCACACGTAATGTTATCACTCAGACCCAAATACTATTACTCAGGCGCAGGTGTTATGACTTAGACGTAATAGTAAAAGGGCGCCGAAGCACCCTCAGACTGCTGACAAACCCCGATGACGTGATCTTGAACGGTGAGGATAGGCAGAGGAGTAAAGCGTCCGCGCCAAGGATGGCGCGGCTCGAGCCTACATGGATGTATTTACGGCGTCTTTACGATCTGCCTGTTCTCTCCGTCGCGGGCACTTTGTCAATAACCTCAGGGCGCCGAAGCGCCCTGAGTCATGTTTTAATAATGTAACACTGAGAAATAATGTAACGCTGAGAGCTAGTTCATCGGCTTGAGCGTGACCTCTTGTGGCATACCAAAGTAGCTGGTAAACACCAGTTGCGTGGTCTTTCCCGCGGGTTTTACGCTCACCTGCGGATTATTCTCCGTGGCTTGCCACTGGCCGTTGAGTGTCACGGAAATCGCTAATGGCGTTGCTTTCGTTGTGCGGGTCATATTCAGATCTGGCGTAACACCGCTGATCTTAAGCTGACCATTACTCTGTATTTGCGTCATAACAATGGCTGGCTGAGCAATATTTTTCACCACACCTTCATCTGGTGTTACAGAACTAAAGGCTGCGTAACCGGTCGTCTGCGTCACGTTATCACGCACAATATGTACGGAGGCATCTTGACGTAACACCTCATACACTTTCTTACCGGCCCGATAATCTGTGGCCAGTTGTTGCATACCTTCTGGTGTTGCCTCTAGCACCATCAGATATTCGTATTGTGCATTCTGTGGTTTCGCCCCGTGATCAAGCCAGGCCAGACTGAAATTGCCTCCAGTAGGGGCACGGGATTTATCATTGGCAGAAACCTGATGCTGGCGGCGTACTTCACCTTTCGCCCCTTTGGTCAGTAGATAGCCGTTGCCATGGCCATCAATTAACCAGTCACCTTCCTCCAGTGCGCGCTGGTAAGGCAATGCCGTAATGCGCTCGCCGTTCACCCAGAGATCACTGGCTTTATCTGTAATACCATGTTGGAACAGGGTGGTTTCAGTAGCATATTTTTCCGTATTGTTACTGATGTTACTGCCCAATAGAACTAACCGATTTTCAGTTTCGAGAGCACTCTTACGCGCGGTAAAACTGCTGTCAAATTTCGGCATAGATGGCGCATCAAATTTAAAGGCAAACATGCCATATTTGCCGCTTAGTGATGAGTGACCACTGAATGGATGATTACCACGTAACATCAGGGTATGCGTGTTAGGGCTATCCAGCTCAGCTAACGGAAGGTGGATCGTGGTTGTGCCTGGATTGCGATTCCAGTCCCAACCATCTTGTACAAAACCTATCTCTTTCTGACTACCATACGGAAGGACCTGTACTGCACCATGGCTCTGATAACGGCCATAACGGTTATCGCGATAATAGATCTCTGACGACCAGACATTACTGTTGTACGCCTTCAGCGTCACCATCTTGTCGCTGAAACGGTGGATCCCGAATGCACCGCCGTTAAATGTCCAGTTTCCTTGGGGGAGCTCTGCTGGAGCAATGCGTACACCAAAGATTGCTTCACTCTCACTTTCCGGTGTTCCGGTAATTTGCAGATAAGCGGCTGCCAGCGCTTTATCCACTTTATCACCGGTTTTCGGATCACCCGTGAGTGCTAGCCAGTGGAAGGAATCTTGGAACAGAGTCACACTTGAAGAGTTAAACGGATGACGCCCCGCCAGCCCCAGTGAGGTTGCCGGGTTACTGTAGATCCATGCCGATAACATGGCTTTTTTCAGTGCCGCCCGCCCTTCATCACTTACCGCAAATGGTGTGCCATGTAGCATATATACCAATTGACCGGCATTTTTAAAGGCAGGGAATGAGTAACCTGGATAGTTACCTTCATGACGCCATGCCGTACCATCTGGTCGCAAGCCGTCGTAGCCTCCCGGTGGCGTCTGTGAAAGTGCCACATTGATGTATTCACCAAAGCGCTTGAGTAATGCCACACGTTTTGCCGGATCAGATTCCAGCATCAGCAACGCCAGATGTTGGCGGGATAGGGTATTGAAATAGTCCAGATCCGAGCTTTCCGGCCCTGGGATCATATCAAAGTTGGCTTTAAATTCACGGGAATACCACAACAGCGCATCGGAAACCGGCTGACGCAGTTGATGTTTATCCAGTTCATTCGCCATTAACATAGCTGAGATATACCACCAGCGTGAGCTGTATCCCCAGTGGTGGGTTGTCACCAGTGCGCTACCATCCATATAGCCTTGATCCAACAGGTGTTGAGTCATCAGGATATACATATCAGCCAGTTCCTGACGAGTTTCTTCTGATGTACTGCGTTGGTAGGCCCGGCTGATATTGAACATCAGCGTGGCGTAATCGGCCAGAAGCACATAATGGCTGAAACGTTTCTTATCAGCATCATCCATAAACTCCGGTTGATATAACACCTTTTGTTTATCTGTAATAATGTGCCGACCCGATAATTGGCCTGCGGCATCACGGTGAATTTTTAATGCTGCAAAATGAGCGCGTAATTTCTCGCGATTATCTATCAAAACCAAGCCATTTTCACCGCTTTGACCTTCGGTAAAGACGCGGATCAATGCATCACGAATATCATCAGCTGCCGCTATTTCCCCTGCCGTTGGTGTTGGCAATTTTGCGGGTAACCGAAAATCAATTTCCGGGATCTGATAACGGGTTTTGACATGATCATCCGACCATTGATATCGAGCATCATCAATAGACAGCATAACGCGATCAATATAGAAGGTACCCGCTGCTGCTTTTAGCGGCGCCCGAAAACGGATGCTGTCCATATCGCTTTTCGCACCGCCCGCGATAGTGCTACGTCCACCGCTTTCACCTTCTTCATTATCATCGAAGCCAATACCTTCGATTTCCCGCCCTTCCAGATCATTTTGCAGTGACACGCCCACTGCGCGCCAGCCACTGAAATTCATTTTGACTTTGATACCGGCATCCGGAGCCCCTGACGGACCGAGTCCTCGCCCCAGATCGACTATCATATAATCATCCACCGGAGTTTCGTTATAGATCCAAAAAGAGAGCACCTGTGTGGCTTTACGCCCCCAGGTTTTAGACGCGACCTGATCGGTGACTTGTGTAATAGGGTGCTCAATGGTCATCGTACTGCCTGCCTGCCATTCCCATTTAAGCGACTGTTGACCCATAATATAGCGGGTGGAGCTCAGAGATAATGTTGAACCTGAACTGGCGGTCACAAAATCAGGCAGCTGATTGCCATCGAAATCAATAATCGAAGATTGCATCAGCGCTTTTTGATTCACCTCTGTTTTCGCACTTTTTGTATTATTGGTCGAAAGATGAGGTGTACAAGCCGCGGTACCTAATAATGTAGTAATGGTAAGAGCAATAAGTTTTAACCTGGATGGTGCATACATAATCGTCGCTACCCAATAAAAAGGTGGTCATCAGAGGAGGAAGATACTATTTCTGCTGACCACAAAATTTTAGAAGTGTTTAGAAACACTCAGACCGATATAGCCTTCGTTATAATCACCACGTTTGTAGTAATTAATATTTCCATCCAGACTAAGATTATTTTTTAACTGTAAATTAGAGTTCATTTTTGCTTCAAAAATATTATTGCCGACGCTATCACCTTCAACGATAAAACGGCCTTTTCCTTTCCCCTGATTCGTGGTTAATCCGGCCTTTTTGACAATAATCTCGGAATCATTCAGGTCACGGTAACCCATTAATGTCAGTGACGGTGTCAATAAACCCATCCCTAACTCATAGGTATTAAATGCGGTTAAACCAGCACCTAAATGTTTCACTGAATAAGATTGGCGATCCACTTCCAAACTGGCAGGTGAGCCGAATTCTGCATAGTCATCCACACGGAGCCATTGATAGTTATAGGCAACACTTGGCTGTAGTTTCACCACATCCAAATCAAAGGTCATACCGGCCTTGACCTGATAACCCATTTGTAAACTGTTATAGTCTGCCGTTGCTTTTGTATTCCCCTGATAACCGGTATTTTCACCAATATTGCGGGTGCTGCTATTACTGTTATATCCCATATTCACGTTACCATTGAAGAAGTAACGATCATCAAACCAGCCGGTATAAGCCATAAGCTCATAGCTATCGACATCTTTTTCATTACCATAGCTGTGAATATTAATATTGGCATTCTGATAGCCAAGAGAAACACCAAATAGTGATTCATCATTAAAACGGCGGTCTACACCGACATTAATACCATAGCCATTGGTCTGATATCCCGGCGTATACGTTCCGCTGCTTTGACGGCTGTGAGCGTATAAGGTTTGTGCCCAGAAGTTCCACGGAGTTGCTGCTGACTGATTACGCAAATAGAGGCTGCGGTTATCTATTTGATCGCGCATTTTATCTACCATCCGTAATGCAGCGCGGACTTCACCACCTTCCGCATTCGGGGTTATCTGATCGGCCATACTGGCAATACCAGCACTACTATTACCGGCTGACGTCAACAATGCCAGTAATTCACCACTCGCTTCGGATTGAGTTTTGTTGTATTGGCTGAGTGCATAACTCACGATATAATTTGCTGCATTGAGCTGATATTTATTAGCCCCGCCTTCAAGTGCCAGGTCCAGGAAATTATCGGTACCTTCGTAGTTCACACCATAACGTACGATTAACTGATTACCACTTATTCCCCCGTTCACTATGGGGTCTGTCGTAGTCACCCAAGAGTCCGTCTGTGCTAATAACGGCGAGAGGTTACTGAGCACGGTGATTTCATTTTGGGCAACATCAATTGGCCCGCTCATCCCACCATTGGACTGGATAAGGATAATATCTTTATTCACGATGTCATTAATATTGCTGCCTACATATGAAAACAGGGCTTTACTTCCCGTATTAAATACCGTTTTACCTTCAACGAGTAAAATGGGGGATGCTAAATCCACCTCATCACCAATTTTAAAGTCAAGAGAGGCATTGTTTTTATTCGTAAAATCACCACTCCAAGTGATGGTTCTATCTTTTGCAATAATACTCAGGTTGCCCCAGTTTTCTAATTTCTCAACACCTGAAATTGCATAACCATCGAATAAGGCATTCGCTGCAGCACCTTGATAGGCAAAGTTAATCTTATTCCCTGCAACACCATTACCTCGTATATCGCCATAGATACTGCCATTAATATCCATACGCATAGCTGTTTTAGCGTCACGGAAATCAATTGCGGCACCATTCCCTCTAACAATAGAGCCATCTTTAATAGCTACACCAAAGTTAGGGGTTGCGGCTGTGTGTGAGAATGAACCATCAATTTTAATTGCTGTACCATTCTCGCTGATAATACTGATACCTCTTTCGAGGTTAATATTATTGTTAAATACCGTGTTCCCATCAGCATAAATCGCGTGTGCATCCGTGCCGGTGGCAATAATATTTTTACGCAAATATTGTGCTACAAAGGGAGTGCTACCTGAATAAGTTAATGCATTTCCATTGGTGATATATAAATCATTAGCTAATGATACAGCCCTGCCATCATTAGCGATGAACGCATCACAACTACTGCCTGCTGGCGCTTCTGGTGGGCAAACTACGGCAAGTGTATTAAAAGAGACCGACAATAGAATCGCAGAGATACTTATGGCGAGAGTATTCGCCTTAAATTTATTATGCATGACATTACCTTCCAATAAACAGGAATAAAAATGAATATAAATAGGTGCTATGGGTTATTTTAAATCGCAAATAACATCAATGCAGCTTTAAATCAACAGGTGTATTCGTTAATTTAGAATGTTGCTCTTACACCTACTCTCATGTATTTCACCCGTGAGTCATCTTTACCCATCGTATAGCCTTCTTGATATTTCACATTTTCAATATAATATTCGGCTTGAAGGCGGAAAGTATCTGATAATGGGTAAGCTAACTGTAATGCCAAACGATCAACTTTACTCATGGTCTTAGTTTCACTGAATGCTGCACTTTCATACCAGCCAGATGTTTCACCATAGGCCAGGGAGTAACGTGCATAAGGTGTTAACACCAGACCAATTGGCGTATTCCAGTTGAAGTAGAAACGTACCTGCTGGTTTTTCGAGTCATCAGATAACCCCCAGGTCTCACCCTTATCGCTACGTTTACCTGCATTAAAATAGTTCAGTGTCATCTGTGTATTGGCGCTGGATTTAAAACGGATACCCGGCTCAATCTCCCAGGACAGACGATCAGAATTACGCTCAACTAGGCTAGACGCGGTGTTCGCTTCTTCGCGCTCCATCCCTACTATCATGTTACCGACAAAAGCGAAACGTTCGGATAACTGATATTGCCCCGCAACCTTGGCATCATAAAAATTAATCGTGGTACGGTTTCCGCTCGCATAGGTGCTTAAATCTTCACGGATACGAAAACTGGGCTGGATCCAACCTTCAGCAAAACGGAAACGATAACCGGCACTCACTTCCATACGCTGATAACGTTGATCGGTATCGTGCAACTGCTTACGAAAACCGAGATCGTAGTACCAGTTAGAGCCATCCGGGTTGATCGTCATATCCAGACGTGGACCGCTGTAATCGTAAGTTGTACCATAATCCCCCGTTACCCAACTGAGGGTTGCATTCACTTTTGCTGCCTGAACATCAGCAGGCATCAAGGCAACCATAATTCCCAGGCAGGCCGCAGTTCCAGAGGTGACTAACAACTTTCCAGAGGTGATTAACAACTTCGCTTTCATAATGACATGTAATCCTTGTAATTATAGAAATACGCTACATTGCGGGATCTGAAGAGAGGTTCCAGCATCGATAGCTCCGTTACCGGAAATTTTTTGACCGGCCTGTAGGTAAATCGCTTTTTTATGATTAATAACCTGGTGAAGGCTTGTACCTTGAGTGTGATTATATCCTTTATATGCTTTCGAGTGCTTACGATGGATCACAAAATAACACATCGAAAGTCTGTAGTTTATTAACCGAAATCACATATTTTCGAAATTAGACAAAAAAACACAAAAAAAAGAGTTCGAAAGGTGGTGGGGATGTTTGTCATACAAAAATGAAAGGGAGTGTAAAAAGTCGCTTCCAAAAGAAGCCTCTAAGGAACGACTCGGTAAACCTCATCAATATCCGTTAGTCAATAACGATCAATCAGTATTCAGCTAGGGTAAAGGCGTGATCTTCGGCTGCTAGTAAAGTGTATTGGAATTGCTAAGCACTATTCTGGATACGTACAATTTCTTGCAGTCGACTGTCATCGAAAGTCTGATCTGGCATCCCGATATGTAACACTTGCCAACAATTCGAACTGTTGTGCCGCCGCTGGTGGTAGCCATGCCACCATTAATCCCACCAAACAGCCCACAATGGGCGTCTTATACATGTCTTGTTTACTCTCCCTATCGGTTACCGATAAAACTCTTTGGAATATTACTTTGAAATAATAAGAAAGATAATAACAAGGATTCGAAAAGATCAAGGAGGCTGAGGAGGGAGATTAGTGCACTAAGTCATGGTTTTGAAATTTACAGTAAGAAAATGGAAGCTATCTGCCATGTAATAGCGCTTTCGTGACTGACGAGAATTGACCCGTTTATTAAATTAATTTTTCTTGCTCATGACCAAACAGGCTTGGATCTTGCTTTACTGGGAATGCAATTGGGCCAGACATTACAGACAACTGACTGAGTAGATAAGAGAGTGCCGTCGCGTATTGAGCAAGATGCTGTAATTTCTGTACTTATTTTTTGTTACTTGGCTCACTATTTTAGCAATTTAGTGAAAATAAACTGTGGAGACAAATAATTTGTACTACCTTTAAAACGCTGGATATTAAATGTTCGGCATACATTAGGGTTATAATCACTTCAGGAGGTCTCATGAGTAAGATAACGGATTGTTGTTCAGAAGAAAATCATCCCAATAGCAGACGAAGCGTATTGAAAGCTGCCTTGGGCATGACTGCTGCAGGCGTTATCGGAGGAATTGGTCTGGGATTACCTCAAATATCTTATGCTGCGGCACTGACCCAAGAAGAACGGGATAAGTTAACGCCAGATCAGATAGTTGAAAGTTTAAAACAGGGTAACAAGCGGTTTACATCTGGCAAAGCACTGCAGCATGATTACCTCGCACAAAAACGTGCCAGTGCAGAAGGGCAATTTCCAGCTGCAGTCATATTGAGTTGTATCGATTCCAGAGCACCTGCAGAGATTATTTTAGATACGGGGATCGGTGAGACATTTAATGCCAGAATTGCCGGTAATATCGCTAATGATGATTTACTGGGCAGTTTGGAATTTGCCAGTGCTGCGGCTGGTGCTAAAGTCATTCTCGTTATGGGACATACTGCCTGTGGTGCAATAAAAGGTGCGATAGATAACGTTGAATTAGGTAATCTGACGGGCCTTCTTAATAGAATCAGACCGGCAATTGAAGTGACCCAGTTTGATGGTGAAAAAAGCAGTAAGAATGAAAAGTATGTGGATGCCGTAGCCAAAACCAACGTCAAAAATACTATGGATGAAATACGTAAAAATAGCGAAATAATCAGGAAGTTAGAACAAGAAGGGAAAGTTAAAATCGTTGGAAGTATGTATAATTTAAATAATGGAGAAGTAGAGTTTTTCATGTAGTGTAACTTCGCTATCATTTCCTCTTTTTCTTTCCCCTTGATATAATTCAGGGGGAAAGTCAGAACATATATCTATTAGTGACATTAATTTATTCATCCTTTTTCTTTTTTTATTGGTTTGTTAGGCTTGGCTGAAATTAAAAAGTATGATTATATGAATAACACGAAAATCAATATGTCTTCTTTATGTATTTACTTTTATGAATAAATATAAATACTTCACAAAATTGATAGTTAAACGATTACATATGAATTAGATCAAAATAATAAATTCATCATATAAGTTATGTAAATTAAATGCCAATATGATGTTATTATTCTGTATTTTGAGTTGTAAAGTTAAACAGTCATTTGAAAGTTAACTTTATTTCTTGAAATTTATTTTCATTATTGTATTTTACTCGTGTGATTATCTTCTGTTACATAAGTGAATAAAATTGATTTTAAGTATTATAAATAATAATGACATGTCGGTAAGTATATTTCTGTATATTCTTTATTTAATTGGCTTTTAGGAAACTTCATTGCTTACTATTTGATTTTTATATATTATCTATCATATAGTGGAGAAACTAAATCCTTAGTGAGTTGATTAAAAAATATTTATATTCATTAAATATAGTTAAAATACATAATTTAATTGGTTTTATTCATTGAATGACAACGATAATAAACACGTATTTCCTTATCACATCTTTAACGTGATCGGTTGTTATAAACTTAATGAATAATTTTAAGGGTTATCTATGTATGTTGATACGGTTTCTGTTGTCTCTGGTAGTAAATTCATTGATATCAATGGTAAAGGAGTCATTGATTATGAAAAAGAGATGTCTTTGGATTGCTGTATGAATAAAATCCATTTTCACACAAGAAAAGTTAGCATTGATATTAATGAGAAACAGAAAAGACTGGTTATGTGTTTGTTTAACGATGTAAATAGAAAGCAAGATATTATAAAAGTAGTATGGTACGAAAACCATAAAAGTATTTCAGATAATAACTACCACCAGTTAATTCATAAGTTTAGAGTGCATTTAAAAAGTTTTGGGATCCCTGAATGTATTATTAAAACAATAAATAGATATGGAATTAGACTTGATACAAGTTTATTAATAACAGTTATGTCCACTAAGGTAAATGAGAGATTCAGTGGCTATTAATAAATAATATTCACCGTCTTTGTTAGTTTGCTATCATTATTTATAATGAGAGGGGTGTTTTTGTTAAAGATAAGACTAAAAAATCCTTTTAGGAAATTCACCTGTAATCAATTTATCTTTATTGAATTGAGTATTATATTTCTAGTTGTATTTCATACAGTGATGGTTTTTTGGTCAATTATTTATAATGATAGCAATGATATGTTTATCTTGTACGATGGACAGGCCTACGATAGTCAAAATTCTACCGAAAAGACTAAGGTAATAGACAGTAGTAAATTGTCGAAAATGTTTGAACGTAAAATAAAAAAACCAGATAAAGAAATGGAAATGAATGATGTTCTTTTTTACTCTCCAGAGTATATAGGGGAAATAAAACTGGTTGGCGTAGTTGAACACTCAGAACCATCAGAGTCGATTGCAATATTGGAGATAAATGGAAAGCAAAAAATATATCTAACAAGGGAGAATATAGAATATGAAGATATAGTAATAGTGAGGATATTTACTGATAGAGTAATTATTAAGTATGCGGGTAAATATTATTCATTGATAATTTACTAATGTGTTATTTATATTAAAAATATTTTTTGTTTTATCTGTATAGAGCGTAGACTTATCAATCCATCTAAAATAAATGGTGTAATATCATGTATGTTAGTGGCAAAGGAATTAAATCTATCCATGGAATTATTTTTTTATTCACTATAATTATGCCATTAGACATAATAAGTGCTGACTTCTCTGTCTCTTTCAGAGATGTAGATATAAAAGAGTTTATTAATTCAGTAAGTAAGAATATTAATAAAACTATTATTATAGATCCTACGGTCCAGGGGCTTATCAGCATTCGAAGTTATGAGAAATTGGATAAAGATACGTATTATCAACTTTTCTTGAATGTGCTTGATGTTTATGGTTATGCGGCCATTGAGATGCCACATAATGTCCTCAAAGTGATCCCATCAAAACGAGCCAAGGGAGTAGTAGCACCGGAACCAAAAGAGGGGGTAACATTCGATGGTGATGAATTGATAAATAGAGTTATTACTCTTAGGTACATATCAGCAAAAAAAATAGCGCCGTTATTACGACAACTCAATGATAATACGGAATCTGGTAGTATTATTAATTATGACCCATCTAATGTTTTGTTAATTACAGGGCGTGCTGCGATAGTAAACCGTCTACATTCAATAGTTACTGATCTTGATCAAGCCGGAGATAATGACATTGAGCTTTATAAACTCAATTATGCGATTGCTGCTGATGTTGTTAAAATAGTAAATGAAGCTATAAATCCAATAAATAATTTAAAACAAGAAGTATTAATGGTAGGAAAGGTTATTGCTGATGAAAGAACAAATTCTATATTAATCAGCGGTGACACATATATCAGAAAAAAGTCTATTCTAATGATAAAGAAACTCGATAAGCGACAAAGTAGCGATGGGAATACAAAAGTGGTTTATATGAAATATGCTCAAGCCTCAAAGCTATTAGATGTATTAAATGGAATAAGCACAGGTTTGCAGGATGAGAAAAAAATAAAGCAATCTAATAAATGGAACCAGAGACCTGTGGCAATAAAAGCATATGACCAGACGAATGCATTAGTTATTACAGCAGATCCTGACATGATGCTAGCGTTGGGGGAAGTAATAGAAAAATTAGATGTCAGACGTGCGCAGGTTTTGGTAGAGGCTATTATTGTCGAAACTCAAAATGGAGAAGGTGTTAATCTTGGCGTTAAATGGGAAAACAAGCGTTCTGATGATGTTAATTTTATTAAAAATCCTGGTGGCTTACTAAATAATAATGGATGGGGTATAGCCACAACAATTACTGGATTAACTGCTGGTTTTTACAAAGGAAACTGGAATGTATTGCTTAGCGCTTTATCGACAAATACAAATAATAATATACTCGCAACTCCCAGTATTGTTACTCTTGATAATATGGAGGCTGAATTCAATGTGGGTCAGGAGGTGCCAGTGCTCACATCAACGCAAACGACAACTACAGATAAGGTATATAATTCAATTTCAAGGCAATCTATAGGTGTCATGCTAAAAGTAAAACCACAAATAAACAAAGGTGATTCAGTTCTACTTGAAATCAGGCAAGAGGTATCAAGTATCGCTGATGGCTCTACTGTTAATACAAATAATTTAGGGTCTGTTTTTAACAAACGAGTAGTGAATAATGCAGTATTAGTCAAAAGTGGAGAAACAGTTGTTGTTGGTGGATTACTTGATAAGAAATCCAGTACGATTGTTAATAAAGTCCCTTTCTTAGGTGATCTCCCATTAATAGGATGGCTATTTAGACAAACCAAAGAGAAAGTGGAAAAAAGTAATCTTATTCTATTTATAAAACCGACGATACTTAGAGAATCCGATGACTATAACATAGTGACGTCAAAAGAATATGATAAATACAAACAAGATAATGTGAGTGGATATACTTTAGCCGATGATATAGTGCTGTCAGATAAAAAACACTTAGGTATTATCCCTAGCATTAGGAAAGATATAAATAATTTCTACATACTGTTGGATTCAGAGCTATGACGGATATTGAATCTGAACTCCATACTTTTCCATTAACGTTTAGTTGGTCAAAGAGTCATGGTGTGCTTATTCTGCCTATGGCTCAGGGCTGCCAGTTGGTTTGTCGTAAATCAGCGACATTGGAGGCTATACTTGAAGGTCATCGGGTGGCTAATAGTCCAATATCTTTCAATTTAGTTACTGATGAAGAGTTTGAAAATAACTTAACTGAACGGTACCAAAACAATTCAGCTGACCCATATCAGACAATGAGCATTATCAGTAATGAGATTGATGTTTACTCTTTTGCTAGCGAATTATCTGACAGTGATGATTTATTGGATATAACAGATGAAGCACCTGTAATAAAATTAATTAATAGCATTTTGGTAGAAGCAATTAAAGAGTTGGCATCTGATATACACATAGAGTCTTTCGATAAGAAACTTACTGTAAGATTTCGTATTGATGGTGTGTTAAGGAATATATTGGAATTACAGCGTCATGTTGCACTATTATTAGTGTCGCGTATAAAAGTTATGGCCAAATTAGATATTGCAGAAAAACGTATTCCACAAGATGGACGTATAGCTCTAAATTTAGCGGGTAGAGCGTTGGATGTTCGCGTTTCGGTATTACCATCTAGTCATGGTGAACGGGTAGTTATGCGTTTGCTTGACAAAAATAGCATTAAATTGGATTTACCCTCATTAGGTATGTCGAAAAATAACTGTATTTCTATGAATACGCAGGTACACAAGCCTCATGGCATTATCTTGGTTGTTGGCCCAACTGGTTCGGGTAAAAGCACTACGTTATATGCTGCTTTAATGGGGATTGATGCGAATGAGAAAAATATTATGACTGTAGAAGACCCTATTGAGTTCGACATACCTGGTATATCCCAAACGCAAGTAAACCCAAAAATTGAAATGACATTTGCTCGTAGCTTAAGGGCAATATTACGCCAAGATCCTGACGTTATTCTTATCGGTGAAATTCGTGATATTGAAACGGCACAAATAGCGGTTCAAGCTTCTCTAACCGGCCATTTAGTTCTATCTACATTACATGCCAACAGTGCGGTAGGTGCAGTGACCAGACTGAAGGATATGAATGTAGAGGCATTTATGCTTTCAAGTTCATTATTGGCCATCATATCCCAGCGGTTGGTTCGAAGATTATGTATAGCGTGTCGGCAAGCGTCGCCAGTGACGGAGACGGTATTACAACGTTTGAATATTGATGATAAATGCTCTCTGGTTGGCTCGGTGTACCGTGCTAAAGGTTGTAACAAATGTAATCTTACTGGTTATCGTGGACGTATTGCTCTCCATGAGTTTCTCGTCGTAGATAACTTGTTGCGGGGGGCTATTTATAAAGGGTTAGGAGAGTTTGAACTGGCTAAATTGGCCAGTGGGGCTATAAACAGTCTTCTATCTGATGGGATAAGCAAAGTCATTGCAGGATTAACCACTATAGAGGAGCTGATAAGAATATGCCAAGAGGATGATAATGGCTGTATTTAAATATGTTGCCATCAGCAAAAGTGGAGCCAAGATAAAAGGTAATATTGACGCGGAAAATATACGCGCAGCCCGCTATCTCCTTTATAAGAACAACATGCATGTCTTAAGTATAAAAAAAAGAATTTTACTTTTTAATAAGTATATGATCAAAAGAAATAGCAATAAGACGGATTTGGTATTGATTACACGGCAGATAGCAACATTAGTAAGTTCTTCAATGCCACTAGATGAGGTTTTAGATATTGTTGGGAAACAAAATAGTAAAAGTAAAATGATTAAAATAATTCAAGAAATTAGACTTAATATACAGGAGGGGCATTCCTTTGCTGATGCGCTATCTCATTTTCCTGCAGTGTTTAGCCCATTATATAAAACGATGATTACAGCTGGAGAAGTATCAGGGCATCTGGGATTAGTGCTGGTTCGTCTTGCTGACCATATCGAGCAGGCAAAAAAAATACAAATAAAAATAATTCAGGCACTCATCTATCCTTGTGTGTTAATTATAATATCACTAGGTGTCATTGTCATATTGCTGACAGCAGTTGTACCGAATATAGTAGAACAGTTTTCTTTTTCTGAGAAGGCGTTACCATTATCAACAAAATTATTGATGATGCTCAGTTATGGCGTAAAAGAGAATATTGTTATTATCATTGCTATAACCGTTTTGGTAGTGATTTTTTTACATAGATTACTAAAAATAAATAAAATAAATATCTTTTTTCATCGGTACTATTTAAGATTGCCAATCTTAGGGGATATGTTTGTTCGTATAAATACATCTCGTTATCTTAGAACATTAACAACACTACATTCTAATGGGGTGGCAATCGTACAGGCAATGAATATGAGTAATGCTGCATTAACGAATTTATACATAAAAAACAAGTTAAATATTTCAGTTAAATTAGTCAGTGAGGGTTGTAGTTTATCATCATCTTTAGCCGATAGTGGAATATTTACCCCTATCATATTACATATGATCATATCAGGGGAGCGTAGTGGTAAGTTGGACCGCATGTTAGAAACTGTGGCTGGTGTCCAAGAAGAAGATCTGATGAATCAAATAAATATAGTAATGCTATTGTTAGAGCCAATTATAATTATTGTTATGGCTGTATTTATTTCATTTGTTATTCTATCAATTCTTCAGCCAATACTTCAAATTAACAGTCTTGTTATGTAGTTTATTTTATGAGGGGATAATGGAAAATAAAAAAACAAAAGGATTTACATTATTGGAGATTATGGTCGTTATTGTGATTCTAGGCCTGCTTGCTAGTTTGACAATCCCTAGTCTGATGTCTAATAAAAATAGAGCGGACCAACAGAAAGCATTAAGTGATATTAGTGCACTAGAAAATGCATTAGATATGTATAGATTAGATAACGGGTATTATCCTACCGAGCAGCAAGGCATTGCAACTTTAGTGACTAAATCCAATGTTCCACCACTGCCTCAGAGATACCCATCCGATGGTTATATCCGGCGTTTACCAATAGATCCATGGGGGAATTCTTACCAAATGAATAACCCAGGAACACATGGCCAGATAGATATATTTTCAATAGGACCTGATAGGTTACCAGCAACTGAGGATGATATTGGTAATTGGCCTACTTTACCTATTAGCGAGACGTCGATCCATGTTCCATAGTCAGAAAGGGTTTACTTTGGTCGAATTATTATTATCCATGATAATTATCTCAGGATTCTACTACTCTGCACTGATAACATTGCCTAAAGGCAGCGGGGTTGTGAAGAGTGAAGCTGAGAACCTCATGAGAGGATTACAATATATTAACCAGAGAAGTCGATATGAAGGCGGGGTATTTGGGCTTCAATTATCAGAGACACACTGGCGATTTTATAAATTTTGCTGCTATGATTGTCATGGCATAAAAGATAATTTAAAAATTAACACTAAAATGAATTGTATTTGGCAGAGTGCCGGAGAAAATAATATTCTAAGCAGAGAGTATTCAGATAAATTAATATCTAAACTTAATGTCCATGGTGAAGATATCATCATTGATAATGTCATTGGGGCTAATATTAAACCACAATTGATATTCTCTCCAGAGGAGGAGTATTCGGATTTTTTCTTGGTTTTAAAAAATGAAGAAAATACTGAATGTGTTGAAATAAAAAACAATATAGCAGGAGCAAGTATATTTATTCATAAATGAAATAGGGGGCGAACTGCGTAATACAAAAGGTTTTACATTATTAGAAGTGATAATTGCATTGACAATGTTTTGTATTGCTGGGTTGAGTATCATGAGAGTTATTAGTGAACGCTTAGTGTGGGTAAATATACTAGAACAGAGAATGATTTCTTCCTGGGTTGCTGAAAATATTTTAACGGAAATTAAAATATTAAAAATAGAGCAAACAAATGAATGGTTGGTGGGACAGGAGTTTATGGCTGGTCGGATCTGGTATTGGCAATCGAGAAGTATAAAACTTCAGGATGATAGAATGGTCATGGTCGTTGTTGAAGTGCGTAATAATAAGGAAAGTGAACATCCTGATTTTTTACTTGAAGGCTATATAAAAACTAATGATTAAACGTTCAGTTTGTGGATTTACTCTATTGGAGATGCTACTTGCTGTTGTCATTTTCTCAATGGTTAGTTTTATTATTTATTCATCCTTGAAAATCACTATTAAAAGTAATAATGTCATGGGGAATAAAGTACAAGGACTTATTAGGTTACACAGAGTTATTAGCCTATTAGAACGTGATGTTTCACATTCAGTCATGCATACAGGATCACAAAATGATTATTTTAGTAACGAAGGACGAATTATCGGTGTAGGTGTACTCGATAGTGACAGTTTCGGTATCTATATATTAAGAAATAACAAAATAAACACCGAGATATTTATTCATTATCAGCAGGAAAGACTCGGTTATCGATTGAAGGAAAATTGCCTGGAAAGATTATCTTACTTAACTTTAAAAAATACGAATAAAATGAAGGCTCAATCTTATTGCATTATCGAAGGGATAAATGACTTTCGTGTGAGAGTGTTTCATCAAGGGCAATGGTTAAATGAATGGAATAGGATTGACCGTTCTCCACAAGGCATTGAAATCACCCTTGATGTTAAAGGTGTTGGGGTGATTAGGCGAGTTATTCTTTTGCTAAATTAGGAAGAACTGTGAATCAACATGGCATTGCATTACTAATAGTTTTATGTACACTATTTTTAATGAGCACCATGGTAATGGTATCATATCATTATTGGTTCGATATCTACTACCTGGTAAAAAATAGTCAGCAACGGCAGAAGGAAAAATGGATATTACTGGGTGCCGAAGAAAAATTCGTGAGTGAATTAATAAAAAAAATATCATATGATAGTTTCCATTATAATGAGTTTAGGCATTCAGTCTCAGAGGGACAGATCACAACAGGTAAATGGAGTGTTAATATTAAGTCAATAGATAATACAAACTGCTTTAATATTAATGCATTGAGAACTAAAGTTTCCAATCCCGAAAAAATAATTAAGACTTATCCATGGCGGGTTTTTAAATACTTGTTGTTAATCAGTGGGGTGGAAATAAAAGAAACACAGGATACTCTAGCAAGATTAATTGATTTATATCGTTCAAGCCTCATCTTTGAACAGCGTAATAATGGACTATCGATGTTAAAAAATATTCCCTATGAGGTAGATGAAATTAATATTTCATCCAATATGAGTCGAGATGATTTTTTAAAAATAGCACCAATGCTCTGTATCCGACGTGATAGAGAATTATTAGTTAACATCAATATGCTAGAAGTGGAGAATAGTCAGTACCTACAAGCTGTTTTACTCAATACAGTCACTGAAAGAGATATTTATGATGTTATTTCAGCAAAGCCTAATAAGGGGTGGGGGAGCACTTTTTTATTCTATAGTTTATTGACATCGTATTCAACGATGAGTGATAGAGATGTCAATAAAAACATTTTAGATAAACTAACCGTAGATGAGTATTTTATTAATTATATCTTTAGAATTGATTCTAAAGATAGTTATTATCAACTAATTAGTTTTATTCATGTTGTCGGTAAGACAATAACTGTTTTACAACGGAGATATAGTTTTAGTGAGCAACATAATTGATGGCGTAAAGTCAACATTTACACTCCTTATTCGATTGGGGGAAACAGAATATGAACCTATCTATTGGTATGTTGAATCACAGGATAAGAAACTAATCCGATATGGAAAAATTAATGGACTTGCTGACTTAGGAGATTTAGCATTATATGCTAATGATGTTGTCAAAATTTTGGTCCCCGCAAGCCAAATTGTTTTTAGACGCTTAAATGTTAATTTAAATAAAGTAGCGAATAATATAAAATCAATAGCCTTTTCGATTGAACAGTCTATTTCTAGTTATGTAGACAATTTTCATATTGTGATATTAGATCAAGATAAAACGTTTTGCCATGTTGCCGCCATTGAACATGCATTGATGAACCGTTGGTTGTCCTGGTTAAAAATAAATGGGATATCAGCATGTTGTATAATACCTGACGCTTTTGCCCTGCCATTTTTTAACAATGAATGGAGTGTTATAAAAATTGATAGTAACTGGTTAGTTAGAAATAATGAAATGTCTGGTTTTTTAGTTAGTTCGAGTGTTTTGGAAAACATACTTATGATAGTAGAACCCACCGTTACCGTTAATGCTTTTAGCCCAGCAGATATTAAATGGGGTAATTGGCAGTCACTAGACTATAGCGATCCTATGTTAGTTATGGCAAAAAGTTTGAGGAGTACTCATGTTAATCTATTGAGTGGGAAATATAAATATGCTGAAAAAATAATAGTAGAGAATGGTGTTTTTTTACGTTTTGCCAGTTGGTTTTTTCTCTTGTTTTTAGTAATGAACTTAAATGGTTGGTATCAGGGTTACAAAATAGTAAGGGATACGGAGACCTTAGGTAAGGCAGCACAAAATTTTTATGCTGAGTTTTTACCCCCTGCATATCATGAAGGAGATATTAATACGAACTTCAATAAATATATTTTAGATCTGGATCTTAAAAAAGACAGTATCAGTTTTATAAAGTTATTAAATGCTGTAAATTATTATACAAGTGATGAAAGTGTAGATATGCATAGTTTTAATTTCAATTATATTAAAGGTGAAATATCCATTGATATTGAAGGTGATGATGATTTAATAAATGAAATGATAAATAATAAAACTAATCTATTCAATGCCAGACTTAAGGTAACTCGTTCTGGAGAAGATAAATTTAATATTAAGCTAAGCATCCAACCATGAGTTATGCTTCTTTTTTACAGCAATTTTTTTCTGCAAAGAAAAGAATACTACTGCTTTACATTATTATTATTTCTATTGCTATAGTGTATTATGTTGCCAATGGAGTAATTGAAGTTAGAAAAAAAAATTTATTGGTAAAATATAATGAACTAAGTTTTCATTTTCAGGAGCACTCTATCATGGCGAAAAAATTTAACATAAAAAATAATAAAGAGAGTAAGGGTATTGATGTTGAAGTGAATAAATCATTTGAAAATAGAAATATAATATTCACTGCCTCTTTACTTGATGATGATAAATTTTTGGTGGAAATAAATTCAGCTAAATTCTCAAGTTTACTTGATGCCATTATTGATGTTTCAGATAAATATGGTATTGATGTATATAGTGCGAATATATATACTCACCAGGATTATGATAATGGATATATTTCGGGTGAGATTATATTCTTTAAGTAAACCACTCTGGATAATAGAGATAAATATGATGGGTATACACGATTACTTTGTTGGTTATTTGATTATTGGTGCCGTGGTGGGAAGTTTTCTTAACGTTTTAATATATCGATTACCTATTACGTTAGCCAATTGTTCACCTCAATATGAATTGCACGATCAGGAAGTGGGTATATTTTCTCATTTAAAAAGCATTAATTTATTTCAACCTGGTTCTTTTTGTCCCCATTGCAATGAGTCAATACCAATAAAATATAATATACCGATACTTGGTTGGATTTTTCTGCGAGGTGTCAGCCGTTGTTGTAATAAAAAAATAAGCATTCGCTATCTATTTATTGAAATATTAGCTGTCATTCAAACACTCCTGGTTCTTATGATTTTTCAAGAAGACTTACTTATCTGCACTAGCTTGGTGTTAATTTGGACACTTACGGCATTGGCATTTATAGATTTCGATACCTACCTCCTTCCTGATTGCATGACAATACCTTTGCTGTGGCTTGGTCTTCTTATCAATATAGATACGCTTTTTACACCACTGAGCTCTGCGGTACTGGGTGCTGTCAGTGGATACCTTTTTTTGTGGCTATCATATTGGTTGTTTAAAATAGTAAGAGGTGTCGATGGAATGGGCTACGGTGATTTTAAATTAATGGCCGCATTAGGTGCTTGGTTTGGTGTGAGTGCAGTACCTTTTTTAATATTATTTTCTTCCTTGTTTGGTATTGTTGCATATGCTGTTTTTTATCTTTTCGATAGAAAAGAGAATGGAAAAGAGATTAATCACATCGCATTTGGCCCTTATATTTCGTTTGCTGGTATTCTATACTTGTTTATTGGTAGTCATGTGACTAATTTATTTTTTCAATAAACGGGATTAATAGTTCCTCTAACTCCAGACACTTAGTGTTTTTAGCGGTCAAATCTGATTTGATGTCTTGATATAGAAATTCACTTTTATTTATGATTTCATTGTGATATTTAGATGTCGTAATTTCACCCTTTAGATTGGCTATTTTAATTGCAGAGTTAATAATTTCTTGTTTATTTGGAATTTCTTTGAGGTTACAGTCTTCTTTTAAAAAATGTAATCCAGCCGTCAGTGCTGTGAGTTGATTGATTATCTCCTCATTAGGTTTGTTTTTTTCACTGTTTATTTGGCACCCAAATAATACAGGTGAAAAAAACACTATTAATTTTATATTTAATTTTGACATGATTATCTCTGGTGTAAACGAATGGTTTTATAATAAAAGCATAGGATAAGTACAGTGACAATAACAAATTAAATTAGGTGAGTTTGCTTTTTACGTGATTTTTTGTAAATTTATAATTAGTGGGTTTTTATTGATATACTTTTTAAATACATCACTGGCGCAACAGTGTTTTTTCATATTTTTGTTTTAAATATAAAAAATAGATTAGTTAATGAATATAATTAATATTTTTTTGTTATGCTTATATCAAGCACTAACATTTAATTACTCAAAATAATAAGAATATAATGAATACAATAGTTATTAATGATATTTTTTTTACCCCACAAAAAAGAACGATTGATAGGAATGGAAAGGTAACTAAAATAAGAAACAAAGAATCAGAACTGTTATCTTTACTTTGTGACTATTATCCAGAGTCTATGTCAAGGGAGGATATTGAAAAGAGATTATGGGAGGGGAGTTATGTTACTGATAATACCTTAACTCAGACGATCAGTAATCTACGTCATGCACTTGATGATAAAAAGCATGAGTTAGTGATTACTATTCCCAAAAAGGGGTATCGTATAGGTGTTAAACCTGAAATCTTCATAGAGGGTGAAGAACAATATCAACATTATGATAAAGTTGAAGTAATAGGCTCTACTGTGGATAAAATGACAATATCTTTTTTAAAAGGAAAAGTGTCATTTTATAGAGGTAGCCTATTTATACTTGGCGTTATTTTCTTCTTCATATTTTTTAATGTGGCTTTGAACTTTTATCAAGTGAAATTAGTAGACGTTAACTCTTTGCCTATATTAATTAATTTGGATAAGGTACACGATAAAAAGTTTTTATCTGTTTATCAGAAATATCCTTATGTTTTACTGAAAAAGAGAAAAGATGGTGGCTATGTTGTTTGTAAACGTCAGGGAGACGAACTGGTATGCGAAAAAAAATAATTTATCCGATATTACTGTCTGTTCTACTCGGAGGAGGGATAGGCACAACGATTGGCGTTATTTATGCTTATATACATCCGATGAAAAATCTTGAAGGTTACTGGGAAGAAAATTATCTATTAAGTGCTGATAGTGGTAATTATCATGCTTTTTCCCGTATCAATATTATTAATCGCTCGATACAATCGTCTGTGGATGTTTATGATGACCGCGACCAAGTAAAAGCCAGATGCAATGTTCTATTTGATATCCATAATGCTAATAATAATATTTTCTATGTTAAGATGCTGTCCATTTATTTCGTCGATAATGAAGATAAAATTCTTAGTGACTTCCTTAACACTCCTTATGATGTAAGTCATCCAATTTTTTATCGTTTGGATGCTAATACTATTTTGATCGAGCAATCTCAAGGGCATCCGGTTAATAGTACTCGATTACTAGTTCGTGCTAATATATAACATGTGGTGGTTGTGATTGATAATTTATGACGAGTATTAAATGACCTCATTAATTTTATTTAGCTGTCACAGTATAATGATGTTGTTGCTGAAATATATCTGTCATATTGAACTGCTAGCATGGATATATCTATTATGACCAAATGTGAATAAAATGTTTTCACGCATGAATTATGTGTTTAAAAAATATCTTGGCTACATTATAAGTAAATTTTCGTTTTCTGAATCTAGATTGGGAATATTATTTGGTTTTACTTTAGTGATTAGTCTGTTTTCTTTGTTGCAGATCTTCTCCATAGGCTATTTATCTCATATTTTAAATAGTACCAAAACGAATGTAGAGATAACACACCGTAATCATCAGCAAGAGGCGTTGATGGATCGTGCGCGGATAGAACTATTAATTGCCAGTGACAAACTGAATCGTGCTGGTATCTATTATATGGAAGATAAAGAGACCGGCTCTGAAGGCAGTTGGCAAAGTCTTCTCAATGAGGCATTGCAGTCCTTGCAGCAATCTCAGGACAGCTATCTGCAGTTGCAGGCGGTTTCCGCCCAAGACAGTAGGCAAGACAAGAATTGAGTGAACTTAAGGAGAGCTACCATCAGTTGGTTGTATCAGGGGCTGGTTGAACTAGCGCAGGGGTTAGCGCAAAAGCACAATATTGATACCTTCTTTGAAGTACCTATCCAGGGCTTTCAGAGCGACTTTACCGAGAAGTACTACCGTTATTTACAGGAAAATGAAAAGGGCAGCAGTGTGATGGATGAGCAACTCTTGTCCTCACTGTCTTCAGCTAAACAGATCATTATTGGTGCTCTGGCCATATTGTTGGTACTGGCTTTCTCTGCCTGGCTAGGTGTCACCCGTTGGATGATTGCACCCTTAAACCACCTTATCTCACGTATCAATAAGATTGCTGCCGGGGATTTATCATACCGTATTGAAGACACGTCTTTTGCTTGCCGAGAAATTAGGCAACTAACTTATAGCGTACGGCATATGCAAGAAGGGCTAGTTGCATTGGTTAGCCAGGTTCGAGGAGGTGCTGAGGTGATCCTGACCGGTATGAACCAGATTACGACTGATAACCATCGTCTCTCTGAACAAACGCACTCACAAACTCAATCATTGGCGGTGACGGCGCAAAGTATGCAGCAGCTTACCGTCAGGGTTAAACAAAACTCCATGAGTGCCGAGCAGGCGAATCATCTGGTGAATGAAGCTAGAGATACGGCCAGCGAAGGAGGAGAGATGATGTCTAATGTGGTGAGTTCAATGGCCGATATTTCCACGGGTTCACGGGAGATAAGCGAAATTATTACGCTCATTGAGTCGGTTGCTTTTCAGACCAATATTTTGGCATTAAATGCAGCAATTGAAGCCGCTCATGCAGGTGAACACGGGCGTGGGTTCTTTGTAGTGGCACGTGAGGTCGGTACATTGGCTCACCAAAGTGGCCATTCAGCACAAAATATTAAGCGCCTTATTCAGCGTTCTGCCAACTCAGTTTCTGCGGGGGTCTCGTTGGTTAATCGTTCTGGTGAGAATTTACAGGCTATTATTGATGTGGTGAAGAAAGTCACCGATTTAATGGCGGAAATAACTACTGCATCACATTATCAAAGTAAAGGAATTGAGGCGATGGCCGCGCAGGTAGAGATGATTAATGACGCAACAAAACAGAATGCAGCATTGGTTGAGCAATCTGCACACGCATCAGAAGTCTTACAACAGCAGACTTTACAGCTTAATCGGTCAGTGGCTCGCTTTTGTTTACCTGTAGAAAAACGCTCTCCTCTACGATTAGCAAAGGAGAGCGCGGTCGCTGCTATTGATTCACTGCGTTAGTTAACCTATTAATCCAACCAGGTTGATTACCGAAATAATCGCCTGCGGGTAAAACCGCCATCGTGCCCGCAGCATCTTGCAATATAAATGTTGGGAAGCCGTGCCCTTGCACTTTTGCTAACAAGGTTCTGCTTTCCGCAATATGTTGTGCAGCATGTTTTTGGGCGATGTTAAAAGCATTAATAAAAGCCTCTGTATTCAGGCCAATATCTGTGGCGAGCACGGTTAGTTCGGGGGTATCGGCAATGCGACGGCCTTCAACATAATGCGCCAGTTGGATACGATGCAGCATTTTAGCTCCATCACCCGCCAGTTCCTCTGCGGCCAAAATGGCGGTAATAGGGGGTGTAGAATCCATTATTGCCGAAGTATCATTCAGTAATTGGTTGAAGTAATTGTCGCCAAAAGTCTGTCCGGTCAATTCTGCAATACGTTTATCATGGGGCATAACATAGCTGCGCCATTGGCTATTAATCTGGCGGCGGTTTGTACCAGACATCATGCCACCCCCGTGCAATACCAGCGTCAAGCCTGGAATATTTTGAGCTGTTTGCACCAAGGGGGCTGCGCCATAGCACCATCCACATAGTGGGTCGAAAATATAGTGCAATGTTGTACCGAACATAGTGTGTTCCTCTGTGCTTCTTTTTAGCAATTCAATTTACGACTGATTCAACTTACCGTTTGATGATGTTTGCCGTTTTATTGCATTTATTTCTCTATTACATGTGCTGATTCTTACTGAGGCCATTTCATTTCGTTTTTCAATACCTTTGCACTTAATTCCAAACTTGATTCGTCTTTCAGTTCAGGGTAATGCTTCTTCATCACTGCGATCAGCTCAGCAGAATCTTTTGCTTTAGGAATTTCCGTATTTAACGTCGTTAAATAGTTTTGGGTAAATGTCACCGATTCTAAAGTTTGTGGGGCGTTACCGAGGAAATGCCCTGGGACGACGATCGCCGGTTTGAGTGCTTTAATTTTTTCCAGCGTTGTTAGCCAATTCTCGCGTGACTCTGGGGTTTGGGTATCCGCAACCCATAGATGGATATTACCGGAAACGGCGACACCACCAACCACCGCTTTCAGTGATGGGATCCAGACAAAGGTTTTCTCAGGTGATGGGCCATCTAAGCCTTCAACTTCAATTTGTTGCCCATCTACGGTGAAGCTCTTGCCTTGTAGAGGCTGTGGAATAATCACGGCTGTGGGAGCATTCTCTTTCAGAATGGGGCCCCAATAAGCCATTTTTCCGTCTTTGGTTGCCTTAATTTCTTCGATAGTTTGTGGTGTTGCGATCACCTTAGCTTGTGGGAAGGCTTTAGCGATGACATCCAAACCAAAATAGAAATCGGGGTCTGCCTGACTGATGTAAATGGTGGTTAATTTCTTACCGCTTTGTTGGATTTTTTTTACCAAGGCTTCGGCATCATTACGCTGAAATTGCGCATCAATCAGCACCACTTCGGTTTTTCCACTGATAATTTCAGAAGACACTGGGAAGATACTTTTTTCGCCAGGGTTATAGACTTCCATTTTCAACGGTTCAGTGGTGGCTGCTGTGGTGATGGTGGAAAAAGCCACGAGGCTTGTAAAGGTGATTTGTAATAGCGTTTTATTTAACATGTTTGATGTCCTGTTGGTCGTGGGGTATGTGATAGATAATAGATTGCATATATCGATAGAAAAACCCGATAATGAGCAATTATTTGTTGCATAAATCGAGCCAATCATGGATAGAGTCACCGCAGCACAGGTTTTTGTCGCGATTGTGGAGCGGGGGAGTATGATCGCCGCCGCAGAGGCTTTGGAGATGTCTAGGGCAATGGTGACACGCTATCTGGCTCAGATGGAGCAATGGGCGGGGGCGCGCTTATTGCATCGGACAACCCGTAAATTGAGCCTGACACATGCCGGTGAGGCGACGCTTGAGCGCTGCCGACGTATGCTTGAGTTTGCTCAGGATATGGATCTGGTTGAGGGGCAGGAAAGTGAAGAGTTGCGCGGTTTGCTACGTATCAGTTGTTCGCAATCTCTTGGGCAGAGTGCTCTGGCTATTGCGGTTGCTGAGTATTTACGCCGTTATCCACAGGTCGCTGTTGATTTACAGATGAATAACCGGGCGATCAATTTAGTTGAAGAACGTATTGATCTGGCGCTACGGATTACGAATGAATTAGATCCCAACTTAATTGCTCGTCCTCTTTCAACTTGTTATTCAGTCGTCTGTGCCTCACCCGCTTATTTATCTGTCCAAGGTATTCCCGAAAGCCCACAAGATTTAACGGTACACAACTGCCTGACGTACTCCTACTTCGGTGAGAGTTTATGGCATTTTGATCGGTTGGGGGTGAAATCATCTGTTGCCGTCAGTGGCAATTTGAGTGCGAATGAATCAGTAGTTTTACTGAGTGGAGCTTTAGAGGGCGCGGGTGTCACCTTGCAGCCGATCTATTCTGTAGCACCGTATATTGTCCGTGGTGAGTTAATTAAGTTATTACCAGATTATCAACCGCAGGCTATGGGTATTTATGGTATTTATGCTTCGCGCCGACAAATGCCAACCACATTAAGAACGATGCTGGATTTTTTGGTTGAGTGGTTTGCCACAAATCCTCAGTGGTTATCGACAATGAAGTGAGATGCTATCGATATGAAGTGCTATCGATATGAAGTGCTGTCGATAATAGAGCTAACAGGTTTGTTACATCATCAAACCTATTTTTATTATCAGCGATAGCATCGAGTTATTGATTATTTCATATACGTTGCGTGTGAATTAACGTGTTTTTACTTACCAGGCTATTTATAACGTCATTCATTAACTGGTTATGATTCGTCAATTTATGTAATATCCTTGTTACTTGAGATCACCGTTCTCTCTTTACCTGAAGCAGTGACTTTGATTGTCTTACCTCTTAATTCTACTCACTACACCGTGTCCATTAATGAATCATTATTGGCGGTAAATTGATCTGCCTGCCACTGAGTGTGGGTGGATATTGTCTGACTGGGAGCTTGTTAGTTGGACCAGTTATTCACTGTTGGCGGCGGAAGTTACACTATTTTTATGGTCAGCAGCCGCATTTTCCGCAGTGCCTGCGTTGCAAATTAATGTCGTCGCTTATGGTAAAAAAGCCCCTAATCTGGTGTCAACGCTGAACATTGCGGCCTTTAATGTGGGCAATGCCTTAGGGGCGTGGGTCGGGGGCGTTGTGATTGCCAAAGGTCTTGGTTTGACGGCGGTGCCGCTGGCCGCCGCGGCACTGGCGGTCATGGGTTTGTTGCTGTGTCTATTTACGTTTTCCCGCGCGCGTACTATTGGGAATAAAATGGCTTAGCACGCAGGGGCAATGACTGTTGCCAGACGCTGTTGGAAAAGCGTTGTCTGCTGTTTTAAGTGCCCGACAAACGTATCGACCAAGGTGGATGATGGGCGATGTAATGGCTGAATTAAGCTAACGGTAAAAGGAATGTCGACACTGAATGGCCGGACACAAACCCCCGAGCCACAGCTTTTGCTAAGGTAATCTAGTGCGGTAAGGGGATTGACTATCGATACCCCCACCCCTTCACGCACCATGGCGCAAACAGATGCTGCACTGTGGGTCTCCATAACTAATCGGCGGGTGACCCTTTCCTCCGCAAACAGGTTATCTAATAGCTGACGGTAACTGTCGGTGACTGACAGGCTGACAAAATTTTCCCCGCTGAAATCCTGTGGTGTCAGCACCGATTTCTCTCGCAACGGGTGATCGGCAGGTAATACGCAAACTTCATTGACCGTCATAAGGGTATGGCGTTGGGTACCCGCGGGTGTTTGGGTATTTTCTGTTAGCCCTAAGTCATGACGTTGGGCTGAAAGCCACTCCTCCAATAATGGCGATTCCTGCGGAATGACATTCAGGCTGACCTCTGGATAGCGGTCAATAAAGGGTTTACATACCGCGGGGAGTAACGATTGAGAAAAGACGGGCAGGCAGGCAATGGAGAGTTGGGCATGTTGAAATTGGCGGATACCTTCAGCTGCCTGTTTGATACGATCCAAACCATAATATGAACGCTGAACCTCTTCGAATAACCGCAGCCCTTGCACGGTAGGATAAAGGCGGCCACGTACCCGGTCAAAAAGCTTGAGTTGCACCAATTGCTCAAAGCGGGCCAATTCACGGCTGACGGTCGGTTGTGATGTTTGCAGTAACAACGCCGCTTCAGTCAGGTTGCCCGTTGTCATGACGCCATGAAAAATCTCGATTTGTCGTAAGGAAATCGCAGGCATTCTTACACTCCTGAAACGTGAACTGATCAATTCAACCCATATCATAAATGAATAGACTAAGGGTAAATAGATATTTTCCTAACAAATCCACAATGTTAATAATGAGGTATTCGCGGAGTCATTTTCGCAGCTCATTATTTAGATATTATTTGGTACATTATTCAGCACATTGATGAGCTCGAACATTAATGGCTAACACAATTAGGAAATACCTATGCCACGCGCACTGAATGACAGTTCTTCAGCACTGACTGCCCAAAATCTGATTGCCTTGCCTGAGCGTTTTGGTTGCCCGGTGTGGGCCTATGATGGTGATATTATTGCTGAGCGTATTAATCAATTACGCCATTTTGATGTTATCCGCTTCGCGCAAAAAGCCTGTTCGAATATCCATATTCTGCGCCTGATGCGTGAGCAAGGCGTTAAGGTTGATTCGGTATCTTTGGGTGAAATCGAGCGTGCATTGCACGCGGGTTATCAACCAGGGCAGGAACCTGCCGAAATTGTCTTCACGGCTGATTTACTGGATCAAGCGACATTATTACGTGTTACTGAATTGAATATCCCGGTAAATGCCGGGTCTATCGATATGTTGGATCAACTGGGGCAGCAGGCTCCGGGTCACCCTGTTTGGCTGCGCGTCAATCCGGGCTTTGGTCATGGGCATAGCCAGAAAACCAATACTGGCGGTGAAAACAGCAAACACGGCATTTGGCATGAAGAACTCCCTCGTGCAATCAAGAAGATTGAACACTATGGTTTAACACTGGTGGGGATTCATATGCACATTGGCTCAGGTGTCGATTATCAACACCTTGAGCAAGTCTGTGATGCCATGGTTCAGCAAGTGATTACCTTAGGGCAGGATATCAGTGCTATCTCCGCTGGCGGTGGGTTATCGATCCCCTATCAGTTTGGCGATGATGTGATTGATACTGAACACTATTATGGGTTATGGAATAGCGCCAGAGAGCGAATTGCTGCTCATTTGGGCCACCCGGTTAGCCTTGAAATTGAACCAGGCCGCTTCCTGGTCGCAGAGTCAGGTGTATTGATCGCTCAGGTTCGTGCTGTTAAGGATATGGGGCGCCGGCATTATGTCTTGGTTGATGCCGGATTTAACGATCTGATGCGCCCAGCGATGTATGGCAGTTATCACCATATTTCATTGCTTCCTGCGGATGGGCGCGACCTGACGTCAGTTCCGCTGATTGATACCGTGGTTGCTGGCCCACTTTGTGAATCTGGCGATGTCTTCACTCAGCAAGAGGGCGGAGGCGTGGAGACCCTTGCTCTGCCTGCTGCGGTCATTGGCGATTATCTGGTCTTCCATGATACGGGCGCTTACGGCGCTTCGATGTCATCTAACTACAACAGCCGCCCGTTATTACCTGAAGTGCTGTTTGAAAAGGGCCAACCGCGCTTGATCCGCCGCCGTCAAACTATTGAAGAATTGATTGACTTGGAACGCGTTTAATCGGCGTCATCCCGTAGGCTTGGCGGGCTGGCCACCGAGTGACGGCGAACCAGCGTTGGGCTGAACATATTGGTAATTTCGGGTAACGGTGTGTTGTTGGCCAATGCGAGCGCCAACTCAGCGGCTTGAGTGGACATCGCAACGACTGGGTAACGGATTGTCGTCAGGCGTGGGCGCAAGTAACGGGAGATTAATACATCATCAAAACCGATGAGTGAAATCTCCTGTGGCACATCAATACTGTTATCACTGAGAACCGATAACGCCCCGGCCGCCATTGAGTCGTTATAACAGCTTACCGCGGTAAAGTGTTTACCACGGCCGAGTAGATCGGTCATTGCCTGCTCACCGCCGAGTTCGTCGGGGGTGCCGTAGGTAATTAAACGCTCATCAACCGGGAGATCAAATTCTTTCAACGCATCCAAATAGCCTTGCATCCGGTCAAGCGCATCAGAAATCTGATGATTGGAGCAAATGAACGCTACCCGTTTGTGCCCCTGCTGGATGAGATGGCGAGTTGCCAGCCAGGCGCCATAGCGGTCATCTAATGCGATACAACGGGGTTCGAAGCCCGGTAAGGTGCGGTTAATTAACACCATGCCAGGAATTTGTTCCATTAATGACGTCAGTTCGTCATCGGATAATTTTTTGGCATGTACCACCAGCGCAGCGCAGCGGTGGCGAATGAGTTGTTCGATGGCCTGACGCTCTTTTTCGGCATCATGGTAACCGTTGCCAATTAACAGGAAATTACCGGTGGCATACGCGACTTGTTCGACGGCTTTCACCATCGCACCGAAGAAGGGGTCCGATACATCAGACACAATCATACCGACCGTTTCTGTCGATTGTTGCGCCAATGCTCGGGCGTTGGCATTTGGGTGGTATTGCAGTTGTTCCATAGCCTTGCACACTGCCACGCGTGATGCTTCACTGGCTTTGGGGGAATGATTTATAACACGAGATACCGTTGCGACGGAAACCCCCGCCAGCTTGGCAACATCCTTTATAGTGGCCATTTTTGTTTTAGAGATCCTCAGGGTAACCGCTTACATCACTCAGTTTTGCGGAAAATAGGATTGCCCGCAAGGGGGGATGGTCGCAACTTAGTAAGAAAAACCAAAGAAAAGGAGATTAGCAGGATGGCTTGTCGCGTTTGTTTGCTATCGCGACATCGCCAAAAATGACTATATGCCGCCCCACTGGCTCAGAGCAATAAAACCGCAGGTCGTGAAACGCTGTATATGCATCTGCTGGATGCGGCCAGCCGTGATATTACCGAAGGCAGTCAGGTCCAGGTTAGCAACTTACGCGGTCACTGTCTGGCGGGGGTCAGTATTACTGATGGGGTTACCCGTGGGGTAGTATTGATGGCAACCGAAGCCTGGTTTGAACCTGGTTTTGGGGGCAAACGGCATAAAATTGAACAATCCGGTAACCCAAATGTATTGACTCTGGATATTGTGACATCTCGATTGACTCAAGGCCCAAATGCGATGAGCTGTTTGGTCGAGGTGGCGCTTTATGAGTAGATTGTCTTTCGTTTGCCGCCTTCCTGTAACTCGAATTATTTAGGGTATATTCGCCAAAAAGCCACTCGGGAATGTATTTCTCTGGTGGCTGAAATGCGATGCTACTCACGGTTTACCTCATTTATATATTAATGAATTACAAACTTATTTCGCTTTCCTGACAATGGTCACTCCTGCTTACACTTTGCGCGTAAATGTTGCGATTCCTTGCTGGCTGTGCTCTCACCGAACCCGCTACAGTAGTGATCCCAGAGGTATTAATTGGTGAATAATCAACATTCGCTGTATATCAAAGATCGTTTTTTATTTGCACCGACCTACGCAGATGCGTAGGTTTTTTTTTAGGTACGCTTTCCTAACCACATTGTTCGTGTGCTATTAACGACACATCAGTCATTATTATAGTATTCTCTATTTTTCAAATTCATTGAGTTATAGGGATATAGACATGGCTTATCGCTTATTGCGTGCTCTTTTTCGTGGGTTATTCCGTGTCACCATTGATGGTGTCACCGACCAATTTAAGCATGAAAAATTAATTATTACGCCCAATCACGTCTCTTTCCTCGATGGTGCTTTATTAGCGCTATTTCTACCGATCAAGCCAGTATTTGCTGTCTATACCAGTATTACTGACACCTGGTATATGCGTTGGCTAAAGCCTCATGTGGATTTTGTTGCGCTGGATCCGACCAACCCGATGGCCATTAAACATCTGGTCAGAATGGTCGAACAGGGGAGGCCGGTAGTCATTTTCCCTGAAGGGCGCATCACCGTGACCGGTTCCTTGATGAAAATTTATGATGGGGCGGCATTTGTTGCGGCAAAATCAGGTGCGGCGGTGGTCCCTATCCGTTTAGATGGCCCTGAATTTACTCATTTTGGGCGATTGCAGGGCGTGCTAAAAACACGCTGGTTCCCAAAAATCAGTATTCATGTGTTACCGGCCACCACCATTCCTATGCCACAAGCGCCACGCTCGCGCGAACGGCGAGTTCTGGCCGGTGAGCACCTGCATACCATTATGATGGCGGCCCGCATGGCCACGGTGCCACAGGAAACGCTATTTGAAGCGTTGCTATCGGCACAAACCCGCTATGGTCGCTTTAAACCTTGCATTGAAGATGTCGCATTTAAAGAGGACAGCTACCAGACGCTACTGAAGAAAACGCTCGGTGTGAGCCGTATTTTGCAACGCTTTACCGTGCCGGGTGAGCATGTCGGGATGTTGCTGCCCAATGCCACCATTACTGCGGCTGCTATTTTTGGCGCATCGTTACGTGGGCGAATTCCGGCACTGCTCAATTACACCTCGGGCGCTAAAGGGCTACAGAGTGCTATCACTGCGGCTTCACTTAAAACCATCGTCACCTCGCGCCAGTTTTTGGAGAAAGGCAAACTGACACACCTGCCGGAACAGGTCAATGAGGTGAGCTGGGTCTATCTGGAAGATTTAAAAGACACGGTGACACTGGCTGATAAGCTGTGGATCTTATTCCACTTGTGCTGCCCGCGCAGAGCGATGTTGCCGCAGCAAGCTGATGACAGCGCGTTAATCTTGTTTACCTCCGGATCGGAAGGTAACCCTAAAGGCGTGGTGCATTCTCATGCCAGTTTGCTGGCTAACGTCGAACAAATCCGAACCATTGCTGACTTCACGCCGCGTGATCGCTTTATGTCATCATTGCCGCTGTTTCATGCTTTTGGCCTGACGGTTGGATTATTCACACCACTGATGACCGGCAGCCGAGTATTCCTTTACCCTAGTCCGCTGCATTATCGTGTGGTACCTGAACTGGTATATGACCGTAACTGTACCGTGCTATTTGGTACCTCAACATTCTTGGGGAATTATGCGCGCTTTGCCCATCCATATGATTTCGCCCGCTTGCGTTATGTGGTTGCTGGCGCTGAAAAGTTGGCTGAAAGCACCAAACAGATTTGGCAGGATAAATTTGGTATCCGTATTCTGGAAGGGTATGGCGTAACCGAGTGCGCGCCCGTTGTGGCGATTAACGTACCAATGGCGGCTAAAGTGAACACGGTAGGGCGCATTTTACCGGGGATGGAAGCCCGATTGATTAACGTACCGGGGATTGCTCAAGGTGGCCGCTTACAATTACGCGGCCCTAATATTATGCGTGGTTACTTACGGGTAGAGAATCCCGGTGTATTGGAGCAGCCATCAGCAGAAAATGCTCAGGGTGAACTTGAAGCTAATTGGTATGACACCGGTGATATTGTGACCCTCGACGAACAAGGATTCTGCGCGATCCGTGGCCGGGTGAAACGTTTTGCTAAGTTGGCTGGGGAAATGGTATCACTGGAGAGCGTTGAACAATTGGCAATAAGCCTTTCACCGGAAGGGCAACATGCAGCAGCGGCTAAAACTGACAGTGCGAAAGGTGAAGCATTGGTGCTGTTTACCACTGACAGTGAGATAACCCGTGAACGGTTAATCAAAGCGGCACGGGAAAGTGGTGTGCCTGAACTGGCGGTGCCGCGCGATATCCGGGTCGTGAAAGCTCTCCCCTTATTAGGCAGCGGTAAACCTGACTTCGTCACGTTGGGCAAAATGGCACAAGATCCGGAGATGAGCGTATGAGTCAGGACGTATTAGCAGATAAGCCTTTGTTATCTCGGAGCATGGTCGCGGTACTCTGTGCTCAGTTTTTCTCCGCTTTCGGGGATAATGCCCTGCTGTTTGCCACATTGGCATTGATTAAACAGCAACTTTATCCCGACTGGAGCCAACCCATTTTACAGATGGCATTTGTCGCGACTTATATTGTTCTGGCACCGTTCGTCGGGCAGATTGCCGATGGTTTCGCCAAAGGCCGGGTAATGATGGTGGCTAATGGTTTGAAATTGGCTGGCGCTTTGGTTATCTGTTTTGGTTTAAATCCGTTTCTGGGGTATAGCCTGGTTGGGGTGGGAGCGGCAGCCTATTCACCAGCTAAATATGGCATTCTGGGGGAAATCACCTCTGGTGAGCAGTTGGTGAAAGCAAACGGAATGATGGAAGCCTCGACGATCGCCGCGATCTTACTTGGCTCGGTTGCCGGGGGGATACTGGCAGACTGGCATTTAATGGCCGCATTAGGGGTTTGCGCCTTGGTCTATGCGATTGCGGTAATAGCCAATTTATTTATTCCACGTTTGGCCGCAGCACGTTCAGGCGCTTCATGGCGTCCACGGGCGATGACAGGCAGCTTCTTCACCGCTTGTCGTCTTCTCTGGCAGGATAGCGAAACTCGCTTCTCACTGGCGGGTACCAGCCTGTTTTGGGGCGCAGGTGTGACGTTGCGCTTCCTGTTAGTGCTTTGGGTCCCTGTGGCGCTTGGCATTGCCGATAATGCGACACCAACCTTGTTAAATGCCATGGTAGCGATTGGGATTGTGGTGGGTGCGGGTGCCGCCGCCCGCTTTGTGACGCTAAAAACAGTGAAGCGTTGTTTACCGGCTGGCGTGCTGATTGGCGTGATGGTCACCATATTCTCCCTGCAAAACAGTATGCCGATGGCTTATCTGCTGTTGATTATCATTGGGATTTTGGGGGGGTTCTTTGTGGTCCCACTCAATGCGCTGCTACAGGAGCGTGGTAAACACAGCGTTGGGGCTGGGAATGCTATTGCCGTACAGAATTTGGGCGAGAATACTGCGATGCTGTTTATGTTGGGGCTTTACTCGCTAGTGGTCAAATTAGGTGCCCCTGTTGTGGCGGTAGGTGTCGGTTTTGGTGTGGTATTCGCGCTGGCTATTGCTCTGTTATGGGGCTGGCAGTGGCGGCAACAGCGCCAGAAAACGCGTCAGCCTGAATGATATGATTCGTCTGTCATCTGAAAGGATCTCAAGGAGATCCTTCAGACTGCTGACAAATATCGCCTTTTGAAATATCGATTATATTAATTTCAATGAGTTGCTTCACCTGAGATTTATATTCTTTAGATAAAGCCACTTGTTTTTGTTGATTAAAGATTAAAAATGTTTGCTTGTGAAATTTAAAAACCGGCATGCCGTCTCCTTTAAGCAATTTCTGAACAGGGATATAATAATGACCAAGAGTCTGTTTAATACACTTCACCGTTTAACCTCAACTTCCACAGCGAACGAGTTAACAAAGCACACTCCTGAGCAATTACTTGTCTGGGCGCAAGGATGTATGCTTGAAGGCTTACCGGACCAATTTTATGAAGCCTTTATTGAATGTATCCAGTGCCAGACTGAAGACGGAAAACGAAGGCTAGACATTTCTCATAAATTTAAGATAGCCGCTGATTCTGAGTATCAGAATTTCCAACCTGCAGATGACTTATATCCTGCCCAATGTATAGAACAAGCCCTTGAAGGAAAACAATGGAGCAAAGCGAGATTAACATTTAGCCCTGATAACGCATCTTTTTCATGGCAGTAATAATATATATGTACAATTCCATCTGAGATTTCCCATACCAGTTTCACCCACTAAATACTGACATCAACAATTACATCGTTGACCAAAATGAAACTATTTTTCTCTCCGTCGTGGGCATTTTGTCAATACTATGAAGGCCGCATCAGCGGCCTTCATATTAGGTAAGGGCTACGACAAGATTTAAGGTGCGGGGAAGGTATAGCGGGTATGGATTGCTTCCAGTGCATCCAGTACTTCCTGACTCAGCACGATATTTTGGCTATCAATATTACTTTTCAGTTGTTCCAGCGACGTTGCGCCGAGTAGCGTACTGGCAACAAACGGCTGTTGTCGCACAAAGGCCAGAGCCATCTGCGCCGGATCCAGCCCATGGTGTTTTGCCAGCGCCACATATTCAGCCACCGCTAATTGGGTCTGTGGCCCAGAGTAACGGGTGAAACGGCTGAACAAGGTGTTGCGTGCACCGGCAGGTTTCGCGCCATTAAGGTATTTGCCGCTCAGTGTGCCAAAAGCCAGGCTGGAATAAGCTAATAACTCAACGCCTTCGTGCTGGCTAATCTCTGCCAGACCCACTTCAAAGCTACGGTTTAACAGGCTGTAAGGGTTCTGAATAGAGACGATACGCGGTAGATCATGCTTTTCTGCCAGTTGCAGATAACGCATGACACCCCATGGTGTTTCATTGGATACCCCGATATAACGAATTTTACCGGCCCGTACTTGCTCGTTCAGGGCTTCCAGTGTTTCCAGCAAGGTCACGACGGCAGTTTGCTCGCTATAGCGATAATTCAGCTTACCGAAACAGTTTGTTTCCCGCTGAGGCCAATGTAACTGATAAATATCAAGATAATCGGTATTAAGGCGCTTAAGGCTCTCTTCCAGCGCGATGCGGATATTCTTTCGATCCAATGCCATATTCGGGCGAATGGGTTGATCATCACCGCGTGATGGCCCGGAGACTTTACTGGCTAAAATAATTTTTTCGCGGCAACCGCGTGCTTTTATCCAGCTACCAATATATTGCTCAGTCAATCCCTGAGTTTCTGGCCTTGGAGGCACCGGGTACATTTCTGCGGTATCAATCAAGTTAATACCGGCTGCAACGGCATAATCCAGTTGAGCGTGGGCATCGGCTTCACTGTTTTGCTCACCAAACGTCATGGTGCCCAGACCCAGCAGGCTTACTTCCAATGAACTGTGGGGGATACGATGATATTGCATTGCCGACCTTCCTTTGTGTCTGAATCTTGTGTCTGAAATTGTCAGGCCATACCCTTCGCTTTTGATGTTGCAGCGTTGTTAGCTGCGTTTACTCAACACCAATGATTTAGGTATAAGTCAAACCTACCTTATTCGACTATAACGAAGCGCCGGGGCAGGGGGAAGAGCGCAAAGTAAAAGTGGGGGGAAAAAACGGGATATAAAGTATCAGCGAGATATAGAACATTCCGCTTTAATTAATCACGACTACCGTATTAATCATTATTAACGTATCAATCAGTGTAATGAATTAATGACCATAATAGGAATGACTGGATTATAGCAAAAAGTGACGAGCCAGCATCGGAGCGGTTAGTGTTTTCTTCAGATAAAAACCACGTGGCAAGGTCATGATAGGCTGCCCAAATTCGCCGATTGCTTCTGTTAATGCCCGGCTATTGGCTGCTTTGGGGCGCAATTGTAACACCTGACCATGGCGGGCCGTGATGCTTTCGACTTTACCCAAAACAATCAGATCCATGAGTTCTTCCCAATCGCGGCGCAGTAACTCTTCCTCTTCTACATTAGGGCTCCACAGCAGCGGAGCACCGATTCTGCGTTCTGCTAACGGAATATGACGTTCACCTTCGACGGGCACCCATAACACTCTGGCAAGCTTATGACGCACATGGCTGCTTTCCCAGGTGACACCGCTATTCCCGGTGAGTGGTGCCACACAGACGAATGTCGTTTCCAGTGGTTTTCCTTGTGCACTGATTGGGATGGTTTTCAGCTCTATGCCGATATCGGCGAAATCCTGTTCTGGTTTACTGCCAGCGCTGGCACCTAGATAAAACTCCAGCAGCATCCCAACCCAACCTTTTACGCGTTTTAGGTCTGCTGGGATGACCCACTGGGCACGTGTCGCTAATTCACCAAGGGTAAAACCAGACAATGCCTGCGCACGTTGAAAAAGTTGATGTTCATCACTGGGGGGGGCAGGGGGTAGAGAGTAAACAGACATTCGGAAAAACTCGCTAAAAGTGGTTAAAAAGTAAGCTCAAATAAAAATGACTGCTCAAGCATTATAATCCAGTGAAACAGATAGCAATAATAGCATGATTTAAAGGAAGTTTTCTGTTCCTACCCTTAGGTAATATTCTTATTTTGGTTATCTTGTGCACCCGTTGACAGCAATAATGAACAGGATCTTATACCTATTTATCCACAGATTTATTGGATAACCTCAGTAAATTATGAATACTGGTTCAATTTACAGCCTTGACGATAGACTTTTTTGCGAGTTTTACTCTTTTTTGTGTAACTTAAACCCATTATCTGTGGATAAAAACTACATTGGTGGATCTTTAGACAGCACCCGATCGGAAACGGATATAGATCACATTACCATGCAATATATCCCTGTAGTAAACCTGTTATTCTGTTGAAATTAATGGTTTTTTTATTTTTTATTTTTTGACGTGTTTTTATATTAAAATGAGTTGTACCCGCTTTCTCCTTGAGTTCTGCACACCTATATCCACAGAAAAAGTGAATAAAATATGAAGTCCGCTCCTTGGGGTGTTTATAACTTTGCCAATATCTGTGAGTTATCCCAAAGTTATCAGGTTTAGTCGGCTGATAAGCAGTGGTTTACCGCCTGTTGCTAGTGTGAAACAATCAGAGCATCTTTGAGTTTTGAGCTTATCGAGGTAGTCCGGTGATCGATGATGATGGCTACCGCCCGAATGTGGGTATTGTAATTTGTAATCGGCAGGGTGAAGTATTGTGGGCCAGGCGCTATGGACAGCACTCTTGGCAGTTTCCTCAAGGGGGAATAAATCCCGGTGAAACACCCGAGCAGGCGATGTACCGTGAACTTTTTGAAGAAGTAGGATTGAACAAAAAAGATGTTCGGATACTGGCTTCAACCCGTAATTGGTTGCGTTACAAATTACCAAAGCGTTTGGTGCGTTGGGATACAAAGCCGGTGTGTATCGGCCAAAAACAGCGGTGGTTCTTACTACAGTTAATGTGTAACGAAGCCGATATTAATATGCAACGTAGCAGTACACCGGAATTTGATGGCTGGCGCTGGGTCAGTTACTGGTATCCGGTTCGTCAGGTGGTGTCTTTTAAACGTGATGTTTACCGTCGTGTAATGAAAGAATTTGCTGCAACCGTAATGCCTGTGCAGGAGATCGCTCCTCCACGGGTACCGCCCGCTTATCGCCGTAAAAGAGGTTAAGTTAAGCCGATCATGCTCATGCGTTTGCGAGAAGTAGTTGAGAAAGTGGCGATGGCAACTGGCCTGACGGAGGCGTTAGAGCTGTTGGTCAATGAAACCTGTCTGGCGATGGACACGGAAGTCTGTTCGATTTATCTGGCAGACAATGACCGCCGTTGTTACTACCTAATGGCGACCAGGGGGCTGAAAAAGCCCCGTGGGCGTACTATTACGCTGGCTTTTGACGAGGGGATCGTTGGGCTGGTGGGGCGTTTGGCCGAGCCAATTAATCTGGCTGATGCTCAGAGCCATCCCAGTTTTAAATATGTTCCGCAAGTCAAGGAGGAACGCTATCGGGCGTTTCTCGGGGTACCCGTCATTTACCGCCGTCAGTTGCTTGGTGTGCTGGTGGTTCAACAACGTGAGCACCGCCAGTTTGATGAGAGCGAAGAGTCGTTCATGGTCACGCTGGCAACACAGTTGGCAGGTATCCTTTCTCAATCTCAGCTAAATGCCATTTTTGGTCAGTATCGCCAAACACGGATCCGTGCATTGGCGGCGGCTCCTGGAGTGGCGGTGGCAGAAGGCTGGCAAGATATCTCACAGCCTTCGCTTGATCTGGTCTACGAGGCCTCAACGCTTGATAGCACCCTTGAACGTGAACGTCTGACTCAGGCATTGGAAGAGGCTGCGGCTGAGTTTCGCCGCTTCAGTAAGCGCTTTGCCGCCAGTTCACAAAAAGAGAGTGCGGCAATTTTTGATCTCTACTCCCACTTGCTAAATGATGCTCGCCTAAAGCGTGAGCTATTTGCGCAAATTGATGCCGGTGCGGTGGCTGAATGGGCGGTTAAACTGGTGGTTGAGGAGTTTGCTGCCCAGTTTGCCAGTCTGCAAGATACTTATATGCGCGAGCGTGCCAGTGATCTGCGGGCATTGGGCCAACGTTTATTGTTCCATCTCGATGACAGTACCTCCGGAGCCAGCCAATGGCCTGAGCGCTTTATCTTGGTTGCTGATGAACTTACTGCAACATTGCTCGCAGAGGTACCACAGGACCGTCTGGCGGGGGTTGTGGTGCGTGATGGTGCCGCCAACTCTCACGCGGCTATTTTGGTCCGTGCAATGGGCATCCCGACAGTGATGGGGGCGGATATCCAGCCTTCATTACTCAGCCAGCGGCTGTTGATTGTTGATGGTTATCGCGGCGAAGTCTTGGTTGATCCCGAGCCGGTACTGGTCAAAGAGTACCAACGGCTGGTCACCGAAGAGATTGAGCTCAGTAAACTGGCTGAAGATGATGTTGAGCAACCTGCGGCCCTGAAAAGTGGTGAGCGGATCCAGGTGATGCTAAACGCGGGTCTTAGCCCAGAACATGAACAATTACTGGGGGGAAGGGTCGATGGTGTTGGCCTGTACCGTACAGAAATACCGTTTATGCTACAAAGCGGTTTCCCATCGGAAGAAGAGCAAGTTGCGCAATACCAAGGCATGTTACAGCTTTATCCACACAAGCCCGTGACCTTGCGTACCTTGGATATCGGTGCGGATAAGCAGCTACCCTATATGCCTATCAGCGAGGAGAACCCTTGTCTGGGCTGGCGGGGTATTCGTATCACCTTGGATCAGCCCGAAATCTTTTTGATTCAGGTAAGAGCTATGCTCAGAGCTAATGCCGGGACCGGTAATTTAGGTATTTTATTGCCGATGATCACCAGTATCGAAGAGGTTGATGAAGCGAAACGTTTGATTGACCGTGCAGGTCGCGAAGTCGAGGAAATGCTCGGTTATGTGCTGCCACAACCTCGGTTGGGGGTGATGATTGAAGTTCCATCCATGATTTTCATGCTGCCTTATTTGAAGTCTCGGGTGGATTTTATCTCGGTTGGCACCAATGATCTGACGCAATATTTATTGGCCGTTGATCGCAACAATACCCGGGTCGCTTCGCTGTATGACAGCCTCCACCCAGCGATGTTACAAGTGCTTCGCCAAATTCTGATGCAGGCAACAGAGTCTGGTCTGCAAGTCAGTCTATGTGGTGAAATGGCCGGTGATCCTATGGGGGCGTTACTGCTGGTTGGGTTGGGTTACCGCAACCTCAGTATGAATGGTCGCAGTGTGGCACGCATCAAATACCTGTTACGTAATATAGAGTTGTCCGATGCACAAGCGCTGGTGGTACGGGTATTAACCGCTCAGATGACTACAGATGTGCGTCACCTAACCGCTGCATTTATGGAACGCCGTGGTTTAGGGGGGCTAATTCGGGGAGGGAAATAAAATGCTTGATGAGCATATTTTCTCGTTTCTTAGCGGATATTTTCACATTCAGGCACAGGTATTTATGTCCAGACATAGATACCCAAAGTCATTGATGTTGTAGCTATACAATATGTTGTAGCTATACAATAAATGGATGAAACCCAATGCGCTGACGTAGGTCAGTGATTTGAAGGGGCGAGAGTGGCTTACGCTGCTGCAATATCAATTAAGAAGGTAATCGTTGTTTACAGAACTTTTCCTACTGGTGCTCCCCAGAGTGGCCTTGGCCTATGCTATTATGCGCTACCTGTAGCCCTAACTGGGCAAGAACGATAGACATTTTGTGGTGATAGATGAGCAATAGCTATCTGGCGTTTCCTAAATTTGATCCGGTCATTTTCTCAATTGGTCCGGTTTCCCTCCATTGGTACGGCCTAATGTATTTGGTGGGCTTCGTGTTTGCGATGTGGCTCGCTGTCCGTCGTGCGAATAAGCCTGGTAGTGGTTGGACCAAAGAAGAAGTTGAAAACCTGCTATACGCTGGTTTCCTTGGTGTCTTTATCGGGGGGCGAGTAGGTTATGTCCTGTTCTATAACTTGCCGATGTTCCTCGATAACCCACTTTATCTGTTTAAAGTGTGGGATGGCGGTATGTCATTCCATGGCGGTTTGATTGGTGTTATTTGTGTCATGCTATGGTTTGCCCGCCGAACCAAACGCAACTTCTTCCAGGTTGCTGATTTTATTGCTCCGCTGATCCCTTTTGGTTTGGGCGCTGGGCGTCTGGGGAATTTTATCAATGCCGAACTTTGGGGCCGTGTCACTACCGATACCCCGTGGGCGATGTTATTTCCAACTTCCCGTAATACAGATATCGCCATCGTTGCTGCTGATCCTGCGAAATGGCAGGCGATATTTAATCAATACGGTGCCTTGCCGCGCCACCCCTCGCAACTGTACGAAATGATCCTCGAAGGGGTGGTGCTATTTATCATCCTGAACTTGTTTATCCGCAAGCCACGTCCTATGGGCAGTGTTTCTGGGCTGTTTTTGATTGGTTATGGTACCTTCCGCATCATTGTGGAGTGTTTCCGCCAACCAGACGAACAACTCGGCTTGTTCGAGGGCATGATCAGTATGGGGCAAATCTTGTCTGTGCCTATGATTCTGGCCGGTATTATTATGATGATTTGGGCATATCGCCGTCCTACGCAAAAAAATTCGTGAGGTAACATGAAACAGTATCTGGATTTGATGAAAAAAGTGCTGGAAGAAGGCACTCCTAAAGCTGACCGTACCGGTACCGGCACTCTGTCAATTTTTGGGCATCAGATGCGTTTCAATTTACAAGACGGTTTCCCATTGGTCACCACCAAGCGTTGCCACCTACGTTCGATTATCCATGAGTTGTTATGGTTCCTGAATGGCGATACCAATATTGCTTATCTGAAGGAAAATAATGTCTCAATCTGGGATGAATGGGCAGATGAGAACGGCGATCTTGGTCCGATTTATGGTAAACAATGGCGTGCTTGGGGCGCTGCTGATGGCCGAAAAATTGACCAGTTGAGTAACGTAGTCAATCAACTGAAGCAGGACCCTGATTCGCGCCGGATTATTGTTTCTGCGTGGAATGTGGGCGAACTGGATCAAATGGCATTAGCACCATGCCATGCCTTTTTCCAGTTCTACGTAGCTGATGGCAAACTTTCTTGCCAACTGTACCAACGCTCTTGCGATGTGTTCCTTGGCTTGCCATTTAACATTGCCAGCTATGCGTTATTAGTTCATATGATGGCGCAGCAGTGTGATCTGGCCGTAGGCGATTTTGTCTGGACGGGCGGGGATACTCACTTGTATAGCAACCATATTGACCAGACGCATCTGCAATTGAGCCGCGAGCCACGAGCATTACCGAAACTGGTGATCAAACGTAAACCCGATTCGTTGTTTGACTACCATTTCGATGACTTTGACATTGAGGGCTATGATCCTCACCCTGGCATTAAAGCTCCTATCGCGATTTAATCTTCATACCGGAGCTGTAATGGCTCCGTTTTGTGCCTCTTACCCTCCTTATCTCTTTGACACCTTTTTATCCTTATATTTTCTATTTCTCCCGGTCACCCGATAAACATGCGAGTCGTATCGCAAACCTCCCTGTATTTCTGTATCCATTGATTATGTTTTGCGTACCCTTTCCAGTCCCGGAAGCTTGCCTCTGGATCTCAAATTTCAGCAACGTAAACTCACGGCATGAAAACCTATAGCATAAAAACCGGCAAGCTATTACCAAAGGCACCTTTGCTTAGAAAGCAAAAAGTTTTTATAAAACAAAGATCACTAATAAAACAAAGAGGAATAAGCCTAATCGAACTGTTAGTAGTCATTACATTGGTCAGTGTCATGACCTTATGGGGAGGACAAAGCTGGCATCATTACCGACAGCGGGCAAAGCTTGCCGATAGTGCTCGCCAATTGCTCGCTTTCTTAACTCACTTACAGGCAGAAGCTAATCGCAATAACCGTACTGCCATATTGTGGGCCCAACCGGATGGGCAAGGGTGTTTGGGGAGTGGTAATAAACCTACCCCTCCCTGTACCGGGCTGGCTGGGTCGCTATTTATCCCGCCTTACCGTGATATTGCAATAACGCTCCCGCTACAAAAAGAGATGGGTTTTTATGGCGTTCGAAATACAGCCCAAGCGGGTAACATCATACTCAGTAGCCCAGCAGGACGTATTCGCCTGGTTATCTCGAGCCGTGGGCGACTAAGGTTATGTAGTGAACAACAATCAATGGCAGGTATCCATTTATGCCTTTAGTGGTCAATATGTTGCCCGCCCCACTCAACACGCAGCCAACACGAGTCGCTGGTTTTACCCTACCTGAAATGATGCTGGCGCTAAGTTTCGGTAGTCTGATAGCGCTGAGCACAGCACAGGTCATGCCCAAATTAGGCCAACAAATTTCGGTGTTGCAACAGCATTATCGCCTGGAATTAGTGATGAATCAGGCTATGGGGGCTATGGAAAAAGATCTGCGCAGAGCGGGTTTTTGCCACGGAGAATGTCAGGGAGAGGCCATAACAACAGATAATTATCTCGGTGAAACGGCTCACTCTTGTCTGATTGTTGCTTATGATCTTAATCGCAATGGGAGATGGGAAGGGGCGAAACATCAAGAGTCAGAATATTTTGGTTATCGGCTGCGTAATAAAGCGTTAGAAAGTCAGCGCGGCGAACTGAACTGCCATGGCCGTGGTTGGGAAAAACTGTTTGATCCACGTGATGTTACTGTGACTCACTTTTCCGTAACCCCGCTATCTAGGCAGCTCTTCAGATTACGGCTGGTGGGGCATAAAACGGGTCATTCAGCTATCCACCATCAGGTGATTTATCTTATCCGTGGGAATAATGTATGACGCAGGTATTTCAACGAGGCAGCAGTACCTTGGCAGCGGTTATGGTACTTTTTTCTTTAGGGTTATTTTGGCTATCAGCGATACATCGGCAATTAGATAATATTCAGCAAATTACCGGAGAGGAACAACGCTATTTACGGGCTTATAATCAAGCTGAATCATCGCTCAACTGGGGGAGCAGCCAGCGCTGGGCACTTAGAATACCTTGGCAGGTAGGCTCAGCGTGGCATTGCATGGCACATCAGGAACTCGGCTTAAAAGCTTGCGTTAAGCGGTCATCACTGGCGGGGTTTTTTATTCTCAAAGGAGAGAGCCTTCCGCTTGGGTCGCTCTCCCCGCTGATGCTTTACCAACGTGTTAAACTGAAGGCGATAACAGGGAGTTCGGGGAATTATCAGTTGATTCACACGCCTCATGGTTGGTTGGATTTTTGTCCTGATAAGGATGCACAATTTTGCCTCGATTAATAACCAAACGCGCTTATGGACACACGATTTCAGTGGAGACCAGCGGTTTCAACCTGCGTCACCTACGTGGATTCAGCTTACTGGAAGTTTTGATTGCCGCATTATTTTTCTCAATCTCACTACTGGGGCTACTGCAATACCATCAGGTACTCTTACAAGGCTTTGCCTCCTCATGGCAACAACGGCAAGCTTGGTCGTGGTTGCATCAATATATTGAGAGTCAGAGCGGCACCGACCCCGAAGAACGGTGGGCACCTGAAGTGAAACCAGGTTGGCACTATCGCCAATTTATCGATCGCATTGAGGGGGATTGCCGGGAATTTAGCGTCAAGTTGATAACCCGCCAAGACTCGTCAGTAGAATTAAGCCGATGGTTTTGTTCAACCCGAATTATTTAGGGTATGTATTACCGATAACCTATTGCGCAGACTCATTATCAAGTTAGAGTATTCAACCTCAGGAACTATCCATAAGCGATAATAGGTTGATGTAATCACTTTTGGATATTATCCAACGTGCCTTAAGGGAGTCACCATGTTCACGGTTTATCATTCTAATCAATTGGATTTACTCAAAGCGCTCACCACTGCGCTGATAGAAAGAGAACCGTTGGATAATCCTTTCCAGCAAGAAGTGGTGTTAGTACAAAGCCCCGGAATAGCCCAATGGTTGCAAATGCAACTGGCTCAACAGTTCAGTATTGCTGCCAATATAGCGTTTCCTCTACCGGCTACTTTTATCTGGGACATGTTTACTCGCGTTCTGCCTGATATTCCTAAAGAAAGTGCATTCAGCAAAGATGCCATGACATGGAAACTTATGTGGCTACTGCCAGATTTATTGGAGAACCCACTATTTTCTCCCATGAAGCGTTATTTAAGTGATGATGGGGATCGGCGTAAAATTCACCAGCTCGCGGCACGGGTGGCAGATCTTTTTGACCAATATCTGGTGTATCGCCCAGAATGGCTGGAAAGTTGGGAACGTGGGCAATTGATTGAGGGGCTTGATGATGCACAGCAATGGCAAGCATTACTGTGGGGTGAACTGACCCGTTATACTCGCCAATTGGAACAACCGGAATGGCACCGGGCAAACCTCTATCAGCGTTTTATCCACCAACTACTCAAGTCGGACGTTTGCCCGCAAGGGTTACCGAAACGGGTATTTATTTGTGGTATATCGGCGTTGCCCCCCATCTATTTACAGGCCCTGCAAGCATTGGGTAAACACATTGATATTCATTTGATGTTTACTAACCCCTGCCGTTATTTCTGGGGAGATATTCAAGATTATGCTTTCCTCGCTAAATTACAAAGCCGTAAACGTCGGCATTACCGTGAATCGATTGAACTAAGTCTGTTTCGCAACCCGCAGCAGGCAGAGCAACTATTTAATACAGATGGTGAGCAGAACCTCAGTAACCCACTATTGGCCTCATGGGGGCGATTAGGGCGGGATCACATGTATTTGCTCTCTCAAATTGATGAGATTCAAGAGGTTCATGCTTTTGTTGATATCGAGCCAGATAATCTTTTGCATGGCATTCAACACGATATGCTGGAGTTGGAAGATCACGCAGTTATTGGCACAACCCCAGAAACCTTAACGTGTAGTGATCAAAAACGCCGATTAGATCTGGAGGACCGCTCACTTAGCTTACATGTCTGCCACAGCCCACAGCGAGAAGTTGAGGTGCTGCAAGATCATTTACTTGGGCTATTAGCCGCAGATCCTGAATTGACCCCGCGCGACATCATTGTGATGGTGGCGGATATCGACAGTTATGCACCATACATTCAAGCTGTATTTGGTAATGCTCCGTCTGAGCGTTATCTGCCGTTTGCGATTTCTGATCGCAAAGCCAGCCAGGCACATCCTGCGTTACACGCCTTTATTACCCTACTTGATTTACCCCAGAGCCGCTTTACCGCTGAGCAAGTATTGGCACTGTTGGAAGTCCCTGCCTTAGCCACCAAATTTGGTATCACTGAAGATGGTTTAAGGCGCTTGCGGCAATGGGTAGGGGAATCAGGCATTCGTTGGGGATTGGATGATGATAATGTGCGGGAGTTATCCTTGCCTGCGACGGGTCAACACACATGGCGTTTTGGCTTAACCCGGATGCTATTGGGTTATGCAATGGACAGTGCCGCAGGGGATTGGCAAGGTATCCTGCCTTACGATGAATCCAGTGGGCTGGCAGCAGAACTCGCCGGGCAATTGGCCGATATGCTGATGCACCTGAGTCAATGGCGGCAACAATTAAGTCAACCCCGAAAACTCAGCGAATGGTTACCAATATGTCGCCAATTATTGGATACGTTCTTCGATCAAGACAATGATACTGAAGCCGTTCTGGTGTTGATTGAACAACAGTGGCAGAAGGTGATCGGCTACGGTATTGCAGCCAAATATCCAGACGTTGTACCACTCAATCTGCTACGAGATGAATTGGCCGCACGTTTAGATAATGAACGTATTAGCCAACGTTTTCTCGCCGGGCCTATCAATTTTTGTACCTTGATGCCAATGCGTTCCATCCCATTTAAAGTGGTTTGTCTATTGGGCATGAATGATGGGGTATACCCGAGAACGTTGCCCCCACAGGGATTTGATCTAATGGCCAAGAAGGTTCGTCGTGGTGACCGCAGCCGCCGCGACGATGATCGCTATTTGTTCCTAGAGGCTCTGTTATCTGCTCAGCAGCAGCTTTATATCAGCTACATTGGGCGTTCTATTCAAGACAACAGTAAGCGTTATCCTTCAGTGTTGGTAAGCGAATTAATTGAATATGTCGCACAAAGCTATCATTTACCTGGCGATGAAAAGCTCAGTGCTGATGGCAGTGCTCAACGGGTAATGCAGCACTTATTATGTTGGCATGCTCGTATGCCATTCTCCGCTGAAAATTTCATTAAAAATAGCGAATTACAGAGCTATGCTGCTGAATGGCTGCCTTCTGCCGAGTCCAAGGGGCATGCACACCCAGATTTCAACCAACCGCTACAGGCTGAGCCGCTGCCTGAGATCACACTAGATGAATTAGTGCGTTTTTACCGACATCCCGTGAGAGCATTTTTCCAACTGCGGTTAGGGGTTAATTTTGTTATTGAAGAAACAGAATTACCTGATGAAGAGCCATTTACCTTGGATAACCTTAGCCGTTATCAATTTAATACCCAGCTACTTAATGCGCTGATAGATGAAGACGATATTAATAGAGTTTTTGCCAGAGCCAGAGCTGCCGGCGTACTGCCTTATGGGTCTTTTGGTGAACTTTATTGGGAGAGCCAACAAGATGAGATGGTACCCTTGGCTGAACAAATCCGCAGTGAACGTAAAGAGAATCACAGTATTGAACTCAACATTGAATTCGCAGATACCACGGTTACGGGATGGATTCATCAGGTTCAGGACGATGGTTTAGTCCGTTGGCGGCCATCAATATTAACCGCCGTCGATGGCCTTTTATTGTGGCTTGAACATCTCGTGTATTGTGCAGCGGGTGGTGAGGGAGAAAGCCGGATATATGGACGTAAAGGAACCGCCTGGCGTTATGCCCCCATGACGGCTGATGAAGCCCGGCCTTATTTACTACAACTCATTGAAGGTTATCAAAAAGGTTTATGTGAGCCACTGATGCTCTTGAGTAAAAGTGGATGGGCATGGTTGAGCCAATGCTTTGATCGCGAGTCCGGCCAAATTTTGTGGGACGAAGAGACGCAAGGTAAAGCACGGATGAAACTTTTACAGGTTTGGCAAGGTGATCAGAGAGTCACTGGCGAAGGTGAAGACCACTATATACAAAGGGTCTGCAGACGAATGGATAACCAACATTTGGACATGATTTTATATGAAACTGAACGTTATTTATTACCGATAGCTCGCCATAATAAGGCGTGAAGAACGCTTGTTGTCAGTTCAATACAATAAAGCTAATACGTACTTTAGTGACCATTCTTATGAAGCTAGTGGAGAAATGGAATGCATAAACAGCTTGCCCGCATTGTCGGTATCGTTTTCTTATTAGGTTTACTGGCTCCATTGAGCTGGGCTGCAACTCCCGCGTGGCAACCTTTGGCGGAAACCATTTACAAAAGTGAACATGACTTACGTAAATATCAGGCAATAAAATTATCCAATGGCATGACAGTGCTACTGGTTTCCGATACACAAGCCCCTAAATCTTTGGCGGCTTTAGCGCTACCGATAGGGTCACTGGAAGACCCAGATAATCAGCTAGGTTTGGCCCATTACCTAGAGCATATGGTGCTCATGGGGTCCAAGCATTTCCCTGAACCTGGCAGTTTTTCTGAATTTCTGAAAAAGCACGGAGGGAGCCATAATGCGAGCACGGCTTCTTACCGAACCGCTTTCTATCTTGAAATTGAAAATGATGCATTAGCCCCTGCGGTTGAGCGGTTGGCGGATGCCATTGCCGAACCTTTGTTAGACCCCATTAACGCGGATCGTGAGCGTAATGCTGTCAATGCTGAATTGACGATGGCCCGTTCACGCGATGGTATGCGTATGGCGCAAGTTAATGCAGAAACGCTTAACCCGGCACATCCAAGCGCACGTTTTTCTGGTGGTAACCTTGAAACTCTTAGGGACAAGCCAGATGGCAAGCTACATGATGAATTGGTTAGCTTCTATCACCGCTACTATTCTGCAAATATCATGGTGGGGGTGTTGTACAGCAACCAATCATTAGAGCAGCTAGCACAATTAGCCGCAGACACCTTCGGTCGTATCCCTAATAGGGATGCAAAAGTACCAACGATTACTGTCCCGGTCGTTACACCTGACCAAACGGGGATCATTATTCATTATGTTCCAGCCCAACCCCGTAAACAGCTAAAAGTAGATTTCCGCATTGCGAACAATAGTGTGGATTTTCGTAGTAAAACAGATACCTATATTAGTTATTTGATCAGTAATCGCAGTAAAAACACCTTATCTGACTGGCTACAAAAACAAGGGCTGGCAGATGCAATCAATGCGGGCGCTGACCCAATGTTGGATAGAAATGGGGGGGTGTTCTCTATCACTGTCTCGCTAACCGATAAGGGGCTGGCACAACGTGATGTTGTAGTCGCGGCAATTTTTGATTACATCAATATGCTGCATAAAGAGGGGATTAAAAAAAGCTATTTCGATGAAATTGCACATGTATTGAATCTCGATTTCCGTTATCCCTCTATCACCCGTGATATGGACTATATCGAATGGCTCGTGGATATGATGTTACGAGTTCCTGTTGCACATACGCTTGATGCGCCTTATCTGGCTGATCAGTATGATCCCAAAGCTATTGCGTCCCGATTGGCCGAGATGACGCCTGAAAATGCCCGTATTTGGTTTGTCAGCCCTGAAGAACCGCACAACAAAGTCGCTTATTTTGTCGATGCACCTTATCAGGTTGATAAAATAGGCGCACAGCGGATGAAAGAATGGCAGCAACTAGGGCAAAAAATTGCGCTAAGTTTGCCAGCACTTAACTCGTATATTCCTGATAATTTCACTCTGATCAAAGCAGATAAGAACATTACCCGCCCACAGAATGTGGCAGACCAGCCAGGATTACGGGTGTTCTACATGCCAAGTCAGTATTTTGCTGACGAACCAAAAGCCGATATTACGGTTGCTTTCCGCAACCCTCATGCATTGGACTCAGCTCGCCATCAGGTGCTTTTTGCCCTGACGGATTACCTTGCGGGTCTCTCACTTGACCAACTGAGTTACCAGGCCTCTATTGGCGGGATCAGTTTCTCTACCGCACCGAACAATGGTTTGTATGTTAATGCTGATGGCTTTACACAGCGTATGCCGCAGTTACTGACATCTTTGGTTGCAGGCTATGCCAGTTTTACACCAACAGAAGAGCAATTGGTGCAGGCCAAATCTTGGTATCGTGAGCAATTAGACGTGGCAGAGAAAGGCAAAGCTTATGAGTTGGCTATTCAGCCCGCTAAGCTGCTATCTAATGTGCCTTATTCGGAGCGAAGTGAGCGACGTAAACTACTTGATAGCATCAGTGTGCAGGATGTGCTGACCTATCGGGATGATTTACTGAAACAGTCTGCGATAGAAGTTTTGGCCGTGGGCAATATGACAGCCGAACAAGTCACAGAACTCACTGAATCGCTGAAAAAACAGCTGAATTTAATCGGAACGACTTGGTGGGTCGGTGAAGATGTCATCATTGAGAAAACACAGTTGGCCAATATGGAACGGGTCGGCAGTAGTTCTGACGCAGCTTTGGCGGCAGTCTATGTCCCTACTGGCTATACAGAAATTGCTGGTGTAGCACGTAGCGCCTTGTTAGGGCAGATCATTCAACCATGGTTCTACGATCAATTACGCACAGAAGAACAGCTTGGTTATGCCGTATTTTCTTTCCCAATATCGGTTGGTCATCAATGGGGTATCGGCTTCTTACTGCAAAGTAACAGTAAGGAACCTAATTATCTTTACCAGCGATACCTCGCGTTCTATCCACAAGCTGAAAAACGCCTGCGCGAAATGAAGCCCGATGATTTTGAACAATATAAGCAGGGGCTGGTCAATCAATTATTGCAAAGGCCACAGACATTAGATGAAGAGGCTGGGCGCTACAGTAATGACTTCAATCGCAATAACTTTGCATTTGATAGCCGTGAGAAGATGATTGCTCAAGTGAAACAGCTTACTGCTAATGAACTGGCGGATTTCTTCCAGCAAGCGGTAATTAAACCACAAGGTCTGGCACTGCTTTCTCAAGTTAAAGGTCAGGGGCAGGCCGGAGGGTTCGCGGTACCGGAGGGATGGAAAACTTATCCTACCACCTCCTCTTTACAGGCTACGCTGCCGCAGAAGGTATTGGCTCCATGACACCCACGACTCCCCAGCGGCTTGAACCGCTGACGCTTCCCCTATATGGCGAGAGGCTGATAGAAGCCTCTGCCGGTACTGGTAAGACATTTACCATCGGGGTCCTTTATCTTAGATTGTTGCTTGGGTTAGGGGGTGATGCTGCATTCCTTCGCCCTTTAATGGTGGAGGAGATCCTTGTGGTGACCTTTACTGAAGCTGCGACCGAAGAGCTCAGGGGGCGAATTCGCGATAATATCCATGGGTTGCGTATCGCTTGCGTACGGGGAGTCAGTGATGACCCAATGCACCAGGCTCTATTAGCCGAAATCACCGATTTGGCCGCCGCCGCCGCGCAATTATTGGCGGCTGAGCGTCAGATGGATGAAGCCGCGATTTACACTATTCATGGCTTCTGTCAAAGAATGCTGGCAAATAACGCTTTTGAATCCGGCATTTTGTTTGAACAAACGTTAGTTCAGGATGAACTCCCATTATGGCGGCAGGCCTGTGCTGACTTTTGGCGGCGTCATTGTTATCCGCTTCCCTTAGTCATCGCACGGGCAGTAAGTCAGGAGTGGAGCGGGCCGGAGGCATTACTCAGTGATCTGAGTGCTTACTTACAAGGTGAAACGCCAAAGTTTCGGCAAGCGCCCGGTGACGATGAAACGATCCTCAGCCGCCATCAGCACGTTGTGACACAGATTGATGCACTCAAAGCAGAGTGGCGTTTAGCCGCCTCTGAATTAGAAGCGTTAATTAGTCGTTCTGGCGTTGATAAACGCAGTTATAGCAGCAAGCACTTACCTAACTGGCTGGAAAAGGTAGGATTATGGGCGGAGCAGGAAACGGAAGATTATCAATTACCTAAAGAACTGGAAAAATTTCGCCAGTCGGTGTTATTAGAGAAAACCAAGAAGGGGGCCGCTCCACAACATACTTTATTTAGTGCTATAGACTCGATATTTGAGCAGCCCCTAACGTTGAGGGATCTTATTTTAGCCCGAGCCATCGGCGAAATACGGTTTTCTGTACAGCAGGAAAAACGGCAGCGTGCTGAGCTGGGGTTTGATGACTTACTCAGTAAGTTAGATGCCGCATTACAGCAATCGGGTGGCGAGTTGCTCGCCCAATCTATTCGTGCCCGCTATCCCGTTGCAATGATTGATGAATTCCAGGATACCGATCCACAACAATACCGCATTTTCCACACCGTTTATGGTGGGCAAGAAGGGTACGCTTTATTGTTGATTGGTGATCCTAAACAGGCTATTTATGCTTTTCGTGGTGCAGATATATTTACCTATATTCGTGCCCGTTCAGAAGTAAGCGCCCACTACACATTGGAAACTAACTGGCGCTCTTCTTTTCCCATGGTGCAATCAGTGAACAGGCTATTTAGTCTGGTTAATACGCCTTTCTTATTTGAGCAGATCCCCTTTATTAAGGTCGCTGCCGCCGAAAAGAACCATGATTTATCCTTTGAAATTAAAGGAGAAAAACAACCCGCGCTACACTTTTGGCTGCAACCCGGTGACGGTGTTGGTGTAAGTGAGTACCAACAATCAATGGCTAGACAATGTGCAGCACAAATTCGTGATTGGTTGACTGCAGGTCAGCAGGGGCAAGCAGCACTACTGACCACGAAAGGACCAAAACCGGTTCAGGCATCAGATATAACCATACTGGTGCGTAGCCGGGTAGAGGCCGCATTGATACGTGATGCGCTCAGTGCGCTGGCGATCCCATCGGTCTATTTATCTAATCGTGACAGTGTCTTTGATACTACAGAAGCAAAAGATCTCTTGTGGATACTGCAAGCCGTGTTAGCACCAGAGCAGGAACGTGCACTACGTAGTGCTATGGCTACGGGTATCTTGGGGTTGGATGCAAGAATGTTGGATGAGTTAAATCACGATGAGCGAGCCTGGGATGCGCTGGTCGATGAGTTTGATCACTATCACCATCATTGGCAGCGACGTGGGGTATTACCCATGCTGCGGGAGATGATGGCCCGCCGCCATTTAGCTGAAAACTTGTTGGCGACACCCGGTGGGGAGCGTCGGCTGACAGATTTACTACATCTGGGGGAATTACTACAAGAGGCCGCCTCGCAACTGGATAGTGAGCACGCACTAATTCGCTGGTTAGCACAGCAAATCGCCCGACCTAATCCCCAGTCAGATAGTCAACAATTACGCTTGGAAAGTGATCGTCATTTGGTTCGAGTGGTTACTATCCATAAATCGAAAGGGTTGGAATATCCATTGGTTTGGTTGCCTTTTATCGGTAATTTCCGGCAACAACAAAATGTGCTTTACCATGACCGACATAGCTTTGAGGCTTTACTTGATCTTAATGCTGATGAAGAAAGCCAGGCTTTAGCTGAAGAAGAACGTCTGGCTGAGGATTTACGGCTATTGTATGTCGCGTTGACGCGTTCGGTTTATCATTGCAGCGTGGGCATTGCACCGCTGATTAAAGGTGGCAGGAAAAAGCAAGGCGAGAGCGATATGCATCGCAGTGCGTTAGGCTATTTGATCCAGCATGGTCAACCTAGTGATGCTCATTATCTAAGAGAAAAGTTAACTGACTTAGCGCTCTCATCTAATGGCGATATTTGCGTTTCGCCTGTTGAGCCATCTGATGATAAACCTTGGCAACCACAGCCTAAAGCCTTGCCTGAACTTACTGCACGTCATTTTACCCGGCAAATGCAAGATTATTGGCGCATAACCAGCTATTCCGGGTTACAGCAGTCTAGCTCCACAAAGAAGCTATATGGCTCCACAACAGGGGACGTATCGCAAGCTCTGGGCGCGCCATTACAGGTGTTGCTGCCACGGTTGGATATTGATGCCGTAGGTGAACAGGCGGTGGTGACAGAAGGCCATTTAACACCTCATACCTTCCCTCGGGGGGCGGCCCCAGGGACTTTCTTACATGATTTGCTTGAGCCATTAGATTTCAGTCAACCGATTGAACTGGAGTGGTTATCTGAGCGGTTACAGCTACAGGGTTTTAGCGAACAGTGGGCACCCGTGTTACACCAATGGCTAAATGATATTGTGCAAACGCCACTTAATGATACTGGGGCCACTTTGGCTGGGTTGTTGCCAGAGAGCAAACAGGCAGAGCTACAATTTTATCTACCAATCGATAGCCTGCTACGTGCTGAGGTATTAGACCGTTTAATCAAACAGTATGATCCTCTCTCTCGACAGTGTCCTGCATTGGATTTTCAACAGGTTAGAGGGATGCTCAAAGGATTTATTGACTTGGTTTTTTGCTGGCAGGGGCGATATTACTTACTGGATTACAAATCCAACTGGTTGGGTGAAGACAGTAGTGCTTATACCGTTGAGGCGATGACGCAAGCGATGGCTGAACATCGCTATGATCTGCAATATCAACTTTATACTTTGGCTTTACACCGCTATTTACGCCATCGCTTGGCAGATTATGACTATCAACGCCACTTTGGTGGGGTTATTTATCTCTTCTTGCGCGGCGTTGGTCAGCAGCATCCAGGGCACGGTATTTTTAATTGCCGGCCTGAACAGAAACTGATTGAAGAAATGGATCACTTATTCAGTGGCACAATCGGCAGTAACGCAATTGCTAGTGACAACAACTGTAGCAACGCCATCCACAGCGACGAGAGGGCATCACGATGATGACGTTATTGGCTCAGGCTGCTCGAGACCGCTTATTGCGCCCACTGGATGTGCAGTTTTCACGAATGATTGCCGGTGATGATAACCCGCAGTTACAACTGGTCGCCGCGATCCTTAGTGCAGAAGCAGGGGCCGGTCATGTTTGCCTGCCATTACATTATTTGCAGCCAGAACTGTTATTTGGTGGGCGGCAACCCGATTTATCACTGGCGCTATGGCAGGCGGCGGGTTCTCCAGATAGAACGCAGTGGCTACAGGCATTACAAAACTCCGCGGTAGTCAGTGATGGCTCGCAACCAACACCATTAGTGCTACAGCAGGAACGTTTATATCTGCAACGAATGTGGCAGTACGAAGGAGATGTTGTCCAATTTATTGCCAGTGACTCTGTTTTTATGAACAGAGATAGTGATTTTATGGCCAGTAAAGGTATTGCCACTTCTGTTGATGAATCGCTATTACGGGAGACGCTAGACGCTTTGTTTGGTTGTGCTGGTAGTGAGGTTGATTGGCAAAAAGTGGCGGCAGCGGTTGCGGCTACCCGTAGAATTTCAGTTATTTCCGGCGGGCCGGGCACGGGGAAAACCACCACAGTTGCCAAACTTTTGACGGCATTGATACGGCTTAGCCAGGGGCAACGTTTACGTATTCAACTTGCTGCACCAACCGGTAAAGCCGCTGCACGTCTTACTGAATCACTGGGCAAAGCTATTCGGCAACTCTCTCTTACTGATGATGAACGTAAATTATTCCCTGATCAGGCTTCGACTTTGCACCGCTTACTGGGTGCTCAGCCCAATAGCCAGCGCCTGCGTTACCACCGTGGTAATCCATTAAGTCTTGATGTACTGGTCGTTGATGAAGCATCAATGGTTGATTTACCTATGATGGCGCGCTTAATTGCGGCCTTACCTGCCAAGGCCAGGGTGATATTCCTTGGTGACCGTGACCAACTGGCATCTGTTGAGGCGGGGGCAGTTCTAGGTGATATCTGCCGTTTTGCCGAATTAGGTTACAGCGAGCAACGGGCACAGCAATTAACTCAGTTAACGGGCTATTTGTTAACTAATGATGTATTAGCCAGTAAAGTGCAGCCAGATGAAACCTATTCTGATTCAGCGAATGTACGCGATAGCTTGTGTTTACTGCGTAAAAGTTACCGTTTCGATGAAAAGTCGGGAGTTGGGCAGCTTGCTCTGGCAGTTAATGCAGGGGAGTATCGGCATGCTTTATCCGTATTAAACGGTGCATATTCTGATGTTGAACGCTTCCCTCTGGTCGATGAGGAAGATTATCAGGTACTTTTGGAGGCTTGTGCTGTGGGCTATCAGCATTACCTCGAGCGGGTGGCTGCGTTAGCACCTGCGGCAGAGGTACTGGCAGCATTTGGCCGTTATCAACTTCTGTGCGCATTACGGTCTGGGCCATTCGGTGTCAGTGGCTTAAACGAACGCATTGAACAGGTTTTACATCGTAAAGGATTCATTATCCGTTCACCAGGGCCTTCTGGCCGTTGGTATGTTGGGCGGCCAGTGATGATAGAACTTAATGACAGCGCACTTGGTTTATTCAACGGAGATATTGGTATTGCCTTACATGACAGTGAAGGCGAGCTACGGGTATATTTTCAATTGCCCGATGGCAATATAAAGTCAGTGCAACCTAGTCGCCTCCCCAGCCATGAAACCGCTTATGCCATGACGGTTCACAAATCGCAGGGTTCAGAGTTTGAACACACAGCATTGGTACTACCTAACACGTTTATGCCGGTGTTAACCCGTGAATTGGTCTATACCGCAATTACCCGCGCCCGCCAACATTTGACGCTTTATTGCAGCGATGCCGTGCTAAGTAATGCGATACGCACACCGACTCTCCGGCTGAGCGGGCTAGTTGATCGCTTGAATAAATTAAATCGCCAATAACCTCAGGGCATAAGCGCCCTGAGGTATCTACTTCAAATAAGTGATCTGAGTGAGTGAATATAGGCACTGCCACTGCCCCTAATTTCAAGTACGCAAGTACAAAAGGATTAAGGTGGCGGTTACAGGTCGGCCAGCAAGATTTTTGAACGGCGCTGATAGTTATACAGCTCCTGTTTTTGAATGGGTAAAACATCTACCTCTGCAGGTGTAAAACCGCGTTCCTGGAACCAGTGAATGCTGCGTGTGGTCAGCACAAACAGCTTTTTAAGGCCCATTTGCCGCGCCTGATTGGTTATCCTATTCAGTAGCATCTCTCCCCGGGAGGAGCTGCGATAATCTGGATGGACCGCGACACAAGCCATTTCACCAATATGTTCATCAGGGAACGGATAGAGGGCGGCGCAAGCGATAGTTAAATTATCCCGTTCAATAATAGTAAACTTATCGATCTCCATCTCTAATTGTTCACGTGAACGGCGCACCAAGATCCCTTGTTGTTCCAATGGGCGGATCAGTTCCAAGATACCGCCGATGTCGTTGATAGTGGCTCGGCGTACTTGCTCCGCACTTTCCATGACAATCTGGGTACCGATACCGTCACGGGAGAAGAGTTCTTGAATCAGAGCACCATCTTCCTGATAGCTGAGTAAATGGCTACGGCGCACACCGCTGCGGCATGCTTTAACTGCGCCACGCAGAAAACGTACTGTGCCCGAATTATAATCCCCATCTTGTTCCAGGTCTTCAATCCGCTTTTGCGCATCGTTTGGAAACAGCTCTGAAATAATATTACCTTCGCTATCAGTCACCCCTTGCGATGAGCAGAATCCAATCATTTTCTCAGCTTTCAGTTTGATGGCTAACTGAGTCGCAACTTCCTCTGATGTGAGATTAAAACTCTCACCCGTGACCGATACCGCAACAGGCCCCAGCAAAACGATAGCACCATTATCCAATTGGCGATGAATCGCTTCTTCATCAATGCGCCGGATACGCCCACTATGGCAATAATCAACACCATCATCCACACCTAGCGGTTGAGCAATGATAAAGTTACCGCTAACTACGTTGATATGTGCACCTTGCAGTGGGGTGTTGTTCAAACTCATTGAAAGTCTGGCTGTGATATCCAGTTGTAATAAACCGGCTGCTTGCTTGACCATCTCGAGAGTCCGGGCGTCAGTCACACGGGTATGTTTATGATAAATAGGTTCGTAGTTATGATCTGCCAGATTACTGTCAATCTGTGGTCGGGCACCGTATACCACGACTAATCTGATCCCAAGGCTATGCAATAAGCCTATATCGTTGACGATACTAGAGAAGTTTTCATGTTCAATCGCTTCGCCACCCAACATGACAACAAATGTCTTGCCGCGGTGCGCATTGATATAGGGAACTGAGTGGCGAAATCCTTGAACCAGTTCGGTACTACGTTCCTTCACGGCAGATCCTCTTTTGAATTTTTATTCGGTATTTTTGTATTTTTATTCTTTTTTGACCAAGATGGCAAGCACGAAATTGATACTAACTGCATATACATAAAGTGTATGCATTAATAAACTGAGTAACATAAAGATGTTTTTCTAATGACAGCATTAAATTGATTCGTTAAAGTTTTTCCTCATAATTTTTTTTGGTTTGTTTTTTTATTAGATTTTAGTTGTTACTTTGGAGTTACATGGCAGATTCAAATCATAATTCTGGTCGTCGCCGTTTATTACAAGGTGCCGCAGCAGCTTGGATGCTGAGTATAAGCCGGGTTGGATTTGCCGCATCTTCACATATTGTCGCTGTCCGGGTATGGCCCTCTTCTACTTACACCCGAGTCACATTAGAGTCAAATACACCACTGAAGTACCGCCAATTCGCCTTAACTCATCCTGATCGTATTGTTGTTGATATTGAAGGCGTACAGCTAAATAGCGTATTGAAAGAGATCAGTCGGCAAGTTCAATCCGCTGACCCTTATCTTAAACAGGCGCGGGTAGGGCAGTTTGATAAAAATACTGTCCGTTTGGTATTGGAATTGAAGCAAAGTATCAGCCCTCAATTATTTACTCTAAAACCTTTCGCTGAATTTCGTAATCGCTTGGTGGTCGATCTGTACCCTGCTGAGGGGGGCACATCGGCAGAAGATGATCCTCTGCTGGCCCTATTGGAGGATTATAATAAAGGTAATGTGGATCGAACCTTGCCACCAGAAACGCCCAAAGCAGGTAAAGCAGGGCGTGACAGACCCATTATTATCATGTTGGATCCTGGGCATGGCGGGGAAGATCCGGGGGCTATTGGCAAAAATAAAACCAAGGAAAAAGACGTCGTGCTACAAATTGCCCGTCGGCTACGGGCGTTGATTCAGAAAGAAGCCAATATGCGGGTGTTTATGACTCGTAATGAAGATGTCTTTATCCCACTGAAAGTACGCGTGGCAAAAGCACGTAAGCTTCGTGCGGATTTATTCATTTCGATTCATGCCGATGCTTTTACCAATCGGGCGGCGAGTGGCTCCTCGGTCTTTGCTTTATCGACCAAAGGAGCCACCAGTGCTGCCGCTCGTTTTCTGGCCCAGACACAAAATGAGGCTGATCAGATTGGTGGGGTTAGCAAAAGTGGTGACCCTTATCTTGACCATACCATTATTGATTTATTACAAACCGCAACTATCAACGATAGCTTGAAGTTTGGTAAAGAAGTACTGAGTCGGATGAGTAAAATCAACAAATTGCACAAAAATCGTGTCGATCAAGCAGGATTTGCGGTATTAAAGGCACCTGATATCCCATCAATTCTGGTAGAAACTGCGTTCATCAGTAATTTGGAAGAAGAGAGGAAATTACGCACCAGTCGTTTTCAGCAACAGATAGCGGAATCTATTTTTTCTGGTATTAAAGCGTATTTCGCTAATGGTGGGGCAATGGCGCGATTGTGATTGGTATTTCTGTAAAATAATGGGTGTTTCTGTCAAAAATAGAGTGACTATAAATAGCGTGGTTATAGTTCAATGCACTAGGGCGAAGCTATTATGTAGCAGGCGCAGATAAGCACTTGCGCTTAGGGGAGTGCCAGGGAAGGCATAGAATGCCAGAAACAAAAAAACACCCGATAGGGTGCCTAATGATGATATCAATATGATTAAGAATTGGTTGCGGGGGCCGGATTTGAACCGACGACCTTCGGGTTATGAGCCCGACGAGCTACCAGGCTGCTCCACCCCGCGTCCGTCTTAATACTTATTTTCTATCTTACTGCTGTTTCTTTCACGATATTATAATGTAATTGGTTGCGGGGGCCGGATTTGAACCGACGACCTTCGGGTTATGAGCCCGACGAGCTACCAGGCTGCTCCACCCCGCGTCCGTCATTACACTATTAACTCTGCACTAATCAGTTTTATACAAGTCAGCTTTTTATCGCTTAACTCTTTACCACTTCTTAATTCAAATGTACCGCTATTTTACTGAATACATCTTAAATTTCAACACTATCGAACTACATTTGATACTGCTGGTAATCAGTATCGGTTGGTTGCGGGGGCCGGATTTGAACCGACGACCTTCGGGTTATGAGCCCGACGAGCTACCAGGCTGCTCCACCCCGCGTCCGATTGAGCGCACTATACTCTGGATGAGATCTGTTGCAAGTAGTTTTACCATAAAATTCCTGTAAATATGTTTTTTCGATTATTTTATCGTCTATCTGTTTTTTTTTTCTCCATAACAGTCATTGAGATTTTTTTCTGCCTGCTGATTCCTTTATCCATAGGCGTTTGTTATCGTTCGCCGGTAGATAAAATGAGTTAAAGAGAAGGCGTGAAATGACAAGTCGTTGGGGCAAATACCTACTGAGTGGAATAATGATTGCCGTTCTGGCTGGTTGCCAATCACGGCCAACCGATCGTGGGCAACAATATAAGGATGGTCGTCTGGAGCAATCACTGGAACTGGTGAATGAACCCAATGCGACAGGTAAGCCAGTCAACGCCAAAGATTATTCTGATCAGGTGAAAGTGATTAATCAGTCTTCACTGGGTCTGTATAACCGCAACAGCGATACATTCAATGCGGTACAAAACTGGATGCTGGCTGGTGCTGATACCAGTAAGTTGAGTTTGTTTGGTTTGAATGCTTATCAGATGGAAGGTGTAGATAACTTCGGTAACGTACAATTTACCGGTTACTACACACCTGTGCTTCAGGCCCGCTACACGCCACAAGGCGAATTCCGTCATCCGCTGTATCGTATGCCTGCTAAAGGAAAACGCCGTTTACCGGATCGGGCGGCGATTTATGCTGGTGCGCTGGATAACCGTAATTTAATCATCGCGTATACCAATTCACTGGTAGACAATTTCATGATGGAAGTTCAGGGCAGCGGCTATGTTGATTATGGTGATGGGCGGCCTCTGACATTCTTCGGTTATGCGGGTAAAAATGGTCACGCTTACCGCAGTATCGGCAAAGTACTTATTGATCGCGGTGAAGTAGCAAGGGCTGATATGTCGATGCAGGCTATCCGTCAATGGGCTGAAAACCACAGTGAAGCTGAAGTCAGAGAGTTGTTGGAGCAGAATCCCTCTTTCGTTTTCTTTAAACCGGTAATGTATGCGCCAGTTAAAGGAGCCAGTGCGGTCCCATTGATTGCTAAAGCCTCTGTGGCATCAGACAAATCACTGATTCCGCCGGGTACCACCCTGTTGGCAGAAGTGCCTGTACTTGATGACCAAGGAAAATTTACCGGTAAATATCAAATGCGTCTGATGGTGGCATTGGATGTTGGGGGCGCAATAAAAGGCCAACATTTTGATATTTATCAGGGGATTGGTCATGAGGCAGGTCAGGCCGCTGGGTTCTACAACCATTATGGCCGGGTCTGGGTACTGAAAAATGCACAAAGCAGTGGTCCGTTGTTCACTGCTTATAAAGGTGGCACGCAGAGCGAGCCTGCCAGCAATGATTCGTCATTACTGGTGAATAATCAGGATCGATAAGTCAGCGGATATGCAGGGTAAACATTTGTTTTGATTAAGCGGCCAATCGGCCGCTCAGACTGCTGACAAACCCCGATGACGTGATCTTGAACGGTGAGGATAGGCAGAGGAGTAAAGCGTCCGCGCCAAGGATGGCGCGGCTCGAGCCTACATGGATGTATTTACGGCGTCTTTACGATCTGCCTGTTCTCTCCGTCGCGGGCACTTTGTCAATAACCTCCCGCTTTTCCATGAGTACTTAGAATCTTATTGAGTACGAAGAGTATTTTTTGAAGCCATTTATTATTTCTACGTTATTAAGGTAACAAGTCTATGAGCACAGCCTATTCCGAAGCTTACCAACAGCGGTTTGGTGGTATTGCACGCCTCTATGGCCAACAAGCATTGGCGCTTTTTTCACAGGCGCATGTTTGTGTCATCGGTATTGGCGGCGTAGGTTCATGGGCGGCGGAAGCATTGGCGCGTACTGGTATCGGTGCGATTACACTAATTGATATGGATGATGTTTGTGTCACGAATACTAACCGTCAAATCCATGCTCTGCGCCACAACATAGGGCAGGCTAAAACAGACGTCATGGCCGAGCGTATTCTGGCCATCAATCCTGAATGCCATGTGACTTGTATTGATGATTTTATTACTGCGGATAATGTCGCTGAGCTTTTAAATAAGAATTTCAGCTATGTTATTGATGCAATTGATAGTGTGCGCCCAAAAGCTGCGCTATTGTCTTACTGCCGTCGCTATAAAATCCCAGTGGTGACTACCGGTGGAGCGGGTGGGCAAATTGATCCAACCCGTATTGCAGTGGTTGATCTGGCTAAAACTATCCAAGATCCTTTAGCTGCTAAACTGCGCGAAAGACTGAAAAATGATTTTAACGTGTTGAAAAATAGCAAAGGCAAGCTGGGTATTGATTGCGTTTTCTCCAGTGAGCCTTTGGTCTATCCACAAGCCGATGGCTCTGTGTGTGCATCCCGTAGCACTGCCGAAGGACCTAAAAAAATGGATTGTACCTCTGGATTCGGTTCGGCAACGATGGTCACTGCCACGTTTGGCTTTGTTGCTGTGTCCCATGTATTGAAGAAGATGATGGCTAAAGCGGCCCGTCAGCATGAGTCAGCCGCCACTGCGTCATAATCGCTTATTTTTCTATATAATTATTATTCTGTATAGAGTTATCGTTCTGCGTATTTGGCCGCGATGGTTCGTACACCTTGAGCCAGTGCTTGTAACCCGTTAGCTCGCGAGGTGCTGAGTTGTTGGCGCAGCCCCAGTTGCTCAAACAGGGCCAAGGGGTCTGCGGCCAGCACCTGTTGTGGTGTTTTCCCCTCTACGGCGGTTAGAATCACGGCTAGTAGCCCCCGCACTATACGGCCTTCACTGTCGCCATAGAAATGCAACGTGCCATCTGGCAAATGTTGGTGTCCGAGCCAGACTCTGTTTTCACAACCCGTCAATTCTAGCCCATTTTGTTTCAATGTATCCTGCAGCGGTGGGAGTTGCTTGGCCAGCAGAATTAACTGACGGTAGCGATCCTCCCACTGTTTGTGAACACTGAATTTTTCGATCAGGTCAGTAGCCGTAATGTCATGGCCAAAAGGATGTGGGGCAATCATCATATTCTCATCTTATTTTCATATTGATATTTACACCCGCCATTCTTCAAGTTACTTGTATGTTGACTGCTTTCGGTCACTTGATTGCCGCCCCCTTGCCACTGGAATTATTTAGGGTATATCGAAACGATCGTTGGCAGCAGTTAGTCTCGAAGCAGTTCCAATGCCTTATCAAGCGCAGAGCAAAGCATTTCAACATCTTGGGGTGTATTATAAGGCGCAAAAGAAGCCCGCAGACTGCCATTGACTCCCAGAGCTGCCATCAGTGGCTGCGCGCAGTGCTGCCCAGCACGTAGTGCGATACCTTGTTCGGCCAATAACGCCACTAAATCACTGTGATGAACACCATCGAAAGTAAATGCTAATAAACTGGATTGCTGGCAACGGTAACTGTGAAAACCCGGTAATTGTGCGAGCTTATTTTCTGCCATTGTAGCTAAACCTTGGCTATAAACTTCGGCCTCTTCCAGATCAATATGTTCCAGCCATTTGAGTACCGCTGATAAACCAATAACGCCAGCAATATTGGGTGTACCCGCTTCAAAGCGATAAGGCACTTCATGAGGTGTAAAGCCCCCGAATGATGCATGGGTAAGCATTTTACCGCCGCCTTGCCAGGCGGGCATCTCTTCTAATAATTCAGTCTTCCCATACAGCACGCCAATGCCGGTTGGGCCATACAATTTATGGGAAGAGAATGCATAAAAGTCAATATCCAATACCTGAACATCGGCTGGGCAATGAACAATTCCCTGAGCACCGTCAACCACGACAACACAGTCATATTGGTGAGCCAGCCTAATAGCCTGAGCCAGATCAGGGCTACCGCCTGTTACGTTAGACATCTGCCCCAGCGCTAAGATGCGTGTCTTCTCATTAAGTAATTGAGGTAGTTGTTGTAAATCTGGCAGGTGATCAAGGCCAATCGGTAATTTGACTATTTTGGCACCGGTTTGCTCCGCTACCATCAACCAGGGAATTAAATTCGCATGATGCTCAGCTTCGCTGACAATAATTTCATCTTCAGGCCGTAAACGGGGGCGGGCATAACTTTGCGCGATCAGATTGATGGCTTCAGTTGTTCCGCGTGTCCAGATAATATTTTCTGCTGTGGATGAGTTAATAAAATCAGCCACTTGTTGGCGGGTGTTTTCAAAACGAACCGTTAATGATAATGCCGATTGATGTTGGCTGCGGTGTACCGTTGCTGAATCCTGCTGATAAAATTGCTGCGTCGCTTCAATCATTGCGCGTGGTTTCAAGGCGGTCGCCGCACTGTCCAGATAGGTTAATTTATCACTGAGCGCAGGGAATTCTCGACGAAAATCTATTGGGTTAAAAACTTTCATACTGTTGTTGGCATCCTGTGAGTGACCTCGAATTTTTTTGCTTTTATCATGGTCACGTGTTTGAGCAATGATGTTGTGCATACTGACGTTATACACATTGACGTTATACACATTAGTGATGGTTGCACTATCGTTGCTGATGGTAAACCGAAAGTAGACGATGAGACAGAGATGATCAGTCACCCCGGTATGAATGGTGTCTGACAATAGGTAAATCGCTAAGAAGTAAAAAATGACTAAAGATAACGAGCTTAATGCTAAACCGAGAGGGAAAAGAGGCCTGATACAACGTTAGGAGGTATCAGCAGCAACTTAAATTTAATCTCGAAAATAGGATAAAAAAAAGCACCGCCAAAATAGCGGTGCTGCATAAAATCACTATGGACAGACAGGGTAAATGTACAGGAAGTGAAAAAAAGCAGTAGCTTAGCTACTATGTCTGGCATACCAGACCATTTGCAAACACAACATCACAACCACAAAGCCAAAAGCATTTCAGTACCTGGGATACCAAACCTACTTTTCGTTCCGGCTCGGGGAAGTGCCGTCACTATAGGTATTTACTAGCGCATCCTCAATGGACAATTTATAATGGCTCGGATTATAAAAACTAATAAGTAAACAAAGGGTTTCATCTGATGATGGGCCGTTATAAAAAAGTGTCCAATTCATGTCAAAACGATTACCACCCCTGAATGCCTTGCGGGCTTTTGATGCCGCCGCCCGTCACCTAAGTTTCACTAAAGCAGCCGAGGAGTTATTTGTTACTCAAGCCGCTGTTAGCCACCAGATCAAATCGCTGGAGGATTTTCTTGGGCTGAAATTGTTCCGCCGACGTAATCGCTCTTTGCTGTTGACCGAAGAAGGGCAGAGTTATTACCTCGATATCAAAGAGATTTTCACTTCTATTAATGAAGCGACTCGTAAGTTGCAAGCGCGCAGTGCTAAGGGGGCGTTAACCGTCAGTTTACCGCCCAGCTTTGCCATTCAATGGCTGGTTCCTCGTTTGTCAGGATTTAATGCGGCCTACCCAGGTATTGATGTGAGGATCCAAGCGGTGGATCGGGAAGAAGATAAGCTCGCTGATGATGTGGATGTCGCGATATTCTATGGCCGCGGCAATTGGAGTGGGCTGCGTACAGAACGCTTGTATGCTGAATTCCTATTGCCAGTCTGCGCACCTAGCTTACTAACCGGTGAGAATGGATTAAAAGTACCATCAGATCTGGCTAATCACACCTTGTTGCATGATACTTCACGCCGTGACTGGTTAGCGTATACCCGCCAACTGGGGGTACCGCAGATTAATGTGCAGCAAGGTCCGATATTTAGCCACAGCGCCATGGTGGTTCAGGCCGCGGTTCATGGACAAGGGATTGCTTTGGTGAATAATGTCATGGCTCAGTCTGAGATCGAAGCGGGCCGATTGGTTTGCCCGTTTAACGATGTTTTGGTGAGTAAAAATGCTTTTTATCTGGTTTGCCATGACAGTCAGGCAGAACTGGGTAAAATAGCCGCCTTCCGTCAGTGGATACTGGCAAGGGCTGCCAGTGAGCAGGAGAAGTTACGTTTTCGTTATGATAACTGATCAATCACAGTGTTTGGTTAATTATAATGTTTGGTTAATTATAATGTTTAGTTAATCACCGCACTTGATTGATTACAGTGTCTGCGTAGTAATGACAACCCATTCACGATGGTCACTCGCCACGATACAATAGGGCGAGTGTACCGGGCGATATAACGATAACTTTGTCTAATTTAAGGTTAGTAACGATGAACAGTCGTTTAATGCTGATATTTTCCGCTCTGAGCGGTTTTTTCTATGTTGCTTTCGGCGCCTTCGGAGCTCACGTATTAAGTACCTCTCTGGGGCCGAATGAAATGGCCTGGATTCGTACCGGACTGGAGTATCAGGCGTTCCATACGTTGGTTATTCTAATATTAGCGGTTGCGATGCAACGGCAGGTTAGTCTTTGGTTTTACTGGAGTGGTGCCTTGTTAGCGCTCGGAACGCTACTCTTTAGCGGCAGTTTATACTGCCTGGCTCTATCACACCTGAGACTGTGGGTATATATCACGCCAGTAGGCGGAGTATGTTTTCTGGCGGGATGGATTTTGATGTTGATTGGCGCACTGCGTCTAAGAAAAAGGGCAGAACGCCATGAATAATAAAATTGCTTTATATTGCCGCTCCGGCTTTGAGAAAGAGTGTGCGGCAGAAATAACAGAGAAGGCTGCACAGCTCGAAATCTTTGGTTTTGCACGGGTAAAAGAAAACAGTGGCTATGTATTGTTTGAATGCTACCAGTTAGAGGATGCGGATCGACTCATCCGTGAAATACCGTTCCGCGAGTTTATTTTCGCCCGCCAAATGATGGTGGTGGGGGAGTTATTGAAAGACTTACCCCCAGAAGACCGTGTGTCACCGATCGTGGGAATGTTGGTTGGCGTTATTGAAAAAGCTGGCGAGTTACGTGTTGAGGTGGCCGACACCAATGAAAGCAAAGAGTTACTCAAGTTTTGCCGTAAGCTGACCGTGCCTCTGCGTAGCGCCTTGCGTGAACAGAAAATTCTGTCCGCTCGAGAGAATGCACATCGGCCAGTGGTGCATGTGTTCTTTATTGCACCGGGTTGTTGTTATGTTGGTTATTCTTACAGCAATAATAACTCTCCATTCTACATGGGGATCCCTCGACTTAAATTCCCATCCGATGCACCAAGCCGCTCAACCTTAAAACTGGAAGAGGCATTCCATGTATTTATCCCCGCAGATGAATGGGAAGAGCGTTTAGCCAGTGGTATGCATGCTGTCGATTTAGGCGCTTGCCCCGGTGGCTGGACTTATCAGTTAGTACAACGCAGCATGATGATACAAGCGGTTGATAATGGTTCGATGGCACAAAGCCTGATGGATACGGGGCAGGTCACACATCACCGTGCCGACGGTTTTAAGTATGAGCCTACCCGCAGCAATATTTATTGGTTAGTGTGTGACATGGTAGAAAAACCAACAAAGGTCACGCAGCTTATCACTAAATGGCTAGTCAATGGTTGGTGCCGTGAAGCGATCTTCAACCTGAAATTACCAATGAAAAAGCGCTATGAAGAAGTTGTACAAAATTTGGCAATGATGGATGAGCAGTTGAAAGAAAACGGTATTAATGCTGATATCCATGCCAAACAGCTCTACCATGACCGCGAAGAAGTTACGGTACATGTCCGTCGTATCTGGTCGGGTGCACCGGGCCGCCGTGATGAGCGTTATTAGGTTTTAGCGATAGCGTAACATCATATTTAAGGGGCCTATTGGCCCCTGAGGTTATTGACAAAGTGCCCGCGACGGAGAGAACAGGCAGATCGTAAAGACGCCGTAAATACATCCATGTAGGCTCGAGCCGCGCCATCCTTGGCGCGGACTCTTTACTCTTCTGCCTATCCTCACCGTTCAAGAGTGAGTCATCGGGGTTTGTCAGCAGTCTGAGGGGCCTATTGGCCCCTTAGTTTTTATGCGTATATTATTTTTTCAAACGTAACTGTTGTAGATTGCCACTCAATAATAAGTCCGTTTTCAGCGTGGCGATTTGTTTGCAGGTAAACGCCATCTGTTGGTGTTGTTGTAATTTTTTACGCCATTTCTCCGGTATTGATTCCAGATTCTGATAGAGCACTTCCAACGTATCGGCTTGTTGCAGTAGCAGCGTAGCGGTTTTGGCACCAATGCCTGCGACACCTGGAATTTTACTGCTGCTGATCCCCGCCAGCCCCCAATAATCAGGTAATTGATGGGGCAATACACCAAACTCCTGCTTCACAAACGGCATATCCAGCCATCGCTTTTGGAAATAGTCACGAATTTGGACATTGGGAGCCAATAACTGGCAATAGCCTTTATCGGTAGAAACGATGGTTACCTGATGGCCTGCGCCAGCGATTTTTGCCACCAGAGTAGCGGCTAAGTCATCGGCCTCATTACCGGGTGAATGCCAGCATGCTACCCCTAATTCATTAAATGCCTGGCGAATTAGTGGCATTTCCTGTTGCAGGTTATCAGGCATGGGAGAGCGGCCAGCTTTGTAATCTGGCAGGCATTGATGTCGCCAGCTATCAGAGCGGTCATCTTCATCAAAAACGGCAACGGCATGGCTGGGTTGACTGTGTTGAATCAGTTGTTGCAGTGCTTGCTGGCAGGCCTTAATACAAGGTGACCCCTGCACCGCATGAATACGGCGAATCAAATTCAGGGCATCGACAATAAGAAGGTGTATTTGCATAACCTGTTTTATGTAAGGGCTGAATAGTCATTAAGCCAGAGTAATGTTGGGCAACGTTAGTCACCCAGTGAATTCCCTTCTTATTTGACGTTGTAGCGTTGCAGCAGCTCTCGTTACTCGGCCTATTTATAGGCCTTGCCTCTACGAGGCCGCTATTTGCTGCCTCACTACAACTTCAATTACTTTGGGTACAGTTTATCTATTCATCAAATACTATTATCTATTCATCAACTACAAATTTCATAGCAAGGTGTATAGGCGCTACCTGGCAACTTCATCCGATGTTGAGCAATAAAATCTTGCAGTAGGCGGTCCATTTGCTTCATCAATTGCGGGTCGCCATGTAGTTTAAATGGCCCATGAGCTTCAATAGCATGAATGCCAACCTCCTTGACATTACCTGCCACAATCCCAGAAAATGCCCGGCGTAATGCTGCGGCCAGTTTCTCCGGTGGTTGATTATGAGACAGATCCAGATTAGCCATATTTTCATGGTTTGGTTCGAACGGATGCTGTAAGTCTGGTTCAATACGAATAGACCAGTTGAAGCTATAAGCATCGCCAGTATTACGGCGATACTCTTTCACCAATGGCATCGCTTTCTTCATCTGACGGGCAACTTCGTCCGGATCATCAATAATTATCTGGTAGTATTTACGAGCGCTATCACCCAGAGTATTCATGATGAACTCATCCACTACTTTGAAGTAATCCGCACTCTCTTTGGGCCCGGTTAAAATCAGTGGCAGTACTTGCTCACTATTCTCCGGATTCATCAAAATCCCTAATAGATAGAGTAATTCTTCTGCTGTACCCACTCCGCCTGGGAAAATAATGATGCCGTGAGCAATACGGACGAAGGCCTCCAGCCGCTTTTCAATATCCGGCATGATAACCAGTTCATTGACCAGAGGATTTGGTGGTTCTGCAGCGATAATGGACGGTTCTGTCATACCGATAAAACGGCCTTTTTTGTAATGTTGCTGAGCATGCCCGACAGCAGCACCTTTCATCGGGGCTTCCATCGCGCCTGGCCCACAGCCGGTGCAGATATTTAATTCACGCAAACCGAGTTGGCTGCCCACTTTACGGGCATACAGATACTCAGTTTCATTAATTGAGTGCCCTCCCCAGCACACGACCATATTGGGTTCTTCATCAATATGTAGGGCACGGGCATTACGTAAAATAGAAAAGACCAGGTTAGTTAAATGACTGGAGCTTTCCATATTCAAATGCTGGAAGTTGTTCGCACTGACGATTTGACCATTTACAAATAAGATATCGCGTAATACCGCGAACAGGTTTGCTTGTAATGAGCGAATAATTTTACCGTCAACAAACGCATGTTCTGGCGGGTTGACCAACTCAAGTTTAACTCCTCGCTCACGGCGAAGTACGTTGATATCAAAGGTTTCATTGCGAGATAACAACTCTTTGCTGTTATCGGTCAGGCTACCTGAATTGAGAACTGCCAATGAACAATTGCGGAATAAACGGTACAAGTCACTGCTGGCTGTACGTTTGAGCATATCCACTTCGAGCTGTGATAACAGATCCATTGAGCCGAGCGGGCTGACATGTGTAATCAAAATGACTCCTTTGCCCCTGAAGGGGGTATTCCGTGTATCACTGTAGGGTGTATCACTGTAGGACAGCAGAAAAGGCTGTAAAATACTGTAATTAACCTTAACGTTGTCTTTCTTTTTTTACCAATACTAACGTGCAGTGAGCGGTAATATTGCGCACAGGCGCGCATTTATTGCCGTGCCAGGCGGCCGGTTAGCGGTACAAAATCTGTGTTGGAACGCCATGGATTGATATCCAGCCCGCCTCTACGGGTATAACGGGCATAAACGGTTAATGTTTCTGGCTGACAAAAACGCATAATGTCGTTAAAAATGCGCTCTACACATTGTTCATGAAACTCATTGTGGTGGCGGAAAGAGACCAGATAGCGCAGCAGTGCCTTGTGGTCAATCTGTGGGCCGCAGTAGTGAATTTGTACTGAGCCCCAATCTGGCTGATGGGTAATCAGGCAGTTAGATTTTAGCAAATGGCTGACCAGGCTCTCCTCCACATGATCTTTACCCGCTGCACCTTGCAGGTAATCAGCATTGAACTCATAGCTATCGATACGAATATCTTGTTTATCCAGACATTCGCCATTGAAATTGGCGATGGGTTGGCCCGTTATTTCATCCAGATCATACAGTGCGACACTGACGTTACCTTGAGCACAGGTAGCCAGATCCCGTTGTAAGGTCATCCGCACGCTTTCTTTATCGGCAAAAACAGTTTGGTTAAAACTGTTGAGATAAAGTTTAAAGCTTTTTGACTCGATCAGATTGATGCTATCTGCGTTTAAGCTTATTTCGCCAACGGCAACTTGAGGCAGGCCATTACTGTTTAGCCAAGACAATTCATATAGCGTCCAAATATCAGCACCATGGAATGGTAAATTGTCTGGATATAGGCCAAGCGGTTCACGGTTCATGCTGCGTGGTACAGCCTGCAACAGTGTGGCGTTATAGTGGTCGCAGTAAGCCGTTGGTTTGCCCAGCGTCAGTTCCGCCAGCGCCTTGTGGTTTTGATACGAAGACATGCTGTTCCCTTGATGAGAGATCGGTACAATAGCGCTAGTTTATCAATTTATGCCGCACTTAACTGTATTTCTGAGGTGGAGCCAGTTACCACTCAGATGCAGGGCAAGCCGCCGCTATACTGAGAATAAGAATGGATTTGAATGTTTCAACGGCACTTTGCAGTTTTACTCAACGTTATATTGATTTATGGCAGCAGCAAACCGGGCATCTGCCTGCCAGTAAAGAGCTATATGGCGTTCCTTCACCTTGTATTGTGGAGACGGGGGAGGATCAGGTATTTTGGCAGCCTCAGGCATTTCTGCCAGAAGCGACGTTGGCCAATATTGAACGGGCGTTGGAGATTCAGTTACATCCCGATATTCATGATTTTTATACTCAGCAATATGCTGGCGATATGATGGCCGATTTGGGAGACCACCGTTTTACATTGTTGCAAGTGTGGAGTGAGGATGATTTTATCCGTTTACAGGAAAATCTGATTGGCCACTTAGTTACACAGAAAAGGTTAAAGCTCTCGCCAACGTTATTTTTAGCGACCACTTCGTCGGAAATGACGATGGCTTCATTGTGTAACGTTAGCGGGAATGTTGTTTTGGAGCAATTTGGTAGTGACAAACGCATACTGTTGGCTTCAACGCTCAGTCACTTCTTAGATGCATTACGACCGGTATTGCCTGAGTAACATCATAGTTTTCGCTCCTTCGTGTGTTACTGGTGTGCGAGATCTCTCACACCAGCTGTGAGACATCACTTCTATTCTTTCTATGTAAAATTCTTGTATTAGATTTATATCCAATAAAATCATTTCGTTATAAATATTCATTTTTTCATATGTAAAAGTATATACATCATTATTGTTACACTACCTTGTCTCGCTTGGCAGATTAAGCGATCCTTTACTCGCTGGATAGGATCTGGCGGAGAAGGAACGCATCTGGAAGATGTGGCTTCAGGATGAAGAACACAGGGACTGCTTAGGACGAGTGAAGGGACGTTTCAGGATGAAACAAGGGACACCTCCAGGATGGAGATTGAGAGCCAGTTCAGGATGATTGGTGGGTTAGGATAACCTAAGGATTAACGCCGGGATGGTGTATAACATTGCGATGGATTGCTGGTTAGTATAACCATACGGAAAAGTTTTCAGGGATTGAGCAGGGAGCATCAATTTTAGCTGGATTGCTATAAAACGAATTGAGGGGTACTGGTAAAACAGTACCCCTTTTTTTGTATAGATCTTGTGTTACTTGAACCAATTGACGATGGTGTTAATTTGGGCATATTCTCCCTTCAATGATATGCTTGCCCACCGTTGAAGGTGCCGGTAAGTAGTAATTTTTGGGTTGAGAGCATAATGATGAATACAGAAAATAGGGTGCGTCAAAGCTTACAGGATATTGAGTTTGCCATGCGGGAGGCTGACCTCTGGCAAGTCGCCCCACCGGAAGCAGAAGCTTTTGAGAGTAACGAGCCTTTTAGTATTGATACTATGGCGGCAGAGCAGTGGCTACAGTGGGTGTTTATCCCCCGGATGTATGCATTACTGGAGCTAAATAGCCCGTTTCCCACCCGTTTTGCCATTACGCCGTATTTTGAAGAGGCTCTGAGCGGTAATGGGCGGCCAGATTACTCGGCGCTTCTGGCACAATTACGGTGCCTTGACGATCTGTTGAATAAAGAAAGTGAATAATGCTGGAAATTATCTATCAAGATGAACATATCGTTGCGGTGAATAAGCCTGCCGGCTGGTTAGTGCATCGTAGTTGGTTGGACCGTAATGAAACGGTATTTGTTATGCAAACGGTGCGCGATCAGATTGGTCAGCATGTTTATACCGTTCATCGCCTTGATCGCCCGACATCAGGCGTATTACTCATGGCATTGTCCAGTGATGTGGCTCGTATGTTGTCGTTGCAATTTGAGCAACACCAGATTCAGAAAACGTATCATGCGGTGGTGCGCGGATATGTATTGGAAGGTGGCACCGTTGATTATGCGATGGCCGAAGAGCTGGATAAAATAGCGGATAAGTTTGCTAAGTCTGATAAGGCTCCACAGCCTTCTGTCAGCCATTATGAAGCATTAGCGCAAGTGGAAGTTCCTTTGGCGATTGGCCGCTATGAAACCGCTCGCTATAGCTTGGTGGCATTGAAACCGGAAACGGGCCGTAAGCACCAGTTGCGTCGGCATATGGCTCATATCCGTCACCCCATTATTGGTGACAGTACACATGGTGATTTACGTCAGAACAGAGGTGTCGCTCAGCATTTTGGTTGTTCTCGGTTAATGCTGCATGCCAGTCATTTACACCTCAATCACCCTGTGACCGATGAAGTGCTTACTCTCAGCGCTCGTTGGGATGAACCCTGGCAAGGGTTGATGTCACAATTTGGCTGGTCGGGTCTCGCCCCTCATCTTGAAAGGGTTGAGTTTCCGCTGGCTACCAGTCAGGATAATGAATGATTTTTTGGCTACAAAGGAATATCTTTTATGGCTCAAGTTGGGATCTTTGTTGGTACTGTTTACGGTAATGCGTTGTTAGTGGCAGAAGAAGCTGAGAACATATTGAAAGATCAGGGGCATGAGGTAAAGTTATTTGACGAAGGCACGTTAGAGGACTGGCAGCATTACCGCCAACATTATGCTCTGATCATTACCTCAACCACCGGGCAGGGCGATTTCCCGGATAGTATCGCATCACTTTTTGCCGCTGTTCGTGAGCAGGTGGGGTTCCAACCCGAGTTACGCTATGGCGTCATTGCGCTAGGCGACAGTAGTTATGATAATTTCTGTGGTGCTGGGCGTACGTTCGATGAGTTATTGCAAGAGCAGGGTGCGGTGCGGATTGGCGAAAGGTTAGAGATTGATGCTATTGAGCACTCTGAGCCAGAGGCTGTTTCTGCCCCATGGGTGGAACAATGGGGTCACTCGCTTCAGTAACGCTGATATATTGATTTTATTGCGTATTGTGGCAATTTTCGTTGTCACAATACGTATTCGGTTACCGAGATTATTATGCCAACCCTGATTTAGCGGCCATTGGTGAGCTTTTCTAAATCAGCTTCAATTTCCGCAATCTTATTGGTGACAACACTTTCCAGGTGACGTAGGTCATCCAGAATTTTTCTTTTCAAATCAACTTCAATCTGATCACGCTTACAAAGCTGATCCAACTCATCAATGACATAGCGTAGATTAGGGTTGATTTCATTGATTTCTTTATAGCCATGGCCTGCATTATCAGATACTACAGTCTTGCGTTGGCGCGGATATTTGAATTTCACACTCTTGGCAAAAAACTCCCCTTTATCTTTGCGGAAGTAAATTTTCAGAATGTCATTATTGGCCTCTTGGCGCAGGCTATAGCGATCGACATCTTCTGGTTGTGTGATGCCTAAACTTTTTAGATTGTCATACATAACGCCACCCTTTTGATTTTATATTCCACAGCTTTCTATTATGGCGGAAAATGTCGCCAATGACTTTGGTATACAAGGTGAAAAAATAGCGGGTGATTAGCCCGCTACTCTTAATTCTAATCGATGGTGCGCAATAACTCATTAATTCCGACTTTACTGCGAGTTTTTGCGTCAACTTTTTTCACGATAACCGCGCAGTACAAGCTATAGCTGCCGTCTTTCGATGGCAAGTTGCCTGAGACGACAACTGAACCTGCTGGTACACGGCCATAATGGACCTCGCCAGTTTCACGATCATAAATACGGGTGCTTTGACCGATAAACACGCCCATGGAGATAACAGAACCTTCTTCGACAATAACCCCTTCAACTACTTCTGAGCGTGCGCCTACGAAGCAGTTATCTTCGATAATGGTTGGGTTCGCTTGCAGTGGTTCCAAGACGCCGCCAATACCAACACCACCAGATAGATGGACGTTTTTACCGATTTGCGCACAAGAACCGACGGTGGCCCAAGTATCGACCATGGTGCCTTCATCAACAAAAGCACCGATATTGACGTAGGAAGGCATCAACACCGTATTGCGGGCAATAAACGCGCCTTTACGCACGGTTGCAGGTGGAACAACGCGGAAACCTTCACGTTGGAAACGCGCTTCATCATAGCCTGCGAATTTCATTGGCACTTTGTCATAGTAACGGGTTTCGGCACCTTCCATTACTTGGTTGTCATTGATACGGAAAGAAAGTAGTACCGCTTTTTTCAGCCACTGATGTGTTACCCACTGACCATCAATTTTTTCTGCGACGCGCAGAGCGCCGGTATCCAATAAATCGATCACATGGGTAATCGCTTCGCGCGTTACGGTGTCTACGTTCGCTGGCGTAATGTCTGCACGGCGCTCGAAGGCGGTTTCAATAACGTTTTGTAGTTGCTGCATCTTGGTCTCTTTCCTGATATCGATATACCCTATCTTACTTGACATTACAGTGTTATTCGCTGCTGCCTGTAACGCTAATCGCTGGGGTATAGGTTGTAATAAAAATGAGTCGTAATAAAAGCGAATTGTAAAAAAATAACTTTAAGAAATTTTAATTACTAAAAAGGTATTTGTATCACAGTTTATCGTTTGGATTGAGAGTATCTGCCAATCGTTGTGCTAATTCACTACGGGTTTCAAGGCTCAGGGCACGGCGATCTTTATCTGCTAAAACAAATAAATCCTCTACTCGCTCGCCGATAGTGGTGATCCGTGCACTGTGCAGTGATAACCCCAAATCAGCAAAAATTTTGCCAACACGTGCCAGTAGCCCCGGTTGATCCAACGCAATTAACTCTAAATAAGTACGCCGCTCGTTATGGGTTGGTAAGAAGTTAGCTTCGGTTGGTACGCTGAAATGCCGTAATTTAGGTGACAATCGCCTAACCCGCGGCGGGTGTTGGTAATCTGACCGGTTTATCGCTTGCTGTAATGCATGGCTGATTATTGGGTGCCTATCCTGTGCCAACGGGCTGCCATCCGGCTCTAATACAATAAAGGTATCCATCGCCATACCATCACGATTGGTGAAAATTTGTGCGTCGTGGACACTCAAGTTGCGGCGATCAAGCTCCCCAACAACGGCGGCAAAGAGTGATGGGCGGTCAGGGCTCCAGATAAATATTTCAGTACCACCACGGGTAGCCTGACGGCTGACCAAGACTAGCGGTTTGGTTGAGTCGTGCTCCAGCAAATGACGGGCGTGCCAGGCAAGTTGATTTGGCGAGTGGCGTAGGAAGTAATCCGCTCGGCAACGGCTCCAGATACGATGCAGTGCCTCTTCATCAATATTATCCATCCGCAGTAGAGCTAATGCTTGCAGGCGATGGTGGCGTACTCGCTCACGTAAATCAGGGCTATTTTGCATTCCGCGGCGTAGCTGTTTTTCGGTCGCGAAGTAAAGCTCGCGTAACAGGCTCTGTTTCCAACTATTCCATAGATTTTCATTGGTGGCGCAAATATCTGCCACGGTCAGGCTGACCAGATAGCGCAGGCGCGTTTCACTTTGCACTTCGGTAGAAAATTGCTGAATAACGGCCGGGTCCTGAATATCCCTACGTTGGGCGGTCACTGACATCAATAAATGGCAGCGAACTAACCAAGCGACTAATTGGGATTCGCGTGAATTAAGCCCATGCTGTTCAGCAAACTCCACCGCGTCGTGGGCACCCAGTATTGAATGATCACCGCCACGCCCTTTGGCAATATCATGAAACAGTGCGGCCAGCAGCAGTAATTCAGGCTGAGGTAGGCGAGGGTAGAGTTCGACGCAGAGTGGATGGCGTGGCCGGGTATCTTCATCCGCGAAGCTTTCAATTTTTAGCAAAACCCGGATGGTGTGTTCATCCACCGTATAAGCATGAAATAGGTCAAATTGCATTTGACCAACAATACTGCCCCATTGAGGCATATAGGCCCATAAAACACTGTGACGATGCATGGGCAGTAACGCACGTGAAACGGCACCAGGGTGGCGCAAAATGGCCATAAACAGCTTACGAGCTTCAGGAATGTGACATAAAGGGGCTTTCAGATGACGACGGGCATGGCGCAAACGCCGGACAGTGGTGGAGTAAATACCTTTAATATCCTGATTACGCACCATCAGATAGAACATCCGCATGATCGCTTCAGGCTGACGAACAAATAGGTTCTCATCACGGAGATCAATTAAATCTCCCCGCAGTTGAAACTCTTCGTCAAGTGGGCGCGGCTTTTCATTCGCATCCAACGCCAGTATGGCTTCATCAAATAATTGCAGCAGCATATTGTTCAGTTCACTGACACGCCGTGTCATACGATAGAAATCTTTCATCATATGTTCAACGGGCTCATTGCCTTCACCTTCGTAGCGTAAAAGTTGAGCAACGCTCAGTTGGCGATCAAACAGCAGGCGGTTATCGTAGCGAGTCAATACCAGGTGCAGCGCAAAACGGATACGCCATAAAAAACTCTGGCTTTCATTCAGTTCATTACGCTCGGCGTTGGTGAGAAAACCAAAATCAACCATTTCACTTAACGATGTGGCACCAAAATGGCGACGGGCAACCCAGAGTAATGTGTGGATATCCCGTAATCCACCGGGGCTACTTTTGATATCGGGTTCCAGATTATAGCTGGTGCCGTGATAGCGCTTATGACGCTCTTGCTGTTCAACAACTTTTGCATGGAAAAATTGAGGGGAGGGCCAGAAACTGTCACTGAAAATATGTTTTTGCATCTGTAAAAAAAGGGCGACATCACCGCAAATCAGCCGTGACTCAATCATATTGGTGGCTATGGTTAAATCTGCGAGGCCTTCTAGCAAACACTCTTCCAGTGTGCGCACACTATGACCAACTTCCAGCTTCAAATCCCACAATAAGGTAATGAGTTGGCCAACTCGTTGCGCATGTTCATCATTCAGACGCTGCTTACTCAGTACTAACACATCAATATCTGATAATGGATGCAATTCGCCGCGCCCATAGCCACCGACCGCAACCAGAGCTGTTTCTGGCACATTGTCAAAACCATAGAATGTCCACAACCGCTGTAATAGATGGTCGATATAATCACTGCGTGCCGCAATTAATACCTCGGCACAGGTGCCACTATTAAATGCCTCTGCCTGCCAGCGCTGGAAAGCTTCAAGCCGTTGCTTCAGTGTCGGGCAATTGATGTCGCTATCAAGATAAGTGCTGGGAAGTGCGGGCTGCTCAGGAATAGTGGATGTGAGCGTCAGCGATAGGGAGTGTTCGGTGCGATTGTCAGACATATGTTTACCCGATGAGGAACGCAGCCCATAAAAAAGTGAGGTTATTGACAAAGTGCCCGCGACGGAGAGAACAGGCAGATCGTAAAGACGCCGTAAATACATCCATGTAGGCTCGAGCCGCGCCCTCCTTGGCGCGGACTCTTTACTCCTCTGCCTATCCTCACCGTTCAAGATCGCATCATCGGGGTTTGTCAGCAGTCTGAAGCCGGCGGTGCCGGCTTGTCATTATTACTCGTGCGTTATGATGTTGGGGATAGTGTCATCTTTACGCAACGTCATTATTTCGCAGCCGTTATCGGTTACCACAATAGTATGCTCATACTGTGCCGACAAGCTACGATCTTTAGTTTTTACCGTCCAGCCGTCTTTCATGGTCCGAATCCGGTAATCCCCTGCGTTCACCATAGGCTCGATCGTGAAGGCCATGCCTGCTTGCAGGACTACGCCGCCGTCATCCGCATCGTAATGTAAAACTTGTGGTTCTTCATGGAAACCTTCACCGATCCCGTGACCACAATATTCACGTACTACGGAGAAGTTCTCTGCTTCAACAAATTTCTGGATAGCTTTACCCAGAGTCCGCAGACGGATCCCCGGCTTAACCATTTTAATCGCCAGGTACAGGCTCTCTTGAGTCACGCGGCACAGACGTTCACCCAGAATGGTCGGCTTACCAACAATAAACATTTTTGAGGTATCGCCATGGAAGCCATCTTTAATCACGGTTACGTCGATATTGACGATATCACCCTCTTTCAGCACTTTTTCATCGCTTGGGATGCCGTGGCAGATCACTTCATTTACCGAGATGCAGACAGATTTAGGGAAACCGTGATACCCGAGGCAGGCAGAAATAGCCTGTTGGTGGTTGGTGATATGGTCGTGACAGATACGATCGAGTTCACCAGTCGTTGCCCCTGGTTTCACATAGGGTTCGATGATTTCCAGCACTTCAGCAGCCAAGCGGCCAGCAACGCGCATTTTTTGAATATCTTCAGGTGTTTTGATTGAGATTGCCATGCAAAAGTGTCCGTAGGGGCTGTAAATAGCCAGCCGCCGTTATTAATGAGATGCAGATAATGAAAAGATAACTGTCGATTAATAAAAATCTGTGGCTAATGGTATCAGCCAAGCAATTTGCTGCCAAATTTTCCTTTATAGGGCATCACTAAACACAACAAAAGTTGGTGTGTTATGGCTGTTTATGGTATAAAGCGCGCCGGCGAACCGCACTATATTCCAATGAATACAAATCTTCTGATGACGTATTCTGACGATAAATAGACAGTTTAGCCGGGCAATACCAATCGCACTCATATGTGTAAATAACACACACGTGTCGACACATTCGCCGGGGTGCCCTAAAGTTTTTGATTATTATCAATTGCTTATGGGGTCGGCGTTATGGGACACGTGGAGGCATAACCCCAACTGATACTATAGAGGTTTTAATCATGGCAACTGTTTCCATGCGCGACATGCTCCAGGCTGGTGTTCACTTTGGTCACCAAACCCGTTACTGGAACCCGAAAATGAAACCTTTCATCTTCGGCGCACGTAACAAAGTTCACATCATCAACCTGGAGAAAACTGTACCAATGTTCAACGAAGCTCTGGCTGAGTTGACTAAAATTTCTTCCCGTAAAGGTAAGATCCTGTTTGTTGGTACTAAACGCGCAGCAAGCGAAGCGGTAAAAGAAGCTGCTAACAACTGCGACCAGTTCTTCGTGAACCATCGCTGGTTGGGCGGGATGCTGACTAACTGGAAGACCGTTCGTCAGTCCATCAAACGTTTGAAAGATTTGGAAATCCAGTCTCAAGACGGCACCTTTGAAAAGCTGACCAAAAAAGAAGCGCTGATGCGTACCCGTGAACTGAACAAGCTGGAAAACAGCCTGGGTGGTATCAAAGACATGGGCGGTTTACCTGACGCACTGTTTGTTGTTGATGCTGATCACGAACACATCGCTATCAAAGAAGCTAATAACCTGGGTATCCCGGTATTCTCTATCGTTGATACTAACTCCGATCCAGATGGCGTTGACTTCATCATCCCTGGTAACGATGACGCAATCCGTGCAGTTAAACTGTACCTAGGCGCTGTTGCTACCGCCGTCCGTGAAGGTCGTTCTCAAGATCTGGCCGTTCAGGCGGAAGAAAGCTTCGTAGAAGCTGAATAATAAGTCCGGCTCGTTGTGAGCCCTTATTAACCAGGTATTGAAATATGTTGGTTAGGGGGGCCTTATAGGCCCCCTTTGCATATCTAATGTGAGATTTTGTCTTCACAAGAGAACCGAGGAAATTTAAATGGTTGCTATTACCGCTGCTTTGGTAAAAGAACTGCGTGAGCGTACAGCCGCAGGCATGATGGAATGTAAAAAGGCGTTGGTTGAAGCTAATGGTGACATTGAGCTGGCCATCGACAACATGCGTAAGTCTGGTCAGGCTAAAGCTGCCAAGAAAGCAGGCCGTATTGCTGCTGAAGGTATCATCCTGGCTAAAGTTTCCGCTGATGGTAAGTACGGTGTGATTCTGGAACTGAACTGCGAAACTGACTTCGTTGCTAAAGATGCTGGCTTCAAAGCATTTGGCGAAGAAGTTATCAACGCAGCTCTGGCTGAAAAAATCGCTGATATCGATGTTCTGAAAGCTAAGTTCGAAGAACAACGTGCAAACCTGGTCGCTAAAATCGGTGAGAACATCAACATTCGCCGTGTAGCTGTACTGGAAGGCGACATTCTGGGTACTTATCTGCATGGCGCACGTATCGGCGTTATGGTTGCGGCAACCGGTGCTGATGAAGAACTGGTTAAGCACATTGCTATGCACATCGCTGCAAGCAAGCCTGAATATGTTAAGCCAGACGATGTTCCTGCTGAAGTTGTTGCTCGCGAGCACCAAATCCAGTTGGACATTGCTATCGAATCCGGCAAGCCACGTGAGATTGCTGAGAAGATGGTTGAAGGCCGTATGCGTAAGTTCACTGGCGAAGTCTCTCTGACTGGTCAGAACTTCGTTATGGACCCAAGCAAAACTGTTGGCGATCTGTTGAAAGAAAACAACGCGGATGTAGTAAACTTCATCCGCTTTGAAGTGGGCGAAGGCATTGAGAAAGTTGAAACTGACTTTGCTGCTGAAGTTGCAGCAATGAGCAAACAGTCTTAATGCTCAAAATGGGGCCGCCAATAGGCGGTTCCATTTTATTCACTCGATACCCGTTATACTTCAAGTTACAAGTGCGTTGACTGCCTTCCTATAACTCGAATTGTTTAGGGTATAAGCTTAGTCTGCTCAGTTTTTAGCGCACACTGCTGTTCTGAATATCTGACGGTCAAGTCTCCAATATTATTACTGCTGCTTAGGACACAACACCATGGCAACCAATGCAAAACCCGTATATCAGCGTATCCTGCTTAAGCTGAGTGGCGAAGCCCTGCAAGGCGCAGAAGGTTTCGGTATCGACGCTAGCGTTTTGGACCGCATGGCTCAGGAAGTTAAAGAGCTGGTTGAATTGGGCATTCAGGTCGGTGTAGTCATTGGCGGTGGTAACTTATTCCGCGGTGCCGGTTTGGCACAGGCTGGAATGAACCGTGTAGTGGGCGACCACATGGGAATGCTGGCTACCGTTATGAATGGTCTGGCAATGCGAGATGCTTTGCACCGTGCCTATGTGAACGCCCGCCTGATGTCTGCTATTCCACTTAATGGCGTCTGTGATAATTACAGTTGGGCCGAAGCGATTAGCTTGCTGCGTCATAACCGTGTGGTTATTTTTGCTGCGGGTACCGGTAACCCATTCTTTACGACGGATTCTGCTGCGTGTTTACGTGGTATCGAAATTGAAGCCGATGTTGTGTTAAAAGCAACAAAGGTTGATGGGGTTTACTCCGCAGATCCGGTGAAAAATCCTGACGCAACATTGTACGAACAGTTAACCTATCAGGATGTTTTAGAACAAGAGTTGAAAGTTATGGATCTGGCGGCCTTCACTTTGGCCCGTGACCACAACCTGCCAATTCGGGTCTTCAACATGAATAAACCCGGCGCCCTGCGTCGTGTGGTGATGGGTGAGAATGAAGGGACATTGATCGCTAAATAAGCGACAGACCTTATTATCAGGGGTAAGCAGATTGTTCTGTCTGCCCCTTTAACCAGCAACAGTTGGTTTGTATATTCACCGGCTATACTCAAAAGCTATGGCCAGCCAAGTAACCAGCTTCCAAGGGTTCGCAACGTGATTAACGAAATTAGAAAAGATGCCGAAGTGCGCATGGAAAAATGTCTGGAAGTATTCCAGAACCACATTAGTAAAATCCGTACGGGTCGTGCCTCTCCAAGTATCCTTGATGGTATTCAGGTTGAGTACTACGGTACGGCGACACCATTGCGTCAATTGGCTAACATTGTAGTAGAAGACTCCCGTACTTTAGCGCTAACTGTTTTCGACCGTAGCCTGAGTGCTGCGGTAGAGAAGGCTATCATGACTTCAGACTTGGGGCTGAATCCATCGTCTGCCGGTACAGTTATCCGTGTTCCATTGCCAGCACTGACAGAAGAGCGCCGTAAAGACTTGATTAAAGTCGTGCGGGCAGAAGCAGAGCAGGGACGTGTGTCTATTCGTAACGTGCGCCGTGATGCTAACGATAAAGTGAAGGCATTGCTGAAAGACAAAGAAATCAGTGAAGACGAAGATCGCCGTTCTCAAGACGATGTGCAAAAGCTGACGGATGCCTATATCAAGAAAGTTGATGCCGCATTGGCGGTAAAAGAAGCTGAGTTGATGGATTTTTAATCTCCACTCGGGTGATATAAGCGTCGCTTAGGCGGCGCTTTGCTTTTTTACCCGGTCATGTTTATCTGATCAATGTCTTATCTTAGCAATGTTTTTTCGGCAGTTACTCGCCATAAAACCTGGAACGATGGTATCGTTTGCCATGCAGGCAAATTGATATATCGCCTATCACCAAACAGTTATTCAGAGCGCCCTCATGAAGCAACTGACTATTCTTGGCTCTACTGGCTCCATCGGCAACAGCACGTTGAGTGTTGTGCGTGCAAACCCCGAATTATTTAAAGTAACGGCGTTAGTTGCCGGGTGTAATGTCAGGGAAATGGCGCGGCAATGCCTTGAGTTCTCCCCCCGCTATGCAGCGATGTCTGATGAAGACTCAGCCAAAGCACTACGTTTGTTGTTGGCAGAACAGGGTTCAGACACCGAGGTTTATTTCGGCGAAGCTGCTGCCTGCGAATTGGCAGCTTTAGATGATGTCGATCAAGTGATGGCCGCGATTGTTGGCATTGCTGGTTTACCCTCAACATTGGCCGCTATTCGTGCAGGTAAACAAGTTTTGCTTGCCAATAAAGAGTCGCTGATTACCTGCGGTAAACTCTTTATGGATGAGGTTAAACGCAGCCGTGCTCAATTACTGCCAATTGATAGCGAACATAACGCGATTTTTCAGAGTTTGCCTGAAAGAATTCAGCGCCAATTAGGCTATTCTTCATTAAATGAAAATGGCGTTTCACGGATTATTTTGACTGGCTCTGGTGGCCCATTTCGTGAAACTCCACTTTCGCAGTTTTCTGATGTCACCCCAGATCAAGCTTGTGCTCATCCAAATTGGTCTATGGGGCGGAAAATTTCTGTCGACTCAGCGACGATGATGAATAAAGGCCTGGAGTATATTGAGGCTCGATGGTTATTTAATGCCAGCGCAGAACAGATAGAGGTTGTGTTACACCCGCAGTCTGTTATTCACTCGATGGTTCGCTATCATGACGGAAGTATCCTGGCACAGATGGGGACTCCAGACATGCGGACACCCATTGCACATGCGATGGCTTACCCAATGCGAGTTAACTCAGGTGTTGCTCCATTGGATTTTTGTAAAGTAGGTGCGCTGACCTTTACAACCCCGGATTATCAACGTTATCCGTGTCTAAAGTTGGCCATAGACGCCTGTAATGCGGGGCAGGCAGCGACAACAGCGCTTAATGCAGCAAATGAAATTTCAGTCATGGCATTTTTAGATTCAAAAATTCGTTTCACTGATATTGAAGTGATTAACCGTACTGTTGTTGAAGGTTTGTTATTACCAGAACCTACCAGTGTGGAAGAGGTGTTGGTGATTGATCGCAAAGCTCGGGATGTCGCGGCCCAAGTCATCGCAAAATTAAATAATTAAGTCAGGTTCGCTGATCCGGTCATTTGTTAGGGAAAGGCTGAGATGGTATAGTCAACCCTATCAATGGATAGATAGACTGTTGATTAGTGACCCAATAGGTATTTAAACCGTCTATTTGGGCTGTCACTCCAGAAGCCGTGACTTGGTACACGGCTTTTTTTGTGCGCTTGATGCCTAATGTTCGGGACGAACAACTGATTTATTGAGGAAATAAGTTCGCGTTATGTCGCCTGTAAAAGAAGATAGGGCTAACTTGTCCCCCCGGAGTCCACGTCATGTTGCTATCATTATGGATGGTAATGGCCGTTGGGCTAAAAACAAGGGTAAATTAAGAGTTTTCGGCCATAAAGCCGGGGTGAAATCAGTTCGACGAGCAGTGAGCTTTGCTGCGACGCATAATTTAGATGCGCTCACTCTTTATGCTTTTAGCAGTGAAAACTGGAATCGCCCTGACCAAGAAGTGACCGCTCTGATGGAGCTTTTTGTTCGCGCACTGGACAGTGAAGTAAAAAGCTTGCATAAACATAATGTTCGTTTATCTATTATTGGTGATATCAGCCGTTTTAGTGGGCGTTTACAAGAGCGAATTCGTCGTTCAGAAAAATTAACGGCAAATAATGACGGATTGAAACTCAACATTGCTGCCAATTATGGTGGCCGTTGGGATATCATCCAAGGGGTGCGCCATTTAGCTGAACAAGTTCAGAAAGGGGAATTGCAACCTACAGATATCAGTGAAGAGTCGCTCAACTCGTATATCTGCCTGCATGAGCAATCTCAGGTGGACTTAGTGATCAGAACCGGTGGTGAACATCGCATCAGTAATTTCTTGTTGTGGCAAATAGCCTATGCTGAACTTTACTTTACAGATGTCCTCTGGCCTGATTTTGATGAAAATGTCTTTGAAGGTGCGCTGAATGCATTTGCACAACGCGAGCGTCGCTTCGGGGGAACTACACCTATCGATGCCACTGCATCCTAGGGGGAACTTTTGCTGAAGTATCGTCTCATAACTGCTTTGATTTTGATTCCGGTTGTCATTGGTGCACTGTTCCTACTTCCGCCGGTTGGTTTCGCTATTGTTACTCTCGTCGTCAGTATGCTTGCAGCCTGGGAATGGGGTCAATTAGCGGGTTTTGTCAGTCGTACTCAGCGTATCTGGTTAGCGATACTGTGCGGACTCCTGCTTGTTGCCATGCTGCTTAGTCTCCCTGAATATCAGCATTCACCTCATCACCTCTTGGTGAGTATACCACTATGGCTCTCTATGGGCTGGTGGGTTGCTGCATTGATGCTGGTGCTTACTTACCCGCGCTCTGCTGTATTTTGGCGTAACTCGCGCCTCCTGCGCATCATCTTCGGTATTCTGACTATTGTCCCATTCTTTTGGGGAATGTTTGCCTTGCGCCAGTATGGCTACGAGCAGAACCATAATACCGGCGCTTGGTGGCTGTTATATGTCATGTTATTAGTGTGGGGGGCAGATTCTGGCGCCTACATGTTCGGTAAATTGTTCGGTAAACACAAATTAGCGCCTAAAGTCTCACCAGGTAAAACATGGGAAGGATTAATTGGCGGTTTACTGACGTCAGCTCTGATATCATTGCTGTTTGGTCGATACGCACCGTTGGATATCGTCCCCGAAAAACTGTTAATCTGTTCCGTGGTTGCTGCATTGGCCTCGGTACTCGGTGATCTGACTGAAAGTATGTTTAAACGTGAAGCGGGAATCAAAGACAGTGGTCATTTGATTCCTGGTCATGGTGGGATACTGGATCGTATCGATAGCCTGACCGCAGCTGTGCCGGTATTTGCCTGCTTAATGCTGTTAGTGTTTTAATCCGTCACTGACGGGGAGTTTAGGGATTATGATGAGCATACTCTGGAGCCTGGCTGCGTTTATTGTCGCACTGGGGATCTTAATTACAGTGCATGAGTTTGGCCACTTTTGGGTGGCACGGCGCTGTGGTGTCCGTGTAGAGCGTTTTTCAATTGGTTTTGGTAAAGCGTTATGGCGCCGTACTGATCGTCAGGGAACCGAGTATGTTATCGCCCTTATCCCATTGGGCGGTTATGTTAAAATGTTAGATGAGCGTGTAGAGGCTGTTGCACCAGAACTACGCCATCAATCATTCAACAATAAAACTGTTTTACAACGTGCGGCAATCGTCAGCGCGGGGCCTATTGCTAACTTCCTTTTTGCTATTGTCGCTTACTGGCTGGTGTTTATCATCGGAGTGCCAAGTGTGCGTCCGGTCATCGGTGATATTTCGCCACAATCTATTGCTGCGCAAGCCAATATTTCTTCAGGAATGGAACTTAAGTCTGTTGATGGCATCGAAACGCCTGATTGGGATTCTGTTCGTCTGGCGTTGATCAGCAGAATTGGCGATAAGCAAATGCAAGTGGGAGTCGCTCCATTTGGTTCCGCCAATGTGGTAGAGAAAACTCTGGATTTACGTCAGTGGCAATTTGAACCGGATAAGCAAGATCCAGTGGTAGCACTCGGTATTATCCCACGTGGTCCGCAGATTGAGTCTGTCTTGGCTGAAGTTCAGCCGGGGTCAGCGGCACAAAAGGCGGGTTTACAAGCAGGGGATAGGATCGTTAAAGTTAATGGTCAGTTATTGGATCGTTGGCAGACATTTGTTTTACAGGTTCGTGATAATCCCGGCCAGCCGCTGGTGTTAGATATTGAAAGGGTGGGTACCCCCTTGTCTTTAACCTTGATACCAGATACAAAATCGGTTGGAGAAAACCGTAGTGAAGGTTTTGCGGGTGTAGTGCCGAAAGTGATACCACTTCCGGATGAATATAAAACAATTCGCCAATATGGGCCGTTTACGGCAGTCTATCAAGCTGGGGATAAAACCTGGCAGTTGATGCGGTTGACGGTAAGCATGTTGGGTAAACTGATTACTGGTGATGTTAAGCTGAATAACCTAAGTGGCCCGATATCTATTGCGCAAGGCGCTGGGGTTTCAGCTGAGTACGGGTTGGTGTACTACCTGATGTTTTTGGCGCTAATCAGCGTCAACTTGGGCATTATCAATTTGTTCCCGTTACCGGTATTAGATGGTGGACATCTGCTCTTCCTGGCGATAGAAAAGCTGAAGGGTGGGCCGGTTTCTGAGCGAGTGCAGGACTTCAGTTATCGCATCGGCTCGATTTTGCTGGTGCTATTAATGGGGCTTGCACTTTTCAATGATTTCTCCCGTCTTTAACGGCAGGGGATAGGTTAGGAAGAACGCATAACAACGATGGCGATGAAAAAGTTGCTCATAGCGTCGCTGCTGTTTGGCAGCGCCACCGTATACGGTGCAGACGGGTTCGTAGTGAACGATATTCATTTCGAAGGACTGCAACGGGTCGCCGTCGGTGCGGCGTTACTTAATATGCCGGTTCGCGTAGGCGATACCGTCAGTGATGATGACATCGGTAAAACTATCCGTGCGTTGTTTGCTACAGGCAACTTCGAGGACGTTCGCGTCCTGCGCGATGGTAATACGCTGATTGTTCAAGTCAAAGAACGCCCCACGATTGCCAGCATCACTTTCTCCGGTAATAAAGCGGTGAAAGAAGATATGCTCAAGCAGAATCTGGAAGCCTCTGGCGTCCGGGTTGGCGAGGCCTTGGACCGTACCACTATATCCAACATTGAAAAAGGACTCGAAGATTTCTATTACAGTGTGGGTAAATACAGCGCTTCAGTGAAGGCTGTTGTTACGCCATTACCACGTAATCGTGTTGACCTGAAATTGGTCTTTACCGAAGGTGTTTCTGCAAAAATTCAGCAGATTAATATCGTAGGTAATCACAGTTTCACTACTGATGAGCTTATCTCACGCTTCCAACTGCGTGACGAGGTGCCTTGGTGGAACGTGGTCGGTGATCGTAAATATCAGAAACAGAAACTGGCAGGTGACCTTGAAACCTTGCGCAGCTTCTATTTAGACCGCGGTTATGCGCGCTTTAATATCGATTCAACTCAGGTGAGTTTGACGCCAGATAAAAAAGGCATCTATGTCACCATCAATATTACTGAAGGCCCACAATTCAAGCTAAATAGTGTGATTGTGAACGGTAATCTTGCAGGGCATCAATCTGAAGCTGAGAAGCTGACAAAAATTGAGCCGGGTGAGTTGTTTAACGGCAGTAAAGTTACACGTATGGAAGATGACATCAAAAAGATGTTGGGCCGTTACGGCTATGCTTACCCACGTGTTGTCACTCAGCCAGAAATTAATGATGACGATAAAACAGTTAAACTGCATATCAACGTGGATGCAGGTAACCGTTTCTATGTCCGTCATATTCGTTTCGAAGGTAACGATACCAGTAAAGACTCGGTGTTGCGCCGTGAAATGCGCCAGATGGAAGGCGCATGGTTGGGCAATGATCAGGTAGAGGCGGGTAAAGAGCGTCTTAACCGTTTGGGTTACTTCGAAACCGTTGATGTTGAGACTCAACGTGTACCGGGAGCCGCCGATCTGGTTGATGTGACCTATAAAGTGAAAGAACGAAACACGGGTAGCCTGAATTTTGGTATTGGTTATGGTACCGAGAGTGGTGTGAGTTTCCAGGTTGGCGTTCAGCAAGATAACTGGCTAGGTACCGGTAATACCGTGGGTATTAACGGCACAAAGAACGATTATCAGACTTATGCAGAATTTACGCTAACGGACCCTTACTTCACTGTTGATGGTGTAAGTCTGGGTGGGCGTATTTTCTACAATGACTTTAAAGCGGATAATGCGGATCTATCTGGTTATACCAACAGTAGCTATGGTGCCGACGGTACTCTTGGCTTCCCAATTAATGAGAATAACTCATTACGTGTTGGTGTCGGTTATGTCCATAACGATCTGTCTGACATGTTACCGCAGGTTGCCATGTGGCGTTATCTTGAATCAGTGGGGGAGCGTCCGGGCTATGATGGCCGCGAAGGTTTCACTACTGACGACTTCACACTGAATCTGGGGTGGACATATAACAACCTTGACCGTGGCTTCTTCCCAACATCGGGTGTGAAATCATCGGTGAACACGAAAGTTACCGTGCCAGGCTCAGATAATGAGTTCTACAAAGTGACTTTCGATACATCAGCTTACCAGCCATTAAATGAAGATCGTTCGTGGGTACTCTTAGGTCGTGGTCGCTTAGGTTATGGTGACGGTATTGGTTCGAAAGAGATGCCATTCTACGAAAACTTCTATGCCGGTGGTTCCAGCACGGTTCGTGGTTTCCGGTCTAATAACATTGGTCCAAAAGCGGCTTATTATGCCAATGGTGGGGCTACAGTAAATAACTCTACCGATGCGGTAGGGGGTAATGCGATGGCGGTGGCCAGTATTGAGTTGATCACACCGACACCGTTTATCAGTGAAAAATACTCAAATTCTGTGCGTACCTCCGTCTTTATCGACTCAGGCACTGTATGGGATACCAATTGGGAAAACACAGCTAAAACGCGTGCTGCAGGTATTCCTGATTACAGTAAAGCGAGCAATATTCGTGTGTCTGCGGGTGTAGCGTTGCAATGGATGTCTCCATTAGGTCCATTGGTGTTCTCATATGCTAAACCGGTTAAAGATTACGAAGGTGATAAGTCAGAGCAATTCCAGTTTAACATTGGTAAAACTTGGTAATTGATGGGCAAAGCAGTTCTGAATTTTAAAGACAGCACTGGTAGTGAAAGGATCTTAAGTCGCGTTGGCGAAATCTGACGCTTCATCAGGTGGGATACACTACCAAGTGCAATTCAAGGTGTCTCTGACACAAACGGGTAATGGTAAGGAGTTTATAGTGAAAAAGTGGTTGTGTGCCGCAAGTCTAGGTTTAGCATTGGCTGCTTCAGCCAGCGTTCAAGCCGCTGACAAAATTGCTATTGTTAATGTTTCCAGCATTTTCCAACAATTACCCGCGCGTGAAGCCGTGGCTAAGCAGCTGGAGAATGAATTCAAAGGCCGTGCAACCGAACTGCAAGGAATGGAGCGCGATCTGCAGACTAAAATGCAGAAGCTACAACGTGATGGTTCTACCATGAAAGCCAGTGATCGTACCAAACTGGAAAATGAAGTAATGAAACAGCGTGAAACTTTCTCTACTAAAGCTCAGGCTTTTGAGCAAGATAACCGCCGTCGTCAGGCAGAAGAGCGTAACAAAATCCTGAGCCGTATCCAGGATGCTGTTAAATCTGTTGCTACCAAAGGTGGCTATGACGTCGTCATTGATGCGAATGCAGTGGCATACGCTGATTCTTCTAAAGACATTACTGCTGACGTACTGAAACAGGTTAAATAAAACATGCCTTCAATTCGACTGGCTGATTTAGCCCAGCAGTTGGATGCACAGGTGCACGGTGATGGCGATCTTGTCATCACCGGCATCGCTTCTATGCATTCTGCCCAACCTGAGCAAATCACGTTTTTGTCAAACAGCCGCTATCGGGGACAACTTGCATCTTGTAATGCAGGTGCTGTGGTATTGACTGAGGCTGATTTACCTTTTTGTAAAGTTGCCGCGTTAGTTGTTGAAAATCCTTATTTCACCTATGCGCGCATGGCTCAAATAATGGATACCACACCTCAACCTGCTCAGGATATCGCACCAAGTGCCGTGATTTCTCCGCAGGCAACGTTGGGAGAGAGGGTTTCTGTTGGTGCGAATGCAGTCATAGAGTCGGGTGTTGTACTCGGCGATAATGTTGTCATCGGTGCGGGTTGCTTCATTGGTAAGAACACCCATATTGGTGCTGGTAGCCGTCTGTGGGCTAATGTTTCTATCTATCATGAAATTGTTATTGGGCAGAACTGCCTGATCCAATCTGGTACTGTCATTGGTGCCGATGGCTTTGGTTATGCAAATGATCGTGGTAACTGGATAAAAATACCACAGCTTGGTTCTGTACATATTGGCGACCGTGTTGAGATTGGTGCCTGTACAACGATTGACCGTGGTGCTCTGGATAACACAATTATTGGTAACGGTGTCATCATTGATAACCAATGTCAGATTGCACATAACGTTGTGATTGGCGACAATACGGCAGTTGCCGGTGGTGTTATCATGGCTGGCAGTTTGAAAGTGGGCCGCTATTGTATGATTGGCGGTGCCAGTGTGATTAATGGCCATATGGAAATTTGTGATAAAGTAACAATCACCGGAATGGGAATGGTGATGCGACCAATCACTGAACCTGGGTTATACTCCTCCGGTATTCCGTTACAACCGAATAAAATGTGGCGCAAAACTGCCGCTTTAGTGATGAATATTGATGGTATTAATAAACGCTTAAAAGCTGTTGAGCGTAAAATCGATAAAGAATAATCACTCTAGCCTGACACTCTGAGTTAATAATCAAACTTATTGGTAGTGATGCCAAAAGTCTACAGAGTTCCTAATTTGCGGCCTGCCTAATGCCTCCCTTTGGGGCTGTGCAGGCCGTGTTGTTGATAGCATCAGTTTTTTAGACAGGAAGAGTATTTTGACTACTGACACTCATACTCTGCATATTGAAGAGATTTTGGATCTACTCCCGCACCGTTTTCCGTTCTTGCTGGTAGACCGTGTCCTTGATTTTGAGGAAGGAAAATTTCTGCGTGCAGTGAAGAACGTCTCTTTTAATGAGCCATTTTTTCAAGGCCATTTCCCAGGCAAGCCTATCTTCCCTGGTGTGCTTATATTAGAAGCGATGGCACAGGCTACAGGGATTTTGGCGTTTAAGAGTCGTGGTAAATTGGAACCGGGCGAGCTTTATTACTTTGCTGGTATTGATGAAGCACGTTTTAAGCGCCCGGTAGTGCCTGGCGATCAGATGATCATGGAAGTTGAGTTTGTTAAAGAACGCCGTGGCCTGACCCGTTTTACCGGTGTAGCTAAAGTCGATGGCGAAATCGTCTGCACTGCAACCATGATGTGCGCGCGTAGCAAACCAGCAACAGCACCTGCAGAATCTGTCGTTGTAAAATCAGATGTTGTAAAACCAGATGTTGTAAATCCTGTCGTTAAGGAGTCCTGATTCGTGATTGACAAAACCGCCTTTATCCATCCAAGTTCTATCGTTGAAGAAGGTGCCGTCATTGGCGCTGGTGTTTATATTGGGCCCTTCTGCATTGTCGGATCCCAGGTGGAAATTGGTGCTGGCACGGAACTGAAATCCCACGTTGTCGTTAATGGCATAACCAAGATCGGTTGTGATAATCAAATTTACCAGTTTGCTTCCATCGGTGAAGCGAACCAAGATCTGAAATATGCTGGTGAGCCTACTCGGGTTGAGATTGGTGATCGTAACCGTATACGCGAAAGTGTCTCTATCCACCGTGGTACTACACAAGGTGGGGGCTTGACCCAGGTCGGTTGCGACAATCTACTGATGATTAATACCCATGTTGCCCATGATTGTGTCATTGGTAACCGTTGCATTCTTGCTAATAACGCAGCGTTGGGTGGCCATGTAGAGATTGACGATTACGCTATTATCGGTGGAATGACAGCTATCCATCAATTTTGTGTGATCGGTGCACATGTTATGGTCGGTGGTTGTTCCGGTATTACTCAGGATGTGCCTCCTTTTGTCATCGCTCAGGGTAATCATGCGACACCATTTGGGATTAATATTGAAGGTTTGAAGCGTCGTGGTTTCGACAAAGAATCTCTTCATGCTATCCGTAGTGCGTACAAATTATTGTACCGCAGTGGTCGGTCACTGGATGAAGTGAAACCAGAAATTGCTGAACTAGCGAAGCAATATCCAGTAGTTAAAGCGTTCAGTGATTTCTTTGCTCGTTCGACCCGCGGTATTATTCGCTGACCTATGCAAAATAGCCCATTGACTGCTGATTGTTCATTAAACGCTGGACGTCCCCTAACGATTGGTTTAGTTGCCGGAGAAACTTCCGGCGATATCTTAGGCGCTGGATTGATTCGGGCGCTGAAAGCTCAAGTACCCAATGCCCGATTTGTCGGTGTCGCTGGGCCTCTGATGCAAGCCGAAGGGTGTGAAGCCTGGTATGAGATGGAAGAGTTAGCCGTCATGGGTGTTGTTGAAGTATTAGAGCGCCTACCACGGTTATTGAAAATCAGGAGGGATCTGACTCAGCGTTTTAGTGAGCTTTCTCCAGATGTCTTTGTTGGCATTGACGCCCCCGACTTCAATATCACCCTTGAAGGGCGCTTAAAACAACGTGGTATCCGAACTATTCATTATGTCAGCCCATCAGTCTGGGCCTGGCGACAAAAACGTGTTTTCAAAATTGGAAAAGCGACCAACATGGTGTTGGCTTTTCTCCCTTTTGAAAAAGCGTTTTATGATCGTTTCAATGTCCCCTGTCGTTTTATAGGCCATACCATGGCCGATGCTATGCCACTGGTGCCAGATCAGCAGGCAGCAAGAGTAGAGCTTGGCATTGCGGCTAATGCCTCTTGTCTGGCGCTGTTACCGGGTAGCCGCCACTCTGAAGTTGAAATGCTCAGCGCTGATTTTTTACGTACAGCGGTAATTCTGCGTGATCAATTGCCAAATCTGGAAGTATTGGTTCCCTTGGTCAACAGCAAGCGACGTGAACAATTCGAGCGAATTAAAGCAGAAATTGCGCCTGATTTATCAGTACATTTACTGGATGGTAAAGCGCGTGTAGCGATGATCGCCAGTGATGCGGCATTGTTAGCCTCAGGCACCGCTGCACTTGAATGTATGCTGGCCAAATGCCCTATGGTTGTGGGGTATCGTATGAAGCCATTTACTTTCTGGTTGGCAGAGCGATTAGTCAAAACACCTTATGTATCATTACCGAATCTGTTAGCAGGGGAAGAGTTGGTGACAGAATTGTTGCAACAAGAGTGCCAGCCGCAAAAACTCGCTGGTGCACTTTTACCGTTGCTACAAGGTGGTAGCGAAATAGCAGCCTTAAAGGAACGTTTTTGGGTTCTGCATCAGAGCATCCGCTGTGGTGCGGATGAACAGGCAGCACAAGCTGTATTGGAGCTGGCAGGTCGATGAGCGAGACTTTTATTTACCCACAGGCTAATTTAATCGCTGGCGTGGATGAAGTGGGTCGTGGCCCCTTGGTGGGTGCTGTAGTCACTGCGGCGGTGATCCTTGACCCTAATCGGCCAATAGTTGGCTTGGCAGATTCAAAAAAACTCAGTGAGAAGCGCCGTCTGTCACTGTATGACGAAATCACTGAAAAGGCGCTATCATGGAGCCTCGGTCGTGCTGAACCAGAAGAAATTGATCAACTTAATATTTTGCACGCAACCATGCTTGCGATGCAAAGGGCTGTCTCGGGGCTGCATATTGTACCCGATTATGTGTTGATCGATGGTAATCGTTGCCCGAAATTACAGATGCCGTCACTGGCCGTTGTCAAAGGAGATAGCCGGGTGGCGGAGATCAGCGCGGCTTCTATTTTAGCTAAGGTGACGCGTGATCGTGAAATGACTGAGTTGGATCTCCTCTTCCCTGAATATGGTTTCGCACAACATAAAGGCTACCCAACGGCTTTTCATTTGGAAAAATTAGCTGCGCTTGGTGCAACGGTACATCACCGGCGCAGTTTTAGCCCGGTTAAACGGGTGCTGGGTTTGGTGTAAATGATAAGCTTGCATCCATGACATATATACCCTAAATAATTTGAGTTGCATGAAGATAGCCTACACATAGGCAACTTGAAGTATTACGGGAATAGCTATGATGTTCCGAGTACTTAGCTACCGGGGCGTATGATTCAATTCACTCATTTCTGGTATCTGGATATGGCCGAACCTCGTTTTGTCCACCTGCGTGTTCATAGCGATTACTCCATGATCGATGGATTAGCTAAGATTGGACCTTTGGTGAAAAGAGCCGCTGCGTTAGGTATGCCTGCTCTGGCTATTACCGATTTTACTAACCTCTGTGGCCTGGTGAAATTCTACGGTAGCGCTCATGGTGCAGGGATTAAACCCATCATCGGTGCTGACTTCTACGTACAAAGTGAAATACTGGGTGATGAATTAGCCCACCTCACGGTTTTGGCTCGCAATAATGAAGGCTACCAAAATCTGACTTTATTGATCTCAGAAGCCTACCAACGAGGTTATGGCGCTGCGGGTCCTATCATTGATCGCGATTGGCTGAGCAAATATAAAGAAGGATTAATTCTGCTGTCTGGTGGCCGAATGGGGGATGTGGGCAAATTCCTGCTACGGGGTAACCAGGTTCAGGTTGATCAATGTCTCGCCTTTTATCAGGCACACTTTCCAGACAGTTATTATCTCGAACTTATTCGTACCGGGCGTCCAGACGAAGAGAACTATCTTCATGCTGCCGTGGCATTGGCCACTGAGCGCGGTTTGCCTGTTGTTGCGACCAATGATGTGCGTTTTATTGATGAGTCGGATTTTGATGCCCATGAAGTCCGTGTTGCTATCCACGACGGTTTTACATTGGTTGATCCTAAACGGCCGAAGAATTACAGCCCACAGCAGTTTATGCGCGATGAAGAACAGATGTGTGAGCTGTTCGCTGATATTCCAGAAGCGTTGATCAACAGTGTTGAGATAGCCAAGCGCTGTAATGCCACTATCCGTCTTGGGGAATATTTCTTACCGCAATTCCCCACGGGGGAGATGAGTACAGAAGATTTTCTGGTAGAAAAAGCCAAACAAGGTTTGGAAGAACGTTTGGAGTTTCTGTTTCCGGACCCTGAGGTTAGGCTGCAAAAACGGCCAGAATATGATGAACGGCTGGATATCGAGCTCAAAGTTATTAACCAAATGGGCTTCCCTGGTTACTTCCTGATTGTTATGGAATTTATCCAGTGGTCAAAAGACAACGGCGTACCGGTGGGGCCAGGGCGTGGTTCTGGCGCAGGCTCGTTGGTGGCTTACGCTCTGAAAATTACGGATATTGACCCACTGGAGTTTGATCTACTGTTCGAGCGCTTCCTGAACCCGGAACGTGTATCGATGCCTGACTTCGACGTTGACTTCTGTATGGAGAAACGTGATCTGGTGATCGAACACGTGGCGGAAATGTATGGCCGCGATGCTGTTTCCCAGATAATTACCTTCGGTACCATGGCGGCTAAAGCGGTCATCCGCGATGTAGGCCGTGTATTAGGCCATCCCTATGGTTTTGTCGATCGGATCTCAAAATTAATCCCACTCGATCCGGGGATGACGCTGGAAAAAGCATTTGCGGCAGAGCCACAGCTACCTGAAATTTATGAAGCTGATGAAGAGGTCAGGGCGCTAATTGATATGGCGCGTAAGCTGGAAGGGGTAACGCGAAATGCCGGTAAACATGCAGGTGGTGTGGTTATTGCCCCCACCAAAATTACCGATTTTGCCCCACTCTATTGTGATGCGGAAGGTAATAACCCAGTCACGCAGTTTGATAAAAATGATGTGGAATATGCTGGGCTGGTGAAGTTTGACTTCCTCGGTTTGCGTACACTAACCATTCTTAACTGGGCGTTGGAGATGATTAACGCCCGGCGCGCTAAAACTGGATTGGAGCCAATTGATATCGCCTCTATTCCGCTGGAGGATAAAAAAAGCTTCGATATGCTGCAACGCTCGGAAACGACAGCAGTATTCCAGCTGGAATCCAGAGGGATGAAAGACTTGATCAAGCGCCTGAAGCCTGACTGCTTCGAGGATATGATCGCATTGGTGGCGTTATTTCGTCCCGGTCCGTTACAATCAGGGATGGTTGATAACTTTATTGACCGTAAACATGGCCGTGAAGCGATATCTTACCCAGATATTGAGTGGCAACATGAATCCTTGAAACCTGTGCTTGAGCCGACCTACGGCATCATCTTGTATCAGGAACAGGTCATGCAAATTGCGCAGGTTCTGTCTGGCTACTCACTGGGTGGTGCGGACATGTTGCGTCGTGCCATGGGTAAGAAAAACCCTGCTGAGATGGCTAAGCAGCGTTCTGTATTTGAAGATGGTGCGAAAAGTCAGGGTATCGATGGTGAGTTGGCGATTAAAATCTTTGACCTGGTTGAGAAATTTGCGGGTTATGGTTTTAACAAATCTCACTCGGCAGCCTATGCATTAGTCTCCTATCAAACGTTGTGGTTAAAAGCCCATTATCCGGCTGAATTTATGGCTGCAGTAATGACTGCTGATATGGATAATACTGACAAAGTGGTCGGCTTGGTCGATGAATGCTGGCGCATGGGGCTGAAGATTCTGCCCCCTGACATCAACAGCGGTTTATACCATTTCCATGTGAATGATGATGGCGAAATTGTTTATGGTATTGGTGCCATTAAAGGGGTAGGTGAGGGGCCGATAGAAGCCATTCTGGAGGCGCGTAAAGAGGGGGGCTACTTTAAAGAGTTGTTTGACCTGTGCGCCCGCGTCGATACCAAAAAGCTTAACAAGCGCATTTTAGAAAAACTTATCATGTCCGGTGCATTTGACCGTTTGGGGCCACACCGTGCAGCATTGATGAGTTCTCTGGGGGAAGCGCTTAAAGCCGCAGATCAACATGCTAAAGCCGAAGCGATTGGTCAGGTAGATATGTTTGGTGTATTAGCCGACGCGCCTGAGCAGGTTGAGCAATCCTATGCCAATGTGCCGCCATGGCAGGAGCAGGTTGTTTTAGACGGTGAACGGGAAACACTGGGGTTGTATTTAACTGGCCATCCGATCACTCAGTACCTTAAGGAAATCGAACGCTATGCCGGTGGGATGCGTTTGAAGGATATGCATCCAACGGATCGGGGCAAAATGACCACCGCAGTGGGGCTGGTGATCGCGGCAAGGGTTATGGTCACAAAACGTGGTAATCGTATTGGTATTTGTACGCTAGATGACCGCTCTGGTCGTCTGGAGGTAATGTTATTCACCGATGCATTGGAAAAATATCAGCATTTATTGGAAAAAGACCGTATCCTGATAGCCACCGGACAGGTCAGCTTTGATGACTTTAGTGGTGGGCTTAAAATGACCGCCCGTGAGTTAATGGACATCAGTGAAGCTCGTGAAAAATATGCCCGTGGGCTTGCTATATCGCTGACCGACAGGCAAATTGATGACCAGCTTTTGAACCGTCTCCGTCAGTCGTTGGAACCCCATCGAGCGGGGACGATCCCAGTACATCTTTATTACCAACGGGAAGATGCTCGCGCCCGGCTGCGGTTTGGGGCCACATGGCGCGTGACGCCCACCGATCGCTTATTAATCGATTTGCGAACGTTGGTAGGTAATGAGCAAGTGGAACTGGAATTTGACTAAAATAGGAATGCTATGAGTCTGAATTTTCTTGATTTTGAACAGCCGATTGCAGAGCTGGAAGCGAAAATTGACTCGCTGACTGCAGTCAGCCGTCAAGACGAAAAATTAGATATTAATCTGGATGAAGAGGTCCAGCGTCTGCGTGAGAAAAGTGTTGAGCTGACGCGGAAAATTTTCTCGGACCTCGGCGCATGGCAGATTGCCCAATTGGCACGCCATCCTCGTCGTCCTTATACCCTGGATTATATCGCTAACATCTTTACCGATTTTGAAGAGCTGGCTGGTGATCGTGCTTATGCCGATGATAAAGCTATTGTCGGCGGTATTGCACGTCTGGACGGCCGCCCGGTGATGATTATTGGTCATCAAAAAGGGCGTGAAACCAAAGAGAAGATCCGTCGTAACTTTGGTATGCCAGCACCAGAAGGGTATCGTAAAGCTTTACGTCTGATGGAAATGGCTGAACGCTTTAAGTTACCTATTATTACTTTCATCGACACACCGGGTGCTTATCCGGGGGTTGGGGCGGAAGAACGTGGTCAATCAGAAGCGATTGCGCGCAACTTGCGCGAAATGTCACGACTGAATGTCCCTATCGTTTGTACCGTGATTGGTGAAGGTGGATCTGGTGGTGCGTTGGCTATTGGTGTGGGTGATAAAGTGAATATGCTGCAATACAGCACTTATTCTGTTATCTCTCCAGAAGGTTGTGCCTCTATTCTGTGGAAAAGTGCGGATAAAGCGCCATTAGCCGCAGAAGCTATGGGGATTACTGCACATCGTCTAAAAGAACTGAAAATGATTGACTCAGTGATCCCTGAACCTCTGGGGGGCGCACATCGTGATTATTTCGCGATTGCTGTCTCACTGAAAGCGCAACTGTTGGCAGATCTCAATGATTTGGATGTGCTGAATGATGAAGAGTTATTAAATCGTCGTTATCAGCGCTTGATGAACTACGGCTATTGCTGAGTTGATTGCTAACTGATAAAGCCGGTGCGGAATTTAAGCGCCGGTTTTTTTTATCTATTTTTTACTGAATACCCGAATTTAGTTAAGCAATCTATACCCAAGTTACTTCGAGATACAGTTAGGCGGCAACCGAGTAAATCCCCAGGAGCTTAGATAACTAAGTGACTGGGGTGAGAAAGGACAGCTAACACCCTTGCATCTTGAAGAGCGACGGGTATATACCCTAATAATTCGAGTTGCAGGGGGGCCAACACACATGCAACTTAAAGCATGGCAGGGGGAACATGTTTAATTTAACGGAGGACACGTGCTGGCAATAAATAAGATTCACCATATTGCGATCATTTGCTCAGATTATCAGGCCAGTAAACGGTTCTACTGTGAGGTGCTAGGTTTTAATCTGATCAGTGAGGTTTATCGCGAAGAGCGTGATTCATGGAAAGCTGACCTGGCGTTACATGGTCAATACACCATCGAATTATTCTCCTTTCCTTCACCGGCACCACGCCCAAGTCGTCCAGAGGCCTGTGGTTTACGTCATCTGGCTTTCCAAGTTGATGATATTGATCTGGCGCTAAGAGAACTTGCCGTCGCGGGAGTTGTTTGCGAAGCAGTTCGCATTGATCCCTATACTCAATCACGTTTTACTTTCTTTAATGACCCAGATGGTTTACCACTGGAGCTATATGAATTGAAACCGGAATGACATGAACTCAGTCACCTCGATACCCAATGTGTTACTTAACCCCCTTTTCGCTCAACTGGGTGAAAACCGTCATCTGTTGGTGGGGTTCAGTGGTGGGTTAGATTCCACGGTGTTACTGCATTTATTGGTCTGTTTACGTCAGCAACTTATTCCCGAGCTGAGCATTCGCGCTATTCATATTCATCATGGTTTAAACCCGCAGGCTGATAGCTGGGTAAAACATTGCATACAGCAATGTGAGCAATGGAATGTTGAGCTGAAGGTGGTGCGAGTTAATATTGATTCTCGGCAGAATGGAATAGAAGCGGCAGCCAGATCAGCACGTTACCAGGCCTTTTCTGCCAATTTGGCTACCAATGAAGTCTTACTGACCGCCCAGCATTTGGACGATCAATGTGAGACCTTCCTGTTGGCGCTTAAGCGTGGCAGCGGGCCAGCAGGGCTCTCTGCGATGGCGACCAAAATGCCCTTTGCCCACAGCCAACTCTTGCGGCCACTACTCGCTTTTTCTCGAAAGATATTAGAGAACTATGCGCGGACACAGCAACTACAATGGATTGAAGATGATAGCAATCAAGATGATCGTTTTGATCGCAATTTCTTACGGCTAAAGGTTCTGCCAATACTCAATCAACGGTGGCCACATTTTGCTCAGGCCACGGCACGTAGTGCGGGGTTATGTGCTGAGCAGGAGCAGTTATTGGATGAACTGTTGGCTGAAAACCTACAGCAGTTACAGAAACCTGACAGCTCACTCTCTATTGATGGGTTATTACAGGCATCAGTGGCGAAGCGGGCTGCTATATTGCGTCGCTGGTTGGCGAGTCTTGGTGCACCAATGCCATCGCAAAGCCAATTGCAGCGCCTGTGGTTGGAGGTTGCCATGGCACGGCAAGATGCGGAGCCTCAATTAATGATTGGCACCTGTCAGGTACGCCGTTTTCGTCAACATCTGTATTTATTAATGCCCCTGGCTGAAATAACAATAAATTACTTACCTTGGGCAACCGTTAAGGCTGCCCCAAATTCGTCGATAATACCTTTATTGCCAGAGCCATTATGGCTACCTGCCGATTTAGGCGTACTGAGGTTTGTCTCTGCTGGTGGGCAAGCGGTCCGGTCTGCCACCGTTGGCGAGGAAATAAGTGTACGTTTTGGTTTACAGGGCGATATCAAAATTGTTGGGCGGCATCACTCGCGTCAAAGTAAAAAAGTATGGCAAGAGCTGGGTATTCCCCCATGGCAGCGGGGACGTATTCCGCTGTTATATTTCGGTGAACAATTAATTGCAGCCGCGGGGGTATTCGTTACCCAAGCGGGGCAGGCGAATGAAAATGAGCCGTGCTGGCACTTAGATTGGGATAAACCAACACCAGCATTGAAAAAGAAGAAGAGAGAGTAGCGGTTGATGACTAAATGCCCACAGCAGAGAGAATAAACAGATCGTAAAAATGCCTATTCCCTGTATGAAAATAGTTTCCATGTGGGTTAGAACAGTGCCATCCATGGCGTGGGCAGTCTTCCTCACCGTTTAAAAGCGAGTCATTGAGGGCTTGTCAGTTGTCTGAAATAGCCCCGTTAATTTTTGAGGAGCAGTGATGAAATTAGTCGTCGGTATGGCGGTATTACTGAGTTTGTGTAGTTTTCAGGTGTGGGCAAAAAATGATATTGAGGCAGGGCGTGCTAAGTCATCCAATTGTGTGGCCTGCCATGGCATGAATGGTAAAGTTTCAGTACCTATGTACCCTAACCTTGCCGGGCAGAATGCACTGTATCTGCAACAATCATTAGAAGCCTATAAAAAGGGGAGCCGCTCAGGTGGGCAAGCCGAAGTGATGCGCGCTTATGTATCAGGTTTATCCGATGAAGATTTTTCTGATTTGGCTGCGTATTATGCCAGTCTAAAGCCTTAGTATATATGGATAATAAATAAAACCAGTCAGTGAGTCGGGTGATAAACCTGCCAGACGCGATTTTACCGTTGCTTACAGCGGCTTTGTAGAGGCAAGGCACAATGACGGGCAGAGTAACAAAAGCCGCTAGTACAGTAGTAACGTCAAGTACGCTGGGTTAAAGGTAAGCAGGGTAAAATGTAAGCAAGGTAAATGTAAGCTGAGTAAATGTAAAACGGGCCGCTCTTCAGCGACCCGTTTTTCACAAGGAAGTGGAAACTATGATGCGCTCACTACGACCGTTCCAATTTCGGGGTGACTGAAGCTGGCGATATGGTCCAGACGCAATTCGCGCATTGTCCCTTCTTGCTCGACAATCAGGTACTCGACCTTTTTTCTCAGCAGCAGATCGCTGGCTTTCCCTTCTACGATCTCACCGCCTCTCAACTTCAACGTCAGTATCAGGTGATGTTGGCAGGCGAGTTCCAGATTATCGTAGTCATCACAATTGATGGGTTGATACTCTTCACTCATCGACATAATCGCTCACCAATAAGTTAGCGGCGGCATAGGCCGCCTGTTCCCTAACGGAGGACGGGAGTGCGTCGTTAGCCGCAACTTCGTCCAATGCTTTCAATACACAGCGTAGTGCGTCTGGCACGTAGCCAAGATCACCACTTCCAATCTCGGCATAAAAACGGCGTACTAATTCACAGTATTGCTGCACAATAATCCTCCCGGAAAAGTTTAACCCGGTAAGCTCTCAGCAGAAAATACAAACTGCAAACCTACGAAGATAAACTCTGAACTTATAAGGACTATAGCACAGGAGTTGTAGAGATATTAGAGTGCAAGCTAAGGTTTATTTTTGGTATTGATACCACTTATATCCTTCTTTCTGTATGGTTCGCTGTCTGCTTGCAGGTCTAATCAAGTACACTGTTAGCCAGATAATTCAGAGGTCACCCATGGCACTAAAAGCAACTATCCATAAAGCCGCTATTAACATTGCAGATATGGACCGTAATTTTTTCCAGGATATTAACCTGACGATAGCGCAACATCCTTCGGAAACTGATCAACGTATGATGCTGCGTTTACTGGCATGGATTTGCCATGCTGATGAGCGCTTACTGTTTACCAAGGGGCTAAGTGCTGATGATGAACCAGAAGTTTGGCGTCATAATGACCACAACGGTATTGAACTGTGGATTGAATTGGGGTTACCTGAAGAGAAACGGTTGCGCAAGGCCTGTAATCAATCGAAACAAGTCGTACTGTATGCATACAGTGAGCGTGCGGCCAAAGTCTGGTGGCCACAAGTTCAGGAGAAACTCGCTGGGCATCGTAACTTAAGAGTACGTTTTCTTGATGACGAACAGATGGCGAAGTTAGCTGCGCTGTCTAACCGCAATATGTCATTACAGGCGACACTGCAAGAAGGGACTATCTGGCTATCAGATGTACAGAATAATCTGGAAATTAGTTTTGCCGAATGGCAAAACCACGGGCAATAAGTGTGTTAATTATATCTAATAGTATCACGCTATCCAGCGGTGAGATTGAGCTGACAGCTATCCGGGCGCAGGGCGCTGGAGGCCAGCATGTTAATAAAACCTCAACTGCGATCCATTTGCGCTTTGACATTAAGGCCTCAAGCCTGCCAGAGTATTATAAAGAAAGGTTATTGTTGCTAAATAGCCATTTGGTGACGGCTGAAGGTGTTGTCATTATAAAAGCGCAGGAATACCGTAGCCAGGATATGAACCGTGAGGCGGCATTAGCGCGTTTGGTAGCCCTAATTCGCCAGGCAATGGTGGTAGAAAAGGCCCGTCGGGCGACAAAACCAACCAAAGGTTCCAAAATCAGGCGAGTTGAGAGTAAAGTCCGCAAAGGGGCGACAAAAGCGCTGCGCGGTAAAATACATCAGGAGTGAAGTCAATATTTATACGAATGTCGATACATTGCGGTTGATATGACTTCATTCCATATATATCGGACACAGTATGGGAGAATGACTGTGAGTAAATTAACAATAACGCTATTTTTGGCAGTAGGTGCGCTGTCATTATTAGGTTGTAATAATCGCTCTCAACCTGCTGAACAGGTTTTGCAACCCATGCAGCAGAGTTATCAGGGCGTATTACCTTGTGCGGATTGCAGCGGTTTAGACACTTCTTTGTTCCTCGATAGTGATGGGACTTTTATCTTGAAAGAGGTTTATCTCGGCAGTAAAGATGGCGACCAAACTTTTGCGGAATACGGTAAGTGGGCGCGTACTGCTGATAAGTTAGTGTTAACCAACGATCAGGGAGAAAAACGTTACTTCCATCCTGTTGATAAAAGTTTGGTGATGCTCGATCAGCAAGGTTTGCCCATTAAATCGGCACTAAATTATCAGTTGGAACCCAGCGACCAGCCGTTACCAAAAACACCAATGCCACTAAGTGGTATGTATAAATACTTTGCTGATGCCGCTATATTTACCGATTGTGTAACTGGTAAGGCGTTCCCGGTAGAGAATAATATCGAACTGGAAACTGGGTATTTAAAAGCTCGCAGAAACCCGGGAGAACCCGTGTTTTTGACCCTCAAAGGGTATTTTGGTACAAGACCATCAATGGAAGAAGGGCAAACGAATAAAACGCTGATTCCGGAGGGTGATATTCAGTTTAATGCCAATAAAAGTTGTGAGAAAAAATAGCCTTTGTCCATAGTTAAAATAAGAAGCTGCACGGTAGTTCTCCGGCAGCTTCATCAGTAAAATGCCCAGCCCTAATAGCCGGGAATTTTATTTATGATGGGTACATAGATAGCCATTCAGCGTTTGATTTGGCTCAGCAAGAACTCAACAATTTCGCTGGTCTTAATCATTTGTTTCTCACCGACGCGTCGGTTTTTGTATTCCACTTCTTCGCTATCGAGATTACGGTCACCAATGACGATATTGTGTGGCACGCCAATCAATTCCATATCGGCAAACATCACACCAGGGCGCTCTTTACGGTCGTCGAGAATAACATCAATACCGTGAGAACGAAGGGTGGTATAGAGCTCTTCCGCCAATTCTTTCACTCGGAAAGATTTGTGCATATTCATAGGCAGAATAGCAACCTGGAATGGCGCAATGGCATCTGGCCAGATGATACCGCGGTCATCATGGTTCTGCTCAATAGCCGCCGCCACCACACGGGATACCCCTATACCGTAGCAACCCATGGTCATCACCTGATTACGGCCATCTTCGCCCTGAACGGTGGCTTTCATGGCTTCAGAATATTTGGTCCCTAACTGGAAGATATGGCCCACTTCAATACCGCGTTTGATCTGTAGAGTGCCTTTGCCATCAGGGCTGATATCGCCTTCTACTACGTTACGCAAATCAGCAACGAGCGGCAGCGGCAAATCACGCTCCCAGTTAATACCAAAGTAATGCTTCCCATCAATATTCGCGCCAGCACCGAAATCGCTCATCACCGCCACACTGCGGTCAGCAATAACAGGCAATGATAAATTAACCGGGCCTAATGAACCTGGGCCAGCGCCGATAGCTGCACGAATTTCCTCTTCGCTAGCAAAGGTCAGTGGTTTGGCAACTTGTGGCAGCTTCTCTGCTTTGATTTCATTTAAATCATGATCGCCGCGCACCAAGAGCGCAACCAACTTATGACCACTCTCTTCGTGAGCATGAACCAATAAGGTTTTCACGGTTTTCTCAATTGGCAGTTTGAATTGCTCTACCAACTCGGCGATAGTTTTTGCGTTCGGGGTATCAATGATTCGCAGCTCTTCTGTTGCAGGTGCGCGCGGTTCAGTTGGTGCTAATGCTTCAGCGAATTCAATATTTGCTGCGTAATCAGAGCCAGTGGAGAAAACGATATCATCTTCGCCACTTTCTGCCAGCACTTGGAATTCGTGGGATGCACTGCCGCCGATAGAGCCGGTATCCGCCAGTACCGCACGGAAATTCAAATCCATTCGGCTGAAAATCTTACTGTAAGCGGTATACATAGCGTCGTAAGTTTCCTGTAAGGACTCCTGCGTGGTATGGAAGGAGTAGGCATCTTTCATCAAAAACTCACGGGCGCGCATGACACCAAAGCGCGGGCGAACTTCATCACGAAACTTGGTCTGGATTTGGAAGAAGTTCAGCGGCAGTTGTTTGTAAGAGTTAATTTCGCCGCGGATCAGATCGGTAATCACTTCTTCATGGGTTGGGCCAAGAACAAAAGGGCGTTCACCGCGATCAACAAAACGCAACAACTCAGGGCCGTACTGCTCCCAGCGGCCACTCTCTTGCCATAAGTCCGCGGGTTGTACCACTGGCATTGATACTTCGATAGCACCAGAGTTATTCATTTCTTCGCGCACGATGTTTTCAACTTTTCTCAACACCCGAACCCCGGTTGGCAGCCAGGTATAAAGACCTGAGGCCAGTTTGCGGATCATCCCGGCACGGAGCATGAGTTGATGGCTGATAACTTCAGCATCGGCAGGTGTCTCTTTCTGAGTGGAGAGCAGATATTGGCTAGTACGCATGATATTTTTGTTCCATTAGCACTGCAATTAGGGGCAGCCAAAAAGTAAAAAGTGGCCTAGTTTACCAGTGAGCACGGGTTGTCAAAAGAGAGCAGAGTAAAATTTAGCGTGGGTCGAGTGATAACACTTCTGTTTGCTGACCAATAACCCGCCAGCGCACATTAAATTCCAGTAATAAAACGGCATATTCACGGCTTTCATTATCTTCTTTACGGTAAGCTGGGCGTGGATCTTGTGCTAAAACTTGGCTGATAAAACGGCGCAAATGTGGATAACGCTGCTGGTGGTTAGCTAACTGTTGCTCGGCGGCTGGAGAAAAGCAAACTTGCATATCTGCATCTGGCGCAGATTGTGCAAAACCAGCTCGCGCCTGAGGTTGGCTCTCAGCGAAAGGCAGATAAGGCTTAATATCAATAACTGGCGTACCATCAACTAAATCCAGACTGCCCAATTCCAGAATCACCTCACCATTTTGGCAACGAACGCCTTTCAACTCAATTAGTGACATGCCTATCGGATTTGGGCGGAAAGTTGAACGGGTCGCAAATACGCCCATTCGTGTATTCCCCCCCAGTCGGGGAGGGCGAACAGTTGGACGCCAGCCACCATCTATCGTCTGATGGAAAACGAATATCACCCATAAATGGCTGAAGTCAGATAAGCCGCGTACGCTTTCTGGTTGGTTGTAAGGTGCCAACAATTGTAATTCGCCACCACCATCCTCAACCAAACCGGGTTGCCGTGGTACCGCAAACTTTTCTTTATATGGTGAACGGATCACGCCGATCTGATTAAAAGAGAATGTACTCATTTAGATGAAACGTTCAGTGCTGAACCCTGACACACCGCTTGTTGATAGCAGCCAGGGACACCACTTTGTATTTCACATTCATGCAGTAAGACGGCATTTGCTTTCATATAAGATGCACGAATTTGCATTCTCTTACGAGCGGTTGAAATACTGGGTGGAGAATCCTGAACGGTTGATTGGCAAGATTCACCAGACACTTCACCTAGATCGCGAAAAGGCTTACCCACAAGTTCTTCGGCACTTTTATAAAGCTTTACCGGTGCAGGCCGTGGTGCTGCCGTGGGGCTGCGTTCGATAACCGGAGGTGGTTGCTTAATCGGATTATCTGTGGTGGATGGCTTTGATGGAAGCAGGGTACATCCAGTTAGCGACAGAGCTAACAGACACAGAGGTAACGCACGCATAAAAATTCCTCAGCCTTATTCATTTAAGTTGTGCTATTGAAGCAATCTATTATTCAAATAACAAGACGGGCTATAGCCCGTCTTGTCGATATATTCAATAAAAGAGGTAATTAAAGATTACCAGCCTTTTACTGCACCACCGTTGAATGCTTTATTCGCTGCATCATAAACTTCGTCAGACTGGTAAGCCTGAACAAATTTTTTCACATTTTCCGCATCTTTATTGTCTTCGCGGGCAACAATCAGATTCACATACGGTGATTCTTTATCTTCCACAAACAGACCATCTTTAGCTGGTGTCAGGCCAATTTGGCTAGCGTAAGTGGTATTGATAATCGCCAGAGCGATTTGTTGGTCATCCAAAGAACGTGGTAATTGAGGCGCTTCCAACTCAACCAGTTTCAGATTTTTAGGGTTCTCAACCACATCTAATACGGTTGGCAGCAGGCCAACACCGTCTTTCAGCTTAATCAGACCAACGCTTTGTAGCAATAACAGAGAACGGCCCAAATTAGTAGGGTCATTTGGTAGGGCGACCTGAGATCCAGGTTGTAGTTCATCCAGTGACTTGATTTTCTTGGAATAGCCGGCAATGGGGTAAACGAACGAGTTGCCAACAGAAACCAGTTTGTAGCCACGGTCTTTGATTTGCTGATCCAGATAAGGTTTATGCTGGAAAGCGTTAAGGTCGATATCCCCTTTGCTCAGTGCTTCGTTTGGTAACACATAGTCATTGAATGTCACCAGTTCAACGTCCAGACCGTACTTTTCTTTAGCCACTTTCTGAGCCACTTCGGCAACTTGTTGCTCTGCACCGACAATAACGCCAACTTTAATATGGTTTGGCGCTTTTTCAGTCGGGCCGCAACCCACCAAAGTCAAGGTACCAATCAGCGCACTAATTGCTGCGATAGATTTGAATTTTAAAGACATATCCCTTCCTCTATAGACATTCGTTAAGATGCGCCGCTGTGTGAGGCAGTCGCTGATTAATCACTATTTGTGCGTAACGGCTTTGACTATCCGATCACCACTTAACTGAATTAGGTAGACCAGAATTACTAGTAATACTAATACAGTATTCATCACCGTAGCGTTATACCCAATATAACCATACTGATAACCGATTTGACCTAAGCCACCGGCGCCTACTGCTCCTCCCATAGCGGAATAGCCTACCAGAGTAATTAATGTAATCGTTGCCGCATTCACCAAGCCGGGCAGGGCTTCTGGTAATAATACCTTTTTGATGATCTGCATCGGTGTTGCGCCCATCGCACGTGCCGCTTCAACCAAACCTGACGGAATCTCTAGCAGAGCGTTTTCCACCATGCGGGCAATGAAAGGCGCGGCTCCTACCGTTAACGGCACGATAGCGGCCTGCAATCCAATCGATGTGCCGACGATCATGCGTGTAAATGGAATCATCCATACCAATAAGATAATAAAAGGAATGGAGCGGAAAATATTCACCACACCAGACAGCGTTCTATAAATTTTATTGTTAGCGATAATTTGCCCAGGACGGGTGACATATAACAGCACCCCTACAGGTAGCCCCAGAACAAAGCCAAAGAAACCGGAAACAAAAGTCATCATAAGAGTTTCCCAGACGCCTCGAGCCATTAACCACATCATTGCCTCAGACATAACCCAGAACCTCTACTTTCACATGATGATCTTGTAAAAACTTGATGGCAGCCAGGCCATCCTGAACGTCGCCATGTAGCTCTGCCAACATGACACCGAATTTCACCCCACCGGCATAATCCATCTGCGAGCTTAGGATACCGATATCAATATTGAAGCGGCGCACGGCTTGTGAAATTAGCGGAGCATCAACTGACTTACCGGTGAACTCCAGCTTCAGAAGCGGGACGTGATCTACCGTTGGCTCCGGGCTCATACGTTTGGCGTAATCTTCCGGAATATCCAAATGCAGGGTGGATTGAATAAATTGTTGTGCTAATGGTGTCTTGGGATGAGAGAACACCTCACTGACACTGTCTTTTTCAATCAGTTTGCCTTCACTTATTACTGCAACTTGATCACAGATGCGTTTCACGACATCCATCTCATGAGTGATAAGCAAAATCGTTAACCCCAAACGGCGGTTAATATCTTTTAGCAGCTCCAATATTGAGCGGGTGGTGGCTGGGTCTAATGCGCTGGTGGCTTCATCACACAGCAAAACTTTAGGATTACTGGCCAGCGCGCGAGCGATCGCGACCCGCTGTTTTTGCCCACCGGACAGATTAGCGGGGTAAGCATCTTGCTTATCGGTCAACCCTACTAAATCCAGTAATTCATTCACTCTCTTCTTTATATCTGCACGCGATGTATTGTCCAACTCAAGAGGCAATGCAATATTGCCGTATACAGTGCGTGATGAGAGTAAATTAAAGTGCTGAAAAATCATGCCAATCTGACGACGCGCGCGTGTTAATTGGCCTTCAGACAAGGTGGTCAGATCTTGGCCATCAACCAGAACTTGACCGCTGGTTGGCCGTTCTAACATATTAGCGCACCGAATCAGGGTACTTTTACCAGCGCCAGAAGCGCCGATAACGCCATAAATTTGCCCAGCAGGGACGTGAAGACTCACGTCTGATAGCGCGGTAATAGTGCGCGAACCCTGCTGGAACACTTTGCTGATGTGGGTGAGTTTAATCATATTATTCTTATTTTATCGTTATTTCCGTGGCTAGATAAAAAGTGGACTTTAGTAGAACCAAAGTGTGGATCGGATGTTAAGGCGTCTAGACGGCCAAGTCAACTGACAACGTGGATTCTCTTCCGTTCTCAATAGGTAATAAAACATGCGATACTATCGGGGTTTACAGCCCTCAGGAGTATATAAGTGACTCAGTCCGTTCCCGCAATATTTTTAGATCGTGATGGTACAGTCAATGTTGATCATGGTTATGTCCACGAAATTGACAACTTTCAATTTATCGATGGTGTTATTGACGCATGCCGTGAATTGAAAGAGATGGGTTTTATATTGGTGTTGGTAACCAATCAATCAGGTATTGCCCGCGGGGTATTCACCGAAGAACAGTTTTTAAGCCTAACTGAATGGATGGACTGGTCGTTGGCTGATCGCGGTGTTGATTTAGATGGTATCTATTTTTGCCCACATCATCCTGATGGCAGTGTCGCTGAGTTCAGTGAAACATGCGAATGCCGCAAACCATTACCCGGTATGTTACTGCAAGCGCGGAATGAACTTAACATTGATATGGCTGCTTCTTATATGGTTGGCGATAAAATCGAAGATATGCAGGCAGCATTAGCGGCGAATATCGGCACTAAAGTATTGGTTCGAACGGGTAAGCCCGTGACTGCCGAAGGCGAAGCAGCGGCTGATTGGGTGCTAAATAGTCTGGCAGATCTACCAAAAGCCATAAAAACGCGTTATAAATAGCCTGCATGCATAAATAATCAACAAACGAAAAAAATGTGAAGATAAATCCTTGCCATTCTGGAGCAGCTCCCTATAATGCGCATCCATCAACACGGCGCTGTGAGCAACTTCACAGAGTGGCCGGGAAGAGCAGAGAAAATTAACTGATTAAGTGGTTGACTCTGTAGCGGGAAAGCGTATTATCTGCCTCCCGCGTTACCGTAAGATTCGCCGAAA
>NZ_CGBP01000007.1 GCF_001053095.1 Yersinia similis | reverse complement strand
TTTATGCTGCCCGCAGGGTGAGTCTCAGGGGTGAGGCTCATTAATCCCCAGGTGCTTATTTATTTTTAAGGTCAACAACTAAGTGACTGGGGTGAGCAAGGGCGGCTAACGTCCCTGCATCTTGCAGGGGGACGGGTATATAACAAGGAGAGAAGTTATGAGTTATATTCAAACCGTACTGGCACGCTGGGGTGTTTGGGCCAGAGATAACAGTCGCCTCGATTATCCGCATATTTCTAGTGGTTTTAAAGGATTAGTCACAAGAAACAAACCCGTAGAGTCCTGTTGCGATAATGACGGATTGATCATTGATAATACGGTAGGTAATTTACAACGCGCAGCAAGAGAAAAAGAATTGGAACTTATTCTTCTTCATTATGTTTATGGGCAATCTAAATCTTCTATTGCTCGATTAAAAAAATGCAATGAGCGTGAAATAAGACGCCAGTTACAAATTGCAGAAGGTTTTATTGAAGGATGTATCACGCAATCTGATATTTTACTGGAGATGCATAAAGAGTTATTTTGATAATAAACCAATGTTTTTAGGTATGAGAAGTTAAATGTAATTATGACTCAAAAATATTGATAGAGATGTAGATTAAATAAGGCTATAACGCATAGAAAATAGAAATAAATCGAGTCGCTCAGCCAGTATGACGGTCCGTGAGAGTCGCAGCATGGTGGATGAGAGGTCTTACAGGATATCACGCCAGTGATAGTAAAAGCTTGGGGGCATTTGACTATGAAACGGGTAAAGAATTTAAAGGGGTTGGTTTAAAAGACAATGATATTAAAGACTCTTTGTGAGGTAAGTTATGGAGCTGAAATTACGACTAACGTGGTTTGATAAGCAAGCTGAAAGTTTTATTGATATATGTAAGTGTGAGTGCTTTATTGAATTTTATTATCGAGATAAATGGTGTATTTTTATATTTTAGATAATAATATGTGTCATCATTTTTGATGATGATGCATATTTCATGGTTATTTGTCTTTTATTGGTTAAATGATATATATACCCAAACTAATTCGGGTGATTGAGTGTGACCAACTACATGTGGCTTGAAGTATGACGAGCGTGGATATAACTTCATTGAAGTACATAACACTAGCCCTCGCCATATCATCTTAAGCTTTAAGGAACGCTATGTCTTATAAAATACTTGGTGGGATTATAACGGCATTGGTAGCTTCTTTTCTATTACTTCTTGTGCAGTGGAGTAACCTGTCAAAGCAAATTGAAAATAAAGAAAAAGAGTTGGTGACAGTGCGGGAAGCGAATGTTGCATTGAAAAATATTCTTGATATTTATCATGTAAATGATATGTCCAATCGTGTTGCTACTGCTCGTCAATTAGAGAATGAGAAGGTATTACGTAATGAATATGAAGAGAACATTAGGCAGTTCAAGGCAGCGACAATTGATGATTTTTGTGCTGCTCAACGTATGCCTGATCATATTATTAACCTCCTGCAAGAGTAAATCACCTACCCTAAAATCTATCGACGTTATTCGGTTATCTCCTCCAGAGTCAGCTTTAATTTCTTGTGAAATACCCGAATTCACCGGTGTTAGTTGGGGCGATAGCGGTATTTATACGTTAGCCTTAAAACGTGAATTACAGATTTGTAAAAGACGATTGGATGAGGTTATTTATTGGCTGATGGACAGCAATTCCTAAATAAGCTTCCAGTGTCTGTGCGCTACTCGCCCCCAAACTGCCATTCCCAGCAGCGCACTTTATTTCAACTCATGGCTAAAAGAGTTTCGGTTGCCTAAATCATCAATTAAATCAAAATTGACGGTTTTGTTGTCGCTAATTGGCGCTCGGTTTAGTGGAAAATCTAATTGAGAGAATGGGGCCACCATTTCCGGTGGGCCTTCGGCTGAACCGATGGTCAAAGAAGCGAATGATGCATAGTAAGGGGTTGGATTGTTAACCTTAATCAGCGCACTGTCGCCGTTACGTTCGAGACTAAAGGTTAATGCCTTGCCTGGAATATCTCCCGGTTTAGGTAAGTTTTTAGGGCGGTAAAAGACTTTATATTGCATCCGTAGGGCCAGCGTAACAAAAGATTCATCACCGGATTTGGGGGTGGCCTTAGGCGGGATTTCGTAAATATTTAGCCAGAATGCAGATTCCCTATCCGCAGGTAATTTACTCCCGCCAGATAAGATCAACCGCAGGCTACGCTGTGCCTGAGGTTGTAACCGGAATACCGGGGGTAACACCAATATGGGTGAAACAGCCTTATCAGGCGTCGCCATCAAATTGCCGTCATCCACCCAAGCTTGTACCGCAACCGGGTAGCTATTGCTGTTAACCAGTTGCAGTGACTCTTCTGTACTGCCTTCACTGAAGACAATACGTGTTCTCTCTGCAATCACACTCGCCACGGCACTCGTTGCCAGCGTACTCATTATCAACACGCCAATCGTCAGCGCAGGGAGAGTCAGTACACGATAGGTGAGCATGAGTAGCAGCAAGCCACGGAACCGGCAGTTGATGCGGCTAAGCATTATATTATTGGACACGGATAACCACTTGCGCATGTGCATTCACTGCTCCGGCGGTCACCGTTTGCCCGCTGATTTTGCTTAATTCAGCGCGGAAAGTTTCGGTGTAACTGTTCCCCCCATTTACGCTGCCAGTGACTTCTTGTGCGCCTTGGAAGATACCATACCACCCCCCATTATTACCTGTCTGAGTCACGTTTTTTGACAGTAGATACATTGGGCTATTGTTACGGTAGATGCGGATACCCACACCGCCCGCGGTGCCAGCAGTGCCATAGTTATCGGAGACCAAATGGCTTACCCCCCCGTTGCCGTTCATTAACCCCAGCGCCTGGGCTTTAGCCGCATTAGCCGCCGGCACTAAAAAGCCCATCGCCACTGTGCCAGCAGTCACGCCAGAGTTAATCCCGGTCTGGCACTGAAAATCCACATTAAAATCAGCGGAGCTGGTATTCCCATTATTCAGTTCTGCCACCGAAATCCTCGGTAATATGACCGTCGGGGTAAAGTTGCTTACCGCACAAATAGCGGTCCGGCGGAATGTGACGTAGCTGTACAACCCAATAGATGCGGGCCAGTGGGCATAAAAACCGGAATAATTCGAGAGCGAATCAGCTCCTTCTGTAGGGCTAGGAATACCGGGACCTTTAAAGGAGATATAGGCATTCGGTTGCTTACGGTTATAGAGAAAAGACGGTGTGTTGTTCGCACCGCTACGGGCATAATCAATACGAAATAGCTCGGTATACACATTACTAAAATTTTTCACTTTGACTAAGATGCGTCCGCTACTGTCAGTATCAAGCCCGGTTAAACGGCGTGCTCTCCAGTAACGAGAGTAATACTCCCCCGTTGCCAGGTTAGTAAACCGAATAACCACATTCATCACTGTGGTGGCATAGCCATAGGGCACATTGCCTGCAATAGCGCCATCTTCAAATTTGCCACCATAGGTACTGTCACCGTTAGTGGCATACATCTCATAGAGCTGATCCACATCAGCCGCCAGGCATCTATAAATAACTTGTTCAGGACTATAACCGGTATTTCGAGCAAAGGTGGTGAAGTCTGATGTCGCCGATGCTAATAACGTACCATCAGGTTGAAAATTCGCATTGGTGCTGAGATCAACAATACTGGGTAAGTTGAGTGAACCATTATTATCGTCTCTGGAACCGGCCCATGGGCCGGCTATCCCATCACTGGGACTTATCTGATTTTGTGCGGTAATACGGGTACAGTTTGACCACGCGGAGGTGCTAAATAGCCCAATAAGTAATGTCAGCCCGGCAAGAAAATATGGGCGGCGGCAATAGACCGCAGTGGTGGGTTGCGAAATGCCGCAAGATATTAATAGCTTTATTGGTCTTAACATTATTTTTCTCATATTGTTAACGGCGGCAACTATTGTTAACGCTGGCAACTCGCGGTTATATGAATGATATCTTGCTCGGTATCCTGGCGATTAAAAGCATAAGGTAATTGACACTGATCACCGCTGTTTTCGCCCCAACGGACATAAAGCGTACCTTTGTCGCCAGCTACCCGTGCGTAGATCTGATTCCCCTGACCTACCATCCCAACCAGTTCATCTTTGCTGTTATACACATCAGCACCCAGTGGTAACCCTTCACCTTCAGTTTGAATTAACACCGCATAGCCAGTCAGCGTTTCAAATTTCACTTTTACCGCCGCCCCGGCATAAGGGACGACACGGCCCTGATTCTCTTTCAACTCGGTGTTGCGGTTAATCCCCTTGGTATCCAGCCCTATCGTGTTGTAGTTATAAGGTGTTAGCGCGGGTACCAGAGCAAATCCGTTACTATCAATCCTTGCCCCTTGGGCATTACGAACCGTCGCCCCTTCAGCACCATTAGCTTCAATTAAACCAAAGGTTTCACCCAGATAGGGGCCCAGAGTCACACCTTGTCGATGTATTACCGCCGCACCACGAGCGCCTGCGCCATATTGGGTGTAATTATTGCCGCGAGAATAGCTGCCATTAACGGTGGCATTGGGGAATTGCTTCTGTACGTTGGCCCCCCAATTATTTGAGCTGCTACCGATGTTGCTGTCGTCATAGCCTGCATTTAATGCATAGTTGAAGGAATTTCGCTCACCAGCGGTGCCTGATAATGATGTTTGATAGTTATTACCGCTTTTCGGATTACGGCTGGCTGACATTGATAGATATTGGTTGTTGCTACCAATATTCAGTGGAATAGAAACGGTGAATGTTGCAATGTTCTCGGTATTACCGTAGCGCGTGGTGGTTGCCGTCTCGTCGGTATCATCGCTATCCCAGTTATACAGGGTTGAGGTATAAACACTGCGCTGGCGGCTGATAGCCAAATTGTAACTGATTTGCTGATAACTATTTGAATAGCCTAGCTGTAACTGGGTATCTCTCGCCGTATCGTTATAATAATCACTGGTTGAGGCTGAGGCGTATAACTGGCCCAAATTACCGAGGTCTTGGTTAATGGTGGTTGTGAATTGGCTACGCTGTTTATAGGTTGATGAATCCCACGTTCCCCCGTTTTTTTGCACTGAACGCACCCCAAACACATCATTTAAATCACGATACCCTTTCGTTGAGTAGCGATACCCGGCTAATGAGAAAGTGGTTCCGGTTTGATTAAACGTCTGGCTATAGGTGGCCTGCATCCGCCAGCCATCTTGTGTTTTATCATTTTCGACTTTGGCGTGAGAATAGGTGGCATTAAGGCCTAAAGCACCTACCGGTGTCCCTAATACGCCACCGGCAAGTAATGCTGTGTAGTCTTTTGCTAAACGAACACCACTGTTGGCCGTCAATTGATTGGTGAGGCCGCGCTCATAGGTGAAGTCAGTGAAATAATTATCAATATTGGTGAAATCACGTGATTCCCCGATCACCGCATTATAGCGGCTAACGCCTGGCCGCATTGAATCAGGAACAGCACTGAATGGTACCGTAAATGTTGAGCGGCTACCATTGGCCTCGATAACCTCAACATTAAGGTCGCCCTGACTGCTAGTGCTGTATAAATCGTTAATAACGAATGGGCCAGGAGCGACGTTCGTTTCATAAATTTCACGCCCATTCTGACGAATGATAACGCGTGCGTTGGTACTGGCGACACCCCGGACCTCTGGGGAGAAACCGCGCATTGACACTGGCCACATGCGTTGGTCGGTAGCCATTTTCGCACCGCGGAACGACATACTGCCAAATAATGTACTGTCAGTGAAAGTTTCGCCTAACGTTAACTGGCTATCCAACTGTGGGATCGGGCGTTGCACATAAGTGCGGAGACTATTCCACTGGGTATCGCTGCCACTATCATTGCTGGCGTAACGGACGTTCGATTGCTGGCGTACTTGCCACAATCCCAGATTGATCCCACTTTTAAGGCCAATAAAACCAAAATCAGAGGTTCTCTTTTGCTGGCCGCGAGTATCACTGCGATAAGCGTTGGCGCTGTAGTTAATGAATGCGAGTTTTTCGCCTTCCTGCCATTCCGCCCGCTCAATGTAGCCTCTAGGCCGTTTTTGCAATAGAGCCTGTGGAATCGAAAGCTCTAAACGTAATTTAGCCTGATCAAATAGAAAGGATGCACCTTTTACCCGCGTAGACAGAGGTATACATTGGTCCGTTGGGACGCGAGTTTCAGGCATAGGAGTGCTAGCCTCGGTAACATGGGGTTCTTTGGTCGTCGTGCTATTTTCTCTACCCAGATCAACGCCAGCTGCGGTTAATAACTCGTCGCTCAGACAGGGATAAATCTCAGATGAGTTGGCATCTTTAATAAATTTCACGCTCATACGTTTGAACAGTTTGTTATTAACCAAAACATCTACAGCATCATAATTTCCGGCAGTTATAGAGTTCTTTTTATTAAGTTGGGTCAGACCTGATGCATATTTTGTCCCTAAAAAAAGAGATTCATCAAATTCGAAATTTTGTGGTTCTTCCTGACCAAAAGCGGTATCAATATGTAAAATTAAAGTGATACATAATGTTAATACTTTCCTACGGCCTGAGAAATTTGTTTTCGGAATAACTCGTGCCTGTACCATAAATGTTCCTTTACCGGAAAGTTACTGCTAAATACGATAACTACCTGCATCTTGCCCGCCGAAATCATTCATGATTAGAAAGTTAATAGTTGCTGAAGAGGGGGCAGATGCATTTGGGATCACCCACTCAACTTGGGACATAGGAGCGATCATATTTGATTTTATTTTAAGTTTTATACTCCCACTCACTATTTCACCACTGGCAATTGTGGCATAGAAGCCGGTTGGGTTTTTACCTGTTAAAACAAGGTCTTTCCCCTGTTTTCGTAGGCTAAAAGTCAGTGCGGTAGAGACTTGGTCAACACGGCCGATAATGCTCTCGGGCCGATAAAATACTTTAATGCGGTTACGCAACAGCACTAACATCTTGTTATCTTTCTCTACTTTATTGACGGGAGGGATCTGTAAAAAATTAAGATAAAATATGGATTCCCTATCTGTAGGAAGACCATTCCCCGTATATTTTAACCGTAATGTTTGGCCCGAATTTGCTTCAATACGAAAGAAAGGCGGGGTCACTATAAAGGGTGATTTGCCCGTTTCTGGTGTCGATTTTTCATCTCCACTGTCTAACCATACCTGAACAGCATTAGGGAAACTGTCATTATTGGTTAGCTGTATGCTGTGCTCGCTTGTCCCCGCAGAATATACGATACGACTCCCTGTCATCACGACACTGGCATTAGCAAAAGACAGACTCATAGCCACTAATAAAGTTACAAACAGATAATGATAGTGGCGGGCATATATACTAAGCATGATGAGCGTACCCTCTGAAGTCATTTACCGAGTGGTTATACCACCCGGTAATAAATACATTTATTACAAGTAAGAAACGGCATACTGTACAGATGCAATTACAGACCCTGGCGTTGATTGCCCAGTGGCATAATACTGAACAGCAAAATCATGCTCCGCAGATGTATCACCTGCTAGCAACACGATGCCGTCTTGTGCCAAACCACTATTCAGGTCGATACCCGTCGTTGTCGTTGCATCTTTCAATAATTGAAGTTCAACGTTCCCTGCGGTACCTGTATTTTGTAAATTACCAGTAGCAGTAACCAGGCTACCGATGAAAATAGTTTTGATATCAAGATCATCTGTTCCTGATGTACAGCCAGATACACCTAGCGTAAAGGTTGTTTTGCCCTTAGTTTGGCCCGAATCGCTTAGATCGCTACTCGATACTGTAGGCAACAAGACAATTGGATTTGCTTCAAGGCCGTTTACGGTCACAGAACAGGTTTGTGCTGTAACTTCCCCTTGGAATGTAATCGTATTATTACTGGCAGACATGGCAACTGTTGTAGATGCAGAGAATAACGCGATAGCTAAAGTAATTTTTTTCATTTAAAACCCCGATGTAATCATTGAAATGGAGTTAATTCCCCATTCGGATTTTAATGAAATCCGAATGGGGAATGTGACTTAATGAATATATATTCTTATTTTTCAGAGTTATATTTTGTGCTTCCAATTTATCTTTTTATTTTAAAAGTAATCTGGAGGATTTTCTCTGATTTATTATTATTTGATGAAAGGATGATATAGAAACTAATGTTGGTTTTACATAGGAAAAGATAACCGAATTGTGTAGGAATATTCCCACTCTATATTTATTGTCTTTTATTAACTGATTGTATTTATTGGTTTTTAAATTTCATGAAAAGTATGTAAAATAAATTGTATTTACTGTTTTCATTGCCAACTATACTCTTAGTTACTATTTCCCATGTATTTAAATACCGATATTTTTAATGTTTCTGTCGGTCTACTTTCTACAGTGAGGCACGATAAATCCATATTCAATACAAGGGTATGATGGCAGAGAGAAGAAATTACATTAATATTTTTACTATAATTAAGGCGCGTAATGCCTTCTGAACTAAAGATATGATGGAGTGTTGTTACCGTAAAATAGAACGTTATTATTAAAAATTACTAATGTAATGCGAGTTAGAGTATTAACTATTGTTAATGAAATATGGGTTATTATAACAGGGTTTTTTATTAGCGTGCGTTGGAATGGGTTATCTTAGGCTTATGGTTAAAAGGGGGTGAATAAAACGGTGATATAAAAAATTAAGCTTAATGCAACGATTCACTCAAATCCTGTACTCTAGCGATGGATGACATCAGCCTCTCTGAGAGTGATACTGTCGACGACCAAGAAGTATTGTCAATGACAGATTATTTTAAAATTACATAGAAATAAACTCGTCTGTGCATAATAAAATAACGAAAATATACGACTAATATCAAAACTATAATGCTATGGAGTAATATAATTATATCTTGTTTGGGAGACTACGAGGAGATAAATTCATGAGTATGAATTACGCCACCTTTTATAGCGTGGCGCATTTCAGGATTAGCTGCGGTACAACACTTTAATGATGTGATATCCAAACTGAGTTTTGACCGGGCCATAAGGTTGCAGCAATTCGCAGCTAAATACCGCTTTATCGAATGCCGGGACCATATCCCCTTTATTGAACTCACCCAGATCGCCACCGTTGCGTTTTGACGGGCAGTTAGAGAACTTTTTCGCTAACTCCTGGAAATTAGCCCCGTTATTCAACTGGGCCAGAATGTCATTTGCCTGCTTTTCATCATCAACCAGAATATGCAGTGCAGAAGCTTTATTTGCCATAGTAACAGTCACCATCAGATTATTTTAACGACAGGGTTATTTTAACGCAGAGTCTCTTCGATAGGCTCGCGGAGCGCGTCAGTGTAACGTATTTTGGTTGCCGCTGCGTGCGTATTGCCAATCAAAAAAGCAGGCAGTTTTTTTTCATCTGTGGCTTTCTGGTACAATTCGCTTCCCCGTAAACCCACTGAGCAACCGAGCGTCATGCGATTAAACCCCAGTCAACAAGAAGCCGTCGAATTTGTCACTGGACCCTGTCTGGTGCTGGCCGGTGCGGGATCGGGTAAAACCCGAGTCATTACCAACAAGATTGCCCACCTGATCCGCCAGTGTGGTTATCAGCCTAAGCATATTGCTGCCGTGACCTTCACCAATAAAGCGGCCCGGGAGATGAAAGAGCGTGTTGCTCAAACGCTGGGGCGTAAAGAAGCGCGGGGATTGATGATCGCGACTTTCCATACCTTGGGGTTGGAAATTATCAAGAAAGAGTATGTAACGCTGGGGATGAAGTCGAACTTCTCACTGTTTGATGCACAAGATCAGATGGGGCTATTGAAAGATCTGACCCATAAGTGGTTGGAAGATGACAAAACGTTGCTACAACAACTGGTGTCGGCGATCTCCAATTGGAAAAATGATCTGCTGGATCCAGCCGCCGCCGCTGCGACAGCACGATCCGAGCGTGATAAGTTATTTGTCCATTGCTACGGCTTATATGACGCCCATTTGAAAGCCTGTAATGTGCTGGATTTTGACGACCTTATCTCGCTACCTACGTTATTGTTGCAAAAAAATTTGGAGGTCCGTGAGCGGTGGCAAAATCGTCTGCGTTACCTGCTGGTTGATGAATATCAGGATACCAATACCAGCCAGTATCAAATGGTGAAATTGCTGGTAGGGAATCGGGCGCGTTTTACTGTCGTGGGTGATGACGACCAATCTATCTATTCATGGCGCGGTGCCCGGCCACAGAACCTGGTACTGCTAAATGAAGATTTCCCTGCGCTACGGGTGATTAAGCTGGAACAGAATTACCGTTCTTCAGGTCGCATCTTGAAGGCGGCAAATATTTTGATTGCCAACAATCCACATGTTTTTGAAAAAAAACTCTTTTCTGAACTGAGTTACGGCGATGAGTTGAAAGTGATTACCGCCAATAACGAAGATCATGAAGCGGAGCGGGTGGTCGGCGAACTTATTGCACATCACTTTGTTAAAAAGACCCAATATAGCGATTACGCCATTTTGTATCGTGGGAATCACCAATCGCGGTTGTTTGAAAAATTGCTGATGCAAAACCGTATTCCTTATCGAATTTCGGGTGGCGATTCATTTTTCTCTCGTCCAGAGATTAAGGATTTGTTGGCTTACTTACGGGTATTGACTAATCAGGATGATGACAGCGCATTCTTACGAATTGTGAATACACCAAAGCGTGAGATTGGTGCGGCTACGGTCCAAAAATTGGGTGAATGGGCTAATGTACGCAATAAGAGCCTGTTTCGGGCCAGTTTTGATTTAGGGTTAGGTGAGCACCTGAAGGGCCGTGGCCTGGAGTCATTGCAACGTTTTACTCATTGGATGGATGGGGTTATTCGTTTGGTTGAGCGTGAACCCGTGGCGGCAGTGCGGGATTTGATCCACGGTATTGATTACGAAAGCTGGTTATTCGAAACCGCGCCCAGCCCGAAAGCCGCTGAAATGCGTATGAAAAACGTTAATTTATTATTCAGTTGGATGACCGAAATGCTTGAAGGGTCGGAACTGGATGAACCGATGACGCTGACTCAGGTGGTAACGCGTTTTACCCTGCGTGACATGATGGAGCGAGGGGAGAGTGATGAAGAACTGGATCAAGTGCAATTAATGACGTTGCATGCGTCTAAAGGGCTGGAGTTCCCTTATGTATTCTTAGTGGGGATGGAAGAGGGTTTACTGCCGCATCAAAGCAGCATTGATGAAGATAATGTGGATGAAGAACGGCGATTGGCTTATGTGGGTATCACCCGCGCCCAGCGTGAACTGTTCTTCACCCTGTGTAAAGAACGGCGGCAATACGGCGAGTTGATTCGGCCAGAACCTAGCCGTTTTCTGATGGAGTTACCGCAGGACGATTTAAACTGGGAAAACGAGCGTAAAGCCGTCAGCCCGGAAGAGCGTATGCAAAAAGGCCAGAGTCATCTGGCCAATCTTCGTGCTCAGTTAGCGAATGCGAAGAAACCGTAGCTAACACGAAAAACAGTAATGAAGACAATAACGGGCAGTATATTGCCCGTTAGCCATGCATTAAGGCGCGACTGATTTACCATCAACCGTGACATTTTTAACGTCGCTGAAGTGCCATGGGGTATCACCTCGCAATTCAGTGAATACCACGTTATTAAATTCACTGTCACGTAAATCACTGATTGCCGTTGGAGCGACTTGTTTCAATTGCAGATTATCGATATGTACCAAGCGGTGCCAGGCTTGGTTTGCGCTGTCCCCTTTGATTTCAATCACTGCACTTTTGCCTATGGTGTTATCTAACGTCACATTTTTCACTGTAAAATCATAGAACTGTGCAGGAACCTTCGCTGGGGGGTAATCCAGATTGGCGTTACTGTCGGCATAATCCAGGGTCATGACCATCGCTTGTTTAGCTAAGTCACGCATCGCATTATTACGGAACATAATATTGCGAGCGCCACCGCCAATAGTACTGGTGCTCTTGGCTCGTAGGCCGATATCGGTCAGATACATCACATTATTTTCGGCCAGAATATCTTCAATCCAAGCTCCGGTATGGCTACCGGTCACAATCGCCCCGTGGCCCATACGGAAATAGTTATTAAATAACCATGCGCCTTTCATCGGCTCTTGTTGCTGTGCTTTCTCTCCAGTACCGGCGGCAAAGTTGATACAGTCATCGCCAGTATCAAAGAAGTTATTAAACACCATCACATTCTGGCTGTTACCAAACTCAATCCCATCACCGTTGTTGGCATCATAAGTTTGATGAATTAAGCCGTTGGCGACGACATTGTGGTTTTCTAAATTCATAATGCCGTGGAAGGCGGGATTACGCACAGTGAAATCGGCCAGATAAACGTTTTCTACTCCACGTAATGTCATCAGACTGGAGCGGCGTTGACCGTAGGCATTCTTCAGGTCCATACCGTCAGAAACCGCCTTTTCAACCTGATTTTTTGCCAGAATGCCGTCTTTATGTACTTGGCTGTTCTTGCTTGCCACATATTGTGGTAATGGGCGACCTAGCTCATCGTTAATCTCAGCTGTTTCTGCCCGTAGCCAGCCATTGCCGTCAATCACCCCTGAACCGGTAATGCGGATATTACGGAATGTACCTGGTTTGCTGTTGTTGGGGTCAATAGCGTTGATCAGCGACGCCGGGCGTTCAATCGTGGAATAGGGATACAGGCGGTAACCAGCGGGATAATCGTCTGGGTTTTCTGAACCTAGTAGGGTCGCTCCCGCTTGCAGGTTGAGGGTCATATCACTTTTCAGCCAAAGTGCGCCACTTTTATAGATACCAGCTGGGATTTCAACACGACAACCGGGCTTACAACTCTCTATGGCCTGCTGAATCGCCTTGGTATTTAAGGTCTTGCCATCATCTACTGCGCCAAAATCACGAATATTGACAACCTGCGGCTTGGCGCTGGTTTTCGCTGTAATGAGATTGCTGTCGGCAGATAAAGAGCCATCGGCATAACGCGCTTTTACCGTAAATTGGTAGCGAGTATCTGGTTTTAGCCCCGCCACGGTGAAGTTTTGCATAACAATTTTATGCTGGAAATTATTTTTGTCATTAGCATAAAACTGGTCGATATAGGGTTTAGCAGGCGAGAATTTAGTATTGTTCTCGTTGGCGTTACCCAGCAGCTTACCAGCAGAATAAATTTGATAATCGACGATTTTTCGGGTGTCTTCCGGCGCTTTCCACACCAGAACAATGCTGCTCTCGTCATAGGCGAGCGTGGGAACCTGCAATTGCTGTGGGGCGTCGGGGCTACTGGTTTTCGCTGCCATTGCCATCGGTGTTCCCACCATCAGGCTGGAGACAATCACTAACATACCTTTGGTACAAGAGGATTGAAGCTGTGCTCGCATTATTATCCCTTATGAATGAATATCCTTCAGTCTTGGCGTTACAGCATTGTTAGCGGCTCTCGTCACAGGCCTCATTTCTGTGAGACCACTGCAAACAGAGTTCAAATTCTTGCTGCCTGGCTGTCGCGCCAATGATGTTGGATATAAGATGGATGCCCCAACAAAGAAACGATGTTTTATAAAAATACACACAACGTTTCTTTTTTAAGCTGAAGATGATCACAATCTGGCAATTTGCTTGGTTTTATAAGGGACTAGAATGAAAATAACAGGACGTAATGAAGAGAGGACTATACAGCGAAACGAAAGGGCGATCGAGATCGCCCTACAAACAGACTTAGCTAAACTCTTCCAATAGTAGTGGCCATTGGACATAACTTTGCCAGTGACTCTCTTGTTCTAACGCTTCAGCGCGGTAGGGGTGCAGTTTCAACCAACCGTGGGGGACCAGCACATAAAGTGCATTATTATCGGCCCGCAATCTGACCGCTGGCAGGGTATCATCCCGGCGACGGCTGGAAAAAATAATGGCCAAGCGCAGTAAACGGCACAGATGCTGTGCCATATCGGCAGGTAATGCATTTTGCTGGTTTAATAGCAATAGGTCGATAGTGCCACTCTGATTTTGTAACAGAGCAGAAAACAGTAACTTTTGTGCAGGGGTAAAACCGGGTAGATCCAGATTACGGATCAGGTAAGCGGCATGTTGCGGAGCACGTTTAAAATCGACACTGAGGCCAATTTCGTGGATCAAACAGGCGTTTTGCAAAAACTCGCGACATCGGCCATCAAGACGCCACTCTTTTTCCACTTGTAGGAAAAAGTTATCTGCCAAACAACTGACGCGCTTAGCTTGCTCGATATCCAGTAAATAGCGACGCTGTAAATTACGCACTGTCCGGCGGCGAATATCTTGCTCAACCGGTAAATGGAGCATGCCATAGACCAGCCCTTCGCGTAGTGCACCACCTGCCAGTGTCATGCTTTCAATGGACAACTCCTGGAATATCGCAATTAAGATAGACAGACCACTGGGGAAGACCAGCGCCCGTTCCAGGGTTAAACCGGGGATTTCCAACTCTTCTAATTTGCCACATTGAATCGCTCTTTGTTTGAGCTGTTGCAGCTTGGCTAAGGTGATCAGCTCATCCATACCTTGAGCGACCATGATCTCTTGTAGTGCCTGAACGGTGCCTGAAGCTCCGACACAAACTTGCCAGCCATGTTCACGAAAACGTTGGGCGACCGGTTTGATCATCTCATGAGCGGCCAATTCAGCGCGTTCAAAATTTTCCTTTGCCAGATTGCGATCACCGAAATAACGTTCTAACCAGGTAACGCAACCCATTGATAGGCTGACTAAAATATTCGCCTGAGCACCATTGCCTGTAACCAGTTCGGTGCTGCCCCCCCCAATATCGACGACTAACCGCTGCTCTGGCCCGCCAGTCGTATGCGCTACGCCGTGATAAATCAGACGGGCTTCTTCTTCGCCACTGATTACTTGAATAGGGCAGCCGAGGATCTCGGTTGCAGTACGCAGGAATTCATCGGCATTAGAGGCCAGGCGCAAGGTTGCCGTTGCGACCACACGGATTTGATCCAGAGGGATATCCTGCAAACGCTCTGAAAAAAGCTTCAGGCATTGCCAGCCTCGCTCCATCGCTTCCTGCGATAGATGATTTTGGTTATCCAGACCTGCCGCCAGACGGACCTTCCGCTTAATACGCGCCAGCGTTTGGATACTGCCAGCCACCTCACGTACTACCAACATATGAAAACTATTGGAGCCAAGATCGATGGCAGCATAAAGTGAGGTGGAACTTAGCATCATTTATCAGCCTGGTCGCTTACGGTTATTCCGTGGTGCTCCACTGCGACGTGGGGCAGAATTACGGCGTGGGCCATTCCCGGTACGGGTACGGGCCAGGCGTTTAGGCGCTGGTAGATCAGTTAATAGCGCATCACTGTTATATTTGCTTACCGGGATGCTATGACCCGTGTAGGTCTCAATAGCTGGCAAGTTTAATGCATACTCTTCACAGGCCAGACTGATGGAGTGACCACTCTCGCCAGCACGGCCAGTACGGCCAATGCGGTGAACGTAATCTTCACAGTCATCTGGCAGGTCATAGTTGAAGACATGGGTCACTAATGGGATGTGTAAACCACGGGCAGCAACATCGGTGGCAACCAGAATATCCAAATCGCCTTTGGTGAAATCTTCCAGAATACGCAGGCGTTTTTTCTGAGCAACATCACCTGTCAGTAAACCGACGCGGTGGCCATCAGCAGCCAAATGCCCCCAGATCTCTTCACAACGGTGTTTGGTATTAGCAAAAATAATACAGCGATCAGGCCATTCTTCTTCAATTAACGTCTGTAACAGACGCATTTTTTCTTCATTTGAAGGATAGAACAGCTCTTCTTTGATGCGGTGACCGGTTTTTTGTAACGGTTCCACTTCAACATATTCTGCATTATTCATTTGTTCGAATGCCAATTCACGTACTCGATACGAGAGAGTGGCAGAAAACAGCATATTTAAACGTTTATCAACGGAAGGCATACGGCGGAACAGCCAGCGGATATCTTTAATAAAGCCTAGATCGTACATGCGATCAGCTTCATCCAATACCACGACTTGAATCGCACCGAGGTTAATATAATTTTGTTTCGCGTAATCGATTAAACGGCCAGTTGTACCGATCAAGATATCAACGCCACTTTCCAGCACTTTGAGCTGTTTGTCGTAGCCATCCCCACCATAAGCCAGACCTAACTTCAGCCCGGTTACCTGGGAAAGTGATTCTGCATCGGAGTGAATTTGCACGGCTAATTCGCGCGTTGGTGCCATAATTAATGCGCGTGGTTGATTAGTCTGGCGACCCTCTTCTGCCGGGTGAGAAAGCAAATAATGGAAAGTAGACGCCAAGAATGCCAGCGTCTTGCCTGTACCGGTTTGCGCCTGACCTGCTACATCACGCCCAGAGAGGGTGAGTGGCAATGCTAACGCCTGAATCGGCGTGCAATACTGAAACCCTTTGTTTTCAAGGGCTTCAACAACTAGCGGGTGCAGGGCGAAGTCGGAAAACTTCTGTTCAGTCAAGTGTGTTTTGCTCATAGTGTGGTAGAATATCAGCTAACTATTGCTTTACGAAAGCGTATCCGGTGAAATAAAGTCATCCTACTGTTGGTTAATGCTACACCAACGAGGTAGACACAATCCTTTGGAGTAGAACATGAGCGATAAAATTATTCATCTGAGTGACGACAGTTTCGATACTGATGTGCTGAAAGCCAGCGGCTTGGTCTTAGTCGATTTCTGGGCTGAATGGTGTGGTCCGTGCAAGATGATTGCTCCGATTTTGGATGAGATCGCTGAAGAGTATGAAGGTAGACTGACTATCGCTAAATTGAACATTGATGATAATCAGGGTACAGCACCAAAATACGGTATCCGTGGGATTCCTACGCTGCTGTTGTTTCGTGACGGCGAAGTTGTCGCCACCAAGGTCGGCGCCTTGTCTAAGGGGCAACTCAAAGCGTTCTTGGATGCAAATCTGTAATTGGTGCTAGCCGTCTATACCCCAAGTCATTGGAGTAACAAGAGCTGCTAACACAGTGGCGGCCCCAAGGACGTAGGGTATGTTTAGCGGCAGTTGTGATTTCTCACACTGACCGCTAGACGCCTGCAAAGAAGCGTGTTAAGTTTACCTCACTGCATATAGAACATTCCTGTGTATTGAGTCCGGGTCTGTAGCATCTAAACAGTTTGAATCTAAAGTTTTACTCTATGTCGAATTGATTTGTGTTGAGAATGTTTATGAACTCAATCATTTTTTTGACAGTCTAATGGCTTTACAAAATCAGTCTAAGGCACCTTCAATCTTTATACCGTTGTGTCGCAAAAATCTTGCGTAAGTCATTACTTATGTAGTTTGCCCAAGGCCGGTGGTTGAATGTCCCATTAACAGGCACGTATGACGCTGCCATACCATTCACGACCATAGTTCGAGACATACCCCGAGTTTAAGAACCCACCATTATGAATCTTACCGAATTAAAGAATACGCCGGTTTCTGATCTGATAACACTTGGCGAAAATATGGGGCTGGAAAACCTGGCCCGGATGCGTAAACAAGATATTATTTTCTCTATTCTAAAGCAGCATGCCAAAAGTGGAGAAGATATCTTCGGTGACGGTGTATTGGAGATATTGCAGGATGGATTTGGTTTTCTCCGTTCTGCAGACAGCTCCTACCTCGCCGGTCCCGACGACATCTATGTATCCCCAAGCCAAATTCGCCGTTTCAACCTCCGCACTGGTGATACCGTTGCCGGTAAGATTCGTCCGCCTAAAGAAGGCGAGCGTTATTTTGCATTGTTGAAAGTTAATGAAGTTAACTATGACAAGCCGGAAAACGCCCGTAATAAAATCCTATTCGAAAACTTAACACCGTTACATGCCAACTCTCGTCTGCGCATGGAACGTGGTAATGGTTCGACTGAAGATTTAACCGCCCGTGTACTGGATTTGGCATCGCCAATCGGTCGTGGCCAACGTGGTCTGATTGTGGCACCACCGAAAGCCGGTAAAACTATGCTGTTGCAGAACATCGCGACCAGCATTGCTTACAACCACCCTGATTGTGTTTTGATGGTATTGCTGATTGACGAGCGTCCAGAAGAAGTAACCGAGATGCAACGTCTGGTCAAAGGTGAAGTCATTGCTTCTACTTTTGATGAACCAGCCTCCCGTCACGTTCAAGTCGCTGAAATGGTTATCGAGAAAGCAAAACGTCTGGTTGAGCATAAAAAAGACGTTATTATCTTGTTAGACTCTATTACCCGTTTAGCCCGTGCTTACAACACCGTAGTACCTGCTTCAGGCAAAGTATTGACCGGTGGTGTTGATGCGAACGCGTTACATCGTCCTAAACGTTTCTTTGGTGCCGCACGTAATGTTGAAGAGGGCGGAAGCCTGACCATCATTGCAACCGCGCTGGTTGATACCGGTTCTAAAATGGATGAAGTTATCTACGAAGAATTTAAAGGTACCGGTAACATGGAATTGCATCTGTCCCGTAAAATTGCGGAGAAACGTGTATTCCCAGCCATTGACTTCAACCGCTCTGGTACCCGTAAAGAAGAGTTGCTTACTACGACTGATGAGCTACAAAAAATGTGGATCTTGCGCCGAATTCTTCATCCAATGGGTGAAATTGATGCAATGGAATTCCTCATCAGTAAGCTGGCGACTGCGAAAACTAACGATCAGTTCTTCGATAATATGAGACGCTCGTAAGTTTATATGCCTAAAGAAACTGGTGCTGCAGGTAAATGTGTGTAGTTAGCACCTCTGCGGCGTCAAGTACTATAAGGTATAGTTGAATCACTAAAGGTATTAGTGTTGAATCAGTCAAAACGCCACGCCAGTCGTGGCGTTTTTTGCTTTTGGAATATACGATAGTTGGGATCATTGTCCATGGAGAGGGTAAAAATATCGAACTGACAAATATTTTTGTATCTATACCCAAAATAATTCGAGTTTCAGGAAGGCGGCAACTGAGGGCGTCCCAAAGAGCTTACACAGGCAAGTAACTGGGGTGAACGAAGACAGCCAGCGACATACAACTTGAAGTATGACGGGTATATTCTCATAACCAATGAGACAATACCAAAATAGAGTTTGGAATAGCCGGTAAGGCTATCATCATATTCAGATATAACTGAAAGCGTGTTGGAGGCATAGCAAGTGCTAATCTACATGCTAAGCTGTCGTATCTTTTTGCAGAGAGCGGTTAAACGTGAACCTACTCACTATGAGTACTGAATTAATCTATATATTCCTATTTTCTATGGTATTTCTATTTGTTGCTCGCAAAGTTGCCATAAGAATTGGACTTGTCGATAAACCCAATTACCGTAAGCGCCATCAAGGACTCATCCCTTTGGTGGGTGGAATATCGGTATTCGCGGGGGTCTGTTTTGCTTTTCTGATTACCAATCAGCAAATTCCCCATTTTCGTTTATATCTTGCGTGTGCCGGGTTATTGGTCTTCGTTGGTGCTTTAGATGATCGTTTTGATATCAGCGTAAAAATTCGCGCTTTTGTTCAAGCACTGGTCGGCATTGCGATGATGGCAGTCGCGGGGCTATATTTACGTAGCCTGGGGCATGCCTTCGGTCCATGGGAAATGGTATTAGGGCCATTTGGTTATGTGGTCACCCTATTTGCGGTTTGGGCGGCAATCAATGCTTTCAACATGGTTGATGGGATAGATGGCTTACTGGGTGGCCTATCCTGTGTTTCCTTCGGGGCCATGGGGATTTTGTTGTACCAAAGTGGGCAGATGTCATTGGCGTTATGGTGTTTCGCCATGATAGGCACGATTATTCCCTATATCTTACTGAATCTAGGGTTACTGGGTCGCCGCTATAAAGTCTTCATGGGCGATGCTGGCAGTACTTTGATTGGTTTCACCGCGATCTGGATCCTGTTACAGGCGACTCAGGGTAATGCTCATCCAATCAACCCTGTGACTGCATTATGGATTATCGCCATTCCGTTGATGGACATGATTGCCATCATGTATCGCCGTTTACGCAAAGGCATGAGTCCTTTCTCTCCGGATCGCCAACATATTCATCATTTAATCATGCGGGCCGGTTTTACCTCCCGGCAAGCTTTTGTTCTCATCACACTGGCTGCCGCGTTATTAGCCATGATTGGTGTTATCGGCGAACGGCTGACATTTATACCCGAATGGGTCATGTTGGCATTGTTCTTGCTTGCATTTCTATTGTATGGCTACTGCATTAAACGGGCGTGGCGGGTGGCGCGTTTTATTAAACGCTTCAAGCGTCGGATGCGGCGGGCATCGAAAAATAAGCATGAATCTTAACCAGAGGCGTTTAGGCAGTGATGAAACCAGAATCTATGTCGACTGATAAAACAGGGTCTACCAATAATGAACCGTCTGTGGATAACGAATTAGATATCCGTGGCCTGTGTCGTACTCTATGGCGTGGCAAGGTATGGATTATCGGTATGGCAATTATTTTCGCTGCAATTGCACTGGGAGTCTCCTATCTGGTGAAGCAGCAGTGGAGTGCGACAGCCATTACTGACAGACCAACAGTCAACAATTTGGGAGGGTATTATTCGCAACAGCAGTTTTTACGTAATCTTGATACCCATCTCAATAGCGGGCTTGTCAGTGAACAGCCGGGCATTTCCGATGAAGCTTACAGTGAGTTCATTACTCAGCTAGCGGCTTACGATACCCGTCGTGATTTTTGGCTACAAAGCGATTACTACAAGCAACGGCTTGAGGGAGACGCTAAAGCGGATGCGGCATTACTCGACGAGTTAGTGAATAACATTGTTTTCACGGCGCGTGATGACAAAAAAATCCCGAATGACAGCATTAAATTGACGGCAGAAACGGCCAGTGATGCGAATAAGCTACTGCGTGGTTACATTGATTTTGCCAGTCAACGTGCGTCAAGCCACCTGAATGATGAAATTCAAGGCGCTTGGGCCGCGCGGACTCAATCAATGAAAGCGCAGGTTAAACGTCAGGAAGCGGTGGCTCAAGCGGTCTTTGATCGTGAAGTGGCGGCGGTTAAGCAAGCATTGAAAGTGGCTGGGCAACAAGGTATTACCCGTAGCCAGACAGATACGCCAGCCGAGCAATTGGCAGACTCCAAGATGTTCATGTTGGGTAAGCCGATGCTTGAAGCCCGTTTAGAAACATTACAGGCTACTGGCCCAAGTTTTGATATTGATTATGATCAAAACCGTGCCATGCTGGCAACATTGAACGTTGGTCCGACGCTAGATGATAAATTCCAGACTTACCGCTACTTACGTACACCAGAAGACCCGGTTACCCGTGATAGCCCACGTCGTGTTTTCCTGCTGATTATGTGGGGCGCTATCGGGGCATTAGTCGGTGCGGGAGTGGTGTTGGTTCGCCGTTCCAGTAAGTCACTGTGACTGGTATGGCCGGTGTCGTGTGGAATCAGTAACGATATGCGTCAGTAACTGCACGTGTCAGTAACTACACGTGATCGGCCATTGTATGTAATCGGCCATTGTATGTAATCGGTCATTGTATGTAATCAGTAGTTGGATGTAATCGATAGTTGTATGTTGCTCGTGATTGTATGTAGTTCATAGTCGTATGTAGCTCATCACTGTATGAACCCGTATCGAGTCACGCACTGAGTTACAAGAAATCGTTAATGGACGCATTGTGCGCCCAATTTGCAGGCATTGCCTGCGGCTAACTGACCTAAAGAGATTCACTGTGAAAGTGTTGACTGTTTTTGGCACCCGTCCTGAAGCGATAAAAATGGCTCCTCTGGTGCATGCCTTGGCTCAGGATGAAGCCTTTGAATCGAGAGTCTGCGTAACTGCCCAGCATCGTGAGATGCTGGATCAGGTATTGCGTTTATTTGAGATTCAACCGGATTATGATTTAGACATCATGAGGCCAGGACAGGGATTGACGGAAATAACCTGCCGCATTCTGGAAGGGCTAAAGCCGGTTCTCGAAGAGTTTAAGCCAGATGTTATCTTGGTGCATGGCGATACCACAACCACACTGTCAGCCAGTTTGGCCGGGTTCTATCACCGCATACCTGTCGGTCATGTCGAGGCTGGGCTACGGACCGGGGATCTCTATTCTCCATGGCCGGAGGAAGCCAACCGTCAACTGACTGGGCATCTTGCCATGTATCATTTTGCACCGACCGAGAATTCCCGCCAGAATTTGCTACGTGAATTGGTGCCGGAAAACCGTATTTTTGTCACGGGTAATACCGTGATTGATGCGTTGTTCTGGGTTCGTGATCGGGTGATGAATACCCCTGATTTGCGAGCAAGCTTGGCACAACGTTACGCCTTCCTTGATACCAATAAGAAGATGATTCTGGTCACTGGCCATCGTCGTGAAAGCTTTGGTGGTGGTTTTGAGCGGATTTGCAGTGCGTTAGCGGAAATTGCCCGGAAACACCCTGAGGTGCAGGTTGTTTATCCCGTGCATCTTAACCCCAACGTCAGCGAGCCGGTAAACCGCATCTTGAAGGGGATTGATAATATTATTCTGATCGACCCGCAAGATTACCTGCCATTTGTTTACTTAATGAACCATGCGTATTTGATCCTGACTGACTCAGGGGGCATTCAGGAAGAAGCGCCGTCATTGGGCAAACCTGTATTGGTGATGCGTGACACCACCGAGCGCCCGGAAGCCGTAGATTCTGGCACTGTGCTGCTGGTGGGGACAAATATTAATAAAATTGTTGATGCAGTAACCCGCTTGCTGACTGATGAGACGGCCTATCATCAAATGACCCGGGCACACAATCCTTACGGTGACGGGTATGCCTGTCAACGCATCCTTAAAGCTTTAAAGAATCATCAGGTGACGCTATGAGTTTTGAAACTATTTCTGTTATCGGTCTTGGGTATATTGGTCTGCCAACAGCGGCGGCTTTCGCATCGCGTAAAAAGAAAGTGATTGGTGTAGACGTCAATGCTCATGCGGTTGAAACCATTAATCGCGGTGCTATCCATATCGTGGAGCCAGATTTAGACAAAGTGGTGAAGATTGCAGTTGAAGGCGGGTACCTGCAAGCGGTGACGAAGCCACTGGCAGCTGATGCATTCCTTATTGCTGTACCAACACCGTTTAAAGGCGATCATGAGCCGGATATGATTTTCGTCGAATCAGCCGCTAAATCCATCGCACCAGTGTTGAAAAAAGGTGATTTGGTCATTTTGGAATCTACCTCCCCGGTGGGTGCTACTGAGCAAATGGCGCAATGGCTGGCTGAGGCTCGCCCTGATTTGAGTTTCCCACAGCAAGCTGGCGAAGAAGCCGATATCAATATTGCTTACTGCCCTGAGCGCGTGTTACCGGGCCAGGTTATGGTTGAACTGATCCAGAACGACCGGGTGATTGGTGGCATGACACCAAAATGTTCTGCCCGTGCCAGTGCGTTATATAAAATTTTCTTGGAAGGTGAGTGTGTGGTGACTAACTCACGCACCGCTGAGATGTGCAAACTGACGGAAAACAGCTTCCGTGACGTTAACATTGCCTTTGCCAACGAGTTATCGCTGATTTGTGATGAGCAAGGCATCAATGTGTGGGAGCTGATTCGTCTGGCGAACCGCCATCCACGCGTTAATATTTTACAGCCGGGTCCGGGTGTAGGTGGTCACTGTATCGCCGTCGATCCATGGTTTATTGTTTCTCAGAATCCACAATTGGCCCGCCTGATCCACACGGCACGTCTGGTGAACGACGGTAAACCGTTGTGGGTGGTTGACCGGGTTAAAACCGCTGTTGCTGATTGTCTGGCTGCCAGCGATAAACGCGCTTCTGAAGTGAAAATTGCCTGCTTCGGTCTGGCTTTTAAACCTGATATTGATGACCTGCGTGAAAGTCCGGCAGTGGGTGTTGCCCGTTTGATCGCAGAATGGCATGTGGGTGAAACACTGGTTGTCGAACCCAATGTTGAGCAATTGCCAAAATCACTGACCGGTCTTGTCACCTTGAAAGATACCGCAACTGCTTTACAACAGGCTGATGTCTTGGTCATGTTGGTGGACCACAAACAATTCAAGGTCATCAAACCTGAAGATATTAAGCAACCGTGGATTGTTGATACCAAAGGAGTATGGCGTTGAGGCGAATTCTCGTCACCGGCGGGGCCGGTTTTATCGGCTCTGCAGTGGTCAGGCATATTATTGATGGTACTTCAGATAGCGTGGTGGTGGTCGATAAACTCACCTATGCCGGTAATCTGGAGTCGCTGTCAGTTGTCGCGGGCAGTGAGCGTTATGCTTTCGAACAAGTCGATATCTGTGACCGCAGTGAGTTGGATCGGGTTTTCGCACAGTATCAGCCGAATGTGGTGATGCATTTGGCTGCCGAGAGCCATGTTGACCGCTCAATTGATGGCCCCGCCGCGTTTATCGAGACGAACGTGGTTGGCACTTACACCCTGTTGGAAGCTGCTCGTCACTATTGGCAACAAATGAGTATTGATGCCAAGCAGGCTTTTCGCTTTCACCATATCTCAACAGATGAGGTGTATGGCGATTTGCACGGCACTGACGATTTGTTTACCGAAACCACACCGTATGCGCCAAGCAGCCCATATTCGGCGTCTAAGGCGTCCAGTGACCATTTAGTACGGGCTTGGTTGCGTACTTATGGTTTACCGACTTTAGTGACCAATTGTTCAAATAATTATGGCCCGTATCACTTCCCAGAAAAGCTGATCCCGTTGGTTATTTTAAATGCGTTGGCGGGTAAGCCACTGCCCGTTTATGGCAATGGTGCTCAGGTCCGCGACTGGCTGTATGTAGAAGACCACGCCAGAGCGTTGTATCAGGTGGTTACTGAGGGTGTGGTGGGTGAAACCTACAATATCGGCGGCCATAATGAGCGCAAGAATATTGAAGTAGTTGAAACCATTTGCACGCTATTGGATGAGTTGGTGCCAGCAAAACCGGCGGGTATCGCACACTACCGTGATTTAATTACCTACGTAAAAGACCGGCCTGGTCATGATATGCGCTATGCCATTGATGCTGGCAAGATTGAGCGGGAACTGGGTTGGCGTCCACAAGAAACCTTCGAAAGCGGTATCCGTAAAACGGTCTTGTGGTATTTGAATAATGAATCTTGGTGGCGTCGTGTTCAGGATGGCTCTTACGCCGGAGAGCGTTTGGGCTTGAGTGACTAATACCCGTCATCTTTCACGTTGTAGGTGTATTGGCTGCGCTCAGTCACCCGAATAACTTACTTATGTAAGCACCTCGGAGTTCGCTTGCTTGCCGCCTTCCTGCACCTTGAAATCTATATGTCTATCTTTGGGTGACCTACGATAGACACAAAAATCGATTAATCATCGGGATGACGTCATCCAGTCGTTTGCATGATGTTTTGCCTGCGTATAGCCTCTGCCTGATGGTCTCAGGAGATGGTATGTATCAGGAAATTGTATGTATCAGGAGATTGTATGTATCAGGAGAACGTATGAAAGGCATAATTCTGGCTGGTGGTTCAGGTTCCCGATTACACCCCATCACCCGTGGCGTCTCTAAGCAACTACTTCCCATTTACGATAAACCCATGATCTATTACCCGCTGTCAGTATTGATGCTGGCAGGGATCCGTGACGTGTTGATTATCTCAACTCCGGAAGACTTGCCGTCGTTTCAGCGTTTGCTGGGCAACGGTGATGAGTTTGGTATTAATCTGAGTTATGCCGCGCAGCCCAGCCCAGACGGGCTGGCACAGGCATTTATCATCGGTGAAGCGTTTATTGATAATGAGCCATGCTGTTTGGTGCTCGGTGATAATATCTACTTCGGCCAAGGCTTTAGTCCAAAACTGAAAGCAGTCGCTGCACGTCAGCAGGGCGCGACTGTTTTTGGCTATCAGGTGATGGACCCAGAGCGCTTTGGCGTAGTGGAGTTTGATGACAACTTCCGCGCCTTGTCTATAGAAGAAAAACCGAGCCAGCCAAAATCAAATTGGGCGGTGACCGGGCTTTATTTCTACGATAACCAAGTGGTTGATTTTGCCAAGCAGGTTAAGCCTTCTGCTCGTGGTGAACTGGAAATCACTAGCATTAATCAAATGTATCTGGATCGCAGTGAGTTAACGGTTGAGCTGCTTGGGCGTGGTTTTGCCTGGCTGGATACCGGTACCCATGACAGCCTGATCGAAGCCAGTACCTTTGTTCAAACGGTTGAAAAACGTCAAGGTTTTAAAATTGCCTGTTTGGAAGAGATCGCCTGGCGCAATGGTTGGTTGGATGATGATGGCGTAAAACGTGCGGCAACAGCGCTGGCGAAGACCGGTTATGGCAAATACCTATTGGATCTGTTACATGCCCGTCCACGCCAGTATTGAGCCATTGGGCTGGGAAAGTGAATTTTTCCAGCGCCAAAGTGCAAAATTGATTTTTTCCGACTCAGCCCCGCAACTTAACCCGGCTGAGTTGGCTGCTTTTACTCTCGTTCAGGCTAAAGTGCCTACCCATCGCCTTGATCTGATCGATGCCCTGAGTCAGCTTGATTTTCATTTGGTTGAAGGGGAAATTGATCTGTCGCTGGCCGTGGGTGAAAAAGAAAGTATTGGCACGGAAAATGCTACATCAGAACCCAATATGGGGACCTACTCGCAACGGGTTGCTACCGAGGCAGATATTCCGCAGTTGCGCAGTGTTGCCGCCAGTGCTTTTGCCTTAAGCCGCTTTCGTGCGCCTTGGTATGACACACAGGATAGTGGGCGATTTTATGCATTGTGGGCTGAAAAGGCGGTGCTGGGAACCTTTGATCACCAATGTTTATTGGTGCTCGATCCTACGGATCAACCCGTCGGGTTTGTGACGTTGCGTGACTTGCAAGACGGGAGTGCGCGTATTGGCCTGTTGGCTGTATTTCCCGGTGCACAGAGTAAAGGTATAGGGTTAAGATTAATGTCGGCGGCAAAGCAGTGGTGCCAGCATCATGGGTTACACCGGTTACGGGTAGCCACACAAATGAGCAATATTGCTGCTTTACGTCTCTATATTCGTAGTGGTGCCTCCATTGAGAGTACCGCGTATTGGTTATGCAGGGGATGAGATGATTCCATTTAACACTCCACCGATAGTGGGCACCGAACTGGGTTATATGCAGGCTGCGATGAGCAGTGGCAAGTTATGCGGTGATGGTGGTTTTACCCGTCGCTGCCAGCAGTGGATGGAGAAGCGTTTTAACTGCCCAAAAGTGTTACTGACGCCATCTTGCACCGCCTCGTTGGAAATGGCCGCGTTATTGCTGGATATCAAGCCCGGTGATGAAGTGATCATGCCAAGTTTTACCTTTGTTTCCACTGCTAATGCCTTTGTGCTGCGTGGGGCCAAAATGGTGTTTGTCGATATCCGTCCAGATACCATGAATATCGATGAAACCAAGATTGAAGCGGCAATTACCGATAAAACCCGGGTTATTGTGCCAGTCCACTATGCAGGGGTTGCCTGTGAGATGGATACCATCATGGCACTGGCGAAAAAGCATAATTTGTTTGTGGTAGAAGATGCGGCTCAAGGCGTGATGTCAACCTACAAAGGCAAAGCTCTGGGCACCATTGGCCATATTGGTTGCTTCAGCTTCCATGAAACTAAAAATTACACTGCAGGTGGTGAAGGTGGTGCGACGCTGATCAATGATCCGTCATTGATTGATCGTGCAGAAATCATCCGTGAAAAGGGCACCAACCGTAGCCAATTCTTCCGTGGTCAGGTGGATAAATACACCTGGCGTGATATCGGCTCCAGCTACTTGATGTCTGATTTACAAGCCGCTTACCTGTGGGGCCAGTTAGAGGCAGCAGAGCAGATCAACGAACGTCGTTTGGCGCTATGGCATGGTTATTATAATGCTTTCAAACCGTTGGCTGATGCTGGACGCATTGATTTACCGGTGATCCCAGACAACTTGGTGCAAAACGCCCACATGTTTTATATCAAGCTGCGTGATATTGAGGAGCGCTCTGCATTTATCAGCTATTTAAAAGAAGCTGACATCATGGCGGTATTCCACTACATCCCATTACATGCGTGTCCGGCAGGTGAGGAGTTTGGTCGTATGGCTGGCGAAGACTGCTTTACCTCCAAGGAGAGTGAGCGCCTGGTGCGTTTACCTATTTTCTACAACCTGACCGATGTTAGTCAGAACACGGTCATTAATACTGTGCTGAGTTTCTTCGTCTGATATGTCTCTGGCAAAAGCATCAATTTGGACTGCCTGCTCTACGCTAATCAAGATTGGCGTAGGGCTGTTGGTGGTTAAACTGTTGGCGGTCACCTTTGGCCCTAGCGGTGTGGGGCAGGCGGGTAATTTTCGTCAGCTAATTATAGTATTAGGCGTGCTGTCTGGCGCGGGTATCTTTAACGGTATTACTAAATATGTTGCTGAGTATCATCAGCAACCTGAACGTTTGCGGGCCATGCTGGGCACCTCGTCCACCATTGTTCTGGGGTTCTCGACCCTATTGGCCTTGGTTTTTCTGCTGGCCGCGAAACCTGTCAGCATCGCGTTATTTGGCCATGCGGATTATCAGAATGTGGTACGCGCGATAGCATTTATCCAGATGGGGATTGCCTACGCCAACTTGTTTTTGGCGATCCTCAAAGGTTATCGCGATGCCATGGGCAATGCGCTGGCGATCATTGGCGGTAGCCTGATTGGGGTCGTAGCATATTATATTTGTTTTCAGATCGGGGGCTATTCTGGTGCGTTAGTTGGCTTAGGATTAGTCCCGGCGTTGGTTGTGCTCCCCGCTGCGGCGATGCTGTACCGCCGTCGGACGATCCCGCTAAGTTACCTTAAACCGCATTGGGATAAAGTGCTGGCCAGCCATTTGGGCAAATTCACGCTGATGGCGCTGATTACGTCAGTGACCTTGCCTGTGGCCTATGTAATGATGCGTCACTTACTGGCGAATAACTATGGTTGGGATGCCGTCGGGATCTGGCAAGGGGTAAGCAGCATTTCAGATGCTTACCTACAATTTATTACGGCCTCATTTACCGTCTATCTGTTGCCAACACTGTCTCGGCTGAAGGATAAAGGGGCGATTTCCCGTGAAATCCTCCGCTCACTAAAGTTTGTGTTACCTACGGTGGCGGCAGCCAGTCTGACAGTTTGGTTATTACGTGATTTTGCTATCTGGTTGTTGTTCTCTCACCAGTTTACGGCGATGCGTGATCTCTTTGCCTGGCAGTTAGTGGGCGATGTATTAAAAGTTGGGTCTTATGTGTTTGGCTATTTGGTCATTGCCAAAGCATCGCTACGTTTTTACATTTTGGCGGAAGTAAGCCAGTTCTTACTGTTGACCGGGTTTGCCTACTGGTTAATTCCAATGAATGGCTCTCTTGGTGCGGCACAGGCGTATATGGCAACTTATATCGTCTATTTTGCGCTCTGTAGCTGCGCATTCCTTGTGTATCGTAGACACTCATCACCGTAAACACTCTTTACAGTAGAAAAAAATGATAACCCTGACTCATGTACTGGGATCTGATATCCCGCACCATAATCTGACCGTGTTGCGTTTCTTTAATGACGTGCTGGCGAAACGCCTGCCTGTAGAACGGGTACGGCACTTTATGGTAGCGGCAAAAGAAACGGCCCCCTTTTCGTCATTCCCGCAGTTAGATATCGACACCTACAGTGATAAAAAAACCTTGGCGGAGGCGGTTATTGCCCGTGCGCAGGCGGATCGCAGTACGCGTTTCTTTTGGCACGGTCAGTTTAATGCCACTCTCTGGCTGGCGCTGCTAAGCGGTAAAATTAAGCCAGGGCAGGTGTATTGGCATGTATGGGGGGCGGATTTATACGAAGATGCCAAAAGCTTGAAATTTCGCCTGTTTTACCTGCTGCGCCGTATAGCACAAGGGCGGGTTGGGCACGTGTTTGCCACCCGGGGCGATTTAATTCATTTCCAGCAGCGGTATCCTCGCGTGCCAGCGTCATTACTCTATTTCCCGACCCGTATGGATCCGGCCCTGACGGCTATCAATATTGATAAACCCTTAGCTGGGCCGATGACAATCTTGGTGGGGAATTCCGGTGACACCACTAACCGCCATATAGAGGCGCTGAAGGCGATTCATCAGCAATTTGGCGCTGACGTCCGAGTGATTATCCCAATGGGTTATCCGGCGAATAATGAGGCGTATATTGAACAAGTCAGGCAGGCTGGGCTGGCACTGTTCTCGCAAGACAATCTACGTATCTTAACCGAACAGATCCCCTTTGATGATTATCTGAATATTCTGCGCGAATGCGACTTAGGCTACTTCATTTTTAACCGTCAACAAGGTATTGGTACCCTGTGTTTATTGACACAGTTTGGCGTGCCCTTTGTGCTAAGCCGTAAAAATCCGTTCTGGCAAGATTTGGCTGAGCAGCATATTCCCGTATTCTTCTACGGTGACACTCTGGACGAGCCGCTGATCCGTGAGGCACAACGTCAACTGGCGGGGTTAGATAAACAAGCGATCGCTTTCTTCAATCCAAATTATATTGAGGGTTGGCAGCAAGCGTTGGCTCTGGCTGCGGGGGAACACCCATGACGCTGGGGCAATTTGGTGGTCTATTTTGTGTTTATTTGATAGCAGTCATTTTTATTCTGACATTAACCTATCAGGAATTTCGACGGGTTAAATTCAATTTTAACGTTTTGTTCTCAATGCTCTACCTGTTGACCTTCTATTTTGGCTTCCCATTGACCTGCATGCTGGTATTTCAGTTTGGGGTGGCGGTGGTGCCAGTTGAGTATTTGTTGTACGCCATGCTGTCGGCTACGGCCTTCTATGGCATTTACTATGTAACCTATAAAACACGGTTGCGTCAGCCCCGTAGCCAGGCACGCACGCCAATATTCACCATGAACCGGGTAGAAACCAATCTGACCTGGGTTCTGCTGGCTCTGGTCGCGATAGGGACCGTCGGCATCTTCTTTATGCAAAACGGTTTCTTGCTGTTTAAGCTGGATTCCTACAGCAAAATATTCTCCAGCGATGTCTCTGGTGTTGCCCTGAAGCGTTTTTTCTATTTCTTTATCCCGGCGATGCTGGTGGTCTATTTCCTCAAGCAGGATATGCGGGCCTGGTTCTTCTTTCTTGCAAGTACGGTAGCGTTTGGCATTCTAACTTATGTCATCGTTGGCGGGACGCGTGCCAATATCATTATCGCGTTCTCATTGTTCCTGTTTATCGGTATTGTCCGTGGATGGATAACCTTGTGGATGCTGGCGGCGGCAGGTGTCTTCGGAATTGTCGGTATGTTCTGGCTGGCCCTTAAGCGTTATGGCCTGGATGTGAACGGTGCAGAGGCATTTTACACCTTCCTCTATTTAACGCGGGACACCTTCTCGCCTTGGGAAAACCTCGGGTTATTGCTACAGAACTACGACAAAATAGATTTCCAGGGGCTGGCACCGATTATCCGTGATTTTTATGTTTTTATCCCCAGTGCTCTGTGGCCAGAGCGCCCTGATCTGGTACTGAATACCGCCAATTACTTTACCTGGGACGTTTTGGATAATCACTCTGGGCTGGCTATCTCGCCAACGCTGATTGGTTCTCTGGTGGTCATGGGAGGAGTGCTGTTTATCCCATTGGGGGCCATTGTCGTGGGGCTTATCATCAAATGGTTCGATTGGTTGTATGAACAAGGCAAGGCAGAGAGCAATCGCTATAAAGCGGCTATTCTGCAAAGTTTCTGTTTTGGGGCGGTGTTTAATATCATTGTCCTGGCACGTGAAGGGCTAGATTCCTTTGTCTCACGAGTGGTGTTTTTCTGCGTTATCTTTGGTGCCTGTCTGGTACTGGCAAAATTGTTGTACTGGTTGTTCGATACGGCGGGTTTGATAAAGCGTCAGGGGATTAAATCCAAACGATTATCAACGCCTAACGCGGGCAGTCAACTGTAAGGATCGTAATGGAACCAAATACTGTCATTCCAAAATATAATGTCCGTGGCTTCGAAATCTGGGGGTTTCGTGACATGGCTCAGGTGCTGGATCATCTACTGGGCAGTGGGCCGGTAAAGACGGGCACCTTGGTGGCGATGAATGCGGAAAAGCTATTAAAAGCCGAAGATGATGCCGCACTGCGTGAACTGATCAAGAACGCGGAGTATCTGTATGCCGATGGCATCAGTATGGTCCGGGCTATCCGCCGTAAATATCCGCAGGCTGAGCTATCACGCGTTGCGGGTGCTGACCTCTGGGAAGCCCTGATGCAGCGCGCTGGGCAGCAAGGGACGCCAGTATTTTTGGTTGGCGGTAAGCCTGATGTATTGGCTGAAACCGAGGCGAAATTGCGTGCCCAATGGAACGTGAATTTAGTCGGTAGCCAAGATGGCTATTTCACACCGGAGCAGCGTGAAGCCCTGTTTGCCCGTATTGCCGCCAGTGGTGCAGCAATTGTAACCGTGGCCATGGGGTCACCTAAGCAGGAGATCTTCATGCGTGACTGCCGTAAATTTTACCCTGATGCCCTGTATATGGGGGTTGGCGGCACTTACGATGTCTTCACCGGTCATGTCAAACGTGCCCCCAAAATTTGGCAGAATATGGGGCTGGAGTGGCTATACCGGTTGTTGGCGCAACCTAGCCGTATTCGTCGCCAGCTTAAGCTGCTTAAGTTTGTTGGTTATTACTATAGTGGCCGTCTGTAGTTTTTGTTCTTAGTAGCGCCCCTTCTTATCTTGACGCCGCAGCGGTTAGCGGCGTCACTCAGTTGAATTACATCTCTGCTCTGCGTCAGTTCGTCTAACTAATTTCCTTATGGAATCAATTTTCTTATTTTTATTCCATAAAGTTTTAGTTTGCTGTTTGCTAATTTGCATCAAATACGGAACGATACGGACCGGTTACGGTTTTGAGGGTAGATGGTCGTTCTTTCCTGGTGGTAGTGGTTCCCTTCGTTAACCTACAAAATAACAATTAATATTTTGATAAATATACTGAATATTTAAATTCGGTCATTAAATTCATTTGCATAATAACGATAATAACCGGGGATTCCGGAGCAGACATACACCAGTCAGTTAACAGAGGATATATGGCAGACAACGCAGAGAAAAAAGGATTACACCGTGGGCTGGAAGCTCGGCATATCGAACTGATAGCGTTGGGCGGTACCATTGGTGTCGGGTTATTTATGGGGTCAGCAAGCACGCTGAAATGGGCAGGGCCATCAGTATTACTGGCTTATATTATTGCGGGCTTGTTTGTCTTCTTCATTATGCGGGCAATGGGGGAAATGCTGTATCTGGAGCCCGTGGCTGGCTCCTTCGCAGTATATGCGCATAAGTATCTCAGCCCCTATTTTGGCTACCTGACGGCTTGGGGCTACTGGTTTATGTGGATTGCGGTGGGGATATCTGAAATTACCGCCATTGGCGTGTATGTTCAGTTCTGGTTCCCGGAAATCCCCCAGTGGCTACCGGCTATCGCTGGGGTAGCGATTGTAGCATTGGCGAATCTGGCCGCGGTCAAACTATATGGCGAGCTTGAGTTTTGGTTCGCGATGATTAAGGTCACGACGATCGTTGTGATGATTCTGGTTGGCTTGGGCGTGATATTTTTTGGCTTTGGTAATCACGGCCAGCCGATTGGCTTCGATAATCTGACCGCTCATGGCGGTTTCTTTGCGGGGGGATGGAAAGGCTTCCTGTTTGCGCTGTGTATTGTGGTCGCGTCTTATCAAGGTGTTGAACTGGTCGGTATTACGGCGGGAGAAGCCAGAAATCCACAGGTGACGTTGAGAAGAGCGATCAACAACATCTTATGGCGCATTTTGATTTTCTACGTCGCTGCAATATTTGTCATTATCACCATTTTTCCCTGGAATGGGATTGGTACAGAGGGCAGCCCTTTCGTGCTGACCTTCGCCAAAATAGGTATAGTGGCCGCGGCGGGTATTATTAACTTTGTGATACTGACCGCAGCTCTCTCAGGTTGTAACAGTGGTATGTATAGCGGCGGGCGCATGTTGTATGCTTTGGCAAAAAACCGTCAACTACCGGCCTGCCTAACCAAACTGTCGGCCAGTGGTGTGCCGGTGTACTGCATTGCGATCACCATCCTGTGTCTGCTAGTGGGTTCGAGCCTGAATTATATTATTCCCAACCCGCAGCAAGTGTTTGTTTATGTCTACAGTGCCAGCGTGTTACCTGGTATGGTGCCGTGGTTTGTGGTCTTGGTCTGTCAGTTGCGTTTCCGGCAGGTACATAAAGCGGCACTACAGCAGCACCCGTTTAAATCGATTCTATTCCCATATGTAAACTACCTCACCATCGCATTCCTGATTTGTGTATTAGTGGGGATGGGGATAAATCCAGATACGCGCTTATCTTTACTGGTTGGGGCCATTTTTCTGGCATTAGTGACGGGATGCTATTTTGTGCTGGGAATGCATAAACCCAAGGCGACGGAAGCGGAGTGCCTATAAAATCGGCGATAAATACGGTGTGGGAGCTATTATTCGCTGAGTTTTGTGGCAGAGTGAGCAAAGCGTAAGCAAACGCATCATTTCTTCTAAAAAAGCACTAGACAGCCAGGTATTAAAACCGTAGTATCCCCACCCGCAACGGCGCTAAGCGCCCGTAGCTCAGCTGGATAGAGCGCTGCCCTCCGGAGGCAGAGGTCTCAGGTTCGAATCCTGTCGGGCGCACCATTAATTTTGTGTGCAAGAGCTGCGGTGGTAAGATTGCCGCGTACGACGATGTAAGCTGTAAGAAAGGTTGTAAAGAAGTGATGGTGGCTATAGCTCAGTTGGTAGAGCCCTGGATTGTGATTCCAGTTGTCGTGGGTTCGAGTCCCATTAGCCACCCCAATTTTTTGTGGAACATGCGATGGTGGCGGAATTGGTAGACGCGCTAGCTTCAGGTGTTAGTGTTCTTACGGACGTGAGGGTTCAAGTCCCTCCCTTCGCACCACACAAACATGTAGATATTTATTAATATTTACATGGACATAGGTCGAGAGACCATGTAGAGTAAGCAGCAAGAAATCGGCGAGTAGCGCAGCTTGGTAGCGCAACTGGTTTGGGACCAGTGGGTCGGAGGTTCGAATCCTCTCTCGCCGACCAATTTCAGAAGAAACCCCGCAATGCGGGGTTTTTTTTCGCCTGAACATAATGACTCTATTTTGTCAGACCGACAGACCGACAGACCGACAGACCGACAGACCGACCTGCAACTTTCCCCCTTTTATACCGCCGTATCCTCCGCGCAGCGTTAAGCCATCGCGTGCTATAACCAGCTTTTCTGACATCCAAAACCATTATGGTCTTCCTTTGATTAAATTCTGCTGTCAGTTCCGTTAGCGGTGTTGTTTCGTTGAGTTGGGAGCCTGTGTTGGCTTTTCACGACAATAAACGATCACATTGTCGTGAGAAAGAGACATTTAATTCATTGAAAAATATATTAAAAACTAATATCGGTTTATAGCGTCGTTTTGTAGCGACAGTTCATTCCGGTTGTCTGGATATCACTCTGTTAGGCGATGGAGATGAATGAAATGCAGTTAAAAAATAAACTTATTGTTTATCAATTGATTAGCAATTTTCGAGTGGGTGTTTGAGATAAAAGGCCTGCCTGCTGCCAGATTTGGCACGCTAAGTGCAATATCTAACATGTAGATGCTCATCCCACTTATTATGACAGCTTAGCCATTAGGGCTAATTTAGCTTCATAAACCCAGGGATGACGCAGAGCCGATTTTAGAGTGCCTATTGTCCATGTAAACGATGTTGAGTATTTTCATCACATACCGGGCATAACGTTGAGTGAGGCACTGATATTGTTGTCTATCGACCTGAAAATTTTAGACACTTGCCCTTTTCGGCAAGTGTTTTTTTTTGCATACACTTCGCACTTCAAGCTGCATGTGCGTTGGCAACGCTCGCTACTTGGCCCGTCCATGGGCCTCATCTGCGGGCTAGCATCAATGTATTAACTTGGTTAGAGTGATGGCTCGCCGTTCTGCCGTAGGGTCAGCAATAACCCCTCACGACGCGCTTGAGCGGCATCCTCAGGGCGATGCAGTTTATCCAAGGCATCTGCCAGCCATGCGTAATCATAGCCATCAGGCCGCTGTGCAAGCGCTGCTTTAAAGGCTTCGCTGGCTTTCTCCCATTCACCGTGTTTCAGCATCAACTGACCCAAGGTACTATTGAGCAACGGTGTGGCCCCATGCTGTTTGATTTGCTGACGCAAAGACTTTTCCAACGGCTCTGGGTTACCTGACTTCAGACGCGGGATCAACAGTACCAGACGTTCATCATATTGGTGTTTCAGGCTGTCCAGAATGATCTTTTGAGCCACATCATGATCATCACATTCAATCAGATGTTCTGCTAATGCGACCTGTAATGGGATCTCATTCCGTACTTTGCGGCTTTGATCTTTCCACCAGCGCTTCAGACCCTCGCTGCCTTCGTCCGCCATACACTGATTCATGATGCCAATATAGGCTTGTTGCTCAAGGGTAGCGACTTCTTCAGGGGTGTGGATCTGTGTTTTACCCATCGCCGGTAAAACGTCCAGTAATGAGCGATAAGCACCGGAGCGCAGGTAAGCTTGTTCAGCCAGACGCAGTACTTCTGGATGTCGTGGTGCTTGATCTAACAAGCGGTCAATACCGTGGCGGGCGGCATGAATATGCCCCTGCGCCAATTGAATACGCACCCTGGTGATATTCACCGGCAGTTGGTCGCCATCGGCAACTTCTGCCGCGCGCTCCAGATATTGATTGGTACGAAATTCATCCCCACGTTGCTGGGCCGCTTCGGCTGCCAGCAGGTAGTTAACCATGGGTTGTTCCGCGTGGTCAGCATTGCGGGTGAGGAGCTTTTCAACTTGCAGAAAATCACCTTCAGCCAGTTTAATCAACGCCGCTTTCATCTGGTTACGGGCGCGGGTACGTTTACGGCCAAGGAACCAGCCACGAGTGCGGGCACCTGTGCGGAAAATACGACGTAGTACCCATTCAATAATAAAGAAAGCCACCAATAACAGGACCAGCATGATGGCTAACCCGGTCACACTGGTTGTAACGTTATAGTTGTCAGTCTGGATCAGCACATAACCCTGATGCCCGGCCAACATCGGGCCAAGCACGATACCCACAGTTAAAATAAGGAATAACAGCAAGACTCGCAGCATATTTATTCCCCCTGAGCATCAACTGGCGTTTGTGCCAGTAAGTTACGGACCCTGGTTTGCATCAATTTTTCCAGCATTGGTTGGCTTTTCAATTGATCAGGTACGTCCATTGAGATAGGTTGCTGGCTCAGATTTTCCAGCTCATCCAAGAACGCTTTGGTACTTGGGTCGTTCACATCAAAATAAGCGCGGACCCACGTAGAAATAGTTTCCAATGACTGCTTATAAACTTCGTCTTGATGGCGGGGGACTGCCTGAGCGGCAACCAGCAGGCGGGAGCGAATGTTTTCTCGCAGATACACGTCCTGATTCGGTGCCAGCAAAGGTTCCGCGCTACTATCACGGCGGCGAATACTAATGAAGTCAGACATAAAGCTGCGCCAGCTTTTGCTCAGATTCTGACGCCATTCAGAGAGTGAACTGGAGAGTTCGTCACTGTTGGCATCCATGGGAGAGTCATCAATATTGTTATCGGCCAAACGCAAGTTATCTACTTGATTAGACAACTGGTTTAACTTGAGGATAATACCGTCAAAGTCCACCTGACTGACGGCAGAGAGTGTGCTGATATCTTCTGTAATCGCGCGGCGGACATCGATAAGACTTGGGTCATTCATATCGGCAAGACTGGCATCGGCGCTTTTCAGTAAGGTGACTGCAGTGGTGACATCTTGATCATTCCACAGCTTGCGCCCGGCCATTTTCACCAAGAAATCAGCCTGAGCTAGCAGCCAGGTTTTGGCATCGTTGCCTGAAATAGTCGCGACTTTTTCTTGTAATTCATTGAGCTGGCGAGTCAGCGAGGCCTGCTGATTTTCTGCCGACTCCAACGCTTTCCCCTGCTGTTGCAGTAAGGACTCCAGTTGCTGTTTTTCCTGCAATAGCGTCTGTTTTAGTGACACCAACTGTTCTTGCAGCGCAATATTCTCTGCATTCTGTAACTGGGCCTGCTGCTGTCCATGATAATAAAGCCCCGCTCCCAACGCTATTACCAAGGCGATAGCAATAACACCCAGAATTGGTCCAGTCCGTTTTTCACGATGGCCTTTTGGTTCTGGCTGTTGGGGCCTCTCAACCGCAGTGGTTGGCTCTTCCACTGGTGCGGATGGGGTATTTTGTTCCGTCATATTGGGCATCCCATAAGTCAGGTTTTAGGTTTATTGAAGGTCTTGTAACGCACGGATCAGTGCGTCATTGTCGGCATTTTCTGCTATCTGGACCTCCGTCCACCCCATTTGGGTGGCTAAGGCCGCTAAACGATCACTCACAACGATTAAACGACAACGCAGTAACCAGGAAGAACGATAGTAATCAGGAACTAAATTATAGATCTGTTGTAACATTTCGCCGCTGGTGACCACCAGAATATCAACACCGGCACGTTGCCAGTGAGCACTTTGTTCGCTGCCATCATAATAGATGGGACTGCGTTGATAGCATTCACAGAAGGTCACGGCCACTCCGCGTTCTGCGAGGGTTGCGCCTAGCAACTCCCGGCCCCCATTGCCGCGCAATAACAGTGCTTTTTTACCGGCTAAATTTTGCAACTGGGGTAATGATAACAGCATTTCACTTGTCTCTCCCATTGGCGGGAAAGCAACATGCAAACGGCTGGCGGTATGCAGTGCTAATGCGGTTGTACGGCCAATAGCATAATAAGATAACTGCACAGGCCATGACAGTTTATTTCTTTTTAACAGCGGGTTAGCGTAGCGGACTGCGTTCTGTGACAAAGCAAAAACCAAGTCTCCAGCCTGCATATCTTGCAATAATTCCGGCAGTTTGGGCAGGTCTCTTCCTGGGGAAAAATCAATCAATGGCGCATGATAGGCAACCCGGCCCAGAGCACGTAGGCGAGTGACTAATTGCTCCCCCGCAGGGGATGGACGGGTTACCAGGATTGTCATCGCGCAGGATTATCCAGATAAACCGTAGCCAGGATTTCCCGTGCGCCGCGTGATAGCAACTCATCGGCAAGTTCAATGCCCATCTGCTCTGCATCCGCCGCAGGGCCACGGCGTTCACCCCGGATCATCTGGCTACCATCGGGTGCTCCCACCAGCGCCCGTAGCCATAAAGTATCACCTTCCAATTCAGCATAGCTACCGATGGGGACTTGGCAGCCCCCTTCAAGGCGAATATTCATTGCCCGCTCTGCACATACCCGTAATTCGGTGTGCCGATGATTCAATGGGGCCAGCAACTGGCGGGTAAGGTCATCATCCAGACGGCATTCGATACCTACGGCACCTTGGCCGACAGCGGGCAGAGACTCCTCCGCTGACATGGCATAGCGAATCCGTGTTTCCAGACCGAGGCGCTTGAGACCCGCGACAGCCAGAATAATGGCCTGATAGTCACCATTATCCAGTTTGGCAAGGCGGGTACCGACGTTGCCCCGTAGATCGCGAATAATCAGGTCCGGTCGCCGTTCGCGTAGCTGACACTGGCGGCGTAGGCTGGAGGTACCGACAACACTGCCCGCTGGGAGATCATCCAGATGGGCATAATGTGACGAGACGAACGCATCACGCGGGTCTTCACGTTCACAAATCGCGACTAAACCCAGCCCTTCGGGGAAGGCAATGGGCACATCTTTCATCGAATGCACGGCAATATCCGCTCTGCCGTCCAGCAGCGCCAGCTCTAACTCTTTGACAAATAGACCCTTACCACCGACTTTGGCCAATGGTGTATCCAAAATGATATCCCCACGGGTGACCATTGGGACTAGTTCTATTTGCAGGCCAGGGTGATTGGCTTGCAATAAATGTTGAACATAATGTGCTTGCCATAAGGCGAGCGGGCTTTGTCGTGTGGCAATTCGAATAATTTTGTCTAACATGCTTGTTACCGTTTTATATTTTACGGCCCATCCTATCACTGACCGGTGAACACTGTCAGTGTGATAGCCGCATGAACAAGGCGGATAAATGCATAAGAAAGCAACTATTGCAATGAATGCATGACTGTAATAAGTGAGTGATTGTAACAAATGTGTGATGAGATTAGTGGGAGAACCCCGTTTCTTTACGCAGCGGCGCGGTGATCAGCGCTTATGACTCCGAGAAACTCATTGGAGCCAGTGATTCGGGCATAAAGAGGCTTTACAATGGTAGAGATAGCTTTACTTTCTTTACGGTTAATCGGCAAGGTGTTAGATTGATCACGTTTCCAGCAATAATTCGCTAAATATTCTTCAAATAAAATGTTTTTTGTGTTTTTCAACAAAAAACGCAAAGCAATAAGCGAATTTGGAACACGGGCTTTTTTTCCAGACACCGGAATAATCAGGCGAGACGTCTTGTACCTCTACATCGAGACACTGAAACAGCGACTGGATGCGATCAACCAATTACGAGTCGATCGCGCTTTGGCGGCCATGGGTCCAGCCTTCCAAAAGGTCTACAGTCTGCTACCGATCCTACTACATTGTCATCATCCGCAGATGCCAGGTTACCTTGATGGTAACGTTCCCCATGGCGTCTGTCTTTTCACACCTAATGAAATACAACAAAATTATATTGCTGATGTTGAAGCTCGGTGGGGCGAACCTCTGGCACCAAGTGCGGGGGGCGAATTGCCTATTACCGGCGTCTATTCCATGGGGAGCACCTCCTCTATTGGGCAGTGCCACACATCGGATTTAGATATCTGGGTGTGCCATCAGGCCTGGCTGGATATTGAAGAGCGTAATCAACTCCAGCAAAAATGTAGCCTGTTGGAAAAATGGGCGGCGTCAATGGGGGTCGAGGTCAGCTTCTTCCTGATTGATGAAAACCGCTTCCGCCATAATGCCAGTGGCAGCTTGGGGGGGGAGGATTGCGGCTCGACTCAACACATCCTGTTATTGGATGAATTTTACCGTAGTGCGGTTCGTCTGGCAGGGAAGCGTATTCTGTGGAATATGGTCCCGGTTAAAGAGGAAGAGCATTACGACGATTACGTGCTGTCACTTTATGCGCAAGGTGTACTGACGCCGAACGAATGGCTCGATCTGGGCGGTTTAAGCACACTGTCAGCAGAAGAGTATTTCGGTGCCAGTTTGTGGCAACTGTATAAAAGTATCGATTCGCCGTATAAAGCGGTGCTTAAAACATTATTGCTGGAAGCTTATTCTTGGGAATACCCAAATTCCCAACTGCTGGCGATGGAAATCAAACAACGCTTGCACGCTGGCGAAATTGTCTCGTTTGGTCTTGATGCTTACTGCATGATGCTTGATCGTGTTACCCGTTATCTGATCCAAATTAATGACACCACCCGTTTAAATCTGGTGCGTCGCTGCTTCTACCTGAAAGTGTGTGAGAAACTGTCTCGCACGCCAGCCAGTACGGGTTGGCGGCGTGAGGTACTCAGCCAATTGGTGAGTGAGTGGGGTTGGAGCAATGAAAAACTGGCAGTGCTGGATAATCGTGCCAACTGGAAGATAGAACGGGTGCGTGAAGCGCATAACGAATTATTAGATGCGATGATGCAGAGCTATCGTAATTTGATCCGCTTTGCCCGCCGTAATAATCTGAGTGTCAGTGCCAGCCCACAGGATATCGGTGTCTTGACCCGTAAGTTGTATGCGGCATTTGAAGCATTGCCGGGTAAAGTCACATTGGTTAACCCGCAAATTTCACCCGATTTATCGGAAGAGCATCTGACATTTATCCATGTCCCAGCGGGCCGTGCTAACCGCCCTGGCTGGTATCTGTATAATCAAGCGCCGTCAATGGATGCTATTGTCAGCCATCAACCGCTTGAATATAACCGCTATCTGAACAAACTGGTCTCTTGGGCTTATTTCAATGGTTTATTGACCAGTAAAACGCACCTGCATATTAAAAGCGCCAATCTGTGTGATACGGTCAAGTTACAGGAGCTGGTGACCGACATTTCGCATCACTTCCCGTTGCGCTTAGCTGCACCAACACCGAAAGCACCGTACAGCCCATGTGAAATTCGCCATTTGGCGATTATCGTCAATTTGGAACATGATCCGACGACGGCCTTCCGTAATCAGGTGGTGCATTTTGATTTCCGTAAACTAGATGTGTTCAGTTTTGGTGAGCAGCAGCAGTGTCTGGTGGGCAGTATCGATTTGTTGTATCGCAACTCATGGAATGAAGTGCGCACCTTGCATTTCAGTGGCGAGCAGGCGGTACTGGAAGCACTGAAAACCATTTTAGGCAAAATGCATCAGGACGCTGCGCCACCGGAATCGGTGGATGTGTTCTGCTACAGCCAGCATTTGCGCGGTTTGATCCGCACCCGTATCCAGCAATTGGTGTCTGAATGTATTGACCTGCGCTTGTCCAGTACTCGTCAGGAACCAGGCCGTTTTAAAGCGGTACGGGTTTCCGGCCAGACGTGGGGCTTGTTCTTTGAGCGCTTGAGTGTCTCGGTACAAAAGTTGGAAAATGCTGTTGAATTTTACGGTGCGATTTCCAATAACAAATTGCATGGGTTATCGGTTCAGGTCGAAACTAACCAAATTCATTTGCCGCCAGTGGTTGATGGCTTTGCCAGTGAAGGGATTATTCAGTTCTTTTTCGAAGGTACCGCTGATGAAAAAGGGTTCAATATTTATATATTGGATGAAGCAAACCGGGTTGAGGTTTATCACCATTGCGAGGGCAGTAAAGAAGAGTTGGTGCGGGATGTCAGCCGGTTCTATTCGTCTTCTCACGATCGCTTTACTTATGGCTCCAGCTTTATCAACTTTAACCTGCCGCAGTTCTACCAAATTGTGCAGTTAGATGGCCGTACTCAGGTGATCCCGTTCCGCAGCAGTACCTTATCGCAGCTGTGCGCTAATATTGCCGGAAAAGAAGCCAGCTTACCGAGCAAACAATGCCAGTTGCATTGATATGGCCTTTAATGGCGCAGGTGTGCGGGATACGGCAAGAACGCTAAAAATCGGTATCAATACCGTTAGACGCACTTTAAAAAACGCTCGCCGAAGCGAATAACGTCCTTGCCAGTCGCTCATGTAGACGTGGCGCTCATCTGTGAACTCGATGAGCAGAGTGGAGTTTTGTCGGCAAAGGCCCGTCAGCACTGGCTCTGGTATGCGTACAATACCAAAACAGGTGGCGTACTGGCCTACACCTTCGGCCCGCGAACTGATGAAACCTGCCGTGAATTGCTGGCACTGTTGACCCCCTTCAATATCGGGATGATAACCAGCGACGACTGGGGTAGTTATCGCCGGGAAGTGCCGAAGGATAAACATCTGAACGGTAAAATATTTACTCAGCGTATTGAACGTAACAACCTGACATTACGAACTCGCATAAAACGTCTGACCCGTAAAACAATCTGCTTTTCACGCTCAATTGAATTGCATGAAAAGGTCATTGGGGCCTTTATCGAAAAATACATATTCTACTCATTGGCGTCATTACCAAGCAAGGGAGCAATATTTGCAATTGTTTATTATCCAATTGATACAGTCTGTTCTGTTCTGTTCTGTTCTGTTCTGTTCTGTAATTTATTTATTTATTTGGTCTAGTGTTTTTCTGAATGCATCAGTTTCTTTCATCTCTTTCTGATAGAAATTACTACCGAGGTGTATTTCTATGGACTCTTCTGGTTTTATATACTGTTATTTCTTAGAGAGAGGAAGGTATGGGATATTATCCAAATCTATTTGGACATGGTCAAGGTTTGTATTCCACCAATAAATGCCATTGAGTTTTGCATTGATCATGGATGATCCGCTTAGGTCTGCATTCATCATGTTTGTGTGACTAATATTAGCACCATTAAAATTAGCACCGCAAAGATTGGTTGACGTTAAATCAGCGCCAGATAAATCAAGGTTACTTAAATTCACTCCGCTGAGATCCATATTTGATAAGAAGAGTGTTATATCTGCACGTTTATTTTGGCATATATTCACTAATATCTCTCTTTTTAATTCTCGAAGAGATTTTTTTCTATCTGGAGTGAGATCTTCTGATATTACTTTCTTTAATACCTTATATTCATCAGTCTGCATAGATTCTTCATTGTTATAAAGAGGTATAGTTAAAAATAATTTGTCATTGAGATTGTTAATAGGGGGCATAGATCTTCTCGCTATAAAAATAGTTAAATTATTTTTCGAAGGAAATAATTTTAATTTTTTTATTCTTATTACGTATCGGTTGATGACCTGATTGGATATTCGGCTAGACTTAAAACGAAAGAATATATTGATATCTATAACCAAGTTACTTCAAGATGCAGGTAGCCAACGTACATGCCGCTTGAAGTATGGCGGGTATATTAATACCAACCGAGTTGCTCGGCTGGTATTGCGATTTTACTCACTGAAACTGACTTTTTCACCCGCCTGTGTGGTCACCGCCTCGGACAATTTGGCAAAAAACTCTTCGCCACTGCGTGAGCAATACCAGTGGCCGTCACGATAATTAAAGTGGTAGCCACCCGCTTTGGTCGCCAGCCATACCTGATGCAAGGGTTCTTGACGGTTAATCACAATCTTGCTGCTATTCTCGAAGGTCAGGGTCATCACCCCGCCATTGGTTTCATAATCGATATCACTATCGCCAGTAAAACCATCCAGTGTCTCTTCAATGTAAAGCATCAATTGATCGGCTAACTGATGAAACTCGCTATCGTTCATATTCAATTCCTATTGCTTTTCATGATCCACCTGCGATTATAGAGAGCTTGGACGCATGAGTGACAGGTTTAATACGATTTACAGGTTTAATACGATTTACAGGTTTAATACAATTTACAGGCGTTAAAAAATGAAAAAAGAACTACGTTGGCCGATGGCTGCAATGATGGTACTTGCACTTGCCGGTTGTGGCCTGAAAGGCCCGTTATATTTTCCACCGGCGGATAAACCCCCGGTCAATGCGGCGCAACAAGAGAGTGGGCAGGTAGAGAAAAACCAGCAGGTTCTGTCTGGTACACAACAGACCCCCCCTAGTGCCGAGCCACAGTGATCTGAAAACCCTGAGTTTGATACCTTAGCGGTGTATGATCTGCAAGACATTAGGCTAAGGTGAGCATGAACACCGCCACATGACATCAGTATCAACGTTAGCCCTGTATCGACGTTAGCCAGTACCGGACTTAGCCAACACCGAATTTAGCCAACAATAAGAATAGTAGTCAGCGGAGTATGATATGCAGTTCTCCAAAATGCACGGTCTTGGCAACGACTTTATGGTTGTTGATGCAGTGACTCAAAATGTTTACTTTTCGCCGGAATTGATCCGCCGATTAGCAGACCGGCACACGGGTGTGGGCTTTGATCAGATGCTGGTAGTTGAGCCGCCCTACGATCCTGAGCTGGATTTTCACTACCGTATTTTTAATGCCGATGGGAGCGAGGTCTCTCAGTGTGGTAATGGTGCACGTTGCTTTGCCCGTTTTGTTCGTTTGAAAGGGCTGACCAATAAGCGCGAGATAAGCGTCAGTACTCAAACTGGCCGTATTATCCTAAGCGTGACAGAAGATGAACAGGTCTGCGTCAATATGGGCGAGCCTGATTTTGATCCGCAAACTGTCCCTTTCCGCGCCGTCAAAGCGGAGAAAACCTATATTTTGCGCGCCGCGGAGCATACGGTGCTGTGTGGCGTGGTGTCGATGGGCAACCCCCATTGTGTGATGCAGGTCGATGATGTTTCGGTTGCCAACGTGGCGTTGCTGGGTCCAGTATTGGAAAACCATGAGCGTTTCCCTGAGCGGGCGAATATCGGCTTTATGCAGGTTGTCAGTCGCGACCATATTCGTTTACGGGTGTATGAGCGTGGGGCGGGTGAAACGCAAGCCTGTGGCAGTGGTGCATGTGCTGCGGTGGCCGTCGGGGTGGTGCAAGAGTTGTTGAACGAAAATGTGCATGTTGAATTGCCGGGCGGCAGTTTACACATCCGTTGGCAGGGACCAGGCCATCCGTTGTATATGACCGGGCCTGCCACCCATGTCTATGACGGATTTATTCATTTATGACGAGTGTTGATACATGGCGAGCGTTAATATATGAAGGGCATTGATATATGAAGAGCATTGATATATGAAGAGTTATGAGGAGCAGGCGTTAGCGGGCATCGAATTAGACGATGATGCAGTGATGCAGTACTTATTGCAAAATCCCGACTTCTTTATCCGCAATGCCCGTTTGGTCGAACAGATGCATATCCCTCATCCGGTCAGAGGCAGTGTCTCGCTGGTGGAGTGGCAGCTAGGACGCCAGCGTAATCAGATAGGCCAGTTGGAAGAGGAGATTACCTTGCTGATGGAACAGGCGGGATTGAATGAAGTGTTGTTCAGCCGTTTGTTACAATTGCAAGCCAATCTGGCGGCGGCAGATAGCTTGCAAGATATGCTCAATCGTCTGCAACGTTGGGCCAGAGACTTCGGGTTGGCTGGTGCTAATATTCGGTTATTCAATGACCGTTGGCAGATTGGCGCACCCTCTGATTTTACCCATTTGGCGCTATCCCGCCACGCGTTCGAACCACTGCGTATTCAGCGGTTAGGTAACCGCCACCATTATCTGGGTAGCCTGAATGGGCCAGAATTATTGCTACTACTGCCTCAGGCCAAGCTGGTGGGGTCTGTAGCGCTGTCACTACTAGGTACGGACGGCGATTTGGGTGTCGTTATTTTTAGCAGCCGCGATGCTCAGCATTATCAACAAGGCATGGGGACGGTGATGCTAAATCAGCTATCCACGTTGCTGCCGGGCCTGCTGGCACGTTGGATCGAGCCGGTATGACCGAGTTCAGTGCCTCACTGACTCCGCAGGTAGAGGCTTTTCTCCGTTATCTCAGTATTGAGCGTCAGCTTAGTCCACTGACGGTCACCAGTTATCGACGTCAGTTGTCTGCACTAATGGAAATAGGTGAACAGATGGGCTTGGCTCACTGGCAGACACTAGATGCCGCTCAGGTTCGTTCGTTGGTCTCCCGCAGCAAACGTGCGGGTTTACATGCTTCAAGCCTGGCATTACGGCTCTCCGCGTTGCGCAGCTTTCTCAATTGGTTGGTCAGCCAGGGCGTGTTGGCAGCGAACCCCGCTAAAGGGGTCAGTACGCCGCGCTCGGGCCGTCATTTGCCGAAAAATATTGATGTTGATGAAGTCGATAAACTGCTGAGTATTGATCTGAACGATCCGCTGGCGGTACGCGACCGGGCGATGCTGGAGGTGATGTACGGTGCGGGTCTGCGTTTATCTGAATTGGTTGGCATGAACTGTAAACATGTAGATCTGGCGAGCGGCGATGTCTGGGTGATGGGGAAGGGCAGTAAAGAGCGCAAGGTGCCGTTAGGTAAAACGGCGGTGACCTGGTTACAGCATTGGCTGGCGTTGCGTGAGTTATTCGAACCGCAGGATGACGCTATTTTTCTGGCCAATACCGGCAAGCGCATTTCAGCCCGTAATGTGCAAAAGCGCTTTGCTGAATGGGGGGTGAAGCAGGGGGTCAGTAGCCATATTCACCCGCATAAATTGCGGCACTCTTTTGCCACGCACATGCTGGAATCCAGCGGTGATCTACGCGCAGTACAAGAGCTACTGGGCCATGCCAATCTGACCACCACGCAAATTTATACACATCTCGACTTTCAACATCTGGCGACAGTGTATGATGCTGCTCATCCACGGGCCAAACGAGGCAAATCCTAATGCATTTTTATCGTCCACTTGAGCGTATTTCCGCTATTACCTTCGATTTGGATGACACGTTGTACGACAATCGGCCAGTGATCACCCGCACTGAGCAGCAGTCTGTGGCTTTTTTACAACAGTATCACCCCAATTTAACCCTGTTGCAGATTGCGGATTTCCAGCGCTTACGTGCTGAGTTATTGGCACAAGATCCCGGTATCTACCACGATGTCACGCAATGGCGTTGGCAGGCGATTGAACTGGGCTTGATGCGCCATGGCCTGAGTAAGGCAGAGGCGCAAGCGGGAGCAGATGCGGCAATGGAAAACTTCACGCTATGGCGCAGCCGTATTGATGTGCCGCAAGCCACGCACGATACACTGAGCGCATTAGCGGAGCATTACCCGCTGGTGGCCATCACTAACGGCAATGCTGATCCTAAAGCTTGCGGGTTGGATCGCTATTTTCAGTTTGTCTTGCGCTCAGGCCCTCATGGTCGCGCCAAGCCATTCCGCGATATGTATCATAAAGCGGCGAATCATTTGGATATTCCGTTAAAACACATTCTGCATGTTGGTGATGACCTAACGACGGATGTTGCCGGTTCGCTGCGCTGTGGTATGCAAGCCTGTTGGATTAACGATAGGCAACAAAACCTGATGACTGCCCGTGATAGCCGTTTACTGCCACATATTGAAATTTCCCAGTTGGCATCCCTGACAGCATTGCTATAATCCCCAGCAATAACCCTGTGTAAATCTACAGTGGAAGGGGGGCAAAATACCGGATACCCGGCATTGTGGCTATTTTCCCTTACCCGATAAACGGTGCCTATGGACGTTTCTGATCTGCTCGACAGCCTGAATGAAAAACAACGTGACGCCGTAGCCGCGCCACGCGGTAACCTGTTGGTACTGGCCGGTGCAGGCAGTGGCAAAACGCGGGTGCTGGTTCACCGTATCGCCTGGCTGTTGTCGGTGGAGAATGCCTCGCCGTATTCGATTATCTCGGTAACTTTTACCAATAAAGCGGCGGCTGAAATGCGCCACCGTATTGAACATCTGATTGGCACCAGTCAAGGCGGGATGTGGATCGGTACTTTCCACGGTTTAGCGCACCGCTTGCTGCGTGCTCACCATCTGGATGCCAATCTGCCACAAGATTTTCAAATCCTTGATAGCGATGACCAACTGCGGTTATTGAAACGCCTGGTCAAAGCACTCAATTTAGATGAGAAACAATGGCCACCGCGCCAGGCGATGTGGTACATCAACGGCAAAAAAGACGAAGGGTTGCGCCCGCAACATATTGAGAGCTACGGTAATCCGGTTGAGGCCACTTGGTTACGTATCTATCAGGCTTACCAGGAAGCGTGCGATCGTGCGGGTTTGGTTGATTTTGCCGAGTTGTTGCTACGGGCACATGAGCTGTGGCTGAACAAACCACATATTCTTAATCATTATCGTGAACGCTTCACCAACATTCTGGTGGATGAGTTTCAGGATACCAACAACATCCAATATGCCTGGATCCGCTTGTTGGCCGGTGAACGTTCCAATGTGATGATCGTTGGCGACGATGACCAGTCAATCTATGGTTGGCGTGGCGCACAGGTTGAGAATATCCAACGTTTCTTGAAGGATTTCCCCGGTGCAGAGACCATCCGTCTGGAGCAGAATTACCGCTCGACCAGCACCATTTTGGCCGCCGCCAATGCCCTGATTGCCAACAATGATGGCCGCATGGGGAAAAATCTGTGGACCGATGGCGCGGAGGGCGAACCTATCTCCCTCTATTGTGCGTTTAACGAGTTAGATGAAGCCCGTTTTGTGGTCAATCGTATTAAAGCCTGGCAGGACAACGGCGGTGCGCTGAATGATTGTGCCATTTTGTACCGCAGCAACGCCCAATCGCGCGTATTAGAAGAAGCATTACTGCAAACGGCGACACCGTACCGTATTTATGGGGGGCAGCGCTTCTTCGACCGCCAGGAAATTAAAGACTCACTGGCTTATCTGCGCCTGATTTCCAATCGTAATGATGACGCCGCGTTTGAACGGGTGGTGAATACACCCACTCGGGGAATTGGCGATCGCACATTGGATGTGGTGCGTCAAACCGCCCGTGACCGCCAGTTAACGCTATGGCAATCAACCCGTGCCATGTTGCAGGAAAAAGTGCTTGCAGGGCGTGCAGCGTCCGCATTACAACGCTTTGTCGAGCTGATCGATTCACTGGCGCGCGAAACGGCGGATATGCCGCTACACGTGCAAACTGATCGCGTTATTCGTGATTCTGGCTTGTGGTCGATGTACGAACAGGAAAAAGGCGAAAAAGGTCAGGCACGTATCGAGAACCTTGAGGAACTGGTTACAGCGACCCGCCAATACAGCTATCAGGATGAAGATCAGGATCTGATGCCGCTACAGGCTTTCTTATCCCATGCCGCGCTGGAAGCCGGAGATGGCCAGGCCGATGCCTATCAGGATGCGGTGCAATTAATGACTCTCCATTCAGCGAAAGGCTTGGAGTTTCCACAGGTATTTATTGTGGGAATGGAAGAAGGGATGTTCCCGAGCCAAATGTCATTGGATGAGGGGGGGCGCCTGGAAGAGGAGCGGCGTTTGGCCTATGTTGGGTTAACTCGTGCAATGCAGAAGCTGACGCTATGTTACGCTGAGAGCCGCCGCCTATACGGTAAAGAGGTCAACCACCGCCCTTCACGCTTTATTGGCGAACTGCCACAGGAGTGTGTCGAAGAGGTTCGGTTACGCGCCAGTGTTTCCCGCCCGGTGAATCACCGCCGAATGGGGACCCCAATGCATGAGAATGACAGCGGTTTCTCACTGGGCCAGCGAGTGCGGCACCCTAAATTTGGTGAGGGTACTATTGTGAATCTGGAAGGTAGCGGTGAGCATAACCGCTTGCAAGTTGCTTTCCCTGGCGAGGGGATTAAGTGGCTGGTCGCGGCCTATGCGCGTCTGGAAGCCGTATAATCTGACATTTGTGGTGGTTGCATTGTCAGTGCGGCCACCTATTTGCTCTTATACTCTCTCTCATTATTCTCACGAGTGAGTCTTGTCTTGAGCCGCCAGTTGGGCATCGGTTTCTGCTTGCAACAAAATGGCCTTGCCCATCCATTGGGTCACATCCTGAATCCCCGCCTCGTCCAGATGCCAAATATCTTTTAGTACCATAAAAACTTCAGAGCCATAGATTAATGAAAAGGCATGGATCACCCGTTGCAAGGCCTCCGGCGCCAACTTCCCTTCCAGTGGCTCGACTGCTAATTTCAGTAATCGTTTCCGGTTCCCACGTATTAACTTCTCTTCATGGCTGTTGTTACTGTTGCCGCTGCGGGTGTCAGCCCATTGCTGTAGCGATAAATGCAGAGCTGCACGTAACACGCCTTCATGTTGCAACATGCGCGGATAAGCAAAGGACAATAATTCGGCAATACGCTGCCGCGTATCCGGTTGGGTGGGCTGCCAAGCCAATATTGGACCGAGGCTCTCATCAACCATAGCTGCAACCAACGCGCTTTGCGTCGGGAAGTAACGGTAAGCAGTAGCACGAGAAAGCTGGGCCGTGCTGGCGACTTCGGTGATTGATGGGAATGCACCACGCTCATACATCGACATCGCGGTATCAATAAGTAACCGCCGGGTTCTGGCTCTAATGGTCGTTAACGATGGAGAGAAACCTTCTTGTTTATCCTGAGTATTCACGGTTGCTCCATGGTTTATAGACTTAATGAGTTTGCTGATCTAATGAATTTATCGATTTAATGAGTCTGTGGACCACATTCGTATACTGATTATATCTGCTTCACTATACCAAACCGCTAGCACAAATCACTATCCATGCGTTTCACTCTGACATGAATTTTGAGACTACCGTCTCATATTCTACATGTGCCCTTTGCGATAATGATACTGCTGTCTCAATATGGTGCTATCTTAATCATTCGGTGCTGTCAGTTGACCCATAAAACGCATCGCTTGAGCCATAAAAAATATCAGTTACCCCATAAGAAATGTCACCTCAAAAAATAAGCCGTTATAAATAAGCATGTTGAAACCGATAGGTGGCAACAGGAAGTGAGTCGCTACCACATTCATAGAAGGATGTTCAGATGCCTCGTCATATTTATATTGCTACCACTACCGATACCAAAGGCCAGGAACTGGCGTATGTCAGTGAACTGATCCAGGCAACCGGTCTGACAACGGTCACCGTTGATTTATCAACCAAAGAGAGCCAGAGGGATAGCGGTACTGATGTCCGCGCTGAAACGGTAGCGGGCTATCACCCCGATGGTCGTCAGGCGGTTTTTTGTGGTGATAGAGGGCAGGCCATTAATGCTATGGCTATCGCTTTCGAGCGTTTTATGGCGAGTCGCGTTGATGTTGCCGCTTTACTTGGTATGGGCGGTTCTGGTGGCACAGCGCTGATCACCCCAGCGATGCAAAGTTTACCCATTGGTATCCCTAAACTGATGGTGTCCACCATGGCCTCTGGTGATGTTTCCGGTTATATCGGGGCCAGTGATATCGCGATGATGTATTCCGTCACCGACATTGCCGGGCTTAACCGTATTTCCCGGCGGGTCCTCAGTAACGCGGCTCACCAAGTTGCGGGGGCGGTTTATTTTGCTCAAGAAGCGTCTCCGGTTGATGACAAACCCGCGCTGGGTCTGACTATGTTTGGGGTAACAACACCGTGTATTCAGGCGGTTAGTGCAGAATTATCGGATGAGTATGACTGTTTGGTATTCCATGCCACGGGCAGCGGTGGCAAAGCGATGGAGAAATTGGCCGAAAGCGGTTTATTGGCTGGCGTGCTTGATCTGACGACCACGGAAGTTTGTGACCTGTTATTTGATGGCGTATTGGCCTGTGGGCCGGAACGGTTTGATGCAATAGCCCATACCAATATTCCCTACGTCGGCTCCTGTGGTGCACTGGATATGGTCAATTTTGGCGGCCCGGCCACCATCCCGGCTAAATATGCTGGCCGCCTGTTCTATAAACATAATGCTCAGGTGACGCTGATGCGCACCACTGAGCAAGAGAATATTGAAATGGCCCGCTGGATTGGCGAGAAGTTAAATCGTTGTCAGGGTGAAGTGCGCTTTTTAATTCCTGAAGGGGGGTTCTCAGCATTGGATGCCGCCGGTCAACCGTTCTGGGATAAAAACGCGCTAACGGCCTTTATCCGCACACTGGAAGAAACAGTGATTCAAACCGATAAGCGGCGTGTGGTCCATTACCCATTCAATATTAATGACCCGCTGTTTGCCCAGGCAGCCATCGAAAACTTTAAAGAAATTGTGAATAAAGAAATAGTGAATCGCCCTTCCCATTAGGGGTATTTTATTTGTGGAGAAGCACATGCCTAAATTTCAACGTCAGGACATATTGGCCAAGTTTCGGGAAATGATTGCCCGCCGTGAGCCTATCATTGGTGGCGGTGCGGGCACGGGGCTATCAGCCAAATGTGAAGAGGCGGGGGGGATTGATTTAATCGTTATTTATAACTCAGGCCGCTATCGTATGGCTGGTCGTGGCTCATTGGCAGGGTTACTGGCGTACGGCAATGCCAATGACATTGTGGTCGATATGGCAAAAGAAGTGTTGCCGGTGGTCAAAAATACCCCGGTTCTGGCCGGTGTCAATGGGACAGACCCCTTCTGCCAATTTGATCACTTTTTGGATCATCTGAAAGCACTTGGTTTTTCAGGCGTACAGAATTTCCCCACCGTTGGATTAATCGACGGTAATTTCCGCGCTAACCTTGAAGAAACGGGTATGGGCTATGGGCTGGAAGTGGAGATGATCCGTTTGGCTCATGAAAAAGATTTACTGACCACACCCTATGTCTTCAGCGCCGAAGATGCGATCGCGATGACACAAGCCGGTGCCGATATTATTGTGCCGCACATGGGGTTGACCACCGGGGGTAACATTGGTGCGGATACGGCACTGAAACTGGCCGACTGTGTTCCTCTGATTAATGATTGGGCAGCGGCAGCTAAAGGCGTCCGTGAAGATGTGATTGTGCTGTGCCATGGCGGGCCAATCTCTACACCGGAAGATGCACAATACATTATGGATCATTGCCCACAATGTGATGGTTTCTACGGTGCCAGCTCAATGGAGCGTTTACCGACAGAAATTGCCCTGACTAACACCACCAAAAAATTTAAAAATATAACGCGTTAATACTTTTTGCCAACACCAGTGGGAAGCCTGCCTTGTGAGTTTTGTCCGGTAATCGGCTAAATGAATACGCAGGATACGCAAAACCGAAGTTGTTACTGGCTTCGGTTTTTTTTTGTCTTTTAGCGCGAATAGTGCCCCCCTCTAAGACTCGAAATGTGATACCTCGCCAGTCTATACCTCTAGTCAGAGAGTTGATCGTGAGATCGCCAACAGTAACAGACTGATAAATTTCGTATTATACGCAGACGATGAGCGGATCTTTGGCGAGTATGATAAGCCATGCTGGCTAACAATAAATTTTATCGGCAACAACTGAAAATAGTGCTCATGAATTAACTATTTTTAACCGGTTGACAGTCTTTTTCTTCTCGGCGTAACATGCGCGCACTATTCTTTATGAGGACATTCGCCTTGGACACACCCAGTAGATACTGGCTCAATAACCTATTCATATGGTGCAACTTCTAAGGCTATCCTCTTTTTTGCTGATAGCCTTCGTGGTTGTCAGCGGCCCCGCTAAATTGTCGCTGTGAGTCAGGTCTCTTATGGTCTGAAACATAGGTATTTCGATATTCACCTGTTTCTGTGCTTCAATGCGTATCCCTATCCATCACCGCAAGGGAGTTTTGGCACATGCTGAGCGCATTTAAATTACACAACAATCGCTTATCTCGCTTGGAGCTGGATGAATCAGATGATCTGGCCTCCTCACTGTGGGTCGATCTCGTTGAACCGGAAGAAGGTGAGCGGGAACGCGTCCAGACGGAGTTAGGCCAAAGCCTGGCAACCCGGCCAGAGCTGGACGATATCGAGGCTTCTGCCCGTTTTTTTGAAGATGAAGATGGTCTGCATATTCACTCATTCTTCTATTACGAAGATGCTGACGATCATGCCGGTAACTCGACCGTGGCATTTACTATTCGTGATGGTCGTCTTTACACCCTGCGTGAGCGTGAATTGCCGGCGTTTCGTTTGTACCGTATGCGCGCACGTAACCAGACGTTGGTTGATGGCAACGCTTATGAACTGCTGCTGGATTTGTTCGAAACTAAAATTGAACAGTTGGCAGACGAAATTGAGAATATTTATAGTGATCTGGAGGCCTTAAGCCGCGTCATTATGGAAGGCCAGCAGGGTGATGAATACGATGCTGCCTTGTCCACATTGGCAGGGCAAGAGGATATCGGCTGGAAAGTGCGTTTGTGTCTGATGGATACCCAACGGGCGCTGAATTTCCTGGTACGTAAAGCCCGCTTGCCCAGCAGCCAGTTAGAGCAGGCCCGCGAGGTTCTGCGTGATATCGAATCCCTGTTGCCACATAATGAATCCCTGTTCCAGAAGGTTAACTTCCTGATGCAGGCCGCGATGGGCTTTATCAATATTGAACAGAACCGCATCATCAAGATCTTCTCGGTGGTTTCCGTGGTCTTCCTGCCACCAACGCTGGTGGCATCGAGCTATGGGATGAACTTTGAGTTTATGCCAGAGTTACGTTGGTCATTTGGTTATCCGGGGGCCATTGCTCTGATGATCATTGCCGGTTTGGCTCCTTATCTGTATTTCAAACGTAAAAACTGGCTCTAGCGTTGTATGGATAAAAATATCCGGCAACGAATAAAAAAGCCCGGTCACTCAATATTGGGGTTAGTCCAATTGAGTGACCGGGCTTTTTTTTGCATTTTACCGGCGTAGTTTGCGTTGGGTATAGAGTGCATCCAAGGTAAACAGTAACAGGGCCGCCCAGATAAAGATAAAGGTCACCATCTTGTCATTACCAATGGTTTCACCGTAGAACGTCACCGCCAAAATAAACATCAATGTTGGCCCGAGATACTGGAAGAAACCCAGTGTCGAAAGACGCAAACGGGTGGCCGCCGCAGTGAAGAACAGCAGTGGGATTGTGGTAATGACGCCCGCAGCGGCTAGCAGCAGGTTCAGCGACCAGGCATTGGCGCTCAGGTGGCTGGTCGGGCTGTCGGCGATGAAAAACAGATATACGGCGGCTACTGGTAGCAGCCACATGGTTTCAATGAGCATACCAGTTTGGGCATCAACGCCCAGTTTTTTACGCAACAATCCGTATAAAGCAAAGGTGATGGCCAGACCCAGCCCAATCACTGGCAGTGAACCAAATTGCCACAGTTGAATCAGCACCCCAGCAAAGGCGAGTGCTACGGCGACCCATTGCATCCGGCGAAAGCGTTCGCCGAGAAATAACATGCCAAACAGCACATTTACCAACGGATTAATGAAATATCCCAGACTGGCTTCCAGCATGTGATTGTGGTTGACCGCCCAGATAAACAGCAGCCAGTTACTGGCAATCAAAACGGCTGTCACCGCCAGTAACAATAGGCGCTTACGGTTTTTGCAGGCGTCGCGCACCTGTGGCCAATGACGGCTGACGGTAAGCAGAATCAACATAAAGAAGAATGACCAGATGACCCTGTGGGTCAGGATCTCATCAGCGGGCACTTGTTGGATGAGTTTGAAATACGCGGGAGCGAGGCCCCAAATAAAATAGGCAGCCAGAGCAAAAAAAATGCCCTGACGAGTTTGTTGTTTATCCATGGTGTGGCTCGGTACAGAGTACAAGGAAGGAGATGCGGTTAGTGTACTTAACTTTGCGTGACGAATCACCAACGTAGTAGGTTAAATTAGCCAACCAGATAGGTCGCCGTCGCGCTGGCGATATGAATTTGTTTTTCATTATGCAGTTCAACCCGGGCGACAGCCACTTTGTTTCCACTGCGTAAAATACTGCTTCTGGCGATAAAATGCTCACCACGGCCGGGGCGTAGATAGTCGACTCGTAGATCGATAGTACCCATTTTAGCCAGCCTTATTTGCAGTTGCTCTTGAATCAGTGGTTCATGGCGTATCAGGCTATTACCAACACAAACCAGGCCCGCGGCAACATCCAATACGGCGGCAATGACACCACCATGCAAGATCTTTTGCGCGATATTACCCACCAACTTGTCATCATTATCGAAGGTGATTTCGGCATAATCTTGTTCAAAACGGACTAATTTCAGCCCTAATTCACGGTTGAATGGCATGTGATAAACAAAGTTTTCGCCGATCATGCGGCGAGCGTCTTCCAGTGTTAAGGGCGTTACTGACATTATGTTCTATTCTCTTAGTTATCGCTTAGAAGCAACCGTTATCGATCAGAAGCAACCACATCATACGTTAATTAATTGTTTATTTTATGCTTGTATTTTGTTGTTTTCCAGCCATTAAATCATAAAGATAAACAACACTAATCCAATGTAACATTTGTGTGTAGAATGAGCTGTTTTCATTAAAAATAGCAATAATCTGAGGGTGATGGGGGAATTATGGCGAGATTTTGGCAGATATTGATTGCGTTATTACTGGTGCCGACATTGGCACAGGCTGAAGAAGCAACGATTGAAAAGATTCATGATGCGCCCGCAGTGCGGGGCAGTATTATCGCTGCAATGTTGCAGGACCACGATAATCCTTTCCTACTTTATCCGTATGAAACAAACTATTTGCTATACACCTATACCAACGAGATCAATAAACAAGCCATTAGCTCGTATGATTGGGCTGAACATGCAAATAAAGATGAAGTAAAATTCCAACTGAGTTTAGCTTTCCCTATCTGGCGTGGTATTGCCGGGGATAACTCATTATTGGGGGCTTCTTATACCCAGCGTTCATGGTGGCAGGCATCCAACAGCGAAGAATCTTCACCTTTTCGTGAAACCAACTACGAGCCACAGCTGTTTTTGGCGTGGTCAACGGATTACGAATTAGCTGGCTGGACTTTCCGTGAAGTTGAGTTTGGTGTTAACCACCAGTCCAACGGTAAAGCTGACCCAACCTCACGTAGCTGGAACCGTGCTTATACCCGCGTAATGGCACAACGTGGCAATTTGGAAATCGACCTGAAGCCTTGGTATCGTATTCCTGAAAGCGATAGTAAAGATGACAACCCTGATATTACTAAATACATGGGGTATTATCGCCTGAAAGTCGGTTATGCCATGGGTGACAGCGTATTCAGCCTTGATGGTCGCTATAACTGGAATACCGGTTACGGTGGCGCGGAAATGGGCTGGAGCTACCCAATTACCAAACATGTTCGCTTCTATACTCAGGTATTCAGTGGCTACGGTGAGTCAATGATTGACTATAACTTTAGGCAAACACGGGTGGGTGTAGGTATCATGTTGAACGATGTCCTTTAACGTCATCCGGCGTTATAACAGTTTCAGACACAGGCCGGTTAGCCGGCCTGTGCAGATCTAATAGTTGGGGAAAAGTGTGTCGACCGCAGCAGTGATAAACAGGGAATTACTGGCAGTGCAGGTATTGCGAGATACTTTCGGTTATCAGCAATTTCGGCCAGGGCAGCAGGAGATTATCAACGCGACATTGTCAGGCCAGGATTGCCTGGTTGTGATGCCAACCGGCGGTGGTAAATCCTTGTGTTATCAGATCCCCGCCTTGGTGACCGATGGTCTGACATTAGTGGTCTCGCCGCTTATCTCTCTGATGAAAGATCAGGTTGACCAACTGTTGGCCTATGGCGTGGGCGCAGGCTGCCTAAACTCATCGCAAACCCGCGAACAGCAACTGGCGGTGATGGACGGTTGCCGCAGTGGGCAGATTAAACTGTTGTATATCGCGCCAGAGCGGTTGGTGATGGAGAGTTTTCTTGATCAGCTGTATCAATGGCGGCCCGCCTTGCTGGCAGTGGATGAAGCTCACTGTATTTCCCAGTGGGGGCATGATTTCCGCCCGGAATACCGTGCTCTTGGTCAGTTAAAGCAGCGTTTTCCTGATCTACCGGTTATTGCATTGACCGCGACGGCTGATGAAGCCACTCGCAGCGATATTGTGCGCCTGCTGAATCTGGACCAACCTCTGATTCAGGTCAGTAGTTTTGATCGCCCGAATATCCGCTATACCTTAGTTGAGAAGTTTAAACCTCTCGATCAACTGTGGCGTTTTGTACAAGACCAGCGCGGCAAGAGTGGCATTATTTACTGTAATAGCCGAGCGAAAGTGGAAGATACGACAGCCCGTTTGCAAAGCCGTGGCTTGAGTGTTGCCGCCTATCACGCTGGGCTGGATAACGAACGCCGTGCGCAGGTACAAGAGGCTTTCCAGCGCGATGATTTACAAGTGGTGGTCGCCACCGTAGCGTTTGGGATGGGGATTAACAAACCGAACGTCCGCTTTGTCGTGCATTTTGATATCCCGCGAACTATCGAATCCTACTATCAGGAAACGGGCCGCGCTGGGCGCGATGGCTTACCGGCCGAGGCCGTGCTGCTGTACGATCCGGCAGATATGGCGTGGTTACGCCGTTGCCTTGAAGAGAAACCTGCGGGTGCTCAGCAAGATATCGAACGACATAAACTCAATGCGATGGGGGCGTTTGCCGAGGCACAAACCTGTCGCCGTTTGGTGCTGCTCAACTATTTTGGTGAAGGCAAACAGCAACCTTGCGGTAACTGCGATATCTGCCTGGATCCGCCGAAGCGCTACGATGGTCTGGCAGATGCGCAGAAAGCGCTCTCTTGCGTTTATCGGGTGGGGCAACGCTTTGGCTTAGGGTACATCGTTGAGGTGCTGCGTGGGGCGAATAACCAGCGTATTCGCGAGATGGGCCATGACAAGCTTTCGGTGTACGGTATTGGCCGTGAACAAACCCATGAACACTGGGTCAGTGTTTTGCGCCAGTTGATCCACCTGGGGCTGCTAAGCCAGAATATTGCCCAGTTCTCTGCCTTGCAACTGACTGAAGCGGCGCGCCCGGTCTTACGTGCAGAGCTGCCATTACAACTGGCGGTACCGCGGATTCAGAGCCTGAAAGTGCGTAGCAGTGCCAATCAGAAATCCTATGGAGGCAATTACGATCGTAAGTTGTTTGCGAAGCTGCGCAAACTGCGTAAGTCGATTGCTGATGAAGGTAATATCCCGCCTTATGTGGTGTTTAACGACGCGACCTTGCTGGAGATGGCTGAACAGATGCCCATTACCGCCAGCGAGTTGTTAAGCGTTAATGGTGTCGGTCAGCGTAAACTGGAACGTTTTGGTGCGCCGTTTATGGCCCTGATCCGTGATCATGTGGATAACAACGATGACGAATAGATCGGGTTAGCCATTGGTGCTACTCGATGATCCTATCAACGATAAAAATTGAATCGCGTGTTAGCATAATTTTTCGATCTTCCCTGTTATTAGTGGTTTATCTATGTTGATGCTATTTCTCACCGTTGCGTTTATTCATCTGGTTGCTTTGATTAGCCCAGGGCCTGATTTCTTTTTTGTATCGCAAACCGCTGCCAGCCGCTCACGTGGTGAGGCTATGATGGGTGTGCTTGGGATCTCGCTAGGAATTGTTATCTGGGCTGGGGTAGCACTGATGGGGTTGAATCTCATCTTGCAGAAAATGGCTTGGTTGCATCAAATTATTATGGTCGGCGGTGGGATGTATCTGTGTTGGATGGGGGTGCAGCTATTGAAATCGGCCCGAGCTAAACATGATGTCGCCGAAGGCGAGGTACAGGTGGTTTTGCCCGCCCGTGGCCGTACATTTATCCGTGGTCTGCTAACCAACCTATCGAACCCAAAAGCCGTTATCTATTTCGGTAGTGTATTCTCATGGTTTGTCGGTGATGACGTGGGTGCAGGTGCGCGCTGGGGGTTGTTTATCCTGATTGTTGGTGAAACCTTCTTATGGTTCACCGTGGTGGCCTGCGTATTTGCGTTACCCACCATGCGCCGTGGTTATCAGCGGCTTTCCAAGTGGATTGATGGGCTGGCAGGTGTGTTATTTGCCGGTTTTGGTATCCAACTGATATTGTCTCGCTAACGGGTTAGCCAACTGGGTATTTAACCCGGTTGGCTAGCCTGACAGGCTCTTTATACTTTGCGCGCTGTGGCTAATAATGCGCCAACTAACATAAACAGGCCGCCAAATATTCGGTTCAATAATTTCATTTGCTGTGGTGATTTAATCCAACTAGCTATACGTGTAGCCAGCGTGGCATAACCAATCATCACGATAATATCGACAATCACACTGGTGCAGCCCAGAATCAGATACTGCGCCACCTGCGGTTGCTGTGGCAGCACAAATTGTGGAAATAGCGCGGCCAGAAAAACAATGCTTTTTGGGTTGGTCAGGTTAACAAACACCGCACGTTTAAACAGCTTACGCCTGGGCATACTGTTTGCCAGTGTATGCAGATCAAGCGACCCGGCGGCACGCCATTGTTGAATACCAAGCCAGATTAAGTAAGCCGCACCGAGCCACTTTAATATTTCAAATGCCAGTAGGGACTGAGAAAGCAGGGCACCGAGACCAACGCCAACCAAGACGATATGCACCGCCAGGCCCAGTTGTAACCCGCAAATGGAAGCAAAGACCCCACGCGTACCATGGCTGATGGCAGTGCTCATCGTGTTAATGGCCCCCGAACCGGGAGAAAGACTGAGGATCAATGTTGTCAGCAGATAGGTTAACCACCAGTCTAAGGTCATCGGCAAAGCTCCCTGAATGGGTAAATTTATGCCACAATACCCCATTGCCAATAGTTGTGCTATGGCTCACAAAACTCTGAGTAACGTCGGCTAAAGCATGCCATCAATATTCTCTATGTTATTAAAATATAACATCAGGGCTATAAACTCAGGCTATGTAACCAGGGCGATATAGCTAAGTCTGTCTAAGTCCGTATAGTTAAGCTCGTATAACCAGAGCCACATAACTACGCTATGCTGTTAGGTCATCACATGAATAATTGGTTAACCCGAGAAGAGCAATTTGCTGCTTTTGTTAATGGGCCATTGTTGGATTTTTGGCAGCAACGAGACGAACAAGTGTTTATCGGGGTCGATAATATCCCCATTCGCTATGTCCGTTTTTGCGCACCGCACCATACCCGTGTGGTGGTCGTGGTGCCAGGTCGTATCGAGAGTTACATCAAATACCCTGAAGTTGCTTATGATCTGTTCCAGCAAGGCTATGATGTTATGGTGCTGGATCATCGTGGGCAAGGGCGTTCAGGGCGTATGCTGGATGATCATAACCGTGGTCACGTGATTAAATTCGATGATTATATTGATGATTTTACACAACTGGTGCAGCTCGAAATTACCGGTAGCCATTATCAGCAGCGTTTTGCGCTGGCCCACTCAATGGGGGGCGCGATCTTGACGCGTTTTCTAGCCAAAGAGCCTAATGTATTTAATGCCGTTGCGTTATGTGCGCCCATGTTTGGTATTCATTTACCCCTGCCGGGCTGGTTGGCACACTGCATTGTTAACTGGGCTGAAGGGCACCAGAAGCTACGGGATTATTACGCGATTGGTACAGGGCACTGGCGGCCACTGCCGTATTTGGTCAATATGCTGACTCACAGCCGCGAGCGTTATCGCCGCTATTTGCGCCAATATTCAGACACACCCGAAATCCGCGTGGGTGGCCCCACTTACCATTGGCTACGTGAAAGTTTGCTGGTGGGGGAGCAAATTATTGCTGAAGCGGAGAAAATCACCACTCCGGTATTATTGTTACAGGCCAGTGAGGATCGGGTGGTTCATAACCCAGCCCACGATGCTTTTTCTCAGGCAATGACGTTGGCGGGGCACCCCTGTGAAGGGGGGCGGCCTTTGGTCATTCAAGGTGCTCGCCATGAGATCCTGTTTGAGCGGGACACACTGCGTGCCGAGGCGCTTAGCGCCATATTGCGTTTTTTCGCGCGACATCAATCATCAGTCGGCCATTAGGCGCCGACGCCACCAGAGGTTAGAACATACCACTATGTATCATGTTGTTGCTTCCGATTTAGATGGCACGCTGCTATCGCCTAATCATACGTTGACCCCTTATACGAAAGAAACACTCAAATTGCTGACGCAGCGTGGTGTGCATTTTGTCTTTGCCACCGGGCGGCACCATGTCGATGTGGCACAAATCCGCGATAATTTGGAGATCAGTGCTTTTATGATCACCTCTAACGGTGCGCGCGTGCATAACACTGAGGGAGAATTGATTTTCAGTCATAACCTTGATGCGGATATTGCCCGTGATTTGTACAATCTTGAACATCATAATCCGGATATCCTGACTAACGTCTATCTGGGCGACGAATGGTTTATGAACCGCGAATGTCCTGAACAAGAAGAGTTCTTCCGTGAGTCTGTGTTCAATTATCAGGTATTTGAACCCGCATTGCTGCCGACTGACGGTGTATGTAAGGTTTATTTCACCTGCGAAGATCATGACAAGTTACTGATCTTGGAAGAGGCTATTAATGCCCGCTGGGGAGATCGCGTTAACGTCAGTTTCTCCTTCCCAACCTGTCTTGAGGTGATGGGAGGCGGTGTGTCCAAAGGCCATGCCCTTGAACAGGTTGCTAAAATTATCGGTTATTCACTAAAAGACTGTATCGCCTTTGGTGATGGCATGAATGATGTAGAAATGTTGTCGATGTCTGGCAAAGGTTGCATCATGCGCGACGCACATCAACGGCTAAAAGATGTGTTGCCGAATTTGGAAGTGATAGGCTCTAACGCTGATGATGCCGTACCACACTACTTGCGTAAGATGTTCTTAGGTAAGGAAGAGTAAGGTTAACGCAGTAGTATGATGATGTTATAGAGTAGGGTGACCCCGGTCACCCTTCGTCCTTGGCGTTGCAGGGATATTAGCGTCGTACACTCATCTTTAAAAATTATATATTCCATGAACCAATGCTAAATACTTATATAATGACATTAAACTAATTATAATAAAGACTAATTAGTCGTTCTATATATTCATGAAGATAATAGTATCTCAGTGTTTTAATTTAATATTAAAACAAAATTTATCTGAATGGAGTTAATATATGAGTGATGTAAACGTTACCCCCCCCCATTTCATACCTATGAAAAGCCCTATTGCTACAAGATTAGATAGTAGTGATTTGATCGATGAACGGCCTCAGCAGATTAATTTTCTCGGTAATAAATTAAACTCCATGGCCGATATTAATATTGACTCAAAAAACAAAAAAATAAATATAAACATTGCTGAGAAGAAATTTAGTAGTGACTACATTCCTGAGGAATATATCTATATTGTCGTGTGGGATGCTAAAGGAACAATGGTTTTCCAAAAAAAATTATCAGATGCAGAGATAAAAGAAGAGAAAATAGAACTCCCGTTTGAGGTGGGCTATCAACTTGAGATGTACCACCCTATACCCAGCAGACTCGTTAGTTCTCCTGATCTTTATAGTATTATTGACCCCAATTCTCCATTTGCTCTTCTTGTAATGACGCCATTAGGCGTGACAGATCCTAAGATGGAATCTTATCCTACCGATATTATAGAAGCCGATTTTATTCATCCAAACTCAGTTTCAGTGGGGAGTAACGCAGATATTATTGAATCTGAATCTGAATCTGAATCTGAATCTGCACCGGAACCGGAACCTACAACTTCTGCACTTACAACTTCTACACCTATCATTCCTGATACCCCTCCTGCCAGCACAGACCCCATCGTCAGCGTGGGTATCGATTCGGCTACAAAATTGATGGTATCGTTCCAGTTCAAGCTGTTGGGCTTCTGTGATCGTGATATTGCGACAGTGACCATCGATGACGAGAGTAAACTGGCAGGTATTAATATTATCACTGACTCTCCCCATTGTTATTTCGGTGCTGAACTGTATGCCAGTATTAAAGTGATCGATAAACAAGGGAACATTACGTTTGAGGAAAAACTTTATGGCACTAATGCGAATATTTCCAATACCATTATTCCCTTCGAGAAAGGTTATAAATTAGATATCTTCCATGCTGAGCCTAGCAGGCTACGTGTTTCATCCGGTGATAGCGACACTTTAATTCCAGAGTCCAAGCAGAATAGTTTTATTATGACACCAACTGGAATAGAAAATACCAGGCAGGACAGTATCAAGACAATAATATCAGATCAATTCGATATAGAAACATTAGTTCAGGATATGTCCTCTTTAGGTGATTCCTCCATTGCACCCGTGGATAATGTTTACGGAAACATAAATGACAGAAATCACTATCTTAATGTAGTGAGTACCGTTGAGTAATTAATTATGGCTCTCTTTCCTCTGAAGAAAAGAAATAGAAAAAAGAGAGCCATGTTTACGGTGAGTTACTTATGCTGCTGCTGTTTTTGCAGGAACTGTACGCCTTGGTCCGGGAAGTCAGTAAATACACCGTCAACTTGTGCCTGATTGTAAATAATATCAAACAGTTGGTTAATATCGGTGGCGTATTTAGGTAGCCTGTCAGCCCGTATTGTGAACGGATGGACCATCATATTGCTGGCATGGGCTTCTTTGACCATATCGGTCAGCTTGATGTCTTTTGGTGTTGATGTTTTAACCACTAACATGTGATAGTCAGGGCCGATGCCATCAGCATATTGCGCCACTTCCTGCATTGCCCCTGGTTTGAACATCCAGTCATAGCTGTAATTAACCCATTTGCCATCAGGTAGCTGCTCGTAGGTTTCATTCCAGTCAGTGTAAGCGATCAGTTGGATCAGTTTCAGATCCATCCCCATCTTAGGTTCCAGCTCATTCTTAATGCGCTTTAATTCATTTACATCAAAGGATTGCAGATAAACTTTATCGTCTTTATTGGTGTAACCGTATTCTTTCAGGACTTCCAACACTTTCGTGGAAATGTCTTTACCTTCCTGATGATGGAACCACGGCGCTTTTATTTCAGGGTAAATACCGATATTTTTACCTGTCGAGTGGTTCAACCCCTGAACGAATTCAATTTCCTCTTGGAAAGTGTGCACCCGAAAATCAGATTTACCCATTGGGAAACGGTTCGGATAGCTCTGTACTTTCTTGCCGTTTTTATCAATATCAAAGCCTTCGGTAAATTTCAGAGACTTGATTTCTGGCAACGTAAAATCAATTGCATAATAGCGGCCATCTTTCCGTGCGCGATCTGGGAAGCGTTCGGCAACATCGGTTACACGATCCAGATAATGGTCGTGCAACACCACCAATTCATTATCTTTAGTCATCACCAGGTCTTGCTCTAGATAATCAACACCTTGTGCGTAGGCCATGGCTTTGGCTGGTAGTGAATGCTCAGGTAAATAGCCACTGGCACCACGGTGAGCGATGACGACTTTATCTATGGCAGGTGCAGATTTATCAGCAGATGCTGGCTCCACAGCATAGACCGGGCCTGCGATAGAGGCCGCCAGAATCATACTTGCCAATAGTGTTTTGACGTGTGTTTGCATCAATAGTGCTCCATTTGTCGGTTTTATACCCTTCTTACTTGGGGTTGCTGTTTGTTAGCGGTTTCGATCGATTTGTCATTCGTTTGCTGCCTGGCAGCAACGCCAATAATGTTGGGTTTGGGATATAGGGATGAAGAGGGCTGTGACGCGATGAATAGCGGCACAGCCTAACTACCTGGTGCTAATCAGCCGTTCTTTTTAGCCAATTCTGCGTGATGTTTTTTCTCACTGAACATCACAACAATCAGTAACAGAACCGCGATGATGCTGCCGCCGATCATAACCATAAAGCCGCCGTCCCAACCGAAGTAGTCAACGGTGTAACCTACGATAGCACTGGCTGCTACCGAGCCACCCAGATAACCGAACAAGCCAGTAAAGCCTGCGGCGGTACCGGCTGCTTTCTTCGGTGCCAATTCAAGTGCGTGTAAGCCGATTAACATCACTGGGCCGTAAATCAGGAAGCCAATGGTGATCATACAGGCCATATCAATGCCTGGGTTACCGACTGGGTTCAGCCAATAAACAATCGTGGCAATAGTCACCAGTGTCATAAAGAACACACCGGTTGCACCACGGTTACCTTTAAAGACTTTGTCAGACATCCAACCGCAAAGCAGTGTCCCTGGGATCCCCGCATATTCATACAGGAAGTATGCCCATGAGGATTTATCCAGCGCGAAATGTTTGACTTCTTTCAGGTAAGTCGGTGACCAGTCAAGGATGCCGTAGCGCAGTAAATAAACAAAAACGTTAGCAATGGCGATATACCACAACAGCCTGTTGGGTAACACGTATTGCATAAAGATCTGTTTTGCCGTCAGCTCTTCTTCGGCTTCTTCGCTGTAATCATCTGGATAGTCGTTTTTGTACTCTTCAATCGGCGGTAAGCCAACAGATTGAGGGGTATCACGCATCAGACCAAAGACAATTAATGCCACCAAAATGGCACCGAACGCGGGCATATATAACGCCGCTTTCCAGTCGTTAAACCACGCCATGCCTAGCAGGAACAGTAATGGTGGTAAACCACCACCCACGTTATGGGCGCAGTTCCATACTGATACGATGCTACCGCGCTCTTTCTTCGACCACCAGTGAACCATGGTACGGCCACATGGCGGCCAACCCATACCCTGGAACCAACCGCAGAGGAATAGCAGCACGAACATCACGGCAATACTGGATGTTGCCCAAGGAACAAAGCCCATGAACAGCATGACGGCCGCAGAGAGGATCAAGCCTGCGGAGAGAAACACCCGTGGGTTCGAACGGTCAGAAACCGACCCCATGATGAATTTTGAGAAACCGTAAGCAATAGATATACCGGATAATGCGAAACCAAGATCTCCGCGCGAGAACCCTTGTTCGATTAAATATGGCATGGCTAGTGTAAAGTTTTTACGCACCAGATAGTAGGCAGCGTAACCAAAGAAGATACCCATAAAAATTTGCCAGCGTAAACGGCGATAGGTTGGGTCGACCCGGTCTGCGGGTAGCCTTGCCTGATGTGGCGCGGGCTTGAAAATGCTCAACATGTTATGCCTCCGATGGCGTTTTATTGTTTTCTGACTCCGGTATAGCCTGGTATCTACCCGGTGGTTAAACAGTTAACTAGCTGTCGTTTATGTTCCATAACGAGCGTCATGCTAGATAACATTGGTTGCTTTATCTGTGAGTGATGGCGCAATTGTTACACTTTTATGAAATCGGCGGCAATTTTGGGCGATTATTCGATATTTTGAAACAAGTAATAACAAATCACCTGTGACTTTGATCACAATCATGGCTTTTAAACACCATGTTGTTTTCGTTTTTGGTTCGTTTTTGTTCCTTATCAAACAATGCCTATAAAGACTGTGGCTCAATAGGGATATAACTCGCCAGCAGGCGGCTGTCTGATAATCTGGGGTCTTTCATGACGAACAGTTCTCCTTATATAGAAACGGATGTCATCATTATCGGTGGCGGAGCAACCGGTGCCGGAATCGCTCGCGACTGCGCCCGCCGTGGTTTGGCTTGTATTTTATTGGAACGGCATGACATCGCTACCGGGGCCACGGGGCGTAATCATGGCCTCTTGCACAGTGGCGCTCGCTATGCGGTAACCGACGGTGAGTCAGCCCGTGAGTGCATCGAAGAAAACCGCATTCTCAAACGGATTGCTCGCCATTGCATTGAACAAACTGATGGCTTATTTATCACCTTGCCGGAGGACTCTCTGGCATATCAGCAGCAATTTATCGCCCGCTGTCGGGATGCAGGTATTGAGGCTGAAGCCATTGACCCCGAACAGGCACTGCGTCTGGAGCCTGCCGTCAATCCCGCACTGATTGCAGCGGTTCGGGTACCTGATGGCACTGTCGATCCTTTCCGTTTAACCGCTGCCAACATGTTGGATGCCCAAGAGCATGGTGCGAATATTCTGACATATCATGAAGTTATCGGTTTGTTGCGGCAGAGTTCCCGAATCAACGGTGTGCGCGTTTTCGACCATAAAAATCAGCGAAAATACGACATTCATGCGCAGATTGTGGTGAATGCCGCCGGGATTTGGGGACAACATATTGCTGAATATGCCGATTTGCGTATCCGCATGTTCCCCGCCAAAGGGGCGCTGCTAATCCTCGGGCATCGGATCAATAACATGGTGATCAACCGTTGCCGTAAGCCTGCGGATGCCGACATTTTGGTGCCAGGCGATACCATTTCGTTGATCGGTACCACTTCAACCCACATCGATTACGATCAGATAGACAATATGGTAGTAACGGCACAAGAGGTGGATACCTTAATTCGTGAAGGTGCCAAACTTTCTCCCCAACTGGCGCAAACCCGTATTTTACGTGCCTACGCAGGAGTGAGGCCACTGGTTGCCAGCGATGATGATCCATCAGGGCGCAATGTCAGCCGTGGCATCGTACTACTGGATCATGCCAGCCGGGATGGGTTGGACGGCTTTATCACGATTACCGGCGGCAAACTGATGACCTACCGGCTGATGGCGGAATGGGCAACCGATAAAGTGTGCGAAAAGTTGGGTATCAGCGCCGCTTGTACCACAGCACAAGTGCCATTACCCGGCTCACGGCAATCCGCAGAACAGACCTTAAGCAAAGTGATCTCCTTGCCTGCCAGTATTCGCGGCTCGGCGGTTTATCGCCATGGTGATCGCGCCACGCAGTTGTTGGCCGGAAATCGGCTAGATAACAGTTTGGTGTGTGAATGCGAGGCGGTCACCGCCGGTGAAGTTCGCTACGCGGTTGAATCTTTATCCGTCAATAACCTGCTGGATTTACGTCGTCGTACCCGTGTGGGTATGGGCACTTGCCAGGGAGAACTGTGCGCGTGCCGTGCTGCGGGTCTACTCAGCCGCTTTAAGGTGACCACCCCGCAGCAATCCCGTGAGCAACTGACACAATTTCTCAACGAGCGCTGGAAAGGTGTACGCCCAATAGCTTGGGGTGATGCATTGCGTGAGAGTGAGTTTACCCAGTGGGTCTATCAGGGGCTCTGTGGTTTGGATGAGACTCCAGCCGCAGTGAATGCGCAGGAGAAACACGATGAAATTTGATGTGATCATCATTGGTGGTGGATTGGCCGGGTTAGCCTGCGGTATTCGTTTGGCTGAACAAGGTAAATATTGCGCGATTGTCAGTGCTGGACAAAATGCACTGCATTTTTCCTCTGGCTCTCTGGATCTCTTGGCTAAATTGCCCGATGGGCGGGCGGTCAACCAGCCGTTATCGGCACTCAGTGCATTAGCTGAATTAGCCCCTGAACATCCTTACAGTAAAATGCGGCATATCAAGCAATTGGATGAGTTGGTGCAGGAAGCAGAAGCTCTATTACGGCGGTGCGGTCTGGATATCGTTGGGAGTAGCGCCGAAAACCATTTACGTCTGACGCCATTGGGTAGCTACCGTCCAACATGGTTGAGCCTGGCGGACATCCCGGTTGCACCGTTAAATGGCCCGCTGCCGTGGCAACGTGTGGCTGTGATTGGTATTGAAGGCTTTCTCGATTTTCAACCACAGATGGTTGCGAGTTCCTTACAGGATCAGGGCATTGATGCGACGGCAGATTATTTACATTTACCGGCGCTGGATCGGTTGCGGGATAATCCGAGCGAATTCAGAGCGGTAAACATCGCTCGAATACTGGATCTGCCGGAAAATCTACAACCCTTGGCGGATGAGTTATCCCGCCTGTCACCTACCGCTGACATAATTTTATTACCTGCTTGTATCGGGCTGGATAAGTCTGCTCCGTTAGATGCCCTACGCGCCGTGGTCGGGAAACCTATTCAACTGTTGCCGACATTACCTCCTTCATTGTTGGGGATGCGCTTACATCAGGCACTGCGCCATCGCTTCCAACAATTGGGGGGCTTAGTCATGCCCGGTGATGCGGTCGTGCGGGCTGAATTGGTCGATAACCGGGTCACCGGCCTGTATAGCCGCAACCACGGTGATATTCCTTTGCGAGCAGCACAGATGGTACTGGCCAGTGGCAGTTTCTTCAGTAATGGGCTGGTTGCCACCTTTGATCAAATCTATGAACCGATACTGGACCTGGATATTTTATCGCTGCCTCACCGTGCAGATTGGAGCCACAGCAATATGTTTGCACCGCAGCCTTATCTGAAGTTTGGTGTTAACACGGATAACCATTTGCGGCCGCTGCGTGGCGGTGTCGCCCTAGAGAATCTACATGCCATCGGTGCTGTGCTGGGGGGGTATGATCCGCTTCAACAAGGTTGTGGCGCGGGTGTTTCACTGACCAGTGCTTTGTTTGTTGCTGAACAGATTATTAGCGCGATGGAGGTGACATTATGACGTGGTTGTCAAAGCATGACGCTAGCCCCGTACAGGATGACACGATGGTGGGCGATCGCCGTCTCAAGCGAGATAATAGCTTCGAAAGCTGTATCAAATGTACGGTCTGTACGACCTATTGCCCGGTGGCAAAGGTTAATCCACTCTATCCAGGGCCGAAACAAGCCGGACCGGATGGTGAACGCCTGCGTCTGAAAGATCCGGCACTGTACGATGATGCGCTGAAATATTGTACTAACTGTAAACGTTGTGAAGTGGCTTGCCCGTCAGATGTCAAAATTGGCGATATTATCCAACGGGCGAAAGCCAGCCATAGCACTAACAAACCCAAATTACGCGATGCCATCCTCAGTCATACCGACATCATGGGCACGCTTTCGACACCGTTTGCACCGGTGATCAATGCGGTGACGGGGTTGAAACCCGTTCGGGTACTGTTGGATAAAGCGCTGAAAATTGATCATCGGCGTGAATTACCAAAATATTCATTTGGTACCTTTCGCCGTTGGTATCGTAAACAGGCAGAAAAACAGCAGCAATATACTGAGCAAGTTGCATTTTTTCATGGCTGTTTCGTCAACTATAACCACCCACAATTGGGCAAGGATTTAGTCAGCGTTTTCAATGCGATGAATATTGGTGTGCAGTTGTTGAAACGTGAAAAATGCTGTGGTGTCCCACTGATTGTGAATGGCTTTATTGAGCAGGCGAAAAAGCAGGCACGGGTAAATCTGGAATCACTCACCGACACGGTCATTGGTCGTGATATTCCGGTAGTCGCCACTTCCTCAAGTTGTACATTCACCCTGCGGGATGAGTATCCTCACTTGTTGGATGTGGATACCACCCCGGTGCGCGATAAAGTGGAGTTGGCGACTCGCTACCTTTACCGCTTATTGGATCAAGGGAGGGAACTACCTCTGAAGCCTTTATTATCATTAAATCCCTTATTGGCATCAAAAGCAGCACCATTGCGCATTGCCTATCACACACCTTGTCATATGGAGAAAATGGGCTGGACGGCTTATACCTTGGCTTTGATCCAACGTATACCTGGTATTGAGCTGGTGGTGTTAGATTCTCAGTGTTGCGGTATCGCCGGAACTTATGGCTTTAAATCGGAAAACTACGCGACATCGCAAGGGATTGGGGCATCGTTGTTCCAGCAAATTGAGGATAGCGGAGTTGATTTGGTGATTACCGATTGCGAAACCTGCAAATGGCAGATTGAAATGTCGACCAGTAAGAAATGTGAGCACCCGATTACTTTACTGGCGCGGGCATTGGCTTGATGGGGGTAAAAATTATTGTTTAGGAAATCAATAAAGCCGAGTAAGCCAATAAAACAGAGCGCGGGTGAACCGCGCTCTGCTGGGACAGATTATTTCAGTTTCAACGTACTGATAATGGATTCAGCTTCGGTTTGAGCTTGCTGCTGATTCTCGGCGGGTAGCGTAATCTGTAATGTCATTAATTGGTTACCGACGGTTCCCATGACGATTGATGAGTACGCTTTTTGACCGCTACTGGTAATAATGCTGTCTAGTTGCTGGAACGGTTGCCCGTTAATATTAATCGTCTTGTTGGTCACCACTTGCAGGTTTGCATCACGGGCGCGCTGTTGCTCTGCTAAACGGTTGGTCAGCACATCCAACTTTTCATTGGTGCCCTCACCTAAAATGACGATCACTGCTTTATCGCCAGTATTATTGGCGTAAACGTGCATGTTATTGGCTTGATTACCCATCTTCCCGCTTTGGTCTGATAGTTCTGCTGGCAAGTTAAAGGTCACTTTGCCATCTAACAGGCTGACGGTCTGGCCCATGTTGTTATCGCTACTGCTATCACAGGCGCTTAATCCTGCAACCAGCAGGCCGACGGCGAGAAATCGAGCTATTTTCTTGTACATGAGTGTCCCTTATTCATACGTGTTATGCCTTTCGAGCCACTGGCGGCTGTCGATAACTTATCAACAGCTGACAATTTATCAATAGTTGCTAAGTTATTCTATCGCACCTCATTCAGGCGCTAAAAGCAATCTATCGTTCAGTTGCCAGCACTGACTGACCCGTCTGCCGGGCAAAGTACTTCAGCAACACATTTAGCATCACGCCATAAGCTGGCAGGAAGAACAACATGCAAATTAACAGCTTAAAGCTGTAATCGACTAACGCAATTTCCACCCAGTGTGCGGCCATGAATGGGTCACTACTGCGATAGAAAGCAATAAAGAAGAATGCCATGGTGTCACTGATATTGCCAAAGAACATGGCTGCAGTAGGTGCAACCCACCAGGCATTACGCTGACGTAGGCGGTTAAACACCTGAACATCCAGAATTTGGCCAAGAACATAGGCCATAAAACTGGCGACGGCGATACGGGCAACCACCAGATTAAAACTGGTTAACGCAGGGAACCCCTGCCAGCTTCCCTGATAAAACAGCGCTGATATCAGATACGAAATCAACAATGCGGGCACCATAACGGAAAGAATAATCCGGCGCGCCAAAGGGGCACCAAAAATTCGCACGGTCAGGTCAGTGGCTAAGAAGATAAATGGAAAGGTAAAAGCCCCCCAGGTGGTATGAAAGCCGAAGATAGCGATCGGCAATTGCACCAGGTAGTTACTGGAGGTAATGATGACAATATGGAATAGCGATAGCCATACCAACGCGGTCATCCGCTGTTGGGCAGTAAACGAAAACATAAATGTAACCTTTTTGGTTATTGGGGTGAGGGAACCCAAACAAAATATGTCGCAAGACCTACGACGCGGCGGCATAATACGCGTTTGCGCAACGAATGCAACGGTTAATTTTAGCGCAAACGATAGCGTTTTAACGTAAATTATTGCGTTGCTTACACGAGAGAACGATCAAGGTGAATTCTTTACCTTCGTTAAGCTATTTATCTTCATTAAACTATTTGCTTTCGTTAAACCATTGGCTTTCGTTAAACTGACCGCCTTCGTAAGCTTGCTTACATTTTATATTTCTATCGAACTGTTTACTGCCGAAAAAGAGAACCGCCATGACCGATATTTTTGCTAATCCGGATAAAACCCTTGATGCTCTGGGCCTGCGCTGCCCAGAGCCGGTTATGATGGTTCGTAAGGCGGTCCGGCATATGGAAGAGGGCCAAACCTTACTGATTATCGCTGATGATCCCGCGACCACCCGTGATATTCCGGGTTTCTGTCGTTTTATGGACCACCAGCTACTGGCGCAAGAGACTAAACAGACCCCCTATCGCTATTTGGTTAGGAAGGGAATAACAGCCAGTTAATCCAGTATCTGGCTAATTAAACATTCGACTAATTAAACATTCAGCTAATTAAACATCCCGCTTGCGTAACAACCTTAACGCATTCGCCGTCACCAGTGCCGTTGCGCCAGAATCTGCCAATACTGCCAGCCACAAGCCAGTCAGACCCAGCAGAGTGGTGACCAGGAAGATAGCTTTCAAACCCAGCGCGATAGTAATGTTTTGACGAATATTCGCGTTGGCCGCCCGTGAGAGCAGAATAATCTCTGCCAGTCCAGTCAGCCGGTTATGGGTCAATGCAGCATCCGCGGTCTCCAGTGCAACGTCAGTGCCGCTGCCCATCGCGACCCCAATACTGGATGCTTTCATGGCTGGCGCATCATTAATGCCGTCGCCTACCATGACCGTCGGCTGCGATGCATTCAATGCCATCACCGCCTGTACTTTATCGGCTGGCAGTAACCCGGCGCGGTAATCAATCCCCAGTTCACCGGCAATGGCGGCGGCAGCACGTGGATTATCGCCCGTTAGCATGACACCCTGAATCCCCAATGTTTTCAACGCATCAATCGCCTGTTTGGCATCGGTGCGCAATGTGTCACGCAGTGCCAGTAAGCCGATGAATTTCTCATCCTCCAAGACCACAACGGCTGTCTTACCACTACTCTCCAGTTGGTCAATCTGTGCCTGCCACTCATCGGTCAGCAGTGCCGGAGACAACTTGCTGGGGGCGCTGACACGGACCATCAAGCCATTGACCACACCTTCAATACCGACCCCCGCCAACGCCCGGCGTTCTTCAGCCAGTGGCAGCATCGGCGTATTTTGCTGAGCACGTTGATTTTGCTGAGCACATTGTATGATAGCGATGGCCAAGGGGTGATGTGACCCCGCTTCTACCGCCGCGGCCAAGGCGAGCAACCGGGTTTCACTGATGCCTGAGATGGGCAGAACGTCAGTGACTTTTGGTTTACCCTCGGTCAATGTGCCCGTTTTATCAAATGCAATGATTTGGCTACGGCCCAGTTGTTCCAGTGCCGCACCGCCCTTGATTAAGGCCCCACGCCGTGTTGCCGCCGCCAGTGCTGAGGTAATCGCCGCAGGGGTAGAAATCACTAACGCACACGGGCAACCAATTAACAACAGTGTCAGGCCACGGTAAATCCAAGGTTCCCAAGGCGCGGCGAAAACTAATGGTGGGACCAGAATGACCAGTATGGAGAACAGTATAATTATTGGGGTGTATATACGGCTGAAGCGGTCAATAAACCGTTCAATTGGCGCACGACGCTCTTCTGCTAGCTCAATCAGTTGCAGAATACGGTCGATGGCATTATTCCCCGGTTCCGATACCACGCGCATTTCGACTGCCCGATCAACGGACAGGCAGCCAGCGGCGACTTTTTCGCCTTGTTGGCGCTCAACGGGGATGGACTCACCCGTTAGGGCGCTTTCATCGAAGCTGGCAAACGTGGCCTGTAGTTCAGCATCGGCTGGCAGGCGGCCTCCCGGTGGGATTTCGATAATATCCCCAGGGCGTAAATTTGCGACAGGAACTAATATGCGTTTACCATCCTTTAACAGTAATGCCTCTTCTGGTACCAGCGCCATCAGTGCGGTGACACCGCGCCGCGCACGATTCACTGCATAAGACTCGAGTAATTCACCCACCATAAACAGCAGCAATACCATGGCGGCTTCTGCGGTTGCACCAATAAACACTGCCCCGATAGCGGCGACGCTCATCAACGTTTCAATGGCGAAAGGTGTTCCTGAACGAATAAGTTTCCAGGATTTGATCACAAAGGGGATCAAGCCAACAATGGTGGTGATAGTGAACGCAATCTGGCTGATCTCAGGATTGAAGAGAGATAATCCCCAACTGATAAGCATTAATGTGCTTAATAATGCCAGTGGCAAATATTCACGAAAACGTGATTCCGTGGCAACGGTTTTCTGCCCGGAAGCGGTTTGGGTCTTTACCAGGCTAAATCCAGTATCAATAACGGCTTTCTGGACGAGGGAACGAACATCGGTACGGGCATCTACTACCAATCTCTCGGTGGTGAACAGCACTTTTACCTTCTCGACGCCATCAAGTCCGCTGATCGCATTTTCAATTTTCCGGGCGCAGCTCGGGCAATCCATCCCTTTAACTTGCCAACTGAAACGTTGGGTTCCGCTAACAATCGCGGTATCAAGTCGATCACTCTCTTCGTCGGCCTCATCGGCATGAGTATGACTGCAACTCTCTCCATCATGATGTGAGTGTTCACTTACATCATGACGGATGGCGTCGCTATTAGCCGCAGTAGCCAGATTGCTACAACCGGTTTGATGTTTGGCATGGGTATGACCACAGCCACAATTACTGTTGGTATCTACTGATTTCTGATGCTCAGAGTGTGAATGCATGATGCTGCTCCCTATGCAGGATGTAACAGGTGTATGCCCATGTCCTTTAACGCTGTAGTGGTGTTAGTGACCGCGCTACTACGCCAAGTCCTTGGGTATAGTTGTACTCTACACCTTGGAGTCAACTCCAGAGTCAAGGGGGTTAGATGAGAATAGTTGTTAAATAGGATTGTTTTTATTGACTGCCAACCGAGGGTAAAATGAAAGAAGGGTGCTGCTACGCACCAATATACTGAGATGAGGACATGAAGACTCGCTCCGTCCGTGGAGCAATTTAATGGAATACATATTCATGATGTTCTGTAACATGGCGATATGAATTATATTATTTATCAATGTACTCGCTGCCAATATCTTAGATATTGATACACTAGTTACCAATACATACGCTCAGCTACAGATACAGCGACCTGACAATTAAAAAGTGCCCGATAAAATAGCACCCGGCAGCGATGGCATCTGATGCTCGGAAGGAGAAACGGTAGCGATTCAGCAACCAGACAGCATGTGAAAGTAGGAGCAGAACGGTACCGGCCAGTAACGAGAAGCTCAAATCAGTACTGCGGGCAAAGTACTGTTCACCCGCCATCCAAACCATTAGCAAGGTCATACCGATAAAGGCGACTACTGGCCAGCGCATATCTTGTAGCTCCGTCCAGAGAGCGGTTAACAACAAAACGCCAACCACGATCAACACCAGAGGCAATGGCCAGAATAGCGTCAAGGTCATCTGACTGGCAAAACTGATGGTATACAGCAAGTGGGATAGGAAGAATGCTCCTAAAGCATAAAGTAAGCGCTCACTGGGTAGCAGTAATAATGCATCGGCAACCAGTGTTGCCAATAATCCTAAGACAATCAGATAACCCGCAGGGCCAAGAATAGGGGCTTGCCAGGCCAGTAACAGTAAGAGTAACAAGGTGACGGGTTTAAATACCCAACGCTGCCAGCGTGGGCCACGATAAGTGGCATCGACAAACAACCAACCAGAAAAAAATACAGCAAGAAATGGCCAGCTCATTATTTATCCTTTTCTCTATTCAGGCGTTAGCGAAGACACCTGCGTTGTTATGACAACTATACTGTTATGACAACTATACTGTTATGACAGCCATGCTGTTATGGCAATAATGTTGCTATGACACTAATGTTATTATGGCAATTCGCAATCCATGTACAACACCCATTAGTGTAAGGGATGGAGGCAAAGAGCGATAGTCAGGCAACTGTCATTTGCTCGGGTTATGCAACTTAATGCGTAACAGCGCGCAGATTAAACTTTAAGGCGCAGGCTCTGCACGCTGATATCTTGGTCTTGTTTGGCTCACATGCTATGTTAACGCCGATTTCCTCTCGTTATAACAAGGAATAGAGACAGGTCACGCTATGGCGAATGAACAACTGCTTTATCGTATTCAGTTTATAAATAATGGTAAAAACTATCAGCTTTATGTCCGTGAAATCGGCCCTAGCTCGTTATTTGGGTTTATTGAAATTGCTGATTTTGTCTTTGATAGCCAATCAACATTGTTGGTTGATCCCTCTACAGAGAAATTGAAAACTGAATTTTCTGGTGTCAACCGCAGCTATATTCCTCTACATGCGGTCATTCGTATTGATAGTGTCACCGAGAAAGGTAGCGCCCGGATATCTGAGCTTGGCAACAATGTGATGAATTTCCCCTATTTACCGGGTAATAAACCCTAAGAGTATTTAACAGGGGGGCTGTGGATGTCATCTTTTACGGCGTCCCTGTCGTGTCATTGATGGTGCGGGTATGCTGAATTTTTCCCATTAACAGTTTTTTTTGCCATTAATAGCTTTTAGTAGGTAATTATTTTGAGTTAATAATGGTTTTTAACGGATTATATTTAATCGATAGAATGCAGATATGAGCAAACTCCCTTTATTATTTATTGTCGTTGTGGCGCTGATCGTCGTGTTGGCGGCCCGACAGTATTGGCAGAAAAAACAGCAAGATGCAGAAAATGACCGCGCACCGGTGCGTAGTGTGCAAGTTGAGGTCGTTGATAAACGCGAAGTCCTTGCCCCCAATCGCCGATCAAGGCAGCGTGAGGAGATCGTGGCTGAAGAGAAACGCTACGAAGTTTATTTCCACCCACTGTCCAGTAACATAGAAATAAAGAACAGCCTCGAACTCTCTGGAGGCAATGAAATAAAGAGCGGCAGTGAAATTAAAATGGTATTGCCTCAGCAGGAATATAACCGCATTGAGCAAGGTGCACAGGGAATATTGCATTTACAAGGTACACGCTATATCCGTTTTACCCCGGATGCTCAGCATCCTTGACGCTCACCCCTCGGACAAGCGAATTATTTAGGGTATATAGCATTGGGTAACGATATTATTTTTTAGGCAGTTGTGGCTGTTTTTTCTGCCAGGCTAATAATTCAAATACGCCAAAAACAAAGATTTTAAATTGCTGCAAGCCACTGATAGGTTGATCCTTGGGTTGTGTCGATTTGAGCAAGACCAGTTGCAAGCCATGCATCAGAACCATAAATATCATGGCCACATGAATAAAGTATCTCAATGGCTTAGGGTAAGGATGGAACAGGTTCAGCAGTATAAAAAACCAGACGCCTAGCATCAGTAACCGGCCGAGATTAATCCACATGGTGTTGCTCCTGCTCTGCCACCGATGTACATGTTGGCAAATCGGTTTGTTGGCGAATAAATAAACGATAGGCAACCTGCCCGGCGATCTTTTCTCGATGTAACAGCCAATTGGCGGGGACATCAGCAACGGCGCTTTCTGCCTCAGCTTCAACATAGATCCAGGCATCAGCAGCCAGCCAGTTAAATTGCTCTAGCAAATTAATGGTTTCAGCCAGTAGACCTTTACGAAAAGGCGGATCCAAGAAGACCAGATTGAAAGGCTGCCCCGGTTGCGCCAACCATTGTAATGAGTTGGTGTTTACAACCTGCCCATTTTCAGCTTTTAGTAGCGTCAGGTCATCGCTCAGTTGTTTGGCAACCTGACGGTCAGCTTCCAGCAAGGTAGCTTCGCTTGCATAACGGGATAGGGCTTCCAGCCCTAACGCACCACTGCCAGCAAAACAATCCAGACAACGTGCACCCTGAATCATCGGAGCGAGCCAGTTAAATAATGTTTCCCTTACCCGATCCGTCGTAGGGCGTAGTCCTGGGCTATCTGGGACGGGGAGCTTACGCCCACGCCATTTGCCGCCAATGATTCTTATCTGCCCCGCTGACTGCGGTGATGCTTTTTTTACTATAGATCGCTTTGCTATAGGTTGCTTTGTCATAGATTATTTTGCTTTGAAAATTGGCCATTATTGCAGCGGTGAATAAAAGAATTAGCAACTATTCTACCGGTGTGTGCTGTGTGGGGGAAACGTTATATCCCCTTCGGACTTTAAGTTGTAGAGGTAGTAGCGATAACGATTGAATTCACAGTAGAAAGCATCTCGTGCGCGTGTTGCTGTTCAGGAGAAAGTGATAGACTTGCACATTATTATTGTACCCAAGGCTATTATTGTCCCTAAAGGTATAAGCCATGATTTAACCGCGAGGAGTGTAGTCGCAAATGGCAAAAGAAAAAAAACGTGGATTTTTTTCCTGGCTGGGTCTTGGCCGTCAGAGTGAAGAACCAGCAGTAGAGCCGCTGGCGACTGAAAAAGAAGGCGTTACAGAGCAAGAAGATGTTATTGAGCAAACAGATGTTATTGAGCCAATAGATGTTATTGAGCCAACAGTCGAGCACGTCATTAGTGAAAAAACGACTGAAGCTCAGGTGGAGGATGACCCTGTTGAGGCAGAACTGCACGAGCAGGTTGCCGCGGTAATTCCTACTGAGCCGAATAGTGCCACAATGAGTAAGGGTGCTTCTAACACCTTACCAGAAAGTGCGGTTGCCGAATCAGTAGATATCGGCGACAACGCGGCCATTGCTCATAATAAGGTCGTCGAACCAACCACGCAGGTAACGGAAGCAGGCGGTGACCTGTCTTTAGTAAAACCTGTCGCAGAGGGTGATACCACTGAACAGGGCGGTACCACAGACAATCTGTCAGAACGGTCGTTAACGGAAGACAACCTTATTATTGATGTTCCCACCCCGCAGGCGGTGGTAGAAGAATCGCTGGTTGATGTTTTCAAGCAACCTACCGAAGTTGAAGAAAAAATTATCCCGGTAGCGGTTCAAGAACAAGAGCGGCCAACCAAAGAAGGTTTCTTCGCGCGTTTAAAACGCAGCTTAATCAAGACTAAACAGAATCTTGGCTCCGGTTTTATGGGGCTGTTCAGCGGCAAAAAGATTGACGATGATTTGTTTGAAGAGCTGGAAGAACAGCTCCTGATCGCCGATGTTGGTGTCGAAACGACCCGTAAAATCATTACGTCTCTGACAGAACATGCCAGCCGTAAGCAGTTAAAAGATGCTGATGCGCTGTATGGCAAGCTCAAAGAGGAGATGTCCGAGATTCTGTCTAAAGTTGACAAGCCATTAGATGTTAGCGGCAAGAGCCCGTATGTCATTTTAATGGTTGGTGTTAATGGTGTGGGCAAAACCACCACTATTGGCAAACTGGCGCGCCAATTTCAGGCTGAAGGTAAATCTGTCATGTTGGCGGCAGGTGATACATTTCGCGCCGCTGCTGTTGAACAATTACAAGTTTGGGGTGAGCGCAACAAGATTGCGGTTGTTGCACAGCATACCGGTGCAGATTCTGCTTCGGTTATTTTCGATGCGATTCAGGCGGCTAAAGCCCGTGGTATAGATGTGCTGCTGGCTGATACCGCCGGGCGTTTACAAAATAAAGCCCACTTGATGGAAGAACTGAAGAAGATTGTCCGGGTAATGAAAAAACTGGACGGCGATGCCCCCCATGAGGTTATGCTGACACTGGATGCTAGTACCGGACAAAATGCGGTGAGTCAGGCAAAACTGTTTAATGAAGCAGTGGGCCTGACCGGGATTACCCTAACTAAACTAGATGGTACCGCCAAAGGCGGGGTGATTTTTGCCATTGCTGATCAGTTTGAGATCCCAATCCGTTATATCGGTGTCGGAGAAGGTATAGAAGATTTGCGGCCATTTAAGGCTGACGAATTTATTGAGGCTCTTTTTGCCCGAGAGGATTAATACGGATGATTCGCTTTGAACAGGTCAGTAAAGCTTATCTGGGGGGACGGCAGGCGCTGCAGGGAGTCGATTTTCATCTGCGCCCTGCGGAAATGGCGTTCCTAACCGGCCATTCTGGTGCAGGGAAAAGTACTCTGCTGAAACTGATTTGTGGTATTGAACGGCCTAGTGCCGGTCATATCTGGTTTGGTGGTCATGATATCAGCCGTCTGAAAAACCGTGAGGTACCCTTCTTACGCCGCCAGATCGGGATGATCTTTCAAGATCATCACCTTCTGCTGGATAGAACGGTTTACGACAATGTCGCTATGCCACTGATTATCGCGGGTGCGAGTACCGAAGATATTCGTCGTAGGGCCTCGGCTGCGCTGGATAAAGTCGGCCTATTGGATAAGGCGAAAAATTTCCCCATTCAGCTATCTGGTGGTGAACAACAACGCGTGGGTATTGCCCGCGCAGTGGTGAATAAACCCGCAGTATTGCTGGCCGATGAACCGACCGGTAACTTGGATGATGCCTTATCAGAAGGTATTTTGCGTCTGTTTGAAGAGTTTAACCGCGTGGGGGTTACCGTCTTGATGGCCACCCATGATACGTCGTTGATTGCCCGGCGGCGTTACCCGATCCTGACATTGAGTCAGGGGCGGATGTCAGGAGCACACCATGGCGAATAATGCGCGAAAAGCAAAAACCAAGGCGCTGAAAGGCGGTTGGCGCGAGCAGTGGCGCTATTCGTGGGTCAATGCAATTGCTGATATGATGCGACAGCCCATGGCGACACTATTAACGGTGATGGTGATCTCTATCTCGCTAACGCTGCCAAGCGTATGTTATATCGTGTGGAAGAACGTCAGCCAGGCTGCAGAGCAATGGTATCCAACACCGCAACTGACGGTCTATCTGGATAAAGCACTAGACGATAACGCGGCTGAGAATGTTGTGACGACGCTGAAAGCTGAAGCTGGTGTTGAGAAGGTCAATTATCTATCGCGGGAAGAAGCGATGGGTGAGTTCCGTAACTGGTCTGGTTTCGGTGGTGCGCTGGATATGCTGGAAGAGAATCCGTTACCTGCCGTCGCTATCATTACTCCCAAGTTAAATTTCCAAAGTTCTGAAACGCTGAATACATTGCGTGATCGCATTAGCCAGGTTGAAGGGGTGGCGGAAGTCCGTATGGACGACAGCTGGTTTGCTCGTTTAGCGGCGCTGACGGGCTTGGTCGGTCAGGTTGCGGCGATGGTTGGCGTACTGATGGTGGTCGCCGTATTCTTGGTGATCGGTAACAGTGTCCGGCTGAGTATCTTTAGCCGTCGGGATACGATCAACGTCATGAAGCTGCTTGGTGCCACTGATGGGTTTATTTTACGGCCATTCTTAAACGGTGGGGCGATGTTAGGGTTCGGCGGTGCGGTGTTATCGTTGATACTGTCTGAGGCATTGGTATGGCAATTGGGCTCAGTGGTCAAACAGGTGGCGACCGTGTTCGGTACCCAGTTTACCTTACATGGTCTGAGTTGGGATGAAAGCCTATTGTTGGTATTAATCTCGGCAATGATTGGCTGGATTGCCGCCTGGCTGGCGACGGTTCAACATTTACGCCGATTTACACCGCAGTAAAGAATGTTTGTTATACTCTTTCCCTACCGTGCTGAAATCAGGCAGGGAGAGAGTCGCTGTTCAGCCATTGACGATGTATATTCATACCATCGGTTATCTTTGATACATATGGTCAGATCGATATGGTTAGGGATCTGCTAAGATCCACAGCTAAAAAACGTGATCTATATTGAACTTTTAAAGCAATGCTCAGTCGAATATTGCAGCAAAATGATAAGTTGCTCAGTACTTGAATCTGTATAATCAGGTGCTAAAATACTGGCGCTGAGAGAAACCTGCACTAAACATGCAACTGAGAGGGTTTAAATGACCAAAGAAATGCAAACTTTAGCCTTAGTGCCCCAGGGTAGTCTGGAAGCCTATATTCGGGCTGCCAACGCCTATCCAATGCTGACCGCAGAGGAAGAACGGGAGCTGGCTGAACGGCTGCATTACCAGGGCGATCTGGGAGCGGCTAAACAGCTTATCCTGTCTCACCTGCGCTTTGTTGCTCATGTTGCCCGCAACTATTCCGGGTACGGTTTGCCGCAGGCTGACCTTATTCAGGAAGGTAATATTGGCTTGATGAAAGCGGTTCGCCGTTTTAACCCTGAAGTCGGGGTGCGTCTGGTGTCCTTTGCAGTGCACTGGATCAAAGCAGAAATTCATGAATATGTTCTGCGTAACTGGCGGATTGTGAAAGTCGCAACCACGAAAGCTCAGCGTAAGCTGTTCTTTAACCTGCGTAAAACCAAGCAGCGTCTGGGCTGGTTTAATCAGGATGAAGTAGAATTGGTCGCCAAAGAGCTTGGCGTGACCAGTAAAGACGTTCGCGAGATGGAGTCACGCATGTCCGCTCAGGATATGACGTTCGATCCTTCTCCTGATGACGAAGCACGTGACGGCCAATTCATGGCTCCAGTCCTGTATTTGCAGGATAAAACCTCTGATTTTGCTGATGGCATCGAAGAGGATAACTGGGACACCCACGCGGCAGATAAACTGTCTTATGCGTTGGAAGGGTTGGACGAGCGGAGCCAGCATATTATTCGTGCCCGTTGGCTGGACGATGAGAACAAGTCCACCTTACAAGAACTGGCCGATCAGTACGGCGTGTCTGCTGAACGTGTACGTCAGCTAGAAAAGAACGCGATGAAAAAATTGCGTATGGCGATTGAAGCCTAATAGCAACAAACAGATGCCGTAATCCGGCATGATGGCATGATAAAGAAGGGCGATATTGATTATCGCCCTTTTGCTTTTCTGCAGACTGGCTGATTACTGTTTGGTACCTCCGCAGCTAACGTCGGTAACTATCGTCCGCCGACTGTTTGTAATTACTGTCCACGGCCTACCGTTCGCCGCTACTGTACGTAATTATTGTTCGCACGACTTACCGCCGCCAGCCTTGTGCCTCATGGTTAAAACCACACGCGATCATAAAGCTATTCATCTGGGGGCGCTCGGCGGCCGTGAGATCATCACCGCTCAGGTACCAATGCTTAATTTCCGGTAACTGACGCAGCGTTTCCTCGATCAGATACAACCCCACACCTCGGCGGCGCGTCACTTCTCTGACACACAGATCCTGTAGCTCAGCCTGTTGGTCATATGCGGCCACTTTAACTGCACCTAACAAACGTTCATTAAAACGTGCAGCAAAAAGCGGTTTACCCTCAGTAATCCACTGTTGCCAGACAGCAGGCTGTTGATTCGGCCAGATTTTAGCTAAATCTATAACATCCTGATGAGTAAGGGTTATTAGTCGTATAATCGTCAGTTTCATCGCATAAAAACCATGATAATAAAGTGGACATAGCGCAGAGGTTCATTGTACTAGAACACAGACCAGAGAGCTGTGTAAGTTTTTCTGTACGTCCACGGGGGGAAATGTTTTTTCGCTACTGCGTTTTCCGAGTTTTACCAGAGTAAATGATCACATAACCAGCACAACACACTATCAATTGTTAAAAAACCACTCAATTCACGCCTAATTTTATGCTGTTTACACCGCTTGTTTCTGCTTGTCTGAGTTGATTTGCAGCATAAAACTCCTGTTTAATGGTATGAAAAATAAAGTCTTATTAGAAAAAATAAAGCCTTCAAAGACTAAATCATTATTACTTATGAATAAAATGTTACATCAGTGCTAAAACACTCAGACAAACACAACAAGCACGTTCACAATGACAGATGGGGAATTCGCGGATGAAATTAACAAAAGGTAAAGCGTTGCTGGCTGGGTGTATGGCAATGGCGATGAGTCATTCTGTGCTCGCGCAAGACATTAAGGTCGCTATTGTGGGAGCGATGTCTGGCCCGGTGGCCCAATATGGTGACATGCAATTTACCGGTGCGCGCCAGGCTATTGCTGATATTAATGCTAAAGGTGGTGTTAAAGGCGATAAACTGGTTGGTGTGGAATACGATGATGCCTGCGATCCAAAACAAGCCGTGGCTGTAGCGAACAAAGTGATAAATGACGGTATCCGTTATGTTATCGGCCATCTGTGCTCTTCCTCAACTCAACCAGCTTCAGATATTTATGAAGATGAAGGTGTGATAATGATCACCCCTGCTGCTACAAACGCGGATCTGACCACCCGTGGTTACAAAATGATTATGCGTACCACTGGCCTGGATTCAGACCAAGGCCCCACTGCCGCCAAATATATTATTGAGACAATTCAACCTAAACGTATCGCCGTGGTACATGATAAACAGCAATATGGTGAAGGTCTGGCACGTTCCGTGCGCGATAGTCTGAAAGAACAAGGTGCTGAAGTTGTGCTGTTTGAAGGTGTGACCGCAGGGGATAAAGATTTCTCTACTCTGGTTGCTCGTCTGAAGAAAGAGAACGTCGATTTTGTTTATTTCGGCGGTTACTACCCAGAAATGGGCCAAATTCTGCGTCAGGCTAAGCAAGCAGGTCTAACGGCCCGCTTTATGGGGCCAGAGGGCGTGGGTAACTCTTCACTCTCTAACATCGCTGGTGATGCTTCTGAAGGCATGCTGGTGACATTACCTAAGCGTTATGATCAGGTTCCAGCTAACCAACCTATTGTTGATGCGCTAAAAGCGAAAAAACTGGATCCAACAGGCCCATTTGTGTGGACCACTTATGCTGCGCTGCAATCACTGACGACGGCGATGGAACGTACTGGCAGCAAAGAACCGGCTGATTTGGCTAACGATCTGAAAACCGGCAAACCGGTTGAGACCGTGATGGGGCCATTGAGCTGGGACGATAAAGGCGATTTGAAAGGGTTTGAGTTTGGTATTTTTGAATGGCATGCGGATGGTTCTTCTACCGCAGTCAAATAACAAGAATAGTAGAACTATTGACAAGAATAGTAGAACTATCTCGTTTTAGGATTGCTCTCGCAGTAATCCGGCCCCTTCTATCAACTGCATCCCCTCGTATTCCGGGGGGATCTTTCCCTCTACAGCGTAGATTGGGACAGTGACTAGGGCAGCCAGGCAAGTGAATCAAAGGGTTAGGGTATGTCAGAGCAGTTTTTATATTTTCTGCAGCAGATGTTCAATGGTATTACGTTGGGCAGCACTTATGCGCTGATCGCCATTGGTTATACCATGGTGTACGGCATTATCGGCATGATCAACTTTGCTCACGGCGAAGTGTATATGATCAGCAGTTACGTCTCATTTATCGTGATCGCCGCATTAATGATGATGGGGATCGACGCCAGTTGGCTGTTGATTGGTTGTGCTTTCCTGGTTTCGATTGTGATCGCCAGTACTTACGGCTGGAGTATTGAACGGGTAGCCTATAAGCCAGTTCGTAGCTCCAAGCGGCTGATTGCGCTGATTTCGGCGATCGGCATGTCTATTTTCCTGCAGAACTATGTCAGCCTGACGCAAGGCTCACGGGATTTGGCATTACCCAGTCTGGTCACTGGGCAGTGGACCTTAGGTGAAAGTAATGGTTTTGCTGCGACGATCAGCACCATGCAGTTGACGATTTGGATTGTCACCTTCTTGGCCATGTTGGCGCTGACTCTGTTTATCCGTTACTCACGCATGGGCCGCGCTTGCCGCGCCTGTGCCGAAGATTTGAAAATGGCCAGTTTACTGGGCATTAACACTGACCGGGTTATCTCGCTGACTTTTGTGATCGGTGCACTGATGGCCGCTGTTGCGGGGGTGTTACTCGGGCAGTTCTACGGGGTGATCAATCCCTATATTGGTTTTATGGCTGGGATGAAAGCATTCACCGCCGCAGTATTAGGCGGTATTGGCAGTATTCCGGGCGCGATGATTGGTGGCTTGGTTCTGGGTGTGGCCGAAGCCTTGACCTCCGCTTATCTCAGCACTGAATACAAAGATGCAGTTTCATTCGCGCTGCTGATTGTGGTGTTGTTAGTGATGCCTACCGGGATTTTAGGCCGTCCGGAGGTTGAAAAAGTATGAAACAGCTCAACTTCGTTAATGCCATTATTTCCAGCTTTGTGTTACTGGTCCTCGCCTCGTTTGTGATGGGGCTGCAGTTGCAGTTAGACGGTACCCGATTGGTGGTACAAGGTGCTTCGGAAGTTCGTTGGTTGTGGATTGGTGCCGGTTGTCTGGTGGTTTTTTGCTTCCAACTGGTACGCCCGTTCATACAACAGGGGATTAAAAAAGTCTCAGGTCCGGCGTGGGTGCTGCCCAGTTTTGATGGCACGACACCGCGCCAGAAACTCTTTGCCGCCGCGATTATTATCGCCGCAGTCGCCTGGCCATTTTTAGTGTCTCGCGGCTCTGTCGATATCGCCACCCTAACGTTAATTTACGTTATGTTGGGGCTGGGATTGAATGTCGTCGTCGGGCTATCAGGTCTGTTGGTACTGGGTTACGGCGGTTTTTATGCCATTGGTGCCTATACTTACGCGCTGCTGAATCACTATTACGGTTTAGGGTTTTGGGAAAGCCTGCCGCTGGCCGGGATAACCGCCGCGCTGTCAGGATTCCTGCTAGGCTTCCCGGTACTGCGTTTACGTGGGGATTATCTGGCTATCGTGACACTGGGTTTTGGTGAGATTGTGCGTATTTTGCTGCTCAATAACACTGAGATCACCGGGGGGCCTAATGGCATCAGCCAAATCCCTAAGCCAACGCTGTTTGGTTTGGAATTTAGCCGTACGGCGAAAGATGGCGGTTGGGATACCTTCCATAACTTCTTTGGCCTGACTTACGATCCCAGCCACCGCATCATTTTCCTGTATCTGGTGGCACTATTATTGGTGATCCTGACGCTGTTCGTCATTAACCGATTACTGCGTATGCCGTTGGGCCGTGCGTGGGAGGCACTGCGTGAAGATGAAATCGCCTGCCGCTCACTGGGTCTTAGCCCGACCAAAATTAAGCTGACGGCATTTACCATCAGCGCGGCCTTTGCGGGTTTTGCAGGTACCTTGTTTGCTGCCCGGCAGGGGTTTGTCAGCCCAGAGTCTTTCACCTTCGTTGAATCGGCTTTCGTTCTGGCGATAGTGGTACTAGGCGGGATGGGATCGCAGTTTGCAGTCATTTTGGCTGCCGTGTTGCTGGTTGTTTCACGCGAATTAATGCGAGATCTCAATGCGTACAGCATGTTGCTGTTGGGGGCGTTAATGGTCTTGATGATGATCTGGCGGCCGCAAGGGTTATTGCCGATGAAACGGCCACAACTGAAGCTGAAAGTTGCTGATGTAAAGGCTAAGCAGGGAGAGCAGTCATGAATAGGCAACCTTTGTTAACAGTCGAAGGGCTGTCGATGCGTTTTGGTGGATTACTGGCGGTCAATAATGTTGGCTTGACGTTGAATCTGGGGGAAATTGTCTCGCTGATTGGCCCGAACGGAGCCGGTAAAACCACTATCTTTAACTGCCTGACCGGGTTTTATCGCCCGTCTGGCGGCACCATTAAGCTACGTGAGCGGCATCTTGAAGGGTTGCCGGGCCAGATGATTGCCCGCATGGGGGTGATTCGGACTTTCCAACATGTGCGTTTGTTCCGCGAAATGACGGTTATCGAGAACTTGCTAGTGGCGCAGCATCAACACCTCAAGAGCGGTATTTTTGCGGGGTTGCTGAAAACCCCCGGTTTTCGCCGGGCGGAAGCGGATGCACTGGCGCGAGCGGCAACTTGGCTGGAGCGGGTAGGGCTATTAGCGCTGGCAAACCGTCAGGCAGGGAATTTAGCCTACGGTCAGCAACGACGGCTGGAAATCGCCCGCTGCATGGTGACGCGCCCCGAGTTATTGATGCTAGATGAACCCGCTGCAGGTCTAAACCCGAAAGAGACCGATGAATTGAATCAGCTGATTATGGAGCTACGCGATCAACATCAGGTCTCGGTACTGTTGATTGAGCATGATATGAAACTGGTGATGGGTATTTCTGACCGAATTTATGTGGTGAATCAGGGAACGCCGTTGGCGCAAGGCATACCCGCAGAAATCCGTAACAATCCGGATGTTATCCGGGCCTATTTGGGTGAATAACATACTTTTGGTAAATGGAAAGCTTTTTGGTAAATGGAAAGCGGGCGAGGCATAAATAATAACATGTTGTCATTTAATCAAGTTTCAGCCCATTATGGCAAAATTCAGGCATTGCACCAGGTCAGTCTACATATTCAGCAAGGCGAAATTGTGACACTGATTGGGGCCAATGGTGCGGGAAAAACCACATTATTGGGGGCCTTATGTGGTGAGCCTCGAGCCACTGAGGGCAATATTGTCTTTGGTGAACAAGATATCACCCACTGGCAGACTGCACGGATTATGCGCGAAGCTATCGCGATTGTCCCTGAGGGCCGACGGGTTTTCTCTCGCATGACAGTAGAAGAAAATCTGGCAATGGGCGGTTTTTTTGCTGATCGTCAGCAATATCAGCAGCGGATCGAACGGGTTTATGATTTGTTCCCACGGTTGTTCGAGCGGCGTATCCAGCGGGCAGGAACCATGTCCGGTGGTGAACAACAGATGTTGGCAATAGGCCGGGCGTTGATGAGCCAGCCCAAATTGCTGCTACTGGATGAACCGTCACTGGGATTAGCGCCAATTATCATTTTGCAAATATTCGATACCATTCAACAACTGCGGGAAGAAGGGATGACCATCTTTTTAGTGGAGCAGAATGCGAATCAGGCCCTGAAATTGGCTGACCGTGGTTATGTGTTGGAGAATGGCCGTATTGTTTTGGAAGATACCGGCGCAGCTTTGCTCGCGAATGAAGCGGTGCGGTCAGCTTATCTTGGTGGCTAATATCCCCCTTCGTCCTTGACGTTGCAGGGGCGTTAGCGGCGTTCGTTACTCGGATCCTTATGTTCCGCGCAAGCCGCAGGAGGGGCGGCTTTGCCCTCCTGCTTCCCGACAGATAAGGCTAATAATATTCCAAAAGGTAGCTCATCGGTTCAATATAAAGCCTGATGCCACTCTCGTCTGCATAGGCTTAGTATCTATCCTTCACTGCACTTTAAAAAGGATAGGTTATGATTGGTGGTACAAGTAACACAATGGACTTACATGGATTATCTGCAGTTCGTTCCTTCGCTTTTTTGACAGCAGACGTCATGCTAAATATTACTAATAAGAACGGAGATAATCACGAATATAAAGTGACCAGTTCCCATGTGAATAACGATAAATTACAAGGCCCAAAAGGAATTTTAAAAGCCACAAAAAATCACTCAGAACTCAATAATGAAACTATTGCTTCTGGCGAAAAAAAGACGATTAAATTTGGCCAGTTGCACGTTCGAGAAATACCTAATAGAGAGCAAGCTAGCTATATCGACTATCTCAGCCTTAACCGTAATATTTACTTAGATACCCGTGCTGATCGCGAATATCGTATTCCTACCCAGGTTATTAGCCCTGATCAAAAAGTAGATTCTGGTACCAAAAAGCCATCCTGGTTCAGTAAATACTTTTGTATTACTACGTGATATTAACTCTATTTATACCCATTATATTTCGAGTTGCCTATGCGTTGATTGCTCTGTTGCAACTCGAATTATTGAGTGTTCAGTTTATTGATAACCTGGCTATTAATAACGTCATAGGGATCAGGCTAACGGCGTGATAGTAAAATTCAGCGTATCCGTGTAGTGACCTTTATCGGTGGTATCGGTACTGTAAACCCGAATGCGGGGTGACCAGCACATCTGTGCTTCGCCGCCGTTGCTATTATCACTCTTTAGCTGAATAAACTTTTTCTCTTTGGGTAATGAAAAATCAGCCTCACTATCTGCATGATTTTTTAGTGTGATCTTGTAGTTGATGATGTGCTCACCCCGGCTATCTTTTAACTGAAAATAGCGATTGCTCTCAGCTAACCCATTGAGATTACTGGCACTGATCATATAACGCCTATTTTGTGTACCTATCGCCGGGTAATGGATACAAAAACGGTTAGCTGGGGCGTTAATCAATGGCGCATGTAACCCATGGTTATCAGCTGTGCTATCGAGTAGATGATCCAGATCGAGGGTTTTTAACTGCCATATTGCGGACCCCAGCCGAAATTTAGGGTCAATATGCAAAGCATTAACGGGGGCTTGTTCTGTCAGCGGATCAAAGAATTCGCATTGATCACCTGATTGATTAAATGCCACGCCTTGTGGTGAACGCACGGAATAAAATAATCCTTCAGAATGGAGTACCCCCCCAATGGTGGCACCAATTCTGATATGTTCGAGGGCATTTGCCGCAATGTTGAATGACACGTGGTAACTTTGGTTTGAAAAGGGGTGGGTACTGACAAATTTTGCCTCTTGGAGATTGTAATCAATCTCTTGAACGGGTACGCCATTCAGTGACATATTTTGGATATCCCCAGGCCGGATACTAAAATCAGCTGAACCATCGGCATGATAAAAATAGAGAAACAGTAAAGCGTTATTCTGTACCAACAGAACATCTTGCTGAGTACCAATTATCTTTTTCCAGCGTTGAAGATGTGGGCCACGGTCTGTCTCAAATAAATGATCTACTAGTGTGAAATCAAAAGAAACCGCGACGCTATTATCTTCTAATAACGTGACTTTACAATTCGAATACTTATTGGCTAATGGATAAAAATAGTTATCGGCCCACTTGGTGGCCATCGCTGCGGGGTGAAGTAATAACAGCAATAATCCGATAAATAATGGTTTGTTTCTTATATTCATTTAATGGTCTCTCCGTGACTATCAGCTATTAACTTCGAATATCAATGTCAGCTGCCCGTGATATTTCCCCGCAGTATTTTCCCCTGTGGGGGCGTGTGCGGATATATGTAATACATAATCGGTGGTGTGGCTGGCCGTCTGTGGGGGTACGCTAAAGGATTCCGGTACCGCAGACAGTAAACGTAAGTTGGTGCGGTTATTTCCCCAACGTACATCCGCAGGTGAGAATGTCTGTTCTATTGAACTAAAAGCATCTGATTGGCGGGTGAGTATTAGCGGGCTTTTAATCGAGACTTGATACCCCTCTTGCCGCCGGAGTTTGACGGCTACCGGGACTTCTACCTGATAAACGGCATGGTTCTCCGGGCTATTGTGCAGCTTGATATTGTCGTACCAGCCACCATGTGGCTTTTCGATTTCTATTTTGGATTGGGCGGTCACCTCTAATTTGACGTCGATATCCCCCAATGGCGTTGCGGCCCAGCAGGTATGCCATGAGAGCAATAGCAACGTGATAGTCATTTTTATGGTATTCATTTTTTGGTTTGTCCTTCTTCTTGATGCTAATAAATCTGTTGATAGCCTATTACCTGGAGGCTAGCCCGAAGGGCATTGCAGGCTAACCGTCTGTTCTTCTACTTTTCCTTGCAACTCACTGAGGTCTAACTGCCGACGCTGGCCAGGGTAGAGCGTAAAATCGTCTATCATTTGCCCCTTTGCTTGCAGTTGATGCCAGTACAGGCGGGTATTACCGGTATTGTGTAATTCAGGCTTCCCAGCGATACAACGGTGTATCCATTGATGTTGTATTGATGCTGGCAAGTGCCTGATAAGCCCCATATAACTGATCTGCACGCCCACGACAGCCGCATTGCCGCCACTGATTTTCAAGTGGTTGTCTGGTACCACGGCTAACCGATAAACCTGTTCTTGTTCCGGTGCCCCCAAGGCATGTAGAAAAATTTTCCCGCTCTGTCGAGGGCCTAGCGTCAGTTTCAACGGTGCGGCAAAAAGTAAGGGCTGTTGCTGGTAGCCAACAGGTGTCAGCGATTCCAGTTCAGGGGCGACGCCGGGGTTATTCAACCGATATAACTGCACAGTAATATATTCAGCAGTTATGCCATGGTTGATCACGGTAACCACGGTATTCGCCTGCTGTATTTCCACGATTTGTGGCTGAATATCTATCACGCCGGTGGCACTGAGCGGTAAGAGGCTAATGACAGCGAAGACTAAAGCTTTCATCGTCCACCTCACCGTTGAGTTGTTTGACGGGCAGGGTAACCGCGGTACCCGGATACAGATTCAGACTGTTGGCCAGTACGGGGTTACCGTTCGATTCAAGCTGTTTAAACTTACTGTGCACTGTTCCGGTAGCGGTGAGTGTTAGCTCGCCAGTGGCTATGCATTGATGTTGCCACTGGCGAGTTTGTGCCGCAGCCGGTGGCAAATGATGAATCAGCACGCCATAACCAATACTGATGGTCATCGGGGCATGAACTTTACTTTTATCCTCCCCATCGCCAACCGCTTTGATATTGAGCACGGGGTTGATATACAGGCGGTAAAGGGTTTCCTGTACCGGTGATTTGAGTGGGATCAGCGTAATATCCCGCTTTTGTCTCGGCCCTAACGTAATGCGGTTAGGGTTAAAAATCATTTCAGGCTGAGAGATTTCACTGATGGGTGTTTTACGCTCGGGGTTCACGCCTGGGTTATCCACACGTTGTAATGTGATATCCAGATAAAGCGGTGTATCGCCGCTGTTATACACCTGTACGGTACGCTTCTGCTCTTGTGCCTCTACCGCAATACGGGTGGGGGTAGCAAGCAGTTGGCCATAAGTGGCGGTACCAGGGGCCAGTAACAGCGCGATGCTCAGTATCGAATAAAGGTATTTCATGAAGGTTCCTATCGGTATTAATCGGCGTGGCAAAGGTAAATATGAGTAGGTTGCGAGTGCATATCACAGCGGTAACGGCCAGAGGGGCCTTGGATGGTTATCGCTTGCAGCCTATTTTGGGCGTTAATGGAAAACAGCCCATTGGGATAAGCGGTATCGCCGGTCTCCTCAATCACCCCGCTCACCGGTAACCCTTGTGCATTTTTGAGAAAACCGCTGTATAGCAGGTTCAATGTGATGTCAGCTTCGCCTGAAAAAACTTGCCCAGGGTGAGCGCGTACAATATTGACCGGCAGTTGAATATTCATATCCATATCGCTACGGTTAGTATGAGTACGGACAAAGAAACGGTCTTGGTAGCGGGGAACCGGTATCGCATAGATGCCACCACCGGTTATTGGGCTATCCTCCACATGAAAACTATAGGGGGTGCCGCCCAAAGCGGGGGCTTTGATCAAGAGTGCCGCTCCGCTATAACTGCTGCGCCCCAAGGCAACCCCCTGTGAGCTGAGTGCCAACATGCCGTTATAGCTAATCCCCCCGTTGGTTATCTGGTTATCAATGCCTATCCGGCCAGATATCTCTCCCCGGCTCCCGCTGCGTTTAGCAAAACCGCCGACGCTATTTAGTTTCCCGCTGGCGCTACTGCTGACACCCAAGGCGCTGGCTCCATAGTTATCGGTAAACTCTTTCTGGTAACTGGCGCTAGTATTCAACTGTTGTTGGGTATAAGCCGTATTGATGCTGGCGTTACTTTGGCCGAATGACAGGGTGGTATTCAGGAAAACACCGTAATTATTGTGGCTGCTCCATTGCCCACCATTTTGCAACCCAAGGGATAATGCGAGGTTAAATTGTGGTAATTGCCAGTCCCAACTACTTTGGATACGGTGCTGCCGGTTATTACGGTACTGATTGAATTGATAACTTAGTTGGGTTGGGCCAATACGCCGGGTATAAGAGCCTGATGTACTACCGGAGTCTGGCGCGTATCGCGAGACATAAGGTGACTGATAGCGAGCTAACGAAAAGTAACCGAGTGTACTATTCCCGCCATTTAAGCGGACGTACCCCCCACTGTGTTTCTCTCCTGACATCAGGCCCCCTATTGGGGTGATATTCACATTATTGAGACTCAAGGGGCGTGATATGTTCGCTTCCATTGCCCAGTGATGGGCATCATCTTTTAGTAGCGTGATATTGGTTTGTACGCTTTTTATCACTCTGCTGTGGCCAAACTGGACTAAACGGGGGGCTTGTTTGCCCTTTGCTGGCCCTTTACCCATGGTCAGAAACCAACCATTATTGGTCTGATTGCCAATATTGCTGATGGTTTGGTTTTCCTGGCTGATGACCCGCCCAAGGCGATCAACTAAACGAATCTCAACGTTGTAATAGCCCCCTGGTAATTGGCTGTAATCTATCTCGTTGCGACCCAATTGAGCGGGGATGCGGCGAATTAGCTGATTATCACGATATATTTCGTAGTCACCGTCCTGAGCGGCATAGAGCACGATACTGCCGGTAGAGGGCTTATCGATGGTCAGATAGCTTTGGCTACCGAATGTCACAAATTGGTCCAAAGCAGGGTTGATCAGGGTGTGAACGCTACCTGCATTGTTATCCAGGTTGTTTTGCCTACCCACCCGTAAATAGAGCGCCGAGAAATTCTTTTGCAGATACCAACTACCGATCCCTTTTTGGGTCAGGCGTTGATATTGAGGGCGGTTAACTGACTGATAGGTGTTCTGCGATGGCATGGTATTTTGTGACTGTGTAGCGTTGTAAAACCAAGATGCAAAACCATAAGATTGCCATGGCAAGCCGATGTAGCTTTGACCACGAACTGACATCGCCCGATAGTGGGCTGCTGTCATTCGCAAATCGAGAGATTGATTGCTGACCAACCCCCATGTCGTAGTTGGCATTAAATAACGATTATTATTATTGGTGATCGTTAATGTGTTATTCACTTTATCCAACGCCACGCGGTGGCCCGATAAAATATAATCACAGCCGGTTTTACACTGTAAATACGGTATTTGAGATAATATCTTACCCAATAAAATAATAGATTCTTCACTGATGTTATTATGCTGATAGTTCTGTTGATTAAATTGCAGTTGTTGTTTTTCTTCTGAGAAGGTAATAGGGCTGGGCAATGTCTTGCTGTCTAATACCCCTAATAACTGAAGTGAGTTGTTCTCTTCAGCCGCGGAAAACCCCATTGGCACTAAATACTCTATTTTAACTGCTTCTGCATGAGCGGATTTTAGTGTGAATAAGGCTAAGGTAAAAAATAAACTATGATTAACTTTTGAGTAATAGGTCATAGAATTCCATTCCACTATAATCATAAGGAGATTTACAGGATGATTTTTTATTTTTTAACGCAATAATTCGAGTTGCAGGAGGGCGGCAACTGAGTAAGCCCCCAAGAGCTTACACCAGTAAGTGACTGGGGTGAGCGAAGGCGGTCAACGCACATGCAGCTTGAAATATGACGGATATATACAGCCAGGAAATAATTCCATGGCTGTATTCATTAAATTAACAAACTGTATTGAAACGAACTAAATTAAGCGCTTGGTTCCAGACGTAACTGAATTACCCCGCTATATTTTTCACCACCGACGGCATTATTAGGCTCTTTGGCGCTGACTTTCAGTTCTGCGTTGAGCTCAGAGCCATGGAAGGCAATCAGGTCTTGTGTGTCGGCCGTCTCAAGCAGCTTCTTCCCATCTAATAATACTTCAACGTGAGTAAACTCTTTATTGTTATCTGGCTCGCTCAAGATAACCGGTGCGGCAAGAGACACTTTTAGCTTCTCTCCGAGTTGTTTGCGTGCTTTTACTTTAATTGCTTCTGAATGGCTATAGGTACCATCATTCGCTACCGTATCATAGGTTAATTTTATTTTATTAATATTGCTATCATCTGCTCTCTTCACGTCCATGAGAGAAATAATCTCTGCTTCAACACGAATATCTTTCTCTATTGTGTTTGCATAAGTCGCAGTACAGGTCAATGTAGCCATAGTGATAATGGCAATAACAGTTTTCTTCATCATAAATACCTGATAGTCCTTTATATAAAAACCCATCCAGAATGGAATGGCATTACAATTTATTAGGGTTTGTTTCGATGGCATAATATAAAACGAGGATGTTAAATAATTGCACGTCATTATGCTAGTCACAAACCGGGGCGAACACTAACATGATGAATAACGTTATTTCAAGTGGTAATTATACCGTTTTGTCTGAATGATTTTAATTTATATCATCTTAAGGAATAAATACTTAAGTGTTATAGTTAATATTAATCGTTAGCTGTTTCCTTTAATATCTAGACTAACTGATTGTTACTTTTTATTTTACTCGATGATTCTATTGGTAATGAAAAAATAAAATGGAATTAAAAGGTTACTTTCATTTGATTGTTAATTTACTGTACACATTACAGATACTTTATTTTCATTAAATTGCCGTATTTCTGTCATATAATTGTTATATTTCTGTCATGAAAAGGTGTCATGTTTGCTTCCGAACAAAAACTGATTTATTTCGCTCATTCACACTTATTTTTTGATGTGAGCCACACAGATTTATTTAGGGGCCAGATATGTTTAATAATTCCATTCATAAGGTGTCGATCTGTATCGCACTGGCGCTTGCGTTTAGTGCCAATGCGATGGCAGTAACTGAAATCCCTTTTTGGCATTCGATGGAAGGGGAATTAGGTAAAGAAGTCGATTCAATTGCGGATCGTTTTAACCAGTCGCAGCCCGATTATAAAATTGTTCCTGTTTATAAAGGTAATTACGAGCAGAGTCTGGCCGCAGGTATTGCGGCATTCCGTTCAGGTAAGGCACCGGCTATTTTACAAGTCTATGAAGTCGGTACTGCCACCATGATGGCCAGTAAGGCGATCAAACCGGTTTACCAGGTTTTCAAGGATGCCAATATTGATTTTGATGAGTCCGTCTTTGTTCCAACGGTGGCGGGCTATTACACTGATTCTAAAACTGGGCGTTTATTATCTCAGCCGTTTAACAGTTCGACTCCCGTGCTGTATTACAACAAAGATGCCTTCAAAAAAGCGGGCTTGGACCCAGAACAACCGCCAAAAACATGGCAAGAACTGGCAGCGGATACCGCTAAGCTACGTGCTGCGGGTTCTGGTTGTGGTTACGCCAGCGGGTGGCAGGGGTGGATTCAAATTGAGAACTTCAGTGCCTGGCATGGTCAACCGATAGCCAGCCGCAACAATGGTTTTGACGGCACCGATGCGGTGTTGGAATTCAACAAACCATTGCAGGTCAAGCATATACAATTGCTGTCGGATATGAATAAAAAAGGCGATTTCACCTACTTTGGCCGTAAAGATGAATCCACGTCCAAGTTCTATAACGGTGATTGCGCTATTACCACCGCCTCTTCTGGCTCCCTCGCCAGTATCCGCCATTATGCCAAGTTTAATTTCGGTGTCGGCATGATGCCGTATGACGCAGATGCAAAAAATGCGCCGCAAAACGCCATTATTGGTGGTGCTAGCCTGTGGGTGATGGATGGCAAAGATAAAGACACTTACAAGGGCGTAGCGGAGTTCTTGCAATATTTGGTCAAACCAGAGATTGCCGCTGAATGGCATCAGAAGACGGGTTATCTACCCATCACGACGGCGGCATATGAACTAACGAAACAACAAGGTTTCTATGAGCAGAACCCAGGCGCTGATGTAGCGACCCGCCAGATGCTGAATAAACCGCCATTGCCATATACCAAAGGCCTGCGTCTCGGCAATATGCCGCAGATCCGTACCGTGGTTGATGAAGAGCTGGAAGCCGTATGGACCGGTAAGAAGACGCCTCAGGCGGCATTGGATAACTCTGTGAAGCGAGGCGATGTGTTACTGCGTCGTTTTGAACAAGCCAATAAATAACGTTATTTGGCTACGGTAGTTGCCCGTTTGATATTGGGCAGTGCTCGGTCTGCTCGCGTAATGCACTTGGTTTTATAACACCGGGTGTATACACCGGAACCGATGCGCTGCCCATAACAAAACCAAACTGACTGTATTTGTAACAAGCCTATGGTTTGTAACGAATAAATAAATAGTTTGTAACGAATAAATAGTTTGTAACGAATAAATGGTTTGTGACGAAAAATAGTTTGTGCGCTATTGAGTTAAGACGTCACTTTTTTGATTACCACTTTGGTGGTAATCAGTACTGCGTCTGATAAACGGTTAATTTTATGTCACCTTCTCGTCCCGGTTTTTCCTGTAGTTGGTTACCTTATCTGTTGGTATTACCTCAATTGGCGATCACCGCCATCTTCTTCCTATGGCCCGCGGGTGAAGCGTTGTGGTATTCAGTGCAAACGCTGGATCCATTCGGTCTCTCCAGTGAATTTGTCGGGCTGAGTAATTTTATTCAGCTATTTCAGGATGAGTACTATCTGGCTTCGTTTTATACCACGCTAATTTTTAGCGCGTTGGTTGCGGGGATCGGCCTGATCGTTTCGCTGTTTTTGGCCGCAATGGTGGATTACGTCCTACGTGGCAGCCGTCTTTACCAAACTTTATTGATCCTCCCTTATGCGGTCGCCCCAGCGGTCGCCGCCGTGCTCTGGATCTTCCTGTTTGACCCTGGATTGGGTCTGATAACCTATGCCCTTGATAAGGTGGGTTATAGCTGGAACCATGCGCAAAACAGCGGCCAGGCGATGTTCCTGGTGGTGTTGGCCTCGGTATGGAAGCAAATCAGCTACAACTTTTTATTCTTTCTGGCCGCGCTGCAATCTATACCAAAATCACTGGTTGAGGCTGCCGCTATTGACGGTGCCGGGCCGGTACGCCGTTTCTTCAATTTGGTATTGCCGCTGATTTCACCCGTCAGCTTCTTCCTGCTGGTGGTGAATCTGGTTTATGCCTTCTTTGATACCTTCCCGGTGATTGACGCCGCCACTGGCGGTGGCCCAGTGCAAGCTACCACCACGCTGATTTATAAAATTTACCGCGAAGGTTTCGCCGGGTTGGATTTATCCAGCTCCGCTGCTCAGTCGGTGATCCTGATGTTACTGGTGATTGGCCTGACGGTTATCCAGTTCCGCTTTGTTGAGCGTAAGGTGCGTTACCAATGATCGAGAATCGTCGTGGATTGGATATCTTTTGTCACATCATGCTGATTATCGGGGTGCTACTGATCCTGTTCCCGCTGTATGTGGCGTTCGTTGCGGCTTCATTAGATGACAGCCAGGTTTTTCAGGCACCAATGACGCTGATCCCTGGCCCGCATTTGTGGCAAAACATCAGCCATATCTGGCATGCCGGCGTGGGCAATAACAGCACACCTTTCGGGTTGATGCTGTTGAACAGTTTTGTGATGGCTTTTGCCATTACTGTCGGCAAAATCACTGTCTCAATATTGTCTGCTTATGCCATCGTTTACTTCCGTTTCCCACTGAGGAATCTGTTTTTCTGGCTAATTTTCCTCACGCTGATGCTACCGGTGGAAGTGCGTATTTTCCCTACCATTGAGGTGATTGCCAACCTGAACATGCTAGACAGCTATACCGGTTTAACATTGCCGCTGATGGCCTCTGCCACGGCGACTTTCTTATTCCGCCAGTTCTTCATGACGTTGCCGGATGAGCTATTGGAAGCCGCCCGTATTGACGGAGCCGGTGCCATGCGTTTCTTCTGGGACATCGTATTACCGCTGTCAAAAACCAATCTCGCAGCATTATTTGTTATTACCTTTATTTATGGCTGGAACCAATACCTTTGGCCGATCTTAATCACCAGTGATGCCTCAATGGGCACCGCAGTGGCAGGGATAAGAAGCATGATTTCAACCTCGGGCGCACCAACCCAGTGGAATCAGGTCATGGCGGCGATGATTTTGACTTTAATTCCACCGGTCGTGGTGGTTCTTTTGATGCAGCGTTGGTTTGTACGCGGCTTGGTAGACAGTGAGAAGTAATCTGATATGGCATGTTTAAAGCTACAGGCAGTAACCAAATCTTATGACGGCGTGACGCCAGTGATTAAGCAGATTGATTTGGATGTCGCCGATGGCGAATTCATCGTGATGGTCGGTCCGTCCGGGTGTGGTAAATCAACGCTGTTACGTATGGTCGCGGGGTTGGAACGCACGACCACTGGGGATATCTATATCGGGGAGCAGCGGGTAACCGATCTGGAACCTAAAGACCGTGGTATCGCGATGGTATTTCAGAATTACGCGCTTTATCCCCATATGAACGTGTTCGATAACATGGCTTATGGCTTGAAGATCCGTGGTTTTGGCAAAGAACAGATCCGCCAACGGGTGGATGAAGCGGCACGTATTCTGGAGTTGCAGCCGCTACTGAAACGCAAACCGCGTGAGTTATCCGGTGGTCAGCGGCAGCGGGTAGCGATGGGGCGGGCCATTGTGCGCGAGCCTGCAGTCTTCTTATTTGATGAGCCGCTCTCCAATCTGGATGCCAAGTTACGGGTGCAGATGCGCCTTGAATTACAACAACTGCACCGTCGCCTGAAAACTACCAGCTTGTATGTGACGCATGATCAGGTTGAGGCCATGACACTGGCACAGCGGGTGATTGTGATGAACAAAGGGGTTGCCGAGCAAATTGGTACCCCCAGCGAGGTTTATAAACGGCCGGCGTCATTGTTTGTTGCCAGTTTTATCGGTTCGCCTGCGATGAATTTATTAGACGGCATGGTTAGCCCAGATGGACGCACGTTTATGTTATCCGATGGTCTGACTTTGCCACTGGAGATCCCTCAGCCACAATGGGGTGGCCGGCGCTTGACTCTGGGTATTCGCCCGGAGCATATTCAGCAGACAACCTCAGCGCAGGGCGTGCCGATGAACCTGCTAACGCTGGAATTATTAGGCGCGGATAATCTGGCGCACGGCCTGTGGGGCGGGCAAAGTATTATTACTCGCTTATCCCATGAGGAAATGCCAGTGGCAGGCAGTACATTGCATTTATATTTACCGCCAGCAGCGCTGCACTTCTTTGATACCGATAGCGGACTACGGATAGAACCATGAATAAAGACTGGCCTTACCCTCCTATCGTTGCCCACCGGGGTGGCGGATCATTGGCACCGGAAAATACACTGGCAGCAATTGATGTCGGTGCGCGCTACGGCCATAAGATGATCGAATTTGACGCCAAGCTATCACAGGATGGGCAAATCTTTTTACTGCACGATGACACTCTGGAACGGACCAGTAATGGCTGGGGGGTAGCGGGTGAGTTGGTGTGGGAAAAATTGATTCAGCTAGATGCGGGTGACTGGTTCAGCAAGGCATTTCGTGGTGAACGCTTACCTTTACTCTCTGAGGTAGCTGCGCGTTGTGCGCAGCACGGTATGGCCGCCAATATCGAAATTAAACCGACAACCGGCACGGACGCGCCTACTGGCCGGGCGATTGCGCTAGCCGCTCGCGCATTGTGGCAAGGGCAGACTATCCCACCCCTGCTGTCCTCTTTTTCAGTTGACGCACTGGCCGCTGCACAACTCGCGGCCCCTGAGCTACCACGCGGATTGTTGCTGGATAAATGGGATGACAATTGGGCGGCCCTGACCACACAACTTGATTGTGTTTCGCTGCATATTAATCACAAACAGCTAACAGCAGAACGCGTGGCGTTACTCAAAGCCGCTGGGTTACGTATTTTGGTCTACACGGTGAACCAACCCGAGCGGGCGCGGGAATTACTCAATTGGGGCGTTGACTGTATCTGTACTGACCGTATAGATTTACTGGGTTCGGACTTTACCGGCTGCTGACCTTCTCCTATAAAGACCCTCAATACCCGCCATAATAAAAACAGGTCAGCCATTCTTACATTTACGGGCTGACCTGGCCCGGTCTGACAGGAAGTAAACCATGCCCGCCTTTGTTGTTTCGCTCTGGCACCAAATCGTTTTGTCTTCACCGTTATTTGTTTTGCTCGCACTGGGATATGCTCTGGTGCGATTCGGTAAGTGGCCATCCACCATTACGGATGGCCTGACTCGCTTTGTTTTCTCCCTCGCGCTGCCTGCCATGCTATTTCGCATGATGTGTGACTTCTCAGAACGCCCGGCGGTTGATGCTCGCCTATTGATTGCTTTTTTTGGCAGTTGTCTGGTGGTGTTTATCATTGGGCGGGTTATCGCCAAGCGGGTGTTTCATCTGGATGGCGTTTCTGGCTCAGTCTTTGCCCTCGGTGGGATCTTTTCCAATAACGTGATGCTAGGGCTACCTATTGCCACCATCATGCTGGGGGAGAAATCTATCCCTGCGGTGGCCTTGGTGCTGGTATTTAACGGGCTGATCTTGTGGACGCTGGTCACCATCTCGGTGGAGTGGGCACGAAATGGTTCGCCGACGCTGGCCGGTTTTGTGAAAACTGCCCGTAGCGTGCTGACTAACCCACTCATTATCGGGATTATTTCCGGCACCTTATTCAGCCTGACGGGGTTACATTTACCTGTGTTTATTGACCAGCCGGTCAGTATGTTAGGGCAGGTTGCGCCCCCGCTCTCATTGATTGTGTTGGGCATGGGGTTGGCAGAATACCGCGTGACCGAAGGTTGGCAGATTAGTACCGCTATCTGCTTTCTCAAGTTGATTGTGCAGCCGATGGTGATTTGGGCGCTGGCATGGGCGATGGATCTGCCTGCGCTGGAAACTCAGGTGGTAGTGTTGCTGGGGTCGATGGCAACGGGGGTGAATGTTTATCTGATGTCACGCCAGTTTAATGTTCTCACCGGCCCCGCCGCCGCCAGCCTGGTGATGTCGACGGTACTGGCCGCCGTCACCACGCCACTGATTCTGACCATTATTGGGGTGGGCATGTAGTGTGATAGGGAGTATGCAATGTGCAGTGGTCCTGTTGGGATGTCTGTCACATCATGATAAGAACTCATATATTGGCCTTGATGCCAAAACGAAAAAAACTAAGATAAAATCCGCTTAACGAAACCACGGCATCCAAAAATGAACCAGGTCGATGTGCAGAAAGACATTAGTGATTTGATTGTTAACGCCTTCCCAAGAGAGTTATGGCTAAACATACAAGATGTGTTTCATGCGAAATATGAGGCTGCACAGCAAGTCACTATGGGGTCAGCACTAAAGCTTGATAGTCCAGGGCAACTTCGGCTAAGACCTCAAATAAGACATTATACTTTGAATGCTGCATTCAAAGAGGCGGCCTTGAGCTGTGGGGTTATTCATAACAGTGTTGATACTTCACCAAAAGGTGAGCATTTTGTTGTCTTAAGTTCGGCTGGTGTCAAAATGAGCAGGATTGGGCTTAACTATGATGAACTCAATATCAAAGGTGCTAAGCATCGGACGCTTTTAGCCGAACTCAACGAAAGCTTGGAAGGGTACACACCTGATTTATTTAGCGAAAGAACCATAGATCATGGGCCAACAGGAACGTTAGGTGTCTTAATTCTAAATATCAATCCACCTTATCATGAGCCACAGAGCAGGATGCTCGATTTAAGGGTTGTGGTACCTTTCAGTAATTTGAAAGGATTCCATTTTAATTGGTCATTAACTCAACTTTTAGAGCGATATACTGGTGAGCAAAAAATTATCGTTCCTGATAATGTCTTGCCTACACTTAAACGGCATCTGAAAGATCAAGAAAATTAAGTCGGCGGTACTATGAGAGTGGGAATATCTGGATTTCAGCCAGAAAGACTAACCCAAATGCGAGAAGCTCGAGGGTTATCCAAAATAAACTTGGGTAGGTTGGTTGAACGTTCCCCATCAACAATAACAAAATGGGAGAACGGCAGTCATTCTCCTGATGCAGAGGGCCTTGCCAGTCTCGGCAAGGCTTTAAATTGCCCTGTGAGTTGGTTTACCAAAGTTGCTTATGAAAGAGAAAATAATCCCGTTTTCTTTAGAACATTGTCGGCGACGGCCAAAGATTTGTGTAAATCGTCAGAAGTTTATATGGGATGGTTACAAGAGATATCTGCATTGTTGCAGGAATATTTAGATTATCCAAATGTCAATATTCCGTACTTAGATGTTGATGATTATAGGTCCATTGATGATGAAGCCATCGAACGGGTAGCTTCTGATTGTAGAAAGAGATGGGGACTCGGTATTGCACCGATCCAAGACCTATTATTGGTCATGGAAAATGCAGGGGTGGTATGTTCTCGGTTTGAACAAGGTAGCGTAATGATGGATGGGTATTCTCAATGGAATGAGAAAGAAAATAGGCCTTATGTCGTATTGGCGAGTGATAAAAATAATTATTTTCGCAGCCGATTCGATGCAGCCCATGAACTCGGCCATTTGGTTTTACATCGATATGTAAAGCGCCTTGATAGTATTAATTTTAAGCCGATTGAAGAGCAAGCCCATAAATTTGCTGCCTGTTTTATGCTACCTGAAGAGGCTTTTTCTGCGGAATTACCCTCTTTTCCAAGTTTGGAAAACTTTGTGTCACTTAAAAGTCGTTGGGGCATGTCAGCACAATCAATGATTTTGAGAGCGCGTGATCTTGAGCTTATATCTTCTATAGAATATCAGCGGTTATACAAAAGCCTTTCATCTCGGGGGTGGCGTAAAGGTGAGCCCTTAGATGACCAGCGTAAGCCGGAGTCTGTGAGGCTGTTGCCCAGATGTATTAATCTATTACTTGAATCTACTATTTTTTCAAAACACGGCTTTCTTGAGTTTGTTAATTTGGCGCGAGGCGATGTTGAAGATCTATGCTCATTACCTAAAGGTTTTTTAGCAGAATCAGCGGTACTTAGCTTTGAATCAAAAATACAGTTGAAGAATAGTGTAAAAACCCTTTCTGAAATTGGTCATCGAACCAATGTAGTTGACATGTTTGATCGTCGCTAAACCGCACTCTCTATTATGTTGTGCTATTTTTCTGGAATGAGAAATGGCACAACAAATCAGTCTGACGAAAGAGACAAAGGAGCCAATAAGTTCGAAAAAATCACTAAATAGATTTAATTTCAACCACATGTAAACGAAATTTTTGGGAAATTTCTATACTGCTTCCGCTACAATTGCATTTTACCCTCTCACTGAGCCAATTTATTGTGTTGCTACTGGTCATTACCACTGTCTTGTGGGCTTTCTCTTTTAGTCTGATTGGCGAATATTTAGCAGGGCAGGTGGACAGTTGGTTCTCTGTTCTAATGCGTGTCGGGCTGGCCGCACTGGTCTTTTTGCCTTTTCTGCGTTGGCGAAATATACCCTGGCGGGTGATCCTGCTGTATATGGCGGTGGGTTCAATCCAATTAGGTATCATGTACTTATTCAGCTTCCGAGCGTATCTATATCTTACGGTTCCGGAATTTTTGCTGTTTACCGTGATGACCCCGCTGTATGTCACCTTGATCTATGATTTGCTGCGCCGACAGCGCCTACGCTGGGGTTATGCTCTCAGTGCGTTACTCGCGGTGCTAGGGGCTGCCATTATTCGCTATGATCAACTGAGTGAACACTTTTGGTGGGGATTGGCACTGGTGCAGGCAGCGAATATCTGTTTTGCCATTGGGCAAGTCGGTTACAAACGGCTGATGGAGATCCACCCGATCCCACAACATGTCGCATTTTCATGGTTCTATCTTGGTGCTTTTGCTGTTGCTGTCGTTGCTTGGTTTACATTTGGCAATCCACAGAGACTGCCAACCACGGGATTACAGTGGGGAATACTCGTCTGGCTGGGTGTCGGCGCTTCCGCACTGGGCTATTTTATGTGGAATTATGGCGCAACACAGGTAGATGCCGGCACACTCGGCATCATGAATAACGTACATGTTCCGGCTGGGCTACTGGTGAATCTGGCCATCTGGCAAGAAAAACCGCATTGGCCCAGCTTTATCATTGGGGCTGCGGTGATAATGGCCTCGCTATGGGTACACCGGCGTTGGATCGCTCCGCATCCTTTACAAACGGCAAATGATCGCAAGCGTGCTGGCGAGCAGAACGAATAAACGCTTCAGTGACCGGTTGGCGCTGTTCTCCATCACGGACGGCAGCGTATAACCGGCTCCACAACCCTTCCCCCAGTGTCTTAGTGACAATCAATCCTTGGCGCTCAAAGCTCTCCACCACCCAGTGAGGCAATGCCGCGATACCCATCCGTGCTGATACCATCTGGATCAGCAGCAATGTGTTATCCACATTTTTCAACGATGGGCTGACGCCTGCGGGTTGCAGGAAGTGCCGCCAAACATCCAGCCGCTGTCGCTGCACCGGATAAATCATCAATATTTCTGGCGCTAAATCTTCTGGTTCAATGCGGTCTTTATTGGCTAATGGATGGTCTGGAGCCAGTACCAGGCGCACTTCAAAATCAAACATCGGTGAATAGTGTAGGCCACTGCGCGGCAAAATATCCGATGTCAGCACCAGATCCAGTTCCCCTTGCTGTAATGCGGGTTGCGGGTCAAAAGTGACGCCTGATTTGAAGTCCATAGCCACTTGCGGCCAGTTCTTATGGAAATTATCCAACGCGGGTGTCAGCCACTGAATGCAACTGTGGCACTCGATTGCGATGCGTAACGCAGTTTGGTGCGGCTCATTGCAGGTTTGCAGTGCCTGTTTAATTTGTGGCAGTACTTGTTCTGCCAATTGTAACAAGATCTCCCCCTGCGTAGTGAAGCGCAACGGTTGGCTTTTACGAACAAACAGGCGAAACCCTAGACGCTGTTCCAGATCGCTAAATTGATGAGACAGGGCCGATTGGGTCTGATGAAGTTGTGTTGCCGCCCCTGCCAGCGAGCCAGTATTACGCAAAGCTTGCAGGGTGCGTAAGTGTTTCAGTTCGATCATGAGAGTCCTTCACATTGACTGTGAAAAAAATGCGCTTGTGGAATATACAGTACCTGCGGATTATAGATGTGTAAACATCTGGATGGCTAAATGGGGAATAAGACGATGACAATTTTAAATCACACACTGGGTTTTCCGCGTGTTGGTCTGAAACGTGAACTGAAGAAAGCACAAGAAAGTTACTGGGCAGGCAACTCAACACAGGAAGAATTGCTCAATGTGGGTCGTGAATTGCGTGCTCGCCATTGGCAACAGCAACAGCAAGCGGGCGTTGATTTAGTGCCGGTAGGTGACTTCGCTTGGTATGACCATGTCCTGACGACCAGCTTGTTGCTGGGTAACGTTCCAGAGCGCCACCAAAATGCTGATGGCTCGATTGATATAGACACTCTGTTCCGTATTGGCCGTGGCCGTGCTCCAACCGGTAAGCCCGCAGCAGCAGCCGAGATGACTAAATGGTTTAATACCAACTATCACTACATGGTACCTGAGTTCCAGCAAGGCCAGCAGTTTAAACTGGGTTGGACTCAACTGTTGGATGAGGTGGACGAAGCGCTGGCATTGGGCCACAAAATTAAACCTGTGCTGCTTGGCCCGATCACTTACCTCTGGTTGGGTAAAGTCAAAGGTGAGCAGTTCGATCGCCTCTCGCTACTGAATGATATTTTGCCGGTTTATCAGCAAGTGCTGACTGAATTAGCAAAACGGGGTATTGAGTGGGTACAGATTGATGAGCCAGCATTGGTACTGGAATTACCGCAAGAGTGGTTGGATGCTTATCAACCGGCTTATCAAGCCCTGCAAGGGCAGGTCAAATTATTACTGACGACCTACTTCGACAGTATCGGCCATAACATCGACACTATCCGTGTACTGCCAGTGCAAGGCTTACATGTTGATGTGGTTGCGGGTCATGACGATATTGCGGTTTTGAATAAAGACTTACCAAAAGAGTGGCTGTTATCTCTGGGGGTTATTAATGGTCGTAACGTATGGCGTGCTGACCTGAGCAGCTGGTTTGAGCGTTTACAGCCGTTGGTTAATAGCCGCCCGCTGTGGTTGGGTAGCTCTTGCTCCTTACTGCACAGCCCGATTGATTTAAATGAAGAGACCCGTCTTGATGCAGAAGTGAAGAGCTGGTTTGCCTTCGCCCTGCAAAAATGTGCTGAGCTGGCGCTGTTAACACAAGCGTTGAATGCACCTAATGACGCTAAGCTGGCAGAACTGGCGGCGTACAGTGCGCCGATCCGCGCCCGTCGTTCCTCCAGTCGCGTGCATAATGAGCAGGTTGAGCAGCGTTTGGCTGCCATTACTTCGCAGGATATTGAGCGTCAACTACCTTATGAAGCACGCGCTGAAACTCAGCGTAAACGTTTTAATTTGCCTGCCTGGCCAACCACGACCATTGGTTCTTTCCCACAAACGACAGAGATCCGAGGCTTGCGCCTTGATTTTAAACAAGGTCGTCTGGACGGTAAAAACTACCGTACAGGGATCAGCGAGCATATCAAGCAAGCTATTGCTGAACAGGAACGCTTGGGCTTGGACGTGCTGGTCCACGGTGAAGCAGAACGTAACGACATGGTCGAATATTTTGGCGAACACTTGGATGGTTTTGTCTTTACACAAAATGGTTGGGTACAGAGTTACGGTTCCCGCTGTGTGAAACCTCCGGTCATCATTGGTGATATTAGTCGTCCGGAAGCGATTACTGTTGAGTGGGCGAAATATGCTCAATCCTTAACAGAAAAACCGGTAAAAGGCATGCTGACAGGTCCGGTCACCATTCTATGCTGGTCGTTCCCGCGTGAAGATGTCAGCCGTGAGACGATTGCCAAGCAAATTGCGCTGGCTCTGCGTGACGAAGTGGAAGATTTGGAAAAAGCCGGCATTGGTATCATCCAGATCGATGAGCCTGCATTACGTGAAGGTTTGCCTCTGCGTCGTGCTGATTGGCAAGCCTATCTGCAATGGGCCGTCGATGCCTTTAAATTGAATGCTGCTGTCGCGCAAAACGATACACAGATCCATACCCACATGTGTTATTGCGAGTTCAATGACATCATGGATTCTATTGCAGCACTGGATGCTGATGTGATTACTATCGAAACCTCACGTTCAGATATGGAACTATTGGAATCATTTGAGGATTTCGCTTACCCGAATGAAATTGGTCCCGGTGTTTATGATATTCACTCACCGAATGTGCCAAGCGTTGAATGGATTGAAGCATTATTACGCAAAGCCGCTCAGCGTATTCCGGCCGAGCGTTTGTGGGTTAACCCAGATTGTGGTTTGAAAACCCGTGGCTGGCCTGAGACACGTCAGGCTCTGGCGAATATGGTGCTGGCAGCGCAGCGTCTGCGTGAAGAACAGATTTAATTAAACCGTTTTACTCTGTGTAGTGGGGCTTTTTGGGCGCTTTTCGCGCCCTTTTTTATTGCTTTTTTCTGGAACAGGGATGGCAGCGACGCCATGTTGGGCAAACCAATCCAGCATACGTTGCCAGCCATCTTGAGCCGACTCAGCATGATAGCTTGGGCGATTGTCGGCATTAAAAGCATGCCCGGCCTCGGGATAAACAATAATCTCAGCATCGGCATTCGCAGCGCGTAATGCCTGGCGCATAGTTTCAATATGTTCTGCTGTGATACTGCTGTCTTTACCTCCGTATAGCCCCAACACCGGAGCGCAGAGATCGACGGCAATATCGACCGGATATTTCGGTAGAAATAAGGTTTTTTCACCGACCAATTTGCCATACCACGCTACGGCTGCCTTTAACTGTGGATTGTGTGCAGCATACAACCACGCAATACGCCCGCCCCAGCAAAACCCAGTAATGGCCAATTTTTTGATATCCCCACCATGGCGGGATACCCAATGTGCAGTATGATCGAGATCGACCAAAACCTGACGATCAGGGACTTTTTTCACCAGATTATTAACTAATTCATTAATATTTTTATAGTCTTTGGCATCGCCCTGACGAAAATACAATTCGGGCGCTATTGCTAAATAACCCTGTTTGGCGAGCCGGCGGCAGATATCCTGAATGTGTTCATGCACGCCAAAGATTTCTTGCACGACAATCACCACAGGGTATGGCCCTGTATGTTGGTCAGGTTTAGCAATATAAGCGGGCAGCGCATCACCCTGAGAGGGGATCGTTGTTTCCCCACAATGAATACCTTTGGTTTGTGACAAACTCAATGGGTCAGTATGGTGGGCCATTGCAACTGATGGGGTTACGGCGGGTATGAAACCGCCCGCTGCTTGTCTGAGTATAATCAGTTGATCCGTTTTCACAGTGATCTCCTTACGATGTGAGGAAGTGTTCTCGGGTTGAATAACCCCCTGATGTTTGCTGCTGCCGAGTTTAACTATAGGTAATCTTTGATATTAATGAGATCAGGTTTTTGTCATTAACGCTATTGGATAATTCAAGCTGTAAATCTGCGCAGCCAGACTAACAGTGAGTGCGAAGATTTAATGTTGGTGCGGCTCATGCCTCGTTAATTACTCTTCACAGATAAAATGAATGCTATCTTTGTTTTTTTGTACAAAAAATAGACTTTAGGTGTTTTATCTGTGATTTAAATCACAATTAAAATGTATTGATATAGTCATTTTCTCTTTCTAAGTGACGTCAATCACGAAATGGTGTTCTTATTTTGAGTAAAGTATTTCTTTGTTCCTCCCTATAACATCTCTCATGAAAGAGGAGTCTCACACATGGCTAAATCCGATGTTTTTCACTTGGGCCTCACCAAAAATGATCTACAAGGGGCGACGCTGGCTATCGTTCCCGGTGATCCACAACGTGTTGAGAAAATCGCTAAATTAATGGATAACCCAGTACATCTGGCTTCTCATCGTGAATTTACCTCATGGCGTGCTGAATTAGATGGCAAGGCTGTGATTGTTTGTTCTACGGGGATCGGGGGGCCTTCTACCTCAATTGCCGTCGAGGAGTTGGCACAGCTTGGTGTGCGTACCTTCCTACGTATTGGTACAACAGGGGCTATTCAGCCACATATTAATGTCGGTGATGTATTAGTCACCACTGCGGCAGTCCGTTTGGACGGTGCCAGCCTACACTTTGCACCAATGGAGTTCCCGGCGGTGGCTGACTTTTCCTGTACGACAGCATTGGTCAATGCCGCTAAATCGGTAGGGGCGACGACTCACATTGGTATTACGGCCTCTTCAGATACTTTCTATCCAGGGCAGGAGCGTTACGATACTTTCTCTGGCCGTGTTGTTCGCCATTTCAAAGGCTCTATGGAAGAGTGGCAATCGATGGGAGTGATGAATTATGAAATGGAATCTGCAACTTTGCTGACCATGTGCGCGAGTCAGGGCCTGCGTGCCGGTATGGTCGCCGGGGTTATTGTTAACCGTACTCAGCAAGAGATCCCAAACGAAGAAACTATGAAAACCACTGAAAGCCATGCAGTAAAAATTGTAGTCGAAGCCGCTCGTCACCTGCTGTAATTCCAGCGATTGATGGAAGTAAAGGGTTTGCTATCGGGTCAGTTTACTGGCCCGTTCTTTATTTCATCAGATAATCTGATAAGGTCATAGCTCTTATAACGAACAATAATAAGAGGAAGACATGGCGACCTTCGCTCATCCCTCCCTGATCCCACTGGATGGTGGTATTAACTTTCGTGATCTCGGGAGTAACCTTGCCGCTGATGGCCGGCGGATAAAACCCGGTTTGTTATTTCGCTCTGGCTCGCTTGATCGTTTGAGTACCAACGATTGTGATTTTCTCAGTAATGGTGGCGTTACCCAAATTATTGATTACCGTGATACCGATGAAGTCCTGGCTAAGCCTGATGTTTTATGGCCCGGTGCTCACTATCACAATATACCGGCCAATCCGCTCAGTAGTGAGGTGAATGCCAATCTGGAAAAATTGACTAACGAGACATTAGCCGCATTTGATGCTCGTGCCTTTATGTTCGAGCTTTATCACCGCTTACCTTTTAACAACTTGGCTTATCAGCAATTGGTCAATTTATTGCAAAATTGTGCATCAACGGACCATGTCGCTAGCGGTGTTGTACAGCACTGTGCGGTTGGAAAAGATCGCACGGGTGTAGGGGCTGCGTTGGTGTTGTTTGCTTTGGGAGCTGATGAGTCTACTGTGCTGGAAGATTATCTGTTGACGGAAGCCACCCTGAAGCCTTTTCGTGAGCATATGCTGGCTGAATTGGCGCTAAAACTGAATGATCAGGCTCTGGAGCAATTTGCATTTGTTCTTTCTGCCAGAGAAGAGTTTATTCAAACTGCTCTGCGGAGCATTCATGATCGTTATGGAAGCAGGGAGCGTTGGTTAAAGCATGAGTTCGGTCTTGGCAGTATTGAGCGAGAAAAACTACAGTCTTATTTTTTAGAGTAACGGGTTATTTTTTATGGCATTCGTTTTTTAGCATAATGCGTTACCTCTTGCCTTTTATTTCTTGGCCTAGGCGAAGAGTTGGGGTCGGTACCCCCGTATTTTCTCAAGTAATGTTCAGCGCCCGTGTTTATAAAATCGCCACAGTTTTATGGCCCCAAGAGCTTCGCATTGGGGCCACACGGCCGTTGTCTATATCAATAGTCTATCTCCGGCTTATGGTATAGGCCCACCATTGGGTGACTCTTTTTAACCGCTTAATGATACAAACTACCGCTTAACCAGTTCGCTGATATTTCTCTTATGGTGAGGCGTATGTTTACGCCTGATAAATTCCCTGGAGAGAATGCTCATGCAACATGCGATTACCTTTGTTATCGCTTCCGCGTGTATCCTTACGATCTGTTACCGTTTATACGGTATCTTTTTTGTTCGTAAGGTGCTGCGCGTCGATGACAGTGAAGTTACCCCTTCCCATATCTTTGAAGATGGCAAAGATTACGTTCCGACTAAAAAGTGGGTGAACTTTGGTAGCCACTTCGCCGCAATCGCGGCGGCAGGCCCCTTGGTTGGCCCGGTGTTGGCTGCTCAATACGGGTATTTACCCGGCTTCTTATGGCTTTTGATCGGTTGTGTTATCGGCGGTGCAGTGCACGATACGGTCGTCTTGTTTGCCTCAATGAAACATCAGGGGAAATCCCTGTCAGAAGTGGCTAAATCCGAACTCGGGCCAGTTGCTGGCTGGTGTACCGGCTTGGCGATGTTGTTCATTATCACTATTACCATGGCCGGGTTGTCGATGGTGGTGGTACATGCTCTGGAACGTAACCCTTGGGGGACTTTCGCAGTGTTCATGACCATCCCTATCGCCATCTGTGTTGGCTTGTGGGAGCGCATGACTGGCAGCATGAAAGGGGCCTCGTATGTGGGGATCGTCGCCATCATGGTGTGTGTATTTGTTGGCCCATATATTGAAGGCACTTGGCTTGGCGAATGGTTAATGCTGAAAGCTGATACTGTCAGTATTATTCTGCCAATGTATGCTTTCTTTGCAACCGCACTGCCTGTCTGGATGCTGTTAACCCCACGAGGTTACCTTTCCAGCTTTATGAAGATCGGTGTGTTCGGTGCACTGATTGTTGGGGTTGTCTTCATTAACCCTGAAATTCAATTCCCTGCGGTAACACAGTTTATTCACGGCGGTGGCCCGGTTCTCGCGGGACCAGTTTGGCCGTTTATCTCTATTACTATTGCCTGCGGTGCTATCTCGGGGTTCCATGCCTTTATCGGTTCGGGTACGACACCGAAACAGATCGATAAATGGAGCGATATCTTGCCCGTCGGTTTTGGTGCGATGCTGGCAGAATGTATGGTTGGGGTTATGGCCCTTATCGCCGCAACCTCTTTGCATCCTGCTGACTACTTTGCCATTAACTCTTCGGCTGAAGCCTGGAGCGCGCTTGGTATGGAGGTTGTGAACCTGCCAAAATTGAGTGAAGAAATTGGTTTGGACCTGTATGGCCGAACTGGTGGTGCTGTCACTCTGGCTGTAGGGATGACCGATATCTTCATTCGTGTGCCATGGTTTAATAGTTTGGCTGCTTACTTCTTCCAATTTGTTGTTATGTTTGAAGCGGTGTTTATCCTGACTGCGGTTGACTCAGGTACCCGTGTTGCCCGTTATTTACTACAAGATTTCCTGGGCGATATATGGGCACCACTGAAACGGACCGATTGGTTACCAGGAACATTGGTTTGTAGTGTTATTGCCTGTGCATTGTGGGGTTACCTCCTTAACTCTGGTGACATTAACTCTGTTTGGGCATTGTTCGGTGTATCGAACCAACTAATGGCTTCTGTTGGCTTAATCATTGGTGCCACGATCATCCTGCGCTTGGCAACCAAGCGTGTGTATATGCTGACCTGTGTTATTCCTCTGGCTTACTTGTTTATCACAGTAAATTACGCCGGCTATTGGATGATCACTCACGTGTACTTTAACTCAGCGGCTAAAGGCTACAACCTGTTCAATGGCATCATCTCAATTATCATGATGACCTTGGGTGTAATCATCTTGATCTCCGCGCTGAGGAAATGGCGTGAGCTATGGATACGCAGGTCTGCTGAGATGGCTGGCAACAAAGTGGTCACCGCCAACGCCTGATATTACTGATTTATTGCGCTAATTTGTTTAAACGGCTGGAATCTTCTAGCCGTTTATTTTTTGTTAAGTTATAGCTACCGCATTTTGAGTATGCTGATATACCCTTCGTATTTGACGTTGCAGGGGTGTTAGCTGCGCTCACTCACCCGAATCACTTACTGATGTAAGTTCATCGGGATTCGTTCGTTTGCTGCCTACTTGCAACGCCAACTACTTTGGGTAATACCCTTTTTATTTGACGTTGCAGGGGTGTTAGCGGCTCTTACTCACTCGAATCACTGGCTTGTCGTTGACCTTACAGCGAGTAAGTTCATCGGGATTCGTTCGTTTGCTGCCTACCTGCAACGCCAACTAACTTTGGGTAGTCCCCTTTTTATTTGACGTTACAGGGGGTTAGCGGCTCTTACTCACTAGAGTCACTGGCTTGTCGTTGACCTTACAGCGAATAAGTTCATCGGGATTCGTTCGTTTGCTGCCTATCTGCAACGCCAACTACTTTGGGTATAGTTCGACTCTATCAATCACAGGACATAAGCGTGACCCTTAATGATGCCATTACTACCACTATTGATTTTGTTCGCGTACATGAAGCGTGGGCCATACCGATTGTTTTTATTCTAGCTTTTGGTGAATCATTGGCTTTTCTCTCCCTGTTATTGCCAGCGACGGTGATTTTGCTTGGGTTAGGCGCACTGATTGGTGAAAGTGGTATTCCTTTCTGGCCAATCTGGGCCGCTGCTGCTGCAGGTGCTTTCTTCGGTGACTGGGCTTCGTATTGGGTCGGAATTCATTACAAGGACCGCGTTGCCACCTTATGGCCACTCTCCCGAAATCCTCAGTTACTTGTTCGGGGCCATGCTTTCTTCGAGCGTTGGGGGTTCTTTGGGGCCTTCATTGGCCGTTTCTTCGGCCCGTTGCGCGCTATCGTTCCTCTCGTCGCCGGCATTTGTGCAATGCCCCAACGCTATTTCCAACTGGCTAATATTACCTCAGCCCTGATTTGGGCTTTTGGCATTCTGGCTCCGGGAGCGTTCGGCATTAAATGGCTTTCCAACTGGATAGGCTAACCTTATTTTTTGAAGTTATTGGTGGTTAGCGGGTGTTCAACGGCTAATAGTTTTAGCCTGTTTCTTATCCTCAGGGGAAACGTTTTTTTGCCTGTTTATTATTTATGCGTACAGCTTCGCAAGATGAGATGTAACGCAAAAACACTCTGGACATCCATACAGTATCCCCTTACCTTGACTGACATTAGAGTAGTAGGGGGATAACCGTGGATATCAGTTTATTTTATGGGCTGGGTGGCTGTTTGGTTGGGGGGCTGATCGGGTGGTTAATTGCCAGTTTGTCCCAGCAGCGAACAAAAGCACAGCAAGATATTGAACGGCGATTACTGGAGCAGGCATTACAGCAGGCACAACAAAGTGTTGCTGCATTGCAGATGACTCAACAACGTAATGAGCAACAGTTACGGCAAAGTGAGTTGGAACAACGTAATTTGCATAGCCAATTAGCGGCAAATAGCGAAAAATTACAGCAGTTTGCTCATTGGCGTAATGAATGTGAACAGCTTAATCAAGAATTGCGGACTCAAAGGGAAATCAACAGTGCCCAAGAAGCCGAGTTACGTGAAGTCACCATCCGCTTAGAAGAAACTCGCTTAGCCACAGAAGAAAAGCAGCGTTTATTACTTAATAGTGAGCAGCGGCTGACCACTCAGTTTGAAAATTTGGCAAACCGTATCTTTGAACAAACGGGGCGTCGGGCAGATGAACAGAATAAGCAAAGCTTAGATCGCCTGCTATTACCTTTACGTGAGCAGCTTGATGGCTTTCGCCGTCAGGTTCAGGATAGCTTTGGGCAAGAAGCTCGGGAGCGTCACACTCTGACTCACGAAATTCGGAGCCTGCAACAATTGAATGCCCAGATGGCGCGAGAGGCATTGAATCTGACCAAGGCTTTGAAAGGGGATAATAAAACGCAGGGTAACTGGGGGGAAGTCGTTCTGGCCAAAGTGCTTGAAGCATCAGGGTTGCGTGAGGGGCATGAATATCAAACACAGGTTAGTGTTAAAATTGACCAAACCAGTCGTATGCAGCCGGATGTTATTGTTCGATTACCCCAAGGCAAAGATGTCATTATTGACGCTAAAATGTCATTGGTTGCCTATGAACGTTATTTTAATAGCGAAGATGAGGCTGAACGTGAGGTTGCGTTGAATGAACATTTATCATCATTGCGTGGTCATATCAGGATGCTGGGGCGTAAAGATTACCAGCAACTCCCCGGTTTACGCTCCCTCGATTATGTGTTGATGTTTATCCCGGTAGAACCTGCATTTTTGGTGGCTATTGACCGCCAGCCTGAGTTGATCAACGAAGCACTACAACACAATATCATGTTGGTCAGCCCTACCACATTACTGGTGGCTTTGCGCACTATCACCAATTTGTGGCGTTACGAGCATCAAAGCCAAAATGCGCAACGTATTGCTGAAAGGGCCGCCAGACTTTATGACAAAGTACGCTTGTTTGTTGATGATATGGCATCTTTGGGGCAAAGCCTCGATAAAGCACAACTAAGCTATCACCAGGCAATGAATAAGCTGTCCCAGGGGCGTGGTAACCTGATTGGGCAAATAGAAAGTTTTCGCACTCTAGGGGTCGAGGTAAAGCGGCCTATTAGCCCATTACTGGCAGAAAAAGCCTGCGCGGAGCATCAACCTGAGGGGGATTTAGCGCTATCCGATGACGCAGAATCGGGGGGATTCCCAGAGTAATTTAATTGGCACCGCAGCTAGGGGATGTGGGGCTTTCATCGGAGTTCTGGTACACTTCTTCGAAAGATTGACTGAAAAGCAGGCATAGAAAATGGTAGATCAGGAGAAGGAAACCACCCATTTTGGTTTTCGCACCGTAGCCAAAGAGCAGAAAGAAGGCATGGTGGCAGAAGTTTTTCATTCCGTAGCAGCTAAATACGATCTAATGAATGACCTGATGTCATTTGGTGTTCATCGTATTTGGAAGCGTTTTACGATTGACTGTAGCGGTGTCCGTCGTGGCCAACGCGTGTTGGATTTAGCAGGCGGTACTGGCGATCTGACAGCTAAGTTCTCCCGTTTAGTGGGTGAACAGGGTGAAGTCGTCCTGGCTGATATTAATGAATCCATGTTGCGGATGGGGCGTGAAAAACTCCGTGATAAGGGTATCGTAGGTAATGTTAGCTATGTGCAGGCCAATGCTGAAGCTTTACCTTTCCCTGATAATTATTTTGACTGCATTACCATTTCATTCGGTTTGAGAAATGTCACCGAAAAAGAAAAAGCATTACGTTCTATGTTTCGGGTACTGAAGCCGGGTGGACGTCTGTTAGTTCTTGAGTTCTCTAAGCCTCTCCTCGAACCGTTAAGCAAAGCCTACGATGCCTACTCCTTCCATATCTTGCCTAAAATTGGTGAGCTTGTGGCTCAGGACGCTGAAAGTTATCGCTATCTGGCAGAATCTATTCGGATGCATCCTGATCAAGAAACACTAAAAGGTATGATGGCCGACGCTGGGTTTGAAAACGTAACCTATTCCAATTTAACCGGTGGCATTGTTGCGTTACATCGGGGTTTTAAGTTCTAACAGGAATATGGCTATGTCACTAAGAACACTAATGCTGAAGCCCTTTTTATTGAAACCAAGGTTACTGACCCCCCTGATAACCGCAGCCTTAGAAACGGTTCTCAATGGTGTGTTGTTTAATGATAAAAGCCTGAAAGCTACACGTTCACGTTTAGTGGGCAAAGTGTTACGTATTGAATTACGTGAAATAAATTTCCCATTGCTGTTCGTGTTTAGCGAGCGCCAAGTCGATGTCTTAAGCCAGTGGGATGATGATGCGGACTGCATAGTCAAAACGGATGTCGCTGTATTGGCAAGATTACGTGACCGCCAGCAACTTTCGCCTTTAATGCGTACGGGTGAACTGGTGGTTGAAGGTGACATTCAAGTAGTCCAGCAACTTGTCGCGCTATTAGATCTTGCTGAGTGGGATCTTGCAGAATGGTTGGCACCTTATGTGGGTGATGTTGCTGCTGAAAGTCTGGGACAAGCTATTCACAAAAGTAGCGGTTTTCTTAGTAGGCAATTACGGCAACAGCAGCATTATTTGGCTGAAGCTATCACCGAGGAGTGGAAAATGGCTCCCAACCCGCTGGAAGTCATGTGGTTTCATGAAGAAGTCGATGTAACCGCTCGTGCAACCGAAGCTTTGAGTTCCAGATTGGCAACTATGGAGACAAAATAATGACGCCAGGAGAACTTCGGCGCCTGTACTTAATCATTCGGGTCTTCTTGAGTTATGGGTTGGATGAATTAATTCCAAATATACGTCTGACGCTACCACTACGGGTTGGGCGTCATCTGTTTTTTTGGTTATCTAACCGACATAAAGATAAGTCATTAGGTGAGCGTTTACGTCTTGCTTTGCAGGAGTTGGGGCCTGTCTGGATCAAATTCGGCCAAATGATGTCCACGCGCCGTGACTTGTTTCCTCCAAATATTGCCGATCAATTAGCTCTGCTACAAGATCGGGTCGCTTCTTTTGATGGTGCGTTAGCGCGTAAACATATTGAGATTGCAATGGGGGGGGCGTTAGAAACATGGTTTGATGATTTTGATTCACAAGCTCTAGCTTCAGCTTCCATTGCTCAAGTGCATACTGCACGCTTAAAAGAGAATGGTAAGGAAGTCGTACTGAAGGTTATTCGCCCTGATATCCTGCCGATTATTAAAGCTGATGTGCGTTTAATGTATCGTTTAGCTGGTTGGGTACCAAAGCTTTTACCTGATGGCCGCAGATTACGCCCGCGTGAGGTTGTTCGTGAATATGAAAAAACGCTGCTTGATGAACTGAACCTTCTGCGTGAAGCGGCTAATGCCATTCAACTACGTCGTAATTTTGAAGACAGTCCAATGCTCTACATTCCCGAGGTGTATTCGGACTATTGTCGTGAAAGTGTATTGGTCATGGAACGGATTTACGGCATCCCGGTATCTGATATTGCTGCTTTAGAAGACCAAGGTACCAATATGAAGTTACTGGCAGAGCGCGGGGTGCAAGTCTTTTTCACCCAGGTTTTCCGTGACAGCTTTTTCCACGCAGATATGCATCCGGGGAATATTTTTGTCAGCTATGAACATCCTCATGATCCGCTTTATATTGGTATTGATTGCGGTATTGTCGGCTCACTGAATAAAGCAGATAAACGTTATCTAGCTGAGAATTTCATTGCTTTCTTTAACCGCGATTACCGCCGGGTTGCTGAGTTACATGTGGACTCTGGCTGGGTACCTCGAGATACCAATGTCGAAGATTTTGAATTCGCCATCCGTACCGTTTGCGAACCTATCTTTGAAAAACCACTGGCAGAAATATCATTTGGGCATGTGCTGCTGAATCTCTTTAACACCGCGCGCCGTTTTAATATGGAAGTACAGCCACAGTTAGTTCTGTTACAGAAAACCTTGTTATATGTTGAAGGGTTAGGGCGTCAGCTTTATCCTCAGCTTGACCTCTGGACTACCGCCAAGCCGTTCCTGGAAAGTTGGCTGCGGGACCAGGTCGGCCTACCTGCCGTAATCCGTGCATTAAAAGAGAAAGCCCCTTTCTGGGCTGAGAAGTTCCCTGAGCTACCAGAACTGGTTTACGACAGCTTACAGCAGCATAAATTATTACAGCAAAGTGTGGAGAAGCTCACTATACAGATACAAGGTCAGCAACAACGTCAGGGGCAGTCACGGTATTTGTTCGGCGTTGGCGCTACACTATTAGTGAGCGGTACTATCTTATTCTTGGCCGATGCAACCGAAATCTCTACAGGGTTCATTGTTGCAGGTGTATTGGCTTGGTTTATCGGTTGGCGACGTACCAGTTAAATTATTTATCGCTGAGAATGTTGGGTTATGGGTTATTACATAACCGTGAGTTATATAAACTTGTTCAATAAGCTATGAGCTAGTTCAAAGTGCGGTAAGTTAGATCAGTATCCACAGAGGCTGTATAACGTATAATACGTTTCTCTGTGGAATAACCCCTATAAATAGAGGTGCATGTAATGGGTAGTATAAGTATTTGGCAGTTATTAATAATTGCTGTGATCGTAGTTCTGCTGTTTGGTACAAACAAATTGCGGACGTTAGGGTCAGATTTGGGCGCATCGATCAAGGGCTTTAAAAAAGCGATTGGCGATGATTCGCAAACTCCACCAACAAACGTTGATAAGACCAGCAATGATGCTGACTTTGCGAAATCGATTACTGAGAAACAACAGCTTGCAGCAAAAGCTGAAGAATCTAAGAGTCACGAAAAAGAACAGGGATAAGCTGTGTTCGATATCGGGTTTAGTGAACTGCTACTGGTTCTTGTTATCGGTCTGGTCGTGCTGGGGCCAGAGCGATTACCCGTAGCTGTAAGAACTGTCTCTGGCTGGATTCGTACATTGCGTTCGCTTGCTGCAACCGTACAAAACGAGTTGGCACAAGAGCTAAAACTACAAGAGTTACAAGACAGCCTGAAAAAGGTAGAGCAGGCTGGCTTACAAAATTTGACGCCTGAATTGAAGGCGTCGATGGATGAACTCAAAGAAGCTGCAGAAGCGCTAAAACGTTCTTATCATGCTGATGCTGGCTCAGAAGCTCCACATACGATCCATAACCCATTGGTGACAGAACCGGAAGCGATTCATGATGGTGTCACGCCAGCGGAGCCAGCAACACAGGTTTCCGCATCGGTGCAGGTCCCTAATATACTTGAAGCGGAGGCGGCGTCAGCGGCTGATTCTGTAATCGAAACTGCACCTGTTACTGCTGTAAAATTGGCGGTTCAGGGAAAGGGCTCGGCTAAGTTGATTCCAGAACAAGAAGTAGGGTTAGCCGATGTTATGGATAAACCCGTAATCAGGAAGCAAATCGACACAATCGATTCCGATGGCACGGATTTATCCAGTGCTGACCAATCTCGTATTCACCAACCTGGCGGCGATCGGTAAACATGGCTGTTGATGATACCCAACCTCTTATCTCTCATCTGATAGAACTGCGTAAGCGGTTACTGAATTGTATAATCACTATTTTGGTGGTTTTTCTGGTATTGGTCTTTTTTGCCAATGACATCTATCATTTGGTGTCAGCGCCGTTGATCAAACAGTTGCCTGCCGGTGCCAGTATGATTGCAACGGATGTAGCATCACCGTTTTTCACTCCTATCAAGCTGACCATGATGGTTTCGGTGTTCGTTTCTGCACCGATGATTCTTTATCAGGTTTGGGCATTTATTGCTCCTGCATTATATAAGCATGAGCGCCGCTTGATGGTACCGTTGTTGATATCCAGTAGCCTTTTATTTTATCTTGGGATGGCATTTGCATACTTTGTCGTCTTCCCATTGGCTTTTGGCTTTTTCGCCAAAACAGCGCCAGAAAGCGTACTGATAGCGACAGATATCACCAAATACCTCGATTTTGTCATGGCGCTCTTTATGGCCTTTGGTATTTCTTTCGAAGTTCCGATTGCGATCATTCTCTTGTGCTGGGCGGGTGTAACAACCCCAGAAGCATTGAAGAAAAAGCGGCCTTATGTGTTTGTCGGCGCCTTTGTTGTAGGGATGCTCCTTACACCTCCAGATGTATTGTCACAAACACTGTTGGCTATTCCGATGTATCTGTTATTTGAGGTTGGTGTATTCTTTGCCCGTTTTTATACCGGTAAACAGCGCCGTGCAGATATTGAAGAAAATGAAGGCACAGATAGTCATCCGAAAGCACCTTAAATTGATGAGTTGATGTTTTAGCCGCCCTTTTGGGCGGCTTCTGTTTTGGAACACTTATGTTTGATATCGGTGTTAATTTAACCAGCATACAGTTTGCAAAAGATTGTCATCAGGTAGTCCGCCGGGCAAAAGAAGCCGGGGTTCTCGGTATCCTGATTACCGGTACTGATGCAGATGAAAGCTTGGCAGCACAGACTCTGGCCGCTGAATACCCTGGCTATTGTTGGTCGACTACAGGTGTTCACCCTCATCATGCGAGCAGCTGGCAAGATAGTGTCGAGCAGAAGATTCGCACTTTGGCAGCTACTGTCCCCGTAGTCGCTATTGGTGAGTGCGGGTTAGACTTTAACCGTAATTTTTCCACCCCAGCGCAACAAGAAATCGCATTTACCGCTCAATTAGCTTTGGCTGCCGAACTTTCGCTGCCGGTATTTTTGCATTGTCGTGATGCTCACGAGCGTTTTATTGATTTGTTGGTTCCTTGGCTAGATAAAATACCGGCGGCTGTTGTGCATTGCTTCACGGGTAACGGTGATGAATTAGATGCCTGTTTAGCATTGGGTTTATCTATAGGTATCACTGGTTGGGTTTGCGATGAGCGTCGTGGCCTTGATCTTAGAGCTTTGTTACCGCGTATTCCTGTTCAGCAGTTATTATTGGAAACTGATGCCCCCTATTTATTGCCAAGGGATTTGAATCCTAAGCCGGCATCACGTCGCAATGAACCCTGTTTTCTGCCCCATATCGTCCAGCAGGTTGCAGCCTGGCGACAAGAAGACCCTAATTGGCTAGGACAGAAAACTGATGAAAACGCCCGCCGGGTTTTCCGGCTGGTTTGAGTTAGGAGAACAATATGAGCTATGCATTTCCGGGCACCTTTCCTGGTCGCCGTATGCGCCGTGTACGCCGTCATGACTTCAGTCGCCGTTTGGTTGCCGAGAATCAATTGACGGTCAATGACCTGATTTATCCGGTGTTTGTCATGGAAGGGACTAACCAGCAGCAAGCCGTTACTTCAATGCCGGGTGTTTCTCGCATGACAATTGATCTGCTACTGAAAGAAGCAGAAACAATTGCTAAGCTCGGTGTGCCGGTTATATCGCTATTCCCGGTTATTGAAGCGGGAAAAAAATCATTATATGCAGAAGAGGCGTATAACCCGGATGGTCTAGTTCAGCGTACTGTGCGTGCGTTGAAAGATGCAGTTCCTGAGCTAGGTATTCTGACTGACGTTGCACTCGATCCCTATACGACCCATGGTCAAGATGGTGTGATTGATTCTGATGGTTACGTGATCAATGATGTCACCAAAGAGATTCTAGTACGTCAGGCACTATCGCATGCTGAAGCTGGCGCTGAGATTATTGCACCAAGCGATATGATGGATGGCCGTATAGGCGCAATTCGTGATCAATTAGAGCTCCAAGGGTTAGTAAACACCCAGATAATGGCTTATTCAGCTAAGTATGCGTCTTGCTACTATGGTCCATTCCGCGATGCCATAGGCTCGAGCGGCAATCTAAAAGGGGGGAATAAAAAAACTTATCAGATGGATCCCGCCAACAGTGATGAAGCACTGCAAGAAATAGCCCAAGATTTACAAGAAGGTGCTGATATGGTGATGGTAAAACCAGGAATGCCATATCTGGATGTTGTACGCCGGGTGAAAGATACTTTTGGTGTTCCAACCTTTGCCTATCAGGTGTCTGGTGAATATGCCATGCATATGGCAGCGATTCAAAATGGCTGGCTTCAAGAGAAACCGACGGTGATGGAATCGTTGTTATGCTTTAAGCGGGCAGGTGCGGATGGCGTATTAACTTATTTCGCAAAGCAAGTTGCGCAATGGCTACATGATGACCAGATGCAGCGCTAAGGGATTATAGCTTAAGAGTCACAGCATTCAGATAGGCACTGGCTGCGCCTATCTGAATGAATTCTATAATGATGAGGTAATACCCATCTAGATTATTGTAAGTTAGCGTGTTATTGCTTTTCGAACTGACGATTGTCCAGGCTATGCTTAATTTGGCTATTGAGCATATTCAGTAACAACATCGAGCGGGCTTCACCATCAGGTTCGGTATAAATAGCCTGTAATCCGGCAAAAACGCCATCAATAATTGTTACAGTATCACCGGGTACCGGTACTTCCGGGGCAATTATCTTATCCACAGCATGGGCTTGCATATCTGCAATGACGGTTGCTGGGATCACTGCGGGCTGTGTACCAAAACGAACAAAATGGCTAACCCCCCGGGTGGCGCTGACGGTTGTGGTATGGATATTTTCCGGGTCAAACTCAGCGAATAAATAATTGGGGAATAGAGCCTCTATTGCCTCAATACGTTTCCCTCGAACTATCTTTTCGATAGTCACTATTGGTGTCCAACAGTTTACAGTCTGCCGTTCCAAATGCTCTTTGGCGCGTAAAATCTGACCGCGTTTACAATATAATAAATACCAAGATTTCATAGTTTCACATACCTTTGGGTACTATTTAGCAGCATAACAAAAGCAGTGAGCGAGATATAGTGAGGATAAATGGATCACTTCCAATATACAGATTATTTTGAGCGGTACGGATTGTACCTACGCTGATGAGAATTAGCGATAAATAATAACATGACGTTATTTTAAGGTGAGTTTGTATTCATTTTTAACAAAAAGACAGCAACCACTATAAAGACAGCCTATAATGGCGCATCCCATAGCCGCCGAAATGATCAGCATGAAATACCGTGACTTACGTGACTTCCTCTCATTACTGGAACAGAGGGGTGAACTTAAACGTATTAGCCAGCCCATTGATCCTTATTTGGAAATGACAGAAATTGCCGATCGCACGTTACGTGCTGGTGGGCCTGCGTTACTTTTTGAGAACCCTAAAGGTTACAGCATGCCCGTGCTGTGTAATCTGTTTGGCACCGCTAAGCGAGTCGCCATGGGGATGGGGCAAGAAGATGTCAGCGCCCTGCGAGATGTTGGTAAGTTATTGGCCTTCCTGAAAGAACCCGATCCTCCAAAAGGTTTCCGTGACTTACTTGATAAGCTGCCAAAATTTAAGCAGGTATTGAATATGCCAACGAAACGCTTGAACTCGGCCCCGTGTCAGGAGCAAGTTTGGCAAGGTGATGATGTTGATTTAAGCCGCATCCCTGTGATGCACTGCTGGCCAGAAGATGCCGCACCGCTAGTATCTTGGGGATTGACTATTACACGTGGTCCCCATAAAGAGCGACAGAACCTAGGCATCTATCGCCAGCAGGTACTGGGTAAAAACAAATTAATTATGCGTTGGCTATCCCATCGTGGTGGTGCGCTGGATTATCAGGAATGGTGTGAGGCACACCCTGGTGAACGTTTTCCGGTCGCTGTCGCCTTGGGAGCAGACCCTGCTACGATCTTAGCCGCAGTGACCCCAGTACCAGACACGCTGTCTGAATATGCCTTCGCTGGCTTGTTACGCGGGCATAAAACGGAAGTGGTGAAGTGTCTTTCCAATGACCTTGAAGTTCCTGCAAGTGCAGAAATTGTATTGGAAGGATATATCGAGCAGGGGGATATGGCTCCGGAAGGTCCTTATGGCGATCATACGGGCTATTACAATGAAATAGATAATTTCCCCGTGTTTACCGTCACGCATATTACACAGCGCCAAGACGCAATTTATCATTCAACTTATACGGGCCGGCCACCGGATGAACCTGCGGTGATGGGGGTGGCACTGAACGAAGTCTTTGTGCCTATTTTACAAAAGCAATTCCCGGAAATTGTTGATTTCTACTTGCCACCAGAAGGGTGCTCATACCGGTTGGCGGTGGTAACCATCAAGAAACAATATGCAGGCCATGCCAAACGCGTGATGATGGGAGTATGGTCGTTTTTACGCCAGTTTATGTATACCAAGTTTGTTATTGTTTGTGATGACGATATTAATGCTCGTGATTGGAATGATGTAATTTGGGCGATCACCACCCGGATGGACCCATCCCGCGATACTGTGTTAATTGAAAACACACCGATAGATTATTTGGATTTCGCCTCACCGGTTTCCGGCTTGGGATCGAAAATGGGGCTGGATGCCACCAACAAATGGCCAGCAGAGACTCCGCGTGAATGGGGGCGTCCAATTAAGATGGACGAAGAGGTCCGTGCCCGTATTGATGCTATTTGGGATGAGCTGGCTATTTTCAGTGACAAAGACGCGAAACGCTAACCAGCGTCGGCTTTGTACTTGGTTTTGCATTTGATGACCCGACAGAGGGACGGCATGACAACTTTAAGCTGTAAAGTAACCTCCGTAGAGGCCATTACCGATACGGTGTACCGGGTGCAATTGGTGCCTGAATCTTCTTTTTCTTTCCGCGCCGGGCAGTATTTGATGGTGGTGATGGATGAGCGTGATAAGCGTCCGTTTTCGATGGCTTCCACACCGTTGCAGCAAGACTTTATCGAGTTACATATCGGTGCTTCAGAGCTGAATTTGTACGCAATGGCGGTGATGGACCGCATCCTAAAAGAGAAAACACTGGATGTTGATATTCCTCATGGAGATGCCTGGTTCCGTGAAGGGAGTAAGCGTCCGTTGGTTCTGATTGCTGGCGGTACTGGCTTCTCTTATGCGCGCTCAATCTTGTTAGCCGCGTTAGCGGAACAACCTGATCGCGAAGTCTCTATCTATTGGGGAGGTCGTGAAGCGGTACACCTGTATGACTTAGGTGAGTTGGAGGCACTATCGATTAAGTATCCGCAGTTGAAAGTCATTCCCGTAGTAGAACAACCGGAAGAAGGCTGGCGTGGGCGCACAGGGACTGTACTGAGTGCTGTACTGCAAGATTACGGTTCTTTAGCTGAGCAGGACATTTACATCGCGGGGCGTTTTGAAATGGCTAAAATTGCCCGTGAGCGTTTTTGTGTGGAGCGTGGCGCGCAGGAAGAACATATCTTTGGTGATGCTTTTGCCTTTATCTAAAAGAGATAAAAATAAAAGAGAGATAAAAAACCCGCCCATGACAGGCGGGGAAATGGCAACTAAACATGATATACCTCGGTGAGCAGGGCCTGCGTTCAGGCCCCTAATTCTTGAGGTCGGGTGGTTATATGTATTTGGCTACTATAAGCGCTCAAATACGGTCGCAATACCTTGTCCTAGGCCGATACACATGGTTGCCAGCCCAAATTGCACGTCACGGCGCTCCATCAGATTTAACAATGTGGTAGAGATCCGTGCCCCTGAACAGCCTAGCGGGTGACCTAATGCAATGGCTCCACCGTTCAGGTTTACTTTATCGTCCATGCTTTCTAACAGGCCTAAACCTTTCAGACAAGCCAGTGACTGAGCAGCAAACGCCTCGTTTAACTCAAATAAACCAATATCTGCCAATTCAAGGCCAGCACGTTTTAATGCCAATTGACTAGCAGGTACCGGGCCGTAGCCCATGATTGAGGGGTCACAACCTACGACAGCCATCGAACGGATACGTGCTCGTGGAGTTAAACCTAATGATTTCGCTCTGGACTCGCTCATAATCAGCATCGCAGAAGCCCCATCGGACAATGCTGATGACGACCCGGCCGTGACTGTGCCATTTACCGGATCAAATGCAGGGCGCAGGGCTGCCAGACCGGACAGACTCGTTTCAGGACGAATAACTTCATCGAAATCAAAGCGTTTTAATACACCTTCTGCATCATGCCCATTGGTAGCAACAATTTCTTTTGCGAAATGGCCTGCCTGAGTAGCAGCATAAGCACGTTGATGAGAACGGAGTGCAAACTCATCTTGTGACTGGCGGCTGATATTGTGAATTTTAGCCAACATCTCAGCAGTCAAGCCCATCATTCCTGCCGCTTTGGCAACAGTGCGACCCATTCCTGGATGGAAATCCACGCCGTGGTTCATTGGCACATGGCCCATATGTTCCACGCCACCAATCAAACTGATTTTTGCATCGCCCACCATAATGGCTCGTGCACCATCATGCAGAGCTTGCATTGATGAGCCACATAGGCGATTAACGGTCACAGCGGGTACGCTGTGAGGAATTTCGGCTAATAAAGAAGCGTTACGGGCAATATTGAAACCCTGCTCCAATGTTTGTTGCACACAACCCCAATAAATATCGTCGATTTCAGCAGCATTCAACCCAGGATTACGGCTGATAACGGCACGCATTAAATGGGCAGAGAGGTCTTCAGCCCGTACATGACGAAAAGCTCCCCCTTTGGAGCGGCCCATCGGTGTACGTACGGCATCAATAATGACTACGTTTTCCATATTTTCAGACCTCACGCTGGTTGATTGGTAGAAACATCAAGCAGCGCTGCTGCCACAGGATAATAGCTTTCGTTATGTTCAGCTTTAGCTCGTAGGCCCGCAGGAACGTGATATAACGCCCCAAGGTGGGCATAGCGTTGAGCCATTTCGACATAATTTGCGCTACCGAGCGTATCAAGGTAACGGAAGACTCCTCCGTGGAATGGAGGGAAACCAAGACCATAAACCAATGCCATGTCGCCTTCGGCTGCGCTGGCAATAATACCTTCTTCTAGGCAACGCACGACTTCATTGATCATTGGGATCATGGTGCGGGCGATAATGTCTTTATCGCTGAATTTTTGCAGCGGTTGGCTGATTTCCTCCAGTAATTTATCCACTTGTTCGTCATCTTCTTTACGTGGCTTACCCTTTGCATCTTGCGTATAGCGATAGAATCCTAGGCCATTTTTTTGCCCAAATCGTTGGTTATCAAACATCACATCAACCGCATCACGGTAATCCTTGTTCATTCGCTCAGGGAAACCGGCCGCCATCACTGCTTGTGCATGATGGGCAGTATCAATCCCAACGACATCCAATAGATAAGCGGGGCCCATCGGCCAGCCAAACTGTTTTTCCATCACTTTATCAATTTGGTGGAAATCTCCGCCGTCTCTAACCAGCATGCCAAAACCTGCCAGATACGGGAATAAGACGCGGTTGACGAAGAAACCAGGGCAATCATTGACAACAATGGGGGTTTTCCCCATTTGTGTAGCGTAAGCAACTACTGTTGCAAGGGTTTTATCCGAGGTTTTTGCTCCACGAATAATTTCAACCAGTGGCATCCGATGTACCGGATTGAAGAAGTGCATACCACAGAAGTTTTCAGGACGTTTGAGTGATTTAGCCAAATGATCAATAGGAATCGTTGAGGTATTGGAAGCTAAAACGGTATCTTCACCGATTAATGTTTCTACTTCTGCAAGCACGGCGGCTTTAACCTTCGGGTTCTCTACCACAGCTTCGACGATCACTTGGGCTCGTTCAATACCCGCATAATCTAAGGTTGGCCTAATAGTCGCCAGAATACTTGCCATTTTAAGGCCATCCACCTTGCCGCGTTCCAGCTGTTTGTTCAGTAATTTCGCGGCCTCATTCATTCCAAGATCCAGCGATTTGTCATTAATGTCTTTCATAATGACTGGCACACCTTTCAGCGCTGACTGATAGGCAATCCCACCGCCCATAATTCCAGCCCCTAGAACCGCGGCCAGTTTTGGTGCAGTGACGCCTTTGGACAGTTTTTTGGCCTGCGCTTTTACATACTGGTCGTTAAGAAAAATCCCCACCAAAGCGCGAGCTTCATTGGAACCCGCTAAAGGGACAAAACTGTTGGTTTCTAAGTTCAGTGCTTCGGTACGACAAAGTTTTGCGGCGGCTTCAATAGTTTTTACTGCGGTCAATGGTGCGGGATAGTGTTTCCCAGCGACTTGCATGACCATACTTTTAGCAATGGTAAAACACATAGCCGCTTCGGTAGGATTGAGTTTTAATGGTTCCAGTTTTGGGCGGCGTGCCGCCTGCCAATCGAGCTTACCGTCAATAGCTTGTTTCAGCATAGTTAAGGCCGAATCGACCAGTTTCTCAGGGGCGACAACTGCATCAACCAGCCCGATCTTTAGTGCGTCGTTGGCAGTAACATCTTTACCTGTGGCAATAATTTCAAGTGCACTATCAGCGCCTAGCAGGCGTGGCAAACGCACCGAACCACCGAAGCCCGGCATGATGCCCAACTTGGTTTCCGGGAGGCCGATACGTGCTTCTGGGGAGGCGATGCGAAAATCAGTCGCCAGAATACATTCGCATCCACCACCTAGCGCGTATCCATTAATTGCAGAAATGGTTGGCACAGGTAAATCTTCCAGTCGATTGAAAATGGTGTTGGCGAACACCAGCCACTGGTGCAATTTTTCTGGTGGGGCATTAAACAGGGATAGAAACTCAGTAATATCGGCGCCAACAATCAAGGCTGTCTTAGCTGAACGTAGTAGCAACCCTTTGAGTTCACTTTGTTTTTCTAACACATTCAAGGCTTCACCCAAGGTGGCTACGGTTTTAGTATCCAGTTTATTAACTGAACCTGGAGCATCAAATACCAACTCGGCAATACCGTTTTCCAACCAGTGGAGCTGTAATGTTTCGCTTTGGTAGAGCATATCTATCTCCTGAATAAGCGCGGTGATCTGGTATGACCAGATATTCAGGAAGTGTGGTTATTTTGTTAATAAAATGCAAATGAGAGATTGTTTTTTTGCAGTGAAGATCACAATCAATAAGGTAGACTAATTGATCTTTATCATATTTATTCGAGATGTTTCGAGAGACTAAATAATCGATCTATTTGTGCGAGCAGAGCTTGGCTGCAACACCCATTATTTGGGGTATAGTGGTTATCAATTTGTAGAATAAACGTCATCGAAACATGGTTTCGGTGACTATGATAAGATAAAAAAATTAAGTTTTAATAGCTAAGGGTACTGTGATGGAAACGCTGGCTTCTTTATATAACGAACATTTATCTACTCTACAACAGCGCACCCGCGATGTGCTGGAGCGTCATCAATTAGACGCATTGCTGATTCACTCTGGTGAATTACAGCGACTTTTTCTTGATGACCGTGACTATCCCTTTAAGGTGAATCCACAGTTTAAAGCTTGGGTCCCCGTAACTGAAGTGCCCAATTGCTGGTTATGGGTTGATGGAGTTAATACACCGAAATTATGGTTCTACTCACCGGTAGACTATTGGCATAGTGTCGAACCGCTACCTGATAGCTTCTGGACAAAAAATATTGATGTTCAGCCATTGCTGAATGCTGATGATATTGCGCAACAATTACCTGTTCAGCGTGAACGTGTTGCTTATATTGGTTATGCCCAGCAGCGTGCACAAGCTTTAGGCTTCAGTGCTGAGAACATTAACCCGCAGCCGGTCTTGGATTATCTTCATTATTATCGCTCTTATAAAACGGATTACGAATTGGCGTGCATGCGTGAAGCACAAAAAACTGCAGTCGTAGGGCATCGTGCTGCATATGAAGCATTCCAGTCGGGTATGAGTGAGTTTGATATTAACCTAGCTTACCTGATGGCTACTGGTCATCGTGATACTGATGTTCCTTACGATAATATTGTCGCGCTGAATGAACACTCCGCAGTACTTCATTACACGATTTTACAGCATCAACCTCCGGCAGAAATGCGTAGTTTCCTGATTGATGCAGGTGCTGAATATAATGGCTATGCTGCCGATTTGACCCGGACTTACGCAGCAGACCGTGATAGTGATTTTGCTGCTTTAATTAACGACCTTAATACTGAGCAATTGGCGCTGATCGATACGATTAAAAGTGGTGAACGCTATACCGATTATCACGTTCAGATGCATCAACGCATTGCTAAGCTTTTGCGTATACATAATTTAGTCACGGGTATCAGCGAAGAGGCGATGGTCGAACAGGGGATTACCTGCCCATTCCTACCACATGGCCTGGGTCATCCGCTTGGGTTGCAAGTACATGATACTGCTGGTTTTATGCAGGACGATAAAGGTACGCACCTGAACGCACCATCTAAGTATCCCTATCTACGTTGTACACGTATTCTGCAACCGCGCATGGTGTTGACTATTGAGCCGGGCCTGTACTTTATTGATTCTTTGTTGGCTCCTTGGCGCACCAGTGAGTTCAGCAAACATTTCAATTGGGGTCGCATTGATGCGCTGAAGCCTTATGGTGGTATTCGTATAGAGGACAATATTGTTATTCATGATAAACGGGTCGAAAATATGACGCGTGATCTGAAACTGGCCTGATGCAGCCTTACCTGATACTTGCTATGCCGGTTACTATCAGTGAAGAGATCAAGAAAAGTCGTTTCATTACCTTGCTGGCTCATACCTGTGGGGTTAATGAGGCCAAAGATTTCATTCAGCAGGTTAGGCAGCAACATCCAACGGCCCGGCATCATTGCTGGGCTTTTGTTGCCGGTCCCCCGACTGATTCCCAGCAGTTAGGTTTTTCCGATGATGGAGAACCCTCTGGTACCGCCGGTAAACCCATACTGGCACAGCTGATGGGGAGTGATATTGGCGAAATCACGGCTGTTGTTGTGCGTTATTACGGCGGTATTAAACTTGGCACCGGTGGGTTAGTAAAAGCTTATGGTAGTGGTGTACAACAGGCACTAAAACAGGTGGCGGTAAAATATAAAGTTCCCCAGGTGGAATATACTTTACAGTGTGACTATGCGCAGCTTGCTATGGTAGAAATGCTATTACAGCAGGTTGAAGGCCAGATTTTACGGGGTGAATACACGGAACTTGTAACACTTCATCTCTCTCTGCCAGCAACTCAAGCCTGCCAAGTTGGGGAGAAATTGCGTGATCTCAGTCGTGGTACATTGCAATTAACACCTATTTCGTAATAATCCCCATCCAAGTGAATTGCTAAGGAACGTGCCGGAATGCATTTTCGTGCCATAACCCGTATTGTTGGTCTGCTGGTCATCCTATTCTCCGGAACAATGTTTATTCCCGGGCTGGTGGCTTTGATCTATCGTGATGGTGCTGGCCGTGCCTTCAGTGAAACTTTTTTTGTTGCTGTGTCTATCGGGCTTTTGCTTTGGCTACCGAACCGAAAACAGAAGCATGAGTTAAAGCCTCGCGAGGGTTTTCTCATCGTCGTATTATTTTGGACGGTGTTGGGTAGTGTCGGGGCATTACCTTTTTTATTCTCAGAACGACCTAATCTTTCATTAACTGATGCATTCTTTGAATCATTCTCAGGGTTAACTACCACAGGGGCAACTACATTAGTGGGGTTGGACTCACTTCCCAAAGCAATTCTATTCTATAGACAAATGCTGCAATGGCTTGGCGGAATGGGGATCATTGTACTCGCTGTGGCTATTTTACCAATTTTGGGCGTGGGGGGGATGCAGCTCTATCGCGCAGAAATGCCCGGTCCGCTGAAAGATAATAAAATGCGGCCCCGTATTGCGGAAACAGCTAAAACGCTTTGGCTTATCTATGTACTACTGACTATCGCTTGTGCGCTTGCCCTTTGGGGGGCGGGGATGTCGGTGTTTGATGCTATCTCTCATAGTTTTTCGACGATAGCTATCGGTGGCTTTTCAACCCATGATGCCAGCATTGGGTACTTTAACAGCCCAACGATCAACACAATTATTGGCATATTCTTGCTGATTTCTGGCTGTAATTTTGGTTTACACTTTGCGGTACTCAGTGGCAGAAGCGTGAAAGTCTATTGGCGCGACCCCGAATTCCGTATGTTTATTTTTGTACAATTGACACTGGTTATCGTTTGTACCTTAGTGCTCTGGCAACATAGTGTATATAAGTCGGGAATAGAAACCTTAAATCAGGCGTTCTTCCAAGTGGTTTCAATGGCTACCACGGCAGGCTTCACGACCGACAGTATTGCGAAGTGGCCGCTCTTCTTGCCCTTACTCTTATTGTGTTCTGCTTTTATTGGTGGTTGTGCGGGGTCTACCGGGGGCGGTCTAAAAGTTATTCGTATCCTCTTGCTCTACTTACAAGGTTCACGCGAGTTAAAACGGTTGGTCCACCCTAATGCGGTTTACACCATTAAACTGGGGCGGCGTGCATTACCCGAGCGGATCCTTGAAGCAGTTTGGGGCTTTTTCTCTGCTTATGCGCTGGTATTCATTATCAGTATGTTAGCGATCGTTGCGACTGGGGTTGATGAATTTTCTGCCTTCGCGGCTGTCACTGCGACGTTGAATAACCTCGGGCCCGGTTTGGGGGTAGTGGCTGATAACTTTACATCTATGAATCCCGCAGCCAAATGGATATTGGTGATTACGATGTTATTTGGCCGGCTGGAAGTCTTCACCTTGCTAGTCCTTTTCACCCCAACATTTTGGCGCGAGTAGTTCTGCATAAGGAACATTACTATGAAAATACTAATACTTTACTCCAGCCGAGACGGCCAAACGAAAACTATAGCTTCTTATATAGCTAAGCAATTAACAGAGGAGGCCACTTGTGAAATACAAGACCTATCTCAAGCTGGTCAAATCGAACTGAGCCAGTATCAGCAAGTTATCATCGGGGCTTCTGTACGTTATGGGCATTTCAGCTCGGTGTTGAATAAGTTCGTCAATAAACACGTCGCGCAATTGAACCAGATGCCAAGTGCATTCTTTGCTGTGAACTTAACGGCACGTAAGCCAGAAAAACGTTCGCCACAAACCAATACATATGTACGTAAGTTTTTATTGAGCACTCCCTGGCAGCCAACGTTGTGCTCGGTATTCGCCGGTGCCCTGCGTTATCCACGCTACAGTTGGATAGATCGGATAATGATTCAACTTATTATGCGCATGACTGGGGGAGAAACCGATACCAGTAAAGAGGTTGAGTATACGGATTGGCAGCAGGTAAGCCGTTTTGCTCAGGATTTTTTGGCACTGCAGTATAAAAAGTAGCTATCATGCTGGTTATCACAGCAAATTGTTGAAAAAAAACACGGTTGAAAAGTTTTTTGAAATTAGGGGTTGCAGGCTGTCAGGAACTCCCTATAATGCGCCTCCACTGACCGGGAACAACGAAACATACTTCGCCGGGTCAGGAAGAGAAAAGCAAACTTGAACTTCGAAAGAAAGAAAAGAAAACCTTGACTCTTCAGCGGGAAAGCGTATTATCTGCCTCCCGCGTTACCGTAAGATTCGCCGAAAGGCAAACGGGTAACGAACGCTCTTTAACAATTTATCAGACAATCTGTGTGGGCACTCGCAAGACGATATCGACGCCTGTTTCGGCAGGCAGAAATAATATCAAGTCTTGAAGAGTGACCAAAGCAGTAAACATTTTGACTTCGGTCAGAATGACTATTTGCAGAAAGTAATCTTTGAGCATCGCTGCTTTTACGCAAGTAAAAGTCAGCAAATCAAACAAATCTTAAATTGAAGAGTTTGATCATGGCTCAGATTGAACGCTGGCGGCAGGCCTAACACATGCAAGTCGAGCGGCAGCGGGAAGTAGTTTACTACTTTGCCGGCGAGCGGCGGACGGGTGAGTAATGTCTGGGGATCTGCCTGATGGAGGGGGATAACTACTGGAAACGGTAGCTAATACCGCATGACCTCGCAAGAGCAAAGTGGGGGACCTTAGGGCCTCACGCCATCGGATGAACCCAGATGGGATTAGCTAGTAGGTGGGGTAATGGCTCACCTAGGCGACGATCCCTAGCTGGTCTGAGAGGATGACCAGCCACACTGGAACTGAGACACGGTCCAGACTCCTACGGGAGGCAGCAGTGGGGAATATTGCACAATGGGCGCAAGCCTGATGCAGCCATGCCGCGTGTGTGAAGAAGGCCTTCGGGTTGTAAAGCACTTTCAGCGAGGAGGAAGGGGTTGAGTTTAATACGCTTAATCATTGACGTTACTCGCAGAAGAAGCACCGGCTAACTCCGTGCCAGCAGCCGCGGTAATACGGAGGGTGCAAGCGTTAATCGGAATTACTGGGCGTAAAGCGCACGCAGGCGGTTTGTTAAGTCAGATGTGAAATCCCCGCGCTTAACGTGGGAACTGCATTTGAAACTGGCAAGCTAGAGTCTTGTAGAGGGGGGTAGAATTCCAGGTGTAGCGGTGAAATGCGTAGAGATCTGGAGGAATACCGGTGGCGAAGGCGGCCCCCTGGACAAAGACTGACGCTCAGGTGCGAAAGCGTGGGGAGCAAACAGGATTAGATACCCTGGTAGTCCACGCTGTAAACGATGTCGACTTGGAGGTTGTGCCCTTGAGGCGTGGCTTCCGGAGCTAACGCGTTAAGTCGACCGCCTGGGGAGTACGGCCGCAAGGTTAAAACTCAAATGAATTGACGGGGGCCCGCACAAGCGGTGGAGCATGTGGTTTAATTCGATGCAACGCGAAGAACCTTACCTACTCTTGACATCCACAGGATTTGGCAGAGATGCCTTAGTGCCTTCGGGAACTGTGAGACAGGTGCTGCATGGCTGTCGTCAGCTCGTGTTGTGAAATGTTGGGTTAAGTCCCGCAACGAGCGCAACCCTTATCCTTTGTTGCCAGCACGTAATGGTGGGAACTCAAGGGAGACTGCCGGTGACAAACCGGAGGAAGGTGGGGATGACGTCAAGTCATCATGGCCCTTACGAGTAGGGCTACACACGTGCTACAATGGCAGATACAAAGTGAAGCGAACTCGCGAGAGCCAGCGGACCACATAAAGTCTGTCGTAGTCCGGATTGGAGTCTGCAACTCGACTCCATGAAGTCGGAATCGCTAGTAATCGTAGATCAGAATGCTACGGTGAATACGTTCCCGGGCCTTGTACACACCGCCCGTCACACCATGGGAGTGGGTTGCAAAAGAAGTAGGTAGCTTAACCTTCGGGAGGGCGCTTACCACTTTGTGATTCATGACTGGGGTGAAGTCGTAACAAGGTAACCGTAGGGGAACCTGCGGTTGGATCACCTCCTTACCTAACGATACGCATTGCGCAGTGCCCACACAGATTGTCTGATGAATGTAAACGAGCAAGAGCACCTGTTGATGTTATGAGTTTCGACTCATGCTGACGCGAAACGGTTAAATTTCGGTTTGATCGGCATTTTCGTGTCCCCATCGTCTAGAGGCCTAGGACACTGCCCTTTCACGGCTGTAACAGGGGTTCGAATCCCCTTGGGGACGCCAATCCGATAATGAGTGAAAGACATTATCACCGGTTCTTTATGAACTGAAAATAACGTAAAGATGACTTTACCAAGTCATGTTTACGATATTGCTCTTTAACAATCTGGAACAAGCTGAAAATTGAAACATTACAGCTGAAATTTACCCCTCCGTAGAGATATTGGGGTAAAGAGTAACCTGTAATAGAGTCTCTCAAATAATCGCAACACAAGATGTACTGTCAGCAATGACAAGACACCTTTGGGTTGTGAGGTTAAGCGACTAAGCGTACACGGTGGATGCCTAGGCAGTCAGAGGCGATGAAGGGCGTGCTAATCTGCGAAAAGCGTCGGTAAGCTGATATGAAGCGTTACAACCGACGATACCCGAATGGGGAAACCCAGTGCAATACGTTGCACTATCGTTAGATGAATACATAGTCTAACGAGGCGAACCGGGGGAACTGAAACATCTAAGTACCCCGAGGAAAAGAAATCAACCGAGATTCCCCCAGTAGCGGCGAGCGAACGGGGGGGAGCCCAGAGTCTGAATCAGTTTGTGTGTTAGTGGAAGCGTCTGGAAAGTCGCACGGTACAGGGTGATAGTCCCGTACACCAAAATGCACAGGCTGTGAACTCGATGAGTAGGGCGGGACACGTGACATCCTGTCTGAATATGGGGGGACCATCCTCCAAGGCTAAATACTCCTGACTGACCGATAGTGAACCAGTACCGTGAGGGAAAGGCGAAAAGAACCCCGGCGAGGGGAGTGAAATAGAACCTGAAACCGTGTACGTACAAGCAGTGGGAGCACCTTCGTGGTGTGACTGCGTACCTTTTGTATAATGGGTCAGCGACTTATATTTTGTAGCAAGGTTAACCGAATAGGGGAGCCGTAGGGAAACCGAGTCTTAACTGGGCGTCTAGTTGCAAGGTATAGACCCGAAACCCGGTGATCTAGCCATGGGCAGGTTGAAGGTTGGGTAACACTAACTGGAGGACCGAACCGACTAATGTTGAAAAATTAGCGGATGACTTGTGGCTGGGGGTGAAAGGCCAATCAAACCGGGAGATAGCTGGTTCTCCCCGAAAGCTATTTAGGTAGCGCCTCGTGAACTCATCTTCGGGGGTAGAGCACTGTTTCGGCTAGGGGGCCATCCCGGCTTACCAAACCGATGCAAACTCCGAATACCGAAGAATGTTATCACGGGAGACACACGGCGGGTGCTAACGTCCGTCGTGAAGAGGGAAACAACCCAGACCGCCAGCTAAGGTCCCAAAGTCATGGTTAAGTGGGAAACGATGTGGGAAGGCACAGACAGCCAGGATGTTGGCTTAGAAGCAGCCATCATTTAAAGAAAGCGTAATAGCTCACTGGTCGAGTCGGCCTGCGCGGAAGATGTAACGGGGCTAAACCATGCACCGAAGCTGCGGCAGCGACACTTAGGTGTTGTTGGGTAGGGGAGCGTTCTGTAAGCCGTTGAAGGTGACCTGTGAGGGTTGCTGGAGGTATCAGAAGTGCGAATGCTGACATAAGTAACGATAATGCGGGTGAAAAACCCGCACGCCGGAAGACCAAGGGTTCCTGTCCAACGTTAATCGGGGCAGGGTGAGTCGACCCCTAAGGCGAGGCTGAAAAGCGTAGTCGATGGGAAACAGGTTAATATTCCTGTACTTGGTGTTACTGCGAAGGGGGGACGGAGAAGGCTAGGCTGGCCGGGCGACGGTTGTCCCGGTTTAAGCGTGTAGGGGGAGTGACCAGGTAAATCCGGTTGCTTATCAACCCTGAGGCGTGATGACGATGCACTACGGTGCAGAAGCAGTTGATGCCATGCTTCCAGGAAAAGCCTCTAAGCATCAGGTAACATTAAATCGTACCCCAAACCGACACAGGTGGTCAGGTAGAGAATACTCAGGCGCTTGAGAGAACTCGGGTGAAGGAACTAGGCAAAATGGTGCCGTAACTTCGGGAGAAGGCACGCTGGCGTTAGGTGAAAGGACTTGCTCCTGGAGCTGAAGCCAGTCGCAGATACCAGCTGGCTGCAACTGTTTAATAAAAACACAGCACTGTGCAAACACGAAAGTGGACGTATACGGTGTGACGCCTGCCCGGTGCTGGAAGGTTAATTGATGGGGTCAGCCGCAAGGCGAAGCTCTTGATCGAAGCCCCAGTAAACGGCGGCCGTAACTATAACGGTCCTAAGGTAGCGAAATTCCTTGTCGGGTAAGTTCCGACCTGCACGAATGGCGTAATGATGGCCAGGCTGTCTCCACCCGAGACTCAGTGAAATTGAACTCGCTGTGAAGATGCAGTGTACCCGCGGCAAGACGGAAAGACCCCGTGAACCTTTACTATAGCTTGACACTGAACATTGAGCTTTGATGTGTAGGATAGGTGGGAGGCCTTGAAGTGTGGACGCCAGTCTGCATGGAGCCAACCTTGAAATACCACCCTTTAATGTTTGATGTTCTAACTCGGCCCCATAATCTGGGGTGAGGACAGTGTCTGGTGGGTAGTTTGACTGGGGCGGTCTCCTCCCAAAGAGTAACGGAGGAGCACGAAGGTTAGCTAATCACGGTCGGACATCGTGAGGTTAGTGCAAAGGCATAAGCTAGCTTGACTGCGAGAGTGACGGCTCGAGCAGGTACGAAAGTAGGTCTTAGTGATCCGGTGGTTCTGAATGGAAGGGCCATCGCTCAACGGATAAAAGGTACTCCGGGGATAACAGGCTGATACCGCCCAAGAGTTCATATCGACGGCGGTGTTTGGCACCTCGATGTCGGCTCATCACATCCTGGGGCTGAAGTAGGTCCCAAGGGTATGGCTGTTCGCCATTTAAAGTGGTACGCGAGCTGGGTTTAGAACGTCGTGAGACAGTTCGGTCCCTATCTGCCGTGGGCGTTGGAAGATTGAGAGGGGCTGCTCCTAGTACGAGAGGACCGGAGTGGACGAATCACTGGTGTTCGGGTTGTCATGCCAATGGCATTGCCCGGTAGCTAAATTCGGAAGAGATAACCGCTGAAAGCATCTAAGCGGGAAACTTGCCTCGAGATGAGTCTTCCCTGGGGCTTAAAGCCCCCTGAAGGAACGTTAAAGACTATGACGTTGATAGGCTGGGTGTGTAAGTGCAGCGATGTATTGAGCTAACCAGTACTAATGATCCGTGAGGCTTAACCTTACAACACCAAAGGTGTTTTGAATTGAGAGAGATTTTCAGCGATGTTCCGAGATTGTGTTGACTGGCGTGACAAGAGTTACTTGTACGCGGGTTGACTGAACCAGAATTTGCCTGGCGGCCATAGCGCGGTGGTCCCACCTGATCCCATGCCGAACTCAGAAGTGAAACGCCGTAGCGCCGATGGTAGTGTGGGGTCTCCCCATGCGAGAGTAGGACACTGCCAGGCATCAAATAAAGCCAAGACCCCATGCCAAAAGCGTGGGGTTTTTGCTGTGTGCGAAACAGCGAAACCAGAGAAATTGCGTTTTGGGTGGTAGATGAATTCCGGGTTTATGAGCGATAGGCTGACAAGGTCTATTGGCGTGAAATATGGCACCTACAGGAAAAATCTGCCCGATATCAAGTCCTTCTAGAGTTCTAGGGCCAATTTTCTTTGTATTGGTCCCCACCCTCACCGTGACGATCAGATTAAAGCGGCTTTACTAAGTGTTCTCCCGCTCTTTAACTAACATTCCGGTAGTATCGAGACTTCTTAGCCCTATCCTATGAGGTTTTTCTGGTGATGATATCGCTAGTAGCTCGAACACTATTTTTTCATTATTTACTTGAAATAAAAAATACAAACAGCCCATTACGATCGGTTAGACTAGCGTCAGAGTTAGTTAGAATGAGCATCCAATGTAATGTCGAATCAGCGTTCCTCTCTAAAACACCTTAATACCTTTGCGCTACCTGCTTATGCAAGCAATGTCATTAGTGCCGGCTCAGTAGAAGCATTAATTGCTGCTTGGCATGAGTCAAAAGCTAAGCGACAGCCGGTACTATTACTAGGTGAAGGCAGCAATGTGTTATTTATCAAAAATTTCTCTGGGACAGTACTGCTCAACCGAATTATGGAGATTACTTCTACTGAAGACAGTGCTGCTTGGCATTTACATGTCGGTGCTGGGGAGAATTGGCATCAACTGGTATGTTATTCACTGCAGAATAATATGCCGGGGTTGGAAAATTTAGCGTTAATTCCAGGCTGTGTCGGCTCTGCGCCGATCCAAAATATAGGTGCCTATGGAGTTGAATTAAAACAAGTATGTGAATATGTTGATTTACTTGATATGGATAAAGGTACTATTCAGCGTATCTCCGCTGAGGAGTGCCAGTTTGGTTACCGTGACAGCATTTTTAAACATCGCTACGGGAATGGATTTGCTATTGTATCTGTCGGTATTAAGTTGATGAAATCATGGACCCCAACGCTGGGTTATGGCGACTTAATACGTATGGACCCATTAACGGTCACTGCCACAGATATTTTTAACTCTGTCTGTACAATGCGGCGGAGTAAACTTCCAGACCCAATGGTCACGGGTAATGCCGGGAGTTTCTTCAAAAATCCTGTCGTGAGCGCGGCAATCGCTGAGGAGATCGTACAATGTTACCCCAATGCTCCTCATTATTTACAACCAGATGGATCAATAAAACTGGCTGCAGGTTGGTTGATCGATCAATGCGCACTTAAGGGATATCAAATCGGTGGTGCCGCAGTACATCAGCAACAAGCTCTGGTGCTGATTAACCAATCAGAAGCGACTGGCCAAGATGTAATACATCTTGCGCGTTATATCCGTCAGCAGGTCGCACAGAGATTTTCAATCTGGTTGGAACCAGAGGTACGCTTTATTGCTGATAATGGTGAAGTTAATGCTGTGGAGCATTTATCGTGAAAGATATTAGGGTCCCCTTACGGTTAGTAAGTATATTATCTGATGGTACTTTTCACTCAGGCGAGCAGTTGGGTGAAACGTTGGGCATGAGTCGCGCAGCTATTAATAAACACATGCAAACTATTAGAGATTGGGGCTTAGATGTCTTTACTGTCCCAGGTAAAGGCTACAGCTTACCTACTTCTATCCAGTTACTTGATGAACAAAAAATATTAAGTTATTTACCTACGGGCCACGTAACAGTATTACCCGTAGTCGATTCTACTAATCAATATTTATTGGATCGTATTACTGAATTGAAATCAGGTGATGCGTGTGTTGCGGAATATCAGCAAGCAGGGCGAGGCCGGCGTGGGCGTCAATGGGTTTCTCCTTTTGGAGCTAATCTTTATTTATCAATGTACTGGCGGCTGGAACAAGGCCCTGCGGCTGCAATGGGATTAAGCTTGGTTGTTGGGATTGTTATGGCAGAGGTACTGCAGAATTTAGGTGCGGAGAAGGTTCGTGTTAAGTGGCCTAATGATCTGTATTTAAATGATAAAAAGCTGGCCGGAATATTAGTAGAACTTACGGGGAAAACGGGTGATGCAGCACAATTAGTTATTGGTGCAGGTATTAATCTGACAATGCGTGGTTCAGAAAAAAATGTTATTAATCAAGATTGGATAAATTTGCAGGATGCTGGTGTTACTATCGATCGTAATAAACTCACTGCTGAGATCTTATCTGAATTACGACTTGCGGTAGTTAAATTCGAGAATGAGGGCTTATCGGCATTCCTTTCTCGTTGGCAGAAAATGGATAATTACCTTAATAGGCCTGTGAAATTAATTATTGGTAATCAAGAGGTCTTTGGTATTGCACGTGGAATCGATCAACAAGGCGCATTATTACTAGAACAAGATGGTAATGTAAAACCTTATATTGGCGGCGAGATATCCCTTCGAGGTGTCTGATTAATTAATGGGAGATAACTATCTCCCATATATGATTATTTTCTTAAGCGTACACTTTCGACTGCATGATTGGCACTTTTCGTCATTATTAAACTTGCTCTTTCACGAGTTGGCAAAATATTTTGCTTTAAATTCAATCCATTAATCTCATTCCATAACTGAGTGGCGATCTTGATAGCTTCAGTCTCTGGTAGTTTTGCATAATTATGAAAGTAAGAGTTTGGATTTGAGAATGCACCCTGACGAAACTTAAGAAATCTATTAATATACCAACTCTGAAGTAAATCCTCAGGTGCATCCACATATATAGAGAAATCTACAAAGTCTGATACAAATACGTGATGGGGGTCATGTGGGTAATCCATCCCACTCTGTAGCACATTTAAGCCTTCTAATATTAGGATGTCAGGTTGTTTTATTACCTTATTACCATCAGGGACAACATCATATATTAAATGAGAATAAACGGGTGCTGTAACATAATCCGCTCCTGATTTAACCTCAGAGACAAATTTCACCAGATTATGCATATCATAGGATTCCGGGAATCCTTTTTTCTTCATTAGCCCACGTTCGTTGAGCACCTTATTAGGATGAAGGAAACCATCGGTTGTAATGAGCTCTACGCTACGATGTTCCGGCCAACGGCTAAGCAAAGCTTGCAATAAACGGGCGGTAGTACTTTTACCGACAGCTACACTGCCAGCAATGCCGATGACATAAGGAATACGTTGCCCATCAGTACCAAGGAATTGCTCAAGAACAGCCTGACGACGCAAATTAGAGCTAATATAAAAATTAAGTAGGCGCGAAAGCGGAAGATAAATCTGTGCTACTTCATCTAATGAAAGGTCTTCGTTAATCCCTTTGAGTTTAACGATTTCTTCTTCTGTCAGTGTCAATGGCACTGAATCGCGTAATGCCGCCCACTGGGTACGATCGAACTGTAGATAAGGCGTCGCTAAAGATTGTTCTCTTTTTGTCATAAGCCAAATTCTGCCTGTTAACGCAGGTTGGGAAAGGCGCTGGACGCCAACTCCAGATAAGAAACAAGCTGCATATTATAGGCAGCTTGGTTTTTGGTGTAGACATTTTTGCGCTTAGTGAGTGATTTCTTTGACGCGTGTTGCTATTCCAATCAATTAAGAGGACTTATGGCAGGTTCAAGTATTTCTATTTTTTACACTATGGTTCATTAGTTTGGTATGGCTGCGTGTGGTTGAACCACAGTAAACAAGCGTTTGAAATAAATTGCGGTTGGATGATAGTTACCATTAGGAGTGCAGGCATAGTCAGGGATCTCCCCCACATAACGGTAGCCCTGTGCACGATAAAAAGACTCAGCGGAAGAACCGGATCGAGTATCGAGATATATTAATCCACGACGTAATTGCACTGAGATGTTTTCTGCAGCAATGATTAACTTATGTCCTATTCCAGTGCGACGGCTACGGCTATGAACAAGTAATTTTTGTATTTCTGCACGATTTAAACCATTCGCTTTTTGGCAAAGAACTAATTGGATAGTACCGATGACGCCAATTTCATCACGTGCTATCCATATAAGAGTAATGCTTCTCTCTCTATGGCTGGGCGTAGACTGTGGTAATAACCCTCATTCTTCCAGAGAAAGTGTATGCGTCTTGTAACCCACGGAGGCACCATGAGTGACTGCATCAATAAGTAAACTGGCTAACCCACTTCGGTATATGGGTAAAGTTGCGGCATTAAGCAAAACTATCTTCATAATAAAATTTCTCTCTGAAACTGTCTGCTCTGATATCCATTGCTAAGCAATAAACAAGCCAAACTTATAAAGTGGGCAGTGGTAAACACTTTTCTGCTTATTAGCCATTCAGGAATGCACTGATGTAGAATAATTTTCCCCATTGTGGTGCATATGATTAAAGTGATGTTTAGGACAATATTGTTCGGTGATGAGATATGGATAAGATTTTTGAGGATGAATCATTATAATGAGAGGTGGGTACAATATTTGATTGTTTGAGTGTTAATTGAGCTAACTATGCTTGATAATACCTCTGTGATTTGAAAATTGGTTGTTTTATGAGCAAAGACGCGAGTTATGCAATTTTTTTGTTGCATCATAGCTCCGCTCTACCTAGAATGCGCTGCACTTGATGCCGGCATAGCTCAGTTGGTAGAGCAACTGACTTGTAATCAGTAGGTCCCGAGTTCGACTCTTGGTGCCGGCACCATTCAAGTACTAAAATTTAGGTGGGGTTCCCGAGCGGCCAAAGGGAGCAGACTGTAAATCTGCCGTCATCGACTTCGAAGGTTCGAATCCTTCCCCCACCACCATATTTAACCTTGAGTCCCAGGGTAATTCAGAATGTTGAATCCCCAGTAAACACTCAAGGGGAGGGTAGCGTCCCTCGATGAAGAGTGAAGTGGCCAAGCCCTTCCTTTCAGATTTCTGCAGATTAAGTCAGGTAGCCGAGTTCTAAGATGCGGGCATCGTATAATGGCTATTACCTCAGCCTTCCAAGCTGATGATGTGGGTTCGATTCCCACTGCCCGCTCCAAGATGTGCTGATATAGCTCAGTTGGTAGAGCGCACCCTTGGTAAGGGTGAGGTCGGCAGTTCGAATCTGCCTATCAGCACCATTTCTCATTCTCTCGTCCCCTGATTTTCTTTCTGTTTTATGGATTCAGCAAGCATATGCTTGGTTGATGTGGTGAAACCACCGATTCCGTGTCTTAGAGGGACAATCGATGTCTAAAGAAAAGTTTGAACGTACAAAACCGCACGTTAATGTGGGTACTATTGGCCACGTTGACCATGGTAAAACTACCTTAACTGCTGCAATCACCACCGTATTGGCTAAAACATACGGCGGTAGTGCTCGTGCATTCGACCAGATCGACAACGCTCCGGAAGAAAAAGCGCGTGGTATCACCATCAACACTTCTCACGTTGAATATGATACTCCGTCACGTCACTATGCACACGTTGACTGCCCAGGTCATGCTGACTACGTTAAAAATATGATTACCGGTGCTGCTCAGATGGATGGTGCGATCTTGGTTGTTGCTGCAACCGATGGCCCTATGCCACAGACTCGTGAGCATATCCTGTTAGGCCGCCAGGTTGGTGTCCCATACATTATCGTCTTCCTAAACAAATGTGACATGGTTGACGATGAAGAGTTGTTGGAGTTGGTCGAAATGGAAGTTCGTGAACTTCTGTCTCAATACGAGTTCCCTGGCGACGATACTCCAGTCATCCGTGGTTCAGCGTTGAAAGCGCTGGAGGGGGATGCTGAATGGGAAGCTAAAATTATCGAGTTGGCGGAAGCCCTAGATAGCTATATTCCGCAACCAGAGCGCGCTATCGATAAGCCATTCCTATTACCAATTGAAGACGTATTCTCTATTTCTGGCCGTGGTACTGTAGTTACTGGCCGTGTAGAGCGCGGTATTGTTAAAGTTGGTGAAGAAGTTGAAATCGTTGGTATTATCGATACGATTAAAACGACTTGTACTGGCGTTGAAATGTTCCGCAAACTGCTGGACGAAGGTCGTGCCGGTGAGAATGTCGGTGTTCTGCTGCGTGGTACTAAGCGTGACGATGTTCAGCGTGGTCAAGTACTGGCGAAACCAGGCTCGATCAAACCACACACGAAATTTGAGTCAGAAGTTTATATTCTGAGCAAAGATGAAGGCGGCCGTCATACACCGTTCTTCAAGGGCTACCGTCCTCAGTTCTACTTCCGTACAACTGACGTAACCGGTACCATTGAGCTGCCCGAAGGCGTTGAAATGGTTATGCCTGGTGACAACGTAAACATGATTGTTAACCTGATTGCTCCTATTGCAATGGATGATGGTTTGCGCTTCGCAATTCGTGAAGGTGGCCGTACAGTTGGTGCTGGCGTTGTTGCTAAAGTCATTGAATAAGATTTGACGCGACATGCGATAAAAGGGCATCATTTGATGCCCTTTTTATACGTTGCATACTAGAACCTATCTCGTCAGTGGTTTTTAATCGTAATTACTGGTGAGATAGGCTCTGGAAATACGGCGAATAGTGCTGAAATAGTGCTGAGTGGTGCCGATTAGAGAGTCTCTAGGGCATCCTTCGGCTTGGTTTGCTTTGCGATGCGAAGCAAAGTTGTTTGTTCTGAATCATAGTGACAGGTTGGTTTATGAGTGCGAATACCGAGGCTCCAGGGAGCGGACGCGGCCTGGAAACGGCTAAATGGCTAATCGTTGCTGTATTGTTAGTTGCAGCAATTGTCGGTAATTATTATTACCGTGAATATAGCTTGCCGCTGCGCGCGTTGGCAGTTGTAGTAATTATCGCTGTTGCAGGTGCTGTTGCATTGATGACAGCAAAAGGTAAAGCCACTGTAGCCTTTGCTCGTGAAGCACGCACGGAAGTGCGTAAAGTGATTTGGCCTACCCGTCAGGAAACACTGCATACAACGTTAATCGTTGCTGCGGTCACTGCTGTAATGTCACTGATTCTATGGGGACTGGATGGTATCCTGGTCCGCTTGGTATCATTTGTTACTGGCCTGAGGTTCTAAGATGTCTGAAGCACCCAAAAAGCGTTGGTACGTCGTTCAGGCGTTTTCCGGTTTTGAAGGCCGTGTAGCACAGTCGCTACGTGAGCATATCAAGTTACATGACATGGAAGAGCTGTTTGGCGAAGTCATGGTTCCAACGGAAGAAGTCGTAGAGATTCGTGGCGGTCAACGCCGTAAAAGTGAACGCAAATTCTTCCCAGGCTATGTACTGGTACAGATGGTCATGAACGATGCCAGCTGGCACCTAGTACGTAGCGTACCACGTGTAATGGGCTTTATCGGTGGTACATCCGATCGTCCGGCACCAATCAGTGATAAAGAAGTTGATGCGATTATGAATCGTCTTCAGCAAGTGGGTGATAAGCCACGTCCGAAAACACTGTTTGAACCAGGCGAATTGGTTCGTGTTAGCGATGGTCCGTTTGCAGACTTCAACGGTGTTGTTGAAGAGGTGGACTACGAGAAGAGCCGCCTGAAAGTATCCGTTTCTATTTTTGGCCGTGCAACACCGGTTGAATTGGATTTCAGTCAGGTAGAAAAAGGCTAATTCATTTTTCAGCGGTGGTTGAAATTTGAGTCTTGTCTTAGGCGCGAAATTAAAATATAATTTCGCGCCTTTTGTTTTTAGATGTTTTGCTTTTGTCATCCGTGGTAACCATATCCATGGAAATAACAAGCGAGACAAAACACGGGGAGCCTCAAACGAGGCGATACTACCCAAATCGAGGAAATCGTAAATGGCTAAGAAAGTACAAGCCTATGTCAAGCTGCAAGTAGCAGCTGGTATGGCGAACCCAAGCCCACCAGTCGGTCCGGCTCTGGGTCAGCAGGGTGTTAACATCATGGAGTTCTGTAAAGCGTTCAATGCTAAGACTGAAAGCATTGAAAAAGGCCTGCCGATCCCAGTTGTTATTACTGTTTATTCTGATCGCTCTTTCACTTTCGTTACTAAAACCCCGCCAGCAGCAGTTCTGCTGAAAAAAGCGGCAGGTATAAAGTCTGGTTCTGGCGTGCCGAACAAAGACAAAGTAGGTAAAGTGACCAGTGCTCAGGTCCGTGAAATCGCAGAAACCAAAGCTGCGGATATGACTGGTTCTGACGTTGACGCGATGATGCGTTCAATCGAAGGTACTGCTCATTCCATGGGCCTGGTAGTGGAGGGTTAATAAATGGCTAAGCTGACCAAGCGCATGCGCGTGATCCGTGACAAAGTTGATGTTACTAAGCAATACGATGTCAACGAAGCTATTGCTCTGCTGAAAGAGCTGGCTACTGCTAAATTCGTAGAAAGCGTGGACGTTGCCGTTAATCTCGGTATTGATGCACGTAAATCTGACCAAAACGTTCGTGGCGCGACTGTGTTGCCACACGGTACTGGCCGTTCAGTACGCGTTGCTGTTTTCGCTCAGGGTGCAAACGCTGAAGCTGCGAAAGAAGCAGGCGCTGAATTGGTAGGTATGGACGACTTGGCTGATATGATCAAAAAAGGCGAAATGAACTTCGACGTCGTTATTGCTTCTCCAGATGCAATGCGCGTTGTTGGTCAATTGGGCCAAATCTTGGGTCCACGTGGCCTGATGCCTAACCCTAAAGTGGGTACCGTTACACCTAACGTTGCTGAAGCAGTTAAAAATGCTAAAGCAGGTCAGGTTCGTTATCGTAATGATAAAAACGGTATTATCCACACTACCATTGGTAAAGTTGATTTCGACTCAGATAAGTTGAAAGAAAACTTAGAATCTCTGGTTGTTGCGCTGAAAAAGGCTAAGCCTGCTACAGCGAAAGGCGTATATATCAAGAAAATCAGCCTGTCCACTACCATGGGCGCAGGCGTTGCTATTGAGCAAAGCGGCCTGACTGCAGTAGTGAACTAATCACTAATTGCTTTTATCGCTTTACGTGGGCGTAAGGTTTGTCTAGAATCTTACGCCCATGCTATCTGTTGATAGTTGTATCACCTTCGGCAGAGCAACAAAATTTTTCGGTTGGAGCTTGGCCTTATCCAAGCCTCCGTCCAAGACCGCAGGCGTGTTGAAAAACACTTAATTTCCTGCGTAGACGGTGACAGAACCTAAAGAAAATTTTTCTTTCTTTATTTGTTTATAAAGAATGATAAAGAATAGTCTTTGCTGGATTCTGCTCACCGTGTTTCAACGCTCGTTCACGGCAATTTTGTAGTGAATTGGGTGACGTGAGTTCCGGGGAATTATTCTCCGGTTAATCCAGGAGCAAGAACTAATGGCACTAAATCTTCAAGGCAAACAAGCGATTGTTGCTGAAGTTAAAGAAGTAGCCAAAGGTGCGCTGTCTGCGGTTGTTGCGGATTCCCGTGGCGTTACCGTTGATAAAATGACTGAACTGCGTAGAGCAGGTCGTGAAGCTGGCGTTCATATGCAAGTTGTTCGTAACACCTTGCTGCGCCGCATTGTTGAAGGCACTCCATTCGAATGCCTGAAAGACACGTTTGTTGGTCCAACCTTGATTGCATTCTCTGCTGAACATCCGGGCGCAGCTGCTCGTCTGTTCAAAGCATTTGCTAAAGATAATGCAAAATTTGAGGTTAAAGCAGCAGCCTTTGAAGGCGAGTTAATCCCTGCGGCTCAAATCGACCGCTTGGCAACTCTGCCAACCTACGAAGAAGCAATCGCACGTCTGATGGGAACCATGAAAGAAGCTGCCGCTGGCAAGCTGGTTCGTACTCTGGCTGCGCTGCGCGATCAGAAAGAAGCTGCTTAATTGCCTTTTTTCTTCATCGTTGCTTTTTAACGTATAAACTATTTCTGTATTTTAGGAACACTTGTTATGTCAACTATCACTAAAGACCAAATTCTGGAAGGCGTTGCAGCTCTGTCTGTAATGGAAATCGTTGAACTGATCTCCGCTATGGAAGAAAAATTCGGCGTTTCAGCTGCTGCTGTTGCTGCAGGTCCTGCTGCTGCTGTTGAAGCTGCAGAAGAACAAACTGAATTCGACGTTGTTCTGGCTTCATTCGGCGAGAACAAAGTTGCAGTAATCAAAGCTGTTCGCGGCGCAACTGGCCTGGGCTTGAAAGAAGCTAAAGACCTGGTTGAGTCTGCACCAGCAGTTCTGAAAGAAGGCGTGAACAAAGACGAAGCTGAGACTCTGAAAAAATCTCTGGAAGAAGCTGGTGCTTCTGTTGAGATCAAGTAAGTTTAGCTTTGAGTTCGCAGCCTAACTTTATAGGCTGATGGCTGGTGACTTTTTAGTCATCAGCCTTTTTGCGCTGTAGGGCGTCAGTAGCATTTCACACTGTTTAGCTACTGACTAACCCCTAATATTCCTTTCTATTGACGACTTAATATACTGCGTTCTCAGCTACGACCCACTCGGGTAGCTCGGTAGTCAAGGTAACGCGATGAAATGGTTTAAGAGTGATAGAAAAGAGTATTCCGGGAAGTGTTTCGACTTCTCGATCAAAATAATAGTGTTGCATGACCTGTCCTAGTTTAGGGCGGACAGAGTGGGTCACTGATCAGCGAGCTGAGGAACCCTATGGTTTACTCCTATACCGAGAAAAAACGTATTCGTAAGGATTTTGGTAAACGTCCACAAGTTTTGGACATACCTTATCTCCTTTCTATCCAACTTGACTCGTTCCAGAAATTTATCGAGCAAGATCCCGAAGGGCAGCACGGACTAGAAGCAGCATTCCGTTCTGTTTTTCCTATCCAGAGCTACAGCGGCAATTCGGAGCTGCAATACGTTAGCTACCGTCTTGGTGAGCCAGTATTCGACGTCAAAGAGTGCCAGATCCGTGGTGTGACTTATTCAGCACCGCTGCGCGTTAAACTGCGTCTGGTTATCTATGAGCGGGAAGCTCCGGAAGGTACGGTCAAAGACATCAAAGAACAAGAAGTCTATATGGGTGAAATTCCACTCATGACCGAAAATGGTACCTTTGTTATTAATGGTACTGAGAGGGTTATCGTATCTCAGCTGCACCGTAGTCCTGGTGTGTTCTTTGACAGCGATAAGGGTAAAACCCATTCATCGGGTAAAGTGCTGTACAACGCACGTATCATCCCTTACCGCGGTTCATGGTTAGATTTCGAGTTTGATCCGAAAGACAACCTGTTTGTACGTATTGACCGTCGCCGTAAATTGCCTGCAACCATCATTCTGCGTGCATTGAATTTCACCACTGCACAGATCCTGGATCTGTTCTTTGAGAAAGTGGTCTTTGAGATTCGTGATAACAAGCTGCAGATGGAATTGGTTCCAGAGCGCCTGCGCGGTGAAACGGCATCCTTTGATATTGAAGCGAATGGTAAAGTTTACGTCGAGAAAGCGCGTCGTATTACTGCTCGCCATATTCGCCAGCTTGAAAAAGACGGCATTGATCGCATCGAAGTACCGGTTGAATACATTGCCGGTAAAGTTGTTGCAAAAGACTATGTTGATGCGAGCACCGGTGAGCTGATCTGTGCAGCTAACATGGAGCTGTCACTGGATTTGCTGGCTAAGCTGAGCCAGTCTGGCCACAAGCAAATTGAAACGTTGTTCACCAACGATCTGGATCACGGTGCTTATATCTCCGAGACCCTGCGTGTTGACCCAACCAGCGATCGTCTGAGCGCCTTGGTTGAGATCTATCGCATGATGCGCCCTGGTGAGCCGCCAACACGTGAAGCTGCTGAAAATCTGTTTGAGAATCTGTTCTTCTCCGAAGACCGCTATGATTTATCTGCGGTTGGCCGGATGAAGTTCAACCGTTCTCTGTTGCGTGATGAGATCGAAGGTTCCGGTATCCTGAGCAAAGAAGACATCACTGAAGTGATGAAAAAGCTCATTGATATCCGTAACGGTAGAGGCGAAGTGGATGATATCGACCACTTAGGCAACCGTCGTATTCGTTCCGTTGGCGAGATGGCTGAAAACCAGTTCCGTGTCGGTCTAGTTCGTGTTGAGCGTGCAGTTAAAGAGCGTTTGTCTCTGGGCGACCTCGATACTCTGATGCCGCAGGACATGATCAACGCCAAGCCTATTTCGGCTGCGGTGAAAGAGTTCTTTGGTTCCAGCCAGTTGTCCCAATTTATGGACCAGAACAACCCGTTGTCTGAGATTACGCATAAGCGCCGTATCTCTGCATTGGGTCCGGGCGGTTTGACCCGTGAACGTGCTGGCTTTGAAGTTCGAGACGTACACCCGACTCACTACGGTCGCGTATGTCCAATCGAAACGCCAGAAGGTCCAAACATCGGTTTGATCAACTCCTTGTCTGTATATGCACAGACTAACGAGTATGGTTTCCTGGAAACACCTTATCGTCGTGTACGTGATGGTGTGGTGACCGATGAAATTAACTATCTGTCTGCTATTGAAGAAGGCAACTTCGTTATCGCTCAGGCGAACTCCAACCTGGATGATGAAGGCCGCTTTTTAGAAGATTTGGTTACTTGTCGTAGCAAAGGCGAATCAAGCCTGTTTAGCCGCGAGCAAGTTGACTACATGGACGTATCTACTCAGCAAATCGTATCCGTTGGTGCTTCTCTGATTCCATTCTTGGAACACGATGACGCCAACCGTGCCTTGATGGGTGCGAACATGCAACGTCAGGCGGTTCCTACTCTGCGTGCTGATAAGCCGTTAGTGGGTACTGGTATGGAACGTGCAGTGGCGGTTGACTCAGGGGTAACCTCTGTAGCCAAACGTGGCGGTACTGTTCAGTACGTAGATGCATCCCGTATCGTTATTAAAGTTAACGAAGATGAGATGTACCCAGGCGAAGCAGGCATTGATATTTATAACCTGACCAAATACACCCGTTCTAACCAGAACACCTGTATCAACCAGATGCCTTGTGTGAATCTGGGTGAGCCAATCGAGCGCGGTGACGTGCTGGCAGATGGCCCATCGACAGACCTGGGCGAACTGGCATTGGGTCAGAACATGCGCGTAGCGTTCATGCCTTGGAACGGCTACAACTTCGAAGACTCCATCTTGGTCTCCGAGCGCGTGGTGCAAGAAGATCGCTTCACAACCATCCATATTCAGGAATTGGCATGTGTGTCACGCGACACCAAGTTAGGGCCTGAAGAGATCACTGCCGATATCCCGAACGTGGGTGAAGCAGCACTCTCCAAATTAGATGAATCCGGTATCGTGTATATCGGTGCTGAAGTGACTGGCGGTGACATTCTGGTTGGTAAGGTAACGCCTAAAGGTGAAACCCAACTGACGCCAGAAGAGAAACTGTTACGTGCGATCTTCGGTGAGAAAGCGTCTGATGTTAAAGACTCTTCTCTGCGTGTACCAAACGGTGTTTCTGGTACGGTTATCGACGTACAGGTCTTTACTCGCGATGGCGTAGAAAAAGACAAACGTGCATTGGAAATCGAAGAGATGCAACTGAAGCAGGCTAAGAAAGACCTGACTGAAGAGTTGCAGATCCTGGAAGCGGGCTTGTTTGCACGTATCCACGCGGTACTGGTTTCTGGTGGCATCGAAGCAGAGAAGCTGAGCAAGTTACCACGTGAACGCTGGCTGGAACTGGGCCTGACCGACGAAGACAAGCAAAACCAGCTGGAACAGTTGGCAGAGCAGTACGACGAAATGAAATCCGAATTCGAGAAGAAGATGGATGCCAAGCGTCGTAAAATTACCCAAGGCGATGATCTGGCACCTGGTGTGCTGAAAATCGTCAAGGTGTATCTGGCGGTTAAACGTCAGATTCAACCGGGTGATAAAATGGCCGGTCGTCACGGTAACAAAGGTGTTATCTCTAAGATTAACCCAATCGAAGATATGCCTTACGATGAAAACGGTACGCCGGTAGACATCGTTCTGAACCCGCTGGGCGTACCATCGCGTATGAACATCGGTCAGATTTTGGAAACCCACTTAGGGATGGCAGCGAAGGGTATCGGCGAGAAAATCAACGCCATGCTCAAGAAGCAGGAAGAAGTTGCCAAACTGCGTGAGTTCATTCAGAAGGCCTACGATCTGGGCGACAACGTTTGTCAGAAAGTTGATCTGAGCACCTTTACCGATGACGAAGTACTGCGTCTGGCAGAGAACCTGAAAAAAGGTATGCCAATCGCAACGCCAGTCTTCGATGGTGCGACAGAGAAAGAAATCAAGGAACTGTTACAGCTGGGTGGCCTGCCAACGTCTGGTCAGATTACCTTGTTTGACGGCCGTACCGGTGAGCAATTTGAACGCCAGGTTACTGTCGGCTACATGTACATGCTGAAACTGAACCACTTGGTTGATGACAAGATGCATGCGCGTTCTACCGGTTCTTATAGCTTGGTTACTCAGCAGCCGCTGGGTGGTAAAGCTCAGTTCGGTGGTCAGCGCTTCGGTGAGATGGAAGTGTGGGCGTTGGAAGCTTATGGCGCCGCGTACACATTGCAAGAAATGCTTACCGTCAAGTCCGACGATGTAAACGGCCGTACCAAGATGTACAAAAACATCGTGGATGGCGATCACCGTATGGAACCAGGAATGCCGGAGTCCTTCAACGTATTGTTGAAAGAAATCCGCTCTCTGGGCATCAATATCGAGCTGGAAGAAGAGTAACTCTTCACCAGACGGCAAGCTCTCATAGCCGGGAGTTTGCTGGTGGTTCGCACTGGTCACAGGGGCGCTCAAACCTAGGTTCTTAGGTTTGGGTGCCTATCAGGTCTAACTCCGACAGGAGCCAATCCGTGAAAGACTTATTAAAGTTTCTGAAAGCGCAAACTAAGACCGAAGAGTTTGATGCGATCAAAATTGCTCTGGCATCGCCAGACATGATCCGTTCATGGTCATTCGGTGAAGTTAAAAAGCCGGAAACCATTAACTACCGTACGTTCAAACCAGAACGTGACGGCCTTTTCTGCGCCCGTATCTTTGGCCCAGTAAAAGATTACGAATGCCTGTGCGGTAAGTACAAGCGTTTAAAACACCGTGGTGTTATTTGTGAGAAATGCGGCGTTGAAGTGACTCAAACTAAAGTGCGCCGTGAGCGTATGGGTCACATCGAACTGGCGTCTCCAACTGCGCACATCTGGTTCCTGAAATCGCTGCCATCTCGCATCGGTTTGCTGCTGGATATGCCATTACGTGATATCGAACGTGTACTGTACTTCGAATCCTATGTGGTTATTGAAGGCGGTATGACCAACCTGGAACGTCGCCAGATTCTGACTGAAGAGCAGTATCTGGATGCGTTGGAAGAGTTTGGTGATGAGTTCGACGCGAAAATGGGCGCCGAGGCTATTCAGGCCCTGTTGAAAAACATGGATCTGGAAGCTGAGTGCGAGATCCTGCGTGAAGAATTGAACGAAACAAATTCTGAAACCAAGCGTAAGAAGCTGACCAAGCGTATCAAGTTGCTGGAAGCGTTCGTACAGTCTGGCAACAAGCCAGAGTGGATGATCCTGACTGTGCTGCCTGTGTTGCCGCCAGATCTACGTCCATTGGTTCCGTTGGATGGTGGTCGCTTTGCGACTTCCGATCTGAACGATTTGTATCGTCGCGTGATCAACCGTAACAACCGTCTAAAACGCCTGCTGGACTTGGCGGCACCGGACATCATCGTACGTAACGAAAAGCGTATGCTGCAAGAAGCAGTCGATGCATTGCTGGATAACGGCCGTCGCGGTCGTGCGATTACCGGCTCTAACAAGCGTCCGTTGAAGTCACTGGCTGACATGATCAAAGGTAAGCAAGGTCGTTTCCGTCAGAACTTGCTGGGTAAACGTGTTGACTACTCAGGTCGTTCGGTTATTACCGTTGGTCCATACCTGCGTCTGCATCAGTGCGGTCTGCCTAAGAAAATGGCTCTTGAGCTGTTCAAACCGTTCATCTATGGCAAGCTGGAACTGCGTGGTCTTGCTACCACTATCAAAGCAGCCAAGAAGATGGTTGAGCGTGAAGAAGCAGTTGTTTGGGATATCCTGGATGAAGTTATCCGCGAACACCCAGTGCTGCTGAACCGTGCACCAACCCTTCACCGTTTGGGTATCCAGGCGTTTGAACCGGTTCTGATCGAAGGTAAGGCAATCCAGTTGCACCCATTGGTTTGTGCGGCATATAACGCCGACTTCGATGGTGACCAAATGGCTGTTCACGTACCGCTGACACTGGAAGCTCAGTTAGAAGCGCGTGCGTTAATGATGTCTACCAACAACATCCTGTCACCAGCGAACGGCGAGCCAATCATCGTTCCTTCTCAGGACGTTGTATTGGGTCTGTATTACATGACCCGCGACTGTGTTAACGCCAAAGGCGAAGGCATGGTTCTGACTGGTCCGAAAGAAGCTGAGCGTATTTATCGCGCTGGCCTGGCATCTCTGCATGCCCGCGTAAAAGTACGTATTACCGAAGAAATTCGTAATACCGAAGGCGAAAGCATTACGCGTACCAGCATTATTGATACGACTGTAGGCCGGGCTATTTTGTGGATGATCGTCCCGCAAGGCCTGCCTTACTCTATCGTTAACCAGCCGCTGGGCAAAAAAGCTATCTCCAAGATGCTGAACACTTGTTACCGCATCTTGGGCTTGAAGCCAACGGTTATCTTTGCTGACCAAATCATGTACACCGGTTTTGCTTACGCAGCACGCTCAGGCGCCTCTGTAGGTATCGATGACATGGTTATCCCAGAAGCGAAAGCGGGGATCATCGAAGAAGCTGAAACTGAAGTTGCTGAGATCCAAGAGCAGTTCCAATCTGGTCTGGTAACGGCAGGCGAACGTTATAACAAAGTGATCGATATCTGGGCTGCGGCTAACGAACGTGTTGCTAAAGCGATGATGGATAACTTGTCGGTTGAGGATGTTGTCAACCGTGATGGCGTTGTTGAACAGCAAGTTTCATTCAACAGCATCTTCATGATGGCCGACTCCGGTGCGCGTGGTTCTGCCGCACAGATTCGTCAGCTGGCAGGTATGCGTGGTCTGATGGCTAAGCCAGACGGCTCGATCATTGAAACGCCAATCACTGCGAACTTCCGTGAAGGTTTGAACGTACTTCAGTACTTCATCTCAACCCACGGTGCGCGTAAAGGTTTGGCGGATACCGCATTGAAAACTGCGAACTCCGGTTACCTGACCCGTCGTTTAGTTGACGTGGCACAGGATCTGGTGGTGACTGAGGATGATTGTGGTACCCATAATGGTATCGTGATGACCCCGGTTATCGAAGGTGGTGATGTTAAAGAGCCACTGCGTGATCGCGTACTGGGTCGTGTGACCGCAGAAGAAGTTATCAAGCCCGGTTCGGCTGATATTCTGGTTCCGCGTAACACCCTGCTGGACGAAAAATGGTGTGATCTGTTAGAAGAAAACTCCGTCGACAGCGTTAAAGTTCGCTCCGTAGTAAGCTGTGAAACTGACTTCGGTGTGTGTGCTAACTGCTATGGTCGCGACCTGGCACGTGGTCACATCATCAACAAAGGTGAAGCGGTTGGTGTTATTGCAGCACAGTCCATCGGTGAGCCGGGTACTCAGCTTACGATGCGTACGTTCCACATCGGTGGTGCGGCATCTCGTGCGGCAGCAGAATCCAGCATCCAGGTTAAGAACAAAGGCAGCTTGAAACTGAGCAACGTCAAGTTCGTGACCAATGCGGCTGGCAAGCTGGTTATTACGTCTCGTAATACCGAGCTGAAGCTGATCGACGAATTCGGTCGTACCAAAGAAAGCTATAAAGTGCCTTACGGTGCGGTAATGGCTAAAGGCGATGGCGCAGAAGTTCAGGGCGGCGAAACCGTTGCTAACTGGGATCCGCACATCATGCCAGTGGTCACCGAAGTGAGCGGTTTCATTCGCTTCGCCGACATGGTTGATGGCCAGACCATTACTCGCCAGACCGACGAACTGACTGGTTTGTCTTCTCTGGTGGTTCTGGACAGTGCAGAGCGTACGGGTAGCGGTAAAGATCTGCGTCCAGCACTGAAAATCGTTGATGCCAAAGGCAACGATGTATTGATCCCAGGTACTGATATGCCTGCTCAATACTTCCTGCCAGGTAAAGCGATTGTACAGCTGGAAGACGGTATTCAGATCGGTGCGGGTGATACCCTGGCGCGTATTCCTCAGGAATCAAGCGGTACCAAGGATATTACCGGTGGTCTGCCACGTGTTGCTGACTTGTTCGAAGCACGCCGTCCGAAAGAGCCTGCAATCCTGGCTGAAATCAGCGGGATCATCTCGTTCGGTAAAGAGACCAAAGGCAAGCGTCGTCTGGTGATCTCACCGTTGGATGGTAGCGATGCATACGAAGAGATGATTCCGAAATGGCGTCAGCTTAACGTGTTCGAAGGTGAAGTTGTGGAACGCGGTGATGTGGTTTCCGATGGCCCAGAATCTCCACATGATATTCTGCGTCTGCGTGGCGTTCACGCGGTTACCCGCTACATCACCAACGAAGTGCAGGAAGTTTACCGTCTGCAAGGCGTTAAGATTAACGATAAACACATTGAAGTTATCGTTCGTCAGATGCTGCGTAAAGGCACTATCGTTGATGCAGGTAGCACCGACTTCCTGGAAGGCGAGCAGGCAGAAATGTCCCGCGTTAAAATCGCTAACCGTAAGCTGGCAGCAGAAGGCAAAATCGAGGCTACGTTCACCCGTGACCTGCTGGGTATCACCAAGGCATCCTTGGCGACCGAGTCCTTCATCTCTGCGGCTTCGTTCCAGGAAACCACGCGCGTTCTTACTGAAGCGGCAGTTGCCGGTAAACGTGATGAACTGCGCGGCCTGAAAGAAAACGTAATCGTAGGCCGTCTGATCCCAGCCGGTACTGGTTATGCTTATCATCAGGATCGTATGCGCCGTAAAGCACAGGGTGAAGCTCCTGTTGTTCCACAAGTCAGCGCGGATGAAGCGACTGCAAACCTGGCCGAATTGCTTAACGCCGGTTTTGGTAACAACAAAGGCTAATCTCTTTGCCTGCGGGTTTTTGATAGACAAACGGCCCTCTTCTCGGGCCGTTTTTTTTTGCTTATTTTTATCACGATTTTTTTATCAAAATTACTTTCAATGTTCCAATTGCACATCAAACTAAGTTATCTCTGATTTTTAGCGGCATATTAAGAACAAATAATGAAATGCAACGGTGTAATACCAGCCAGTGGTGTAACTCACTGATATTACGCCTTCGGGCGGTTTTTCAATATTACGTGAACTCGGTTATCGCAATGAACGGCCTAAATGGCTATCCCAATCTTTCCACACGGGCTGTAAGCCTGCTTTTGTTAACGCTTGTGCGACCTGTTTCGGGGAGCGGTTATCATGGGGCGCAAATTGTTCCAGTTCGGGATGATCATCAGCATAACCCCCCGGTTGGGTTTTTGACCCAGCACTGACATTATTGATGGCAAGCGGAATGACATTATCGCGGAAGAAAGGTGATTCTCGGGTAGACAACGACAGTTCCACATCAGGTGCAAATAGGCGAAAGGCGCAGATCAGTTGCAGCAGTTGTGGCTCACTCATGATGGATGCAGGTTCAATCCCGCCAGCGCACGGACGCAAGCGTGGGAAAGAGATCGAATAACGGGTTTGCCAGTAAGTTTGTTGCAAATAAAACAGGTGCTCCGCCAACATATAACAGTCGGTACGCCAACTATTAGATAAGCCAATCAAGGCACCCAATCCGATCTTGTCGATCCCCGCACGGCCCAAACGATCTGGGGTTGCCAGCCGCCAGTGAAAATCCTGCTTATGACCCCGCAAATGGTGCTGCTGATACGTCGCTGGGTGATAGGTTTCCTGGTAAACCATCACGCCATCTAATCCCAGCGCCTTTAATTCAGCATATTCATCTTCTGCCAATGGCTGAACCTCCATCATTAGCGAACTGAACCTACTGCGGATCGTAGGGAGGTGACGGCGAAAATAATCCATTCCTACTTTTGTCTGGTGCTCTCCGGTTACTAGCAGCAAGTGCTCAAAACCCAGCGCTTTGATGGCTTCACACTCTCGGATAATCTCCGCTTCATCCAATGTCTTGCGTTTGATGCGATTACTCATCGAGAAGCCGCAGTAAGTGCAATCATTAGCACACAGATTGGAAAGATAAAGCGGCACATAAAAACTGACCGTATTCCCAAAACGTTGGCGTGTCAGTTGTTGGGCCTTCTGTGCCATTGGCTCCAGGTAAGCCAGTGCGGCGGGGGAAATGAGCGCCATCAAATCTTCGCGGGTGGGCTTGATGGCATTCAGCGCCCGTTCAACGTCTGCGGGTTTTTTACTGTTGATGGTTAAGGCGATATCGTCCCAGTCCAACTGTTGCCAGCGCTGGTTGAAGTCTTCAGACATGGTTTTGCTCCTCAAGTTGACTGAGGAAACCCGTTAGTGGGCTGGTGGCGGTGGCTTGTAGTTGTAATGTATTAGGTTGTGAAGGATTGAACTGTGAAGCGCCAAGCCCAGCCAAGCGTGCCAGTTCGCCAGATTCAACCGCTAGCCGGAAAGCATGGGCCATCTGCACCGGGGAATGAGCTACGGCAATTGCAGTATTCACCAGTACGGCATCGGCACCCAGCTCCAGTGCTTCAAGGGCATGGCTCGGTGCACCAATGCCCGCATCAACGACGACCGGGACTTTAGATTGTTCGATAATAATTTGCAGGAAGTCGCGAGTACGTAACCCCAAATTAGATCCTATCGGTGAGCCTAATGGCATCACCGCGGCACAACCCACTTCTTCCAGTCGTTTACACAATACGGGGTCAGCACCACAGTAAGGTAAAACAACAAACCCCTCTTTCACCAGCACTTCGGCGGCCTTGAGCGTTTCTATCGGGTCAGGTAGCAAATATCTCACATCTGGATGAATTTCCAGTTTTACCCAATGGGTATTCAAGGCTTCGCGGGCCAGACGTGCGGCAAAAATAGCTTCCTCAGCGGTTTTGGCACCGGATGTATTAGGCAGTAAGCGCACTCCCAACTGCCGCAATGGTGCGAGGATCGCGTCGTTTCCTGACTGTAAGTCAACGCGCTTCATGGCCATGGTAATAAGTTGTGAACCCGAGGCGCGGAGTGCTTCCAGCATCAGTTCGGGAGAGGAGAACTTCCCTGTGCCCGTAAATAAACGAGACGTAAAAGTAGTATCGGCAATTTTCAGCATGTCAGCCTCCGGCAATGGCTTGGAACAGCAAAATATTATCACCCGCTTGCAACCGATGATTTTGCCAATCGGCGCGCGGAATAATGACCTGATTAATAGCCAGTGCGGTTCCTGGCTGGTGGTGTTTAAGTTGGTTGAGCAGCATCTCGGCGGTGATATTGCACTCCACCTCTAATGGCTGGTCATTGAGCATTATTGGTATGTGATTGGTCTTCACAAGCCACCTCCACACGCCGGGCAATGAGCTGCCTTTGTCAGTTGCAGGGTGCTCCAACTCTGCTGTTTGCCATCAAATAGCCGTAATTTTCCGCTCAGCGCTAATGGTATCCCCGCGAGCATTTTAATGGCTTCCAGCGCCTGCAATGTGCCGATGACACCGACCACCGGCCCCAGAACACCGGCGGTACGGCAGTTACGCTGAGGCAGATCTTTATCTGGATAAATACAGGCGTAGCAGCCTTGAGAATAGGGCGGTTCAATCACCAACAGTTGTCCACTAAACCCCACAGCACTGCCGCTGATTAACGGCTTCTGTGCCGCGACACAGGCGGCATTCACCTGATGGCGGGTCTCCATGTTGTCACTGCAATCCAGAACTAAATCTGCATTAGCGATAGCATCGGTCAACACTTCTCCTGTCAGACGTGTATCCAGTGCGACAATACGGATCTGTGGATTGAGCTGCTGCAAATGGCATTGCGCTAACCGGGCCTTATTGTGGCTAACCGATGAGGCGGGGTTCGATAACGTTTGGCCGATATCTGCTGTGCGATACAGGATCTGGCGCTGCAAATTAGTGAGATCCAACTGGTCATCGTCAGCCAGTAGTAACTGACCGACACCGGCGGCGGCCAGATAGAGCGCGGCGGGGGAACCCAACCCACCGAGGCCAACAATCAGCACACTGGCGCCCTTTAGCTTTAGTTGCCCTTCTGGTCCGATATCTTCCAGTAGCAGTTGGCGGCTATAGCGTAAAAATTCACTGTCACTTAGCGTCTGGTCATTTTTCATCAGCCAACTCCTTACCCTCGATCAGGTGCAGTAATTGTGCGGTTGCCCGTTGCCAGTCACTTGCCAACGTAATGGCGCTGACCACGGCGATACTGCCGACGCCAGTTGCTAATACGTGTGGCACCCGCTCAATACTGATGCCACCGATAGCCACGGTTGGGTAATCCGGCGTATTCTTCACCTGACGGCTTAAAGACGCCAACCCCTGTGGGGATGACGGCATCTGTTTGGTCTGAGTAGGGAAAATATGCCCCAGCGCGATATAAGAGGGGCGCAGTGTTTTTGCCACCGCCAACTCATGTTCATCATGGGTAGAAATGCCGAGCCGTAACCCCGCTTGCTGAATTGCCGCTAAATCAGCGGTTTCCAGATCTTCCTGACCGAGATGAACGCCATAAGCGCCGTGTTTAACCGCCAACTGCCAGTAATCATTGATAAATAAGCGCGCCTGATAGCGTTTTCCTAATTCGATGGCCGCGACAATATCTTGCTCGACCTGTGCATCGTCTGCATTTTTAATGCGCAGTTGTAGCGTCGTGACTCCGGCTGCCAGCAGGCGTTCTATCCATAATAATGAGTCCACCACTGGGTAGAGCCCAAGACGCTGTTCCGTGGAGGGGAAACCTGGTGTAGCCACAGGAGAGAGGGCATCAAGTTGGTTCATTATTGGCCCCTGTACTCAGATTCGCCGGGCGGTGATATAGCTCACTGCCACGGGAGCGAAACTCGGCCGACATTTTTTCCATCCCTGATTGCAGAATATTAATTGGCTGCGCTACTTTCATTGCCTGTGCTACTTCTATCGATTGTACTGCTGTGGTTGGTGTAGCGGCTTGTGCTTGTGTGGCCGCTTGTTCTTGTGCAGCAGCATAGTCGCGGACTTCTTGTGAAATTTTCATTGAACAGAATTTCGGGCCGCACATGGAACAGAAGTGAGCGACTTTCCCGGACTCTTGCGGCAGGGTTTCATCGTGATAAGCGCGGGCTGTTGCTGGATCGAGCGCCAAATTAAACTGATCTTCCCAGCGGAATTCAAAGCGGGCTTTTGACATGGCGTTATCACGGATCTGAGCTCCGGGGTGGCCTTTGGCCAAATCTGCGGCGTGCGCGGCAATTTTGTAAGTAATAAGCCCTTGTTTCACATCTTCTTTATTCGGCAGGCCGAGGTGTTCTTTGGGGGTGACATAACAGAGCATGGCACAACCAAACCAGCCGATCATCGCTGCACCAATCCCTGAGGTAAAGTGGTCATAGCCCGGTGCGATATCCGTGGTCAGTGGGCCTAAGGTATAAAACGGCGCTTCGTGGCAGTGTTCCAGCTCCTCGGTCATATTGCGGCGGATCATCTGCATCGGCACATGCCCTGGGCCTTCGATCATCACCTGTACATCATACTCCCAGGCGATTTTGGTCAATTCACCCAAAGTATGCAGTTCGGCGAATTGAGCTTCATCATTGGCATCCTGAATAGAACCAGGGCGAAGGCCATCGCCCAGTGATAATGAAACGTCATAGGTTGCACAAATTTGACAGATTTCGCGGAAATGCTGATACAGGAAGTTTTCCTTATGATGAGAAAGGCACCATTTTGCCATAATTGAACCGCCGCGAGAGACGATACCGGTTAGGCGTTTGGCGGTCATCGGTACATAGCGCAACAAGACCCCTGCGTGGATAGTAAAATAGTCTACCCCTTGCTCTGCCTGCTCTAACAGGGTGTCACGGAACATTTCCCACGTCAGATTTTCGGCCACGCCATTAACTTTTTCCAGCGCCTGATAGATAGGTACTGTGCCAATAGGGACCGGGCTGTTACGTAGGATCCATTCCCGCGTTTCATGAATATAGCGACCCGTAGATAAGTCCATCACCGTATCGGCCCCCCAGCGGGTAGACCAGACCAGTTTTTCCACCTCTTCTTCAATGGAAGATGTCACGGCGGAATTACCGATGTTGGCATTCACTTTGACCAGAAAATTACGGCCAATAATCATCGGTTCAGATTCTGGGTGATTAATATTGGCGGGGATGATAGCCCGACCCGCAGCCACTTCCTGACGCACAAACTCGGCGGTGATATTTTCCGGCAGATGGGCACCAAACGCTTGTCCCGGATGTTGTTGAAGCAATACTTCACCACGAATACGTTCACGGCCCATATTTTCCCGTAGGGCGATAAACTCCATTTCTGGAGTGATCTTCCCCTGTCGGGCGTAATGCAACTGAGTCACACATTTGCCAGTGACTGCTTTCTGTGGGCGGGGCAGATGCTCAAAACGTAAATGGTCCAGACCTTCATCAGCCAAACGTTGTTGGGTAAAACCGGAACTGACAGATGCCAGCGCTTCGATATCTTGGCGATCAGCAACCCAAGCGGCACGCAGTTTAGGCAGCCCGTTGTGAACATCCAGTTTAGCTTGTGGGTCACCATAGGGACCGGAGGTGTCATAAACCGGGATAGCCTCATTATCTTCATAGCGTGGTTCGTTTTTACTGCCACCGATTTGCGTCGGGCTGAGTTGGATCTCACGCATTGGCACCTGAATATCGGGCCGTGAGCCTTGTAGATAAATACGTTGGGAATTGGGAAAAGTAACGCCTTGTAAGGTATTAATAAACTGTTGGGCCTCTTCGCGCTGTTTTTTACGAATAGGTATGCCTTTACGTGGGGGTGACGAATTTTCAGCGGATAATGACGTTGTATTATTAGACATAGCAATTCCTACCAGTGTGGTTTATAGAGCCAGTGTGGTGTATCGGGAAAATTGCTTGTCTGGAGCTTGGCGGGAGTAACGATGTTGGCCAGTGACCGGTAGCTACCCTTGAGGGTGAGTATCGGGCCTGTAGCGATAAATTACTCTTGTTCCCTTCGCGGGTATTAACCCGATCAGGTTCCGCGGATCCCGAATTAACGGTCTCAGCCTGCGTTTGCTTTCCTAAAAAAGCAGGTGCTAGGCACTCCGACAAGAGTCTTTACTATACGAGGTTGAATTAAAACTACAAGAGCCTACTTATGAGCAGGCTATTCTGCTTGCTCATTTTGTGCGAGTTACCCGTATCTGCTGTTTATTCGCAGTTACTGGCGGCGGTCAGTTGACCTGGCTCTTTTTATCAGCATCCGCTGGCTGGGCGGCTTGCCAGGACTCGGCGGCCCATTGAATTAATTGGTCTTCCAGCTTGAAACGGGCGTCAAGCGCTTCACCGATATCCGATAAAGCTTGTTGATACTCGGTGCAGCTATCGTCGTCGATTTCAATGTTTGTATAGCGATCATGGAATGCCATGATAGTTTGAGTGTTGTTTTTTAATGCAGGATGAATTTTGGCGGTCAGTGCCATTTTGGGGCTAGATGCGCCCTCCACCTCTTTGATAATTCTGTCATAGATATGGAAATGGCCTGAAGAAAGATAGTCGACTAAATTATGGCAAAAGTTCTCCAGCGTTTTTGCATTAAGCGGGGTATGCTTCTCTTTTTGCGGCTTAATACCGATCACGGTGCAATAAGAGACTAAAAGTTCTTTACGCGCATGAAGCCATTGATCAATTAATTCATTACTACCGCCAACGCGTTGAGTCAGGCTTTCCAGTCGGTTGAGCATGAACGACTCCATTAGTAAGAAAAAATATTGTGGGTTACAAAAATGTAACAGCCGGTTTCTAGATTGCCAGTGAAATAGAGGTTGTGCAACAACGATATGGAACTACAACTTACAGGTAAAGAAAGTGGCTGGTGGATTGTCAGTCATGAAAATAAATTATGGTTGCCGAAGGGAGATCTACCACAAGGCAATGCCGCTAATTGGTCACTGCAAGGCGCGACTGCACGGCAGATTGGTGAATGGCAAGGGCAGCCTGTGTGGCTTATCCGCCAGATGATGCCTTCTGGGATGGGGTCGGTCCGGCAATTATTGGATGTTGACCGCGGTTTATTTCAGTTGGCAGGGCGCGGTGTGCAATTAGCCGAATTCTATCGTTCACATCGCTTTTGTGGCTATTGTGGGCATGAAATGCATGCCAGCCGGACGGAATGGGCCAGCTTATGTAACCACTGCCGGGAGCGCTATTATCCGCAAATTGCCCCCTGCGTGATTGTTGCTATTCGCCGTGGTGATGAAATTTTGCTGGCACAACATGTGCGCCATCGTGGCGGTATCAATACCGTGCTGGCGGGGTTTGTTGAAGTGGGGGAGACCCTGGAACAGGCGGTTTCACGGGAAGTGTTGGAAGAAAGTAATATTCACATTAAGAACCTGCGCTACGTGACGTCACAGCCTTGGCCATTTCCTCATTCACTGATGATGGCATTTATGGCGGATTATGACAGCGGTGAATTATGTCATGACCCGAAAGAGTTACTGAATGCCGGCTGGTATCGCTATGACCAATTACCGTTGCTGCCTCCACCTGGTACCGTGGCACGCCGTCTGATTGAAGATACGGTCATATTATGCCGCGAAGAGCTGGGTTCGACAGGGTAAGCGCTAAAACCTGTGTTCAGGCAGTTCAGGAAAGAGCCATCTGACATGCTACAATTCCGTTTTGTAATATAATGCCACTTTATAATACAAGGCCGTCAGATCATTAAGGGAGCCCTATCATGAATGAGTTGAAAAACGATCGCTATCTGCGTGCTTTGCTACGTCAGCCTGTAGACATGACACCGGTATGGATGATGCGGCAGGCAGGCCGTTATTTGCCAGAATATAAAGCAACCCGCGCTATTGCTGGGGATTTTATGTCACTGTGCAAAAATGCAGAGTTAGCCTGTGAGGTCACGATGCAACCACTGCGTCGTTATCCTCTGGATGCAGCGATTCTGTTTTCCGACATTCTGACCATCCCTGATGCCATGGGACTGGGGCTCTATTTTGAAACTGGCGAAGGCCCGCGTTTTCAATCCCCAATTACCTGCCGGGCTGATGTTGAAAAATTGCCGATCCCCGACCCTGAGCAGGAATTGGGTTATGTGATGAATGCGGTGCGTACCATTCGTCGCGAACTGGCCGGCTCGGTGCCCTTAATCGGTTTTTCTGGTAGCCCATGGACTCTGGCGAGCTATATGGTTGAAGGCGGCAGTAGCAAAGCCTTTACCAAACTGAAAAAAATGATGTATGCCGAACCGCAAACCTTGCACTTGCTACTGGATAAACTGGCAGACAGCGTCATTTTGTATCTTAATGCCCAAATCAAGGCGGGGGCCCAATCGGTCATGATCTTTGATACCTGGGGTGGGGTACTGACAGACCGTGATTATCATGAATTCTCATTGAATTATATGCATAAAATCGTCGATGGTTTGATCCGTGAAAACGAAGGCCGTAGGGTCCCAGTAACCTTGTTCACCAAGGGCGGGGGGCAGTGGCTGGAAGCGATGGCAGCCACCGGTTGTGATGCGCTGGGTCTGGACTGGACAACGGATATCGCGGATGCGCGTCGTCGTGTTGGTGATAAAGTTGCATTGCAAGGCAACATGGATCCTTCGGTTCTGTATGCCCCCCCTGCGCGTATTGAGCAGGAGGTCAGTACCATTTTGGCGAGCTTTGGTCAGGGTGAAGGGCATGTGTTTAATCTGGGCCACGGGATTCATCAAGATGTACCGCCAGCACATGCCGGTGCATTTGTGAACGCGGTACATGCGTTATCACGGCCTTATCATCAAAAATAATCAGTGTGTAGGATGGAGCCGGTTAGTCAATGGTTGATACTAAATTGATAGTTGATACTAAACCGATAGTTGATACTAAAGCGCTACAGGCAGAGCAGCGGCAACGGGCATCGGAGATTATTCTTCATGATGACATTGATAGCGAGTCTGTGCGCTTTATTGCTGGTGCTGATGTCGGTTTTGAACAGCATGGGGAGATAACCCGTGCTGCTATCGCTATTTTACGCTATCCCTCTCTGGCGCTGGTGGAATACCAGGTTGCCAGAGTGGCAACTTCTTTGCCTTATATCCCCGGCTTACTCTCTTTTCGTGAATATCCTGCGTTGTTGGCCGCGTGGGCGCAGTTGAAGCAGCGCCCTGATCTGATTCTGGTCGATGGGCAAGGCATCGCTCATCCTCGCCGCCTCGGTGTTGCCAGCCATTTTGGTTTATTGGTCGATGTGCCGACGATTGGTGTTGCTAAAAGCCGCCTGTGTGGTGATTTCTTGCCACTGCATCAGAATGTCGGTGCGGTGCAGCCCTTGCTCGATAACGATGAACAGCTTGGCTGGGTATGGCGCAGTAAAATCCGTTGTAATCCACTGTTTATTTCGCCTGGGCATCGGGTGAGTGTTGGCAGTGCGCTGAGATGGGTTCAACGTTGCATGGCGGGTTATCGTTTGCCTGAACCAACCCGCTGGGCGGATGCTATCGCTTCAAACCGCCCGCAATTTCAACGTTGGCGGCGGAAAAATCCTGATTTTCTTGGCAAGCGTAGGGATATGATTTAATTTCGGTTACACTGCCGCGCAGATAATGAATAATGAGAACTCATCATGTTACGTAATCCGATTCATCTACGGCTCGAAAAGCTGGAAAGTTGGCAACATCTGACTTTTATGGCTTGCCTGTGCGAGCGGATGTATCCCAATTACCAGCAATTTTGTTTGGAAACCGAATTTGGCGATCCGGCGGTTTATCGACGTATTCTGGACCTTATCTGGGAAACGTTAGTCGTCAAGGACGCTAAAGTGAACTTTGATAGTCAATTGGAAAAGCTGGAAGAGGCCATTCCATCATCTGATGACTATGCTATCTACGGTGTTTATCCTGCGATTGATGCGTGTATCGCATTAGGTGAGGCTATTCATTCACGTTTGAGTGGTGAAACACTGGAACATGCCATCGCGATCAGCGAAGCATCAATCCGTACTGTTGCGATGCTGGAAATGACGTTGGCAGGTAAAGAAATGACCGATGAAGAACTAAAAATCTTGCCTGCGATTGAAGAGGAATGGGATATCCAGTGGGAGATTTTTCGTCTATTAGCTGACTGTGAAGAGCGCGACTTAGATCTGATCAAAGGGCTACGATCTGACCTGCGGGAAGCCGCTGTTAGCAACATTGGCATAAATTTAACGCAATAAGGCAAGAAAACGTGATTTAACGCCTGATTTGTCACGTCTTAAGGCTTCACATCTGCCCCCTGTCTGTTCTACATTTGGGGGGCTAATTAAAAGTGGCTATCGGTGCGTGTATGCAGGGAGTGCTGTCCATCGGCATATCCGTCGCACTTGATGCTTTGCAAACGATAAATACACTGTAAGGATAACGTATGAATAAGACTCAACTGATTGACGTAATCGCGGACAAAGCGGACCTTTCTAAGGTACAAGCTAAAGCTGCTCTGGAATCCACACTGGCTGCAATTACCGAATCTCTGAAAGAAGGGGATCCTGTACAATTGGTTGGTTTTGGTACCTTCAAAGTAAACCATCGTAATGAGCGCACTGGCCGCAACCCACAAACTGGTAAAGAAATCAAAATTGCTGCCGCTAATGTACCTGCGTTTGTTTCTGGTAAGGCACTGAAAGACGCTGTCAAGTCATAGTGTGTCAGTAAAAATAATAAGCAGGGGGGGGGTAAAGCCCCTTTTGTTTATGCGGCGGGTGCTGATAACCTTCGGATTAACCTTGGGTCTCAGCGCCTGTAGCAGCCTGTCAGATTCCCCTCAATTCAGTGCCAGCGGGTATATCGCCGATAGCGGTGTCGTTCGTTTATGGCGTCAGGATAATGCGCAGCAGCAGCCTCAGGTGTTGATGAGCGTTTACAGTCCCTACTTCGGGGGCAATACCCGAGTGACCTTCTACGAGTACCAGAATGGTATTTTACGGGAAATCCGGCGCAACGATTTAGGCAGTACCCCAAAGAGTGTCCAGTTGCGTTTCGATGAGCAAGGGCAGGCCAGCTTTATGCAACGCCAGCTCGCTTCGCGGCGTGAGCCGCTCTCCATGGATGATATAGCTGTTTACCAGTTAGAAGCCAAACGCATTTTGGATCTGAGCCGTGTGTTACGTGCGGGTGACGTAAGGTTAATTCAGGGGCGTTGGCAGGATGGAATGCTTACTACCTGTGCGGGTAAAACGTTGCGTCTGAATCTGGATGATAATTCGCAGGCATGGCTGACAACGCGGGATGAGAAGAATACGCAACCTCTCGGTGTCGCATGGCTGGATTCACCTGAAGGGCAACAACTTCTGCTGGTCGCGAATCAGGACTTCTGCCGTTGGGAACCTCAGGCAGGCAGCCTGTAAGTTACCGATGATCTATAAGTTACCGGTTATCAGCGGTACAGCGTCATAATATGGTCAGTAATCGATTATGATCCGCAATAAGTAGGGCACAGCTCACTAGACTGTACCCTTTGAGAGACAGTGAGCCTTTACTTACCGCGAGCTATCGCTCGATAACCGATATCTTTACGACAGAAAACCCCTTCCCACCGGATACCCTCAGCTAACCGATAGGCATATTGCTGTGCCAGCGCGACTGTTTCACCGAGCGCAGTGACACACAAGACACGGCCACCATTGGTGACAACTTCATTATTCCCATTCAGCTTGGTCCCGGCGTGGAAGACTTTTCCATCTGTGACTTCCTGCTGTGGTAAGCCATGAATAACATCACCCTGGCGGTAATCTGCTGGATAACCGCCAGCGGCTAAAACGACCCCCAGTGATGGGCGCTCATCCCAGTCTGAGGTTTTTTCATTCAGTTTGCCTTGTGTACCGGCTAAACACAGTTCGACCAAATCGGAGCGCATACGCAACATGATTGGCTGAGTTTCTGGATCGCCAAAGCGGCAGTTGAACTCAATGACTTTGGGTTGCCCATCGGCTGAAATCATCAGGCCAGCATAGAGGAAACCTGTGTAAATATTACCTTCCGCCGCCATACCACGCACGGTCGGCCAGATAACCTGATCCATGACCCGTTGGTGAACGTCATCCGTTACCACGGGTGCAGGGGAATAAGCTCCCATACCACCGGTATTTGGCCCGGTATCACCATCGCCAACTCGCTTATGATCCTGACTGGTTGCCATTGGCAAAACATTTTCGCCATCAACCATCACGATAAAGCTGGCTTCTTCGCCATCGAGGAACTCTTCCACCACAATACGGTGACCAGCATCACCAAAAGCGTTACCGGCTAACATGTCATTCACGGCGGTTTCAGCTTCTTCCAGCGTCATCGCAACAATCACGCCTTTACCAGCGGCCAGACCATCGGCTTTGATAACGATTGGCGCACCTTTTTGACGTACATAGGCCAACGCGGCATCGACATCTGTAAAGTTTTGGTATTCCGCTGAGGGAATATTGTGACGGGCCAGGAAATCTTTGGTGAAGGCTTTAGAACCCTCCAATTGAGCCGCAGCCTGAGTCGGGCCAAAAATAGCTAAACCCGCCGCGCGGAACGCATCAACCACGCCGATCACCAAAGGGGCTTCTGGGCCAACGATAGTCAGGCCGATATCATGGCTTTGAGCAAAGGCCAGTAAACCGGCAATATCAGTGGCCGCGATATCAACATTTTCTAAGGTCGGTTCCAGTGCTGTGCCGGCATTGCCTGGTGCAACATAAATTTTGTCCGCTAAAGGAGATTGGGCGGCTTTCCAGCTCAGAGCGTGTTCACGACCGCCGTTACCAATTATCAAAATATTCATCTGGATGACTCCGTGAGGGGCGCGTCATCTAGCGCCCCTTCCTATATAAGAGGGTTAATTAATGACGGAAATGGCGCATGTCGGTGAATATCATGGCAATACCGTGTTCATCAGCAGCCGCGATAACTTCATCATCACGAATTGAGCCGCCCGGTTGGATGACACAAGTAATGCCCACAGCCGCTGCGGCATCAATACCATCACGGAACGGGAAAAAGGCATCCGAGGCCATGGCTGAACCAGCCACTTCCAGTCCTTCATCTGCGGCTTTGATACCGGCTATTTTCGCGGAGTACACGCGGCTCATTTGGCCTGCACCTATTCCGATTGTCATGTTATCGCGGGCATAGACAATCGCATTAGATTTAACAAATTTAGCCACTTTCCAGCAGAACAGCGCATCACGCAGTTCCTGTTCGGTAGGCTGACGCTTGGAAACCACGCGAAGATCGGCCGCCGTCACCATACCTAAATCGCGTTCTTGTACCAGCAAGCCCCCATTAACACGTTTGAAATCTAAACCTGCCGAACGTGCTTGCCACTGGCCACAAGTCAGGACTCGGACATTTTGTTTAGCCGCAAGCAATGCCAGTGCATCAGAGCTGACCGTTGGTGCAATAATCACTTCGACAAACTGGCGTTTGATGATGGCGCTGGCCGTTGTCGCATCCAATTCACGGTTAAAGGCGATGATGCCACCGAAAGCTGAGGTTGGATCCGTTTGATAGGCGCGTTCATAAGCAGCAAGAATAGAGTCACCAATAGCCACACCACATGGGTTGGCATGTTTAACGATCACACAGGCTGGATCGCCGAACTCTTTCACACATTCCAGTGCGGCATCGGTATCCGCAATATTGTTATAAGAGAGGGCCTTCCCTTGTAATTGCTGGGCTGTGGCAACTGATGCCTCTTTGATATCTTCTTCTATATAGAAGGCTGCTTGCTGGTGGCTGTTTTCGCCGTAACGCATATCCTGCTTCTTTATATAGTTAAGATTTAGGGTGCGAGGGAAATGGCCTGAAGGTTGTTCAGTATCACCATGATAAGGTGGCACCAGTGTGCCGAAGTAGTTGGCGATCATGCTGTCGTAGGCGGCGGTGTGTTCGAAAGCTTTAATTGCCAGATTGAAGCGGGTGGGGTAAGTCAACGAACCATCATTATTATCAAGCTCAGCAATAATGGCGGGGTAGTCGCTGCTCTTCACCACGATGGCGACATCTTTATGGTTCTTGGCCGCAGAGCGAACCATGGTTGGGCCACCGATATCGATATTCTCAACCGCATCTTCCAGCGAGCAATCCGGGCGGGCAACTGTTTGGGCGAAGGGATACAGATTTACGACGACAATATCAATCGGCTGAATGTCATGTTGAGCCATGATGCCATCATCCTGACCACGACGACCTAAAATCCCACCATGCACCTTTGGATGCAAAGTCTTAACACGTCCATCCATCATTTCCGGGAAGCCAGTGTAGTCAGACACTTCGGTAACGGGCAAACCAGCATCAGCCAGCAGGCGGGCAGTCCCACCGGTGGAAAGTAACTCGATACCGCGTTGAGAAAGTGCTTGGGCGAATTCGATGATACCTGCTTTGTCAGACACACTGAGTAGAGCACGGCGGATTGGACGGCGTTGTTGCATGGTTTTATCCCTTGGATTTGGAGTCGCAGTTTTCTTCACTATCAATTAATAGGGCACCACCAATTAATAGGGCGCCACGTACTATTTCGTTGATATTTTGTCGATGAGGTCACCCTTTTCGACGCGGGGAATTGTAGCGAAAACGATTGCGTGATGCTCGTCAATTTTGAGCGCAGATTCAATCTGTGGATAAGTTTGTGTACAACTGCGTATAAAGCGGGGTTTTGCTGTGGAATGCAGCAAACAGTCATTTTTATTGAAAATAGCGGTTGCGGGCTGCGTAGAACTCCCTATAATGCGCATCCATCGAGACGGCACACAACGAATCAAGTAGTTGAGTGACCGGCAAAGAGAACAGAGAAATTCAACGAAATAAATAGTTGACTCTGAATGAGGAAAGCGTAATATGCGCACCTCGCGTTACCAACCAGGTGTTGCTAACGCACT
>NZ_CGBP01000006.1 GCF_001053095.1 Yersinia similis | reverse complement strand
GAAACCAGAGAAATTGCGTTTTGGGTGGTAGATGAATTCCGGGTTTATGAGCGATAGGCTGACAAGGTCTATTGGCGTGACAGACGCCAGATATGGCACCTACAAAATAAAGCAAAGAAGGCTATCCCGTTGGGTGGCCTTTTTTGCTTATGTGCCATCTGGTACCGAATGATAACCCCATGCTAAAAACGTGGGGTTTTGTTGTGTGCAAAATACAGAAATTGCGCTTTGTAATAATGCCCCCATGCCGAGTGATGGGCGGCGGCGTTGGTTATTATTGGGAATTAAGGCTGGGGCAGTGATACATTTGATTGATATTCAATTTATTGGGGGGTTCTATACGGCTCAATTCGCTACCTGATAAAGGCTATAGCCAGTAATAGCACCAGCGATATCCCAGGTAAAATCTTTCCAGCTCCAGCCGGTCCCTGCTTGGCGACTGTCGTATAATTCCTTACCAGCCCCAATTCCAATAGAAAATAATAAGCCAAAATTGCGACTCTTAGCATCTGACCAATTCTGCTGCTCGCCGTATGCTGTACCTGCCGCAGCCAAAGTAGCAGAAGCAAAAAAGTGTTGGGCTTTATCTTTTCCGGTCCAACTATCATTCGAGACATGGGTACAGGCAGTAGTAAGTAAGAGCAATGGGGCGATAAGTAATCGACGAAGATAGATATGCAGCCACATACAGTCTCTCTTTTGACGGGAGATAAAAACCCGCTAATTTATCGGGTTTTTATTTTTAAGATTTACAGAATGCGGCTGATTAACCGATCAATGCGGATCCTGCGCAAGCGGCGGATAAGTTTGCGAACTTTAACCGGATATTGTTGAATATTCTCCAGTTCAAGATAATGCGAAACCACTTTGGTATGAGTACGGATACACTCCAGTTCTTTGGCCCGCTGTTCATGCATTTCATGCTTAGGATCGTGGATCAAAATGGCATTTTCCAGATCCAGACGCCATGCTCGCGGGTTCAGGTTATTACCCGTAATTAGCTGCCAATTGTTATCTACCCACATCCCTTTCAAGTGATAGGTATTGTCGCCATCTTTCCATAAGCGAATAATTAGCTGCCCATTATCAACATACGGTTGTAAACGGCTCAGGAAACGACGTAGGTTAATTTCGTATAAATACGGCAGTGCACCGATAATTTTAAAGGGTTGATCTTCAGGGATATAAAAGTCATTTGCAGTTTTATCACCAACGATAATCTCAACCTGCTTACCTTCCCGCAGCAGATAAATGATATTACGGACTAACAGCGCTGGCAGGTTAAAGTAGGGGGTGCAAATGGTCAGGCGTTCATCAGCGGAGGCCATCAAGTGATGAATAGTTTTGTTTAATAGACTCTTCTTACCTAACCCAACTAGGGGAGTGACCGCTAACTCATCGTTATGCGCTTGTGCCGAGAATTGGTAACTGGCATCACGCAGTGATGAGCGAAACTGACGGATCTCATTCTTGATCTCGGGGGTGGTGGGTCGGTCATCACGGTCAAGGCGTTGAACTGCTCCGGCGCTCAGTACCCGTTGTTTCACGTAATCAACCATTATGGTAGCGAGTGACGGGTTAGTGATTAGCTGGTAGCGATCATAACGATATTTATCATTTTGATAGAGATAGACATCATTGATACTGGAACCGCTATAAATGACGGTGTCATCAATGATAAAGCCTTTTAGGTGCAGTACACCCAATGCTTCACGCGTATTGACCGGAACACCGTAAATAGGAACAGAAATATTTGGATATTTAGCCGCCATATCGCAATACCAATCGGCATTAGTATTAACGGCTGCGGCACCAATACGGCCACGCTGAGCTCGGTGCCAATCTACCAGTACATAGATCTCAAGTTCAGGAAGCGATTGCTTGGCCTGATAGAGGGCATTCATTACATCACGGCCTGCGTCATCCTGCTCCAGATAAAGTGCCACCAGACAAATACGTTTGGTTGCCTGAGCGATGAGTTCCAACAGAGTAGAGCGGAAAACCTTGGGGCAATAAAGCGTTTGGACATCATCAACTGACTGGGGGAGTTTGGGCAGTTGTGCAAGGTGTTGTTGATGTTTGCTACGTTTGAATTTTGACAACATCACAGTGCGCTTCTTCTCTTGTTATTTAATGGCAAAACCGCCATATCAAAAAAACACTAATCCATAGAGTCGGCGATAATACCATTACTTTTCTGGATTGTGCGCAAGTTTTGCCTGCCAATGGCCGAATCACTTAGCTCTGTGGCCTATATCACGCTGATTGGTGTAACAACGATCAAAGTGTCAGCTCCAGATTTACGATCCCATCTTCTATTTGCACATCAATAGTAAAACCGAGTTTTTGCGCCAAACCAATCATACCGCGGTTATTCGGCATGGTGACCGCGGTGAGCCGGGATAGCCCATGGCTACGGGCATAACGGATCATCTTCTCAAGTAATGCCCTGCCTAAGCCCAGCCCTTTTAGATCCGAGCGGACCAGTACGGCAAATTCGGCATCAATGTTGTCAGGATCAGAAAATGCCCGCGTGACACCTATGATCTCTGGCCCTTCACTATTTTGACGCACAGCAACAAAAGCCATTTCCCGATCATAGTCAATTTGTGTCATATTCGCCAAATCATCATGGCTGAATTCATTGATTTCACTGAAGTAGCGATAATAAAGGTCTTCTTTAGTTACTTGATCAATAAACAGTTTTAGCAGTGGCTCATCTTCCGGCAGAATTGGGCGGAATAAACACTGGGAGTTATCTCTAAGCGTGACCTTTTCTTCCAATTCATGCGGGTATGGGCGAATTGCCAGACGAGCTTGAGGGTCGCCAGTGACGGGGGCTAATTGCATCGACACATCTAACAGCGTGAACTCACTGCCGGAGGCCAGTACCGGGTGAATATCCAGACGGGTGATTTCGGGGCAATCGAGGATCAAGTTGGAAACTTGTACCAGCAAGCGGCTTAGCCCTGGAATATCCAAAGGTTGTAGTGATCCGCGGCTGCGAATTTTCCCCCCTTTGACGGCCTGTATAATCAGGTAGCGTGCCAGCACCATATTGAGAGGTGGTAGCGCGACGGCTGCTTGTGTCTCGTGGTGCCACTCGATACCACCTTCACCTAACATGATTAACGGGCCAAAAATGGCATCTTGCTCCACGGCAATACGCAACTCTTGCGCTCCTGCTCGGTTCGCCATGCTTTGCACCAGCAAACCGTGGATTCGTGCTTGCGGATAAGTCCGCTTTACCCGATCGAGGATATCGTCTGCCGCCCGCTGCACTTCAATGGCGGTGCGCAAATACAACATGACACCCTGAACTTCCGATTTATGTGGGATATCAGGCGAACGAAGTTTAATGGCGACCGGATAGCCTAGTCGTTCAGCAATATGTACGGCTTCTACACTGTCGCTGGCAATCCAGGTTGGTAATGTACTGAGGCCATAAGCTTCAAGAATGGGTTGTACTTCATGGGTATCAAGCTGGGTTGCTCCTTCGGCCAATGCCTGGCGAATTAGTTGATGAACATGAGCGGTATTGGCGGTCAAACCTATTGGCAATGCAGGGGTTTCTTTTAGTTGTTTCTGATTACGACGATACTCCACCATATGCATAAAAGTAGTGATCGCGCCTTCTGGGGTACGATAAGTTGGAATACCCGCTTCAGTAAACAAGCGACGGGCATCCTTTGATGAATATTCACCACACCAATTGGTGAGTAACGTGATGCGTTTGCCGCGGGGATGTTGGCGAATAGCTGAAATCAATAATTCAGCCGTTTTGGCTCCCGGTGCCGCGGCGCTGGGTGAGTGGATCAGGAGCAGCGCATCGTAATCACTACTGTCCAATAGTGGCCTGAGTGCCGCCAAATAGCGCTCAGCACTGGCATCATCCCGTAGGTCTATTGGGTTACGTAACGCGACAAAAGGCGGCAACGCCTCACACAGTGCGGATTGCGTGGCATCCGATAAGGTCGCCAATTTACCATTACGGCGGATAAGCTCATCCAGCGCCATCGCCGCTGGTGCTGAGCCATTGCTGACAATCAACAACCTTTCACCTCGCAGTGGGCGCATGTGGCTGAGAGTCTCAACGGCGGAGAACAATTCATGGGTATCCTGTACCCGCAGTAACCCGGCACGTTGGATAGCGGCGTCATAGGCGGCATCCAGCCCTTGTTGACCATTCAAGAGTTGTTGAGCGCGCTGACTGCGGCCACTTTTCACCACCAAAACCGGTTTATTGCGTGAAGCACTACGGGAGGCGGATAAGAAGCGACGTGCATCGCTGATATGTTCGATATACAGCATGATCGCACTGGTTTTGCTATCTCGGGCAAGAAAATCGAGTAGGTCATCGACATCAATATCCAAGCTGTCGCCCAGTGCAATAAAGTAAGAGAAGCCAACTTCCCGTTGCTGCGCCCAATCAAGGATTGTGTTGGCCACGGCTGCGGATTGGGAGATAAACGCCAGCCGCCCTTTCTGGATAGGAACGGGGGAAAAGCTGGCATTCAGCCCTTGCCACGGAGCCAGTAGCCCCAGACTATTAGGCCCGAGTAGCCGCATATGGTGGCGTTGAGCGCAGGCTTTCAGTTCCGGGAACTGCTCCGGTACAGCAGACAGAATAATGGCTGCTTTACAGCCCCGGTTCCCGAGGTCTTCGAGTAACGTCAGATTACGGCGAGCATGGGTGCACAGAATCGCTAAATCAGGAGTGATGGGCAGGCTGGCGATATTGGCGTAAGCCAATACACCACACACCGCCTTGTGATTGGGCGTGACCGGTAGGATAGGTCCATTGAAACCGCCATCCAGCAAGTTGCGCATCATCAGAAAACCCGCTCGCTCAGGTTTTTCAGAAGCACCGATCACTGCGATAGATTTCGGACGTAACAGTGCTTCTAATCCACGTTGGCTCATGTGCAGGTTCCTGTTGTTGATATAAGGATAGCTTCTCTGACTTTACGTGTTTTCTTCGTGGCTTGCAGTGACTCGCCCCACTGGGTGATGAGGTTTCCCCGCTAAATATTGTTGACGGAAGTAGTGAAAGTGATCGCGTAGCCCTTCTGCGGCGTGTATATCACCCGCTTGGTGGAGCAGCGCGGTGGCGACTTCGACAGTGCAGTGTTGTTCAGGGCGCTGAGCTTCCCGTAATTGATAATCGGATAGATGACTGACCTGCAAGGACAGAAGGGGTAACCCGGCAAGATAGGGGCTTTTGCGGAACATTTTCTTGGCTTCAGACCAGGTACCGTCCAGCAAAATAAATAGCGGCGGTTTATCGCTGATGGGTAATTGATTGATCACTTGCCGTTCTGGCTCAGCATAGGCCTCAGGAAAAACCACATAAGGTTGGCGCTGAGGGTCACTGATAGCCGCTAATAGCTCAGGATCAACTTCGGTTCTCGCCCAGAGAAAAGCGTGTGTATCGGGCAGGATATCAGCGATCAGGCGGCCGGTATTACTGGGTTTCAGTGGCTCGGTATCAAACATAATCAGGCAAAAACGGCTGTTTGCCTGTTGTGGCTTGATGGTATCACACAGGCAGAAACGTTCGGCTAGCAGGCAGCTTTGGCAACGGATGGCCCGGCAGCCGCGGGCACGATACGCACGCGTGGAGGCGGCTAAACGTAGTTGGCGTAAACGCAGGACTGCATTTTCCGTCGTTATGGCCGTAGGTAAAGTATGGCCGATGGTGAATATGTCAGTCACGACGGACTCCTGAGAAATAGCATCATTCTAATATAGAATGGCCCACGCCCCGACAGAAAACTGGCAGGGCGTGGGTTTTATCGATAGCCTGAACAGCCCCTAAAGGCAATAAATGCGTTAAACTCACTTATCGGGCTAGTGGCTCTCTTGCTAATTGTTTGGTTATTTTACTAACTGTTTGGCTCTCTTGATAATTGTTCATCTAACCAATTATCAAAGGGCGCTTTGGGTACTGCGCCATTTAGCATATCGATCATTTTGCCGTTGCGATACAGCATGATGGTCGGAATGCTGCGGATACGAAAACGGGTGCTGAGTGCAGGTTCGGCTTCGGTGTTCACTTTAGCAAAACGAACTTTCCCGGCGCGTTCTGTCGCAGCCTCTGCAAAGATTGGCGCGAAGCTGCGGCACGGCCCACACCAAGGTGCCCAGAAATCGATAACCATTGGCAGGTCATCTTGCAGCAGCTTATCCAGTGTTTCGGCGGTGGCATTAATGACTTCGCCATCAAATAGAGAGTGGCCACAGCGCCCACATTTTGCGCCGTCATCAATACGTTCTTCCGGTAGGCGATTCGTCGCCATACAAGCTGTGCATACCGTATTCATACATTAGCCTTTATCATATATTGGCCTTTATCATACATTAGCCTTTATTTTTAAGTAGATATAAGAGAAACCAGACAGCTAAGAATTCACTGAATTATTTCGCTGTTATTATCTATTATGGTTATGAATGAGTTAAGTGCCAAAATGGTTTACTCGATGAGTACGATAGTTGGTGGCTTTTAGCGCTTGCTTATGGCTAACCGGGCGGACATCAGGTAATCTTCGCGCCCTGCGCGTTGGTGGAGAAGACAATGAACGATTCATTTAGTGGCAAAAACGGCAAAGTTAAAGTGATGTACGTCCGTAGTGACGAAAGCAGCGACGACCGTAACAGTAGTAACCGTAACCGTGATAACAGTAATCGTGATAACAACAGCCGCGGCAGAAGCCAGCGTCCAACGGGTAACGGTCGTCCGGGTGATAATGCACGTCAGGGCGATAATACACGTCAGGGCAATGCACCACGTAATAATGACTCACGTCGTCCTGATTCTGGCCGTAATGAACGTGATCGTCCTGGCCGTCCGGCACGTTCTGAAGGCAGTAGCCCTTACGATTCACCGTGGAAAACGGTATCTCGTGCCCCTTCGGAAGAGCCAGAGTTTGATCATGGTGGTATCAGCGGTAAAAGCCATATCGATCCTGCCCAGTTGCGCCGTCAGCGCGCTGAAGAAACACGCGTTTATGGTGAGAATGCTTGTAAGGCGCTGTTTGAAAGCCGCCCTGATGCTATCGTCCGGGCTTGGTTTGTGCAATCTGTGACCCCGCGTTTTCGTGACGCGCTGAAATGGATGGCGGCTAACCGCAAAGCTTATCATGTGGTTGAAGAGGATGAGCTGGCGAAAGCCTCGGGCACTGAGCACCATGGCGGGGTATGTTTCCTGATTAAAAAACGTCAGGGGCTGGATGCAGAAACGTATCTGCAACAGCAAACTCAGGCTAAAGATTGTGTACTGGCGCTGGAAGAGGTGGGCAACCCTCATAATCTGGGCGGCATTATGCGTACCTGTGCGCATTTCGGTATCAACGGCGTGTTGCTGCAAGACCCCGCGATGCTAGAATCTGGCGCGGCAGTCCGCACGGCGGAAGGCGGAGCAGAGCACATCAAGGCCATCAATGCTGATGATTTCTTATCGGTATTGGATACCTTCCGCAAGGCGGGTTACACCATTGTGACCACCTCCAGCCATAAAGGTGTCAGCCTATCGAAAGCAGAACTGCCTGCCAAAATGGTATTGGTATTAGGGCAGGAGAGCGATGGTTTGACGGACAGTGCCTGGCAGCAGGGGGATCTGAGCGTCTCTATCGGCGGTACCGGGCGGGTCGAAAGCCTGAACGTCTCCGTGGCAACGGGTATCCTGTTGGCGGAATGGTGGCGTCAGAATAGCGCTCAAGGCTAGAATTATCGAAGATTAGAACGAGAGAAGATTTAGATCGGTAAAGATAAAAAAGGGGCGCTGATGAGTTCAGCGCCCCTTTTTTGTTGGCCGCTATTTGGCTAAAAATCGCAGGTTAATGCAGGTTAATGCAGGTTAATGTAGGTTAATGCGCACCGCCGCCACCACCACCCGAGGTGAAAGGAGGGCGGGCAAACCAGATCAGGGCCAGCAGCATTAGGAACACCCCCGCCGAGAGCCAGAAAATCTCATTCGCAGAGATAATCAGCCCTTGATTAGTAATTTCCCGTGCCAGGTAGGCCGAAGCCTGTTGCTGGCTCATCCCCAGTTTCTCCAACTCCTGGTAGACCTGCGTCGCATTTGGGTTGTACGGGTTAACAAACTCCGTCAGCTGCGAGTGGTGTAACGACTCTCTTTGCGTCCAAAGGGTGGTGGTGATTGAGGTACCAATCGATCCCGCCAGTGTTCGCATGAAGTTAGACAAACTGGATGCGGCAGCCATTCGCTCTGGTGGCAAACCGGATAATGTAATCGTGGTCAATGGCATGAAGAAGCAGGCAATGGCGAAGCCTTGGAAGAACTGCGGCCATGCTGAGGCACCAAAATCCATCCCCGGTTCGAAGGTATATGCTCGCCAGTAGAAACATACCGCATACATAATGAAGCTGAATGTCACTAACTGGCGCATATCAATTCGATGGGCAAAACGACCAATTAATGGCGACAGCAGTACGGGCAGTATGCCCACTGGTGCCGATGCCAATCCGGCCCAGGTGGCGGTATAGCCATACACCTCCTGCAATAGCTGGGGCAGTAATACAATCGCGCCAAAGTACAACATATAGGCCAGGCTGAGACATAAACAGCCAATGGTAAAGTTGCGCGATTTAAACAGCGACAAATCAATTACCGGATGATCGTCGGTTAACTCCCAGACAATCAGGAAGGTAATGGCCACGACAGCAACCACGGTCAGGACGATAATTTCTGTCGAGTTAAACCAATCCAGCTCCTTGCCTTGATCAAGCATGATTTGCAAGGCACCAATACCGACCACCAATAACACCAGCCCGATGGTATCAATGGGTCTGATCTCTGTTTTGGTCTCTCGCCCTTTCAGGGTACTGCCTGCTAGCAGGACCACCACCAGACCGATAGGGATATTGATAAAGAAGATCCAGCCCCAGTGATAGTTATCACTGATATAACCGCCGAGGATCGGCCCAAATATCGGGGCGACAACAATCGTCATCGACCACAACGCCAGGGCCATACTTCGCTTCGCAGGCGGATAGTTGTTGAGTAGCAGGCTTTGCGAGAGTGGGATCAATGGCCCAGCGACCAGTCCCTGGATAACACGGAAGAAGATAAGCATCCCCAAGCTGTTTGACATGCCGCATAGCCATGAGGCCAACACAAACAAGCCTGTTGACCATAAGAACAGCCGCACTTCACCGACCCGCTTGGCCAGCCAGCCGGTGACGGGGATCGAAATTGCATTCGCCACCCCGAATGAGGTGATCACCCACGTCCCTTGCGAGTTGGACGAGCCTAAATCACCCGCAATTGTTGGGATGGCCACGTTAGCAATGGTGGAGTCCAGCACCTGCATAAATGTCGCCAATGAGAGCGCTACCGTCATCCAGGCGAGTGGCGCTCCTTCAAGCGGTTTTTGTGCCACAATAGCCTCCGGTGCACGTAACCCGCATTGGCATGATATTAATCGGCGTTTGCATGAATAATATCGCTAATTATTTGGTTAACTGGCGCGAAATCCAATGACAACGCATTGGTCATGAACGCGGGCTCTTTACGCACGTTTTGTGCCAAAACGTGTCCATCGGTATTGGTGGTGTCGACTTTAACCAGTGATGACAGACCAATACGTAACGGATGCTCCTTCAGTTGTTTCTCATCCAATGCAATTCGCACTGGTAGGCGTTGGACCACTTTGATCCAGTTACCGGTGGCATTTTGCGCGGGTAGCAGCGAGAAGGCACTGCCAGTTCCCATATCTAAACCGACCACTTTCCCTTGATAAATCACATCATCACCGTAAAAATCGGTCACGATAGTCGCTGGTTGGCCAATTCGCATGTTCGCCAACTGAGTTTCTTTGAAGTTAGCGTCAATCCACAGTTGATCAGCCGGAACAACGGCCATTAACGGTGTACCACTACTGATTTCAGCACCCACTTGTACACTGCGACGCGAGACATAGCCGCTAATTGGGCTAACTACTTTGGTGCGCTGCAAGGTAAGCCAGGCATCACGCATTTTAGCGGCCGCCTGCTCAATCGCCGGTTGTTTCTCTAATGGGGTATTTAATACCAATGCCTGATTGGCGTTATATTGCTGAACTGCCATATCCAACGAAGCTTGTGCCGCTTCAACAGCATCACGGGCGTGCTGCAATTCTTCACGGCCGATGACTGCGGCAGCACCCAGTACCACCCGACGCTTCAGGTCATTTTGTGCCTGGCTCAATTCCGTTTTTTTCAGCGCAATATTCGCTTGATACTGTTTACTGTTAATAATGAGCTGGTGGGTTTGGCGCACGCTATTCGCCAATGTGGTTTTCGCTTGCTCAAATGCCTGTTCTGCATCAGTGGGGTCGAGTGTCACCAGCACATCGCCACTTTTGACGAAGTCCGTATTTTCGAAATGAACACTGACCACACTACCGGGAACTTGAGACATAATCTGGACTTGGTTGCCTGAAATATAGGCATTATCAGTCTCTTGGTGATGGCGTAGCACCAGGAACCAATAAATAAGGTAAGCCACCCCGATCATAATAAAAATAACCGTCAGCAACAGCAGCACACGTTTACGTTGCTGTTTTTTATTCTGCGGTTGTTGCGGGGCTTGGGCTTCCGCACTTTTACTCATGGTGTTCTCCACGCTCTATACCCGTCATTTTTCACGTTGCATGGCTTCGTCCACCCCAGTCACTTAATTTTCATCAGTACTTGGGGATCCGCTCAGTCGTCGCCTTTCTGCAACTCGAATTATTTAGGGCCGATATTATTATATTGAGCCATCATAGAAGGGGCTGATAGCCACCTCTTGTCATTGAAGGTTCTGAACGGTGCTAATTGTTGTTACTGATATTTTTATTCTTGATCATCGTTTTTATGTGATAACTGGGAAGCAATATCGCCATTTTCATCACCGCCCATTCATAAACAAATGGCACCAAAAGGCGCCTATTCCCCGTTATGTTGGAATGACATGGTTATGTTATCTGGATAGAAATAGTGGAATTACTGTTCCGATATTTCCATCTGATCTAAACGGGTCAGCAACTTGCGTGTCAGCATTTCAAGCTGTTGCTGCTCTTGCTCCGTCAGCGTCGACCAAAGAAAATGCAGGCATTTATGCTGTGGAGGGAGAAGTTGATGTAAAAACTCAATCCCAGCCTCGGTGAGATGCAAATGTAGGCAACGGCGGTCATTATGGCTTTCCCGACGCTCAATCCAGCCTTTCTTCTCTAATTCATCGGCGATACGGGTCGCATTAGTTCGCGAAGAACCCAACGCAGCACTCAATTCTGATGGTTGGATACTGCGACTCTCTTGGGCGTCTAGCGTAATTAATGCCATAAACAAGGTTTCGTTAATGCCTTGCGCTTTCAGCATTTTATTGCGATTTTCTAGCAATTTACTGTGCATATGCATACTCAAACGAGTGAGTAGAATTTCCTGGTAGGGGAAATCCTTCTGACGTTTTGCTCGAGAGTTCAGCATCTGTTCTATGGGGGAGAATGAACTTTCCATTATGAGGCGCCTCATTAATTTCAAATGGTACAGTAACGATAGTTACTAATAATGTAAACGGTATAATACGAGAAAAATTTAGCAATTAGTGTTATTCAGCCAAGGTGAATCGGTCATTGGCATTACTAACAGTATGGTTATTGTGCTTTAGTTCACAGATTAAGCAACTTATTATCCTAAAATCATCAGTAATTTGAATGTCAAACCGTAACAGAGCGCGCCAGGTAATGTAGCGAAGATAATACTGTTGGTTTTATAAAAGCATCCGCAGATAACTAAAAAACCAATCAATGTAGGGAGCAATTTCTGTGGGTGATGAATAATCTCCGGGGTACTGGAAACCACCAATAATGCACAGATTGAGGCGATGCCAATGCTATCCAGCAGCAGGGACATCTTGCCACGCTGTAGGCCAGCTTGCTTACGTGCTGGCCCGAAGCGCAGGGGGAGGTAGCGAAACAAGTAATTCACTGTCCCCACCACCAGACCGATCATCAGCACATCTGTATTCATGGTGTTGGCTCCTGCTCGTGATCCTCACTGTGTTTAGTCACGACAGAGGCAGTGGGCTGGAGCAAAGTGGCGAGACAACCACCAGCAATCCCGGCCAAAATCGCCACTGGAATTGAAAACAGTAAAACCCCTAATAAGGCACCAGAAAGTGAAGCGATCACCGTCAGGCTGTATTGGCGTTTAAACGAGGCTAACAAAAAACTGAGGAATAATGCAGGCAGCATAAAGGAGAGGGACGCTTCGATGGCGGGATAGTTCTCCAACGGCCCATTTCCGAACATCGCGCCGATAGCCGTTCCTAAGACCCAAGATAGCCACGAGGTCGCTGCGATACCGAGCATCCAGTTCTCGCTCCAGCGCCGTTGGTCCTTCATCAATTTAGTGGTTGCAGCGGCAAACACTTCATCGGTTAAACCAAAAGCCCATAAGGCCGTTTTTTTACCCGATAGTTTTGCCACAATGCGGTGTTTAAGTGCCGGGCCATACAAAATATGGCGCACATCCATTGCCATCACCGTCAGTGCCGATACCCACAATGACATCCCGGCGCTCAGCAGCGCGGTAATCACAAATTGGCTGGCACCAGCATAAATAATGCAGGAAAAGAAAATGCTTTCCAGCGGGGTAAAACCCAGTTTTACCGCACTGAGGCCGAAGGCGAAAGCGACGGGTAAATAGCCGATAACAATGGGTAGGCTATCCGTAATACCTTCAACGAAGGTCGCGGCCGATGAAGTTGTAGAGGGGGGATCTGTGGTTGGGTTTTGCATAAAGTCAGCTATAGATAGATTAGGTTACAGGGCAAACTCATAAGTTATGCAACATTAACAGAGAGGTTATTGCCTTAATACCCTACAACCTAATTTATATCTATGCTGATTATTGGTTGGCTAGCAACTATCTTTATCAAATAACTGCCTTTATCAAATAACTGTACTCACCGAGGCACTGACCAACCCTTGTTGCTCTAGCGCATAAGCCGCACGCAGGCATAAATCCTCTCGCCACGGTGGGGAAATTAACTGAATGCCAATCGGTAAGCCGCGGGTGGTTTTCAAGGGTACGCTCACTACTGGCAAACCAAGGAAGGAGATTGGCTGGGTTAAAATGCCCATGCTGGCGCGGATCGGTAGGTCCATATCATTAATCCTCATCGTGTTCTGACCGATAAGCGTGGCACTGCATGGCGTTGCTGGGGCAATCAAAATATCCCAGTGCTCGAACAGCGGCAAAATGCGTTGGCGAAAATGATGACGGAAACGCTGGGCCTGTACGTACCAAGTTGCCGGTAGCATGGCTCCGGCTAATAACCGCTCCCGTGATAGGGGTTCAAAACGTTGGGGATATTTTCTCAAGGCGGGCAGATATTGATTACCGCCCTCGCTGGCACTGATAATAAATGCCGCTGACCGGGCTAAATCACTCTGCGGCATTTCGACCTCCGCATTAGCCTCAAGCGCCTTTGCGACCGCCAGGACGGCTGCTTTGGCGTCATCATCACTCCATTGATGAAAGTAGCCACCCAGCACCGCGCTTCTTAACCCCTGCTGGCCACGAGTCAGTAAGCTTTGGCACGGCGCTACTGGTTGATCGGCTTGAAAATTATCCTGAATATTGATGCCTTGCATCACGTCATAAACCACCGCCAAATCTTGCACACAGCGAGCCATTAGGCCGATATGGTCCAGACTGGCGACAAATGGGTGGGTGCCGCTGCGTGACAGGCGGCCAAAGGTTGGTTTCAGCCCAAAAATACCACACAGTGAGGAGGGAACCCGGATCGAACCGTTAGTATCACTGCCGAGAGAAAAATGCACTAGCCCTGCGGCGACCGCTGCCGCAGATCCGCCAGAAGATCCCCCAGCAATGCGGTTCAGATCGTGTGGATTATGGGTGGCACCATAATGGCTGTTCTCAGTGGTAAAACCGTAGGCATAGGCATCCATATTTAACATGCCGGAGAGCATAGCTCCTTGGCGGCTAAGGCGTGAAATGGCCCAGGCATCCTGTTTGGCGGGTGCCTGATCACAAAATAAGCTGGCACCTGATAGGGTCGTTTCTCCGGCAACATCAAACAGATTCTTGACCGCATAAGGGATCGCCGCCAGTGCTGGCAGCGGCTGGCCTTTGGCGCGTAGCGTATCTAGCCGACAAGCTTCGCTAAGCATACGGTCAGCAGTGATATGGGTATAAGCGTTGATGAGCGGATTGGCTACGGTAATGGCGTCTAACGTCTGTTGTGCGATCGCTTGTGCGGATAATTCGCCCTTTTGCAGGGCCTGTTGGATCTCGCTAATAGTGAGTGATGAGGTAGGTTTCATAACCGGTATACCCCTGCGATCTCTTGCCGTTCATCTAAAGGTAGGGCCATCAGCGGTGCGGCCAGAGCGGCAATGTGTTCAAATTGCTGAAGTAATGCCGCACGGCGCTGCTCGTCTAACTCCACCGCCAGTAATGTTTCCATCTGCAGGATATAGGCGGGCCAATCCATGGTGATCACTTTTTCTGATGTCTTTTTCATGACAACTCCGGTACTGACTAAGCAAGCCGTGAATCAAATACAGGGTGATGAATTGGGCGACCATTCCCTGTGTTGTTGCTACTTACCTTCTCACGTCCTCACTTCTGCGATCCTTTTCGCTGATTTACGAGGGACTCATTGGCTATCCGAGTGAAGTTAAGCAAGAGCTGTTCCAGATTGTCAGGTTTCACGCTGAGAGTGAAGATTCTCTTATTATCGGTTAGTGGGAGTGTGGTATGTTCCGCAAAAATGCCTATGCTGAAACAAGAGTTTCATTAACGTAATAAGTTTCACTGGTTGGAGAAAAGGATGAAACAAATCGACGAACGTTTGCGGGGACATTACACACAGCTCACCCCGCAAGAGCAGCGCGTTGCTGACTTTATTTTTGCCCATTTTGATGATCTGATCAGTTACAACAGTGCCGAACTGGCGCGATTGAGTGGCGTATCCAAAGCTACGGTTAGCCGCCTGTTTAAACGCCTTGGCTACGGCAGCTATCGAGAAATGCGCGAAGAGGTGCGGGCCTTGCGCCAAAGTGGTATGCCACTAACGGATAATCGCGATGCGGTGCAGGGCAATACCTTGCTGGCCCGCCACTATAAACAAGAAATGGCGAATCTGGCGCATTGGGTTAACCAGTTGGATAGCCAGCAACTTACCGATGTGATCGATGCCATGGCACAAGCGCCGCGCATTTTGCTATTGGGGCTGCGTAACAGCTACCCGGTCGCGCTGCATTTACGCCAACAGTTGTTGCAGGTACGCCAGCAGGTACATTTGATGCCACAGGCAGGGCAGACATTGGCTGAGGAATTGGTGGACATTACCCCACATGATCTGGTGATTGTGGTGGCATTTCGCCGTCGGCCCAAGGCTATCCGCGAAATCCTATTACACATGCAGGGTCAGGGCGTACCGACATTGTTGATCTGTGAGCCACAAGCTCAGTCATTGCTATCGCTGGCCCGTTGGCGGTTGACTACCCCACTGGACAGTGTTTCGGCTTTTGATAGCTATTCTGCGGCCATGAGTTTAGTGAATTTACTGAGCAATGCATTACTGCATAAAATACTGGCAGAAGGCCGCCAGCGGATACATAAAATTACTAATTTATATGATTCGCTTGGGGAGTTGGAGTGGTGTGAATAAGTCGTGTGCCAGACGCACCATTCTCTGCTGCACAGGCTTTATTCTCTGTTTTCCCTTGAACTGATGTTTCCCCTTAAACTAATGCCATTAGCCGTTTTAATGCACCTAAATGGTGCATTTTAATCTTCGTGTTGCACTCTATTTGTTAGTCACTTTATCTGCTTACACGCACTGAAAATCACTTATTCCGCTTGAATTGGGGGGTATTTTTACCTTGATCCTGATTGGCACGGTACTTGCAACGATAATTTCAATTCTATTTTTTAAGAATCCATTGTTTCATTGTTGAATTATCGGAGATAGGCTATGAACATAAAAAAGCGGATGTTGTGGCTGTGGGCAGTACTGGTATTGGTGCAGGCCCCTGCGGTATTAGCGGATCAATTAGAGAAAATACAACAGCGTGGAGTCTTGCGTGTGGCGGTACCTCAAGATTTTCCGCCTTTTGGTTCGGTAGGAACCGATCTTCAGCCACAGGGCTATGATATCGATATGGCTCAATACCTGGCCGATAAAATGAAACTAAAGTTGCAATTGGTGCCAGTGACCAGTGCCAATCGGGTGCCTTATCTGCAAACCGATAAAGTGGACTTGGTGATTTCCAGTCTGGGTAAAAATCCGGAACGGGAAAAAGCCATCGCTTTTAGCCGTGCTTATGCGCCGTTTTTCCTCGGGGTATTTGGGGCTAAAGATGATGAACTGAAGCAACCGGAACAACTGGCGGGTAAAACCATTGGTGTCACCCGTGGGGCGGTGGAAGACATGGTATTAAGCGAGATCGCGCCGAAAGCGGCTCAGATCAGACGCTATGAGGATAACAACACTACGCTGTCGGCCTATCTATCAGGTCAGGTTAATTATCTGGCAACCGGCAATCTGGTTATCAGCGCCTTGGCCCGCCAGAATCCTAAGCAGGCACCAGTAGCGAAATTTATGCTTAAAGATTCACCGTGTTATATCGGCTTGCGTCAGGGAGAACCGGCACTGAAAGCCAAAGTGGACGCCTTGATTGGTGAGGCGTTGCAGGACAACACGCTGAATGGTTTATCGGAGAAATGGTTGAAAGCGCCGTTACCTGCGAATCTGGGTGCATAACGGGAGCCTGCTATGAGCTATCAGCTGGACTTTGCGGCTCTGTGGCCTTATTGGCCCGAATTATTGTCGGGCCTGCTGACTACCATTGAGCTGACGGTTATGGCGACCATCGGGGGCATTGCATTGGGGATCGGGGGGGCTGCGATCCGTTGTGGCAACACCGTGATATTGCGGTGTCTTTGGGGGGGGTACGTGGAAATTGTTCGTAACACCCCGTTTGTCGTGCAGCTATTTTTCATCGTTTTTGGTCTACCGGTGCTGGGGTTAAAGTTAAGCGCCGGGCAGGCCGCCCTGCTGGCGATGACAATCAATCTGGGCGCTTACAGCACGGAGATTATCCGTTCAGGTATTCAGGCCAGTGCCAAAGGCCAGTGGGAGGCCGGGCGGGTTCTGGGTTTGAGCCGTAGCCAGACCTTTTTCCGCGTGATCCTGCCACCTTCATTGCAGCGGATTTATCCGGCGCTGGTCAGCCAATGCATCATTGTTATGCTCGGTTCAGCCGTGGTGTCACAAGTCTCATTTGAAGAGCTGACCTTCGCTGCCAATCTTATTCAGTCGCGGACTTTCCTCAGTTTTGAGGTCTATCTGGTGACCACCTTGCTGTATTTGTTGTTCGCCATTGTGATGCGTCAGCTATTGCTGGCGGCCGGGCGTCGATACTTTGGGAGCCATGCCTCATGACATTTACTGACTGGGATATCATCCGCAACCTGCTGTTGGCGGCCCGCTGGACGTTGTTACTGTCACTCACGGCCTTCTTCGGTGGCACGTTGGTGACGTTACCGCTGATGCTGATGCGGTTGAGCCACTGGCGTTGGGCGGCGCGCTTTGTCCGTTTATATACAGAGCTGTTCCAGGGAACCCCGTTATTGATGCAACTATTTTTGGCCTTTTTCGGTCTGGCGCTGTTTGGCATCGATGTTAGTCCGTGGACGGCAGCGGCCATGGCACTCACCTTATTCACCAGTGCATTTTTGGTGGATATCTGGTGCGGCAGTATCGCAGCCTTGCCGAAAGGTCAGTGGGAAGCATCACGTTGCCTGGGGCTAAGTTTTCACCAAACGCTCTTTCGGGTGATTGCTCCACAAGCAATGCGTATCGCGATTGCGCCAACCGTAGGGTTTTCGGTGCAGGTTATCAAAGGCACGGCGCTGGCCTCCATCATTGGTTTTGTCGAGCTAACCAAAGCGGGCACTATGCTGAACAATGTCACTTATCAGCCATTTAAAGTCTTTGGGCTGGTGGCGCTGGGCTATTTCCTGATGTGTTATCCCTTGTCGCGTTATAGCCATTATCTGGAGAAGAAATTCCATGCCATTGATCACCATTAATCAGGTTCAAAAATACTATGGTAAGAACCATGTGCTTAAAGGCGTGGATTTGGATATCGAGATTGGTGAAGTGATTTCGATCATTGGTCGCAGTGGCTCGGGGAAAAGCACCTTGTTACGGTGCATGAATGGGCTGGAAGATTATCAGGACGGCAGTATTAAACTGGGCGGAATGACGGTAACCAACCGCGATTCGCAAGCGCGTGAGATCAGCCGTTCAGTCGGTATGGTGTTCCAGAATTTTAATTTATTCCCCCATATGACGGCGCTGGAGAATGTGATGCTGGCTCCGCGGCGGGTACTAAAAAAAGGGGCCACCGAGTGTCGTGAACTGGCGACACAGATGCTGGAGAAGGTCGGGCTGGCAGATCGGGTGGATTATTACCCGGCGAATCTGTCTGGCGGCCAGCAGCAACGGGTTGCGATTGCCCGCGCACTGGCGATGCAACCGAAAGTATTACTGTGTGATGAAATTACTTCTGCGCTGGATCCCGAGCTGGTGGGCGAGGTCTTGAAAGTTCTTGAGCAGTTGGCTGCGGAGGGAATGACGTTGATCCTGGTCACCCATGAGATGAATTTTGCCCGCGAGGTCGGTGATCGGGTGGTGTTTATGCATCAGGGGCGGGTGTGGGAGCAGGGCGAGAGCCGCGCGCTATTTGCCGATCCGCAGACCAGCGAATTGAAACAGTTTATATCGTCAGTCCGCGGTTTATCAGACCCTGCCTGATGGTAATCTTTATATAAAGAATGGAGATTTTCATGTCAGAGATAAACCCTAATCCCTTGTTCAGGCAGATAAATCCACCTGCCCGTTTATTAATGGGGCCAGGGCCTATCAATGCCGATCCACGGGTATTGCGGGCGATGTCCAGCCAGTTGATCGGTCAATATGATCCGGCGATGACCGATTATATGAATCAGGTAATGGCGCTGTATCGGGGGGTTTTCCGTACGGAGAATCGCTGGACAATGTTGATCGATGGAACCTCTCGTGCGGGTATCGAGGCGGTTTTGATGTCGGTGATCCGCCCTGGTGACAAAGTGCTGGTACCCGTTTTTGGCCGTTTTGGGCATTTATTGTGTGAAATTGCCCGCCGTTGCCGTGCTGAAGTGCATATCATCGAGGCACCGTGGGGGGAGGTATTCAGCCCGGATAGGATTGAAGATGCCATCAAGCAAGTCCGCCCACGCCTGCTACTGACCGTGCAGGGCGATACTTCTACCACGATGTTACAACCGTTGGCTGAGCTGGGGGATATTTGTCGCCGCCATCAGGTGCTGTTTTATACCGATGCCACCGCGTCACTGGGTGGGAACCCATTAGAAACAGATGCCTGGGGGTTGGATGCGGTCTCTGCTGGGTTGCAAAAGTGCCTTGGCGGGCCATCCGGCAGTTCACCGATTACCCTGAGCCAACAATTCGCCGAACAAATTCGTCGGCGTAAATGTATTGAGCAGGGTATTCGTACTGCGGATCATATCGATGGCGACGAGGAGATGATCTACTCCAATTACTTTGATCTGGGCATGATCATGGATTATTGGGGGCCGGAACGGCTGAATCACCACACCGAAGCCACCAGTATGTTATTCGCCGCACGTGAATGCGCCAGGGTGATATTGGAGGAAGGGCTGGATCATGGGATCGCCCGCCATGCCTTACACGGTAGCGCACTGTTGGCCGGTATTCAGGGGATGGGGCTTTCGGTGTTTGGTGATATAAAGCATCGTATGAATAACGTACTGGGCGTAGTCATACCAGAAGGTATTCCCGGTGAGCAAGTGCGGCAACTGCTGTTGAATGACTTTGGTATTGAGATTGGTACCTCGTTCGGGCCGTTGAATGGCAAAATTTGGCGTATCGGCACCATGGGGTATAACGCCCGTAAAGATTGTGTCATGCAAACGCTAGTGGCGCTGGAGGCGGTATTGAACCGTTTAGGGTTTACCACGGTTCAGGGCGCAGGGTTACAAGCCGCATGGGATGTCTATCAGGTGGATAGTGCTCATCAGGCGGATAGTGCTCAAAGGAATAGTGCTCAACTGAATGGGGTGAATTGATGAGCGTAACCCTGCCGGATATTGAGGCTGAACAGGCTGCATTACGGGTCTTGGCCCGTAGTGACGTATTGGCGGCAATCAGTGAATCCCCCGAAGGGCTGACTCGGGTCTATCTATCTCCTGAACATTTACAGGCAAATCGGCAAGTCGGTGAATGGATGCAAGCGGTTGGTATGCAGGTTTGGCAGGATACCGTGGGGAATATTTGTGGTCGTTATGAAGGGCTACAACCGGATGCCCCCGCCATCTTGTTAGGTTCTCATCTGGATACGGTGCGTAATGCGGGCCGCTATGATGGCATGTTGGGGGTATTAACTGCGCTGGAGGTCGTGGGGTACTTACATCGTCATCAGCAACGGTTACCGGTCGCCATTGAAGTGATTGGTTTTGCTGATGAAGAGGGAACGCGGTTTGGCATCACCCTGCTCGGCAGTAAAGGGGTGACAGGGCGTTGGCCTATGGAGTGGTTAAATACGACCGATGCCGAGGGTATCAGTGTCGCGCAAGCGATGGTTCGTGCTGGCTTAGATCCGATGGACATCGGGCAATCTGCGCGTGCAGCCAATGCCTTCTGCGCCTATCTTGAACTGCATATTGAGCAAGGGCCGTGTTTAGAAAAAGCGGGTCTGGCGCTGGGTGTGGTGACGGATATTAACGGTGCGCGCCGTTTACATTGCCAGTTTACCGGGTTGGCGGGCCATGCGGGGACCGTACCGATGGGGCAACGGCAAGACGCATTGGCCGGTGCCGCTGAATGGATATATGCCGTTGAGGTATTGACTACGGCTCAGGGGGAACACTTAGTAGCGACGGTAGGGACGTTGACGTGTCTGCCTGGTGCGGTGAATGTGATCCCCGGTCAAGTGAGGCTGACACTGGATATTCGCGGCCCAAATGACCGTGGGGTGAATGATTTATTGACCCGTTTATTGGCTGAAGCTGAAGCGATTGCCACCCGTCGTGGCATAACATTTGCAGCCGAAGGGTTTTACCGTATCAATGCAACGGCTTGTGATAGTGCTTTGCAACAGTGCATCAGCCAGAGTATCAGCAAGGTGCAGGGCCGTTGTTTAGCGCTGCCCAGTGGTGCGGGCCATGATGCGATAGCCATGGCGGAGTGCTGGCCAGTCGGGATGCTATTTGTCCGCTGTAAAGGCGGAGTCAGCCATCATCCAGATGAGTCCGTCACGAGTAGTGATGTCGCCCTGGCTATTCAGGCGTATCTGGAGGCTGTTCTTACGTCCCCTTCGTCCTTGACGCCGCAGCGGTGTTAGCGGCTCTCACTCGCTTGAATCACTGACTGATGTCAGCTCCTCAGGGTGAGGTTATTGACAAAGTGCCCGCGACGGAGAGAACAGGCAGATAGTAAAGACGCCGTAAATACATCCATGTAGGCTCGAGCCGCGCCCTCCCTGGCGCGGACGCTTTACTCCTCTGCCTATCCTCACCGTTCAAGATCGCGTCATCGGGGTTTGTCAGCAGTCTGAGGGGGAGCCTCATCCCTGAGGCTCCCCCCAAAGGTACCGGCGCGTAGGGGGCGTTATAACAGCTTAAAAGGGTCGGCATCGCGCCAGGCAGGAAACCCCTCACGATAATGCTGCAAAGTTTCTAAAGACAATTCAGCCTCTAATTGTGCTGCCTGCCCCGGTGTGGCCTGGGCCAAAACTTCACCTTGCGCATCCAAAATCAGACTATCGCCCTGGTAATGATGGCCGTTGTCATCATCACCAACCCGGTTACAACCGGCGACATAAGCCTGATTTTCAATGGCGCGAGCGGCCAATAATGTTTGCCAGTGTTGAGTCCGCTTGGTCGGCCAGTTAGCCACATACAGCGCTAAATCATAATCTTGCTGATTCCGTGACCAGACCGGAAAGCGCAGGTCATAACAGATTTGAGGGAAAATTCGCCAGCCGCGCCACTCCACGACTTTACGCTCAGAGCCTGCCTGATAGTGATGGTGTTCACCGGCCATGCGGAATAAATGGCGTTTATCATAATGATGGATACGCCCACCTGGTTCCGCTAACAGGAAACGGTTGACCGCGCCTTCTGGTGTCATCAGAGCTACACTGCCGCCAATCAGCGCATTGGTGTGGGTGGCCCAATGCACTAACCACGCGCTAACTTCCGCTTCTGGCGGTGCATGCTCCGCGGCATTCATGGCAAAACCGGTCGTAAACATTTCCGGTAACACAATCACATCCCGCGACGATAACGGTTCAAGTAGCGTCTCAAAATGACGAAAATTAGCTTGTGTATCCAGCCAGACCAGCGGCTGCTGCAATAACGTCAGTTTTAAAGTTGACATAATCTCTCTGCGGCGGCGTCCAGCGTGGCATCTTGTTTGGCGAAGCACAGCCGGATCAATTTATGGGGGAACGGAGCTTCACAAAATACCGATAACGGTATTGCAGCAACGCCCACGTGCTCGGTGAGCCATTGACAGAACTCAACATCATCAAGATCTGAAATGCCGCTGTAATCAGCCAACAGGAAATAGGTCCCCTCGCTTGGCAGAATTTTCAGGCGACTGGTCGCCAGTGCATTGACGAAACAATCGCGGCGGGCACGGTAAAATTCAGGCAACTGCTGCCAGTGTTCTGGCTCGGCATTAAGCATATCTGCCAATGCCAACTGGACCGGTGTGCAGACGGAGAATGTCAGATACTGATGAATTTTGCGAACTTCGGCACTGATAGCGGCGGGTGCGATGCAATAACCCACTTTCCAGCCCGTCATATGAAAGGTTTTGCCGAACGAAGAAACGGCAATGGCTCGCTGACGTAGTTGCGGATGGGCCAACACACTGGCATGACCTGAACGGCTAAAGCAGATGTGCTCGTAAACTTCATCACTCAATACATAAATATTGCGTTCTGCAATGACCTGCCACAACTGTTCAAAATCTTCTGCACACCAAACGGTGGCCGATGGGTTATGGGGGGTATTAACGATAACCAGGCGGGTGCGTTCAGAGACCAGACGGGTAAATTCAGCCCAATCAGTGGTAAAAGCAGGGGGTTTTAGTGTGATCCGCTTGAGCACGCCACCCGCCAGTTTGACCGCCGGTGCATAGCTGTCGTAGCTGGGGTCAAAGCAGATCACTTCATCACCAGGACGAACGAGGGCGGTGATGGCAGCAAATAGTGCTTCGCTGGCCCCGGTGGTCACGGTCACTTCGTGCTCGGCATCGGGTTGCCACCCGTAGATATTGGCCGTTTTCTCCGCGATAGCATGACGCAGTGGTGCGACGCCGATCATCGGAGCATATTGGTTTGCACCTTGGTTGACATGATAGGCTAGCCGTTGCTTCAGGTAATCCGGCCCATCAAAATCAGGGAAGCCCTGCGACAAATTGATCGCTTGGTGCTTTTGTGCCAATGCACTCATTTGCGTGAAGATAGTGGTGCCTTGCGCAGGCAATTTACTGTCTGGAATAAAAGATAAAGTGCTCATGGCGGATGAATACTCTTGGCGCTGTATGTTGCCGTAAATATAACACGATGTTAAGATTTGGCAATCAAGACGCTTAGATGTTTAAACGGCTAAAACAGTACAAATACTGGCAATACAAACACCATAACAGGGATATGCAATGACCGAAAATAGACAACTTGGCGCGCTGTTAGCCGCCTGCCACTGGATCGGCGAGAAGGGCTGGTGCCCGGCGACTGGCGGTAATATGTCCCTGAGGCTGGATTTGGCCCACTGTTTAATCACTGAATCTGGTAAAGACAAAGGCAGCCTGACCGCAGAAGATTTCCTGCTGGTAGAAACCGCCAATAACCATGTGCCGAGTGGCCGCACGCCGTCGGCAGAGACCGGCCTGCATACCTTGCTGTATCGCCTGTATCCTGAAATCCATGCGGTGCTACACACGCACTCGGTGAATGCCACCGTGCTGTCACGGGTTGAGCGCAGTAATGAGTTGGTGTTGCAAGGCTATGAGATGCAAAAATCGTTGTCAGGTCAGCGCAGCCATCTGGACGCGGTGGTGATCCCGATTTTTGACAATGACCAGGATATTCCTGCATTGGCACAGCGGGTGGTGGCTTATGCTGATAATAGCCCATTGCAGTATGGCTTTTTGGTCCGTGGTCATGGTTTGTACTGTTGGGGCACCAACGTGGTTGAAGCCCGTCGCCATCTGGAAGGGCTGGAGTTTTTGTTCCAGTGCGAGCTGCAACGTCGCTTATTTGATGTGAATCCTAAATTTGACGTAAATCCTAAAGTGGAGGCCAAATGATTCAGGCCATTGTTACCGATATTGAAGGCACCACCACTGACATCCGTTTTGTCCATCAAGTGCTGTTTCCTTATGCCCGTGAGCGGTTGACACCTTTCTTACGTGCGCATCAGCAGGACGACGATATCGCCGCTCTACTGGTCGATTTACGCCGCGAAATTGCACAACCGGATGCCGATATTGAAACATTGATTACCGTTTTGCATGGTTTTATGGACGAAGACCGCAAATCTACCGTATTGAAGGCCATTCAAGGCATTATCTGGCGCACGGGTTACTTGCAAGCGGATTTTCGCGGCCATTTGTATCCGGAGGTTGCCCAACAACTGGCTGATTGGCAAAAACAGGGGCTGAAGTTGTATGTCTATTCTTCTGGTTCAGTAGCGGCCCAGAAGTTGTTATTTGGCTACAGCGATGCCGGGGATTTACGTCCGCTGTTCAGTGGCTACTTTGATACCCGCGTGGGCGCAAAACGAGAAGTGAGCGCTTACCAGAATATTGCCAGCCAACTGGGTATTGCGCCGCAGGCCCTGCTATTTTTATCCGATATTCGCCAAGAACTGGATGCCGCACAGCTTGCTGGCTGGCATACCTGTCAGTTGATTCGTGATCTACCCGATAATGACAGCGCTCATCCACAAGTTAATCGTTTTGATCAGATTGTTTTAGGTCCGTTTACTGAATAATTATTTTAGGTCCGTTTACCGAATGATTATTTTAAGTCTGTTTACAGAGTAATTGTTCTAGGTCAGTTTACAGCATGATTGTTTAGGGGAGTTTACAGCATGAGCGGATTAACGATTTTTAGCGACCAACAGCCAGAAAAACCGTTGTGGCAGAGCCACAATGCTGAAGAAATTCAACAGCAGTTGACGGCTATCGGGGTGCGCTTTGAGCGCTGGCAGGCAGATTGTGAGCTGGGTGAGAACCCACAGCCAGAGGCCGTTATTGCGGCTTATCAGCATGAGATTGATCGGCTGGTGGCAGAAAATGGCTATAAGAGCTGGGATGTCATCAGCATGCGCCCCGATAATCCTCAACGTGAAGCACTGCGAGAGAAATTTTTATCTGAGCATACCCACGGTGAAGATGAAGTGCGTTTCTTTGTTGAAGGTAGCGGGCTGTTCTGTTTGCATCTGAACGAGCAGGTTTACCAGATTCTGTGCGAAAAAAATGATCTGTTATCCGTCCCGGCGGATATCCCTCATTGGTTCGATATGGGATCAGCACCTAATTTCACGGCTATCCGCGTGTTCGATAACCCGGAAGGCTGGATAGCACGTTCTACCGGCGATAATATTGCCGACGCCTATCCTCGCCTAAATTAAGAAATATAAAACTTCAGGCATCATTAGCGGTGAGGCTGAAAAAAGCCCGCCGCGACCTGTTCAGGTGTGATCACTCCACTATCTAACACCCAACCACTGATCAATGCCGCTGGGGTGACATCAAAGGCTGGGTTGTACACCGACGCGTCTTCTGGTGCCCACTGGCAATGACCAAATCCGCCAGAGACACCGGTCACCTCACTGGCAGCACGTTGCTCAATCGGGATCGCCGCCCCATCAGGGCAATCTGGATCGTGGGTGGTGTGTGGTGCGGCAACATAGAATGGGATTCGGTGGTAATGCGCCAATACCGCCAGACTGTAGGTGCCAATTTTGTTCGCCACATCACCGTTGGCTGCAATACGGTCAGCACCGACCCAAATAGCATCCACTTGGCCCTGAGCCATCAGGCTGGCGGCCATCGAATCGCAAATCAATTGATAGGGAATCCCCAATTCACCTAATTCCCAGGCGGTTAAACGCCCACCTTGTAATAAGGGCCGGGTTTCATCAACCCAAACCTGTCGGATGTTGCCCTGTTGATGGGCGCGCAGTAAGACGCCAATCGCGGTGCCGATCCCGGCAGTGGCCAGCCCGCCAGTATTGCAATGGGTCAATAGGTTGCTACCGGGTTTAACCAGTGCCGCGCCATGCTGGGCAATACGCTCACACAACTCACGGTCTTCATCGATTAATCGTAGCGCTTCAGCGACCATCACAGTAACCCAATTGGGCTGTAATAAAGCTTGCTGCATCCGTGCCAGATTATTCATTAGGTTAACGGCCGTCGGTCGCGACTCACGCAGGGCAATCAATGCCTGCTCAAGTAGCGCCTGCGATAAACCACGTTCTGCCAGTAGCGCCAGTAACAGGCTGGCTGACAAGCCAATAAGTGGCGCACCGCGTACCCGTAGCGCCTGAATATGTTCAATCAGCGAACCTACGGTATCGGCTAGCAGCCACTCTTGACGCTGTGGCAGTGCCTGTTGGTCAAGGATCCAAAGCTGGCCATTGACAATTTTTAAGCTGGTGGTCTGTAAGCCGAGGGTGTTAAGCGTCTGCATTGTCAGTTAAATCCATGTTGCGTTATTGCATCTGGTTTCTTATTCTGCCAACATGCTTTGCGGATGTATAGACGTCCATATGTTTTTACACCTAAATGCAGAATATTTTATGTTTTAACAGGAAATAATTTCACGGCTAAGGAAGTGGTTGGCGGTGAGTGAATCTGAATCAGGTAAAGAACAACGAGGTTGAATATGTCGCGCTACCATATGTTTACTGCTGCGGATGCGGTTGAATATGCACGCCAATTTGGTCAGGTGGCCGATCCACTGGCCTTGGTGACGGCTGATGAAATTGGGGATGGAAACCTCAATTTGGTGTTTAAAATTTGTGATACAGCAGGAATAAGCCGTGTGATCGTTAAACAGGCTCTTCCTTATGTGCGTTGTGTGGGGGAGTCCTGGCCGTTAACGTTGGATCGTGCGCGCATTGAGGCGGAAACATTGCTGACACACAGCCAATTCTGCCCGCAACATACGGTGAAGGTGCTGCACCATGATGCGGAATTGGCGGTGATGGTGCAGGAAGATTTATCTGATCACCATATTTGGCGTCACGAGTTGATTCAGGGAAATTATTACCCACATGCAGCAGAACAACTGGGTGAATATTTAGCGCAGACGTTATTCCATACCTCTGATTTCTACCAGTCTGCGCAAGCGAAAAAAGCGGCGGTGAGCCGTTATACCAACCCAGAATTATGCCAAATCACCGAAGATCTGTTCTTTACCGACCCCTATATTGATCACGAACGTAATAACTTTGATCCGGTACTTTTGCCAGAAGTGTTGTCGTTAAGACAGGATAAGGCGCTCAAGTTAGCTGTAGCCTCACTGAAACATCGCTTCCTGAGTCAGGCAGAGGCATTACTTCACGGCGATATTCACAGTGGTTCAATTTTTGTTGCTGATGGCCGTTTGAAAACTATTGATGCTGAATTTGGTTTTTATGGCCCTATTGGTTTTGATATTGGTACTGCGCTTGGGAATTTACTGCTTAATTACTGTGGGTTACCGGGATTAGCGGGTCCCCGTGATGCGGCGGCGGGGCGTGAACAACGACTGAAAGATATCCAAACGGTTTGGCAAACATTCGCCGCCCGTTTTTTGGTCTTAAGTCAGGAAAAAACACAGGATCCCGCGTTGGCGGTGGAAGGTTATGCTACGCAATTTCTACAGCACGTTTGGCGGGATGCTATTGGTTATTGTGGTAGTGAGTTAATTCGCCGCACCATTGGTTTAGCCCACGTTGCTGATTTGGATTCTATTGACGATGAAGAGATGCGCCGTGCATGCCAGCGCCACGCATTAAGTTTGGGGCGAGCCCTGATTCTGGCGGCACCACATGTTGATGGTGTAGGCGGTTTTGTTGCTCGCGTCCGCCAATATAGCTGATCCCCTTTGTCCTTGATACCGCAGCGGTGTTAGCTGCGCTCACTCACCCGGCTCACTTACTTGTCGTTGACCTTAAAATTAATAGCCTCATCCCTGAGGCTTACCCTACGAGCTAGCATAAATGCTGTTCAGATTGCTTCCTGATCAATTTGTCATTCGTTACCTACCTATAGCACCAATGAATTAGGTGGTGAAAGTTACAATGAATAATAAGGATCCTGCAAACAAATATAGATTTTTTATTTTTACATTTACCATTAGTGTGTTTATTTTTACGCATGATATTATCTTGTTTATCTCCATAAAATTGATGTTTTTTATCTTATTTCTTTATTTATATTCTTCTACTGCTTTACCTAACTATTAGTATTGTTTATTTTATCTTTTTTTATTTTAATATCATTTTTTTCATTAAAAATAACGAGTACTGGTATGACCACTGTGTTGGATTGAAGTGATAATCCATTATATTCATTCACTTACGTGTAATTACTTGTATTTAATAAACAATACTCTTGTAGTTAAAAATAATTACACCTTTAGACTTACCATCATTTTTTATGATTTTTTTTATATCTATCTCAAATTACTGTTTGTCGTAAACCTGTGGCGGCAATTAGTCTAAGTTTACGGTGAGTTTTTATTGAGTATGTGACTTATTAATACCTGTCACTATCCTGTGGCTTTCTGTGTAAATATTTATATTAGACTGATATCTGCATTTATTAATTAATGACAACCGTATGGGTTAGTACTAAATAATAATATTTATTGTTATTTTTACTGGCGTTATTTCTATCTTTATCAGGCGTGTATTTATGAGGATTTTATATTTCCATGGCATGTTATGGTGCCCATTGAAATTCAGTTCATTAGCTTTTTTTTCTCTTTTCTGCTCGCAATTAATTGCCGCACCTCAAGTGCTAAATGTGCCAAATGCGGGGGCGATCAGTAATGAGATTAGGCAAACAACAATAGAGCCATTGAACGCACCAGAGGAAACGGATATCAAGCTTCCTCAATTAAGTAAATCCACCCCATTAAAGGGGGCACTGGCGAGTGAACGTATTACCCTGAAAAGGGTTAGGTTTGAGGGCGATGTCTCGTTATTTCAGCCTGGCATTGCCGCTGACAATAAGGATTTACAGGCGGTGATCACTCCTTGGTTAAATTGGTCACTCACATTTAACGATTTACAAGCCATGACTTTTGCCGTGACTCGTTTCTATCGGAAAAAAGGGTGGGTCGCTGCTCAGGTAATATTACCACCACAAACGATTCGAGACGGTATTATTGTGGTGCGCGTTATTGCGGGTCGATTAGACAAACCTCAGTTAAATAACCAAAGTGGTTTGAATTCTCGCTTTATTACTGCGGTGATTGAAAGTAATAGTTGTAGTAAAGAAATTGGGTTCTTTGGTGATAAAGATTGTGCTGCGTCTCCCGTTGAATTATCTCGCCTTGAACGCACGGCGCTAATTTTGAATGAAATACCGGGCGTTGAGGCTTCTCTGGCATTAAAACCGGGTACTCAATCTGGAATGACCCGAATTTATGCTGATGTTACACCCGGAAAAAAAATGATGGCTTATCTTGCAGCCGATAATCAGGGAAATGATTATTCTGGTCATAATCGCCTGTTAACCGGAGGGGTGCTTAATAACCTCACCGGCTGGGGAGATCAATTACGGGCCGATTTAATTTTATCCAGCTCGGCAGATGTCTTTAATGGCTTGCTGGATTATAACTTTCCCATTAATAGCTATGGTACCCGGGCGGCACTTAATTATAGCTATCTGGATTATACGTTAACGGGGCCGTTTTCCGTATTAGATGCACATGGTCACTCTACTACCTGGGGCATCAATTTACGACATCCATGGATACGCACCTCTGCTGCACGGATTGATGTAAATGCGGGTTATTATCAGGCCAGAATGCGTGATTCATTAATCCTGTTACCAGAACAAAAACGTAACCTGAATGCGGGCGAATTTGGTATCAGTGGCACTTTTACTGCCTTACCCCGTGGGCTCAGTAATTTCAATTTACTGGGCACGGCAGGGGATCTTGCACTGGATGACGAATACAGCCAAAGCATAAATACACTGACCCATGTGAGCGGTAATTTTAGCCGCTTTAATTATCGCGCCGGCCATGATCAGGGCGTTGGGTCTCACTTCTCTTTCTTCAATCAATTTACCGGTCAAATGGCCAGTAAAAATCTGGACAGCTCGCAAAAATTACTCTTGGGCGGGCCACTGGCGGTTCGTGCCTATGGTATTGGCGAAGGCTCTGTCGATAAAGGGACAATTTTTACCACAGAATTGCGCACACGCTGGCAGCCTGATTTTCCGGACTGGGCTGGCTATGGGCATCAAATTACCGTAGCGGCGTTTTTCGACCAAGGGTGGGGGGCTTATTATCGCCAGCCTATCGTGGGCCTCTCTGAAAATAATATCAACATATCTGGCTTTGGTTCCTATATCACTCTCGCACGCCCGGCAGATTATTTTTTGAATCTGACCTGGGCACACCGAACCGGTCAGGCAGTAACCCGTCATCAAGATAACGATCAGCTTTGGTTAAGCGCTTATAAGATGTTTTAGCGCTTATCGGCATATTTGTCAGATTTAATGGATGCGCATAATGAACAGTAAATTGTACAAACTTATTTTTTGTCGTCGGCTGGGTTGCTTAATTGCCGTGGGAGAATTTACCCGATCATATGGCCGAGCCTTGTCGTCGAAGGGCGGTCAATCGGGTAATAATCACCGCCGGGCCGTTGGTATCTTGAGCCGTTTGGCGATGATGACGGGCTTGGCGCTTGGCACATTTCCCTTGTTGGTTCTGGCCCATCCTGTGTTACCGGTTAATGGTCATATCGTCATCGGGCAAGGAATGCTGGATCAGCAAAGCAATACGCTTACCGTGACACAGCAAACGGATAAGTTAGCGATTAATTGGGCCAGCTTTGATATCGCGCATGGGCACAGTGTCATTTATGCCCAGCCGGATAGTCAGAGTATTGCATTGAATCAGGTGCAAGGGCAGAGCGCATCGCAAATCTATGGCCGCTTACAGGCAAATGGTCAGATCTTCTTGCTTAACCCTCGCGGGATACTGTTTGGTAAAGAGGCTCAGGTTGATGTCGGTGGGTTGGTGGCGAGCACGAAATATATGTCAAATCCGGGCTTCCAGTCTGGTGATTACAGCCTGATTGGGGGCGAGCGTGAAGGCGATATTATTAATCAGGCGAATTTACGCTCAGCTCCAGGGGGGTATATCGCACTGGTAGGTAACCGGATTGATAACCAGCGTTCAGGGTCTATCACCACCCCACAAGGGAAAACTGTGCTGGCAGTCGGCCACAGCGTGACCTTGAATCTGGATCATGGGAATTTATTAGGTGTACGGATTCAGGGAGAAACCGTTGCTGCATTGATTCAAAATGGTGGACTAATTCAGGCTGATGGCGGTGTGATCCAACTGACGGCTAAGGGTAAAGATATGCTGATGGATACGGTGATTGATAATACCGGGATCCTGCAAGCTAAAGGGTTGTCAGCGAAAAATGGTGTTATTCATCTTGATGGCGGTGGTGAGGGGGTTGTCAGCCAGATGGGGACCATCAATGTTAACAATCAGCAGGGGCGTGGAGGACGTGCGGTTGTTGAAGGGAAACATATTTATCTGAATAAAAACAGTAACATTGAAGCGAAGGGCACTGCAGGCGGTGGCACTGTCTTAGTGGGGGGGGGCTGGCAAGGCAAAGATAATCAGATCAAAAATGCCACGGCTGTAGTGATGGAAAAAGGCAGTAGTATTGATGTTTCGGCATCTCATAGTGGGCCGGGAGGAACTGCGGTTTTATGGTCTGGGGATTACACCGGTTTTCACGGTAATATCCGAGCCAGGGGCGGGCCTCAATCGGGCGATGGCGGTCTGGTCGAAACATCTAGTCAACGCAATTTACAAGCTTTTGGGCAAGTGAATGCCAGTGCGGAACGTGGTGATGCTGGCCATTGGTTATTGGATCCTGCGGAGGTGACGATTGTTGGTAGTGGCGCACAGAGTGGTGTGATGACTGAGACGGGTAATATACCCACTGGGGTTGTTTCCAATGCCCATGTTTTTATTCCAACGAGCAATACTGCTCAGATCCTCAATAGTAGTATTAATACTCAACTTAATAGTGGCACTAATGTCACGGTAACGACCAGCAACGCCAGTTTATCAGGGTGTCAGTGGTGCAATATAACCGTACAAGCCGATATCACTAAAACCGCTGGAGGCGATGCGACGCTGACGTTACATGCTGACGGTAATATAGTGGTTAATAATAATATTACCGCTGATGCTGGAAAGTTAAATTTAAATTTATTAGCAGGAAATACTACTGCGGATTCTTCCATCACGCTGAATAATAGCCAAGTGCTATTAAATGGTGGTGATCTTGTAGCTAAACATGCCAATGATAATAATACGGCACGTATTAGCTTACTGGGCGGGCGATATGATGTTGGCAATTTCACCTTGGATGGAAATACCGCATTAGCCTCACAAGTTGGGGTGAATATCAGTAATGCGGCTAATATTAGCGTCGCTGGCGAAACCGTCATCTCCGGCGTGAGTAGTAACAGCCGTGGGCAAGGATGGCGTGGTATTGATATATCAAATAATTCGACCTTGACGGGTGTGGGAAATATGACTTTTTCGATGAGGTCTAACTCCAATGTTTCATGGATGGGGTCATTCACTAATGCAACAATTACCAGTGATAAGAATATCACATTCCAAGGGGCGGGGAGGTCGTCAGGTGGAGTGAACTTTGTTAATGGCAGTGTTTTGTCAAAGTCTGGCAGTATTTTATTTGATATAAATGGCAATATTGTTGTTCAGAATGCTTATGGGCTTCAGGTCAATAATTCGCAGCTCAGTGCTAAGGATGTTAAATTTGCAGTCAATGTCACTGGAGCTGATGGTTTTTTACTAAGAGATAGTAATGTTACCGCAACCTCCGGTGATATTAATGCCAATGCTACTACCATCAATAAAGGCATTTGGATCTCAGGTAAAACCAATTTAAACGCCAGTGGTAATGTTAATCTGCATGGTGTGACGACTAATTCGGCCTATCCGGGTGCTGATGCAATAAAGATCAGCGGTAATTCCAGTAGTAACAATGTCAATATTACCGCTGATGGTAACATCTCTCTGATCGCGGTTAATGAAGGGAAAGAGATTGGGAGCACTGTTTCTGTAGATTACGCCAATATAATAGCTAAGAATGGAGACTTTGATTTAAATATTAGTGGGGTGAAAGGTAGTCCTTTTAATAATGCCACTATAACTGCTAACAATATTTCAATGAATGGCAATATTAGTGCTAATGATGCGGTGGTGTTGGTGAACACCATTCTTACGGCTAAAAATGATATTAAAACCAACTTAAATGCTCCCAATGATAAATCCTTTACTGTCAAAGAAAATAGTAGGGTGAGTGCGGGTCAGAATATATCATTAGTTGCTATTACCGCTGCACCATCTGTGGAGGCAATCACAATCCTTGGAACCTCATCTAATAAAGTCAATATCACTGCTGGAAACGATATATCAATAACAGTCATTAGTTCTAGCAATGTTTCAGGTGGAGGCATTGGTATTGCTGAAGCTAATATTGAAACTAAAAGCGGAAATTTCACGCTAAATAGCAATGGTTTCAGAGGTATAGCGTTGGCCAATGTTAATCTTACCGCAAATGAGATTAATGTTGAGTCTAATTCGACGGGGTCTGCTGGATGGGCGATACGTGATTCTAATATTACTGCAACAACGGGTAATATTACTGCCAATGGAACATCAAAAAAAGAAGGGGGGGTGATTAAATCCAATACTACTTTAAATGCTAAAAAAGATATTAATCTGGTGGGAGTGACCACGGGGGGTGACATCGGTGATGGTGAGGGGCTCCTTATTCAAGGGAATTCAGAGAGTTCACGTAATAATATTATAGCGCAAGGGAATATTACCTTAAGCGGTAAGACTAACTCGGGTATTGCTACGCTAGCATCAGTTTATCTGATAAATACTAACCTTACATCAACTGATAATGATATTAATATTAATGGTTCATCAAAGGGGGCGAGAAATGTCTATTTTACTGATGTGGCACTGAATGCCCGAGCGGGTAACATTACCGTTTATTCTGAAACACAGGCTGCTTTACCGACTACATTAAGTTCAGCATTAAGTTTGGGGGGTAATATCAGTATAAAAGCCCAAAATAGCTCGGTAACCGGTAAAGCATTGAATACGATACTGGGTTCAGGCGTTGGGTTTAGAGCCAATAGTAGCTTATCTGTTGAAGGGAATGCCACATTTCAAGGCGAGACAGAAGGCACCGGTGCAACACGCAGAGGGATTGATTTTAGTGGTGCCAATACACTTAATATTGCTAAAGGCAGCAAATTATTTTTCCTCGGTGAAAATAAAGGCGCACAAGTTACCGCAGGTGGTAATGGTATAACTTATACCAGCCCCAAAAAATTAACGATCAATAATAATGGTTCTTTAATAATGGAGGGGCGGTCAACCAGCGGTACCGGCATTAACTTCCCTACCAGTAATGATACGATAGTATTAAATGGTGAGGGTGATACGCTCATTAAAGGTAGTAGTGTTACAGGCGGCGGGGTCGCTATTTCCGGCGTAGTGAATAACAGTACTGGCCCTGTCACTATTGAAGGAGCCAGCACCGATGGCACAGGGGTCCATTTATTCAGTGGCGAGCATCAAATTAATCGTATTAATGTGACTGGCATTTCAACCCAAGCCGAAGGTCTACGCATCAGTGGTAATGCCAATATCACTGATACTGTACTGATCGGGAGATCAATTAATAGCAGCGGCATCAAAGTTGATTCGCTACCTGGTTCTAGTGTTACCACCCATGCTGTGCTGGATAATGCCTCGCTCAATGGTAGCAGTACTAATGGCAACGGGGTGGAGGTCACCAGTGATATAAAAGGTATTCATCAGAGTTTTGTTAATGGCACCACTGATGGTATCGGTTATGGCATTGATATTGGCGAAAACTTAAACGTTACCGGGACCAGTGAAGCTGACTTATTGATTCTACAAGGTATGGCGACAACAGGCACTGGCACCGGAATAAAACTCAATGGTAATAATGATTTAAGTAATACCAGTTTAAATAGCTCTGCGGTTGATGGTATCGCTTTGGATATCACGGGCCCACTAGCTAACCAAGGGAATGTGATCCTAAATGGCACTGCTTCTGGTTTGGGGATCGGTGCACAGGTCAATGGTTCGCTAAGTGATAGTGTGGTTAACGGTACGTCGGCGAATGGCATTGGTGTGCAAATCAATGGATCACTTGAAAACAGCCGCATCAACGGCATGTCGACCAACGGCAGCGGGGTTAAAGTCGATGGCGAGAGTGTGCTTAGCAATACGGCACTGATAGGTAATAGTACGGAGGGTAAAGGCATTGAAATCGGTGCCAATGTAGTGGGCAGTAAGGGGAGCTCCGTGCAGGGTGATGTGGTCAATGGCACGGGTGTCGTTATTGATAAAGATGTCATTCTTACCGGCGGTAGTGCCGATGATCTGTTGGCCGTCAACGGTAATGCGACTGGTGAAAAAGGCAGTGGCGTAACATTGGGTGGTAATAACACCCTCGACAATACGACATTGAGCGGTAATGCCACCGATGGCACCGGTATCGATATCACCGGTCCGCTGACCAATAATGGATCTACCGTGATCACTGGCCTGGCGGATAATGGCGACGGTGTGCAGTTGGATGGCGTGATCACCGGTGGCACGGTCAATGGCACCTCCACAGGGGCGAGCGGTATCAAGGTGGATGGCGAAAGCACACTCGATAACGCTACGTTGAACGGCAGCAGTACTGATGGTGCGGGGGTGAATATCACCGCAGATCTGACTGGCAGCAATGGCAGCGCAGTACATGGTGTAACCGTTAATGGTGTTGGGGTGGCTATCAGCCAAGATCCCGACCTCATTGGTGGTGGGGCAGACGATCTATTGGCCATTACCGGCAATGCCAGTGGTGAAAAAGGCACCGGCGTACAACTGGGCGGCAATAATACCCTTGATAACACCACGCTGAGCGGCAACGCCACTGACGGCACCGGTGTGGATATCACCGGCCCGCTGACCAATAGCGGCAATACCACCCTCGCCGGTAAAGCTGAAAAAGGTGACGGCGTGCAACTTGAGGGCGCGATCACCGGCGGCACGGTTAACGGCACTTCCGACAGCGGCGCAGGGATCCACGTCGATGGCGAGACCACGCTGGATAACGCCACGCTCCATGGCAACAGCAACGAGGGCCAGGGGGTCGATCTGGCGGCCAATCTGTCCGGCAATCACGGCAGTGCGGTGCAGGGCGACACGGTCAACGGCACCGGCATCGACGTGGGTAAAGACGTTACCCTGAGCGGCGGCGGTGCGGATGATCCGCTAACGGTCAGCGGCAATGCCCGTGGTGAGGAAGGCACCGGGGTGCAACTGGCCGGCAATCATACCCTTGATAACACCTCCCTGAGCGGCAACGCCACTGACGGTCATGGGGTAGAGATTAATGGCTCATTAATCAATAACGGCAATACTACGATTAATGGCAAAACGTCTGATGATGGCCACGGCGTACATATTAATGGGGCTGTCAGTGGCGGCGAAATCAATGGTCATTCAGATAATAGCCACGGTGTTTTCCTCGATGAAAGTGCGTTACTTAATGACATCGTTATCGGAGGAGGGACCGGCTCATATAAACCGCCAGTATTTATAGCATTGCCTGAAACCATCGGTGAGCACGTGACTATTAATGGTAAACCGATTGATAAGACCCAGCCAGAAGACAGTAAGGCACGTGAAAGTGATAACCCGACAAGGGGTAAATATACACCTTTACCACCGGTTACTGACCCTGTATTGCCCCCAGCATCAACCGATGATGAGAAAAATACAGAACAGACCTCGACGTTAATCCCATATCAGAAAAGAGAGGATCTAGACATGTTGATAATGGCGCGAAACCATATCTTGAGTACCCTTGAAGGGCGTGATTTATCTTCATCTGTTGTCAATGAATCGGAGCAAAGTGCGGCGGGCGTTACCGGAATTATGGTTTGTCTCCCTCTGAGTGAGGCCTCTGAACATGAACCTTGCGATAAGTATATTTTAGACAAGGGGCAACCCCATCTCCCCATGATGGTCAAGAAGTAAAACACGTTATACCCGCCATACTTCAAGCTGCATGAGCGTTGGCCGTCTTCCTGCAACTCGAATTATTTTGGGTATATTAATTTAATACTATTAACGATACAGCGGGGCTTGGCTAAATAGAGGGTAAGCCCTGAGCTGATAGGGAGATCGGGTAATGGCGGGTAAATCAGTAGAATTAACACCAGTGGTAGAGGCATCAGTTGCGTTTTCATTGCCTCACTTTGAGTTTTTGGTCTGTACCCGGCGTTATGAAGATGCGGGCAGATTATTGATACTGATGTTGGAGAAGCTAGATACCCAATATGGGCGCTGGGATGTTTTTTCTCTGAATAAACAGCCAATACAGCAACAAGAATATTATTGTAATCGCTTGGCTGCTGCTATCGGATGCTTATTTTCTGATCCCGGGTTTGTGATTTCAGAAACAGGTTTTCTTCAGCTAATCAACTTCCACCGTTGGATTGCGTTGATTTTTGCAGCATCGACTTTTGGTCACGCTGATCATGTGATCACTAACCTTAATGAAGCCGGAGAAGGGTGCTCACACCCGTTGCGATTCGAGCGAAATAACTTCCTTAAATTTTGTGTGATGTATTTACCCGAATCAGGTATTCCGCTGCAACCGGATATATTATGGCAATTTAATCCGCAGGCAACAGCCGCATTATTTCTGGCTTTATTATCCCCCCGAATTTTGCCGAGTGCGGCGGGGCATGAAAAGCGTGAGACTTTATTGGCGTGGTTACCTGAAAAACTCTTAACACTGATCAGTCTTGAGGGGTTACCTGAGCGTATTTTGCATGATGTGTATATGCATTGCAGTTATGCCGACATGGCGAAAAAACACACCATAAAGCGAAGTATTAATTTTCATTTACGTAAAACCATGCTCAAAAATGGATTATCTGATATGAATGAACTGCCACCATTGCGTAGCAAACCATTGATGTTAGTGATTTTAGAGTGGTTTAACAGTGGTCATTCTATCTATCGAACGCACTCCAGTACTCTGCGGGCAGCTCGTGAGCAGTTTTCGACTCATGGCGTGGCGATTGCAGAGGCAACAGATGATATTACCCGAAAAGTATTTGATGATTTCACTGAGGTTAGCCGAGCGGGGGCGGTCGAAACGATTATGGCGCTGGCACAACAGTTACGCCCGGATGTCATTTATTTTCCCAGTGTGGGGATGTTCCCGATGACGGTAGCGTTGACTAATTTACGACTGGCTCCCTTGCAAGTGATGGCGTTAGGCCACCCGGCAACCACCCATTCTGACTATATTGATGCCGTGTTGGTGGAGGAGGATTATTTGGGCGATATCGCGTGCTTCTCCGAGAAGGTGGTTTCTTTACCTAAAGATTGCCTACCTTATGTGCCGCCAGCCAATATCACTCAACCGGAACCCATACAGCAATTTATTCAGCGCGAAACGGTACATATTGCCGTTTGTGCTTCAGCGATGAAAATTAACCCTCGTTTTTTAGCCGCCTGTGCAGAAATAGCCTTGCGAGCGCCGTTGCCCGTCGTATTTCATTTTCTGGTTGGTTTTTGCTGGGGTATAACTCATCGGGTTATGGAAAAAGCGGTTAATGAGATTGTTACTTCAGCCAAAGTTTATGAACACTTAAATTATCAGAGTTATTTACAGGTAATTAATCAGTGCGATCTGTTTATTAATCCGTTTCCTTTCGGCAATACCAATGGCATCGTCGATACGGTGCGGCAGGGGTTGCCTGGTGTTTGTCTGAGTGGGGAGGAAGTCCATGAGCATATTGATGAAGGGCTATTTCGCCGTCTGGGTTTGGCTGAAGAACTGATTACACATAATGTGGAGCAATATATTACGGCGACGGTACAGTTAATTACGGATACAAACTGGCGCAATGGTCTACGCCGTCAGTTGTTACAAACTCAACCCGATAATGTGCTGTTTACCGGTAAACCCGAGCAATTCGGGCAGATCGTTCGTGCCTTGCTGGATAACGGCCATCAGGATGTGAATTAGTATGCTGAAATGGCAGGCCACAACTGCATGTGAGGATCCCGCGGAGGGGGAAGAACTTCATCGTTTGGTTGCCGATATCCCGATCGGCATTTTACAGCACATCACATTGAGGCGGCAGTTTTGGCGAACTGCCTGCGCTATCTATTTATTGGGATGTGGTTTTAGCTTATCTGATGTCAGTAACCGCATGTTATGGGATGAGAATCTCATCGATAAAAATGTGCGCGCCACTTTACAGCGATTACTCGGGGTGCAGGGTTTGCGCCTGTTATTGATGGGGCGCATTACGCAATCGGAAATCAGCCAAATATTACGGCAGACGGCACTTAGGCTGCTCTATTTCAGCCACTATTATGAATCAGATGCTGTCGCCAGTTATTTACAGCAGGGGCAGTCGTTACTCTCGGCGAGCGCCCAGTGCTCACCCTGTGAGTTGTTCCGAGGGCGAATTTCCCCAGGAGAGGTCGATGAGGTGCAATTGACGCTATTAATGGATATTGCCAAAGTGACTAAAATCTCGCTGCGGGCGGCACTGCACCGGCATCTGGTTGAAGGGGCTACGGAGGAGTGGGTCTGTTCAGTTTATAAGATGAACCAAGAGGATTTCTGGCAGAACATGCGTAAATTACATCGTCTAAATGAGCGGGTAGTGCAATTACTGCCATTTTATATTCGTCAGACTTCAAGTTGCATGTGCGTTGGCTGCCTTCGCTCCCCCCAGTCACTTACTGATGTAAGCCCCTCGTGATGCACTGAGTTGCGGCCTTCCTGCACCTCAAATTATTTTGGGCATATTTATCAGATAACCAGATGAAATAATTGCTGAATTAAGTGTTTTTTTATTAAACATAAAACTAAGCCTCCTTAATCGGAGGCTTAGTTGATTATTTCTATACTGATTATAAATAAGCTGGATACATCATGCGGCTTCAGTTTGCTGCTGTTTAGCTGGTTCTGTGGCTACGGTGTTTGCTGCCAAGGCGCTGGCGTCAAACTCATCCACATTAATAGAACGCAGACGGCTGTTTTCTGCTTTAGTCAGCAACGCGGCCTCTTCGGCGCTGATTTTACCTTCTGCCAAGGCTTGTTTAGCTAACTGATCCAAGCAAGTAAAGGGCAGGCTCTTACCCGCTTCTTTACTCAGGCGCTTGTGGATCGGTTCTGCGGCAATCACATCCAGTAAAGCCGCTTCCAATAACCCTACCGGGTTAAATTCACTTGGCGTCAGGTATTGACCACGGCCAATACGGCTACGGGTGGCTGATGGAACTTGCAGCAATTGCGCCAACTGGTGATCCAGATGATCGGACGGTGCCCGATGTACACGGCCAAATGGGAAGACTACGACGCGCATCAATCCAGCAATAAAGCTATTCGGGAAGTTACGCAGTAAGTCATCCAGTGCTTGTTCGGCCTGATACAGAGCATCTTGTACTCCCCAATGTACCAGTGGCAAGTCCTCTTTCTGACGGCCTTCATCTTCATAGCGTTTCAGTGTGGCAGATGCCAAATACAATTGGCTGAGGATATCGCCTAAACGGGCAGAGATACGTTCGCGACGCTTCAGGCTACCGCCCAGCACGCCCATTGAAATATCAGACAGCAAGGCCAAGTTAGCGCTCAGACGGTTTAGCTGTTGATAATAACGACGGGTGCTGTCTTTGACTGGTGCTGCACTGGTACGGCCATTGGTCAGGCCCAGCCAGAAACTACGAACCTTACTGCTACCGACGTGGCCCAGATGACCAAACAGAGCTTTATCGAAAGCGGCAACGTCATTGGATTGTGCCGCCGCCATCTCATCCAGAACAAACGGATGGCAACGGATGGCTCCCTGACCAAAGATAATCATACTGCGGGTCAGAATATTTGCGCCTTCGACGGTGATACCGATGGGTGCGCCCTGATAACCACGGGCCACAAAGTTGGCAGGGCCAAGGCAGATCCCTTTACCACCGGCGATATCCATGGCATCCATCACGGCGCGTTGACCACGGTGTGTACAGTGATATTTAACAATGGCAGATAAGACGGCCGGTTTCTCGCCCATCATAATGCCGCTGGTGATTAAGGTTGCTGCTGCATCCATCACATAAGTGTTACCGGCGATCCGCGCCAGTGGCTCTTCAATCCCTTCCATCTTACCGATGGAGATTTTGAACTGACGGCGAATATAAGCGTAAGCACCGATCCCCATCGCCACACTTTTCAGGCTACCAGTGGCATTGGAAGGCAAGGTGATTCCACGCCCCACCGACAGACATTCCACCAGCATCCGCCAACCTTGACCGGCCATTTGAGGGCCGCCGATGATGTAATCAATGGGGACAAAGATATCCTTACCTCGGGTGGGGCCATTTTGGAACGGTATATTGAGCGGGAAGTGACGATGCCCGATCTCCACCCCTGGGGTGCGGGTTGGGATCAGGGCACAGGTAATCCCCAAGTCTACCGTATCGCCCAGCAAGTGATCGGGGTCAGATAATTTGAATGCCAGTCCCAGAACTGTCGCGATGGGTGCCAGCGTAATATAGCGTTTGTTCCAGGTCAGGCGCATGCCGAGAATCTGTTTACCTTGCCACTCGCCCATACAGACAATACCAACATCAGGGATAGCACCGGCATCAGAACCGGCTTCCGGGCTGGTCAGTGCAAAGCAAGGGATCTCGTCACCCCGGGCTAATCTTGGCAGATAATGATTTTTTTGCTCTTCAGTGCCGTAATGTTGCAGTAATTCACCTGGGCCAAGGGAGTTTGGCACGCCAACGGTGATGGCCAGAATACCTGAGACCCCGGCTAGTTTCTGTAACACGCGGGCTTGAGCATAAGCGGAGAACTCAAGGCCACCATATTCTTTCTTAATGATCATCGCGAAGAAGCGTTTTTCTTTCAGGTAAGCCCATAATTCTGGTGGCAAATCAGCCAGTTCATGGGTTATCTGGAAGTCATTAGCCATACGGCAGGCTTCTTCAACTGGCCCATCGATAAAGGCTTGCTCTTCGGCGGTTAGTTGCGGTTTTGGATAGTTGTGTAATTTTTTCCAGTCAGGAGCCCCTCGGAATAGATCACCTTCCCACCAGGTGGTCCCTGCATCAATCGCTTCTTTTTCCGTACGTGACATGGCAGGCATGACGCTACGGAAAATCCGTAATGCTGGCGCAGAAAACAGTGACTTGCGCAGCGGCGTTAGGGTCAGCGGCAACAGAATAATCACCAGTGGTAATAATACCCAGAATGACCATAACTGCGATGCGCCCAAAGCGGCGGTGTAGACCAGAAGAATTAAACTGCTGAGATAGAGGTTCACTCGGTGATAGAACAACACACCAATAAGAACCAGCAAGGCAACAATGCTAAGAACTATCATAATGAAGCTCCTGAGATGTAAGAGGTCTGACCTGTTGAGTGATACATTTGTTTTAGTTCATCCCATTCTTTTTATCAATAAAATTACATGTTATTTACAACTCATCTCACAAACTGGTCGCATTAAAGAATAAAGCCTTCATGCTAATGCATCACAGTGCTTCTCGCTGTTTATGCTATCCGGTACACTGATTGAGGAAAAATATTGATGCTATAGGACACATAAAGAGGCCTTCATGTACCACGATTTAATCCGTAGTGAATTGAACGAAGCTGCAGACACGCTGGCAAACTTTCTGAAAGATGAGAGCAATATTGATGCCATTCAACGGGCCGCGGTATTGCTGGCTGACTCTTTCAAGGCGGGTGGCAAAGTATTGTCATGTGGTAATGGGGGGTCCCATTGTGATGCCATGCATTTTGCCGAAGAGTTGACGGGGCGTTATCGTGAAAACCGCCCCGGTTACCCCGCGATTGCAATTTCGGATGTCAGCCATCTGTCATGTGTCAGTAATGACTTTGGCTACGATTATGTTTTCTCTCGTTATGTTGAAGCTGTGGGTCGTGAGGGGGATGTGTTACTGGGCATTTCTACTTCAGGTAATTCTGGTAATATCATTAAGGCGATTGAGGCTGCTCGTGCTAAAGGCATGAAAGTTATCACGCTAACGGGGAAAGATGGCGGCAAAATGGCCGGTTCTGCGGATATTGAAATCCGTGTTCCTCATTTCGGTTATGCCGATCGTATTCAGGAAATTCATATCAAAGTCATTCACATCTTGATTCAGTTGATCGAAAAAGAGATGGTAAAAGCCTGATGTGCTGGGGTGATCAACAGCGATATTAATCAAGTCGATCACCTCAATCTTCTGTGAACATTCTGGTTACCTCATAAAGCGCCAAAGGTAATGCCTGTTTTATTGCTGGCTTGGTTGGATATTAGTTTACTGTTTGTCTATTAGATGACGGCTTGTTTATCAGAGGGCAGGTCATGTATCAGATGAGTCGCGGAGGTTGGTTATGTGCGAATTACTTGGGATGAGCGCAAATGTGCCCACGGATATTTGCTTTAGCTTTACCGGTCTGGTGCAGCGTGGTGGGCGGACTGGCCCGCATAAAGATGGCTGGGGTATTACTTTCTATGAAGGTAATGGCTGCCGCACGTTTAAAGACCCTCAACCCAGTTTTAATTCGCCGATTGCCCGCTTGGTGCAAGATTATCCGATAAAATCCTGTGCAGTGGTTTCCCATATCCGTCAAGCAAATCGGGGGGAAGTCGCATTAGAAAATACCCATCCCTTCACCCGTGAAATGTGGGGGCGTAACTGGACCTATGCACATAATGGTCAGCTTAAGGGGTACCGCCAACTGGAGACCGGGACTTTTCGGCCCATCGGCCAGACGGATAGTGAATATGCTTTCTGTTGGCTACTCAATCAATTAGCAAAACGCTACCCCCGAACCCCTGGTAACTGGCCTGCGGTATTCCGTTTTATTGCTAGTTTATCCGAGCAATTACGGGCCAAAGGGGTATTTAATATGTTGCTATCAGATGGCCGTTTTGTGATGGCATATTGCTCAACTAATCTCTACTGGATAACCCGCCGTGCGCCTTTTGGCAAAGCTACGTTGCTGGATCAAGATGTTGAGATCGATTTTCAGCAGCAGACCACACCTAAAGATGTGGTCACGGTGATTGCGACCCAGCCACTGACCGGTAATGAAACCTGGCACAAAATTGCACCAGGTGAATTTGCCTTATTCTGTCTTGGTGAGCGGGTCGGTTTTAATTAGTGCCAATTGCGATACTGGCGCACTAGTGAGCGGCGGCGGGCTTAACACATACTGCCCGTTGCTAACTGAAACGGGCGGTGGCATCCGGTTTTTGACAAAATAGGCATATCCCGGTTGCAGTTGACGCCAGAAGCTGGAATAGGACGAATTACGGTGGCGTTGCATATTTTGTTCCGTCATACGGAAGGGGTAGATACTGATATCCACTTTTTCCTGACCGAATATAAACGCTGTTTTCACGTAGTTAAATATCTCATCCATATAGGCATCGGTCATTGCATAACAGCCAATTGATTTACAAGCACCGTGGATCATCAGATATTTTCCTGAATACCCCTGCGACTTATCATAATCATTTGGAAAGCCAATATTAATGGCCCGATAAAACTGACTGTCGGGTTTTAAATGGCGCGTATTAATGCTGTAAAAGCCTTCAGGGCTTTTGAAATCCCCTTCACGGCGTTTCGGCCCAAGCCCTCCTGAGAATTCACAAATAGGATAGCTTTGCACCAAACGATACTCGCCTTGCAGCTTGGCATACAACTCCAGGATACGCTCTTCTTTGAATATCTGAATATAGACCGACGACCCCAGTAGTTGCTGTTTTAGCTCTTTGGATACTGCCACTGGCTCACTGGCTGAGCTGGTGAAGGATACCGCAGGCAAGCAAATTATCATCGCAAATAACAGCGCGATTTTGCCCATAATGATTCCCACTTAATATTGATATTAAAAATGCCGTTGATCCTAGGTTATAGCCGTAGGTTTTTTATAGGTGCAGATTATCAGTCAGAAATTTTTTAGCAATATATGTTTTGTATAAAATAAGTACAACATCGGTAAAAATGAATTAATAATACGATTTTACCGAGTATTCATAAAATTTAGCGATAAATTATTTGTGTTTGCTTGAGCTAAGTCACTGCATTTGCCAGACAGTATCAGCGGAAAATGCTAAAATCCCCCGCTGCTGGTGACCTGCTTGTGTAATGGCTGTTTCAGCTATTTTCACCCTCACATATTGAGTTCGGGTATCAGCATTAAATTTCAGCTCTCTTTCAGTTAAAGCGCATGATTCTCTGACAATCCAGTATTGCACCGCCGCTTAATTGAACAGTGGAAGTATCTCATCTTTACGTAGCTGTACGCTTCAGGGTTTATGTGCAGCATTTGATATCACTAATGAAGTCGTTTAAACCTATGATTAAAATAAAGAAAGGGCTAGATCTCCCCATTACTGGAGCCCCCGTTCAGACGATACAAGATGGTCCAGCGATTCATCATGTGGCACTGCTCGGTGAAGAGTATGTTGGTATGCGTCCTTCAATGTTGGTGCAAGAAGGTGACCAGGTTAAAAAAGGTCAGGCGCTGTTTGAAGACAAAAAGAATCCGGGCGTGTTGTTTACCGCCCCTGCCAGTGGCAAAGTCAGTGCTATCAACCGTGGTGAGCGTCGAGTATTGCAATCGGTGGTGATTGAAGTTGAAGGTGATGAACAAATCCCTTTCGAGCATTATACTGCTGATGAGCTTAATCAACTGAGCGATGAGCAGGTTCAACACCATCTGTTGTCATCCGGTTTATGGACTGCGCTGCGGACTCGCCCATTCAGTAAAACACCTATTCCAGGTAGCCGCCCGCGCGCTATCTTTATCAGTGCGATGGATACTCAACCGTTGGCGGCAGATCCGCAGGTTATCATTGCCACTGAATCAGAGGCGTTCAACCATGGTTTGACCGTATTGACGCGGCTGACGGATGGTAAAGTACACGTTTGCCATGCAGCAGGGCAGGCTGTGACCCGCCATACAAATACGCAAGTGACTTACAATGAATTCTCCGGCCCTCATCCTGCGGGTCTGGTGGGTACACATATTCATTTTCTTGAGCCAGTCAGTCAGACAAAAATGGTTTGGCATGTGGGCTATCAGGATGTAATTGCTATCGGTAAATTGTTCACCCGTGGTGAGTTGTGTACTGACCGTATCGTCGCTTTGGCGGGGCCGCAGGTGAATCAACCTATTTTATTGCGTACTCGTTTAGGGGCCAGCTTATCTGAACTGACCGCTGGTAAACTAAAAGAGGGTGATAACCGCATTATTTCAGGTTCAGTCCTCAGCGGTACCGCGTTCTCTGCTACCCATGGATATTTGGGGCGTTTTCATCATCAAGTCTCTGTTATCCGCGAAGGGCGTGAAAAAGAGTTATTTGGTTGGGTGATGCCGGGGCGCGATAAATACTCCATTACCCGCACGACACTGGGCCACTTCTTCAAGCGCAAATTGTTTGCTTTCTCGACTGATATGCACGGTGGTGAGCGCGCCATGGTGCCAATTGGCAACTATGAGCGGGTCATGCCACTGGATATCTTGGCGACCCATCTACTGCGTGATTTATTGGCCGGTGATACCGACAGCGCACAAGCACTTGGTTGTTTGGAGTTGGACGAAGAAGATCTGGCTTTGTGTACTTTTGTTTGTCCCGGTAAGTACGAATACGGTCCGGTACTGCGCGACATACTGACCCAGATTGAGCAGGAAGGATAACTGATGGGCCTGAAAAATTTTCTTGAGAAAATCGAACACCATTTTGAAGCTGGTGGGAAATTAGAAAAGTACTATCCGCTGTATGAAGCTGCCGCAACCATTTTTTACACCCAGGGTAAAGTGACGCCGGGTGCATCCCATGTTCGTGATGCTATCGATCTGAAACGGATGATGATTTTGGTGTGGTTCGCTGTATTCCCTGCGATGTTCTGGGGGATGTATAACGTCGGTTACCAGGCTATTCCGGCCTTAAACCAACTTTATAGTGGTGCGGAGCTGCAACAGGTTATTGCAGGTGACTGGCACTATCGGTTAGCACAAATGCTGGGGGCATCGTTGACTCCAGATGCTGGCTGGGCAAGTAAGATGCTCTTAGGGGCAGCTTATTTCCTGCCGATCTACGCGGTGGTCTTTCTGGTCGGGGGCTTTTGGGAAGTGGTCTTTTCCATCGTCCGTAAGCATGAAATCAATGAAGGCTTCTTCGTTACCTCGATTCTGTTCTCCCTGATTGTTCCCCCTACGTTGCCATTATGGCAAGCGGCTTTGGGGATCTCTTTCGGTGTAGTTATCGGCAAAGAGATTTTTGGTGGCACCGGGCGTAACTTCCTTAATCCTGCATTGGCTGGGCGCGCTTTTCTGTTTTTTGCTTATCCGGCACAGATTTCCGGTGACTTGGTCTGGACTTCTGCCGATGGTTTCTCTGGGGCAACACCACTGTCACAGTGGAGCGTTAATGGTAGCCACAGTTTGGTCAATACGGTTAGTGGGCAACCTATCACATGGATGGATGCTTTTCTGGGTTATATCCCTGGCTCCATTGGTGAAGTTTCCACGTTAATGATCTTGATTGGCGGTGCGATTATTATTTTTGGTCGCGTGGCGTCCTGGCGTATTGTTGCTGGGGTAATGATTGGGATGATTGCCACCGCTTACCTGTTTAACTGGATCGGTTCAACGACTAACCCTCTGTTTGCTATGCCGTGGTATTGGCATTTAGTCCTCGGCGGTTTTGCTTTCGGCATGATCTTTATGGCAACTGACCCGGTATCGGCATCCTTTACCAATAAAGGGAAATGGTGGTACGGCGGCTTGATTGGTGTGATGTGTATCTTAATCAGAGTAGCCAATCCGGCTTATCCGGAGGGAATGATGCTGGCGATCCTATTCGCCAACCTGTTTGCACCACTGTTCGACTATGTGGTTGTTCAGGCTAACATCAAACGGAGGAAAGCCCGTGGCGAGTGATAAACCAAGAAATAATGACAGCATTGGCAAAACATTGCTGGTGGTGGTGATTTTGTGTCTGGTGTGTTCAGTGGTCGTCGCCGGTGCTGCCGTTGGCTTGAAAGCCAAACAGCAGGAACAGCGTCTACTGGATAAGCAGCGTAATATTTTAGCCGTGGCCGGTTTACTGCAACCGAGAATGCCAGCCGAAGAGGTTCAGCAGGCGTTTGCGACACGGATAGAACCGCGCTTGTTGGATTTGCAAAGTGGCGAATTCCTCAAGCAAGACCCCGCCACTTTTGACCGTTCTCAGGCACTGCGTGATAACCAAATGAGTATTGCGCTGACACCTGCACAAGATATTGCCGGTATCCGTCGCCGGGCTAATGTGGTTGAAATCTATCTAGTGCGTGGTGATGGTGGGCAGATTAACAAAGTTATTTTGCCGATCTATGGCTCAGGTCTGTGGTCGATGATGTATGCCTTTGTTGCTATTGATACAGATGGTAAAACCGTGCGGGGAATTACCTATTATGATCATGGGGAAACGCCAGGACTTGGCGGCGAAATTGAGAACCCTATCTGGCGCAATCAATGGATCGGTAAACGGTTGTTTGATGACCAAGGGCAGCCCGCTATTCGCATCGTTAAAGGACGTGCCCCTGCCAATGATCCCCATGCGGTTGATGGCCTGTCAGGAGCAACACTGACCTCCAATGGCGTACAGAATAGCTTTGACTTCTGGCTCGGAGAAAACGGCTTTGGCCCGTTCCTGAAAAAAGTGCGCGAAGGAGCGTTAAAAAATGGCTGATAGCAAAGAGATTAAACGGGTCTTATTAAGCCCATTATTTGATAACAACCCGATTGCCTTACAAATCCTTGGGGTTTGCTCAGCACTGGCGGTGACCACTAAGCTGGAGACAGCATTAGTGATGACTCTGGCAGTAACGCTGGTTACTGCGTTTTCGAGTTTCTTCATCTCATTGATTCGAAATCATATCCCAAACAGCGTACGGATTATCGTTCAGATGGTCATCATTGCTTCGCTGGTGATTGTGGTAGACCAGGTATTACGTGCTTATGCCTATGAAATTTCCAAGCAGTTATCGGTGTTCGTCGGCTTGATTATTACTAACTGTATTGTCATGGGCCGTGCTGAAGCTTATGCGATGAAATCACCGCCAATTGAAAGTTTTATGGATGGTATCGGTAATGGTCTGGGGTACGGTGTAATACTGGTTCTGGTTGGTTTTGTCCGCGAACTGGTTGGCTCAGGCAAGCTATTTGGCGTGACAGTATTGGAAACCGTGCAAAATGGTGGGTGGTATCTGCCTAACGGATTATTCCTGTTGGCACCTAGTGCATTCTTTATTATTGGTCTGCTGATTTGGGGTCTACGGACCCTGAAGCCTGCGCAGATTGAGAAGGAGTAATTGACGATGGAACATTATATCAGTCTGTTTGTCCGCGCAGTATTTGTGGAGAATATGGCGTTAGCGTTCTTTCTGGGAATGTGTACTTTCCTGGCCGTCTCAAAAAAAGTGTCAACGGCCTTTGGCTTAGGCATTGCGGTAACAGTTGTTCTGGGCATCTCCGTGCCAGCCAATAATTTGGTTTATAACCTGGTTCTGCGAGATGGCGCTTTGGTTGAGGGGGTTGACCTCAGCTTCCTGAATTTTATTACCTTTATCGGGGTCATTGCCGCCATTGTTCAGGTGTTGGAAATGATCCTCGACCGTTATTTCCCTGCGTTATATAACGCGCTGGGTATTTTTCTGCCGCTAATCACTGTGAACTGCGCCATTTTTGGTGGCGTATCGTTTATGGCACAGCGTGATTACAACTTCCCTGAATCAATTGTTTATGGCTTTGGTTCCGGTATGGGGTGGATGCTGGCGATTGTTGCATTAGCGGGGATCCGCGAAAAAATGAAATATGCCAATGTGCCTGCGGGCTTACAGGGGCTAGGGATCACCTTTATCTCAACCGGATTGATGGCATTAGGTTTTATGTCTTTCTCCGGTGTGAACCTATAAAGGCAGGAATAATTCATGGAAATAATTCTGGGCGTAGTCATGTTCACCCTCATCGTGCTTGCGCTGACGGTGATGATTTTATTCGCTAAATCAAAATTGGTGAATACCGGTGATATTACAGTTGAAGTCAATGAAGACGAAGATAAAAGCTTTACTGCCCCGGCTGGGGATAAATTACTCAATATGCTGTCCAGCCATGGCATTTTTGTTTCTTCAGCCTGTGGCGGTGGCGGTTCTTGTGGGCAATGCCGTGTAACAATTAAAGAAGGTGGCGGGGATATTCTGCCCACGGAGCTTTCACACATTTCGAAACGGGAAGCAAAAGAAGGTTGTCGCCTGGCTTGTCAGGTCAATGTTAAACAGAATCTGAAAATAGAGTTGCCAGAAGAAATTTTCGGGGTGAAAAAATGGACTTGTGAAGTTATCTCAAATGATAACAAAGCCACCTTTATCAAAGAGCTGAAGCTGAAAATACCTGATGGGGATGTCGTGCCATTCCGCGCGGGTGGCTTTATCCAAATTGAAGCCGAACCTCATACCGTTAAATACGCCGATTTTGACGTGCCAGCCGAATATCGTGGTGATTGGGATAAATTCAACCTGTTCCGGTTTGAATCCGTGGTCACGGAGCCCACCGTGAGGGCTTACTCCATGGCAAACTACCCGGAAGAGCACGGTATCATCCTGCTTAACGTGCGTATTGCCACGCCACCGCCATCGGTACCAGAGGCACCACCTGGGATTATGTCTTCTTATATCTGGTCATTAAAACCGGGTGATAAAGTGGTTATCTCAGGTCCATTCGGTGAGTTCTTTGCAAAAGATACCGATGCGGAAATGGTCTTCATTGGTGGTGGGGCCGGTATGGCTCCAATGCGCTCACATATTTTCGATCAACTTAAACGGCTACATTCAAAACGTAAAATCAGCTTCTGGTATGGTGCGCGTTCGCGGCGTGAAATGTTTTATGAAGAGGATTTTGACCAGTTACAGGCTGAGAATGATAATTTCCGCTGGCACGTTGCGTTGTCTGATCCGCAACCTGAGGATAACTGGACGGGTTATACCGGCTTTATTCATAACGTATTGCTGGAAAATTACCTGAAAAATCATCCGGCTCCAGAGGATTGTGAATTTTATATGTGTGGTCCGCCGATGATGAACGCAGCAGTAATCAAGATGCTGAAAGATCTTGGCGTAGAAGACGATAACATTATGCTTGATGATTTCGGTGGCTGATCAGGCTATCACTCGGGAATTCACAGTGGTTGGGGCGATTGTGCGTAAGTATATAACACGTTGTTTAATGGTGGTGATAGGGGGCCTGCTACTGAGTGGTTGTGGCCCTGAGCAGGTCAGCCTTGAAGGCAAAACGATGGGAACCTCCTATTCTATTAAGTATGTGAGTGATTCATCAACGGCTGCCCCAGAGAAGTTACAGCAGGAAATAGACCTCATCCTTGAGGAGGTTAATGACCAGATGTCGACTTATCGCCCTCATTCTGAATTGAGCCGTTTTAATCAAAGCCGGGAGGTGAATAAACCTTTCCCTGTATCGGCAGCGACGGCCAAAGTGGTACAAGAGGCCGTCCGTATTAACCGTCTGACCGATGGAGGCTTAGATGTTACTGTGGGGCCGTTGGTCAATTTATGGGGTTTTGGTCCTGAAGGGCGCCCGGATATCGTACCTACCGAGGATGAAATTACTCAGCGTCGTGCGTGGGTAGGGATTGATAAGCTGGCAGTGGATAAGAATGCATTAATAAAACGTGTTCCTGAACTGTATGTTGATCTCTCTTCTATCGCCAAAGGCTACGGTGTTGATGTAGTGGCTGAATATCTGGAGGCGCAGAATATCAAGGACTATATGGTTGATATCGGTGGAGAAGTTCGCACCCGTGGTAACAATGGAGAAAATAAGCCTTGGCGTATTGCCATTGAAAAGCCAGTCGCGGGTTCTACACCACGTGCTCAGGAGATTATTGAACCGGGGCGGATGGCGGTAGCCACCTCTGGTGATTATCGTAATTATTTTGAGCAGGACGGTATCCGTTATTCTCATACTATTGATCCTGATACCGGGCGGCCTATTAACCACCGTTTAGTCTCTATCACTGTTTTAGACCCAAGCTGTATGACGGCGGATGGTCTCTCAACCGGGTTGGGTGTCCTTGGGCCAGAGCGGGGAATGGCATTAGCCAATTTACTAAGCATCCCGGTCTTGATGATCATCAAAACAGATGATGGGTTTGAAGAGCAGTATTCAGGTGCGTTTAAACCCTATCTACAAGCAAAACATTAGCCAGGAGGGGATATGTTGACTGTCTTTATCGCATCCTTTTTATTTTTTCTGTTAGCCATCGCGGGAATGTCGCTAGGTTATATCGTCAAACATAAAACCATACAAGGTAGTTGCGGAGGGATCGGGGCGCTGGGGATGGAGAAGGTATGTGATTGCCCAGAGCCTTGTGATTCGCGTAAAAAGCGGCTGGCGAAAGAGGCTGCACGTAAGAAGAAGCTAGATCAGCTTCGCATTCTATAAAGATACCCTTTGTCTTTGGCATTGCTGGGGGTAGCTATGTTCGCCCATCTGAATCACTTATTGGCCATTGCTCTTAAAATAAATAGACTCATAGGAATTCAGGATCTATTTTTTATCTGACAAGGCAAAGCCCCCGAACAACGCATCATTGTTCGGGGGCTTTGTTGTTCAATTATTGTCTTTTTAACTTTTTTGATTAAACAAGCGAATAGTTATCATGCTTAAATTCAGCGCCTATTTTTAATTCACATTCTCACTCTTACTGATTATTTCTTTAAACTGCGCTGGTGAATCCACCATGACACCATTTGCCTGTAATTCCTTGGCTTTCTTATAATCATCTTGGGTATTGATACCGAAAAGAATAATGTGTGCATTAGCATTCTTTCGGAAACAATCCATAGCCTCTTTATCCCAACTTAATATTGCGCTAGAGCGCCCTTCACCCAAGGTGTATTTTTCTACAACTTCAACTTTACGATGGAGTTCTAAGCCATACCAACGTTCTTTATTATCTGTTGGTAAGTCACATTGATGATCCATTGTGATATTGGCTAATACTGTTCTGGTGGTATCCCGGCTTTCAAAGCGTTGAACCTTATGAGAGGGGTCACTGCTTTTATTTACTGAATCCAAAGCATGCAGATAATCGTCATTGGTGGAGTAAACGCGGGTTCGTGTCAGGCGATTTTTCTCACCCTTAGAGGTTGCCATCAACGTTTTTTGTAGTGCTTTTGCCAAGACAATAGGGTCGGCATCGGGAGATTTAATATCGAGGTAGAAGGTTGTGTCTGGATATTTTTTTAGTACCTCATCAAGTGTGGGAATACTGAAGAGAGAGCCTGATGAGGGCTTGATATCATGCTTCTTGTTATAGGCAACACTCGCATCAATTTTTGCCAGTTGACTTGCAGTATAAGTGGAGACAGCCCCTGATTTATTGGTTAATTCCTTAAGATCAGAGGGGCGATACAATACAGGAATATTGTCTTTAGAAAGTTGTAATGTAATCCAGACAACGTCAGCGCCATTTGCCAATGCTTTACTAATGGCAGGAACGGTATTTTCAGGTGCATCGGCAGTACCTGCGCGATGTGCAATAATTTGTGGTGCTGGAAGAGGAGGGGTATGAGCGATAGCTGTAAATGTTGACGATAAAAGTAGGGTAGTCATTATATAATTTCGCATAATATAAAATTCCGATTCATTTTCTGATGATAAATCTTAGAGATGACTGTTAATCATATAACTAATGCTTTTCAGCTTTGTTGAATTTAAGGGTTTTTCATTAAATATAAGTGAAAGGGTGTTAAAAAAAGGAATAAAAAAATTCAATATGGTTATCTGCGTAATTTCATGGTGTTTTGATTAGGAGAATTGCTACCGCTCTCTTTGATTTGAAACCCAAAGTTTGTTGGATGATTCACTTCAGTTGGTTCTTCTCCTTGTATGAACTAATCGGTGCGACTATAGATTAGGATAATCTTGAACCCTTTCATTTTGACTGTATACTTATACAGTTGTTTGTTGGCGAGGGGGGATTTCATGCGAAAAATTATTCATATCGATATGGATTGCTTCTTCGCGGCAGTAGAAATGCGCGATGACCCACGCCTGCGTGATATCCCCCTTGCGATTGGTGGCAGTAAGGAGCGGCGCGGCGTGATCAGTACCGCTAATTATCCTGCCCGGCGTTATGGTGTTCGCAGCGCTATGCCTACGGCGATGGCGTTTAAACTATGCCCACAGTTAACATTGCTGCCTGGCAGAATGGCGGCTTATAAAGAGGCCTCACAGCATATTCGCGAAATTTTTGCCCGTTATACCCCATTGATTGAACCACTGTCACTGGATGAGGCCTATCTGGATGTTTCTGATAGCCTTGCGTGCGGTGGCTCTGCAACATTAATAGCCCAAGAGATCCGCCAGTCCATTGCTAATGAGCTGAACCTGACAGCCTCCGCGGGGATTGCCCCGATAAAATTTCTTGCCAAAATCGCCTCAGATCTGAATAAACCTAATGGTCAGTATGTGATTACACCGAATCAGATCCAACCCTTCCTACAGGATTTACCGCTGAGTAAAATTCCCGGAGTTGGAGCCGTCACCGCCAAACGTTTACAAGCGGTGGGGTTGATAACCTGTGGCGATATACAAAAATATCCGTTGGCAGACTTGTTAAAACATTTTGGTAAGTTTGGCCGCGTATTGTGGGAACGTAGTCACGGTATTGATGAACGTGAAATATCCCCAGATCGTCTACGTAAATCCGTTGGTGTGGAGAAAACACTGGCCGAGGATATTTATGACTGGGAAAGTTGTGAGGCGCTGATCGAAGAACTCTATATTGAACTGGAAACACGTTTGCGTAAGATAAAACCGGACCTGCACATTGCCCGGCAGGGCGTTAAGCTGAAATTTCATGATTTTCAGCAAACCACGCAAGAACATGTATGGCCGGTGCTGAATAAAGCAGATTTACTGCAAATTGCCCGCGCCGCATGGAATGAACGGCGCACCGAGCGGGGAGTGCGTTTGGTAGGGCTGCATGTTACGTTGCTGGATCCACAACTTGAACGGCAATTATTGCTTGATTGGGGCTAGCTACCGTGCGGTCTAAGCCGCACTCACTTGCCCGAATCACTGACGTATACCAGCTCATCGGGCTTTGCTTGTAACAGTAATTATTTTGGCTATAAAGCCGCTTAAATACGGTTATGTACGTTCAGGTATGGCTTTCAGCAGGGCTGTTAATAACTGCCAATATTGGCCAACACTCTCAATATGAACCTGTTCATCCGGTGAATGAGGGCCAGTCATTGTTGGCCCAATCGACACCATATCCATATTAGGATAGGGTTTTTTGAACAAACCACATTCCAGACCGGCATGGATGACCATGATATTGGGAGTTTTGTTGAACAGTTTTTGGTAGGTTTCCCGCACCAGTGCCATTACCGGTGAAGTTGGATCAGGTTGCCAGCCAGGATAGCCGCCGCTTGGTGATGTTTTGGCACCCGCCAATTCACCAATTGCTGTCAGCATACTGGCCACGTAGTTTTTACCGCTGTCGATCAGGGAACGAATCAGGCAGACAATTTCTGCTTCATTCTCATTCATAGTAACAACACCCACGTTAAGTGAGGTTTCTACGACACCTTTAACAGCATCACTCATGCGGATCACACCATTTGGCGTGGCATTCAGTAATGCGACAAAACGCTGTTGAGTCTCTTTAGTCAGTGCTTTCGTATCGGTAGATACTGGTTCTAGTACTAGGGTCAGATTTTTTTCGACCACGCCCAACTCGCCTTTTAGCGTTGCCAGGTAATTCTGGCTCAGGCTTTTCAGCTGTTCTACTTTGTCTGCGGCAACCGCCAGTGTTACGTGGCCTTCCCTTGGGATTGCGTTACGTAAGGTTCCGCCATTTAGATCCAGCACCCGCAGATCTAAATCTTTTGCTTGTTCAAACAGGAAGCGGGCCAGCAGTTTGTTGGCATTACCTAACCCTAAATGGATATCTGCACCTGAGTGACCGCCTTTTAGGCCTTTTATCGTCAATTTTAGTGTTTGATAGCCCGTAGGGACAGCTTCCCTTTGCAGTACCATCGTGGTGATAAAATCAATACCACCGGCACAGCCCATATAGATCTCGCCTTCCTGCTCAGAATCGGTATTAATCAGAATATCGGCTTTCAGCCAATTAGGTTGCAGGCCGAAGGCTCCATCCATACCGGCTTCTTCGGTCATGGTTAACAACACTTCTAGTGGCCCATGCTCAACGCTGTCATCAGATAATACTGCCAGAGCGGATGCCATACCAATACCATTATCTGCGCCTAATGTGGTACCACGGGCTTTGACCCATTCACCGTCGATATAAGGCAGAATAGGATCTTTGGTAAAGTCATGTACCGTGTCATTATTTTTCTGTGGCACCATATCTAAATGCGCTTGCAGTGCGACAGGTTTGCGGTTTTCCATCCCTTTGGTGGCAGGCTTACGCAGCAGGATATTACCGACCTGATCACGCTCGGCGTGCAGGCCCTTCTCTTTGGCCCAGGTAACAATATGTTGTGCCAGCGCTTCTTCATGGTAAGACGGATGTGGGATAGAGCAGATTTTTGCAAAAATATCCCACAACGGCTGAGGTGAAAGTTGAGACAGTTCAGACACTGTAAGTCTCCTGTGATGGGGCTATAATTAATTGATGTATAAAGATTTAATGAGGGATAATATTAAATCTTTATTTTAACTTACTTGCTATAACTGACTTGAATTATAACACACTCAGCTAATGATTTTAGGTTGCTTCTACCATGAGGGCTAAGCTCCATACTTAAGGTCATCAATGCTACAAGTCGGCAAAATGCGCACAGAACAAAACTCAGTGATTTGAAAGTACGGGAGCGGTGAGCAAAACATGGAAATGAAAAGTAAGAAGGGGAGGCTTGTATTAATGTTAATCAGGACTGCCGTTTACAAGAAGTTAAAACAATGATTAGGCTACGCATGGTTTATAAGGCGGTAGATATTGACTTTAGGCGTATCATATCTGCAGAGTCAAAGGTAAAAACAATATTGTTAATGAAGCCACATCACTCATAAAAACTATATTATTCATTGTGATACAGTTAAGTTATTACGCCACTTATCTTTTATGACATAGCAGAAGATAGAAAATGAAATTGAATTTTTTATATTTACGATTTAATGTTTATGAAGAATAAATAGGAATTATAAAAACAGTAGTATATGAATGGTTAATTTCATTATATTTATTGTTTACTTCATGGGCTTGGTCTCGGGTAATTAACTCTTTTAATGCATTAAATGAGATTCTTACTTGAGGCTATAGCCCATTTTTTATTCTAATTATCAAATTTTACTGCTATCCACTTATATCGTAAATAATTTTAGTTGCAGGAAGACGGTAGCTGAGCGACAAATTGGTCGGAAACCCATATTTATACTGCCCGGAGTGGGAGCATCAGGGATGAGGCTCATTAATCCACAGGAGCTTATTTATTTTCAGGTCAACGACCAGTAAGTGACCGGTGCGAACGAAGGCAGCCAACGCACATGCAGCTTGAAGTATGACGGGTATATAATAAGTCTATTTTCATTGAACATCCCACCATGCTGATACATTCATTTTTTTACAATCCCAATGATATTGCTTAATTATTTATCCATAAGGTGGTGGTGTGTTCCATCTGATTTTTAATGGAAAAAATGCATATATCTTATGTGTCCTTAACTAAATTAACATCGTCATTAAAATTTAATAGGGTTCTGGTTGTATTTCAAACTATTCACCTGTCTCAACTCACCCAATGGACATGTTGTAATTTTTAGCCATGGGCTGAATTTTTACTGAAAAATATTTTTAATTTGTTGTTGTTATCTGTTCTATCCATTGAGTTTCTATGGCTATTGGCGTGAGTGGCTGATTGCGGTGGCTTAAAGATAATGTTTTTTATGTTATGAACATGAAATGGTCAAGTCCACGTGTCGTGATTGTATTGTAAAAAACCACTTTAAGGATTTTCATTCCAGTAAGAGAAAATCTTAGTTCGGAATTTAAAGTGATTACCATCTCTTTTTCGTAACTTTTTTCCTATGGGCACACCATTAACTTAACGGGTACAGACCAGTAAAATAAAAGTCTTCTAGTTGATGTTAGTATAAAATTTTGTTCTGTCAAAAGTAAAAACATGAGAGCAATGAATTATTCATCACGACTAAATAAGAATTAAATCCTTTGCTTTGGTTGCGATATGGACTAAGGGGCTATATTTATATTGAATGTCAATATTTACAATCGTAAAATAACATATAAAGAGCATAATAAATCGTTATTATTTATCTTTAATAGCTGTTTTAGTGCTTCATCCCCTTCTTTTTTTTAGGTCGGCTGAGTATTTTCATTGCCATTTTTGATAAGTTACATGCTAAAAATTGCAATGTTAAGGAGTTCAATATTATGATTTATATAATAATTGTCCCATCCGGCTTACTCAGCAGAGTAAGCGTAAACCTTACATTTTTAAATTGGGGGTGAGTAATTGCTTTTATTATCTAAAAGTTTAAGGTATTTCATTATTACCGCACAAAAAGAATCCATTACGCTGGCCGCAGATAAACTGTGCATCACAGCTTCTCCTCTCAGTCGAAATATAAAGGAGCTTGAAATGAAGTTGGGCTGTGAACTTTTTACTCGAACCAGTAAAGGAATTTTACTGACATCAAATGGGCATTTTTTATACGATAAAATAATTCCTGTATATAACGAAATAATTGAACTTGAAAAGGAGTTAATCAGCAATCATAAATTAAATGTCACTTCAGAAGAAAAAAGATTGGAGTTAAATATAGGTACCGATATTTTCCATTATGCTCATTTGTTACCAATTGCTAAGGCTAGGTTCTTTAATGAAGAGAATGTTAATTTTTCTCTGGAGGTTAGTACGAGTCAAGATATTAGCCAGATGCTGAGAGAGAATGTATATCAAGTATTTTTCTCTCAAAGAGTTTTACCAAAAGAGCATGGCATTATACATCGTAAATTAAGTGATGAATTTATGATGATTGCATTGCAGGATGATATGTACAAGGATGGTATGAGCCAAGAGAATATTATCTCTTCTTATCCTCTAGTCCAATATCCAAGACAAAACGTCAGTAGTGTAGTTGATGAGTTAACTAACTATTTAATTAGTAGAAAATTGAACCCGATAAGGATCACATTACCTAACGTAAATGATCATCTATCAATAATAAATCAAGGAGGCGCGATAGGGATATTGCCTTCATCGGTTAAAAAATTAATCAGCATGCATAATTATAATATTAAACTGATTCCGTTCGTTCATAAAGGCGAGAAATTAAAAGTAAAAAGCAATGCTTACTATTTATGTAATAATAAAGATGTTTTTGAAGAAAATATACTCCCACTACTGGGTGATAGTGAGTAATAGTTATCTCTGTATTCTCGTAATCCTCTACTTTTTAATGAATAATAACTTGTTATTATGATTTATATGTTCTGTTGGATATTCTAAGGAAAGAGCCATGGTAACATTATAAAGATAATGGATTAGAGGACGTTTTATCTTTATAAAAATGATGAATCTACTTTATTCGACTGGTTTTTGATCAAACTGTGCTATTTTTACTCAGGTGAAATGAGGGACGTCAGCTTTCATCAGTGGTGTCCTTACAACATTTTATTTTATGTAATGTCACTGATTTTATCGTAATACGATGAGAGGTGAGTTAACTATGATTGGTAATATTAGACAATATAAATAGCAGATGCTTTTATTCGATGATTTAACCAAATGATCAGACTTTAATGTTAAGAGATAGGTTAGTTTTTACTTTTAGCATGATATTTCTGAATTAAAAAGCGGGTATTATAGAATAATACCCGCTGATAGAGACGATTAGTTATGTGCTCTTACCGCCTGCAACCATGCACGATGCCCTTCTTGCAATGTAGCGGCAGCGGCACTTCCTGGTGCGTATGGCCAGTTATTGCTCTGTATATTATCTGGTACAGTTTGAGCGCACCAGCCAGAGTATGGGAACGGCTTACAGGTCCAGGCTTGGCCATCCAAGCCTATTACTGTTGTGCCTGGGCCATAAGAAATAACATTGTTACGGTCCCACAGTGGGTACTCTTGTTCAATTCCGCCTGACGGCAAGATATTGATGGTCTTTTCAGCTCTGCTTTGTACACCTTGATTGTTGGTGACTGTTAGTGTCACTTTTCCAGCTAAAGGTTGCTGAGTAGCGACAGCCCTTACAGTGACATTTTGAGTTGTCGCAACTTTTGGTTCAAAGTGCTGGAACTCCCATCGGTAGCTCGCGATCTGTCCTGTAGATGCGCTGGCAGAAAGCGCGATTGTTTCATTATCTTGTACACTGCTTGGCGCGGTAATCTGCGCTACTGGCGGCTGTGGTTGGTCAGGTTCAGTAGTTTCACTAATGATACTCATCGCGCTACTGAAGCCTGTTTGTAGCCACACTCTGTTTGTTGCAACATTAGCTGCATTGTAGGCAATATCATTGCCAGAGCGTACGCCGATCCTGACATGTTCTGGGTAGTTATTATTCAGTGTCTCAGCCAGCTGTTTTGACCAGACTGCTTGTGCCTGATTCTGTGCGGTGATCGGGATACGGACATCTACAACTTCCGCGCCTTTAGCACTCCCGCCCATCACACGGAAACGAATTTGGTCGTTAATGGCTGGCGTGAAACCTTGTACGATAAACTGGCTGTTATTTAACCATGGGAAACTTGGTGTGCTCCCTTCGCTGATGTTGACATCGCTACAGTTGAAGAAGCCTTCGTTGCCTGCATCCTCACGCTGCCAGTAGCTGTAAATGATGGCATTCCCGGTGTGGCCTTTTAACGGAACATCAAGAAAATAAAAGCTATTCGTACTTGGAGATTGCCCGGTCCCAGCCGTTGGGGTAGGAGCTTTATCCGCATAAAGTAGCTCAAGATCTTCCCAGCGTAGCGCTTTGGTCAGATCGTAGCTTGGTTTAGTAATATAAATCTTCATGTAGGCGGGGTTATGGGCCGTTGTATTTTCCCAACGGAGCTGCATGTGGCCATTTTCATCTGGAATAATAAGCGTTTTTCGCCATTTTGTGGCAGGTACATTGTCGAGTCCGGCTTTGCGTGGATCACCTGCCGCACAGAGCAAACCATTGGGAACGGCGAGTTCTACAGTGGCTTGTATGCTTGGATTTGTCGGGTTTGCTGAAAGCTCATTCCATTGTGTAAACGGTAGTTGTGGATTGCTTGAATCACCTGGGTTCTCAATGGCTTGTCGACAATCTGAGTTAGGAATATTAGCAGGGTCTCCCCAGAATCCTGCTTCTAGCTGGCACTGATATTGTCGGGCGATAGGGAAACCCACCGCGCCGTGCGCTTCTGCTTTATTGACCGGTAACATAACAAGAAGTTGTGAGGCTAATATCCCCCCCATACTCCACAAAATAGGTTTTCGATGTAGTTGTGCATTGAAATGTAATTTCATTTTATTATCCTTTTACGATATTTATTTAATAGGTGATGATGCGGTTGGTCTATTAAATCGCACTTTGGTAAGTTTTTTTCATTATCCTACCCCCCCCCCGCCCAGAATAGTGGGGGGTTATAATCACCAATGAATGCAGAGTGATTTTTATGTTTTTTTAATTTGTGGTTTTAATTTAAATTCATGCCATTAATTATCTCCTATTTTTATTATCGACGTCTTTTTATAAAGTAGGATTGTATATACAGCAAGCCAGTGTCTCCTAAAGAACCAAAGATGCCTGCCATGGCAAAGGATATATAAGGGCTGCTTCCATACTCAAAGCTAATTAATCCACCAAGCATGCCGGTAAAACCCGAGACAATAACTTGTGTTGATATTGCTGATATCTTCTCTCGGAGGTTTTTAGATTTTGTATCTTGTAGTAATAATCTAACAACACCTCCCCAAGTGGCGAAGATACCAATAATAACCCAAATCACAACGCTGTCTGGTTCGGGAATTTTGAGTTGCATTTTACCCTCCTTGATTCTTTATTCCGAATGAGTGCGTTAAATGTTTTTCAATTATTAGTTTTACTGGGTTTATTGCAAATGCAATAATTGAATGCAGTAATGTTAATTACAGCATGAGCTGATTTATATGAGTAAGAAAAGTTATGGCTCATTATACTGATGCAATCAGAGTTCATTCTATCGAGCGCCATGGGGGATGGATGCTGAGAGATGAATTTATTACGCATTTTTGCGGGCAATAGCGGGTAAACAGTTGTTAAAAAACGTACTGTTAGCCAGCGTTATCACGGTTGCCACGGCATTCGATCCGACGAATTACACGGATAATTGCTGGTTTTTATGTCGCTGGCTCACTATAATCTCGCGCAACCTTTTTTCCCCTTTATCATGGCAAGCCACTCCTTTACTGGCTGGGATTACACTTTATGAGCGAAAAATACGTCGTTACCTGGGATATGTTGCAAATTCACGCCCGCAAACTGGCACAGCGTTTACTGCCAACTGAGCAATGGAAAGGTATCATCGCGGTCAGCCGTGGTGGGCTAGTACCGGCGGGTATTCTGGCGCGTGAGTTGGGTATTCGTTATGTAGACACTGTGTGCATATCTAGCTATGACCATGATAATCAACGTGATCTTAAAGTCTTAAAGCGGGCTGAAGGCAACGGAGAGGGTTTTATCGTCATTGATGATTTGGTCGATACTGGTGGCACCGCGACAGCTATCCGTGAAATGTATCCTAAAGCACATTTTGTGACTATTTTTGCTAAACCTGCTGGTCGTCCATTAGTTGATGACTACGTGGTCGATATTCCTCAGAACACGTGGATTGAACAACCGTGGGATATGGCGGTGACTTTTGTCGCGCCTCTCAGCGGCAAATAATTTACTGTTCTTTAAACGTCCGGTGTCTGCCGGACGTTTCATTTTCCCTTCAGTATGCGTACACTTGACTCCATCTGATCAGCCCTTACTGGGCCTGACTCACGGCTTATGGAGGCTACTGTTACCATGGCACAAGCCAACCTTTCTGAAATTCTGTTCAAACCCAAATTCAAACATCCAGAAACCTCAACTCTCGTACGGCGCAGCCATTGCAACCACGTCATGAATATCCATTCGGCGTTGGATGGCGATACCACCAACCATTGGTATCGGATGATTAATCGCCTGATCTGGACTTGGCGTGGTATTGATCCCCTTGAAATAGAAGAGGTCTTGTCGCGTATTGCCTGTTCCAAAGCGGAGCACAGTGATAACGAGTTATTGGATACCGTGGTGGGTTACCGTAATGGTAACTGGATTTATGAGTGGGCCAATCAGGGGATGATGTGGCAACAAAAAGCGATGGAAGAAACAGATCCGATGAACGCAGGTCAGTTCTGGCTGAATGCGGCTAATTTGTACAGTATTGCCGGTTATCCACATCTAAAGGGCGATGAGCTGTCAGAGCAGGCAGAGGTGCTGTCAAACCGTGCTTATGAGGAGGCGGCCAAATATCTACCGTACACCTTAAAAGCGCTAACGTTTTCTATTTTGGATGGGGGTTCGTTGCCAGGTTTCTTACACATGCCCACTGTTGGCAGCGCACCTTTCCCAACGGTACTGATGTGTGGTGGTCTGGATACGTTGCAAAGTGATTACCACCGCCTATTCCGTGATTACCTGGCACCCAGGGGTATCGCGATGTTGACCATCGACATGCCTTCTGTGGGGGCCTCATCCCGCTGGAAACTCACGCAAGATACCAGTTATCTACATCAGCAAGTATTACAGGCGTTAGTGGATGTCCCGTGGGTTGACCATCAGCGAGTTAGTGTGTTTGGTTTTCGTTTTGGGGCCAACGTGGCCGTACGTTTGGGGTATTTAGAACCACAACGGGTGCGTGCAGTCGCATGCTTTGGACCTATTGTTCATCACTTGCTGTGTAACAGTGATAGCCAACGCAAAGTGCCCGATATGTATATGGATGTCATGGCTAGCCGGTTGGGTATGGCGGATGCGACAGATGAGACGCTGAATACCGAAATGAACCGTTATTCGCTGAAAACCCAAGGTTTGCTGGGGCGGCGTTGTCAGACACCTATGCTGGCTGGTTTTTGGGAGAATGACCCTTTCAGTCCGAAAGAAGAAGCTAAATTGATCTGCTCTTCTTCTGCTGACGGGAAATTGTTAGCTATCCCGTCTAAACCGCTCTATGAGAATTTCCACCGTGCATTATTGCAAACCAGCGAATGGTTAGAAGATAAAATGCGTTAATGAGTTGCTAAATTTTAATAGTTTGCTAAAAAGGAGCGTCTACATAAGGAGATTTAAGTATGACGTTAACCAGTGCTCATCCTAAAAGTAAGCTTATGAAACGTTTTGCAGCTTTGGGGCCATACCTGCGAGAAGGGCAGTGCCAGAACGACCATTTTTTCTTTGATTGTTTAGCTGTATGCGTCAATGTGAAGCTTGCTCCAGAGAAACGTGAGTTCTGGGGGTGGTGGATAGAACTGGAGCCATCGGCTGGTCGCTTTACTTATGTTTATCAACTCGGATTATTTAATAAAGAAGGTAACTGGAACGCGGAAAAGATTAGCGATCCTGACGTTCAGGATAAACTTGAGAGCACACTGCGTAATTTTCATCTGCGGCTCGAAGAGATGCTAGCCTCCATTGACATGAAGTTAGAACCTGCTGCGGATTTTAACGATCAGCCTGTTAAGTTATCTGCTTGATAATACGCTTACTTAGGCTTGATTAGGCCAGCCCCGTGGCCATAAACTGTCCCCATTACCCCCTTTTTGCACAATAAAGGGGGTAATTTCGTATCAAGCCTGTTGGCATAATGCCTTGCGCCTGCTACAAAGACCTGTAGACCATTTCTTTTATTCATCCCAACGGTAGAAAAATTATGAATGGCAGCCAGACATTGGTTGTGAAATTGGGGACGAGTGTGCTGACCGGGGGGTCCCGTCGTCTTAACCGTGCCCATATTGTTGAATTGGTGCGTCAATGCGCCCAGCAACACGCAAAAGGTCATCGTATTGTTATTGTCACCTCTGGGGCGATTGCCGCGGGTCGTGAACATTTAGGGTATCCAGAATTGCCCGCCACTATTGCCTCGAAACAATTGTTAGCCGCGGTTGGGCAAAGCCGGTTAATTCAGCTCTGGGAACAACTGTTTTCAATTTATGGCATTCATATCGGCCAGATGCTGCTAACCCGCGCAGATTTAGAGGATCGTGAGCGTTTTCTCAATGCTCGCGATACCATGAATGCGTTGCTTGATAACCGCATTGTACCGGTGATCAATGAGAACGACGCCGTCGCCACAGCTGAAATCAAAGTGGGCGATAACGATAATCTTTCCGCATTGGCGGCCATTTTGGCCAGTGCCGATAAGCTACTGTTGTTGACCGATCAGACGGGGTTGTACACCGCTGATCCACGTAACAATCCAGAAGCAGAATTAATTCGCGAAGTGCATGGCATTGATGATGTCTTGCGTGGGATGGCCGGGGACAGCGTTTCGGGGCTTGGGACGGGTGGCATGGCGACTAAACTGCAAGCGGCTGATGTCGCTTGCCGTGCGGGTATCGATGTGGTGATTGCCGCAGGTAGCCAGGCAGGTGTGATTGCCGATGTGATTGAAGGTTCGCCAGTCGGTACCCGTTTCCACTCGTTGGAAACGCCACTAGAAAACCGTAAGCGTTGGATTTTTGGTGCGCCACCGGCAGGTGAAATCACGGTGGACGACGGTGCCGTATTTGCGATCATGGAGCGGGGCAGTTCGCTGCTACCAAAAGGCATTCGCAGCGTAAAAGGGGACTTCTCCCGTGGTGAAGTGATCCGTATCCGTAATCTCAATGGGCGGGATTTAGCACACGGTGTGTCACGCTATAACAGTGATGCATTGCGCATGTTAGCAGGGCATCACTCGCAACAAATCAGTGAAATTCTCGGGTATGAATACGGCCCGGTGGCTGTTCATCGTGATGATATGATTGTCAGCTAAGGAGCAAACATGAACCTGCTAGAACACATGGGGAAAGCGGCCAAACAGGCTTCCTGGCAATTGGCGATGTTGAGTACGGCCAAAAAAAATCAGGCACTGGCGGTAATCGCTAACCTGTTAGAATCAGAGAGCCAGACTATTTTGCAGGCCAATGAGCTGGACATGGTTGCAGCACGCGAGAGTGGCATGAGCGAGGCGCTACTTGATCGCCTGTTATTGACACCCGCCCGTTTAGCCGCCATTGCTAATGATGTACGTCAGGTGTGCCGCCTAAACGACCCTGTAGGGCGTGTCATTGATGGCAGCTTGCTGGACAGTGGCTTAAAGCTGGAACGCCGACGTGTCCCGTTGGGGGTGATTGGTGTCATTTATGAAGCTCGCCCTAATGTTACTATCGATGTGGCGAGTCTGTGCTTGAAAACCGGTAATGCGGTTATTTTGCGCGGTGGTAAAGAAACGCATCATACCAATCAGGCGACGGTGAATGTTATTCAGCGGGCGCTGGAGCAATGTGGTCTACCTGCCGCGGCAGTTCAGGCCATTGAAAGCCCAGACCGTCAACTGGTGAATGAACTGTTACGTATGGATCGCTATGTGGATATGTTGATTCCACGAGGTGGCGCAGGCTTGCATAAATTGTGCCGAGAGCAATCGACTATCCCGGTTATTACTGGTGGCATTGGTGTCTGCCATACCTTTGTTGATGAAAACGCAGATTTTGAAAAAGCCTTATTGGTGATCGAAAACGCGAAGATACAACGACCAAGTGCTTGTAACTCACTGGAGACGTTGCTGGTTCATCAGGCGGTTGCCAAAACTTTCCTACCACTATTAAGTGCCAGAATGCATGCGTTTGGCGTGACATTGCATGCCAGTCCGCTGGCGATGCCCTATCTGGCGGATGGCAAAGCCAAAGTCGTGGCAGTGGAAGCCGCTGATTACGATGATGAATGGCTATCACTGGATTTAAACGTGGATATCGTTGCTGATATTGATGCCGCCATTAACCATATCCGTGAGCATGGTACCAGTCACTCTGATGCTATCCTGACCCGTTCCCTTAGTAATGCCGAGTATTTTGTACGCGCTGTCGATTCATCGGCTGTTTATGTTAACGCTAGCACTCGGTTTACCGATGGCGGCCAGTTTGGTTTGGGCGCAGAAGTGGCAGTGAGTACACAAAAACTCCATGCTCGAGGTCCTATGGGATTGGATGCGCTGACGACGTATAAATGGATAGGCTACGGCGACGATTTAGTTCGTAGCTGATTTATTTTTGGTAGGCTTATTGGTAACAGATTTATTATTAACCGGTTGATCATTGATCAGTAACTGATTGATTAGAAAAAGATAGTAAAGCGACATGAGGCAATTTGCCAATGTCGCTTTGTTTTTTTAAATCGAGCATGACTCAACCAACGGTTATCCTGCAAAGAACGTTATCCATTATCCTGCATAAAAAACTATTCTGCATAAAAAAATTATGCTGCAAAAAACGTTCTCCAGTCAAAAATATTACCCATCTGGACTGTTTCTTCCCGATGGTAAACCATTAAAGTAATTTCATTATTTGCCGATAGCCTCTTTGTTATTTATACATCTTCTGATGATAATCTGAGCAGATAGACTAATAAATTAAGAATAGGGAATGGGACCAGTGAGTGAAACGTCTAAAGAGCAATTTGTTAAAAAAAATAAACTAGCGATCTGTGCAATTCTTCGGGATTTACAGAAGAATGATACCGCAGTGATGGTTACCCATGCTCGTGGACAATTTATTAGCCGTATTCTGGATATACAGCCTGAGACTAATCAGTTTATTTTCGATTTCGGCAGTGTAGAAAACGAGAATGTCTTGGCTCTTGGTGCGGAACAACTCACGATTATTGTTGAGCCTACTGGCGCAAAAATTGAATTCACCTGTAACAATTTGAAACATATTAAATATTTATCACTGCCCGCCTTCAGTTCTGCCATCCCCGAACAGCTCTATTTTATTCAGCGACGGGAATATTTTCGCATCAGTATTCCGCAATGGCCAGCTTATTATTGTTGTGGGAAATTTCCTGACGGCACTCAGTATAAATATACATTGGCCGATATATCCTTAGGTGGAATGGGCTTATATGCCATGAAAGGTAGCGAGTTTCCGCTACAGGGGTGCAGTGTTCTGCGGGATGCAGCGGTAGATTTATGTGGTTTTGGCCTCTTTAAATTAGACCTGCAATTTATCCGGGCGCTTGATAAACAAGTGGTTAATAACAAGGGGGAAACGCTGACAGTGCAACGTTTGAGTTTTAAATTCTCACGCTTAAGCCCCGTTCAGGAGAAAGAGTTGCAGCGTGCTATTTTTGAACTGGAAAAACAGCAAACAGCTAAGGCGAGGAAATTTCAGGAAGGCCCGTAGCCTCACTCTATAGAGTGGTTGCCCGTCGCTTGTGTGACGTGTTTTATCATTATTTATAAATCCACTGGGAGCGCCTTTGAAGGCTATCTTGGGAAGACAAAATAAAAGCTGAAAAAATATGTTGTATTATCATACAACTGCCCCAATATTATAACTTCACTAAATAAGGAGAGCAGTGTTATGGGGATCAGTGAAGAAGAGAGTATCCGCCGTCTGACCAATGAGAAAAATGCTATTGGTCATTCGGCAAAATGGGTAGCAATTATTTCTGCTGTCTACTTTATTATCATGCTGTTTTACAAGCATGAATTGGGTGTATTAATATTGGCCGGTGGGATTTTCTTAGTGTCTTTCGCCACTTGGATGAAAAAACGCCAAAAAGTTAAATCGTATAAAAATCAACTACAACGAATTGAGGAAGACAAAACCGTTTAATTTTGCTGAGATACGCGTTAGCCAGCATTATTTGATGAATTTTGCTCGCGGATTATCAGCGGCAACCCGCAGTTCCATCTCAAATATCCCTTGTGCGATCAGTCATCTCTCCAGTGACTGTGAACCAGAGGTACCGTCTAAGATAACGCTATTGTGATGAATTGGCCTACCGGCTATATACCCGTCATATTTCAAGCCGTATGTACGTTGGCTACGTTTGTTACTCAGCCCATCCATGGGCTTCGCCTCTTAGAGGCCGCTGCAAGCAGCGTTCAAATCTGCTCCTGACGCTAAGTGTCAATAACAGTTGTCACCCGAATCACTTCCTGGTCTTGACCTTAAAAAAATAAGTAAGCTCATCGGGATTAATTAGCCTCTTCGAGACTGGTGGAAAAGTTATTTTTATGGATGTGGTTTCTCCCGGCCATCCGGTATTGGATATCTATTTGCAAACAGTCGAAGTTTTACGTGATACCTCTCATGTGCGAAATTATTCTTCTGGAGAATGGTTATCTTTATTTACCGAAGCCGGATTAGTGATAAATGAAGTGACTTCTGACCGCTTGCATTTGGAGTTTAACAGTTGGATTGTCAGAATACGTACACCTATACATTTTGCTACGGCTATTCGCGAGTTACAAAAGTTAGCATCTGATGGTGTCATTAATTACTATGCCATTCAGGCTGATGGTTCCTTTACCAGCGATATCATGATGATTGTTGCAGTAAGAGATTAATGAGTAATAAATGTGGATAGTGGTAATAATATATAAATGTATTTTCATTATAGAAAATATGGTTATATCTTTATTTATTATCGTAACAATGCTTTATTTTCTTTACACAACATTACGTCTCCTTGCATTACAGCATCCATAATCAATATTACTAAAGTATTACATAGAATCTCTCCGTAGGCGTCTATTATGAAAAAATTCTCTGTCATTGTGACTAAACTTATTACTACAACATCATTTCGCCAGTAGCCTTTTTTATCGAACAAGCCACTATAGATAAAATATGAGGCGCGATTATCTTTTAATATCAATAATCGAAGAACGGCATTGAGTGAATGCTGAACGAAAAAACGATAACTGATGGCTTTGCCAAGATAACCATTGACCTCGATCAGCCTGATAAAGTTAGTCACTATAATGCCAACATCAGCCGTTATCATTAGTTTCTACAATAGATGGATAAATAAAGAAATATTTTGATACAACCCTTTGTGATAGCGATTTCTAGGCAGTAGATAAGCCAGAGTAAACCATAATGAGTCATAGCTAAATCTGGTTTACTGACTTCATCTGCGTCAATGGTTACAGAGTCAACGTTTTCTGTTTATCTGATAAAAATAATTAATTATTAGAACAATCTTAATGAGAACTTAAGAAATATAAAGTGTTATTGTGGTCCATCTGAGTTTCCGAGGAGAGGTTATGCTAAACATTGTCCGGCGTAATTTTAAAAGTCAGTTTTCCTATTTGCAGCGCTTTATTGCCTCACCTCGTACCGTTGGTTCATTGGTCCCTTCATCGCCTTGGTTATGTCAGGCGATGCTAAACCAGATAGATTGGACACAAAATCTTAATATTGCTGAATTAGGTGCGGCTGATGGTGTGCTGACTAAGCGTATTCTATCGCATATGTCAGCTAATTCGAGCTTACAAGCGTATGAGATTCAACCTCATTTTGTACATGCATTGCACCAGCTAAAAGACCCGCGTTTACAGATCGCAGATCGCTCCGCGGAGCAGTTGGATCAAGAGTACGATGTTGTTTTTTGTTGTTTACCTTTACTGTCGATCCCAACCAAGATCAGTATCAGAATATTACAACAAACTCAGCAACGTTTACGTGCACGCAATGGGGTCTTAGTGCTGTTTCAATACAGTCATCTATCAGAGCCATTGCTATCTCGTTATTTTAATTGGAAAAAATTACGGGTTGTGCGTAACTTTCCTCCAGCGCTGGTTTATATTTGTCACCCCAGTTAACCGACATATCTTGTCCATTCGGTGTGGATAAGGGTTCCATATCGAGCCAAGTCACTACGCTAATTTTATTTGGTGTATTATTAATTTTACGTCACTGTAAAGTTGGCACTACTCCTAATTATCGGTATGATTTGTATCTGCGGTGTTGAACCGCGTAGTAAACCTGTTCAGCCGGCCAATAATAACGGTCGGTTTTTTGATGTCGAAAATTTATCCTCAGAAGTTGATGCGAAGGACTTTCACGTAATGATACAAACTATCTTCATGGTAGGCGCGCGCGGGGCAGGTAAGACCACGATTGGAAAGGTGTTGGCGCAGGCATTGGGGTATCGGTTTATTGATACAGATCTGTTTATGCAACAAACCTCACAGATGACCGTGGCTGAAGTTGTTGAGAGTGAAGGTTGGGATGGTTTTCGTCTGCGAGAAAGCATGGCATTACAGGCAGTAACGGCACCTAAAACGGTCATTGCCACTGGCGGTGGTGCGGTACTGTCCAGTGAAAACCGTGCATTCATGCGTGATCATGGGCGGGTCATTTATCTGCGGGCGTCAGCAGACGTATTGGCAAAACGGTTAGCAGAAGATCCTGAAGATACCCAGCGGCCAAGTTTGACCGGTAAACCCATCGTTGAAGAGATGCTGGATGTGTTGGCTAGCCGTGAAGCGTTGTATCAGGACGTCGCCCATCATGTACTTGATGGAACTCAAACTCCGTCACTGGTTGTCGAACAAATTTTACAGATATTGACTGGTGAGATGGTCAAATAATGAAGAAAAGGGAGCTTGATTGGTGATCTGTGTGGAGCGAGTCTGATTGATTGCTAATTAATTATGCCTGCAACGCAAGGTGGACCAATGAAAATCTTCAAATTATTTTTCTTTCAACACACACATTTTATGCCCACATATCTGGTCGATATTGATCGCATTTTTGACACGACGTTAATGCTTTCTATTTTATGTCATCTTTAATCAACTGCCGCTTTACTTTTTTTGTCTGAATCATCCGCTTTCGCGCCTTTTAAAGGCATTGCACGATACCAAATTGTACGCTTTCTCCTCAACCAAGGCAGTGAATCTGGTTATGATCCCATTTCGTCATAATAATCAGTGACAGACCGTTTACAGAAACTCTAATATGAAAGCTCATTTTTATTAAGATGCGGGTGCAAAGCTATGCTGAAATTTAATGAGTATTTTACCGGGAAAGTGAAATCTATTGGTTTTGACAGTGACAGCATTGGGCCAGCCAGCGTTGGGGTGATGGAAAAGGGTGAGTACACCTTTAGTACAGCTAAAGCGGAGGAAATGACAGTAATCACCGGTTCTTTGAAAGTACTGATGCCGGGATCACCTGACTGGCAAACCTTTATGCCGGGTGAAACCTTCTATATCCCTGGGGAAAGTGAATTTAACCTACAAGTAGCTGAAGCATCTTCATATTTGTGTAAATACTTGAGCTAATGAATACATTGAGTTAGCGAATCGGTCACCCTCTCCATGCCAGAGGGGGCGACATCTAATCGATTCTTCTTAACTTACTCTCAACTGTATCGTAGCGAGTGTTTTTCACTTCTCACTTCTCGTTTTTCATTGATCCGAGTCACCGATTTTAGCCAGCTTATCGGGATGTGATGTTGCCCGCCTAACTGCAACCCGATGACTTTGGTTATATTTAGCCGCTCTGTCGTGTGCTGAAATTAGTGTTGTGCTTCGCCGCCAAGGGCCTCAATGAGATTCTTAATCAAAGCGGCCAACTCACTGGTCATTAGAATAAAATCGGCATCAAAACGTTGTGCAAAATCTTCCCGATCAATATCTTCGTTTTGATCACGTAGCGTGTCAGAGAATTTTAAACGCTTTAATGAGCCATCGTCAGACAGCACCAACTGTACGCGCTCTTGCCAATCCAAAGCCAATTTAGTGACCAGTTTGCCCGCTTCGATATGTACTGCGATCTCATCACTAAATAAATCCTGTTTTTTACAGCGGATAACGCCGCCATCTTCCAGAATTGCTTTGAGTTCCGCTTCGTCCATCAGAGCAAAGCCTGCGGGCAATGTTTTGGAGCGGACCCACTCAGTTAAGGTCAGTTCAATAGGATTTTCTAACGTTAGCGGTACAACAGGTAACGACCCCAGGCTTTTACGCAGCAAAGCTAATGTATCTTCAGCACGTTTAGCACTTGCGGCATCGACCATAATCAGGTCATTGACAGTATCAATCCACAAAAAGGTTTGATTAAAACGGCTGAATGCGCGGGGCAACAAACTGTGCAATACTTCATCTTTCAATGAATCTTTTTCAGTTTTTTTCAGTTTACGGTGTTGTTCACCTTCCAACCGTTCGATTTTGTCCTGCAACTCTTGCTTAATCACCGGTGACGGTAAAATTTTCTCTTCTTTGCGCGCACAAATAACGATCTGACCATTAACGGTGTGAGTTAATGCATCGCTGTGTGAACCCATCGGTGATACCCAACCGGTTTTCGCCATATCCTGACTACCACAAGGCGTGAAACTAAAGGCGCTTAGCTGTTTCTCCATTTCATCCGCAGACAGCGAAACTTCCCGGCTCAAACGGTAAACCATTAAATTCTTAAACCACAGCATAGTGTTATCCTTGGCTCGGGCGCGCCTGGAGCGCGCGAGTTAATCAACGCAGGGCGGCATGATAACGAATTGGCGCGCGTGTCCCTAGTAAAAAAAATAAGAAAAAAGCAGCGCCAGTCTATTATCAGCTGAATGCTATCCTCGGTTTAATTGATTAAAAACAGACGGAATGCAAAATTATGGGTAACAAAGATTGTATCGCTACGGTGTATTGTTCAAACTGAAAAGATAATACTTTCATGGTCATAGTTATCCAGCCTATCAGGGTATCTTGATCGCAAGAAAATAAAACAATCCTGTCAACGAGGTGAGATGCGATGCGCATTGGTATAGATCTGGGTGGTACCAAAATAGAGGTCATAGCATTGGCCAATGATGGGCAGGTGCTTTTCCGTAAACGGGTTGGTACTCCACGCCATGATTACCAAAAAACCTTACAGGCTATTGCTGATTTAATCGCTGATGCCGAGCACGCGACTGGCGAGCAAGGCAGTATCGGGGTCGGTATCCCTGGCACATTTTCTCCTTTTACCGGCAAAGTGAAAAACTCAAACTCAGTATGGTTGAATGGGCAGGAGTTAGATAAAGATCTCTCGGTGTTTTTGAACCGTCCGGTGCGGTTAGCCAATGATGCGAACTGTCTGGCCGTTTCTGAGGCAACAGACGGGGCGGGGGCAGGTAAAAAATGGGTGTTTGCTGCCGTTATCGGGACGGGGTGTGGCTCGGGTATTGCTATTGATGGGGGTTCACATGCTGGCGGTAATGGTATTGCCGGTGAATGGGGGCATAACCCGTTACCTTGGCAAGATGAAGAAGAGCGAGAATATGCACAAGAAGTGACGTGCTATTGCGGGAAAAAAGGCTGTATCGAGACTTTTGTATCGGGTACGGGTTTTGCCACTGATTACTTTAGGTTGAGTGGAAAACCGTTAAAAGGCCATGAAATTATTGAGTTGGTTGAGCAGGGCGATGTCATCGCAGAACAGGCAATGAACAATTATGAGCGGCGTTTTGCTAAATCGCTGGCCCATGTTATTAACCTGTTCGATCCCGATGTTGTGGTGTTGGGAGGCGGTATGAGTAATGTTGACCGCTTGTATGACACATTACCTGCGTTAATCAGCCCTTGGGTATTTGGTGGTGAGTGTGAAACGCCTATTCTTAAAGCTTTGCATGGTGATTCGAGTGGGGTGCGGGGGGCTGCTTGGCTATGGAATACCCCTCGTCCTTGACGCTACAGCGGTGTTAGCTACGCTCACTCACCCGAATCACTTACTAATGTAAGCTCATCGGGATTTGTTCACTTGCTGCCTTGCTGTAACGCCAATGATTTTGGGTATTTCCCCTCTAACTTGACGCTACAGCGGTGTTAGCTACGCTCACTCACCCGAATCACTTACTGTGGTTGACCTTGCAATAGATAGACTCATCGGGATTAATGAGCCTCGTCCTTGAGGCTCACCCTGCGGGCTAGCATAAATGCTGTTCAAATTGATTCCCGACCGATTTGTTGTTCACTTACAACCTTGTTGTAACGCCAATGAGTTGGAGTATCTGTTCAGTCTTGATTGACTCGGAAGGCATTATCCAAACGGCTGACGCCTAACCCGTTAACTTTTTTCACTTTTATTTGTACCGGGATCCGATCTTTCATCGCATCGACATGGCTTATTACCCCAATAGTTTTGCCTGAAGCGTTCAGGTTATCCAAGGCATCCAGAGCGGTATCCAAGGTTTCTGCATCCAACGTACCGAAGCCTTCATCAAGGAACAGTGAGTCAATACTGGTTTTATGGCTGACTAAATCAGACAGTGCCAATGCTAGCGCCAGACTCACCAGGAAACTTTCTCCCCCCGACAGTGTGCGGGTATCGCGTATGGCATCCGCTTGCCAAGTATCTACCACCTGTAATTCCAATGCATCCGTAGTCTTACGTTGTAATAGATAGCGCCCATGTAAACGATTAAGTTGGTTATTGGCCAGATAAACCAGATGATCGAGTGTGAGACCTTGCGCAAATTTACGGAATTTATCGCCTTCTTTGGAGCCAATTAATTGATTGAGGTAACTCCAGTCATCATATTGCTGCTGACTACGCTCAATTTGTTCAAATAGCGTACGTTGATTATGACGTCGAGTGGTGTCGCTTTCTAACTGATTGCGTAGTTCGCCTTGCCGTAACGTTGTGGTTTTCAGTTGTGCCAATAGCTGTTCTGACTGTTGTTGTAATAAGGTTAATTCAGAGGACTTATCGACACCTTGGGGACAAAGCTGTAAATGTTGATCCAATATTTCCCTGGCTTGTTGCAGGCGGATCTGAGCTTGTTGCCGTCGCTCATTTAATTGCTGTTGCAGTTGTTGTAGATGCTGCCTTTCTTCCTCACTTAACAGGGCTGCGGTTAATGCCGTTTCATCAGCAAATTCGCTGGTGGACAGTGCTTGTTGCAATTCAGCCTGTGTGGTGGTAGCACGTTGCTGATACTGTTGGCATTGTTGCTCCAGCCCAGTCAGTTCACCTGATAGTCTATTCAGTTGGGATTGAGCCTGTTGTAGGGCTTTTTCTGCGTTTTGCTGGGCAAGCTCTGCCTGTTGCTGCTGTAAGCGTAATCGCTGGCGGACTTCGGCAACGATATCTTCACCAAACAGTGCCCGGCGCTGCTGGATTTGCTGCAGTAATAGCGTTTCAGCTTGCTGGCGTTGTTGACTTAGCGCCGATAATTGGTCAATACACTCCTGTAAATGACGCCGTTCATTCTCAATACGTGTTTCCAGCGTTTTTTGTTCAATAGTGAGCCGCTGTTGCTCTTGCTGATGTTGTTGCCAGCGCTGACATTCCTCTTCCCGCTGTGCTAGCCAATTCTGTTGTTGATCGGCATCGGGTACTGATAAGGATAATTCAGTCAGCGTATGGTTGAACACTTGCTGCTGAGCTATAAGCGCTTCTTGCTGGTGCTGATATTGCGATTGCAGCTGTTGGTAGGTTTGTTGAGCATTTTTTTGGCGTTCAGTGATCAGTGCCAACTGTTGTTGATGTTCTTGCTGCTGTTGTTCCAACTGGGTCAGGATATCTTTGGCCTGCTGATGCTGCTGAGTCAGACGCTCATACTCCACCAGCTTTAGTTGACACGCTTGTTCTTGCTGCTCATGTTGCTCTAGCCACAGAGCTAATGCGTCAGGTTCATTCAAGGCGAATGCCAGCGATAACGGTTGTGTCAGTGTTTGCCAACGTTGCTGATATGCAGCTAACTGTTGGCGATGGTCTTGTAACTCTTGATCTATACGCTGTTGCTGTTGTTGCATGCTTGCAACTTGGGTGCGTAATTCAGTTCCCTCAGTGTATAGCTGTTCGACCTGTAGACGTAGTTTTGCAACTCGTACGGCTGTTTCTGAGGGTTTCACCGCTTGGTACGCGGCGATTGCCGGGTGCTCCACAGCACCACATAGTGGGCAGGCATCTCCTGGTTGCAGTTTGGCTCTTTCTGCTTCTAATGTGACAATCTGTTTTTCGCGTTCCAGTAAGGCTTCTAAATCAACCAGATGTTGTTTCTGCTGCTGATATAATTGACGCTTTTCGGTTAACTGTTGCTCTAACTGTTTAAGCTGTTGCAACTGAGCCGTAAATTGTTGTTGCTGCTTATCATAGAGTGCTTGTATTTGTTGTGCTAAAGGCGATAAAGCCGCCAATTGTTGGCGTATCTGACGTTGATCATTGAACTCGTTTAGCTGCTGGCGCAACTGTGCTGAAGGGTGCTGTTGTTCAAGTGCTAATAATTTCTGCTGGAGACTGCTTACTTGTGCGCTGGCCTCCGCTAAGGCCGTTTGTTGCTGTTTCTCTTGCGCATTTAGCGTTGTAGCCTGCTGTTGCAGTTTGGTCAGCAAGGCGGTTTGTTGATGTAGCTGTTGTTCGCTTTGAGCTGATTGTTGTTGCTGTAGTTGTAATTGGCGGAACTGCTCATGCCATAGGGGGAGATGTTTTTCCCAGTGTTGATGATGGGCATGTAGATTGGCATAGTCTGCCAGTTGTTGCAGGCGTTGATGGGTCTGCGATAGTTTTTGCTCATTCAACGCAAGCTGCTGGCTGTTTTGCTGTTCTTTGGTGCGTAATTGCTGTATTTGCTCCGCAAGGTGCGACAATGTCTGCTGCTGCTGGGTGATAAGGTTATCCAGCGGTACGATCTGTTGTTCGATGAGTGTTTCTTGCTCACGCTGATTAAGCAGTTGCTGTTGCCGTGTCGCAGTGGCTTGATCTACTGCCTGAGCCAGTGGTGTGAGCTGTGCCTGATATTGTAGTTGCTGTTGCGCCAATGCGGTAATGTGTTGCTGCGCTTGTTGTAAATCCTTTTGGCTATGGTCGCGTTCTCGTTGCAACGGGCGCAATTTTTCTGCTGGTTCGCTACGCGCTAAGCGTTGTAGGTCGGGCAGTGCCTGTTGATAGTCATGTTCAACTAACACCTGTTGCTGCTGATATTGCTGTACGTGTTGTTGTTGCTGTTGCCAACCTGTTAGCCAGTTTATTTGGTTTTGCGTGACGAGCTGTTCTTTACTGAGCTGCTGTTCTTGTTGACTCAGTGCATCAATTTGCTGTATCAGGGCCAGGCGTTGTTCTTCATTTAATAGTTCGATGCCGCTGGCACGTTGGTGCAATGCCTCCAGATCGATCTTGGCTTGTTTATGTTTTTCAAATACGCGTTCAGATAGACGTCCATAGATGTCGGTCCCCGTCAATTCTTCCAGTAACTCAGCGCGATCATTGGCATCTGCATTGAGGAAGGCAGCAAACTGCCCCTGTGACAGCATCATGGATTTGGTAAAACGGCCAAAATTCAGACCCGTGATTGCCGCCACCATCTCTAATTTATCGCGGACCTTATCGGCCAAAATTTTGCCGTCTTCGCATAAGGCCAGCTCAACCTTTGGGGCTTGCAAATTGCCATCTGGACTGTTTTTTGCGCGGCGCTGGCTCCAAAAGGCGCGATAACGGATACCTTTCACTTCAAATTCAACTTCTGCCAGCGATTCTGCGGTATGGCGCGTCATCAGCTCATTCTGGTTGGGGGTTACAATGAGGCGAGGGGTTTGGTGATACAGCGCCAGACAGATAGCATCTAACAGCGTTGTTTTACCCGCGCCAGTCGGACCGGTGATAGCAAATAAACCGTTACTGGCAAAAGGTTCGGCAGTGAAATCTATCTTCCATTCGCCCTGTAATGAATTAATGTTTTTCAGACGTAGGCTCAAAATTTTCATTGGGCTGGCTCCTCCACCGCATCGTTACTGCCATCTTGCGCTATTTCATCAACAACGTAATTGAACATTTGGCGCATTCGCTGCTGGCGAGGCGCGGGTAAATCTGCCTCGAGTGCCAGCCTACGTTCAAATACGTCACTGACGGTCAATTCGTTTAGCGTCTCTTTTTCCTGCCGGTGGATGCTGTTATTGCGTTGCTCTTTACTACGGCGCAGTAATACCACTTCAACGGGCAAGTCCGCTGCCAGTGCCTGGATCCGTCTTTGTATATCAGTGAGATAGTCTTGGGTTGCCACTTCTATATCTAACCATACGGGTAAGCCTTCATGGCCAGCAAATGCAGCTAATTGCTGCTCTATTTGGCACAAATCACCTTTGATCAATTGCATCGGTTGAAATTGTGGAATGAAGAGTGGGGTAACTGATGACAGATTTTGCTGGTCAAACTCCACCAAATACACACTTTTCTCTTTGTTTAGTTCATCAAAACTGAGCGCTATAGGTGAGCCGCTGTAGCGGATATGTTCAGTTTTAGCGACCTGTTGAGCGCGATGGATATGACCAAGGGCAATGTAATCAGCGGGCGGAAAAGCCTGAGCCGGAAAGGCATCTAGTGTACCAATATAAATGTCTCGTACTGAGTCTGTAGTTGTCACACCCACGGTGGTCAGGTGCCCGGTGGCGATAATGGGCAGAGGCAAGCCAAGCTGAGATCGCAGCTCTAGGGCGCGTTGATATAACGTTTGATAGTGGCCAGCAATAGCTTCTTGTAATGCCAGTTGTTTCTGACCACCAGATTCACCCGCTTGACTGGTCACCAGATCACGGGGCCGTAAAAACGGAATGGCGCATAGCACCGCTGCGGGTTGCTGCTGTCTATTTTTCAAGATAATCACTTGTTGTTCCAGATCACTACTGGCACACGAGATTACCGTGGTATTCAGGTATGAAAGTAAATCTCGTGATTCATTTAGTGTGGCTACTGAATCATGGTTGCCACCTAGCACCACTAATTGACAGGCGGTAGGCTGGAGCTCGACAATAAAACGGTTATATAGCTCACGGGCATAGCTGGGCGGGGCACCGGTATCAAAAATATCCCCTGCGACAATCAGCGCATCAACCTGGTGTTCTTTAATCTGCTCAATCAACCAGTGCAGAAATGCTTGATGTTCAGCAGCACGGCTTTTGGTGAAAAAATACTGCCCCAAATGCCAGTCAGAGGTATGAATAATGCGCATAAAGCTCTCGCTATAGCCGATGATGACGAAAGAGAATGGCGCTGATTATAAGCGTTGGCATCGAGATGTCGCGGTGAAAAACACAGGATGAAATAAATCTCCGAGATGCCTCGCAAAGTTGATTACTGAGTTTTGCAAAAAAAATAATATTTATCACTATGCTTATTGGTCACTGAAGCGTGATATTTTTCATAAATCTGTCACAAAACTGACGCATAATGGCCCCGAAATCGAATAGTGACCGCTAACATACTGGCAGGGTTGATGATGGCAAGACGCATACTGGTGGTGGAAGATGAAGCACCAATCCGTGAGATGGTGTGCTTTGTGTTGGAGCAAAATGGCTACCAACCGTTAGAAGCCGAAGATTATGACAGCGCGGTAGCTCGCCTGTCGGAGCCTTTTCCTGATTTAGTGCTGTTAGACTGGATGTTACCCGGCGGCTCGGGTATTCAGTTTATTAAACATATGAAACGTGAAGCGTTGACCCGAGATATTCCGGTGATGATGCTGACCGCCCGTGGTGAAGAAGAAGATCGTGTGCGCGGTTTGGAAGTGGGCGCAGATGATTATATTACCAAGCCTTTTTCACCTAAAGAGCTGGTAGCGCGGATCAAAGCGGTGATGCGGCGGATATCGCCAATGGCCGTTGAAGAAGTGATTGAAATGCAAGGGTTGAGCCTTGACCCTTCATCTCACAGGGTAATGGCGAATGATCAGGCGCTAGATATGGGGCCGACTGAGTTTAAATTATTGCACTTCTTTATGACTCATCCTGAGCGTGTTTATAGCCGTGAACAGTTGCTTAATTATGTTTGGGGCACTAACGTTTATGTAGAAGATCGTACGGTTGATGTGCATATTCGTCGGTTACGTAAGGCGCTTGAAACTGATGGTCACGATAAAATGGTACAAACTGTCCGGGGAACCGGATACCGTTTCTCAACGCGCTACTGAGTTTTCAGTGCCGGAGAATTCGTTGTGTTAGAACGCTTATCATGGAAAACGCTGGCTTTAGAGCTGGCTCTTTTTTGTTTGCCTGCATTATTACTGGGGGCGTTTATTGGCTATCTCCCTTGGTTATTGCTGGTTTCAGTGGTCGCTGCACTGACGTGGAACTTTTATAATCAACTCAAACTCTCCCATTGGTTGTGGCTTGATCGCAGTATGACACCGCCGCCGGGGCGTTGGAGTTGGGAACCCCTATTTTACGGCTTATATCAGATGCAATTGCGCAACCGCAGGCGTCGGCGCGAGCTGGCGCTCTTAATTAAGCGTTTTCGCAGTGGTGCAGAGTCACTGCCTGATGCCGTGGTTATCACGACGGTTGACGGTAATATTTTCTGGTGTAATGGTTTAGCTCAACAATTGTTGGGGTTCCGCTGGCCAGAGGATAACGGGCAGCATATTCTCAATTTATTGCGCTACCCGGAATTTAGCCAATATCTGCAACAACAAACGTTTTCCCGCCCATTAACCTTGCAATTGAATAACGGTTACTACGTGGAGTTTCGCGTGATGCCTTATTCTGAAGGGCAGTTACTGATGGTGGCCCGTGATGTGACTCAAATGCGCCAGTTGGAAGGTGCAAGACGTAACTTCTTTGCCAACGTTAGCCACGAATTACGTACGCCGCTGACGGTGCTGCAAGGCTATCTGGAAATGATGCATGACCAAGAGTTGGCCGGGCCGTTGCGCGATAAAGCCTTGGGGACGATGCAAGAGCAGACTAAGCGTATGGATGGGCTGGTGAAGCAACTTTTGACATTATCACGTATCGAAGCCGCACCAAATGTGGATTTAAATGAGCGGGTGGATATTCCGCTGATGTTGAAAGTATTGCAGCATGAGGTACAGGCACTGAGCAATGGCCGCCATGAGATTACTTTCAGAGTTAACGATCAATTAAAGGTATTCGGTAACGAAGACCAACTGCGTAGCGCGGTATCGAATTTGGTCTACAACGGCGTAAATCATACGCCTGAAGGGACGAAGATTGAGGTCTGCTGGCAACAAACACCACAAGGTGCTCAATTTCAAGTCAGCGACAACGGGCCGGGGATCCCCCCTGAGCATGTTCCACGCCTTACCGAGCGCTTCTATCGGGTCGATAAAGCCCGGTCACGGCAAACGGGTGGCAGTGGGCTGGGGTTGGCAATTGTGAAACATGCTCTGAGCCACCATGATGCGCGTTTGGATGTGATGAGTGAAATTGGTCTGGGTACCCGTTTTATCTTTACCTTACCGAACAGGTTGATTGTTCCAACTGTTTTAGTCGAGAATGCAGTCAAATCCTAAGACTGTGCGGATAAAAGCCTAATGAAATGGGGAAAACTGGCGCTCTTAAATGTCATGCTATGGCATAGCTATGCTGTTTTAGCGCAACCAATAGCTTTAGCGCAACCAATAGCTTTAGTACAGCCAGTGGCTTTAACTCAACCTGTGGCTTTGGCACCGCCAGTGACGGTAGCCTCTCCCTCAATGAGCGTCTCTCCAGCGGTATCAATGCCAGTTGCCAGCACCCTATCAGGAAACCTTTCCAGTGTTGGCTCTGACACGTTGGCCAATCTGATGTCATTGTGGGCAAATGATTTTAATCATCACTATCCTGGCGTTAATCTGCAAATACAGGCTGCGGGTTCATCTACCGCTCCTGCCGCGTTGGCTGCCGGGGCAACGCAGCTTGGCCCAATGAGCCGGCCAATGAAAGATGGCGAGATTGCTGCTTTTATTCAACGCTATGGCTACCCACCGTTAGAGGTACCAGTAGCTGTGGATGCGCTAGTGGTGTTTGTTCATCAGGATAATCCTCTGAATGGGCTGACGTTATCGCAACTGGATGCTGTTTTTTCGCAAAATCGCCGTTGCGGAGAGCCCCGGAGAATTCGACATTTCGGTGACTTGGGGTTGAGTGGCGATTGGGCGGCTCGTTCCCTACAACGTTATGGCCGTAATTCCGCATCGGGGACGTATGGCTATTTCAAACGCCGGGTACTTTGTGATGGTGATTTTATAAATAATATCAATGAATTGCCTGGTTCTGCATCCGTGGTACAAGCGGTTGCGGGTTCATTGAATGGCATCGGTTATTCCAGTATTGGTTTTCGTAACAGTGGTGTTAAGTCACTGCCGCTGGCAGCGAATGGGCAAAATTTTATTATGCCAACCGCAGAAAATGTCAGTAATGGCCTCTATCCGTTATCACGCTATCTCTATATTTATATTAATAAAGCACCAGGACAGCCGCTGGAAGCACTCACTGCGGCATTTCTTGAGCGTGTGCTATCCCCCGAAGGGCAAAAGTTGGTCAGCCATGACGGCTATTTGCCATTACCGCCTGCTATGTTGAATAAAACCCGAAAAAAATTGGGTTTTACTGATTAATTTGCACCCTAATAGGTGCTCAAAATTAAGATCTATCACTGTTTTAACCAACAAACATAATTTGGGGTTATTCCGATTCAGTGGAATTGGTAGGGCCTGTGTTGCCTGTATGACCAGCTTGTTGGGGGATATTTATCTGATATTCTAGCTGTGAGCTGTTAACTATTGGCTATAAATAATACAAATCATATGGCGCATATCGCCATAAATTCGACATCATCGACTGGCTTGTAAAAATTATCTGGATGATGATTCTGCTTTCATGATCCCAGCTTGCCTTTCTTCGCTATAAACTGTCTACTTATCGCCGTTGTTGGCCTATTCCACCTGCAAATAACTTCAAAAACACTGCATACTGTCGAAATAGATGGCTTTTAACCCCTCGGAGTTCGTGTTTATCAGAGCTTTGTATCGTTTCGATCTCGTAGGAAAGACCACAGCGTAGAATTTTTTCTTTTGGTCATTTTAACTAGGCAACTATTTCACTATGAGTCATCGTTTATCATCTAAAGATATTATGGCATTAGGTTTTATGACCTTTGCCTTATTCGTTGGGGCGGGCAACATCATCTTCCCACCGATGGTTGGATTACAGTCAGGAGAACATGTTTGGTGGGCTGCTCTGGGCTTCCTGATTACTGCCGTTGGGCTACCGGTTATTACCGTTATTGCTCTGGCCAGGGTCGGGGGCGGTATTGATGCTCTGAGTACGCCAATTGGCCGTAGTGCTGGTTTGGTACTGGCTACTGTCTGTTATTTGGCGGTAGGCCCATTATTTGCCATTCCGCGCACTGCTACAGTTTCCTTCGAAGTCGGCATTGCACCTTTAACGGGTAATGGCCCGTTACCACTGTTTATCTATAGTGTTGTTTATTTTGCATTGGTCATTGGAATTTCACTGTACCCAGGGCGTTTGTTGGATACGGTCGGGCATATTCTGGCTCCGTTGAAAATTTTAGCGTTAGCTATTTTGGGGATTGCGGCCCTGATTTGGCCCGCGGGGCCTTTGATTACGGCAACAGATGCTTATCAGCAAGTTCCTTTCTCCTCTGGTTTCGTTAATGGCTATCTCACCATGGATACCTTGGGTGCATTAGTCTTTGGTATTGTTATCGTGAATGCAGCCCGCTCGCGTGGCGTGGTTTCTGCCGTGTTACTGACTCGTTATACCATTTGGGCGGGGCTGATTGCGGGTGTTGGCCTGACTCTGGTTTATCTGAGCCTGTTTAAATTAGGCTCTAGCAGCGGTAGTTTGGTACCCGATGCGCAAAATGGCGCGGTCATTTTGCATGCTTATGTCCAGCACACCTTTGGCGGCTTGGGCAGTATGTTCCTGGCGGCACTGATCTTTATTGCCTGTATGGTGACGGCAGTTGGCCTGACCTGCGCTTGTGCTGAATTCTTTGCGCAATACCTGCGGCTGTCATACCGTACGCTGGTGTTTATCCTCGGTATCTTCTCAATGCTGGTCTCTAATCTGGGGCTGAGCCACCTTATTCAGATTTCTATTCCGGTCCTGACAGCGATTTATCCGCCTTGTATTGTGCTGGTTCTGATGAGTTTTACCTTACGATGGTGGAATCACGCGTCACGTATCGTCGCGCCAGTTATGTTGATTAGCCTGGTGTTCGGTATTCTTGATGCCGTGAAAGCCTCTACTTTTGCGAACTTTTTACCTGCATGGGCTCATCATCTGCCGCTGGCAGAACAAGGTCTGGCATGGTTACCGCCTTCCTTGCTGGTATTCGTCGTCATAGGGTTGTACGATCGCATTTTCTGTCGCCAGAAAATTGCGGTTAAACAATAGCTGCGCGGCAATAGAGTATTTTTAGCCACGGTTAATATCCGTGGCTTTTTGCTGAAAAAAGACGGGGCTTTGTGAATGGAATTACCAGTTAAAAATAAGCTTAAACGTGGCCTGACGACACGTCATATTCGTTTTATTGCATTGGGTTCAGCGATAGGGACTGGCCTATTCTATGGTTCGGCCGATGCGATAAGAATGGCCGGGCCAAGCGTGTTGTTGGCATACCTGATTGGTGGTGTGGTGGCATTTGTTATCATGCGTGCTTTGGGTGAGATGTCGGTCAATAACCCACAGGCCAGCTCTTTCTCTCGTTATGCGCAAGATTATCTTGGGCCGATGGCAGGTTATATCACCGGCTGGACGTATTGTTTTGAGATCTTGATTGTGGCTATTGCTGATGTGACAGCTTTCGGTATCTATATGGGGCTCTGGTTCCCAGATGTCGCTCATTGGGTATGGGTGCTGAGTGTTGTCTTGATCATCGGCGCGGTCAATATGATGAGTGTGAAAGTCTTCGGTGAGCTAGAGTTCTGGTTCTCGTTTTTCAAAGTTGCCACTATTATCATCATGATTTTGGCCGGTATCGGTATTATTATTTGGGGTATTGGTAACGGTGGTCAGCCAACGGGTATCCATAATTTATGGACTAACGGTGGCTTCTTCAGTAATGGCTTTGTTGGCATGATCCTGTCATTACAATTGGTGATGTTTGCCTATGGCGGTATTGAGATTATTGGTATTACTGCCGGTGAAGCCGAGGATCCGAAAAAATCGATTCCGAAAGCAATCAACTCAGTGCCATGGCGTATTTTAGTATTTTACGTCGGGACTCTGTTTGTGATTATGTCCATTTACCCATGGAATCAAGTGGGCACGAACGGTAGTCCGTTCGTTCTGACCTTCCAGCATATGGGTATCACCATCGCAGCCGGTATTTTGAACTTTGTGGTTATCACCGCTTCTGTATCCGCAATTAACAGCGATGTGTTTGGGGTCGGGCGTATGCTGAATGGGATGGCAGAGCAAGGCCATGCACCAAAAGCCTTTACTGCTATTTCTAAACGTGGTGTGCCGTGGGTCACCGTGCTGGTGATGATGTGTGCCATGCTAATTGCGGTTTATCTGAACTACATCATGCCGGAAAATGTTTTCTTGGTTATTGCGTCATTAGCGACGTTTGCTACTGTCTGGGTCTGGATCATGATCCTGTTCTCTCAGATTGCTTTCCGCCGTTCACTGAGTAAAGATCAGGTCAAAGCACTGGATTTCCCACTGCGTGGTGGAACCTTTACTTCAGTGCTAGCAATCATTTTTCTGGTGTTTATTATCGGCCTTATTGGTTGGTTCCCTACGACTCGAATCTCACTGTATGTTGGATTAGTGTGGATCATGCTGTTACTGGTGGGGTATTACTTTAAGGTCAAGTATCAGAAAAGACAGGCCACGTTGATTAAGAATGCTGATTAAAAACACAGTTCAATAAACACTGAATGATAGATATTGATCAATAAACACTGAGTCGATAATCGATACAAAGCCGGGGTACAGTTCATCTGTCCCGGTTTTTTTCTTTTAATACCGGCAAGTTAAAAAAATCTTCTCCGCCCCCTCTCTCATCCTCAATATTTATACTTACAGATGAGGGGGTGCTGTCCACAACGTGGCATGGTTAGTGACGATAAACTATTTATATACTCGTCATACTTCAAGTTGCATGTGCGTTGGCTACGTTCGTTGTTCGGATCATTCGTGGGTCACGCCTCTATGAGGCCGCAGCTTGTCGCTTTCTTGTAACTCGAATTATTTAGAGTGTATCTGTAAAATAACCATGCATAACAATTGGTTATATCTATCAAGTGGTTACATCTAATAAATGGTTTGTATCAAAAATCGTATATCTCAGATGAATGTGTCGCGACGTTAGTATCTGAATAAGGCTAGTGCCTGCATCAGGTTAATGTCTGCACCAGATAGTCTTCACAGGAATAGTTTTGGTTAAAGCAGGAGAATTTTATGCTTAGTGGTTGGCACCTTCCGGTCTCGCCTTTTGTTCGTTTGGAAGACGACGCATTACATATCACGCTATGGTTGCAAGGTGATAGTTTACCCGCGCAAGTCTTTCTGCGTTGTGAGCCAGATAATGAAGAGTGGCTGCTCACGATGGAGAGGCATAAGAGCCATGATCGCTGGCGCTATAGCGTTTCTTTACCTTTATATGAGGGGCAGCCAACCCGGCGCTACTGCTTCAAACTATTATGGGATGACCGCCAACAGTGGTTTGGCCCGTTGGGGTTCTCGGTTATCCCTCCAGCACAGTTGGCACAGTTTGCTATAGATGTACCCGATAGCGGGCCTGAGTGGGTTGCGGACCAAATTTTTTATCAGATCTTCCCCGATCGTTTTGCCAGTAGTCAGGCAGAGCATGGTGTGCAGGAGGGGAGTTATATTCATCACGCTGCCGGTTGCCCGGTATCTCGCCGCGAGTGGCAGCAGCCATTGGATGATGTGCATGCCGCATCGACATTTTATGGTGGCGACCTGGCCGGTATTAGTCAGAAAATCCCTTATTTGCAGCAACTAGGGGTCACTGCGCTGTATTTGAACCCCATTTTTACCGCCCCAAGTGTGCATAAATATGATACTGAAGATTATTATCAGGTTGATCCCTATTTGGGGGGAGAGCGTGATTTTCTGCAATTGCGAGCCGCCACCCGTGAAGTAGGAATAAAGTTGGTACTCGATGGTGTGTTTAACCACACTGGTGATTCTCATCGCTGGTTTGATCGCTATCAACAAGGGGAAAACGGCGCCTGCCATCACGAAGATTCTCCTTATCGTGGTTGGTTTACGTTCCTCCCTGATGGACGAGCATTAGATTGGAAAGGTAATGCCAGTTTGCCAAAACTTAATTTTGCCAATGAAGAGGTTGCTGAACGAATCTATCGCAGTGATGACAGCGTGGTGCGTTATTGGTTACGGCCACCATACAGTATTGATGGCTGGCGTCTGGATGTCGTACACATGCTCGGGGAGGATGGTGGCGCTAAAGGGAATTTGCAGCATCTGCACGGTATCTATCAGGCAGCAAAAGAAGAAAATCCGCAGGCTTATATTCTGGGCGAACATTTTGGCGATGCACGTAATTGGTTGCACGCTGGAGTGGAAGACGCGGCAATGAATTATATGGGTTTTGCTTTGCCAGTCCGTAGTTTTCTGGCAGAGCTGGATGTGGCTTGCCATCCTATAAAACTGGATGCTGCGGATTGCGCCCACTGGATGGATGAGTACCGTGCGGGATTGCCCCATAGTCAGCAACTCCGTTTATTTAATCAATTAGATAGTCATGATACTGCCCGTTTTCTTACCTTGTTGAATGGTGATAAAACCCGTATGCAAATGGCGCTAATATGGTTGTTTAGTTGGATTGGCGTGCCTTGCCTATTTTATGGTGATGAGATTGGGCTGGATGGAGGGAATGATCCGTTCTGCCGCAAGCCGTTCCCGTGGGATGAGGCTCTGTGGGATCATGACCTATTATCACTGTGTCAACGTATGGCGGCTTTACGCCACAAAAGCATAGCGTTGCGGCGCGGGGGTTGTCAGGTGATCCATGCCAGTGGTGATTCCCTGGTTTTTATTCGTAGTTATCAAACTGAGCGTGTGATGGTGGCGATACAACGTTCCGGTGATACGGATATTTTCCTGCCACCCTCTCCTTTACTCAATGTGGCTGAGTGGCAGCGTCTGGAAGGTGGAGGAGGTCTGGCTGTCAGTGATACTGGCGTAAACGTGTGGCTGGAGGGTAAGAGTGTCACCTTATGGTGCGGCGTTGGTAAGTGCTAACTTTCAAAAGGCGCGGCGACGGATGACTCACCAGAGCGGCTCAGTAATAACAATTCAGTTATAACTGAGCTGTTTTTTCGCTCCAGTAAGATAATATTTATAGGGACAAGAGAATATTTATAGGGCGAATAACACTCACTGAAAGGAGCATGATATGGGCACAGCGAAAAGAACGGCATTGGTTATTGGTGCTTCACGGGGATTAGGGCTAGGGTTGGTTGATGAGCTTAGCCGCCGCGGATGGTTTGTCACCGCGACCACACGTGGTGCCGCTCAAGATACGTCAGCACATGCCGCCCATTGGTTAAAATTAGATATCAATCAGCCAGAAAGCATTAGGCAGTTTTTACCACAAGTACAGGGGCAGCGATTCGACCTGATATTTGTTAACGCCGGAATTTCTGGGCCAGCACACCAATCTGCGGTTGATGCCACACCAGATGAAATCCAGGAACTGTTCCAGACTAACGCTATCTCTCCTATCCGAATTGCTCAACATTTGCTGGCACAGCGCAATCCAACCCAGAGCGTATTGGCGTTTATGTCTTCCCAGTTAGGCAGTATTGGTCACAATGTTTCTGGGCATAAACCGTTGTATTCAGCCAGTAAAGCCGCATTGAATATGATGACGCGTAATCTGGTGGCAGAAGTAGCAGATCCTACCTTGACGGTATTATCGATTCATCCCGGTTGGGTGAAAACGGATATGGGCGGTGATGCGGCACCGTTGACGATTACTACCAGTGTGAAGGGCGTTGTCGATCAAATCGAACAGGCTTCAGGGAAAGGGGGCCACGGATTTATTGACTATCAGGGACATTCATTACCGTGGTAATACTTTTTATCTATAGTTTATGTTTTATCCATAGTTAATGTTTTTATTCATGATTAATCATTAATGTTAATGCTTTTTGTTCACAATTAATACGCGTAAGTCTGATTAATTTCCCCCACCAATAGTTCGATGGGGGATACTCTTTTTCAGATATTTCGCCGCCGACAGTTTGGTTAGTAATCGGTCAATAGCTTAATCAATAGCCATTAGATTAATTAGTAGCCAGTAGATTAATTAGTAGCCAATAGCAGCCCCCGCTGGGCGACGGACATCATTGGCACCGTACAGGTAGCCCTCACGGACTTTGCCCGAGACAGCAGAATCATTACCCGAGTTAGCCGGGCTTACGCCCTCAACACCGGGCAGGCCGACTAAAATCAACTCCGCTGCGCCCCAAGGACTCTGTTCAACCATCTTATACCCCATATTCTTCAGGATATTTAGACTGTCCGCTGATACACCGCGTTGCTCATAATAGACTTCATCGGGTAGCCACTGATGGTGAATACGTGGTGCATCAACCGCTTCTTGCGGAGCCATACCGTGGTCAATGACGTTCAAGGCGGTTTGCAGCGTGATGCTGATAATCCGTGAGCCGCCCGGTGAACCCAAGACCATAAATGTTTTTCCATCTTTGGTCACTAGTGTCGGGCTCATTGACGATAGTGGGCGCTTACCGGGGGCGATAGCGTTGGTTGCACCTTGCACCAATCCGTACAAATTTTGTTCGCCAACTTTAACTGTAAAATCATCCATTTCATTATTGAGGAAGAAGCCGGTACCAGGAGCAATAACCACGGCACCAAAGCGACCATTAACGGTATACGTGGTAGAAACGGCATTACCCTCATGATCGACGATGGAGTAATGTGTTGTCTCCGGTTTTTCGTGAGGTTGCATACCCGGTTGTACTTCAACTGATGGTGTCGCTTTGTTGGCGACGATCTGTTTACGGATATCGTCGGCGTAGCTTTTGCTCAGTAGGCGGTCAAGCGGATTTTTAACAAACTCTGGGTCACCGAGGAAGGTATTGCGGTCCATATAGGCATGGCGCATTGCCTCAGTTAGCGTATGGATATAGTCAGCGGAGTTAAAGCCCATACTTTTGAGGTTATAGCCCTCCAAAACATTCAGCGTTTCACATAATGTGACGCCCCCGGAACTCGGCGGAGGGGCTGAAACGAATTTATAACCGCGATAACTACAGGTGATTGGTGCGGTTTCGGTAATTTTATAATCGGCGAAATCGGCGGCGGTCAGTATTCCGCCCCTCTTTTTAGCCGCTGCTTCCACGGCTTGCGGTATTTTGCCCTGATAGAACGCATTCGGCCCTTTCTCTGAAATCGCGCTTAACGTATCCGCCAGATCGGCCTGAACCAGACGATCACCCGGTTGTAGTGCCTCTCCATCTTTACGCAGGAAGATACGGGCAGACTCAGGATCCTGACGGAAACGTTTGACGGTAGTGTCCAGAATATCAGTATCGGCGCGAGTCAGGATAAAGCCGTCACGGGCCAAACGGATAGCTGGTGCCATGACTTGCTGACGGGTTAGTTTGCCGTATTTCTTTTGCGCACTATCCATGCCCAATACAGTACCAGGCACACCTACCGCTAGATAGCCATACAAACTGGCATCCTTGGTAACGTTACCATCTTTGTCCAAGTACATATCAGCATTGGCGGTGGAAGGGGCGGTTTCACGAAAGTTAATAAATGTATCGGTTCCATCGGCAAGATGAATGGTCATAAACCCCCCCCCGCCAATATTGCCACAGCAAGGATTTACTACTGCCTGGGCATATCCTACTGCTACCGCGGCATCAACAGCATTACCGCCCATTTTTAAAATATCTGCCCCAACCTGTGAAGCCAGATACTGGGAGGTCACAACCATGCCATTTTTCTCTTCCACCGCAGGTGTGGAGGCGGCATGCAGCGTGCCACTTACCAGTAAAGCTAATACTGCTAATGGCTTATTCCATTTCGTTAAAAACATACGGACTCCTTATTGTGCTCCTGCCTGCCGGGAGTTACCCGGTCATCGTTGTCTGACAGCACTAAAAACGCTGCTTTGTTTGTGGAATGTGAAAATTACACATCAATTATAATTAATAGCAGAATTATTATTTTGTGAGACTCATTAATTTTTTGTTAAATATCAGGATGGGAGGATTTTTCATTCAATATATTGATTTTTATAGATATAAAAGTAATGGAAGGAAAGTGACTGATTGGAAATAAGGTATGATGAATCGAAATGAGGGTCGGTATTAGGAGGTAAAAAAAAGCCAGTCAGTGTGAACTAACTGGCTTGATAGCTCCCGAGCTTATCGGGAACGGCTTAAATCTTATTACAGCTTAGATGCGTTTTCAGACAGGTATTTAGCTACGCCATCTGGGGATGCGCCCATACCTGCTTTGCCTTTTTCCCACTGTGCAGGGCAAACTTCGCCGTGTTCTTCGTGGAATTGCAGTGCATCAACGGTACGGATCATTTCGTCGATGTTACGACCGATTGGCAGGTCGTTAACGATTTGGCTGCGAACAATACCGTTTTTGTCGATCAGGAATGAACCACGCAGCGCAACGCCAGCATCTGGGTGCTCGATACCGTAGGCTTTCTGGATTTCACGTTTGATATCAGCAACCATTGGGTATTTAACTTCGCCAATACCGCCTTTATCAACTGGGGTTTTACGCCATGCGTTATGCACAAACTCTGAATCGAAAGAAACCCCAACAACTTCAACACCACGTTTTTGGAATTCTTCGTAACGGTGGTCGAAAGCGATCAACTCTGAAGGGCAAACGAAAGTAAAGTCCATTGGCCAGAAGAACAGGACGGCTGGTCTGCCGTTCAGGTGCTTTTTCAGGTTGAAGTTTTCAACGATTTCGCCACTACCAAGAACAGCAGCCGCTGTAAAATCAGGGGCTTGACGAGTTACCAGAACCATAAATTACTCCTGTTAATAGGGATGGATTAACCAGATGTCTTAAAAATTATCGTAACAGCATAGGTATTTAAGTGTGATGAAGAAAGGAATAAATACCAATTGTTATGATAGTTTTTGCCTATCGTTAAACGATTTTAGTTTTGCAGTCTTGCTAAGATACCTATTTCGCTGAAAAGCGCAAGTGGGCTGCACTCAGTAGCTATACCGTAAATTCAATGGCTATACCGTAAATTCAATGGCTATATCGTAAATTCAATAGCTATACCGTAAATGGGTATACAGCAAAGAACGTTTTAATCTAAATCTGCTTATGTTGTGCATGTCGCATCATTTCAGGGTAAAACGTCAAAAAAAGGTCTTCTAGCGGTTGATAATGTTGCTCTATAGCGTAAAAAGACCCTGCAAGGGCGGCTAGTTTGGGCCGCCGATTCGCCATGCCTTGTAGTACATCAGCAATGAAGGGGAGCTCAGCATAGCGTTCGAGCCAACGCTCTGACCACAGATAAGCATTAAGGCTTTGGAAACGATCGGGCGTATGTGGCAAATGTGGCAAAATCTGGCTCTGTGCATACTGAAGAAAATCGGGTAGCGTGCAATTTGGTACCAGTTGATCCCAGTGGCGCGCCAGAAAATGGTCCCACAGCACATCCAGTGTAATCGGTGAAACCCGGCGATACTCAGCACTGAAATAGGTGCGAGCTTCTTTAACCAACGGTTGCGTATCCGTCATAACATCAACTCGGCGATGCATCATAATACCAGCGACAATTTCTGGGGGATATTCACCCTGTGGATTACCACGGACAAAATCTGCCAAGAGATTACCCAGCAATGAGCTGTCGGCCAGAGCAGCCAGATGGAGGTGTGCGAGAAAGTTCATGTAAAGAAGTATAATGCAAATCACCACGAACTATCCTTATTTCTTGCAGCCAGCCCTTGAGGGCTCTAGACTAGCCGCCTGTTTTTGTGAACCGACTCCATGAGGCTGTTTTTTACCATTTTGTGTACCACTGGTACTCAAATTAGTTTGCAGCAACACGGCCTGTTGGTGTGGGTTTGGTCTTAGATGAAGTGGAAAGCCATGCGTGTTGCCGATTTTTCTTTTGAGCTACCTGAAGCTCTAATTGCCCATTACCCTCAGCCTCAGCGCAGCGGTTGCCGCTTGTTATCGCTGGATGGCCCTACGGGGACGTTAACGCACGGCATTTTCACCGATTTGCTGGATAAGCTGGAGCCGGGTGATCTGCTGGTGTTCAATAATACTCGGGTGATACCGGCCCGTTTATTTGGCCGTAAAGCCAGTGGTGGCAAGCTCGAAGTGCTGGTCGAGCGTGTTTTGGATGACCACCGGGTATTGGCTCATGTCAAAGCCTCTAAAGCACCGAAAGCGGGCGCAGAACTGCTATTGGGCGATGATGAAAGTATCCGGGCGACCATGTTGGCACGGCATGACACATTGTTTGAGTTGCGTTTTGACGATGAGCGGGATGTTTTCACCATCCTAAATGCAGTCGGCCATATGCCTTTGCCTCCTTATATTGACCGCCCTGATGAAGATGCAGACCGCGAACTGTATCAAACGGTTTATAGTCAACGTCCGGGGGCGGTTGCGGCGCCAACCGCCGGATTACATTTCGATGAACCCCTGCTGGCGGCACTGCGGGAAAAAGGCATTGAGATGGCTTTTGTGACACTACATGTTGGCGCGGGGACTTTCCAGCCAGTACGTGTCGATACCATCGAAGACCACATCATGCACTCTGAATATGCGGAAGTCCCGCAAGAGGTGGTTGATGCGGTCCTGGCTTGTAAAGCTCGTGGCAAGCGTGTGGTCGCTGTCGGTACGACATCGGTACGTTCATTGGAAAGTGCAGCTAAGGCCGCTGAAAACGGGTTAATTGCGCCGTTCTTCGGTGATACCCGCATCTTCATTTATCCCGGCTATCACTATCAGGTTGTGGATGCGTTAGTGACTAACTTCCACCTACCTGAATCAACATTGATAATGTTGGTTTCTGCTTTTGCAGGTTACAAAAACACCATGAACGCTTATCAGCAGGCTGTGGCAGAACAATACCGTTTTTTCAGTTACGGCGATGCTATGTTTATCAGCCGTAATCCACGGGCACCGCAAGAGAGGGTTAACCCATAAATTTCGGTCACACAGGTTGTGTATTTTCAACGGCATAAGCGTGTGATCAGGCAAAAACAACATCAGACTGTTTCTCTGATGCTGGAGGTTATGTGAAGTACGAATTACAAAAAACTGATGGGCGTGCCCGCCGCGGTCGGCTGGTATTTGAACGTGGTGTGGTCGAAACCCCGGCTTTTATGCCCGTTGGGACGTATGGCACCGTGAAAGGGATGACACCGGAAGAAGTTAAAGAGACCGGGGCGCAGATCCTGTTAGGTAACACCTTCCATCTATGGTTACGTCCAGGCCAGGAAATCATGAAGCTGCACGGCGACTTACATGATTTCATGCAATGGCATGGCCCGATCCTGACTGATTCCGGCGGGTTCCAAGTCTTCAGCCTTGGCGCGATGTGTAAAATCAAAGAAGAAGGGGTTCATTTTAAAAACCCAATCAATGGCGATTCGGTGTTTCTTAGCCCTGAAAAGTCGATGGAAATTCAGTACGATCTCGGTTCTGATATCGTCATGATATTTGATGAGTGTACGCCTTATCCTGCTGATTGGGATTACGCTAAACGTTCGATGGAAATGTCACTGCGCTGGGCTACCCGTAGCCGCCAGCGCTTTGATGAACTGAATAATAAGAATGCCTTATTCGGTATCATTCAGGGCGGCGTTTACGAAGATTTACGTGATGTGTCAGTAAAAGGGCTGGTAGATATCGGCTTTGATGGTTACGCTGTTGGCGGCTTGGCGGTCGGTGAACCAAAAGAAGATATGCACCGTATCCTTGAACATGTCTGCCCACAGATCCCAGAAGATAAACCTCGTTACCTGATGGGCGTGGGGAAACCCGAGGATCTGGTTGAGGGGGTACGCCGTGGTATTGACATGTTTGACTGTGTCATGCCAACGCGCAATGCCCGCAATGGTCATTTGTTTGTGACTGATGGTGTGGTAAAAATCCGTAATGCGAAGCATAAGGATGATACGGCAACGTTGGATGAGCACTGTGATTGCTACACGTGTCGCCATTATAGCCGTGCCTACTTGCATCATCTTGATCGTTGCAATGAAATACTGGGCGCACGGTTGAACACTATTCATAACCTGCGTTATTACCAGCGCTTAATGGCGGGTTTACGTCAGGCTATTGAAGAGGGTAAATTAGAGCACTTCGTTGAGGATTTCTATGGTCGGATCGGGAAGCCAGTTCCACCATTAAACGTTTGATTCTAAAATTATTGTCTTTGTATTTATAGAGAGAGCAGTTACGATTTGTCGCGGCTGTTTTATCGCACTGATTTCACACTACTGATATTGATAACAATCGAGGGAATTTTAATGAGTTTTTTCATTTCCGATGCTGTTGCATCCGCTGGTGCTCCGGCTCAAAATAGCCCGTATTCTCTGGTGATTATGCTGGTGGTATTCGGTCTGATTTTCTACTTCATGATCCTGCGTCCACAGCAAAAACGTGCCAAAGAACACAAAAAATTGATGGATTCTATTGGCAAAGGTGATGAAGTATTAACAACGGGTGGCTTGATTGGTCGTGTTACTAAAGTTGCGGAAACGGGCTATGTTGTTATCGCGCTGAATGACATTACCGAAGTGATGATCAAGCGTGACTTCGTGGCTGCCGTGTTACCGAAAGGTACAATGAAGGCCCTGTAATTTTCGATTTTCCCGAAGGGAACTACCGTGTTAAACCGTTATCCTTTGTGGAAGTATCTGATGCTGATCGTTGTGATCTTCATCGGTCTGCTATATGCGCTTCCCAACCTTTATGGTGAGGATCCGGCTGTTCAAATCACTGGTGCGCGAGGAATCGCCGCCAGTGAAACAACGCTGGTCCAAGTCCGTGACATTTTAGAAAAAGACAACATAGCGAGCAAGTCTATTGCGCTGGAAAACGGTGCAATCCTGGCTCGCTTTAGAGATCCTGATGTCCAGCTACGTGCTCGCGAAGCACTGGTGGAGGCGATGGGTGATAAATACGTTATCGCGCTGAACCTGGCTCCGGCAACACCTTCCTGGCTTGCCAAATTGGGTGCAGAACCCATGAAATTAGGCCTTGACCTGCGAGGTGGTGTCCATTTCCTGATGGAAGTGGATATGGATACCGCGCTGGGCAAACTGCAAGAGCAAACGATGGATACCTTACGCACTGATTTGCGTGAGAAAAATATCCCGTATGCCACAGTGCGTAAGCTCGATAACTATGGTGTTGAAGTGCGTTTTCGCGATGATAAAGCGCGCAATGACGCTATCAGCTACCTCTCTTCGCGCCATCGTGATTTGGTGTTCAGCTCCAATGGCAGCAATACGCTAAAAGCGGTGATGAGTGATGAGCGTCTGCGAGAAGCTCGGGAATATGCGGTTCAACAAAATATTACAATCCTGCGTAACCGAGTTAACCAGCTAGGTGTCGCTGAGCCGTTAGTCCAACGGCAGGGTTCCGACCGTATTGTTGTTGAGCTACCCGGTATTCAAGACACCGCGCGTGCCAAAGAAATTCTGGGTGCGACTGCAACGTTGGAATTCCGTTTAGTAAACACTAACGTTGACGCTTCTGTTGCGGCTTCTGGCCGTGTACCTGGCGATTCGGAAGTGAAAAATACCCGTGAAGGCCGCCCGGTTGTCTTGTACAAACGAGTGATCTTGACCGGTGACCATATTACCGATTCAACCTCCAGTACCGACGAGTATAACCAGGCTCAGGTTAATATCTCACTCGATAGCGCGGGTGGTTCGGCGATGTCTAATTTTACTAAAGACAATATCGGTAAGCCGATGGCGACTTTATTCGTAGAATATAAAGACAGCGGTAAAAAAGATGCGAATGGCCGGTCTATTCTGGTTAAACAAGAAGAAGTTATCAATGTAGCGACCATCCAGTCGCGTTTAGGTAACAGTTTCCGCATTACCGGCATTGATAACCCGGCTGAAGCGCGTCAACTTTCCCTGTTACTGCGTGCTGGTGCGTTGATTGCACCTATCCAGATTGTGGAAGAGCGCACTATCGGGCCAACTTTGGGTTCCCAGAACATTGCGCAAGGTTTAGAAGCCTGTTTATGGGGGCTGGCTGTATCCATCCTATTTATGGTGATTTACTACCGTAAGTTTGGTGTGATTGCCAGTACTGCGCTGATGGCCAACCTGGTGTTAATCGTTGGCGTGATGTCCTTATTACCGGGGGCGACATTAACCATGCCGGGTATTGCCGGGATCGTATTGACGCTGGCGGTAGCAGTGGATGCTAACGTACTGATTAACGAGCGAATAAAAGAAGAGTATAGAAACGGGCGGACGATCCAGCAAGCGATCCATGAAGGGTACAAAGGTGCCTTTTCAAGTATCGTCGATGCGAACATAACGACGCTTATCACAGCAATTATTCTTTATGCTGTGGGTACTGGTTCGATTAAAGGCTTTGCTATTACAACGGCAATCGGTGTTGTAACGTCAATGTTCACCGCAATAGTCGGTACTCGTGCCATCGTCAACCTGCTTTACGGCGGCAAGCGCATTAACAAGCTGTCTATTTGAGGAGTACGTTGTGGCACAGGATTATACTGTTGAACAACTAAACTATGGCCGTAAAGTCTATGACTTTATGCGCTGGGATTATGTTGCTTTCGGCGTTTCACTGTTGTTGTTAGTCGCATCCATTGTGGTGATGTCGACTAAGGGATTCAACTGGGGTCTGGATTTCACCGGTGGTACGGTGATTGAAATTAATCTGGAAAACCCCGCGGACCTTGATCAACTACGTGACACGTTGCAAAACGCGGGTTTTGAATCACCGATTCTGCAAAACTTTGGTAGCTCTCGAGATGTTATGGTGCGTATGCCGCCTGCGACTGGTACTGCCGGGCAGGAGTTAGGTAACAAAGTCATCTCGGTTATCAATGAATCTGTTGATAAGAATGCATCAGTAAAACGTATCGAATTCGTCGGGCCTAGCGTGGGCAGTGATTTAGCCCAGGCTGGTGGTATGGCGCTATTGGTCGCGTTACTGTCTATTCTCGTTTACGTTGGTTTCCGTTTTGAATGGCGTCTGGCATTGGGGGCTGTTATCTCATTGGCCCATGACGTGGTCATTACCATGGGGATCTTGTCGTTGTTCCATATTGAGATTGACCTGACGATCATTGCTTCATTGATGTCGGTTATTGGTTACTCTCTGAACGATAGTATCGTGGTATCAGACCGTATTCGTGAGAACTTCCGCAAAATTCGTCGTGGAACGCCTTACGAGATCATGAACGTGTCTCTGACGCAAACCTTAAGTCGTACGATTATGACTTCTGCGACGACCCTGATGGTAGTGTTGATGCTGTTTATCTTCGGTGGTGCGATGCTGCAAGGCTTCTCATTAACGATGCTGATCGGTGTTACTATCGGTACCGTTTCATCTATCTACGTTGCGTCCGCGCTGGCGCTGAAATTAGGGATGAAACGTGAACACATGTTGCAGCAGAAAGTTGAAAAAGAAGGTGCTGACCAACCTTCAATACTGCCGTGATCGTTAATTAATCATCGTTCGATGTATAAGAGAGCCCTGAAACTGTTGGTTTCAGGGTTTTTTTTGCCAGTAAATTCCCCAGCTAAATAGTTATTGCTTTTGTATACATAAAATAGAATTAATTAGAATCACTATATTTCACCATATTCTTCGTTGTTGATAAGTTTATTCTTTTTCTGATAGTTAATAGGTCCGTGATCAGTCACCTTTAAACGGTGAGTAATTTACAGGCTGATCACTAAAAGGAGTTGTTATGCATATTAATGCTATCGAGGGAGGGGGATCACATGTATGGGTATATGGTGATGTTGATATACCAAATTCAGATGTGGTTGATTCACCTTTTAATGACTTCACTCAATTTGATAATATGGGTTTCTCGGCTAATTATAATTCTGTTTTATCTAGAGAAAATAAATCGCTAATTGCGTCATTTATAAGTGAATATAATGATAAGGTTAAGGGGGTAAGCAAAGGTGAAATTTATCTTTTAACTCAAAAAGATATTTCATCACTGGATGAAGTGTGTAAGGAAATAAATAAAAAATTACTTTATTGTCATGATGGTAAAGTATTAAAAAATATTTTGGATTCGACGCTTCAAAAGCAAACTGAAATGAGTAAGTACATAGTGTTACTGGAAGGTGTGCCTTATCGCATTGAACCAAGAGATATCGCATCTGACACTACGAATGAACGAATAAATGGTGCTATAGAGTTATTGAATTTTGTTGCAAAATATTACCCGAAGATAGCGAAGGAATCAGCTAAGTTGCAGCGATCCCGACCCCATGTCAATTGTAGCGTTGAGACGTTGAATGACTATTTGTATCAGTTAAAAAAAGTATTATCAGGTAAGAATTTACTCAGTAATAGAAGGCAACGCTCTTCATCAATTCACTTTAAAGACGCTTGGGGAGGCGGTGATAAATCCGGACTAATAGATGCAAAAAAAAACGTAGAGATTAATAAAAAAATGGAAGACATTTATGATAGGTTCACTCAGCGAACGAAAGATAGCCAGAATAAAAATCAGGCTGTGGTTTTTAAATCGTCAAAACATGAAATGGTAGAAAATAAATTAATTTATTTAGCCTCTTTAGCTAATGAGTTGAGTAAGCTAAATGACTCTATTAGTGATGAGAATTTAAAATATTCTATAAATAAAGTGGTTGGTGAAGTCCTTGAGTTGAAATTGAAAAAAATTCAGAAAATGGCGAAAAGTTCGAAAGGTAATTTTTCATTTTCTAATCTTAAGAAGGATTTAGCTATGCTGAGTTCGCTTGCGGTAACTGGCATCGCCGCAGGTGTGATACCTACATTTATCGCCACCGGTGCAGTGGCTGCAATAGCGCCTATTTTAGCGGCGTTAGGGTGTGCAATATATGCATTTAATCCACAACTAAAAGAAACAGAAACCAGTAAATTACTGGATGCGAGCATCAAAGATATCGGGGCGACATTGGGGAGTGAGCTAAAGGATGAGAAATTGGGCCGCTTCGAATATCTGCGCCATAAATATGCCGCTTATAAGTATCGTAAAGCCGCGAGGCACACATCTGATGGCTGATCGGCCTTTGTTGTCATCACACTTCGCGGTAAACTGTCGGTAAGTTTAGGTTCACCAATCAGGAAGCGTTATGCATTGTCCGTTTTGTGCCGCTGTGGATACTAAAGTGATTGACTCTCGTCTGGTGAGTGATGGCTCGCAAGTTCGCCGCCGCCGCCAGTGTTTGGATTGTAATGAGCGTTTTACCACTTTTGAAGTGGCTGAACTGGTGTTACCACGGGTCATAAAAAGTGACGAGGTACGCGAGCCGTTCAATGAAGAGAAATTGCGACGCGGCATGTTGAAAGCGTTAGAAAAGCGGCCAGTTAGCTCAGATGATGTTGAGACCGCGATAAGCCACATAAAATCTCAATTACGTGCCACAGGTGAGCGGGAAGTGCCGACCAAAATGGTAGGTAATTTAGTGATGGAAGCGCTAAAACGTTTGGATAAAGTCGCTTATATCCGCTTTGCATCGGTTTATCGCAGTTTTGAAGATATCCGCGAGTTCGGCGAAGAAATTGCGCGTTTGCAGGATTAATCGGCACTTGGCTATTTTTATTTGAGGCAACGTTTTAACCTCTATATTACGTTTTAACTCTGTATTACGTTTTAACCTCAGATTACCGTTAACGGCAGTCTAAAAATTAAGGAAAGCCATGCAGCCTGATGAGTTCTATATGGCCCGAGCTTTTGAGCTGGCGCGTTTAGGGCGCTTTACGACGTCGCCTAACCCCAATGTAGGCTGTGTCTTGGTTCGTGATGGCGAGATCGTCGGTGAAGGTTACCACTTACGTGCTGGAGAGCCACATGCTGAAGTGCATGCGTTACGTATGGCGGGTGAGAAAGCGCGAGGAGCCACGGCTTATGTCACTCTCGAGCCGTGTAGCCATTATGGCCGAACGCCACCTTGTGCTGATGCGTTGGTCGCCGCCGGTGTGATACGGGTTGTCGCTGCCATGCAGGACCCTAATCCAGAAGTTGCCGGGCGGGGGCTGTATAAATTGAAACAGGCCGGTATCGCCGTCGATCATGGCTTAATGTTAGCTGAGGCCGAGGCTGTTAACCTTGGTTTCTTGAAGCGTATGCGGACTGGTTTCCCTTATGTGCAATTGAAAATGGCGGCATCATTGGACGGGCGTACAGCCATGGCATCAGGTGAGAGCCAGTGGATTACCTCGCCACAGGCACGTCAGGATGTGCAGCGATTTAGGGCCGAGAGTTCAGCTATTCTTAGTACCAGTGCCACTGTATTGGCAGATGACCCCTCACTGACTGTACGCTGGCAGGATTTAGATGCCGAAACGCAGGTTTTGTATCCTCAGGATAGTGTTCGCCAACCAGTAAAAATTATACTTGATAGCCATAACCGCGTGACTCCACTGCATAAAGTGATACAGCAAGATGGCCCATGCTGGCTGGCTCGCGTAGATGCCGATGATCAGCTATGGCCTGACAATATCGAACAACTGTTGTTGCCACGTTATGGTAATGGCGTGGATTTGGTTGTCTTGATGATGCAATTGGGTAAACGGAAGATTAATTCTGTCTGGGTAGAGGCTGGGCCACAACTGGCGGGTGCATTGCTACAAGCCGGAGTGGTGGATGAATTAATCCTTTATATCGCCCCCAAACTCTTGGGCAGTGATGCGCGTGGATTATGTGAGCTAGCGGGGCTGACGAATTTATCGCAAGCCCCTGAATTTGTATTCAGCGATGTACGGCTGGTCGGTCCAGACTTGCGTTTACGCTTGAAGCCAAAGTATTAATCTAATTATTGGGTAGGGAATTCCCCTGCTAATCACGGCCTTGTCAGGCGTTTTACAAATGCGCAGGGGCGGGCGGTGAAAGAATATGATAGAATCCGCCCCCCTGCGGGGTATGAACCCATATTGAGGAAAGCTATGAACGTTATCGAAGGTGTTGTTGCTACTCCTAATGCCCGTGTGGCGATTGCGATTGCGCGTTTTAACAACTTTATCAACGACAGCCTGCTGGATGGTGCAATTGATGCCCTGAAACGCATTGGTCAGGTGTCCGATGACAACATTACCGTTGTCTGGGTGCCAGGCGCTTATGAGTTGCCGTTAGTTGCCAATGTTTTAGCAAAAACAAATCGTTATGATGCGGTAATTGCGCTGGGTACGGTGATCCGTGGGGGCACAGCACACTTTGAGTATGTTGCTGGCGAAGCAAGTTCTGGTCTATCAAGTGTTGCTATGAACAGCGATATTCCAGTGGCGTTCGGTGTGCTGACCACAGAAAGTATTGAGCAGGCCATTGAGCGTGCTGGTACTAAAGCGGGTAATAAAGGTGCAGAAGCTGCCCTGACCGCGCTTGAAATGATTAATGTAATCAAAGCTATTAAAGGCTGAATTTAGTTAAGGGGAATTCCGTGAAACCTGCTGCTCGTCGCCGCGCTCGTGAGTGCGCTGTTCAAGCGCTTTACTCTTGGCAGTTGTCTAAAAACGACATCGCTGATGTTGAATTACAGTTCCTGTCGGAGCAGGATGTCAAAGATGTAGACATCGCCTATTTTCGCGAATTGCTGTCAGGGGTTGCGGTTAATGCAGCATCTCTGGATGCATTAATGGCACCTTTTCTTTCCCGTCAGCTCGAAGAATTAGGTCAGGTTGAACGTGCTGTTTTGCGTATTGCTCTGTTTGAACTGAGCAAACGTGATGATGTCCCTTATAAGGTGGCAATCAATGAAGCGATCGAACTGGCCAAAACTTTCGGCGCGGAAGATAGCCATAAGTTCGTTAACGGAGTGCTGGATAAAGTTGCTCCGACAGTACGTAAGAGAAAATAATCTCGTTATATCCAACGTTATTGGTGTTGCAGCCAGGCAGTAATCGAGGAAATCTCGTTGAGCTGATCCCGTCAGTGATTCGGGTGACAAATCTGCCAAGAGCAGATTGAATGCTGCTCATTTTTCATTTATGCAAACAGTGCTGCAACGTCAAGATAGAAGGGTATGCATTAACGATATAAATTAAGGCCGGTATCCGGCCTTAATTTATATATCAGTTAACATTTCTGGAATTGTATTATGGCATGTGGCGAATTTGACCTCATTGCCCGCTACTTTGACCGGTTTAGAAGTAACCGCCGGGATGTGGAGCTGGGTATTGGAGACGACTGCGCACTTCTTACAGTGGCAGAGAAACAGCTGTTGGCCATCAGTACTGATACACTGGTGTCCGGTGTTCATTTCCTTCCGGATATCGATCCGGCCGATCTTGGTTACAAATCTCTAGCGGTAAACCTCAGCGATTTAGCCGCGATGGGGGCCGATCCTGCCTGGTTATCTCTTGCTTTGACTCTGCCATCGGTAAATGAAGATTGGCTACAGGCATTCAGTGACAGCTTATTTGATCAACTCAATTACTATGGTATGCAATTGATCGGTGGTGATACCACCCGTGGGCCATTGAGTCTGACACTAACTATTCAAGGTTTTGTCCCCGAAGGCCGTGCATTGACTCGTGCTGGTGCGCGGGTTGGTGACTGGATCTATGTTACTGGTACATTGGGTGATAGCGCTGCGGGTCTGGCTATTTTGCAAAATGAACTGCGGGTAGATAACGAATCTGATCGAGTGGCATTAATTCATCGTCATTTACGGCCACAACCCCGAGTTTTACAGGGGCAAGCATTGCGTATGCTTGCCAGTGCCGCCATTGATATCTCTGATGGGTTAATTTCTGATCTGCAACACATTCTGAAAGCCAGCCATTGTGGTGCTCGTATTGAACTTGATATGTTGCCGTATTCCGATGCATTAAAACATCAGGTTGATACAGAGCAAGCTCTCCGCTGGGCGTTGAGTGGAGGTGAAGACTATGAACTGTGCTTTACCGTACCAGAAATCAACCGGGGCGCGTTGGAAGTCGCGCTCAGTAATACCGGCGCGGGTTATACCTGTATTGGCCAGATAGGCCCTCAATCGGAAGGGGTTAAATTCTTCCGTGAAGGCAAAATAGTCAAGCTGGATTTCCGTGGTTTTGATCATTTCTCAACAGGTAAATCTCATGGATGAAGCCAAGCGCCGTCTGCGGTTAAGCAACCCCTGGCACTTACTGGCGACCGGTTTTGGTAGTGGGTTATCACCATGGGCACCGGGTACTATGGGGTCAATCGCAGCCATCCCATTCTGGCTGTTACTGATTCAGTTGCCATGGCAGCTTTACGTCTTGTTGGTGATGTTCGGTATCGGTATCGGTATCTATATTTGTCACCGTACAGCCAAAGATATGCAAGTTCATGATCACGGCAGTATTGTGTGGGATGAATTTGTTGGGATGTGGATAACCTTGATGGCATTGCCGGTAAATAGCTGGCAATGGGTTGTGGCAGGGTTTATTGTATTCCGTATTTTTGATATCTGGAAGCCTTGGCCGATTCGTTGGTTTGACCGTAACGTTCATGGCGGAACGGGGATAATGGTTGATGATATTATTGCCGGGGTTGCTGCCGCTGCGGTTATCTTTGTGATTGGGCACTATTGGCCGCTGTAATTGTTCAATTAATTCAGGGTGTAAGCGATATTATCACGTAAAGGCATAACCCACGGGTTATGCCTCAGACTGCTGACAAACCCCGATGACGCGATCTTGAACGGTGAGGATAGGCAGAGGAGTAAAGCGTCCGCGCCAAGGATGGCGCGGCTCGAGCCTACATGGATGTATTTACGGCGTCTTTACGATCTGCCTGTTCTCTCCGTCGCGGGCACTTTGTCAATAACCTCCCTTTATTGTTTCTGAGATCTAAAAAATTCTGAGATCATAAAAAATATGATCGGTGTGTTTAACCAGGCGAGCAGCGGTTAAGCTAGCCAGGCTTCAATTTGACGCTGTATACCCACTGCATCTAAACCGAGTTCAGCTCGCATTTCATCTTGCTCACCTTGTGGCACAAACAGATCGGGTAAACCAATATTGAGTACTGGGACCAACCGCCGTTTTGCCATTAATAGCTCATTCACACCGCTACCCGCTCCACCCATGATAGCGTTCTCTTCGACGGTCACTAGTACCTGATGCTTTGCTGCCATTTCCAATACCAATTCTTCATCTAGCGGTTTCACGAAACGCATATCCACCAGCGTGGCATTGAGGTTCTCTGCGACAAGCTGTGCCTGAGCAAGTAACGTACCAAAGCAAAGGATGGCAATCTTCTCACCTTCACGGCGTAGCACCCCTTTGCCGATAGGCAGCATCTCCAATGGCTCCTGTACCGCGCCGGTACCATTACCTCGTGGGTAACGTACTGCGGCAGGTCCATTATGGTGATAGCCGGTGTGCAACATCTGACGGCACTCATTCTCATCACTTGGGGCCATAATGACCATGTTTGGAATGCAGCGCATAAATGAAAGATCGAATGCACCTTGGTGGGTCTGCCCATCAGCACCGACCAAACCGCCACGGTCAATCGCAAAGAGTACGGGCAGATTTTGGATTGCGACATCATGGATCAACTGATCATAGGCGCGTTGCAGGAAAGTCGAATAGATGGCAACCACAGGTTTGTAACCACCAATAGCAAGGCCTGCGGCAAAAGTCACAGCATGTTGTTCAGCGATAGCGACATCGAAATATTGTTGCGGATATTCGCGCGAGAAACGCACCATACCGGAGCCTTCACGCATCGCCGGTGTCACTGCCATTAATTTGCTATCTTTGGCTGCGGTTTCGCATAACCATTCGCCAAAGATTTTGGAGTAAGTGGGTAGGCTGCTCTGGCTTTTAGGCAAGGTGCCGGAGGCGGGATCAAACTTAGGTACGGCATGCCAACCGATTGGATCCTTTTCTGCCGGAGCATAGCCTTTGCCCTTTTTAGTCATGATGTGCAGAAGTTGTGGACCTTTCAGGTCGCGCATATTTTTTAGCGTTTGCGTCAACGTGTGTACATCATGCCCATCAACTGGACCAATATAATTAAAACCTAACTCTTCAAACAACGTACTGGGTACTACCATCCCTTTCAGATGCTCTTCGGTCCGTTTCAGCAGATCTTTAATCGGTGGTAAGGCAGAAAATGCTTTTTTACCGCCTTCACGCAGGCTGGCATAGAGTTTTCCAGATAATAGTTGAGCCAAGTGGTTGTTCAGGCCACCTACATTTTCTGAAATAGACATTTCGTTATCATTAAGGATAACCAGCATGTCTGAGTGAATATCTCCGGCATGACTCATTGCTTCAAAAGCCATACCTGCGGTGATCGCGCCATCACCGATAACGCAAACGGTACGTCGCCCTTTACCTTCCCGCTCGGCAGCAACCGCCATACCCAGACCCGCGCTGATCGATGTAGAGGAGTGACCAACAGAAAGCACGTCGTATTCACTTTCACCACGCCACGGAAAAGGGTGTAAACCATCTTTTTGACGAATAGTAGAGATTCGCTCACGACGGCCAGTTAATATTTTATGCGGATAAGCCTGATGACCCACGTCCCATATCAAATGATCAAACGGCGTATTGTAGACGTAATGCAATGCAACAGTCAGTTCGACTACGCCTAACCCCGAAGCAAAATGCCCGCTGGATCGGCTGACACAGGTGAGCAAATACTGCCGGAGTTCATCACATAACTTCGGCAAGCTTTCTTTCGGTAGCATGCGCAGTTCTTCAGGGTTCTCCGCAAGTGCCAATGTCGGGTATTTGGCTATATCAAGACTCATTCGATGCTCATATAAAAAGTGTTTATGTAGGTGTCTAACGGCTTAACTGCCATCCCCATCATCCTTGATGTTATTGCGTTGCTCGCGGTTCTCACTGTTCAGGATTTACTCACTGTTTAGCGGTAATGGCAATAATACTGGGGCTATTTTAAATGATTACGTTTTAATTATTACGCTCAATAATGAAACGGGCCAATGCCTGTAATGAATCGGTGTTATAGGACTGCTTCGCCAATTCATCCAAGGCCTCTAGCGCTTCCTGATAAAGATCCATCGCTTTGGTTTTGGCGCAATCCAGACCAAGTAGCGCCGGATAAGTACTTTTGCCCAGTTGTTGGTCTGATCCTTGACGTTTGCCAATTGTAGCCGTGTCGCCAATGACGTCTAAAATATCGTCTTGGACCTGAAAGGCCAAACCGATGGCCTCGGCGTAACGATCGAGTGACAATAATGTGTTACAGCCAGCTTCACCGGCTGCCAGTGCGCCAAGGCGAACCGCCGCACGAATCAACGCACCGGTTTTATGACGGTGGATTTGCTCAAGGTCATCTAATAAAACAGGGCGTGTTTCCGCCTCTAGATCCAGTGCCTGACCAGCACACATCCCCGCAGCCCCACTGGCTTGAGCCAACTCGATAATCATTGATAGGCGATCTTTATCAGCGACATCGGGCATAGAGGCTTCAGCCAAAATAGAAAAGGCCAGCGTTTGCAGTGCATCACCGGCCAAAATAGCGTGGGCCTCGCCAAACTTAACGTGGCAAGTAGGCTGTCCACGGCGTAAATCATCATCATCCATGGCGGGTAAATCATCATGTATTAATGAATAGGCATGAATACATTCAATTGCCGCCGCCGGGGCGTCCAAATTGGCGAGTGACAAACCAAACATTTGCCCCGTGACATAGACCAGATAGGGGCGTAGCCGCTTCCCCCCGATTACCGCACCATAGCGCATGGCCTCGACTAGATGGCTGTTGCCAAACGGCAGGGGAGCAATGAAATCTAGCAGAGCCTGATTGACTCGCTGCTGATGAGCGGCAAGTTGTTGTTTAAAATCAGCAGGTGCATTGGTATCCGACATAAGGCTACTCAGTATCTGGGGTAAAAGGTTTTAACGGGGCGTCAACATCGTCACTCAGGAGGATTTTCACCCGTTGCTCGGCTTGCAATAGGGTTTGTTGCCCTTGACGGGCCAACTGTACACCCCGTTCAAATTCGTTTAGCGCATCTTCCAGCGGCAATTCACCAGATTCCAGGCGAGTAACAATTTGTTCCAGTTCACTAAGTGATGTTTCAAAGCTGGCGGCTTTGATTTCTGGTGAAGCGGCTTTTTTCGGCATAGTTTTCGTCGACTCAATGTTTTCTATGGAACGTAACATCAATTAACATAACGTTATGAATTAATGTAGCGTCATAAATTAATGTCACGTAATGCATTCCAGCTAATGAGGGATTTTCTGGGCATAACCCACCAGAACATCAGATCCGTCGTATTCAGACCAAAAATTTATTACCGGCTATTCTAGCGGATAATGTGGGGGAAATCGTGGCGTTTAGGCCAGGTTTTAGTACGCAGCGGCACATCATATAATGATATACTCCACGGCTTGCATATTTTCGCTAACGTTTATGGCCGTTACTTTCAATAGTAACGCTATCATTCCATCACTAGACAACTAAAAGCCGCCATGAAGTTTATCATTAAATTGTTCCCAGAAATCACCATCAAGAGTCAATCTGTGCGATTGCGCTTCATTAAGATTCTTACTACCAATATCCGCAACGTACTGAAACACCTTGAGGACGATACCCTCGCGATTGTCCGTCATTGGGATCATATTGAGCTTCGTACCAAAAATGACAATCTTGGCCCAGAGATTTGTGATGCACTGACCCGCATACCGGGTATTCACCATATCCTTGAAGTAGAAGATCGTAGCTACAGCGATATGCACAATATTTTTGAACAAACGCTCGAAGCCTACCGTGAGACACTGGTTGGTAAGACTTTCTGCGTTCGGGTAAAACGTCGTGGTAAGCATGAATTCTCTTCTGGTGATGTTGAGAGATATGTCGGTGGTGGTCTGAATCAACATATTGAAAGTGCTAAAGTCAACCTGACCCGCCCACAGGTGACGGTTAATTTGGAAGTTGATCAAGATAAACTGACTTTGGTTAAGGCTCGTCATGAAGGGCTGGGGGGCTTCCCTATTGGCACTCAGGAGGATGTTCTCTCCCTGATTTCAGGCGGTTTTGACTCAGGTGTATCGAGCTATATGCTGATGCGCCGTGGCTGTCGTGTCCATTATTGTTTCTTTAATCTCGGTGGCTCAGCCCATGAAATCGGCGTTAAGCAGGTGGCACATTATCTGTGGAATCGCTTTGGTAGCTCCCATCGAGTGCGGTTTATCGCCATTGATTTTGAACCGGTTGTTGGCGAGATCCTGGAAAAAGTCGAAGACGGCCAGATGGGCGTGGTTCTAAAGCGCATGATGGTGCGTGCAGCTTCTCAGGTTGCTGAACGCTATGGTGTCCAGGCTTTAGTTACCGGTGAGGCTCTGGGGCAGGTATCCAGCCAGACACTGACTAATCTGCGTTTAATTGATAATGCCTCGGATACCCTGATTTTGCGTCCGCTTATCTCCCACGATAAAGAGCACATCATCAATTTGGCACGGCAGATTGGTACGGAAGATTTTGCTAAAACCATGCCGGAATATTGTGGCGTTATTTCAAAAAGCCCAACGGTAAAAGCGGTTAAGGCCAAAATCGAAGAAGAGGAGTCTCACTTTGATTTCTCTGTTCTGGATCGGGTCGTGAGCGAAGCCAAAAACGTTGATATCCGTGAAATCGCACAGCAAAGCCGCGAACAAGTCGTTGAAGTTGAAACCGTTGCTGAATTGGCCGATACCGATGTGTTGCTAGATATTCGTGCGCCTGATGAACAGGAAGAGAAGCCACTGAAATTGGATCAGGTTGAAGTGCGATCACTGCCGTTCTATAAGCTCAGCTCACAATTTGCTGATCTGGATCAGAGTAAAACCTATTTGCTGTATTGTGATCGCGGTGTGATGAGCCGTTTGCAGGCACTTTATCTGCGTGAGCAGGGATATACCAACGTGAAAGTCTATCGCCCTTAGTTTTATGACGACTACTGCGCGTTGCCATTCAGGATTTGCACAGTAACCGTTACGGCGACCATTATTCACGATAGTTATAAATTCCTGGCGGCAACACTAGCTGCCAGGCAATTTCTTCTGCCTTTTCCCTGCCAAGTAATAAAAACACAATTTTTAGGGCGAAATCGATGGATGTTCCTGGCCCTTGGCTGGTGACTAAATTAACCCGTCTATCATAGACGACGCGTTGATCCATCCATTTATTTGGGGCTATTTTATCTTTTAGTGAAGGGAACCCGGTCATATTCCCTACGGGAAATAGCTGATGATGCTCAAGCACCAGTGCGGGAGCCGCACAAATTGCGGCAACCAAACGGCCCTCATTGTGGGTTTGTCTGACTGTTGCAACCAGTAACGGGCTATCGCGAAAGCACTCCGCGCCCTTAATGCCACCGGGGAGCACTATCACATCAAATTTTTGATCGGCGACATCCACTAAACGGGTATCGGCCAGCAGCCTCACTCCGCGCGAACAGATAATCTCCAGTGCACCATCACCCGCGACACTGGCGGTTGTGACATTGATGCCTGCGCGTACCAGAATATCAATAGTTGTGACTGCCTCGGTTTCCTCGCTACCAGGAGCCAGGCAAACTAGCGCCGATACGTTCATAATCATTTTCCTTACGTTTGATTAATTCATACAGCCGAGCATTTTCTGGTAATGCCATACCATGATTACGGGCGCGCCGCAGTAAATAACCGGTTATATAGTCGATTTCGGTATGCCGTTGGCTACGTAAATCCTGTAACAGTGATGAGGTATTATCGGCAGTGCTCCGGATAACATTGTTGACATAGCTGAGCAGACTTTCGGTTGAGGTGTGATATCCCTCCATCTCCATGACGCTGGCGACTTCAGCACATAAACGCTCAATCAGCTCAGGATAACGTTGTACATCACCATTGCGGCAGTTATGCAGACCGGTAAGAGGATTGATGACACAATTGACCGCCAGTTTTTGCCAACAGGCGGCTGAGATATCATTATGCCAAGCGACATCTGGCAGCGCTTGATGGAGTGTATCGGCCAGATGGCTGTCATCTATTATAACCGGTGAGGTTGGGCCAATATGGGTCATGCCACTGGCGACATGGATAATTGTATTGCCGTCCCGGCGTGCGGCATGAGTGGTAACGCCGTGCAGAAAAACATGTCCATTCTGTGGTAACTCTTCCTGTGTTCCCATACCGTTATGTAGCAGTAATATTTTACATTCTGGGTTTAGTTTTGGCAGCAAGGCTATAATCGCGCTGGAAACTTGCCAGGCTTTTAAACACACGAGTAACAGTTCACTTTGCAACAAATGCTTTGGGTCATTTGTTGTAAGATTTCGATTAAATGACTCGCCGTTTAACATGATCACATTAACTGAACAAAAGGGCTGTGGCACACGAAGCCAGCCCTGCACATCATGGCCTTGCTGATGCAACATTGAAAGCCATAACTGCCCAAGAGCTCCACAACCAAGCACAGTAATTTTCATTGGGATCCCCCTAGTATGAAAAGAAAATACACTGCTTATTTTTAAGCGTTATGCTTTGATTATAGACTTTTTTTTCACTAAACGCAGGGTCAGCGATAAACGAAACGTTAACCACAAGTATAAAGCTCTCGGTAAAAACAGAGGTATTGTGAAATAGTTAGTGGCTTAATTTTGTCTATGGGAATAAAGCGGTTATTATGCTCGCCATTTATTTTATCAGGAGTGGGGAATATGCCATCTTTCGACATTGTTTCTGAAATTGATATGCAGGAAGTGCGTAACGCCGTTGAAAACGCCACCCGTGATCTGGCGAACCGCTGGGATTTTCGTAATGTGCCAGCGAGCTTCGAATTAAATGAAAAAAACGAAAGTATCAAAGTCGTCAGCGAATCTGATTTTCAGGTAGAGCAATTGCTTGATATTTTACGTGCCCAGTTGAGTAAACGGGGTATTGAAGGTGCCGCGCTGGAAATCCCGGAAGAGATGGCTCGTAGTGGTAAAACCTACAGTGTAGATGCCAAACTTAAGCAAGGCATTGAAAGTGTTCAGGCTAAAAAGTTGGTTAAGCTGATTAAAGATAGCAAGCTGAAAGTGCAAGCACAGATTCAAGGTGAGCAAGTTCGTGTCACGGGTAAAGCGCGTGATGACTTGCAGTCGGTTATGGCACTGGTACGTGCTGCCGATCTGGGGCAACCCTTCCAGTTCAATAACTTCCGTGACTGATATTCAGCAAGTTTATAGTTAGCCAATAGGTTGCTATTGAGCTTTTAAAAAGTACAACGACTAAAGGGGCAACGGATTTTTCATGTCTTTGCCCCTTAATTTTTCACCCTATAAATCATTCTGTTTTAAGCCGTGTTGATCAACTGTTCCAACTGGTTGCGATTGGTCTGTTTAATATCGACTTTGACATAAGCGCTGTGCTCCGCCGTGACCACGACCGCCTCGGTAACACCTGGCTGGGCTTTGAGTCGCTCTTCCAAGGTTGTATTTTTTACAGCCGATTCTGATAAGGTTATACGCAGGCTGCTAACATAAGGTGGTTCTTGCATAGTGGCACTGACGGCAAACCATACCAGTGCGATAATGGCTCCAGCAGCAAATACCATATCGGCACCTTCAAGGCCAAATATCCAGCCCCCAAAACTGCCGCCAATCGCTACGCCAATAAACTGGCTGGTGGAATAAATCCCCATTGCTGTGCCTTTGTAACCTGCGGGTGATTCTTTACTGATCAGCGACGGCAAAATAGCCTCCATCACATTAAAAGCAATAAAGAATAACTGTACACCGGCAATAATTATCCATAGGTCTTGGCCAGCAAACCACAATACGACCTCAGCGATAAACAATACTGCCACACAGCCCATAAAGACCTGCTTCATACGGCGTTTTATTTCGGCATAAATAATAAACGGTACCACTGCGGCGAAAGAGATCAACATGGTTACCAGATAAACAATCCAATGTTGAGCGGGAGCTAACCCAGCATTGGCCATCATTTGAGGCAAGGCAACAAAGCTCGACATCAGTAGAACGTGCAAGCACATGATGCCGAAATTGAGTTTAAGTAATCGACTGTTGTGAAGCACTTTGCTCACGCTGCCTTTAACCATGCTCGATTCACGATTGAGGACATGGTTATCGGCTGAAGGAACCACGGCTAATGTGATAACAATGCCTAACAGCGCCAGTACTGCGATCCCCCAAAACAGAGCTTGCAGACCAAAAGCATGCGTCACGATTGGCCCCAGCACCATCGCCATAGCAAAGGTGACACCAAAACTGACACCAATAAATGCCATTGCTTTGGTACGGTTTTGCTCACGGGTTAAATCAGACAATAGCGCCATGACAGCGGCGGCGATTGCCCCGGAGCCTTGTAGTGCACGGCCAAGAATAATGCCCCAAATAGAATCACTTAATGCGGCAATAATGCTTCCTAATGCAAAAACCAACAGCCCACCGATAATCATGGGTTTACGACCGATACGATCAGAAAGCAGCCCAAAGGGGATCTGAAAAATGGCCTGAGATAAACCATAGATACCAATTGCGATACCTATCAATGCCTCACTGGCACCGGAAAGTGCCATACCATAGGTGGTAAGAACCGGTAACACCATGAACATGCCCAGCATGCGTAGTGAGAATACCGTACCTAGCCCCCAGGTAGCTCGAAGCTCTAGCGGAGTCATTTTATTATCGTTCATTGCCACCTCAAAAAAACATTCTGCGCTATTGTAGTGATGTTTATGCCAGTCGGTAAATCTATTGATGTTTAGAATGTATGACAGACGAGACTAGAGAGGAAACAGAACCACTTGTATCCGAACAATGCTAGCCCGTTTGTAATTCAGATAGCTTATTTTACAAGACGTTAATCGTAGAGGGTTGTTCGTAGGCGCATGATTGTATGAGCTAATTTTTGATGATTTATTATAGGTGACTGGTGGTCAATCGTGGATCGTAAATAGCTAACTGTAGAGACAAGTCGGTGCAAAAATAAATAACAAGATACTGACAGAAATAGGGTCGGGCACAAATACAGATCAGGGGACAAATACAGAGTGGCTAGCAAGAGCGATTCCTGCCAGCCACTTGATTTATTTCACTCTCATCATTTTCGCTGAGACTACCCAGCGTAAGTCAGGAGTACCGCTGAAGAGTGTACATTGAAATCAACTGACATCATTACGCTCAATGAAGTAATGGCAATGATTGAGAAGACAAAGAGTTTTCTCGCCCATACGCTGTCATTCGTTGCCTTGTAACCGCGCAATGCCATACCGAGCCACCAGACGCTAACGGCGGCAGCCACAACCAGATATTTATAACCAGCATAGCCACTTAATGTCAGCATCAAGGTTGCGACCATAAACGCCAAAATATAAAGGGTAATATGGTTTTTGGTGACCGATATTCCTTTTATCACCGGCAGTACCGGAATGTTAGCAGCCTGATAATCCTTAAAGCGGAAAATGGCGATGGCATAGGAATGAGGCATTTGCCACAGACTGAAGATCAGCAACAAGATCAGTGCGCCAGTGTCGAATTGCCCCGTTACAGCACAGTAACCAATAACGGGGGGAGCGGCGCCTGACAAGCTGCCAATCAAGGTGCCGTAGACTGATTTGCGTTTCATGTAGAGGCTATAAACCCCAACATAGATAACGAAACCAATAACAGCTAGCATCATTGCTAATGCATTAGCTGCCACGTAGAGCAACAGCATGCCAGCAATACCCAGTACCGATGCATAAATCAGGGATACCTTCGGATCGATAAGCCCTTTTACCAGGACACGATTCTTCGTTCTCTCCATGATTTTATCGATATCTCGGTCAATATAGTTGTTAAATACGCACCCGGAGGCAACAACTAACGAGACACCTAATAAGGTGGAGAGAAACAGGAGGTAATCAATATCGCCCTTGGAAGCGAGGAGAAAACCCCCAATGACAGAAATTAAATTACCGAAAATAATTCCTGGCTTAGTGACTTGCAGGTATTGCTTAATCATCACATGCAGCTCTTCAGTCAACCATCATATTGATGTTGAGGTTGTACATAATCCAGAGTGAGCCCACTACAACGATTGCAATAATCATAGCGGTGAACAGGAGCGCCACCAGATTCCAGCGTTCTTCAGACGAAGTATTCATATGTAAGAAGTACACTAAATGTACAACAATTTGCACAACAGCTAAACCGACCACGGTGAGCAGAGTCGTTGTATAGGAAGCAGTACCACTCATCACCATAACAAATGGAATAACTGTCAGGATCACCGACAGCACGAAGCCTATAATATAGGACTTCAAGCTACCGTGGCTGGCTCCACCGTGAGTAGTTGTTGAATGACTCATTATATGGCTCCTAACAGATAAACTACGGTGAATACACAGATCCAGACCACGTCTAGGAAGTGCCAGAACAAACTCAGACACATCAGACGGGTTCTATTGGTTGAGTTAAGACCACGTCTTGCTACTTGAATCATCATAATAATGATCCATGCGAGGCCAGCGGTTACGTGAAGACCATGGGTGCCAACCAAGGCAAAGTAGGCCGACAAGAACCCACTACGTGCCGGACCGTAACCTTCTTCAATCAGTTTATGGAATTCGTAGAGTTCCATTGCGATAAAGCCGAGACCGAACAGGAAGGTGAAGCCCAACCAGGTATTGACCTGCTTTACACTCCCTTTGTTCATGCCCAGCATTGCCACGCCGTAAGTAATACTACTGAAAAGCAGCAGGAAGGTTTCGATCAGAACAAAGTTTAAATCGAAAAGCTCCTTACCTGAAGGACCGCCAGCGGTCCCATTTACCAGCACTGCATAAGTTGCGAATAGAGTCGCAAACAAAATACAGTCGCTCATCAGGTAGACCCAGAAGCCGAATACTTTCGTCGCTCCCGCATCGTGATGCTCATGCTCTGCATGGGCTACGTTGTGGTTAGTCAGAGTTTCAGTTGACATGATTCACGCCTGCTTTGCTGATTTGTTCATGATGAAGATTTTCGATGCGCTCCACTTCAGCCACTGGCACATAGTAATCTACATCCTCGTCGAAGCTTTTCACGATCCAGGTAACGATCATGCCAACGAAGCCAATAATGGCTAGCCACCAGATATACCAGACCATAGCAAAGCCGAAAATCAAGCTGAAGCCAGCAATAATCACACCTGCACCAGTATTCTTCGGCATGTGGATTTCTTCGTATTTCGCTGGGCGCTTATAGGCTTCGCCTTTCTCTTTCATGTCCCAGAACTCATCACGGTCAACAACATTAGGAACAACGGCGAAGTTATAGAACGGCGGAGGGGAAGAAGTAGACCATTCCAGCGTACGGGCACCCCATGGGTCACCGGTCAGATCACGGTTTTGTTCGCGGTCACGGATACTGACGAATACTTGGATTACCTGACACAAGATACCGCAAGCAATCAGTGCGGCACCACCAGCGGCTACCATGAGCATCGTATGGAATTCTGGGTTGATATCTTGGCTCAGACGACGGGTCATTCCCATAAAGCCCAATACGTACAGCGGCATAAAGGCAACGAAGAAACCAATAATCCAGAACCAAAATGCACGGATTCCCCACTTTTCATTCAGCATAAAGCCGAATGATTTAGGCCACCAATACGTTAGGCCAGCGAAGCACCCGAAGACCACACCACCGATAATTACGTTATGGAAGTGCGCAATCAGGAACAGGCTGTTATGCAGAACAAAGTTTGCACCCGGTACGGCCAGCAGAACCCCGGTCATCCCGCCGATAGAGAAGGTCACGATGAAGCCAATAGTCCACAGCATCGCGGAGTTAATTTGAATACGGCCTTGGTACATAGTGAACAACCAGTTGAAGATTTTCACCCCTGTTGGGATGGAAATGATCATCGTGGCAATACCGAAGAAGGCGTTAACGTTGGCACCTGACCCCATGGTAAAGAAGTGGTGTAGCCAAACAATAAACGACAGGACGGTAATCGCGATGGTTGCCCACACTAGAGAGGTGTAACCAAACAGGCGCTTTCTTGAGAAGGTTGCGGTAACTTCGGAGAAGACCCCGAATACCGGCAACACCAAAATGTACACTTCCGGATGGCCCCAGGCCCAAATCAGGTTGATGTACATCATCATGTTGCCACCCATATCATTGGTAAAGAAATGGGTGCCAAGGTAACGATCCAGCGTCAGTAATGCGACGGTGACTGTCAGGATTGGGAAAGAAACGATAATCAAGATGTTGGTACAAAATGCAGCCCAAGTGAAGACCGGCATTTTCATCATTGACATGCCAGGTGCACGCATCTTCAGGATAGTCGCAAAGAAGTTCACACCGGTTAGCAATGTCCCCAGACCGGAGATCTGTAGGCTCCATATCCAGTAGTCAACCCCGACACCAGGACTGTATTCAATACCTGATAGTGGTGGATAAGCAAGCCAGCCAGTCTGAGCAAATTCACCGACTCCCAGAGAGATGTTAATTAACACCACCCCAACAGCAAAGAGCCAGAAGCTCAGAGAGTTTAGGAACGGGAAGGCAACGTCACGTGCACCGATTTGTAGCGGTACAACTATATTCATCAAGCCAACAACGAAAGGCATCGCCATGAAGAAAATCATGATAACGCCGTGCGCGGTGAAGATTTGATCATAGTGGTGAGGTGGCAGGAAACCTGCTTCGCCCGCAGAAGCAAGTGCTTGCTGACTACGCATCATGATGGCATCGGCAAAACCACGCAACAGCATGACCATGGCAACCAGAATGTACATGATGCCGATTTTTTTATGGTCAACCGAAGTCAGCCATTCGCTCCACAGCCATTTCCACTTGCCGAAATAAGTCAGAGCAGCGACAAGTGCCGCTCCCCCAATAATAATTGCAGCAACGGTCACCATTATGATTGGTTCGCCTAATGGAACCGCATCAAGTGTTAATTTTCCCAACATCGTTTTATTCCTCGGCTCCGGCGTGAGCAGTGTGTTCGCCCATTTCCATGCCCTGGCTCATATCCATGCCTTTTGGCATGCCATTACCATTTTTTGGCATGTTCATATCGCCCATAAACTTACCAATGATTTCTTTAAATAGCGCCGGTTTGATACTGGAGAAGTATTCCACCGGGTTATTTTCACTTGGCGTAGCCAGTTTCTCGAAATCGTTAGTTGTATTCAGGGTGTTCGGCGATTTTTTCACTTGTTCGACCCATTGGTTGAAGTCCTCCTGCGTTGGTGTTGCAATCGCAGTGAATTTCATACCAGAGAAGCCTTGGCCACTGAAACTACTGGAAATACCGTTGTATTTACCTGGTTCATTGGCAATCAGATGCAATTTAGTCTGCATCCCGGCCATCGCATAAATCTGCCCGCCTAACTGAGGGATAAAGAACGAGTTCATTACTGAGTTAGAAGTGATTTTGAAGTTCACCGGAACACCAGTAGGGAAGGCCAGTTCATTTACGGTAGCGATGCCTTGTTCTGGGTAGATAAATAACCATTTCCAGTCAAGGGAGACCACTTCGATGGTGATCGGATCTTTACCGGCCACAACGATAGGTTTGAATGGATCAAGTTCGTGGGTTGTTTTCCACGTTATCGTAGCCAAAATAGCGATGATAATGATTGGAACAGCCCAAACAACAAGCTCAATTTTGTTGGAGTGGGACCAGTTCGGGGTGTACGTTGCACTTTTGTTGGAAGCACGGAACTTCCAGGCAAAAGCAAACGCCATAAAAATAACCGGAATAACGACGATCAACATCAAACCGATAGCAGTCAGTATCAGCGTTTTTTGTTCGACTCCGATTGCGCCTTTGGGATTCATCAATACCATATTGCAACCACTTAGCATGACGGTGGCTGCAAATAAAGACAATATTCCCATATTTTTAATGTATTTCTTAAGTCTCATCTAACGACCTCAATTACAAAATGGCTCTATTGTCGTTTCATGTGTGCGGGCATTTTACGGGAAGGTTGCAGGACTGTAAACATGCTTAATATTCTGTCAGCGCCTTGTTGACACTTTATGTTAAGGGGGTCACAGATGTTACCTTATTTGGCAATTTTCCAGTAGCAATAATATATTGGCGATGCTCTATGGTTAGAAAATCATGAATGTTAAGGAAAAACAACGTTCATTGGCATTTTTGTGTGAGGGAAATAGTGATGTTTAATTGGGATGTGAGCTTATTTTATGTAAAAAATATGTGATATAAAGGTAAATTAAAATATATTCCAAGGTATCCTAAATAGGTACCTTGGAATCATTTAGTTATAGTTAGAAATTATATTTAATTGAGTAAACGATACCATCTTGTAAAAAGTCTTCGCCTAATTTTTTATAGGCATAACGGTATTGAATACCTGTAGTGAGTTGCTTAACCGGTGTCCACCACAATGCGATAGCGCCGTTGATACCATTTTTCCCGCCATTGCCTGCTGCATAGGCTTCTGCACGGTTAAATTCCAGTTCATTCCAGTTAGTGATGCTGAATTTTTCATCGAAAGCAGTGAAGTCATAGCCAGCAACCCAACCAACCACATAGCCGTTGTTACCTGAATAGTAAGTTTGATCAACATAGTGCAGGGCAACAAAAGGTTTTAGCCACAGAGAATCGAAAGCAGCGTTATAGCCAACCCCATACAGTGTATTCACTTCATGGAAGTTTCTGTTATCCCCTGGCAGAGAATATGTACCGTAAACATGGCCATAAAGGTTAAAACCGCTGTCACCCAGATAATAGCGGCCAGTTGTTTTAAAGGTATAGCGTTGATTATCACCTGGTTGGGCTGTTTTTGAATTGAAGGGGTTTTCTAAATCGAAGAAACCATAAATCTCACCCCAACTGAAGCCTGCCCCACCTTCTAACTCAATATAGGCGAAGTCATCTTTATGCGAAGAATCGCCTGATTTATGCGTCGTGCTTCTGGTCCAGTCAAGGTAGTTCAAGCTGACATTACCGAATCCCCACTGGTATTCAGCTTGGACGGATGGCGTCAAAGTCACTGTTGCCAGTGCTGCAGCGCCGATAAGAATTTTACGCATAAATGCCTCTGTGTAGATAAAAAATATTAAGGAAAAGCGAAGGGACTGAGCCCTTAGCAAAAAGTGTGCTCATCATAATCTCGGAGCACGAAAGGATAAATAGTTTAAGGTGATGCGTATCTCGTTTTTTTTAAAAAAACATGCAACAAGAATTTAAGGGTGTGATTTGTGTCAATGAATTGAGGGTGAGGTATCCGTGGGGTTTATTTGTTAGGCTTGTTTTTCTGATAAAAACAAAAAAGCCAGTGCAAGCACCGGCTCAGACTGCTGACAAACCCCGATGACTCAATCTTGAACGGTGAGGATAGGCAGAGGAGTAAAGCGTCCGCGCCAGGGAGGGCGCGGCTCGAGCCCCCAGGGAAGGCTATTTTTATACAGGGAAGCCGGCGTCTTTACGATCTGCCTGTTCTCTCCGTTGCAGGCACTTTGTCAATAACCTCAGCCAGTGCAAGCACCGGCTTTATGTGACTGAAGTGATTTACTAGGCTAGTTTTTGCCGTCTGAGCGCTAAATAATCCAGTAGCCCCCCGAGAGTCATCCCGACGATGCTGAACTGAATTCCCCTTAAGAATAAGGTATCGGCCACTTGTGGTATGGAGGTCCAATCCAGTGCGTTACATATCAACAAAATTAGCCACATAGACAGCAACAGGCAGCCAATAACGAGCAAGCGTAGTGCCCAACGATAAGCCGTTTTAAATGCGGTCCGGGGCATGAATTCATCGGTTTTCTGAGTATGATCCAGCGTTTGACGGCAGATATACAGTAGCAATAGCCCTGGAATAGCGGCGGCGATAGAGAATAAATAGAAAAGTGGCCAGCCATGGGCCTCGACAAACCAACCAGCAATCGGGCCAACATAAACTCGGCCTACAGCAGAGAGGGCTGATAATAGGGCAAACTGTGTGGCGGAGAAGGACTTGTTACAGAGTGTCATGAGTAATGCGACAAAGGCTGCGGTTCCCATCCCACCACACAAGTTCTCCAAAAATATGGCACTGCCCATGGATAATATATTTTTATCAGTGATGGCTAGTAGCCAATAGCCCATGTTGGAAACCGCTTGTAAAATACCGAAGATCATTAAGGCTCGGAATAAGCTCAGTCGCTGCATTAATAGACCGCCATATAGAGCGCCAATAATAGTGGCGATCAGCCCCAGCGTTTTATTCACCAACCCCACTTCACCGGCATCAAACCCGACGCCGCGTATAAGAAAAGTCGTACTCAGGCTTGCAGCAAACGCATCCCCCATTTTGTAAAACACAATAAGCAGCAAGATCAGCCAAGCATTATTACGACCGAAAAAATCACGTAATGGAGCGACAATGGCCTGTTCCAGTGTTTTGGGTGGGGCAATTCGAATATCGGGTTCAGGGGCGAGCAAGGTAGCGAACACCCCAATCAACATCAATCCGGCCATTAGCCAATAAGTTGATTGCCAGCCGAGATAGCGATCTGCTATCCACAACGCTAACCCACCGGAAACCAGCATTGCCAAGCGGTAGCCTAATACCGATACTGCCGCACCAGTACCGCGTTCTTCAGTGGTAAGCAAGTCAGTTTTATAAGCATCAAAAACGATATCTTGAGAAGCTGAACAAAATGCGACTAATACCGCGACCGCTGCCAGCCACCATAAATGTTTGGCAGGCTCCATAAAGCCCATCGCGATAATGGCAATAATGAGTAATAACTGGCTTATCAGCAACCAACCGCGCCGACGCCCTAAAAAGGACGGCGTGTAGCGGTCCATCAGCGGGGACCAAAGAAACTTAAAAACATAGGCTTGGCCAACCAGCGAGAAAATACCAATTGTCTTAAGATTGACATTTTCAACGGTCATCCATGCTTGTAGTGTGCCACTGGTAAGCGCTAAAGGAAGGCCAGAGGCAAAGCCCAATAACAGAAGAATAATAGAGTTACGTTGGGTAAAAAGGTTTGAATAGCGATTGGGCATAAGAAATCTACCTGCTCTGCCGCAAGGTGTGGGGCAGAGCATTCTGTTAAGCAACTATAATTCTGTTAAGTAACTATAATTGTGTTAGGCAAAAAAGGTTAAGCAAACATCAAATTAGCGTGCATTTTGTTTGATAAAGCTACTGACGCTAGTGTCTTGCGCCATATCGGCAATAACGTCACTTAACACGGTATTTACAGCATCGGTGATTTTTTCGTTAGTTGCCGTAAACGCTCCCTGAACATTGTAGGTCGCGCGGTAGTTTTTTACCTGCTTGTTGCCATTTTTCGCCGTTGCCGTGATTGAGATATCGGCTTTGGTGGTGATGTTGTAGCGCAAGTTACCTTCCTGCACATCGGCATACAGTTGGTTAACTACAATTTGTAGGTCAACCGCACCATCAGCACCAATCATATAACCGCGGGCCGTCATTTGTTTTTCGAGAACTTCCTGTAACAGGAAGCGCAAATCACGTGATGGTGTTAGCACCACTAATTGCCCATCGCGATTAACTTTAGCCAGCGCGGAGTCCTGACGCTGATCTGCGCCATTGATACTGATAGTTACACCCATCAGTGTTGGATCTTGTGTTGGCAATACCACTTTTGGCGTGACATTCAGCGTGTTACTTGTGGTAGCACAACCGGCCAATATAAAAACAGCCAACAGCGGGAAAAGAATTTTCTTTAGCATGTTCACTTTCTCGATAGTTATGGAATTCTTTAATAATCAGAGCAGGATAGCTGCCATCTTATTTTGCGAATTTGCAGTTGCCCCATCATAACACTGCCATTGGCTGGGGGAAGAACCTGATGAACAGAAATTCATCTAAAAGCCGATTTCCCCCTAGACACCTCTATTTTTACTTAAGACACTGACAAGTGACCTTTTTATCTGATTAGCAGATTAGCGTCATACGCCATACAGACAAAAGAGATTTATCCAGGATATTTTGTATCTAAAATGTTATAAAGCAGCAGGAATCGACTAATATTGCAAGAGAGTAGGCAGTTTTCTGTCTCGGCAGTAAGGAGAGCAACATGATTTTGATTCGGGAACAAATTGAAGAAAAACTAAAAGCGGCATTCGTACCGGATCATTTGGAGGTGATTAATGAAAGCTATCGCCACAATGTACCTGCCGGCTCTGAAAGTCATTTTAAAATTGTGATCGTGAGCGATAAGTTCCAAGATCAGCGTTTTCTGAGCCGCCATCGTTCTATTTATAGTGTGCTGGCTGATGAGCTAGCTGGCAGTGTTCACGCGCTGGCGTTACATACTTATACACGGAAAGAGTGGGCAGGATTACAAGATACCGTGCCAGCATCTCCCTCTTGTCGTGGTGCCAATACGCTGGCTTAATCCATAAACAGGCTTAATAGCAGTAGTCATTCTGGCCTGATTTAGGGTATTAGTAGATGAGAATTTTACAAACGGCTCTAGGGCCGTTTGTGTTTCTGTACGGGCGACATCTTCATTTAATAGTTGCGCCATAGGAGTTTTTGCCGAGGGAACGACTCATGCGTGAATTTTACCGCGACAACATTCGCTTGCTTTCCTCGACTCATAACCTATGCGCCGCTATAATGTCGCGTCTTATTTTTCCGGAATGGTTTCGGGACGCTTCTGACATCTGGGATACTCGGTTCTGTAATGCGGCCGTCCCGGTTCTTGGAGGGTGTTTTCAGAGTTCGCATCATTCCTGAAAAGGTAATGGTGCTGCTTCGTTTGCAGCTTCTGGAGTTGACCGAGCACTGTGATTTTTTTGAGGTAACAAGATGCAAGTTTCTGTTGAAACCACTCAAGGCCTTGGCCGCCGTGTAACAATTACTGTTGCTGCTGACAGCATTGAGAAAGCAGTAAAAAGTGAATTAATTAAAGCCGCTAAAAATGTTCGTATCGACGGTTTCCGCAAAGGCCATGTGCCGATGAATATCGTTGAACAGCGTTACGGCTCGTCAGTACGTCAAGATGTACTGGGTGATCTGATGCAACGTAATTTCGTTGATGCGATCATCAAAGAAAAAATCAATCCAGCTGGCGCGCCAAACTACGTGCCAGGTGAGTACAAGCAGGGTGAAGATTTTACTTATTCTGTTGAGTTTGAAGTGTATCCAGAAGTGGAACTGAAAGATCTGGAAAGCATTGAAGTTGAGAAGCCAGTTGTTGAAGTTAACGACGCTGACGTTGATACCATGCTGGAAACACTGCGTAAGCAACAAGCTACCTGGAAAGAAACCGACGCTGCAGCAACGGCTGAAGATCGCGCGACTCTGGATTTCACTGGCTCTATCGATGGTGAAGAGTTTGAAGGCGGCAAAGCGACTGATTTCGTGCTGGCAATGGGGCAGGGCCGTATGATCCCTGGTTTCGAAGACGGTGTTATCGGCCACAAGGCCGGTGAAGAATTCACTATCGACGTAAACTTCCCAGAAGATTACCACGCAGAAAACCTGAAAGGTAAATCAGCTAAATTCGCCATCGTGTTGAAGAAAGTTGAAGTCCGCGAGCTGCCAGAACTGACTGAAGAATTTATCAAACGTTTTGGTGTTGCTGATGGTTCATTGGCAGGTTTGCGTGCTGAAGTGCGTAAAAATATGGAGCGTGAGCTGAAAGGCGCGGTACGTAACCGTGTTAAAACTCAGGCAATCGACGGCTTGGTCAGCGCTAATAATATCGACGTTCCAACTGCACTGGTTGACGGCGAAATTGATGTTCTGCGTCGTCAGGCTGCACAGCGTTTCGGTGGCAACGAGAAACAAGCTGCTGAACTGCCACGCGAACTGTTCGAAGAACAAGCTAAGCGCCGTGTTGTTGTTGGTCTGTTGTTGGGCGAAGTGATCAGCCAGCATGAGCTGACAGCGGATGAAGATCGTGTTAAAGCTCTGATCGAAGAAATGGCATCTGCTTACGAAGATCCACAAGAAGTGATTGAGTTCTACAGCAAGAATAAAGAGCTGATGAATAATATGCGTAATGTTGCTCTGGAAGAGCAAGCAGTGGAAACGCTGCTGGCTAAAGCCAAAGTCACTGAAAAACCAACGACTTTCAGTGAGCTGATGAATCAGACCACTGCAGCGTAATGTTTTTCAGCGCATGATGCTGGATGGGACCCATTCAGTATTTTGATTGATTAAGCCCGTCGCCATTATTGGTCACGGGCTTTTTCTTTTGGTAACAATAATCACTTAATAGTATGATTCATCTGACATGTTTCGTTGTAATCTGCGCTATATTTAAAAAGTAGAATGAAGCACTTAGCAACTAAATAATTAATTGGGTGTCGAGATTACAGTAGGGATAAGAATTGGTCGTTAGATAAAAGGTATTCGTGGGGCTTGAAAATACGTATTTATCCCCAATTAAGCTAACAGACGTTCATATAAGATGTTGATGAAATACTGGCTGATTACCATTGTCGAATGAGTCTGGGAGGCCAGGCGTTTTGTATGCGACCTTGTTGCATGAACATAGTCATCATTACTTATCTCAAGTAGAATCGGTTATGAATGGCGCCAAAGTAAATTCTATTAGGAGACGGTAATGTCATACAGTGGCGAACGAGATCAATTTGCACCTAACATGGCTCTGGTGCCAATGGTAGTTGAGCAGACTTCACGTGGGGAGCGTTCTTACGATATCTTCTCCCGTCTGTTGAAAGAACGCATTATCTTCCTGACGGGTCAGGTTGAAGACCATATGGCTAACCTAATCACAGCACAGATGCTGTTTTTGGAAGCCGAGAATCCAGAAAAAGATATTTTTCTGTATATTAACTCACCAGGTGGGGTGATTACTGCCGGGATGTCAATTTATGACACCATGCAATTCATTAAGCCTGATGTCAGCACTATCTGTATGGGGCAAGCATGTTCAATGGGGGCATTCCTGTTGACTGCGGGCGCCAAAGGTAAACGTTTCTGCTTGCCGAATTCACGGGTGATGATTCACCAACCGTTGGGCGGTTTCCAGGGGCAGGCCACAGACATTGAAATCCATGCCAAAGAGATTTTAAAAGTAAAATCGCGCATGAATGAACTGATGGCATATCACACGGGGAAATCTCTCGAAGAAATCGAGAGAGACACAGAGCGTGACCGTTTCTTGTCAGCAGAACAGTCTGTAGAATATGGGTTAGTTGATTCCGTATTCACCCGTCGTGACTAACGAATTATTTCTGCGAGCCGATATACTATAGTGTATGTAAATAGAACAAATTATGGGATCGAGTAGATGCAATCGCGTGTTGTTCGAACACTCCCTGATATATCGGCTATCCGTTGAGTGTTAACGTGATGTCCAGAAATAGCGAGAATAGTCTCCCTGCCACCATAGTTTCGGGTGTGGCAGATACTGAAAAAGAGGTTTACTGATGACAGATAAGCGCAAAGACGGTTCAGGAAAGCTGCTGTATTGCTCTTTCTGCGGCAAAAGCCAGCATGAAGTGCGTAAGCTAATTGCCGGGCCGTCAGTGTATATCTGCGATGAATGTGTCGATTTGTGCAATGACATTATTCGCGAAGAGATCAAGGAAGTTTCCCCGCACCGGGATCGCAGTTCACTGCCTACACCGCATGAAATTCGTCACCACCTTGATGATTATGTCATCGGGCAGGAACCTGCGAAAAAAGTGCTGGCAGTTGCAGTGTATAACCACTACAAGCGTCTGCGTAACGGTGATACCAGTAATGGTATTGAACTGGGTAAAAGTAATATTTTGCTGATTGGTCCAACAGGTAGCGGTAAAACGCTGTTGGCGGAAACATTGGCTCGCCTCCTGGACGTGCCGTTTACTATGGCGGACGCGACTACGCTGACTGAAGCTGGCTATGTGGGTGAAGATGTCGAAAACATCATTCAGAAGCTACTACAGAAGTGTGATTACGACGTACAGAAAGCACAACGTGGTATCGTCTATATCGATGAAATTGATAAGATTTCACGTAAGTCTGATAATCCATCTATCACCCGTGATGTCTCAGGTGAAGGCGTGCAACAGGCTCTGCTGAAATTGATCGAAGGGACTATTGCTGCGGTGCCGCCACAAGGTGGCCGCAAGCATCCGCAGCAGGAGTTTTTGCAGGTTGATACCTCCAAAATTCTGTTTATCTGCGGTGGTGCTTTTGCCGGTTTGGACAAAGTTATTGGGCAGCGTATTAATACCGGTTCCGGTATCGGCTTTGGCGCAGTGGTAAAAGGCCAATCAGAAAAGGCAACAGAAGGCGAGTTGCTGAGTCAGGTTGAGCCAGAAGACTTAATCAAATTTGGCTTAATCCCTGAATTTATCGGTCGTTTGCCGGTAGTTGCCACATTGAGCGAACTGAGTGAGGACGCACTGATTCAGATCCTTAAAGAGCCGAAAAATGCACTGACCAAGCAATATCAGGCATTATTCAGCCTTGAAGGTGTTGAGCTCGAGTTCCGTGACGAAGCATTGACTGCGATTGCCAAGAAAGCGATGGCGCGTAAAACAGGTGCTCGTGGCCTGCGCTCCATTGTCGAAGGCGCTTTGCTGGATACGATGTATGATCTGCCATCAATGGATAGCGTAGAGAAGGTGGTCGTGGATGAATCAGTTATTGCTGGTCAATCCGCGCCGATGCTGATTTATGGTCAGCCCGAAGCGCAAGCTTCTGGTGAATAATTAACCAGCTTGTCCAGGCAGTTAGTATGACAATGGGGGATTTTATCCCCCATTTCTTTTTCCTCGTATTGTTATCGTTGAATGTAAGACATTCGTCCCCATATACTCAAATACCTATTTAGTGAAACTCGTGATGACTCGTGTTTCACGAGATTTCCAGTAATCTGGCGGAAGCTAAACTAAGAGAGAGCTCTATGAACCCTGAGCGTTCCGAACGCATAGAAATCCCCGTATTGCCTCTGCGCGATGTGGTGGTTTATCCGCATATGGTGATCCCACTATTTGTTGGCCGGGAAAAGTCGATTCGGTGCCTGGAAGCTGCGATGGACCATGATAAAAGAATCATGCTGGTTGCGCAGAAAGAAGCTTCGACCGACGAGCCTGGTATCAACGATCTGTTTTCGGTGGGTACCGTAGCCTCGATTTTGCAAATGCTGAAGTTGCCTGACGGCACAGTAAAAGTGTTGGTTGAAGGTTTACAGCGTGCGCGTATCACCACGCTTTCTGACAGTGGCGAGCATTTTGCTGCCCAGGCGGAATATCTTGAATCACCCGTTATGGATGATCGCGAACAAGAAGTCTTGGTACGTACCGCGATTAATCAGTTTGAAGGTTATATCAAACTGAACAAAAAAATCCCGCCGGAAGTGCTGGCTTCGTTGCACAGCATTGATGATGCGGCACGTCTTGCTGATACCATCGCTGCACATATGCCATTGAAGTTAAATGATAAACAAGCTGTTCTGGAAATGTTCGATATCACCGAACGTCTGGAATACTTGATGGCGATGATGGAGTCGGAAATCGATCTGTTACAGGTTGAAAAGCGGATCCGTAATCGTGTTAAAAAGCAGATGGAAAAGAGCCAGCGTGAGTACTATCTGAATGAGCAAATGAAAGCTATTCAGAAAGAACTGGGCGAGATGGACGATACACCAGACGAACATGAAGCGCTGAAACGTAAAATTGAAGCGGCTAAAATGCCGAAAGATGCGCGTGAAAAAACCGAAGCGGAGCTGCAAAAACTGAAAATGATGTCGCCAATGTCTGCGGAAGCAACCGTGGTTCGTGGCTACATCGACTGGATGTTGCAGGTTCCTTGGAATAGCCGCAGCAAAGTTAAAAAAGACCTGGTTAAAGCACAAGAAGTTCTGGATACCGACCATTACGGTTTAGAGCGTGTTAAAGATCGTATTTTGGAATATCTCGCAGTCCAGAGCCGGGTCAGCAAAATTAAAGGGCCAATCCTTTGCTTGGTTGGGCCTCCAGGGGTCGGTAAAACCTCACTGGGGCAGTCAATTGCTAAAGCAACGGGTCGCCAGTATGTGCGTATGGCATTGGGGGGGGTGCGTGATGAAGCTGAAATCCGTGGTCACCGCCGTACGTATATTGGTTCTATGCCGGGTAAGTTGATCCAGAAGATGGCGAAAGTTGGTGTGAAAAACCCACTCTTCCTATTGGATGAGATCGATAAAATGGCATCGGATATGCGTGGGGATCCTGCTTCTGCGTTGTTGGAAGTTCTGGATCCAGAGCAAAACGTTGCATTTAACGACCACTACCTGGAAGTGGATTACGATCTCTCGGATGTCATGTTTGTTGCGACCTCTAATTCCATGAATATTCCAGCACCGCTGCTGGATCGTATGGAAGTTATTCGTCTGTCCGGCTATACCGAAGATGAGAAGCTCAATATTGCTAAGCAGCATCTGTTGCCAAAACAATTTGAGCGTAATGCCATCAAGAAAGGTGAATTGACCATTGATGACAGCGCCATTATGAGTATTATCCGTTACTACACCCGTGAAGCTGGGGTGCGCAGTTTGGAACGTGAAATTTCTAAACTGTGTCGTAAGGCGGTAAAAAATCTGCTGATGGACAAAACGGTTAAGCACATTGAAATCAACGGGGATAACCTAAAAGATTTCCTTGGCGTTCAAAAGGTTGACTATGGTCGTGCCGATACTGAAAACCGCGTAGGTCAGGTAACGGGTTTGGCGTGGACTGAAGTGGGTGGCGACTTACTTACTATCGAGACTGCTTGTGTTCCGGGTAAAGGCAAGTTGACTTATACCGGCTCTCTGGGTGAAGTAATGCAAGAGTCGATTCAGGCGGCTTTGACCGTGGTGCGTGCGCGCGCGGATAAATTGGGCATTAACCCTGATTTCTACGAAAAACGCGACATCCACGTACATGTGCCGGAAGGGGCAACACCTAAAGATGGTCCGAGCGCCGGTATTGCAATGTGTACAGCGCTGGTTTCTTGTCTGACGGGTAACCCCGTTCGTGCTGACGTTGCGATGACTGGTGAGATAACCTTACGCGGCTTAGTATTGCCGATTGGCGGTTTGAAAGAGAAATTACTGGCTGCTCACCGTGGTGGGATCAAAGTGGTGTTGATTCCAGATGATAACAAACGTGATCTGGAAGAGATTCCTGACAATGTTATAGCTGATCTGGAGATCCATCCGGTTAAACGAATTGACGATGTTTTAGCCATTGCGTTGGAACACCCGGCCTTTGGTGCCCAGCCAGTAGCGCTAAAATAGTGACGGATCGCAAGAAGTATTGATAAAACTAATGCTGGTAAGTGAAATCCTGCTTGCCAGCTATTTTTTGTGCCGCTAAGTTAGTTCGGCTGTCCGGCAAAATTTTAAGCTCTTGGGCTGCTTGCCAAGGTTGGACAGGATTGATATAACAGCCGCGCTGTCGTGTTGTCCGTAGGGATTTTCGGCGCGACGATAGAATTCTAAAGGGGATGAAAGAGTGAATAAGTCACAACTGATAGACAAAATTGCCGCAGGTGCTGATATTTCTAAAGCGGCCGCTGGGCGTGCGTTAGATGCAATTATTACTTCTGTTACTGAATCCTTGAAAGAAGGGGATGATGTGGCTCTGGTTGGTTTTGGTACTTTTGCAGTACGTGAGCGTTCTGCACGTACTGGCCGCAACCCGCAGACAGGTAAAGAAATTAGTATTCCAGCCGCTAAAGTACCGGGTTTTCGTGCCGGTAAAGGCCTGAAAGACGCAGTAAACTGATTTGCGTCAAATATCACCTGTGGCAAATATTGTTTGTGTTAAACAATAACCTGACGCAGTTGAGCTGGTAAGGTAAGATACAAGGCGCATCGTTTATGATGCGCTTTTTTTTCGCTTAGCTACTGAACTGGCGTAAAATACCAGTCTGACGAAAGAACCTTAGTGGCTGGCTAACGGTAATAAAAGCACAGTAAGCAGTTTTAACGCGCAGCAGCACGAAGGGCTGTCGCAAGGAATGCTGGTTTTATTTAGACCTGCGCAAGAGTTTTAATCCACATTACAGCGGAGTATTGTCACATTATGATGGACAATTTACGCGCGGCTGCTAATAACGTCGTGCTCAAAATCATTCTGGCCCTGATCATGTTGTCCTTTATCCTGACTGGGGTTGGCAGCTATTTGATTGGTGGCTCCAACGATTACGCAGCCAAAGTTAATGACCAAGACATTAGCCGGGCTCAGTTAGAACAGGCTATGCAAAGTGAACGTGGTCGCCTGCAACAAAAATTAGGTGAACAGTTCTCTGTGCTGGCCGCGAATGAGGGCTACATGCAACAGTTGCGTCAACAGGTGCTTGGGCAATTGATCAACAATGTGTTACTTGACCAATATGCTAGAAAATTGGGTCTGACTGTTAGCGATGAACAAGTAAAAGAGTCTATCCGCCAGATACCTGATTTCCAAACAGGTGAACATTTCGACAATAACAGATATCTCGCACTGATTAACCAACTGGGCTACACCCCAGAGCAATTTGCTCAATTGCAACGTCAGCAGCTGATCAATCAGCAATTGCTGAAAGCCTTTAGTGATACCGGTTTTGTGCTGCCTATTGAAGTTCAGGCAATGTCAGCGTTGGTTTTACAGCAACGTGACGTCCGCCTGGCTACTTTGGACCTCAAAGCACTTCAAGCACAGCAGAAAGTTACTGATGAAGAGCTACAAGCTTATTACGATCAGAACAAACATAATTTCATTGCACCGGAACAGATGAAGGTCAGTTTTATTGCTATGGATGCAGCGGCAATGCAGGGCAGTATCACGGTGACTGAAGAGGATATTGCAGCGTATTACGATCAGAACCGCAGCAGTTACACCCAACCTGAACGCCGTAATTACAGCGTCATTCAGTTTAAAACAGAAGCCGAAGCTAAAGCGGCGCTTGATGAGCTGAAAAAAGGTGCTGATTTTGCTGCGGTAGCCAAAGAAAAATCCACCGATATTATTTCTCGTAATAATGGTGGCGAACTAGGTTGGCTGGAGCCAGAAACAACACCTGAAGAGGTGAAAGTCGCCAATCTGAACGATAAAGGCCAACTGTCTGATGTGATCAAATCTTCTGTCGGCTATTTAATTGTTCGCTTAAATGATATCAAACCAGAGTTAGTTAAACCGCTATCAGAAGTTCATGATGAGTTGGCTAAAAAGCTTAAGCAGGAAAAAGCGCTTGACGCTTATTATGCGCTACAGCAAAAAGTCAATGATGCGGCAACTAGCGATAACGAATCTCTGGCTTCAGCCGAAGAGGTCGCGGGGATTAAAGCTCAACAAACAGGTTGGTTCACCCGTGACACGGTACCGGCTGAAATTAATTTCAAACCGGTAGTACAGGCAATCTTTGATGGCCGCCTGATGGGTGAGAATGGTTCTACGGGTAGTAACTCAGATGTTATTACCGTGGATGGTGACCGTGCTTTTGTCATTCGTATTGATGGTCACAAGCCAGAAGGTATTGAGCCATTCGATCAGGTTCGCGATCAAATTAGTGAGCTGGTGAAACGCCAAAAAGCGGAACAACAGGCGCGTGTGGATGGTGAGAAGATCTTAACCGCGTTGAAACAAGGTAAAGGCGAAGAGGCGATGAAGTCCGCTGATATCAGCTTCGGGGACAAGAAAACACTGTCATATGCATCGGTTGATGATCAACTTATGCAGACTATCTTCGCTCTGGCGCATCCACAGAAAGACCAGCCGGTTTATGGTTTATCTCAGGACCGTCAAGGCAACATCGTATTGATCGAGCTGTTATCGGTGACACCGGGTAAATTGCCGGAAAGTGAAACGAAGGTCTTTATCGAGAAGATGCAGGAAGAGTCTGTTAGCATGATTTTTGATGCGTTGATGGCTAATCTGCATAAGCAGGCAACCATTAAAATAGGCCCTGCAGAGCAACAACAACCGCAATAAGCTTCGCATTCATTTGCAAACCGATGTAATAAAAGAAAGGTCGCTCTGGCGACCTTTCGCATATCTGTGATCTGCCCTTTGCGCTGAGACAAGGGGTACGGCAAGGTAGCCATGCTGTCAAACACAAGGAGGATACAGCATGAAATTTTTAGGAAAATTATTTGCCATAACCGTATTACTAACGGGTCTCAATATTCATTCTTTCGCTTATGCGGCTCCTGCCGCTTCCACAGATAATACTCAGGATAAAGTCTCAAAAAAGTCTTCTAATATCGCAGCAGATAACGGCGCTAAAGTAAAAGGTACGCCAGCACAGTCGGCAGAGAAGACAAGTGATAACACTAAAAATGTAGCAGCAGGTTCCTCGGTTAACGCATCAGATAACCAACAACACCAGATCAATATTAATAGCGCTAATGCTGAACAGTTAGCGCAGTTTTTGAGTGGTATTGGCAGAAAAAAGGCGGAAGCAATCATTACCTATCGTGAACAGTCGGGGCCATTCACACATGTGGATCAATTACTCGAAGTGCCTGGCCTTGGTCCCTCTTTCTTGGAACGAAATAACGACAAGATTAAATTGTGATGCTCTTGTCGTAAGGGGGCCCCTGATGCTTGCCGATGAGTTTCATAGGAGCCAAAGCGGTATCTGGATTATAAAAAGTGGTATATGGATTATAAATAGAACAATAAATTGGTAAATCAAGCCGCCAGGCCATGGGTAGGTATTGGTCTGGCGGCTTGTACCAACATAATTATTAGCATTTTATTATGTGGATTAGGACGGTGATTTAAAACTGTGATTCTGATCAAGGTTATATAGTGAGCACGCTATGCAGTAATTTTCGTCTGCTAATCTTGTATTGAGGTCCTACCAGTTTCGTTGGTCATCCTCTCATACTTGTTCACAGATTGGAGAAGCTCATAGCCATGCATACTCATATTAAAGTCCGGGGTTTCCATATTGATGTTTTTCAACATGTTAATAATGCCCGATACTTAGAGTTTCTCGAAGAGGCTCGCTGGGAATGGCTGGATGGGCAACCCGCATTCCAATGGATGGTTGAGCGCCAAATTGCTTTTATCGTGGTGAATATCAATATTAGCTACCGTCGGCCTGCTGTATTAGGTGACTTGCTACGTATCGATAGCCAGTTACTTAAACTAAACGGTAAAAGTGGTGTGATGAAGCATACGATCACGCTTGAGCCAACCGCTATCCCAGTTGTTGATGCGGAACTGACATTCGTCTGTATTGACCAACGTAGCCAGAAAGCGTTGCCGCTGGAAGGTGAGTTACGTGAAAAACTGGAGGAGCTAGTCAATCGGGTAGCTTGATATTAATCCCAAACGGCGGTTGAGGAATGGAACAGTTATTGAGAGTGTGTTGCGGCCATACTATATAGATAGGCTGCTATACCGCTCATATTCCAAGTTACATGTACGTTGGCTACGTTAGTTACTCGGCCCGTCCATGGGCCTCGCTTCTATGAGGCTACTACAAGCAGCGTTCAAATCTGCCCCGGCAGGCTCGGCAGATTTGTCACCCCAGTCACTTACTGGTGTCAGCGCCTGGGGACTTACTCAGTTGCCGCCTTCCTGCAACTCGAATTATTTAGGGTATATATTAGGCCAACCCAACCTTTTGTTTGAGGCTTAATATAACCTGCTGTTTATTCGCCAGATAAGATGCCAGGCCTTTAGCTCGTAGGTGACAGGCAGCACATTGGCCACAGCCGTCCCCTTTAATTCCGTTGTAACAAGTCAGTGTATGGTGGCGAATGAGCTCCAATTGTTGATAGTAATCGGCTAGCGCCCACGTTTCGGCTTTATCAAGCCACATTAGAGGAGTGATAAAAGCGATATCCCGGCCAATGCCTAAATCGATAGCGTGGTTCAATGCCTTAACAAACTCATCGCGGCAATCCGGATAGCCAGAGAAGTCAGTCTCGCAAACACCGGTGATAACGGCTTGGGCTTGTACTTGATACGCATAAATAGAGGCTAAGGTGAGAAACAGTATGTTACGCCCAGGGACAAAAGTGCTGGGTAATGCACCCTCAGCGTTGGCATCATATGGCGGGATAGGAATACTGTCACGAGTCAGGCTGCTGACGGCCAGTTCGTTCAGCATGCCGACATCCAGCACTTTATGTGCTGTGGCACCTAGTTGGAGTGCAAGTTTGCGGGCAACATCTATTTCCGTACGGTGGCGTTGGCCGTAATCGAAGGTAATGCAATGTACTTCGTCATATTGCTGTAACGCTTGAATTAAGCAGGTGGTGGAGTCTTGCCCACCACTAAAAACAACTACGGCACGTTTCATTCGGTAACCTCGTACGGCTGCGGGTAACAATGATTGGGCTAATCCGGCAGCATAAATTAAGAACTGACAGTATGTTACTCAGTTAAAACGCAGAAGGGTAGTAACCCTCCATTGGGTTGCTTGTCATTGTGCTGTTAGCGTTAGAGATTAGAACCGGTGGCTGATTATGATTGCTATGCCGCTATGCCGCTATGCCGCTATGCCCGCTTAACGTTATAGCTAATTGCCTATTAGCTATAGTAGCCATTAATTCGTTATTGGCGGTAGCCAGGCTTGACAGAAATCGAACCAACCATAGGCCGTTAATGTAACCCCATTGATACGTGGTGGGGCGTTGACCTGATATTCATAGTTAAACAGCGGCAAAATCAGTCCCGCTAACATCAGGTCATTGTAATGAGCTTGTAATTGGCGAAAACGCTCTGGCGCACTTTCTATCTGCTGAATGAATGTCAGCGTCTTTTGCTGCTGGTTCCACTGTTCGTTCTGTAAAATTCCGCGCCACAGAGGGTCCAGCCGTAGCCAGCTCTCCATTGTGGCTTCTGGCGATTCACCGACTAAATGATCGGCCAAAAGTAAATCACTCTCTTTAATTTTGTCAGCATCTTGCCACTGTTTATCATGGCAGGCGCGGATCTCTAATGTACAGCCATGAGCTGCTAGTGCCACTTTTAGTTGCTCAGCGACGCTCTCAAGCTCCATCGGTGGTTGATAGGTCAGAACCAAACAGTCTGGAAGGGGTGGGTTTTCATCCGTCGTAAACTGTGGAATAGGCCAGCCCGGAAGGATTTCATGGCAGGGCGTTATTACGTCACGGCTGATGGAAAGCGCCTCTAATATGCTCGAGGTTTGGACTAACATCAGTAGCTTGGTTATTTGCTGTGGAGAGAGATTGCTACGATGACGATTAATAGCCAGATAGCAGAAACCGAGGCTCATGCTGCGTTGTACGGGGTGGGCCAGTGGGAACTCTTCCTCTTGCCCGATGGTGATGCGAACCGGATGCTGGCAACTGCCATTTGTTGAATTCACCGTCAGGCTAGGGGTTATCCAGTACTCGATAATATCCAGATAAGGGTGTTGCAAATGGTAAAATTCGTGCTGTTCTAGCCGAACTAAATGTTTATCAAAGGTCGCTAATTTAAAGGGGCCGGCACCCAAAAAGGGATCGTCTGGATGAAAAAGCCTACAGGGCAAATCAGCCAGTCGGTGTGCTAGCCAATAATCTGGTTGGGAAAGGGTAAATTGTAGGCATAAAGCGTGGGGAAGAGTAATAGTAACAATATTAGCAAAACTGGGTTGGCTACGTCGGTTTGCGCGCAGAATCGTCAGTGTTTGCAATAATTGCTTACCATGAATGTGGTCGCCATTATGCCAACGTAATTGGCTGCGCAAGAAGAACTGCCAGGTTAAGCCATCTGCGCTGATTTGCCAGTGATGAGCCAAATCAGGTTTAGGCAACGGGTCGCCTGTATTAAACCGTGTCAGTCCGGCATGCAAAGTATAAATCAGGTGCTGTTCTGCCCGCCCTGTAGCATTCATGGGATTAAGCGGTTCCAGTTCGCGGTAGTAGGGGATACGCAGAATAGGGCTATCTGCTTGCCATTGTCCGCCCATATGGGGGGTAAGTAAGGTTTGTAGGCGTTCTGGTTCCAATTGCGCTAATGAGAATGCCGCCTGATGATCGCCTTGTTCAAGGAACTGTTGCAGGTAAATAGCCCGTAATACATCAGGTTTTTTCAGGCATTGCAGTTGCGCTCGTTTCCCTCTGCCCACCTGTGAATGCCAGCTGAGCCAACTCTTCATCTGTAGTTGCTGAATCAGGGTACGGGCATGCCGTTCGCTACAAAAGAGTAAACTCGCCACGTCACCCACGGTAGTCGCAACTAGGTGGTCACCAAATTTTTGATACAAACGCTCATATTGGGTAAGCCGGTGAATAATGCGCATAATTAAATCCGGAATAGTTTAAATTATTTGTTCACTATTAGTTCCGTAAATACTACGCCATAATTTTATCCATGCCACCGGTTTCATATTTTACGAGGTTTTGAATGTACCGTTTAGCCGCTTTTGATATGGATGGAACGTTGCTGATGCGTGACCATAAGATAGGTAGCATCACATTGAATGCGCTACATCAATTAGCCGATGCTGGGGTAATTCTGACCTTCGCGACCGGACGGCACTACCTTGATATGAAAGGCATATTATCCCATTCAGGCCTAAATGGTTATTTGATTACGGGTAATGGCACTCGAGTCTGCGACGCCGAGGGTAACCCCTTATACGGTATGGACTTACCGGCAGAGTTGGTGGAGTTTGTACTGCGTACCCCATGGCAGACAAATGCCAGTATTCACCTTTTTCGTGATGATGGCTGGTTTACTGATCGTAATGATCCCGATCTGCTGATAGCACACACTACCAGTGGTTTCCATTTCCAGCTTACCGAATGGGATGAGTTACCTCTAACCGGTAATCACAAGCTCTGTTTTATTGCTTCACATCAGGAGCTTGTAGAATTGAAAGCGCAATTAGAACAGCAGATGGGCGGTGAAGCTGATTTCTGTTTTTCAGCGACGGATTGTCTTGAAGTTTTGCCCCGTGGTTGTAACAAAGGGGTGGCTTTAGAAAAACTAAGCCACCATCTTGATTTAACCTTGGCTGACTGTATGGCATTTGGCGACGCGATGAATGATAAAGAGATGTTGTCGCGCGTGGGGCGTGGGTTAGTGATGGGCAATGCATTACCGCAATTGAAGCAAGAATTACCCCAATTACAGATTATTGGTCGTTGTGAGCAACAAGGCGTCGCCCACTATTTGCACCATTGGCTAAGTTCACCACACCTCACCTATTCCCCCGAATTCTGAGGTGATAGCTATTAGCCGGCCGGAGAACCATCCGGTTTTTTTCTTCCGTAAGGTGGTTTGTCAGTGTTCATGCCTATCTGACAAACCGCTTTTATCTCTTTGAAATTTAAAGTTACTGAAATTTGAAGCTACTGAAACCTAAAGTCACCGCGGCGTTATTCGCGCTTCGTTTTTCCCTTTTTTAAGCTATTCATTCATCCGAATCGCAGATATATATCTGCCTACAGATTATTCAATTCATTGGTGAATAGCGTTAAATCACCAATATTATTGCTGACCCATTCCTCGTTATAATAGGTATCAAGATAACGTTCACCGCTGTCACAGATCAATGTCACGATAGAGCCAGATTTACCTTGTTCACGCATCTGTTTTGCCAGTTGCAATGCACCCCAGACATTGGTACCCGTTGAGGCTCCCACTTTGCGGCCAAGAACACTCTCCAGCCAATGAAGAGTGGCGATACTGGCGGCATCAGGCACGCGTAACATGCTATCAATCACTTCTGGAATAAAAGAAGGTTCAGCACGTGGGCGGCCTATCCCTTCAATACGGCTGCCACAACGGCCCGTGACAGTGCGGTCACGGGTACAGAAGCAATCATAAAATACCGAGTTTTCCGGGTCGACCACCACTAACTGAGTGTCATGTCCTTGATAACGGATATAACGGCCTAAGGTTGCTGAGGTACCACCGGTCCCTGCGCTCATCACAATATAGTCTGGGGTTGGGAAAGGCTCCCGTGCCATTTGACGAAAGATGCTGTCTGCAATATTGTTATTGCCGCGCCAATCGGTAGCCCGTTCCGCATAAGTAAATTGATCCATATAATGGCCGTTCAAATCGCGGGCCAGTTGTTCCGATGCGGCATAAATTTGTCCTGCGTGATCGACAAAATGGCAACGGCCACCATAGAAGGTGATTTGTTCCACTTTACGTCGCGCGGTACCACTTGGCATGACAGCGATAAATGGCAGGTCGATCAGGCGAGCAAAGTAGGCTTCCGAGACAGCAGTACTCCCCGATGAAGCTTCAATAATGGTCGTCCCTTCGGTTATCCAGCCATTGCATAAGCCATATAAAAACAGTGAACGCGCCAAGCGGTGTTTCAAACTGCCTGTTGGGTGGGTACTTTCATCTTTTAAATACAGATAAACACCTGGAAAAGCTGATAAATTTAAGCGAATTAAATGCGTATCAGCGGAGCGTTGAAAGTCAGCTTCTATTTCATTGATAGCATTTTTTACCCATGTATTGGTCATTTGATGGCCTGTGATGTAGGTAGTTAACTAATGGTGACTAGGTTAACGGTTATCAAAGAAAAAAGCGTTGCCATTTTTCCTTCTTTATCGCCAAATGGTAGAAATTAATTCTATGGTTTACCGCTATGCTAGATAAAACAGATCGTAAACTACTGCGTATGCTGCAAGAAGATTGCACGCAATCGCTACACGTGTTGGCCGATGCGGTCAATCTAACGTCAACCCCTTGCTGGAAACGTTTAAAGCGTTTGGAGGATGAAGGTTTTATCCGCCGGAGGGTGGCGTTACTGGATAGCGAAAAATTGGGGCTGGGGCTGACGGCATTTGTACTGATCAAAACACAGCAGCATAACAGTGACTGGTACCAAGAGTTTGTCGCATTTACTAAGCAAATGCCTGAGGTACTGGCTTTCTATCGTATGGCCGGAGAATACGACTATCTCATGCAAGTAGAAGTGGCAGATATGAAAAGTTATGACCGTTTTTATAAACGGATGGTTAACGGCGTTCCGGGGCTTATTGATGTTACGTCAAGTTTTGCGATGGAAAAGATTAAATACACCACCGTGCTGCCCGTCCCGGAGTGAATAATTCACTAAGAAACCTGTTTATCAATGGTATCCTAGAGCATCGCCTATCGCGAAAAACACACCGACACTTTCGGTATCAGACCATGGAATAAAACTGCGTGAGATTGTTTGCACAATTAGGTTGGTATTTTCGCCGTGAATGGCACCGGTATGTAGGGGCGGTGCTACTACTGATTATTATCGCTATTCTGCAATTAATTCCGCCCAAGTTGGTGGGGGTTATTGTAGACGGTATAAGCACAAAACAGATGTCCACCAATATGTTATTGGTTTGGATTGGCGTGATGCTCGCGACTGCCGTGGTGGTCTATTTGTTGCGTTATGTCTGGCGAGTCTTATTATTTGGTGCCTCTTATCAGTTGGCGGTGGAACTGAGATCTGATTTTTATCGTCAGCTGAGTCGGCAAACTCCCGGTTTTTATTTACGTCATCGCACTGGCGATTTAATGGCCCGCGCCACCAATGATGTCGATCGCGTTGTCTTCGCTGCTGGTGAAGGGGTATTAACGCTGGTCGATTCACTGGTCATGGGGTGTGCGGTATTGATTGTCATGAGCACCCAAATCAGCTGGCAATTAACACTGTTATCGCTATTACCGATGCCCATCATGGCGATAGTGATTAAGTATTACGGTGACCAACTTCACCAGCGTTTTAAATCCGCTCAGGGTGCCTTTTCTTTACTTAATAATCAGGCTCAAGAGAGCCTGACCAGTATTCGCATGATTAAGGCCTTTGGTCTGGAAGATCGTCAGTCACAACAGTTTGCTCAAGTGGCGGCAGAAACCGGGGCGAAGAATATGTATGTGGCCCGCATTGACGCCCGCTTTGACCCTACAATTTATGTTGCTATTGGTGTCGCTAATTTATTAGCGATTGGTGGCGGTAGCTGGATGGTGGTGAATAACAGCATTACCTTGGGGCAATTAACCAGTTTTGTTATGTATTTGGGGCTAATGATTTGGCCGATGCTGGCATTGGCGTGGATGTTTAATATTGTTGAGCGCGGTAGTGCCGCTTATAGCCGCATCCGCAGTTTGTTGGATGAAGCGCCTGTGGTTAAAGATGGTCACATTGCTTTGTCTGATGTGCGTGACACATTAGCGGTTAATATTCGTCATTTTTGTTATCCAGGCAATGATCAACCGGCACTACATAATGTGGCACTGACGCTGGTTCCAGGGGCCATGCTGGGGCTATGTGGTCCAACAGGTTCGGGTAAGAGTACCTTGCTGGCCTTAATCCAGCGGCAATTTGATATTGATGACGGTGTTATTTGTTATCAGGGGCATCCGCTGTCGGATATTCGGTTGAATGATTGGCGTGGCCGTTTATCGGTCGTTAGTCAGACCCCCTTTCTGTTCTCCGATACGGTGGCCGGTAATATTGCCTTGGGTAAACCCGATGCGACCCCCGCACAGATTGAGCAGGCTGCCCGCTTGGCCTGTGTACATGAAGATATTTTGCGTCTGCCACAGGGGTATGACACTGAAGTGGGCGAGCGTGGAGTGATGTTGTCTGGTGGTCAAAAACAGCGCATATCCATTGCCAGAGCGCTTTTGTTGGATGCTGAAATACTTATTCTTGATGATGCGCTTTCTGCGGTTGATGGCCAGACGGAGTATGAAATTTTAAAAAACCTGCGTGAGTGGGGAGAACATCGCACCGTCATTATCAGTGCGCATCGCCTTTCTGCATTGACAGAAGCCAGCGAGATTCTGGTGATGCAACATGGCGATGTGATGCAGCGGGGGGCCCACAACCTTTTAGTCAATCAGACGGGTTGGTATCGGGAGATGTACCGCTATCAGCAATTAGAAGCCGCATTGGATGACGGTGAGCAGGAGGTCGAAGCCGATGAGTAACGTTCAGCAACTTTGGCCGACGTTGAAACGCCTGCTTTCCTATGGTTCGCCTTATCGTAAACCGCTGGGGCTGGCAGTCTTAATGCTGTGGGTTGCAGCAGCAGCAGAGGTGAGTGGTCCACTACTGATCAGTTATTTTATTGACCATGTAGTCGCCAAAGGCACATTACCTCTGGGGCTAGTTAGTGGTTTGGTATTGGCCTATCTGTTGTTGCAATTATTGGCCGCGACATTGCACTATTTTCAGGCATTGCTGTTTAACCGTGCGGCAGTGGGGGTCGTTCAGCGGCTACGCATTGATGTGATGGATGCCGCATTACGCCAACCCCTCAGTGCTTTTGATACTCAGCCTGTTGGGCAGTTGATTTCCCGAGTAACCAATGACACCGAAGTGATCAAAGATTTATATGTCATGGTGGTTTCTACGGTTTTGAAAAGTGCGGCCTTAATTAGCGCGATGCTGGTAGCGATGTTTAGTCTGGATTGGCGGATGGCGCTGATTTCAATTTGTATCTTCCCTGCGGTGTTGGTGGTGATGACCATCTATCAGCGCTATAGCACTCCTATAGTTCGCCGGGTACGATCCTATCTGGCTGATATTAACGATGGTTTTAATGAAATAATTAATGGTATGGGCGTCATTCAGCAATTCCGTCAGCAGGCCCGCTTCGGGGAGCGCATGGCGTCTGCCAGCCGTGCGCATTATGTTGCCCGGATGCAAACCTTACGGCTGGAGGGTTTTCTATTACGCCCTTTATTGAGCCTATTCTCTGCCTTGGTGTTATGCGGTTTACTGCTGCTTTTCGGTTTCAGCCCTGAAGGTTCTGTGGGGGTAGGTGTGCTGTATGCGTTCATTAACTACCTTGGCCGCTTGAATGAGCCGTTGATTGAACTGACATCACAGCAATCAATTATGCAACAGGCTGTGGTGGCAGGAGAGCGTATTTTTGATCTGATGGATCGTGCGCAGCAGGGTTATGGTAGCGACAATACTCCCTTGAACAGTGGTCGTATTCAGGTAGAAAACGTCAGCTTTGCGTATCGCTCGGATAAAATGGTGCTACACAATATTTCTCTCGATGTCCCCTCCCGTGGATTTGTGGCTTTAGTTGGGCACACTGGCAGTGGCAAAAGTACGCTAGCTAACCTGTTGATGGGCTACTATCCCATTCAGCAAGGTGAGATTTTGCTTGATGATCGGCCATTATCACGCCTCTCCCATCAGGCTTTGCGCCAGGGGGTAGCGTTGGTACAACAAGATCCCGTGGTGTTGGCCGACTCCTTCTTTGCGAATATCACCCTTGGGCGTGACATCAGTGAACAGCAAGTGTGGGAGGCACTCGAAACCGTCCAATTGGCACCGTTGGTTCGTGCCTTACCTGATGGCTTGTACAGTTTACTTGGGGAACAGGGCAATACCTTGTCTGTTGGGCAAAAACAGTTGCTGGCGATGGCTCGGGTGTTGGTGCAAACGCCACAAATCCTGATTCTGGATGAAGCAACTGCGAATATTGATTCTGGCACTGAACAGGCTATTCAGCGGGCATTACAGGTGATTCGAAAAAATACCACGCTGGTGGTTATTGCTCATCGTCTTTCGACGATTGTGGATGCGGATACTATTCTGGTACTGCACCGTGGTGTTGCAGTTGAGCAGGGGAGTCATCAAGCGCTGTTGGCTGCCCGTGGGTGTTATTATCAGATGTACCAGCTACAGTTAGTCAGCGAAGATTTGGCTGCCATTGATCAGGGAGCTATTGATAAAGGCTCTATTGATCAAAGCGCTATTGCTCAAGCCGGAATAACTGTGAGTTAAGCGGTGCCACGTGGGGTGATGTCGCCCCACGCTATTTACTTACTTACTTACTTACTTACTTACTTACTTACTCACTTACTTACTTACTTACTCACTTACTTACTTACTTACTTACTTACTCACTTACTCACTTACTCACTTACTGATTCTCGTCCTCTGCTCTTAAGGGGTAGGCAGCCCTTTGAATGCCCATATTTACCGCTACATCGCACTATCATCTTGCAAGCCCATCCATCTTGCAAGCCCATCCATCTTGCATACTCATCGCCTGTTAGCCGCCCTCCAGACTGCTGACAAACCCCGATGACTTGATCTTGAACGGTGAGGATAGGCAGAGGAGTAAAGCGTCCGCGCCAGGGATGGCGCGGCTCGAGCCTACATGGATGTATTTACGGCGTCTTTACGATCTGCCTGTTCTCTCCGTCGCGGGCACTTTGTCAATAACCTCAATATGCACTTTTGCAAGGCTCATTGCACCAATTTGGTGCACTAAAGCAATTCAATCGCGGTAGCTGCATTGACCCTCTCTGGTTTTACTTATCTCAATCTCCCTATACACGCTATTTTTACACTAAATTATCGCCGTCATTACTTATGGCATAGCCTTTGCTTTATCTGTTTCGTGGCAGACGTGAATTCGACTTAATTCGAGAAGGGGCAAATATGAAGCTGGTTACCGTGGTGATAAAACCATTTAAGCTGGAAGATGTGCGAGAAGCCTTATCCTCTGTAGGTATTCAGGGGCTGACCGTAACCGAAGTCAAAGGATTTGGTCGCCAGAAAGGGCATGCAGAGCTTTATCGAGGAGCTGAATACAGCGTCAATTTCTTACCCAAAGTAAAAATTGATATCGCCATCGCCGATGATCAATTAGATGAAGTGATCGATGTGATCAGTAAAGCGGCCTATACCGGCAAAATTGGTGATGGCAAAATTTTCGTTACTGAATTGCAACGTGTTATTCGCATCCGTACTGGCGAAACAGACGAAGCAGCGCTGTAATTTGCAGGCTCAAATATAGAAAATAGGGATGGGTTGATGATGAAAAAACTTTTATCCGTGTTGGGCCTGGGTGCGGTAGTACTGCTACCTTCTTGGGCAATGGCGGCAGTTCCGGCAGTTGCTGACAAAGCAGATAATGCTTTTATGATGATTTGCACTGCGTTAGTACTGTTTATGACGATACCCGGTATTGCCCTGTTCTACGGTGGCCTGTTGCGCTCCAAAAACGTATTGTCGATGATGACTCAGGTCATGGTGAGTTTTGCTTTGGTATGTGTTTTGTGGATTCTCTACGGCTACAGCCTAGCGTTTAGTGCGGGTAATGCGTTCTTCGGCAGTTTTGATATGGCCATGCTGAAAGGTATTGAGCTGACTAGCCTGAGTGGCTCATTCTATCAATATATTCATGTCGTGTTCCAAGCTTCATTTGCCTGTATCACAGTTGCTCTGATTGTGGGTTCATTCGCAGAGCGTATTCGTTTCTCAGCAGTATTAATTTTTGCTGTGCTGTGGTTCACCTTCTCTTATCTACCAATAGCGCACATGGTATGGGGTGGTGGTTTCCTGGCAATGGATGGAGCGCTGGACTTTGCAGGCGGTACAGTGGTGCACATTAACGCCGCTGTTGCTGGTTTGGTCGGGGCTTATCTGTTGGGTAAACGTGCCGGATTCGGTAAAGAGGCCTTCAAACCTCATAATTTACCGATGGTCTTTACCGGTACGGCGATTCTGTATATTGGCTGGTTTGGCTTCAATGCCGGTTCAGCCAGTGCTGCGAACGAAATTGCAGCGCTAGCGTTCTTGAATACTGTCGTTGCAACGGCGGGCGCCATCCTCTCGTGGGTATTTGCTGAGTGGATTTTACGAGGTAAACCTTCGCTGTTGGGTGCATGTTCCGGTTGTATTGCAGGCTTGGTTGCGATCACCCCTGCAGCGGGTACGGTAGGTGTTGGCGGTGCATTGATTATTGGTCTGGTTGGTGGTGTTGCTGGCCTATGGGGGGTAGTACTACTGAAAAAATGGCTACGGGTCGATGATACCTGTGATGTCTTCGGTGTTCATGGTGTGTGTGGCATCGTCGGTTGTATTCTGACTGGCGTCTTCACCTCGGCGTCGTTGGGCGGTACTGGTTATGCTGCTGGGGTAACCATGGGGCATCAAGTTGGCGTTCAGTTATTCAGTGTTGGTGTGACAGTGGTTTGGTCAGGTGTTGTTGCCTTCATTGCCTTTAAAATTGCGGGCTTGATTGTGGGCCTGAGGGTACCTGAAGAGCAAGAGCGCGAAGGTCTGGATGTTAACAGCCACGGCGAAAATGCATACAACCAATAAGTTACGTCGCCATCAACCGTTAGCATGTCGGTAAGTTAAAAAGAAAAAAGACATAAAGAAAAGTAGGGCAGTTTCTGGAGAATAATGGGGCGTCGTTAAATGCCGTTTCAGTAATACCAGCTGCGCATAAAAATACATAATAACGATGAAGTACAGGGGCGATGGTGGCATCGCCCCTGTGTTATTTTATTTTTCATCAACTGGTTGAGATAACGCCTCACTGATCTATGCCACCCGCATCAGTGATGTAAACGAATCACACCTTCCTGCACAGTAGAAGCCACCAATACCCCTTCCCGGTTATAGATTTGCCCTCGAACGAAACCACGGGCACCTGACGCAGAAGTACTTTCTACGGCATAGAGTAACCAGTCATCCAAACGGAATGGCCGATGGAACCACATGGAGTGGTCGATAGTGGCGATTTGCATACCGGGTTCAAGGAAACCAATGCCGTGTGGTTGTAAAGCCGTGGGCAGGAAATTAAAGTCGGAGGCATAACCCAGTAAATATTGGTGAACCCTTAGGTCATCCGGCATTTTGCCATTAGCACGGAACCAGACATGGCGATGGGGTTCTTCTACACTGCCTTGCAGCGGGTTGTGGAATTTTACCGGGCGCATTTCAATAGGTTGTGTGCCAATAAACTTTTCTCGCACTTTCTCGGGGATCAAGTGCGAAAATTGGCGGGCAATATCCGTTTCGGACATTAACCCTTCCGGTGATGGGACGTCTGGCATTGTATTTTGGTGCTCAAACCCTTCTTCCTGACTTTGGAACGAGGCCGTCATATAAAAGATAGGCTTACCATTTTGAATCGCACTGACCCGGCGGGCGCTGAAACTGTTGCCATCACGCAGTGTTTCTACGTCATAAATAATGGGTTTACTGCTGTCTCCAGGGCGCAGAAAATAGCTATGAAATGAGTGAACAGTCCGTTCTGCGGGGACGGTTTGTTTCGCAGCATAAATCGCCTGACCAACAACCTGACCACCAAATACTTGCCGCAAACCTAGATCTTCGCTTTGTCCACGGAAAATGCCTTCTTCAATTTTCTCGAGATCGAGCAGATCGAGCAGTTTTTCTAATGCTTGACTCATGTTGTAGCCCCTGATGGTTGAGTTCATACACAGTGTGCTGAATCAACCCGTCAGTCGTCAATATATTGCCGTGAAACCATTACTCAAGTGATAAATTAATCGTGGGAAGTGATCTGCTGAATACATCAAATTGGGGCGCTTCGGTAATAATTCGAGCTTTATGCTATAATTAGCGCGCTAGGTGGTTGAAGCCACTTATTAACGCAGGCTTTTCTGTGAATAGCCAGCATCTTAATAATAACAAGGAGAGAGGCCTATGAAACCTTGGCAGCCAAAGGCATTATGGCAAATAGTGGGTGGCGCGGCATTAGCAGTAAGCCTGACAGGGTGTGCTCATCAAAGCGCGGAGGCTCCCGTTGCAGCGCCTATAAGTACAGCAACGGTTGCGGCATCGGTCGCACAGTCGACTGTCCATGGGACCGTTAATATTCGTGAACGCGTTGCGTTACCGCCTGATGCGGTGATAACCGTCACATTGTCGGATATCTCACTGGCTGATGCCCCATCGCGAGTTATCGCGCAGAAGGCGGTTCGTACTGAAGGTAAACAGGCACCGTTTACTTACTCCTTACCGTTTAATCCGTCGGATATCCAGCCAAATGCACGCGTCATTGTCAGTGCCGCGATCACCCGTAATGGGCAATTACTGTTTATCACTGATACTATCCAGGAAGTCATAAACCGTGGTGCCGGTACTCAGGCCGATCTATTGCTGGTCCCTGTACCTTCGGTGGCAATTGAAATCGCTCCAGCGCCAAACGCTGCCACGATACAGTAAACAGCCTTATACCCTTCTTATTTGACGTTGCAGCGGTGTTAGTGGCTCCCCCCTCCAATCACTGACATAGGTCAGTTCATTGGAGTCCGCAGGTTGTGCCGTACTGCAACGCCACTTACGTTGGGTATATCCGCTATCACATCGCGCTAGCTGTATTGCCAACGATATTGCTGCAAATTAATTCGACCAGCAGCATCTACACAAATACCTTCTGCAACGAGCGCCTTTTTTTGCCTAAAATAATCATTGCCTGTTAATGATATCTCACCATGTCGATTAATTACCCGGTGCCAGGGTAGTGCAGACCCCTCTGGTAAGCGCTTTAGCACGCCGCCAACTTGCCTGGCAGCTCTTGGGGAACCAATTAACTGTGCTATATCACCATAGGTCGCTACCTGCCCATAGGGGATCGCAGCAACCACATGGAATACCCGCTGACGAAAGCTATCGGCTACCGGCGGCGTATTTTGCTCTGTAGTGTAATCTGGTTTTTGGTGTTCATCCTGATTTGAATGACGGTTTTCTGAGGGTGACACAGCATTCTCTCTTTTAACCGATGGCTTGCGTGGCCTGTTGTAGCCCACAGCAACATGGATACCCAGCACTATGGGGGATTTTATTCCAGAGGAAAATAGATTTAGCCTGATGTGAGCATTTACTGGGCAAGAAACCATCGGTTAGCGTGTGTTGTCTTGCTATTTTTCGGGGCATGGTCAATAATGCCCACCGCTCCAGAATACAGGGGCCGTTAATATCAATGGAGGCCCTGTTGGTTCTCCCGCAACACTAACTTGTGAACTCGGTCAGGTCCGGAAGGAAGCAGCCGCAGCAGGCGAGGTGTGTGCCGGGATGTAGCTGGCAGGGCCTCCACCAATTCAGCCTTACCGTATTTCCACTTTATCAGTTTATCGCTATTTCCTATTTCCCCACTGTTTCTCTGCATCATCACTATTTTTCTGTGTCATCACAGCTCTGAGTTCAGTCTCTGGGACCTTTCGCCGTAAACGTCATTTATCAGTGGATTTTTATTTCCGACACGATTGAGCAAAGAAATTGTCGTCAGGGAAAATAAGATTCCTCCCATTCTGGACGAGTGGTTTGATTTTTATTTATGTATTAGGTTTGTAAAATACGGCTGATTAATAATATCTTATAATTATTAGACTATGGGGCTGAATTTGAATGAGCAAACAAATGAATACATTTGTTACTTAAATGATCTTACATTAGTTTGATAACACTCAATTTTCACCTAAGAATAGGTAGGCAGAAATACGGGATTGAACGCTAATCTCCAATACCGCCACTAGACCAATAATTTTATTAAGAATTAAAACATAAGCCAATCATCAAACCCATTGAAGCCGATAGCGATTATCGGCTCAACGTTGTGTGTCTTAACCAGCGTTAAGCAGACTATTTCACATGTTGCCAAACAGTAGGTGGAATTTTATCATAAAGCTTATTCATCGTTAGTTCAGCCAGGCGATGGTCTGCTGCTGAGTAAAACAATTCCAGTTCATCATCAGAAAGTTCGTACTTATTTTTTTCAATTACACGTTCTAACGTATCGATAGTCGTACATTTTCTTAAACGCATCAGGTAGTCAGTTTTTGTCATGGTGGTTTTTCTTCTCGATATACAAATTAATATTGGTGAAACTATCCCTTAAGTTTTCATCAGGGTACATACGTATTCCCCTGAGAAAAGTCTGAATAAATGCTCTTTGGTTTTCTGCCAACGACGCAATTCAGGATCATTGATTCCATAACTGCTAAACAGAGTATATGTGTCGTCTAAATATTCTTCCACTAACTCGGAAAGCTCGCTTCCATCCGGGTATTTTATTTTAAAACTCATCACAAATGAAGCTATATGCTCGATCAAATCATTGAGTTGAAGGTTTATGGCCGATGTCGGGTCATTTATCCAGCCATGATGGCTGTCGCCAAGAGTTGCAATACCTTCATCATACAAGCTTTCACATAGAAACTTCAGCTGGGCAATGTCATGCCGCTTAGGCGAGTACTCATCCATATCATCCCCTCCGTAAAGTCTTAATTCGGTGTTGATAACACAATGTGAGTAGATTCGTAGTCATATAAATACAGCTGTCTATCGTTAAAGTAAATAAACTTGCTATGTTATGAATATAAATCATTTCTTCGCTTATCGCGCAACTTTATTACGGAATCTTACAATTCATCCGCAGGAGAAGGCCTGTCATTACTAATTATATCAAAAATGATTTTTTCAGGATGTACAATAAATGTTACAGTGTTTGTTAGGATTTCTTCAGTATTGATATCCAGACAAGCATTAAAAATATACCACTGATATCGGTAAGTCATTGAATGCTGGTTGTCTTTGAGGTTTGTAATCTCAAGAATTTCTAATGATCCAGGTGTGTACCGAGCATCTTCTGAATAATACATTAACCCAGAAACCAAAACTTCCTCAACTGAGTGGATATTATTACGGATAACGTCTTTCAGTAATGAAACTGAGTAATGCTCTGAAGTGAAGTCACCAGCCATTTCATTGTTCATTAATCATCCAGCTATAGGGGTAAAAATACGTCATAACTACATTATAATTGCTGTGAGAAATGCTCGGATATTAGCATTTCAACAATCACCCACATGACTTAAATCAAATTTAATGATATTTTTCAATGTGAATTGTTGAGTGACTTATCACCGTGTTATTTGAACATCATGCTCTGCGATAAAATAACATCTGCAAAATAATTTTTCACATATTTAAAAGGGAGAATCACCACTTAATTTAATTCGCCCTACTATTAACCTGATCCGCTCTGTTGGTTTGGTCACATCTGTCGGTTTGGCCATGAATGTTAATAGCCATATTATTTCTCTGTTTATTGTACGGTGTATTCTTCCACAAACCAAGAGGATTAAACTTGGTGGCAGAGCAACAAAGTCAGAATCAGTCTTGTGAGTATAATATAAGGTCTATTTTCTGTCACCTATGGGGTTAGCAACGGAAGTTGAAGTCAATAATGTGGGGGGGAGATAACACGGATTAGCCAGAAAAAATAAGTGTCTATTTTATTGAAAACCAGATGAATACGCGGTTTCTCAAACCAATAGCTGCGGCCAGTAGCGTTTTATATACGGTAACCAATAGTGAAGCGTTTAAACGTATTGTAGGGCGTTGTAAGTAACCGTATGAGGATATGGGGTATCATCTGATCCGTTACATATTGGGCTCCTAAGCTCCGTCAGGTCTGAGTCTACAGGCGCTTCTCTGATAACAAATGAATAAAAAGGCCTGTTGGCGGCAGAGCACAACGGACCTTTGGTTGACTGATGGTTATTTGGTTGGCCGATAGCTGTTACAACACTCTTATAGCTTATAACAAACTTAACATCAGCGTTTTTTATGGGTTCCTCCCTGAACTGCTTTAAAACGAGGGTTGCTTTTACAAATTACGTACACTCGGCCACGGCGATGGACAATCTTGCAGTCTGGGTGGCGGTTCTTTGCCGAACGTAATGAACTTAATACTTGCATGGTTAACTCTCCAAATTAGTTGGTTTTCTTCGTTAAGAAACTACCGAAGCGTTGGTGGAAGCGTGCGGTACTGCCTTCTTTAGCAAACTCTTTTTGCTTACCGGTGTAGTACGGATGCGAGGCTGAAGAGATATCTAATGTGACGTAAGGGTATGTCTGGCCATCGCGCTCGATTGTCCGCTCAGTGGCAATGGTTGAACCTACAGTAAAATAAGCATCTGCACTGGTATCGTGAAATACCACAGTCCGATACCTAGGGTGGATATTGGGCTTCATAATGATTCCTTTTGATATGTTATAATATAACATTATTATGCGTTTTACTGTTTTCAGTTTCAAGTCCAAAATGAATCTTCATCGCTATTTTTTGTAGAGAGGGGAGGGGGAAAGGATAAGCTCAGTGACTAGTCCTGCTATAGGTTGACACTTTTTTAAAGGATAGAGGGTAATCGCGTTGTGTGCGTTTAACATATTGGTTCATCACATTTTCCTCAGTATGCGAGTTAAATGTGTCAATGTTATTTAGGACGGGGCACGGCAATAAAAAAGGCCGCTTGCGCGGCCTGAGGTTATTGACAAAGTGCCCGCGACGGAGAGAACAGGCAGATCGTAAAGACGCCGTAAATACATCCATGTAGGCTCGAGCCGCGCCATCCTTGGCGCGGACGCTTTACTCCTCTGCCTATCCTCACCGTTCAAGAGTGAGTCATCGGGGTTTGTCAGCAGTCTGAGGCCGCTTGCGCGGCCTTTTAGTATGAACTGATAAGTTGTTGATGCGGTTTATTTCACCGGAGTGTTAACCGGATGACTATGTTCAATATCATCAGACTTTCTACTGAAGCGGCGACGAACCACAACGAAGAATAGCGGAACAAAGAAGATAGCCAGTACGGTCGCAGTGATCATCCCACCCATTACACCGGTACCTACCGCGTTCTGTGCACCAGAACCGGCACCGCTACTGATAACCAGTGGCATTACCCCAAGGATAAAGGCCAGTGAGGTCATCAATATTGGGCGCAGACGCATACGCACCGCTTCCAATGTTGATTCCACCAAGCCCTTACCTTCTTTATCCATCAAGTCTTTGGCAAACTCAACAATCAAGATGGCGTTCTTGGCTGATAGCCCAATGGTGGTCAGCAAGCCTACCTGGAAGTAAACGTCGTTTTCCAACCCACGCAGAGTGGCTGCCAATAATGCACCAACAACCCCGAGCGGTACCACGAGCATAACGGAGAATGGAATCGACCAACTTTCATACAGAGCGGCCAAACACAAGAAGACCACAATCAATGAGATGGCATACAGTGCTGGAGCTTGATTACCCGATAAACGTTCCTGATAGGACATTCCGGTCCAGTCATAGCCTACGCCGCTTGGTAATTTAGCTGCCAGTTCTTGCATCAGATCCATGGCTTCGCCGGTACTCTTACCCGGTGCAGCCTGACCCAGGATCTCCATTGATGGCAACCCGTTATAACGTTCGAGCCGTGGTGAGCCATATTCCCATTTCGCCGTGGAGAAGGTCGCAAATGACACCATCTGACCCATATTATTACGGACATACCACTTATCGATATCATCCGGCAACATACGGAATGGAGCATCGGCCTGTACATAAACTTTCTTTACACGACCTCGGTCGATAAAGTCGTTTACATAACTGCCGCCCATAGCTGAACCCAGCGTGGTATTGATGTCAGAAATAGCAACGCCCAAGGCTTGAGCCTTCTCCTGATCAACTTCCACTTTAAACTGTGGTGTATCTTCCAGCCCGTTAGGACGCACGCCAACCAGCATATCTGGATGTTGTGCTGCCATACCCAACAGTTGGTTACGTGCATCCGTTAATTGTTGATGCCCCAGGTTACCCTGATCAATTAACTGGAAGTCGAAACCGGTAGCCGTACCCAACTCCACAATGGCGGGTAAGTTAAAGGCGAATACCATACCGTCTTTAATTTTTGAGAATGCAGCAGAGGCACGACTGACAATTGCCGGAACTTTATTTTGCTCGCCTTTACGCTCATCCCAGTTCTTCAGACTAACGAATGCCAGGCCGGTGTTCTGACCTTGACCACTGAAACCAAAGCCGTTAACGGTGAACACGGAGTTAACCACGTCTTTTTCTTTGTCGAGATAGTAATCCGTCACCTGGTTCAGTACTTTCTGGGTACGTTCTTGCGTGGCCCCCGAAGGTAATTGCACCATAGTTAGGAACACGCCCTGATCTTCTTCTGGCAGGAATGAAGACGGTAGGCGCATGAAGAGCACCGCCATACCAATCACAATGACCAGATAGATAACCAGATAACGACCTGTGCTGCGCAAAATATTGGCGACACTGTCGGTATAGTGGTGTGTGCTCTTCTCAAACATGTTGTTAAACCAGCCGAAGAAGCCAGTTTTTGGGCCATGCTCGCCTTTCTTGATCGGCTTTAGCATGGTCGCACACAGTGCTGGTGTCAGAATTAATGCCACCAGAACCGAAAGCACCATGGCCGAAACGATAGTGATAGAGAACTGACGGTAAATAGCCCCAGTTGCGCCACCGAAGAAGGCCATAGGGACAAATACCGCAGACAATACCAACGCGATACCAACCAATGCACCCTGGATCTGTTCCATGGATTTTTTGGTTGCTTCTTTCGGTGGTAAGCCCTCCTCTTGCATCACGCGTTCGACGTTTTCCACCACCACAATGGCGTCATCCACCAATAGCCCTATCGCCAGCACCATCCCGAACATCGTTAGGGTGTTTATCGAATAGCCAAAGGCGGACAAAATAGCAAAGGTACCCAATAGCACTACCGGCACCGCAATCGTTGGGATCAAGGTTGCGCGGAAGTTCTGGAGGAACAGGTACATTACCAAGAACACCAAGATAATGGCTTCGATCAGTGTCTTAACCACTTCGTTAATCGAAATTTTAACAAATGGTGTGGTGTCATACGGATAAACTACGGTCAACCCCGATGGGAAGAATGGCTGTAATTTAGCCAGTTCGGCTTTTACTGCTGCCGAGGTGTTCAAGGCGTTAGCACCGGTGGCCAGTTTAATACCAATACCTGCCGCCGGTTTACCGTTATAACGGGCAATGATGTTATAGCTTTCAGCACCCAGTTTAACGATAGCCACATCTTTCAAGCGAACTTGCGACCCGTCGGTATTTACTTTAAGTAATATCTGGCTGAACTCTTCTGCATTGGTCAAACGGGTTTGCGCAATGATTGATGAGTTCAATTCCTGACCCGGTACTGGTGGTGTCCCTCCTAACTGACCCGCAGCAACCTGGTTGTTCTGTATTTTTATCGCGTTAATAACATCGACCGGTGTTAGCTTGTAGTTATTCAGCTTATGCGGGTCCATCCAGATACGCATGGCATATTGGGAACCGAACAACTGAACATCACCTACCCCTGGCGTACGGCTGATGGGATCTTTAATGTTAGAGCCCACATAGTCGGCGATATCTTCCTGCTGCATCGTACCGTTTTCAGAAATAAAGCCGGCAACCATCAGGAAGCTACTACTGGACTTTTCAACGCTCACGCCTTGTTGCTGCACTTCTTGTGGCAACAGTGGCATGGCTAATTGCAGTTTATTCTGGACCTGAACCTGAGCAATATCTGGGTCAGTGCCAGAGTTAAAGGTTAACGTCAACTGAACGTTACCGGAGGAGTCACTGCTGGAAGACATATATAGCAGGTTATCGATGCCGTTCATGTTCTGTTCGATAACCTGCGTCACTGTATTCTGCACAGTTGTCGCATCGGCGCCAGGATAGTTGGCGGCAATTGTAATCGCCGGTGGCGCAATGGTCGGATATTGCGCTACTGGTAATTTCATTATCGCAAGGGCACCAGCCAACATAATGATGATGGCGATGACCCAAGCGAAAATAGGGCGATCTATAAAGAACTTAGCCATGAATTACCGGCTCCTTTTAAGACTTCTTCGCTGTATCAGCCGGGGCTGTTTCTGGTGCAGTGTCAGTAACTTCCTGCACTTTTACCTCTACACCTGGTTTGATTTTCTGCAAGCCGGAAATAATCAGGCGATCACCCGCTTTCAGCCCTTCAGTGACCAGCCATTTATTACCGATCGCTTGGTTCGCTACCAGGGTACGCATTTCAACTTTATCACCAGCGCCAACGACCATGGCTGTCGCTTCACCACGCGGGTTGCGAGTCACGCCCTGTTGCGGAACTAACAGCGCATCAGGACGGATACCTTCATCCAAACGGGCACGGACAAACATACCTGGCAGTAACGTTTCATTCGGATTAGGGAAGATCGCACGGAGAGTAATCGAACCGGTAGTTTCATCAACAGTGACACCGGAGAACTCCAAAGTACCGGTTTCTGTATATTCAACCCCGTTTTCCAGCAACAAACGGACTTTAGCTTTGCCGTTCTCTTGCTTAAGCGTGCCATCAGTCAGCTCTTTTTTAAGCCGTAGGAACTCATCACTTGATTGAGTGACATCGACATACATTGGATCAAGCTGCTGAACGGTGGTCATTGCTGACGCCTGACCACTGGTAACCAATGCACCTTCCGTCACGGCAGATTTACCGGTACGGCCGCTGATTGGTGATCTCACTTGGGTATACGCCAGATTAATGCGTGCAGATTCCAGTGCCGCTTTAGCTGCTAACACGGTGGCATCTGCTTGTTGGGCATCTGATAGGGCCTGATCATATTCTTGTTTACTGATGTAGTTAGTACCCAACAATGGCTTGTAGCGATTGACGGTTAAATGCGCAATTTGTGCTGAAGCCTGTGCTTTAGCCAGATCACCTTTTGCACTGTCATAAGCGGCCTGATAAGTCGCAGGGTCAATTTGATAAAGGGATGTTCCGGCGGTGACATCACTGCCTTCAACATAATTACGTTTGAGAATAATCCCGCTCACCTGCGGGCGAACTTCTGCAACACGGAATGCGGACGTGCGGCCTGGCAGATCGGTTGTGATATTCAGCGGCTCCGTTTTCAATGTCACAACACCAACCTCAGGTGCCTGTTGAGCACCGGTTTGCGCCGCATCTTTGTCATTACATCCTATAAGTACTAAGCTGCCTGAAAGTACCAGAATTGCAGCCAGAGGCATTACCCCTCTGTTTTTGCTCATAGATAAACCTCAAGTGTCCGATTTTTAATTTAATTCAATGGATCACAAGCTTTAAAACCCATTGCTGCGTAAATGATATGTGCGTGCTATGGTACATACATTCGTGAATGTATGTAAATCGCACCCCCCGAAAAAACAACGCTATGGCACGAAAAACCAAACAGCAAGCCGAAGAGACTCGGCAACAAATTCTAGATGCCGCAGTGCGGGAGTTTTCTGCGCATGGCGTTTCCGGGACTTCTCTTACCGATATTGCTATCGCTGCGGGTGTAACCCGAGGCGCTATTTACTGGCACTTCAAGAATAAGGTAGACCTGTTTAACGAAGTTTGGGAGTTATCCGAGTCTAAAATTGATCAGCTCGAGATAGAGTATCAGGCAAAATATCCTGATAATCCACTACGTATACTCCGCGAACTCCTAATCTATATTTTAGTTTCTACTCGTGAGGACCACCGACGTCGTGCACTGATGGAAATTGTTTTCCACAAATGTGAATTCGTCGGTGAAATGACCTCCGTTCATGACGCACGTAAAGTCCTTGATTTAGCTAGCTATGAGCGAATTGAACTGGTTTTACAAGGTTGCATCGATGCTAATCAATTACCTGTTAATCTTGATACTCATCGGGCGGCAATTATTATGAGGGCCTATATTACAGGTTTGATGGAGAATTGGCTTTTTATGCCAGAAAGTTTTGATATAAAACAAGAGGCACCTGTATTAATTGATGCCTATCTGGAGATGCTAGGCCATAGTCTTTCATTGCGAAATGAGACTAATAGCAGAATATCGGATTAACTGGAGGTTTATATGCGTTCGCTGGTCATTATTGCTAATGGTGCCGCTTATGGCCATGAGTCATTATTTAATGCCTTACGCCTATCGATTGCGTTGAAAGAGCAACAAACTGATTTGGATTTACGCCTGTTCCTAATGTCTGATGCGGTAATTGCCGGTCTCAACGGTCAGCAACCTCGTGAAGGGTATAATTTGCAACAGATGCTGGAAATTCTCACCGCACAAAATGTCCCCGTAAAACTCTGCAAAACTTGCGCAGATGCGCGTGGTATTACTGGTCTGGCACTCGTTGATGGTGTGGAGATTGGGACGCTAGTGGAGTTGGCTCAATGGACTCTGGCTGCGGAAAAAGTCCTGACGTTCTGACATAATATGCAGGGTATTTTTTCTGCTACAATCATTTGATATTTTCAGTTATTACATCCTATGCAACGCAGGCTGCGTAGCTGCTCGCATTATTACAGGTATCCATGCCCTGAAAGGTTTTTTCTTATCATAGCTTGAGACTTAACGTGATAGGATTTCAGCCTCTCTATTGAAATGAAGTTCAAATATGAGTAGCAGATTTAACACACGGCCTTCTTCGCCCTCTTTATCGTTATTCGTGTCATCAAGAGCACGAATTGCGCTATTAGATCTATTTCTATTATGTCGCCAGACGATGTTTACTCTGGTTATTATTTTTTTATTGTTATTTTCTTCGGCCTTTGCGTTTGGAATATCGGCCTTTGCATCTGGAATAAATGTTGATGTGCCTACTCGCAGTGAGGTACAGAGCCAGCTCGATTTGTTATCAAAACAAAAAATATTGTCGCCAGCGGAAAAGTTAGCACAGCAGGATTTGACTCAAACGTTAGAGTACCTTGATACCATTGAACGCACTAAACAAGAGGCTAATCAGCTTAAGCAACAATTGGCACAAGCTCCTGCAAAGTTACGCCAGGCAACCGAAGGGTTGGAGGCGCTAAAGAACAGTTCAGCCGATACCATGACCCGAGAGTCATTGGCTAATTATTCTTTGCGGCAACTGGAATCACGTCTTAATGAAACGCTGGATGATTTACAATCAGCTCAGGAAGATCTCTCCGCTTATAACAGTCAGCTAATCGCCCTGCAAACACAGCCAGAACGTGTGCAAAGCGCGATGTATAGCGCTTCTATGCGTTTAATGCAGATCCGTAACCAACTCAATGGGCTGACGCCGAATCAAGAGGTCCTACGCCCGACGCAACAGCAAGAACTCCTAACTGAACAGGTGATGTTGAACGGCCAGTTGGATCTACAGCGTAAAAATCTGGAGGCAAATACCACCTTACAAGATTTGCTGCAAAAACAACGGGATTACACGACCGCACACATTAATCAACTGGAGCGTTATGTTCAGTTGCTACAAGAGGTTGTCAGCGGTAAAAGGCTGATTCTCTCCGAGAAAACAGTTAAAGAAGCGCAAGCACAGACTGATGGCAGTGATATCCAGAACGATCCGCTCGTCAGCCGAGAATTGGCCATTAACAAAGAGTTAAGCGAACGGCTGATTAATGCCACGAAAGAGGGCAATACGCTGGTTCAGCAGAATATTCGGGTAAAAAATTGGTTAGATCGCGCTCTACAATCTGAGCGTAATTTAAAAGAACAAATCACCGTATTGCGTGGCAGCTTATTACTTTCACGAATTCTCTATCAGCAGCAGCTCAACTTACCGGCTTCTGGCCTTATCACCAATATGGGGCCACGTATTGCTGACTTGCGGCTGGAGCAATTTGAAATTAACCAGCAGCGCGATAAGTTATTCCAAGGGGATGACTATATCCAAACCCTGCTGGGGAACAGCAAAGAGAAGGTTGACCCTAATGTAGAAGATGCGCTGGGGCAGATTGTTGATATACGCCGTGAACTACTGGATCAATTAAATAAGCAACTGGGTAACCAACTGACACTGGCAATCAACTTACAGATTAACCAGCAGCAGTTGCTCAGTGTCAATGAGTCGCTGCAACATACATTAACGCAGCAAATATTTTGGGTTAGTAGTAATAAGCCAATGGATTGGTCTTGGCTGAAAGCTCTGCCAGGGGCGATCAAAGCAGAACTAAGTAACGTCCAGGTTACTCTGTCATTGGAGGATGCGCTGGCAGGCCTGCTCAAATCACTGGTTTTTCTAATACCAATGCTGATTGTGGCTGTAGTGATCCGCTCCCGCTACCACATTATTAATACCTATTTGGATCAACTGGCTGCTGATGTCGGACAATTGAAACGCGATAGCCAAATGCATACGCCAAAGGCTATTTTGTTGACTGTGCTGGAGATCTTACCGAACGTCTTACTTATCCTGGGGATCGGCTACTGGTGTTTGCTCGCTGATTTCAACCTCAGCGGTTTACTCTGGAGCTTCTTCCAGCGTCTGGCATTATTCTGGCTGGTCTTTGAGCTGACATATCGCATGCTATCTCCAGGGGGGATTACCGAGCGGCACTTTATGATATCAACTGACCGTTGCGCGCATTATCGCCGCCAGATGGTCCGCTTAGGTGCCGCGTTGTTACCGGTTATTTTCTGGTCTGTTCTGGGTGAAAGAAGCCCTCTACGGCTTGTGGATGATGTTATCGGGCAGATAGTGATTGTTATTGCCTTGGCATTATTAGCACTGTTTATTTTCCCATTCTGTCGTGATAGCTGGCGTGAAAAAGATTCCCATGCGGTACGCTTAGTGATTATTACTGCAGTCACTGCGACACCTATAGTCTTGATGGGGTTAATGGTTGCGGGGTATTTCTATACAACACTGCAATTAGCTGGCCGTTGGATTGACAGCCTGTATTTACTCTTCTTGTGGAACATTGTTTATCTGACGGCGATCCGTGGATTAGGTGTTGCTGCACGGCGCTTGGCATACCGTCGAGCTATTGCGCGGCGGCAAAGTATGGGGAAAGAAGGGGCCGAAGGCAGTGAACCGATAGAAGAACCTCCATTGGCTCTGGATCAAATTAACCAACAATCATTGCGCTTGACCACAATGGCGCTATTCCTGATTTTTGCCACCTGTTTTTACTGGATCTGGGCTGATCTGATAACCGTTATCTCTTATCTGGACAGTATCTCATTGTGGCATTACACCGCCACTGTAGCTGGTGCGAGCGTAACGCAAGCCGTGACCTTGGGTAATATGCTAGTTGCCTTGATGGCACTGGTGGTTGCCTATGTTCTGACCCGAAATTTACCGGGCTTACTTGAGGTGGTGGTGCTATCGCGCTTACAACTGCGCCAAGGCACTTCTTACGCTATTACGACGATCTTAACTTACCTGATCACGGCTGTGGGGGGGATAACTGCCTTAAGCTCGCTCGGGGTTTCATGGGATAAATTGCAATGGCTGGTGGCAGCGCTCTCCGTGGGGTTGGGCTTTGGTCTACAGGAAATATTTGCCAACTTTGTCTCGGGCTTGATTATTCTCTTTGAGCGGCCTGTACGGATTGGCGATACCATTACGATTGGTACCTACTCGGGGACTGTCAGTAGAATTCGTATCCGTGCCACCACCATTACCGATTTTGATCGTAAAGAGGTCATTGTGCCGAATAAAGCATTTGTGACTGAGCGCCTGATTAACTGGTCACTGTCAGACACAATCACCCGCATCATTATTAAAGTGGGGGTTGCGTATGGTTCGGATTTGGAAAAGGTAAAAGAAGTTCTGCTACATGCGGCTCATGCCAATTCTCGGGTAATGACAGATCCAGAGCCTCAGGTCTTCTTCCTTAATTTTGGTGCCAGCACACTTGATCACGAGCTACGTTTGTATGTCCGTGAACTACGTGACCGCAGTTATACGGTAGATGAGCTTAATCGGGCTATTGATAAATTATGTCGTGAAAATGACATTAATATCGCGTTTAACCAGTTAGACGTGTATTTGCATAAACCGGATGGCACAGAAGTTCAGGAAATCAGCCGCCCGATTGAAGCTACAAGCTTGCCTGATACGCAATCAACGCAGGGAAAGCTGAAACCTGATTTACCCTGACTTGCCTGGATTTTCCAGATATCAAGGCTCCAACAATTAGCCATAGTGGCTGACGTGGGAGAACCAATGTTGTTAAATAACCAATGTTGTTAAATAACCAATGTTGCTAAATAACCAATGTTGTTAAATAACTAATGTTGCGAAAGGGCCGGTGTCGTGAGAGTGCTAATGTCGTGAGATAACCCATGTTATCGCGCCAGCAGTGTTAACGCGGGAATAGCAGAGGCGATGTTGTGCCGAGTCGCCTCAGTACACATCAGAAGTAGTATGTTCAGTCTGATTCTTTATGGCGAAGCTTACGTTGGTAATCAAGTTGCACGATAGCCAATGCTGCGAGAGCCGTTTCCGGTGCTATTTCGTTACATTCCAGCAGATAGATAAGATCTACTGCCAGTTGTAGTTCAGGTGGTGCTTGTTCAACTGACATAATGTGACCAATATTTAAAGTTTCAATTAACGAAAGAAGCGGAGCAGAGCAGTAATTCACCAGTGCCAGCTTCGCTAAGTTTCCATTTAGAAAACATTTTAGTTCAGAAAATATTATAGATAATAAATCATGACCAGAGCTTCAGCGATTCAAAAAATGTGACAAATATTCAAAAACCGTTCTCTTTTCTCTCAATACTACGCTCTATTCTTATCAGTGCCTGGCGGCAACGCATTAAACGGCCTTCCAGAGCGGCTAACTCTTTTTGTATTTTCTGCTGTTCAACTAACAAACTCTGCTGACCCAACTGGCTTTCTCGGTCTTGGATCATCGCCATGATCCGCCGTTCATAATCTTGATGCTCAGCCAGTTTATGATAAGGGTCTGATTGATGATCACGTGGTTCAGGATTAGATTTTCTTATTTTCTGTGTTGCTAGTTCTCTTTGTAAGGCTGAAATTTGTGCAACTAACTTATCTGCCAGAAATGCTACTTGTTGTAAGCGATTCTCTTTAACAACTTGTTTTAGCTGTGCCATATTTTTGCGCACTTCTTGCAAGTAATCGCGAAAGCGATTGCCGTGGTTACTGAATAAATTCAGATCAAAACGTGCTTGTTGAGAAGGCGTATTGGCTTGTGGGGCTATTTGAGCTGACAATGCTTCAATCTGGCTCTCTAGCACCTGTAATAATTTTTCTGTACTCATAGCGCTCTCCTAGGCATTTTGCCGTTAGCTTGCCTTTGAATAGTGGTGGTTACAAGTGAGAATGAGCGAGTCAATGGGCGGGGTAGATATGTATCGTACTAATAGTGACAACAATATTTGTTGATGGTCGGCACCACATGCGTTAATGATAACGCCTTCTTGACGAAAGTAACTATAAAGGGTGCTTATGTCTCGCTGGTTATTAATAGTGCTGGGGTGGTTGGCAGTGGCATTGGGAACGCTCGGTGTTGTGCTTCCTCTTTTACCCACCACACCATTTTTACTTTTGGCCGCGTGGTGCTTTGCTCGTTCTTCTCCCCGCTTTCATCATTGGTTGCTTTACCGCTCATGGTTTGGCAGTTATTTACGCACATGGCAGCAACATCGTGCTTTACCCCCAGGAGTTAAATGGAAAGCAGTTTTGGTGACAGTAATGACTTTTGCTGTTTCACTTTGGCTGGTGAAAATCTGGTGGGTAAAGGGAATGCTACTTTTGATGTTAACCGTATTGTTAACTTTTATGTTGCGGATGCCAGTTATTGACCCATCGCAACAAAAACGGCAATGAACTTTGCACATAAGTTGCTTTTTGGTGCCGGTTTGCATAAATTTGAGTGTTTCGTGCGTGGGGGTAATCCCTTGTTGCATCCTTAAGGCTAAGGATGCGGCGATTAGGCTATCAGGGTTTCTATCGGAAATTTTCGGTGGCCTATGTCACTCAGATAACGCCATTTTCGCATTATCTGGCCGCGCTTTAGTATGTCCAGCAGTTTTATCAGGCACAAATTATGACCGCTTCTGCATCTAAGACAGCACAACAGCTTAAACATATAAAAGACAGTATCAAAACTATCCCCGATTACCCAAAAGCGGGAATATTGTTCCGTGATGTGACCAGCTTGCTGGAGAATCCAGAGGCCTATTCCGCCAGTATCGAGCTGCTGTCTGAACACTATTGTGAGTCCGGTGTGACAAAAGTCGTGGGTACTGAAGCTCGCGGTTTTTTGTTTGGTGCCCCGGTGGCACTGGCGCTGGGAGTAGGGTTTGTTCCAGTGCGTAAACCGGGGAAATTGCCACGTGAAACGATCAGCGAAAGCTATGAATTAGAATACGGCACTGACACATTAGAGATCCATATGGATAGCATCCAACCGGGTGATAAAGTCTTGGTTGTTGATGACTTATTGGCGACTGGCGGTACCATTGAAGCCACTGTTAAGCTTATTCGCCGCTTGGGGGGGGAAGTGGTTCACGCGGCATTTATTATTAATTTACCTGAACTGGGCGGCGAAGCTCGCCTGACTCAGCAAGGGATTCATTGCTACAGCCTCGTCTCTTTCGACGGGCATTAATTGCATTGAAAATAACAGTCTCGCTATCTATATGGAATCAGTCCAATAGCGGGGCTGTTTAGTCTAGAACGCCGATCACCCAACCTCATCTTCTGGCCTGATACTCTTTAACATGTCGGGGAGTATTCCGAGATAGTTAAGGTATTCCAGTCAGACAAAATCTGGATCTATATCGTCATATCCCTGCGTCTCTGCCATTTTTTCGACTATCATTTTTTCGACTACATCTAAATGGAAGCCTAGGCATACCCCATGAACACGGATATTTTCTGCCTCACTTTGCGTTAAGAGTACTTTTTTTGATCTTGTGCGGTGATGAGTGATGCGATGAGTGGGCTACAAATACCAATGCTAAAATTTCTTCCATGTGTTTATTCACTTTTTTGGATATCTATTAATTTTGAAACCAAACCTTACGATGAACGGTAGGTCAGTTAGTGTTCACAAGGTAAATTTATGGGAATGAAAATGGGCGTACTGATACACTACGACGAGCGAGTCCTATGCTGTATAGGGTGGGTTCATGCTGTGTAGGTTCATGCGGCGTAGGTTTGCAAATAAACCAAATTAGATATACTTGGTTAAATCATGGTTTTTTCATTAGTGATTAAATTATCCATCATAAATCAACGATGAAGTATTAATGAGCTATCAGGTCCTTGCCCGTAAGTGGCGCCCTCAAACGTTCGCCGACGTCGTTGGTCAGGAACATGTCCTGACAGCGCTGGCTAATGGCCTTTCATTAGGGCGAATTCATCACGCCTATTTATTCTCTGGTACTCGCGGTGTGGGTAAAACCTCGATAGCCAGATTGCTGGCTAAAGGCCTCAACTGCGAAACCGGTATTACTGCGACCCCTTGCGGTACCTGCGCCAATTGCCAGGAGATTGAGCAGGGGCGTTTTGTTGATCTGATCGAGATAGACGCCGCCTCCCGGACTAAGGTAGAGGACACCCGTGAGCTGTTGGATAATGTCCAATATGCCCCTGCCCGTGGCCGCTTCAAGGTCTATTTGATCGATGAAGTGCATATGCTATCGCGGCACAGTTTCAACGCGTTGTTGAAGACACTTGAGGAGCCGCCAGCACATGTGAAATTTCTGTTGGCGACCACTGATCCACAAAAATTACCCGTTACGATCCTTTCCCGATGTTTGCAATTCCACCTAAAAGCATTGGATGTTGAGCAGATCCGCGCACAACTTGAAAAAGTGTTACTGGCCGAAAAAATTACAAGTGATGCCCGAGCCTTGCAATTACTGGCCCGAGCGGCTGATGGCAGTATGCGAGATGCGCTAAGCTTAACCGATCAGGCTGTATCAATGGGGCAAGGGCAGGTCACGACAGCAACGGTTAGCCAAATGCTGGGAACGCTGGATGACGAACAGCCCCTCGCCATTATTGAGGCGTTAGTCAGTGCTGATGGTGCCCGGGTTATGGCTCAGATAGAACAGGCCGCATCGCGGGGTGTCGACTGGGAAAACCTGTTGGTGGAAAGCTTAAGCCTGCTGCACAAAGTTGCGATGGTACAGCTGTTACCTTCGATGCTGGATAACCACTATGCAGCCATTGAACCCCGTTTACGGGAGCTGGCCCGCACATTACCGCCTGCTGATATTCAGCTGTATTATCAAACCTTGCTGGTAGGCCGTAAAGAGCTGGCTTATGCGCCAGATCGCCGTATGGGGGTTGAAATGACCTTATTGCGAGCGCTGGCTTTTCATCCTAAAGCCATCATTGTGGAGCCCCAAATAGCGCATGTTGCCGCGCCATCTGCAATGGCCGATAACGCTGTGCCCATCTCTCAGGGGGGGCAACATATGCAGCAACCCGTACCAGTACCGTCGAGTTCTCATCAAGAGGCTCCGCCGTTAGGCGCTGTAGCGACAAGCGCCCTGCTTCCGGAATCTACGGCGCGATTGCTTCAGGCGCGTACGCAGTTACTGCGACAGTCGGGGACGACCACAACAAAAAAGAATGAGCCGGCAGCGCCAGGAAAAGCGCGGCCGGCAAACTCAGCACTGGAGCGTTTAGCTTCGGTGACTGAGCGTAGCCAGCAGCGCCTGGCAGCCAAAACAATGGAAGAGAAGAAACCTGCGAAAAAAGAAGCTTATCGCTGGACCGCGAAAAATCAACCTGAGGTAGCGGCTGAACCCATCGCCACGCCTAAAGCGCTGCGCTCTGCGCTCGAACATGAAAAAACACCAGAGCTTTCCGCTAAATTGGCTGAGGAGGCGATAGCCCGTGATCCTTGGGCTGCAGAGGTCAATAAGTTACAGATCCCTAAATTAGTCCAGCAGCTTGCACTGAATGCATTTAAACAAGAAATAGAACCGGGTAATATTTGCCTGCATTTGCGTTCTGCTCAGCGTCATCTGAATTCAGCGTCAGCACAAAAAACGCTGAGTGATGCATTGAGTGAATTACACGGTAACGCGGTGACACTTAGCGTTATTGAAGATGACAATCCGGCGGAACGTACCCCGTTGGAATGGCGGCAGGCCATCTATGAAGAAAAGCTGGCACAAGCACGCCAGTCAATTATTGCGGATAATAATATTCAGACACTGCGTCGATTCTTCGATGCCGATCTGGATGAAGACAGTATCCGACCGATTTAACCGCTGCGATAAGTGCATGGTGCACTGACGCAGCCCTTTGCGATGAGAGATAACTATGTTTGGTAAAGGCGGTATTGGCAATTTAATGAAACAAGCCCAGCAGATGCAGGAAAAAATGCAGCAGATGCAGGAAGAAGTCGCCAAATTAGAAGTTACCGGTGAATCTGGCGCGGGCTTGGTAAAAGTGACAATTAATGGGGCGCATAACTGCCGCCGGGTTGAGATCGACCCTAGCCTGTTAGTTGAAGATGATAAAGAGATGCTGGAAGACTTGATTGCTGCCGCATTAAATGACGCTGCTCGTCGTATTGATGAAACGCAAAAAGAGAAAATGGCCTCTGTATCCAATGGGATGCAATTGCCACCAGGCTTTAAGATGCCGTTCTGATGCAAACCAGTCCACTCCTTGAGTCATTAATGGAGGCGTTGCGTTGTTTACCGGGTGTTGGCCCGAAATCGGCGCAACGTATGGCATTTCAGCTATTACAGCGCGATCGTAGTGGTGGAATGCGCCTGGCGCAGGCTCTGACACGGGCAATGTCTGAAATAGGCCATTGTGCAGATTGTCGTACATTTACCGAGCAAGAGCACTGCACCATCTGCTTGAATACCCGCCGCAAACAAAATGGTCAAATCTGTGTGGTCGAAAGCCCGGCAGATATCCATGCCATTGAGCAAACTGGCCAGTTTGGTGGGCGTTATTTCGTGCTCATGGGGCATTTATCACCGATGGATGGTATTGGCCCAGGTGATATAGGGTTAGATCTGCTGGAGAAGCGGCTTTCTACTGAGACTATCAGTGAGGTCATTTTAGCAACGAATCCAACCGTTGAAGGGGATGCCACGGCTAACTATATCGGCCAGATGTGTGGCCAATATGGCATACTGGCCAGCCGCATCGCTCATGGTGTTCCTGTTGGTGGTGAGTTAGAAATGGTCGATGGCACCACGTTATCTCACTCGTTAGCAGGGCGTAATCCCATCAAGTATTGATCGTATTCCTAACCGTGGGCGATGACCTTATTATTGACTATCTTACGGATAATTTTATTCAGGATAATAAGCCAATCGCCCCCGATTCTCTGTTTTTTTCTGCTTTACCGCTTGAAAGTGCCGCTATTGGCCCCATTTGATCTTCATTGTTCGACTTTATCTGCCTGTTGGTAATTTGGATTGAGGTAATTAATGAATATGAAAGGTCAAGAAACCCGTGGATTCCAGTCTGAAGTAAAACAGCTCCTCCATTTGATGATCCACTCGCTTTATTCCAATAAAGAAATTTTTCTGCGCGAGCTGATCTCCAATGCTTCTGATGCTGCAGATAAACTCCGTTTCCGTGCCCTGTCTAACCCCGAACTCTTTGAAGGGGATGGCGAACTGAGAGTGCGTTTATCTTCTGATAAAGAAAAACGTACTTTAACCCTGAGTGATAACGGCATCGGTATGAGCCGTGACGAAGTTATTGATAATCTTGGTACTATCGCCAAGTCAGGGACTAAAGCATTTCTTGAATCAATCGGTTCTGATCAGGCCAAAGACAGCCAATTAATTGGTCAATTTGGTGTGGGTTTCTACTCAGCATTTATTGTTGCCGATAAAGTTACCGTACGCACCCGGGCAGCCGGTGCCCCCGCCGATACCGGTGTATTCTGGGAATCGGCTGGTGAAGGTGATTACACCATCGCCGATATAACTAAAGACGAGCGTGGTACTGAAATTACGCTACATTTGCGTGAAGGCGAAGACGAGTATCTGGATGACTGGCGTCTGCGTTCTGTTATCAGCAAATACTCAGACCATATTGCCCTGCCGGTTGAAATTCAGGTTAAAAATGAAGAAGACGGTACTGTCACCTGGGAAAAAATCAACAAAGCTCAGGCACTGTGGACCCGTGGTAAAGCAGAAATCTCTGACGACGAATACAAAGCATTTTACAAACATATTGCCCATGATTTTACTGACCCACTCAGTTGGAGCCACAACCGCGTTGAAGGGAAGCAGGAATACACCAGCTTGCTGTATATCCCCGCGCAGGCACCATGGGATATGTGGAACCGTGATCACAAACATGGTTTAAAACTTTATGTGCAGCGTGTGTTTATCATGGATGAAGCTGAGCAGTTTATGCCGAACTATCTGCGGTTTGTCCGTGGTTTGATAGATTCGAACGATCTGCCGCTGAACGTCTCCCGTGAGATTTTACAAGACAGTCGTATTACACAGAATCTGCGCAGTGCATTGACTAAGCGTGTGCTGCAAATGCTGGAAAAACTGGCTAAAGATGATGCTGAGAAATATCAGCAATTCTGGCAACAATTCGGCATGGCATTAAAAGAAGGCCCAGCGGAAGATGGTAGCAATAAAGAGACTATCGCTAAGCTATTGCGCTTTGCTTCAACGCATACCGACAGTTCCGCACAGACCGTGTCACTGGAAGACTATGTCAGCCGTATGGCAGAAGGGCAGGAGAAAATTTATTACATCACTGCTGACAGCTATGCTGCTGCGAAGAGTAGCCCGCATCTGGAACTGTTCCGTAAAAAAGGTATCGAGGTCCTATTGTTATCCGATCGTATCGACGAATGGATGATGAGCTACCTGACTGAGTTCGAAGGCAAAGCGTTCCAATCGGTCAGTAAAGCAGATGACTCACTGAATAAATTGGCTGATGAAGAAAATCCAGAGCAGCAAGAAGCAGAGAAAGCACTGGAACCCTTCGTTGAACGCGTGAAAACGCTATTGGGTGAGCGTGTTAAAGACGTACGTCTAACGCATCGCCTGACGGATACACCTGCGATTGTAACGACTGATGCGGATGAAATGAGTACGCAGATGGCTAAGCTATTCGCCGCCGCGGGTCAACAGGCTCCGGAAGTGAAGTACATCTTTGAGCTGAACCCGGATCATGGCTTGGTTAAGCGTGCTGCGGAAGTAACAGATGATACTCAATTTGCACAATGGGTTGAGCTATTACTGGATCAGGCGCTGCTCGCTGAGAGGGGAACATTGGAAGATCCTAACCAGTTTATTCGCCGAATGAATCAGTTACTCACTGCTTAATCGATAAAAAAACACCCTTGATTAACGTATTCTCAAGGGTGTTTTTTATTGTACCCGTCTGATTTATATCTGTATTTTATTATTTTATTTCCTCAAATATCTTGCCGCCCAACCTCACGCGCCTTGAGCCAACCCCCCTGAAAATGGTATGGTTGCTTGTTTTCCACAATTTCTATTTATTTAAGTAAAAACACATAGAAAAACTACAAGCAAGGGGATTTACGCAATGCGTATCATTCTGCTGGGCGCTCCGGGCGCAGGTAAGGGTACTCAGGCTCAATTCATCATGGAGAAATACGGTATTCCGCAAATCTCTACTGGTGACATGTTGCGCGCCGCTGTAAAAGCAGGTTCTGAGTTAGGTCTGAAAGCAAAAGAAATTATGGATGCGGGCAAGTTAGTGACTGATGAGTTAGTTATCGCATTAGTCAAAGAGCGCATCACACAGGAAGATTGCCGCGATGGTTTTCTGTTAGACGGGTTCCCGCGTACCATTCCTCAGGCAGATGCCATGAAAGAAGCCGGTATCAAAGTTGATTATGTACTGGAGTTTGATGTTCCAGACGAGCTGATTGTTGAGCGTATTGTCGGCCGTCGGGTACATGCTGCTTCAGGCCGTGTTTACCACATTAAATTCAACCCACCTAAAATTGAAGATAAAGATGATGTTACCGGCGAAGAGTTGACTATTCGCAAAGATGATCAGGAAGCGACTGTACGTAAGCGTCTTATCGAGTATCATCAACAAACAGCGCCATTGGTTTCTTACTATCATAAAGAAGCGGATGCAGGTAATACACAATATTTTAAACTGGACGGAACCCGTAATGTAGTAGAAGTCAGTGCTGAACTGGCGGCTATTCTCGGTTAATTCTGGATGGTACTATAGCTAAGGCGGCCTAAGGTCGCCTTAGCTATTTCAAGTAAGAAGGGCGTAGTACTTACAAAAGGAGATTCGGCATGATGCAAAGCAAACCCGGCGTATTAATGGTTAATTTGGGGACACCAAATGCCCCAACGTCGAAAGCTATCAAGCGTTATTTAGCTGAGTTTCTGAGTGACCGCCGGGTAGTTGATACTTCCCCATTGCTATGGTGGCCATTGCTGCACGGTGTTATTTTACCGTTTCGGTCACCACGTGTAGCAAAACTTTATCAATCCGTTTGGATGGAAGAGGGTTCTCCTCTATTGGTTTATAGCCGCCGTCAGCAGAAAGCACTGGCAGCAAGAATGCCCGATATTCCCGTAGAATTAGGCATGAGCTATGGTTCACCAAATTTGCCAGATGCTATTGAAAAATTATTAGCTCAGGGTGTCACCAACCTAGTTATATTACCGCTTTACCCGCAATATTCCTGTTCAACCAGCGCCGCGGTCTGGGATGCTGTTGCCCGGGTTCTGAAAGGCTACCGCCGCTTACCCTCAGTTTCTTTTATCCGTGATTATGCTGAGCATCCAGCTTATATTTCAGCATTAAAACAGAGTGTTGAACGCTCTTTCGCGGAACATGGTCAGCCAGACCGGTTAGTGATGTCTTTTCATGGTATTCCTAAGCGCTATGCTCAATTGGGTGATGATTATCCTATCCGCTGTGAAGATACCAGCCGGGCACTGAGGGCTGCATTACCTCTGCCTGCCGAGAAAATCATAATGACTTATCAATCCCGCTTTGGCCGTGAACCCTGGCTGACACCTTATACTGATGAAACCCTAAAAAGTTTACCTTCTCAAGGCGTTAAGCATATTCAGCTTATTTGCCCAGGCTTCTCTGCCGATTGTCTGGAAACTCTGGAAGAAATAAAAGAGCAAAATCGAGAGTTTTTCTTGCATGCGGGCGGAGAGAAGTTTGAATACATCCCAGCATTGAATGACGACGAGGGGCATATTACCCTGTTAGAACAGTTAATTCGACATAATATATAATGACTGCTAAACATTATGTCTTTTGATAGTTTATCACATTCAAAAATTTCACATTTTTAATCCAATGAAGAATCAGTAAAAAATATAAATAGTGGGTAAAATGTTGTGGTGGTTAGAATTTGTTCATTTTGATCTAATCTCTTTATCAAATAGAACATGATGTACATCACATCTCTCTTGTAATATAGGGATATAAGTACGATTATTAGCACGAAATTTTGGGTTTTTATGTCATAGGGTGCTTAACTTAACTTACATCTGTAATTTCGGAATGCTCCGACACCTGTTTTAGGTAAAAGCGCGTACCTTCAAGGCCCTGTTATGGTTGTAGGCCTAAAGCTTCATATCACCAGTGCATTGGTAGCTGCAAGCCAAGGGCGGTAGCGTGGGGGGGATAGAACCCCAATAGTTGCCTTTTACTCTGGAACCGGCAGGAAGAAGGCCTTCTACAATTTTTTACTTTAGTGATTTTTAACCGTACTTCTTTATCAAAAATTATTTGCTTTTTTGTTTCTATTTTAGTCACTGAATTTTTTTGACTTAAGTTTGTATTGAGTACGTCTAATAAACCTTACATAATATATTTGGACTTATTTTATGTCATTAAATGTTAAGCTGCATCCATCAGGTATTATTTTTACTTCCGATGGAACATCTACAATATTAGATGCGGCTCTGGATAGTAATATAAATATTGAATACAGCTGCAAAGATGGAACCTGTGGTTCTTGTAAGGCAATATTGATTTCTGGTGAAGTAGACAGTGCGGAAAATACCTTTTTAACTGAGGAAGATGTTGCTAAAGGTGCAATTCTAACTTGTTGCTCTAAGGCGAAATCTGATATTGAATTAGATGTTAATTACTATCCAGAGTTAAGTCATATACAAAAAAAAACTTATCCATGTAAATTAGATAGCATTGAATTTATTGGTGAAGATATTGCCATTCTCTCCTTACGTTTGCCACCAACGGCCAAAATACAGTATCTGGCGGGCCAATACATTGATTTAATTATTAATGGACAGCGCCGTAGTTACTCTATTGCTAATGCTCCAGGTGGTAATGGCAATATCGAATTACACGTACGTAAAGTTGTTAATGGTGTATTCAGCAACATCATTTTTAATGAGTTAAAATTACAGCAGCTTTTGCGAATTGAAGGCCCGCAAGGGACCTTTTTCGTTCGTGAAGATAATCTCCCTATTGTTTTTCTTGCTGGTGGAACAGGTTTTGCACCAGTGAAATCAATGGTTGAGGCGTTGATCAATAAGAATGACCAACGGCAGGTTCATATCTATTGGGGAATGCCAGCAGGGCATAATTTCTATTCTGACATTGCCAATGAGTGGGCTATACAACACCCTAATATTCATTATGTGCCTGTTGTATCAGGCGATGATAGTACTTGGACCGGAGCCACTGGTTTTGTACATCAAGCGGTGCTTGAAGATATACCCGATCTCAGCTTATTTAATGTTTATGCCTGTGGTTCATTAGCTATGATTACTGCTGCTCGTAATGATTTCATTAATCATGGATTAGCTGAAAATAAATTTTTCTCTGATGCCTTTGTGCCATCAAAATAACTTTGAGAGATCAAAGTAATACGTAATGGAGATTCAAGTGAAAGCAGTCATTTTGGCCGGAGGCCTTGGAACCCGTCTTAGTGAAGAGACCGTAGTAAAACCAAAACCAATGGTAGAGATCGGTGGGAAGCCTATTCTCTGGCATATTATGAAACTTTACTCTTCTTATGGCATAAATGATTTCGTTATTTGCTGTGGCTATAAAGGCTATGTCATTAAAGAATATTTTGCGAATTACTTTATGCACATGTCGGATATTACCTTCTGCATGCGTGATAATGAAATGACAGTACACCAAAAGCGAGTCGAACCTTGGAATGTCACGTTAGTAGACACCGGTGAAGATTCTATGACCGGTGGCCGACTTAGGCGTGTAAAGGATTACGTCAAAGACGATGAGGCTTTCTGTTTCACCTATGGTGATGGTGTTAGTGACGTTAATATTGCTGAATTAATTGCATTCCATAAGAGCCATGGCAAGCAAGCTACATTAACGGCAACCTATCCCCCAGGCCGTTTTGGTGCGCTGGATATTAAAGATAAACAAGTACGTAGTTTTAAAGAAAAACCAAAAGGCGATGGCGCATTGATCAACGGCGGTTATTTTGTTTTGTCGCCTAAAGTTATCGATCTGATCGATGGTGATAAGTCTACTTGGGAGCAGGAACCTTTAATGACATTAGCTGCTCAGGGGGAGTTGATGGCGTTTGAACATGCCGGGTTCTGGCAGCCAATGGATACGTTGCGTGACAAGATCTATCTGCATGAACTATGGGAAGAAGGCAGGGCACCTTGGAAGGTATGGGAATAACAAAATGATTAATAATAGTTTCTGGCAAGGTAAACGGGTTTTTGTAACCGGTCATACTGGGTTTAAAGGTGGCTGGTTGAGTTTATGGTTGCAAACCATGGGGGCAACGGTAAAAGGTTACTCTCTGGCCCCCCCCACTGTGCCTAGCCTATTTGATACCGCACGAGTTGCCGACGGGATGCAATCGGAAATCGGTGATATTCGTGATCAAAACAAATTATTAGAATCAATCCGCGAATTCCAACCAGAGATTGTTTTCCACATGGCTGCTCAGCCACTGGTCAGGTTATCCTACACCGAGCCTGTTGAAACCTACTCAACGAATGTTATGGGTACCGTTTATTTACTGGAGGCTATTCGCCATGTTGGTGGCGTCAAGGCGGTGGTCAATATCACCAGTGATAAATGCTACGATAATAAAGAGTGGATCTGGGGCTATCGCGAAAATGAAGCGATGGGGGGATATGACCCTTACTCTAACAGTAAAGGTTGTGCGGAATTAGTGACGTCATCCTATCGTAATTCGTTCTTCAATCCATCGAGCTATGACCAGCATGGCACTGCCGTAGCGACAGTACGTGCTGGTAATGTTATCGGTGGTGGCGATTGGGCATTGGATCGCATCGTTCCAGATATCCTTCGGGCGTTTGAACAGTCCCAACCAGTGATTATCCGCAATCCACATGCCATTCGCCCATGGCAGCATGTGTTGGAGCCTTTATCGGGTTATTTGCTGTTGGCACAGAAGTTATATACTGACGGTGCTAAATATGCCGAAGGTTGGAACTTTGGTCCTAACGATGCTGATGCTACTCCGGTAAAAAATATTGTTGAGAAAATGGTGAAATATTGGGGACAGGGTGCAAGCTGGCAATTAGATGGCAATGCTCACCCTCATGAAGCTCATTATCTGAAACTGGATTGTTCAAAAGCTAAAATGCAACTTGGCTGGCATCCTCGCTGGAACTTGAATACTACGCTCGAATATATTGTGGGCTGGCACAAGAACTGGTTATCAGGCACAGATATGCATGAATACAGTATTACTGAAATTAATAATTACATGAACACTAAATGATTTGAGGTCATAGATAAATGAGTCAAGAAGAATTACGTCAACAGATTGCTGAGCTGGTTGCTCAGTACGCTGAAACGGCTATGGCCCCTAAGCCATTTGAAGCAGGTAAGAGTGTCGTTCCACCTTCAGGTAAAGTTATTGGTACCAAAGAACTCCAGTTAATGGTTGAAGCTTCTTTAGACGGTTGGCTAACTACGGGCCGTTTTAATGACGCTTTTGAGAAAAAACTAGGCGAGTATTTGGGCGTTCCTTATGTTCTGACTACAACTTCTGGCTCTTCAGCCAACTTATTGGCTTTGACCGCGCTGACCTCACCTAAATTAGGGGTACGGGCGTTGAAACCAGGTGACGAAGTTATTACTGTTGCCGCAGGTTTTCCAACCACAGTAAACCCAACTATTCAGAATGGGTTAATTCCTGTCTTTGTTGATGTTGATATTCCAACTTACAATGTAAATGCTAGCCTGATTGAAGCGGCGGTTAGTGATAAAACCAAAGCTATTATGATTGCCCATACATTAGGTAATCTATTCGATCTAGCTGAAGTTCGCCGAGTAGCTGATAAATATAACCTGTGGTTAATTGAAGACTGCTGCGATGCGTTGGGTTCCACCTACGATGGAAAAATGGCTGGTACGTTTGGCGATATTGGTACCGTTAGCTTCTATCCTGCTCATCATATCACCATGGGTGAAGGTGGGGCGGTATTTACACAATCGGCGGAACTGAAGAGTATCATCGAATCTTTCCGTGATTGGGGTCGTGATTGTTATTGTGCTCCAGGCTGTGACAACACATGTAAAAAGCGTTTCGGCCAGCAACTTGGCTCTTTACCATTCGGTTATGATCATAAATATACTTATTCCCATTTAGGTTATAACTTAAAAATCACAGATATGCAGGCTGCCTGTGGTTTGGCGCAACTAGAGCGCATAGAAGAGTTTGTTGAAAAACGTAAAGCTAACTTTAAATACCTTAAAGACGCACTTCAATCCTGTGCTGACTTTATTGAATTACCAGAAGCAACTGAAAATTCAGATCCATCATGGTTTGGTTTCCCTATCACACTGAAAGAAGATAGCGGAGTTAGCCGTATTGATCTAGTTAAATTCCTTGATGAAGCTAAAGTGGGAACTCGCCTACTATTTGCCGGTAATTTAACTCGCCAGCCGTATTTCCATGATGTGAAATACCGTGTTGTTGGTGAATTGACAAATACCGATAGAATTATGAATCAAACTTTCTGGATTGGTATTTACCCAGGCCTGACACATGATCATTTGGATTATGTTGTGAGTAAGTTTGAAGAGTTCTTTGGTTTGAATTTTTAATGTAGTTAGTATATTGAGCTGGTTTAGCTAGCTTAATTTTTCTGGGGCAGAAAATGAAAGCATCTGATGCAATAGCGCATGTGTTAAGTGCTAATAATGTAGATTTTGGTTTTGAATTGATCGGTGGAATGATTGCTCATCTTGTGGATAGCATCAATTCATTAGGGAAAACAAAATTAGTTTCTGTACACCATGAGCAGGCTGCAGCATTTGCAGCCGGTGGAATAGCTAGAGCTACGGGTAATGAAAAAATAGGTTTAGCTTTAGGTACTAGTGGACCTGGTGCTACAAATTTGATAACTGGCATTGCAGATTGTTGGTTAGATAGTTCTCCTTGTATTTTTATTACAGGCCAGGTCAATACTCATGAACTTAAGGGGGGGCGTGGTATCCGGCAGCAAGGTTTTCAAGAATTAGATATAGTTAGTATTGTTAAAAGTATAACAAAGTATGCATATCAGATAAAAAGCAAAGATGAAATAATTCCATGTTTGCAAAATGCAATCGATATCGCAAGAAGTGGTAGACCTGGGCCTGTGCTTATTGATATCCCAATGGATCTGCAAAGAGCTGAACTAGATGATAGTATAATCAATTATCTTAACAATGAAATAGATTCTAATCTGATATCTAAAAAAGATTCATCATCTATATTTGATGAGATTTTTAGCTTACTAGAGCAGTCTAAACGACCTGTATTTTTAATTGGTGGTGGTGCAATACACGAAGAAAAATTCAATCTTTGGCAAAACAAAATTTCTGAAAATAATATACCCCATGTCGCCAGTTTAAAAGGTGCGGAGAAAACTTTATCAATACCAGGCTATTTTGGTATGGTCGGTAGCTATGGTACCCGCACTGCTAATTATGCAGTACAAAATGCTGACTTGGTTATTGTTCTAGGTAGCCGTTTAGACGTAAGGCAGACCGGTGCTGACACGCAAGATTTTGCAAGAAACGCGAAAATTGTCCAAATTGATATTGATATTGAACAATTAGATAATAGAGTGAAATGTCAACTTAATATTAATGCATCATGTGAGGATTTCTTTTCTTATTATTTACGTTCGAGGCAATGTAATTCGTATAACTCTTGGTTCCTACAATTAGAAAACAATTGGACTAAAAATTTTGTAGATGAATATCAAGATTTAAAAGTAAGTCCATTTAGCCTTTTCTCCATTCTAAATAATGCTTTTAATGATAAAAATGTCCATTACGTAACTGATGTCGGCAACAATCAGATGTGGGCAGCCCATTCATTACGTTTAGGTGTAGGGCAAGCTATTCATAATTCTGGAGGCTTGGGTGCGATGGGATTTGGCATCCCAACAGCTATTGGTGTGTCATATGCGACAAACTATCCTGTTGTAGTAATTACTGGGGATGGTGGAGCTCAATTGAATATCCAAGAGCTAGATATTATATCTCGCGAAAATCGTCCTATACTAACAATAGTTTTAAACAATAATTCTTTAGGTATGGTACGTGCTTTTCAGGAAATGTATTTTGACGGTAGAAATGAGTCAACATACTGGAGTGGATATAGCTCATCATTCTCTAAAATTGGGAAAGCATATAATGTTGAGTCGTACACTGTATTAACAGAATGTGACTTTTTAGAAAAAGTCAATGTGTTTATTGATAATCCAAAGCCAATGCTTATTGAAGTTTTGATGGAAGATGCAAGAGAATGTAGACCAAGATTAGCTTTTGGTAACCCAATTGATAAACAATTTCCCTATAAATAGTTGGTTTAATATATGAAATTAGCAATTTTAGGCGCAACAAGTCAAATAGCTAAGGATCTTATAATTCGGCTATCTAAAAACCAAAAGGTTATCTTGCATTTATACTCAAGAAATGCTGAAAATGTAAGCGCTTGGTTATTATCATTCAATAATCATAGTGGTTATAAATCAAGTAATATAGATTATTTTGATCATAATTATAAATATGATGCCATAATAAACTTTGTTGGTGCAGGTGATCCAGAAAAAATTAAAGAGATGGGCAGTGAAATTATCGACATTACTTATAAATATGATGATCTGGTAATAAAATATTTAAAAAAAAACTCAAACTGTAAATATGTTTTTATTAGTAGCGGTGCAGTTTATGGGGATGTATTTTCCGATAAAGATAGTCTTAGAACGGATAGTCGCTTTCATATAGATAATAATGGAAGTGATTTTTATGGTTTGGCAAAATTTTACTCTGAGATAAGACATAGATCATTATCGTCACTAAAGATATATGATTTAAGAGTTTTTGGCTATTTTAGTTCATCTCAGAATATAGAGTCGCGATTCATTTTATCTGATATGTGTAGAGCAGTAAGAGACGACGAAGTTTTTGTTACAACAAGTAAAGAAATGGTTAGAGATTATATACATCCTGATGATTTTCATACTTTAATTACTTCTATATTAGCAAATGGCATTGATAATTGCGCTTTAGATTGTTATTCGCTTTGCCCTATTAATAAGAAAGATTTAGTGAAAACTATGCATGATGAATTTGGAATGAAATATCTTATAACTGATTTAGATGATATAAATATACCAAAAAATGATCGTATTTATTATTATAGCAAGAATAAAAAGGCTTTTCAGTTAGTTGGATTCATTCCTCAGTATTCATCAAAAGATGCTATTGTTAGCGAAATGAGAAAAATAATAAATTTTAAATAGTGATAGATTAAATAAAAATATATTTTTAATAGTGCCAATTTAGCAACCATATGTTGCTATATAAAATAGATACTACGTCTATGCACTATTGCTACGAGAGGGTTAGTTGTGTTAGCTGATTTTTTTAGGTGTTTTTTGACTTGTTTTTAATTACATGATTTTCCAAATGGTAGTAAGTTATATAGTTTATGTAAAAGTTGTATAAATAGTGGATTAGGTGTCATTGGGTCTAGCATTCTATGATTAATTCGTCTGCTAATTTAAATATAAAATGGTTTCTAGCTATTTCTTATTTAAACAACAAAGGAATTACATTAATTCCCAATATGGGCCGCTAGTTCTGTTTTTATTAATTAATATTTATGCTCATTCGCTGATATCTGTATAGACGATATAGTATTTATTAGGTAAATCACAACTATTTTTTAAACTATTAGTTGTTGGGTTATGGAATTTCATTTACTTTAATTTCTTCTATTATTACCTTCCTTATTTTTATTAATTGTTTTTTACATGTATTTACACAAAAATGGGCTATGTTTCGTTTTGTGGTTAGAGTGAAAATAATTTCTGTTCTTTCTCTAAAAAATTAATTTTAAAAAAATTCATATATTTTTAGTTATGACTAAAACCATGTAAATAGGAAAGTTTAAATGTCACAGCAAGGTTTTTAAATGAATAGTAATCTTATTATAAATAATTATTTTAACGAAGATGATGTGATTTTGACAATAGCCATACCTACATATAAAAGGTTTCCATTATTAAAAGAAACTTTGCAAAGTGTATTTAATTTGAAATTTAGTATTTCAGTAGAAATAATTGTGGTTGATAATGATCCTGAAAATACTGATTTAGCAATTGAAGAAATGCGTGATTTTTTAACTTATAAATTTAAATATTATAAAAATGAATCTAATTATGGGGCCGCAGGTAATTGGAATCGTTGTTTAGAATTAGGCCGAGGACAGTTAATTACTATTTTACATGATGATGATTTGTTATGTGAAAATTTCCCTGCTCAGTTAGATAAATACCTGAATAAATTTGACGGTTTTTATAATATCCCAATGGTTGGATTTGGTGCATATTTTCTTGAACAAAGACATGAATCTAATAAGGTAGAAATTGGTTTTTTCTATAGGGGATTACGTAATATTTATAATAAATATAGGCAGTTAATAGTAACTGAAGGGCATGAAGAAAGAGTTGATCTTCAGAATTATATTTTTAGCTCCCATTATATTGCGACGTTAGCTGTTGTTATGGATCGTAAAAAAGCATTGGCTATAAATGGGTTTGATAATTATTGGTATCCTATTATCGATTATGAATTTTACATTCGATGGATACGATTTCACGGTGATGTAGTATATATAAATACTAAAGTATCAAAGTATAGAATACTAGAAAATTCTTGTATGCAACCAGATGTAATTAATGGCGTTATTGATAAAAATTATGAGCTTAGAATGAAAATATTCAATGAAGAGCATGGTTTAGTTGGTGTTGATAAATTCGCAGAAATAATGAGGGAAATTGAAAAAACCACGTGGAACATTAATTGGAAAAAAAATGATGATTATGAAATAAGTATATTAGACACTTTTAAACTGCTTTTGCTTAAATTAAAATGCTTATTACATGTAAGAAAAATTAAGTTAAGAAAGCATATGTAATGATTTTTTAATACGTATTGATATGATCATTTAAGACTTTTAACTTTAAAAGCAGCATAATGCCTTTTTTAATTTTTAGCGAAAAATACTGAAGATATAAATAATTAAGTCTAAATTTACTGGAGGTATGGCTTAAAAATGATAAAGAACTATGAGGGGATAACTTTCTTATAGCATCTACAAAAATAGACTATTATTAGGTTTTTTTATTCATAGAAAGCATTCCTGAATAAAAATGACGTTATCTGTGGGAAATTACATATAAAATATTTATCTATTAATTATTATAATTAAATAATAATAATTAGCGAGGGTTATGTGAAGTTTTAATATTATCTCAGGATTTTTTCGATATCAATTAAAGTAAGATATAGTATAGCACTGAGTATAGAGGGGGTTTCTTACAGTACTATAATGAATATGCATATTCTCTGATTTGGTATGTATCATGATACATAGTGCCTATGGTCAGTTGAAAAATAATAAAATAATTTAATTAAGACTTGGAGAAAAATAAAATGACAAACAAAAAAATAGTTTGCCGTTTAATGGGAGGGCTTGGGAATCAACTTTTTGAGTATGCTGCTGCTTATTCTAAAGCTAAAAGTATGGGAGCAGAATTAATTATTGATAAACGCTTCTATGAAAAATTCAATTATACGCTTCATGGCGGGTATCGGTTAGATAGGTTAAAAATACCCAATAGAGAGTTAACTAAAGAAGAAGAGAAGATCTTTCCTGAGTGGAAAATAAGGTTGATGAATAGGTTCCCATTTCTTTCCTCAAGATCAAATAAGTGGCATCATGAGTGTAATGGTCATAATCGTGTATGTGGAAAAAACGTACTAATGTTAGGTCATTGGGCAAAGGAGGAGTATTTTAGTGAATGTCATTCCGAATTAAAAGAAATTTTTGTTCCTAAAGAGATAGAAACAGATGCATTGATCTTTTGTGATAAAATAAAAAATACAAATTCAGTTTCAATTCACATTAGACGTGGTGATTATATAGATAATAAGGAAGCATTAAAAGTACACGGTGTATGCTCTGTCCATTATTATCAAGAAGCTATAGGTATTATTTTAGATAAAGTAGAAAATCCTGAGTTCTTTATCTTCAGTAATGATATTGATTGGTGTAAAAAAAATATAATTAACTTATTTCCATCTAATATTAACGTGAGTATCTCCATTGGATTCAATCAAGAAATAGATCTATGGTTAATGAGTAATGCAAAAAATCATGTTATAGCTAACAGTACTTTCAGCTGGTGGGGGGCTTGGTTAGCAAAAAATAAAGATCAAATTGTAATTTCACCTTGGCCTTGGTATGAATCAGAATCAAAAGACTACCCAGTTGTCGCTAATTGGATTACTATCAATAAATAAAAATATTAGCTTGGAAGTTTTTTTATTTACTTCAGTGCTAATATATTACCATTCTAAATAACTACGCCTTTTACTGCCATACCTGCAATTTTTGAGTATATGATTGCTCAGTAAGAGCGGTGTCTACAAGTTTTACGCTATAGCATTTTGCGGTAAATTTGAGCCAATCTCTTGCCTCGCAGGGGATGATGAAAGTGGAGCACTATTAAGCGCAGCTATTTAATAAGGCGTGATTAGGTATATGATTATTAACTTACCTTCGAACATATTATAAGCATTTTACATAATCCTGTAGCCTACACTTAATCTAGATAACTTTACCCCATAATAAGCTAGCTATAATATTATTTATTATACCTCGTGAAGTTACAAAACCACATAAGTAAAACAATTTAAGTGATTACGTTACAAAAGAAGACTATTCGACTTGGTGATAATCATTGTAGATAAGACTTCTTGCCCCCTAGTACTTCTATGGGGAATTTTTATTGGGTCTTTCAATGCTGGTTTAAGATGTGAATACTTAAATATTAACTATCTCCTATTTAATGGAAGTGTACATGGCTGGAACGAAAAATATAATTTTTATAATTATGACAGAAAACACTTTTCAGTAAATGACTAAAATATGGCATATTTTATCTAGCGCCACAAAAATAGTAGATTATTAATATACCTCCATAATTATGGATAAAAGGTATAATACATCATTTCCTAAATATTTTGTTTGTTTTTCTAATCGGATAAATAAAAATAATAGAGAATATTTCAATAGAGGTAAGTATGAAAAAGGCATTAATTACAGGTATTACTGGTCAAGATGGGTCATATCTTGCTGAATTTTTACTAAAAAAAGGTTATCAGGTCCATGGTATCCAACGGCGTTCATCTTCGTTTAATACACAACGTATAGATCACATATTTCAAGACACTAATTTGAGTGCTGATAATTTTTTCTTACACTATGGCGATTTAACTGATTCGTCTAACTTAACTAGATTGGTAAAAGAAATAACACCCGATGAAATATATAATTTGGGTGCTCAGTCACACGTCGCAGTATCTTTTGACTCACCTGAATATACTGCGGATGTTGATGCAATGGGAACCTTGCGATTGCTTGAAGCTATTCGTTTCTTAGGATTAGAAAAAAAAACCAAATTTTATCAAGCCTCAACGTCTGAATTATATGGTCTGGTGCAAGAAATACCTCAGAAAGAAACTACTCCATTCTATCCACGTTCTCCCTATGCTGTAGCTAAATTATATGCATATTGGATTACGGTAAATTATCGTGAGGCATATGGCATGTATGCTTGTAACGGTATTTTGTTTAACCATGAATCACCGCGTCGTGGTGAAACCTTTGTAACAAGAAAAATTACACGTGTACTTGCTAATATTTCGCAAGGACTAGAAACTTGCTTACATTTAGGAAATCTAGATTCACTAAGAGATTGGGGGCATGCAAAAGATTATGTCCGTATGCAATGGCTTATGCTCCAACAGGAACAACCAGAAGATTTTGTTATTGCGACAGGTAAACAAATTTCTGTCAGAGAATTTGTTCGTATGGCTGCGGCAGAATTGGGGATAGAATTAGAATTTAGAGGTATGGGTGTTAATGAGATTGGTGTAGTGAAATCGGTCAAAGACTCTGACGATGTTATGTCCGTAAAAGTAGGCGATGTTATTATTAAGGTTGACCAAAAATATTTTAGACCTGCAGAAGTCGAGACTTTATTAGGTGATCCTTCTAAAGCAAAAATAAAACTGGGTTGGGTACCTGAAATTAGTGTAAATGAAATGTGTGCTGAAATGGTAAAAAATGATCTGCAAAAAGCAAAGGCAATAGCTATTTTAAAATCGCACGGTCATGAAGTTTCTATTGCAATAGAGTCTAAATAGGGTAAAAAAGTGAAGATATTACTCACAGGGGCAGGTGGCATGGTTGGGAAGAATATTCTCGCCCACACCAAGTCTAAAGACTACGAATTTATTACACCATCAAGCAAAGAGTTAGATCTTCTTGAAAAAAAGCACATAACAACATATCTGAAACACCATAAACCTAATTTTATTATCCACGCTGCAGGGATCGTTGGCGGAATCCATGCAAATATTAATAACCCTGTAAAATTTTTAGTTGAAAACATGCAAATGGGTATTAATTTATTAACTGCCGCAAAAGATAATAATATTAGAAAATTACTGAATTTAGGTAGTTCTTGTATGTATCCAAAAGATTGTGACTCTGGATTAACAGAGGACATGATTCTTACCGGTGAACTAGAGTCAACGAATGAAGGCTATGCGCTTGCTAAAATCACAAGTGCCAAATTATGCGAGTATATAAATAGAGAAGATTCAGAGTTTCAATATAAAACTGCTATTCCCTGTAATCTGTATGGAAAATATGATAAATTTGATGAGAATAATTCTCATATGATTCCTGCTGTTATAAAAAAGATTGTCACGGCAATTGAAACTGGTAAAAGTGAAGTTGAAATATGGGGTGATGGTGAAGCAAGGCGCGAGTTTATGTATGCTGAAGATTTAGCTGATTTTATATTCTATACGATCAATAATTTCACGAAGATGCCGCAGAATATTAATGTAGGCTTGGGTCAAGATTATACTATCACTGAATATTACAAAGTAATCGCTAAGATACTAGGATATAAGGGGACATTTGTTTATGACAAATCTAAACCCGTTGGGATGCGTCGAAAATTAATAGATAATACTTTGCTATCTGAATTCGGTTGGTCGAATAAAGTAGATCTAGAAAGTGGTATATCACAAACCTGCCAATATTTTTTAAATGAGAAAAATAATGATTAATTTTCCTTTAGCTAGTAGCACTTGGGATGAAAAAGAGCTGAACGCAATTCAACGAATTATTGATTCAAACATGTTCACTATGGGGGAGTCTGTAAAACAGTATGAAAAGGATTTTGCTGAATACTTCGGTTCTAAATATTCAGTAATGGTAAGTTCAGGTTCTACAGCAAATTTATTAATGATTGCTGCATTATTTTTCACTAAAAAGCCTAAGTTTAAGCGTGGTGATGAAGTTATTGTTCCTGCAGTCTCATGGTCAACAACATATTTCCCATTACAGCAATACGGTCTTAACGTGAGATTTGTTGATATAGATAAAAAAACACTAAACATAGATCTTGATAAATTAAAATCTGCGATTACAGAAAAGACAAAAGCAATTTTGGCTGTAAATTTATTAGGGAATCCTAACGATTTTGATGCTATTACTAAAATTACTGAAGGTAAAGATATTTTTATTCTGGAAGATAACTGTGAATCTATGGGGGCAAGACTAAATGGTAAGCAGGCGGGTACCTATGGCTTAATGGGAACATTCAGTTCTTTCTTCTCTCACCATATCGCAACTATGGAAGGTGGTTGTGTTATAACTGATGATGAAGAATTGTATCATATCTTACTTTGTATAAGAGCGCATGGCTGGACTCGTAATTTACCTGAGTTCAATCATATTACTGGCCAAAAAAGTATTGATCCGTTTGAAGAGTCATTCAAATTCGTTCTTCCAGGGTACAATGTTCGTCCGTTGGAAATGAGTGGAGCGATTGGTATTGAACAATTGAAGAAGTTACCAAGCTTTATTGAAATGCGTAGGAAAAATGCCACGATATTCAAAGAGCTATTCAGCAGCCATCCTTATATAGATATCCAACAGGAGACTGGTGAAAGTAGTTGGTTTGGATTCGCTTTAATTCTTAAAGAGTCCTCTCCAATAACAAGAGCTGAGTTAGTTAAAAAACTTATTGAAGCTGGCATTGAATGTCGGCCAATCGTTACGGGAAATTTTCTCAAGAATAAAGAAGTACTCAAATTTTTTGATTATACAATCGCAGGTGAAGTAACCGATGCCGAATATATAGATAAACATGGATTGTTTGTGGGGAATCACCAAATAGATCTTTCTGAACAGATTAAAAACCTATTTAACATATTAAAGAAATAAATACCCATAAAATTAATATAATTGAAGTGTGCCTGTTTTTAGTAATATGGTTATTAACATTAATGTTGAACTTTCAGATATATGGAGATCTAATTTCACGCTACGTATTCTGTATTTGAGTAAATGAAAACGTATCGAATGAGTCATAATTGATTTAATCGGTGAAAATCATGTTAACTTAATTATTTTAATATTAGTGAAGATATAGTAGTGCTGATTCAATCTAATTGACTCTCAATTTTACACTTAAATAGAAAATATAAATATGAAAGATGATATACTTCCAGTTATTATGGCAGGTGGTTCTGGTAGTCGATTATGGCCATTATCACGTTCTTTATATCCTAAGCAATTCCTTTCATTAATATCTACATCGACGATGCTACAGGAAACAGTTTCTAGATTGTCTAATATAGAACATTTACCACCTATTTTTATTTGCAATCAAGAGCATCGTTTTGTTGTTGCAGAACAACTCAGAGAGAATGAAACATATCATAGTGGAATAATTTTAGAGCCTGAAGGCCGCAATACTGCTCCGGCAATAGCATTGGCAGCTTTGAAAGCGGTTAATGATGGCGAAAATCCGATTTTACTAATATTAGCTGCAGATCATGTAATTGAAGATAAATCAGAGTTTGAGAGGTCTATTTCAGAAGCAGTTATACATGCAAAGAATAACAAACTTGTTACATTTGGTATTATACCGTCAGGGCCAGAAACAGGATATGGATATATAAAAAAAGGTGCTGAAATTAGCAATATGGCATTTAGTGTTAGCTCTTTTATTGAAAAACCAAATATCGAAAAAGCAACTCAATATGTAGACTCCGGTGAGTATTACTGGAATAGTGGGATGTTCCTATTTAAGTCTTCTGTGTATTTAGATGCTTTAAAGAAATTCAGGCCTGACATTTATAAAAGTTGTTTAGATGCCATGAATGGATCTCGATATGACCTTGACTTTATTAGAGTTAATGAGAGTGATTTTATAAATTGTTCTAGTGACTCGATTGATTATGCAGTGATGGAGAAGTCTGATAATACCGTTGTTGTTAGTATGAATGCAAAATGGAGTGATATCGGCTCGTGGTCAGCTCTGTGGGAAGTCAGTGAGAAAGATGCTAATGGAAATGCTATTCGTGGTGATGTACTAACAGATAAATCAAGTAATAGCTATATATACTCTCAAAATAGGCTAGTTGCTGCCGTTGGCGTACATAATTTAATTATAATAGAAACAAAAGATGCGATATTAATCGCAGATAAAGATACAACACAAGATGTAAAAAAAATTGTAGAGCAACTAAAAGTTGTTGACCGACCTGAATATTTACAGCATAGAGAAGTATTCCGTCCTTGGGGAAAGCATGACACTATAGCTGAAGGTGAGCGTTATCAGGTTAAAGCTGTAACCGTAAAGCCGGGTGAAAAAACAGCAACTCAGCTTCATTATCATAGAGCAGAGCATTGGGTCGTTGTCTCTGGAACAGCAAAGGTTACGAAGGGAGATAATATAGTTTTATTAACCGAGAATGAATCAATTTATATTCCTATTGGTACACCACATGCGGTGGAAAATCCAGGCTCAGTATTATTAGAATTAATAGAAGTTCGCAGTGGTACTTATTTAAATGAAAATGATGTAATTCGTCTTGAAGAGTATGGGATTGGCTATTAATAATGGAAAATTTAACTTGCTTTAAATCTTATGATATCCGAGGAAGACTAGGAGATGAACTGAATGAAGATATCGCTTATCGTATAGGGCGAGCATTCGGTGAATTCGAAAGACCTAAAAAAATAGTTTTCGGTGGTGATGCAAGAATGAGTACTGAAAGATTAAAATCAGCACTCTCCCGTGGTTTACAAGATGCTGGCGTTGATGTTTTTGATATTGGTTTATCTGGAACAGAAGAAATATATTTCTCAACGTTCTATCTCGGATTGGATGGTGGAATCGAGGTCACTGCCAGCCATAACCCAATTGATTTCAATGGTATGAAATTAGTCCGAAGGGATGCTAAATAACTGCGCTTAATACCGCTACACTTTTGTTAGCCCATGTTTGTTGCCCGGAAAAG
>NZ_CGBP01000005.1 GCF_001053095.1 Yersinia similis | reverse complement strand
GATCTCTAAAAATGAATGGGTCGTTTTGGTGGGATACTTACAGATTCACCCCTTATCCGCTATCAGTCACATCGTTAGGTTAACGTCTTTATGATGCGAAAAATAGGAGCTGGCGCACAGGGATAACCGCGCCAGAGAAAACTCCACTTGAATAAAACGACGTAAGCATAAAATGGCATCAGATAAAAATAGGCTAACGTTGTTGATACGTTATATCGGTATCACGACAAAATATCACTGTAGAAAACACGCAGGCATTAATGCTGACAGCCATTCGTTGATGGTAATAGGCGGGCTATATAATAGACATACAGCACCGCATATAAATAGAAACGTCACTGCTATGGCAGGTTACTCGGGGCTGTATTTTCTGGATTTACTGCCTTGGTGAGTGGTGCCATTTTTCGGTCTTTAATCGGTTTTATATGGTTGTAAATGAGGGCGACAACAAAGAATAAAGCTTGAATAATCACGATGCATGGGCCTGTTGCACCATCAATATGAAAACTGATTAACGTACCTAAAACACAGGCGACCACTGAAACCAGTGTCGCGACAACCAGCATTTGATCAAAACTACGACAAATCATAAAGGCGATAATACCCGGCGCTATCAACATGGCGATGACGAGAATAACGCCAACTGCCTGCAATGACGCGACGATAGTCAATGCCAGTAAGCAAAGTAAACCGTAATGCAAAAATTTAACGGGTAGCCCGATAACCCGAGCATGGTTTGGATCGAAACAGTACAACATAAAGTCTTTACGCTTTAGTAACACCACCAACAGCGTGAAACCCGCGATCCACAGAGTTTGTTTCAGTTCTATCAGCGAAATCCCCAGCATATTACCGAACAAAATGTGGCTGAGATGCTGGTCAGTATCTATACGGGAGAACAGCACTAAGCCAAACGCGAACATGCCAGAGAAAACAATCCCCATGACAGTATCTTCTTTAACCCGGCTGTTTTCTTTTAAATAGCCAGTTGCCACCGCACAAAATATCCCTGAGACAAAAGCGCCGATTACCAGAGGGATACCAAGCCAAAAAGCCAGAACAATCCCTGGCAGCACAGCATGAGAAATAGCATCTCCCATTAGTGACCACCCTTTGAGTACCAGATAGCAAGAGAGTATAGCGCAGACTACGCCAGTGACGATTGCCGCGACAATTGCCCGCTGCATAAAGGGGTAGGTGAATGGCTCACTGATCAAGCTGAACAGCATATTCATAGGTTATCCTCCGGAAGATGAACCGGCGGATGACGACGTTTCAAACGTGTGCGGTATCGGGTTGCCAGTAATCCGTGTTTGGGTGCAAAAAAGAAGGCCAGCAGGAATACCAGTGTCTGTAAGGTGACAATAACGCCACCGGTTGCCCCATCCAGATAAAAACTGAGATAAGCGCCAAAAGCACTGGTAATAGCCCCAATTGCAATGGCGATAATGAGCAAACGGCCGAAACGATCGGTAAGTAAATAGGCTGTTGCCCCCGGAGTGACGACCATGGCTATCACCAAAATGGCCCCCACGGTTTGTAAGGCGGCTACAGTACAGGCACTCAGTAGCGTAAAGAATAAAATTTTTAAGCGCAGTGGGGATAAACCAATTGACATGGCGTGGCTTTCATCGAAAAACACCGCTAACAAATCTTTCCAGATCAAACATAAAATCACAAAAGAAACCAAAATAATGATTTCCACCTGCAAGACATCTTCATCAGCAATACCCAGAATATTACCGAAGATGATCGATTGAACATTCACCGATGTGGGGTTGAGTGAAACGATCAAAAGCCCGACAGCAAAAAAGGTAGAAAAGATAAAACCGATGATGGCATCTTCACGTAGGCGGGTAATGTGGCGCACTAGCGTCATTGACAGTGCGGCAAGCATACCAGTAAAGAAAGCGCCAGCGGCATAGGGAAAACCAAGAGCATAAGCCCCAGCAACCCCAGGGACGACTGAGTGTGATAATGCATCACCCATCAGCGACCAGCCTTTTAGCATCAGGTAGGCGGATAGAAAAGCACAAACTGCCCCTACAATCGCACTCACCCAAATGGCTTTGACCATATAATTATAATTAAACGGTTGCAGTAAAAGTTCCAGCATCAGGAATTTTGCTCCTTTGACTGGCTTTGTGCAGGTGGATCATTTTTAGTATGACCATAAAATACCGCAGGGCGCTCATCATCAGTTATCACGGTGACGGTGCGCGGGTCATTATCATCATGCAGTGCCGTCCCCGAAAGATTGATATGGCGCAATACTCCGCCAAAGGTCATCTCGAGGTTTTTCTGGGTAAATGTCGTTTCAGTCGGGCCAGCAGCCAGCACCGTCTGATTAATCAGGATGACGTGATCACAAAATTCCGGCACGCTGCCTAGGTTATGAGTTGAAACCAGAATCAGATGGCCTTCGTCACGTAGAGCTTGTAGTAACTCAATAATGGCATTTTCAGTTTTGACGTCAACGCCGGTAAATGGCTCATCCAGTAGTAAGAGTGTGCCTTGCTGGGCAAGGGCTCGGGCCAAGAAAACACGTTTTTTCTGGCCACCAGACAGCTCACCAATTTGCCGTGAACGCAATGCCGTTAATCCAACTCGCTCAATGGATTTATTTACAATGGCTTTGTCTTCACGACTGGGAATTCGTAGGAAATTCATTTTACCGTAACGGCCCATCATCACGACATCTTCCACAAGCACGGGGAAGTTCCAATCTACATCCTCTGTCTGTGGTACATAAGCAATCGTATTTTGCTTTAATGCATGACTAATAGGTTTGTGACTTAGCTCCACTTTGCCCACACTTGGTTTGACTAACCCCATGATGCTTTTGAATAGGGTCGATTTACCGCTGCCATTAACACCTACCAGTGCACAAATCGTCCCACCCGTTAGTGAAAAACTGGCGTCATAAATGGCAGTATGACCATTGTTATAAGTGACAGTGACGTTATCCACTACCAGCTCAGGGCGGACAAAAACAGGGTGACTCATTGACCAAATCCTTTAGCGATAGTATCTACAGTCATGTTAATTAAACTGATGTAAGTGGGGACCGGGCCTTTTTCACCCGACAGAGAATCAACATATAGCACGCCGCCATATTGTGCACCGGTTTCTTTACTCACTTGCTTGGCAGGTTTATCGGAAATGGTGCTTTCACTAAATACCACTGGAATTTTATTTTCGCGAATAATATCAATCACGTGCCTAACTTGTTGTGGCGTGCCTTGTTGCTCTGCATTGATTGGCCATAAGTAAACCTCTTTAAAACCATAGTCTTTGGCAAGATAACTAAATGCCCCTTCACTGGTCACTAACCAACGCTGTTCCGCAGGAATACGGGCTAAGCGCTCACGTAGTGGAGCATCTAGCGCCTTAATTTTTTCAGCATAGGCTTGTGCGTTACGGTTATAAGTTTCTGCATGAGCGGGATCGTGTTCAACTAACGCTTTACGGATATTCTCAATATAAATCAGTGCATTTGATGGCGACATCCAGGCATGCGGGTTTGGAATACCGCTATAGGGACCTTCACGGATAGGCAGTGGTGTAATACCTGCGGTCACGACGGTAGAAGGGACATCTTTAATATTTTCGAAGAACTTCTCAAACCAACGCTCCAGATTCATGCCATTCCATAAGATAAGGTCTGCTGACTGCGCTTTTACAATATCTCGCGGGGTAGGTTGATAGTCATGAATCTCTGCGCCCGGTTTGGTTATTGATTCCACCACGGCAGCATCACCGGCGATATTTTGTGCAATGTCCTGAATAATTGTGAATGTAGTCACAACTTTGAATTTCTTGGCGGTATCGTTGGGATTATTTTCTGCTAGTACAGCGGTGCTGATCAGCGATGAGAATGCGACAATTGTAAACAGGGCTGCAGCCCGTAGAAAAGGGGAGTTTAGTCGTTCTATCATTTTGAGATAAGGACTTTTTTTCTTAATTAACATCACGATGTTCTCTTTTTCTAAATGAAAATGATTATCAATATCATTAATGGTGAAGTCAAGCCTTCCTATACAATAAACTAAAACTTACCAATAGTTACTTAATATAGCCTGATCATTATGTTGAATATGGACAAACTAGGCCAAAAAATCTATTTGGGCGGAGTGACAACTTGTATATGCTACAAAACGGCTTATCAGCACGGGGAATACTGTGAATTCAAAAGTCGGTTGCCTAATGGCAATTTTATTGTTGGCGGGGTGTGCTAAACAAACCCCACCACCACAAGCGAATAACGGGTGGCTGAAAAAAACGCCACAGGGCAATTCTCTTAACGTACCGAAAAGCAGTACCGGTTCAACTACCGTTGCTTATAGCGACGTCATTAAACAAGCCGCGAGCCATTACGGCGTTGATGAAACACTGATTAAAGCGATTATCCAGGTGGAATCTGGTTACAACCCGGATGTTGTGAGTACATCCAATGCAGTAGGCTTGATGCAGATTAAAGCCTCTACCGCCGGGCGTGATGCGTACCGGATGAAAGGGCGCAATGGTCAACCGAGTTCGCGCGAGCTAAAAGATCCAGTGAAGAATATTGATATTGGTGCTGCTTATATCAACATTCTACAAAATCAGCAGTTAGCGGGGATCAACGACCCGCAGACATTACGTTATGCCACAATCGTTTCTTATGCGAATGGCGCGGGTGCTATGCTGCGGACTTTCTCATCAGATAAACGTCTGGCAGTCAATAAAATTAATAGTCTTAGCCCAAACGAATTTTATCAGCATATACAAAAGAAGCATCCGGCGGCACAGGCTCCACGTTACTTGTGGAAAGTGGATACAGCTTACCGGGCGATGTCAGAGTAATGCTAAAACGCTAACCGATGTAGCTTATGGATGGTGTAACATCGGCTAGCGTTTACTTTAAATTTTACGGTAAGTTACTTTTTTATTTTGCTTTGAAATTATATTTACTGAGTCTTGATATTTAAGCTATGACAGGTTGATAAGTTGAGATCAACTCTAATACGCCATTAATAATAAATTGCACACCCATACATACCAGTAAGAATCCCATCAAACGTGAAATTGCTTCAATGCCGCTTTTACCAACCCAGCGCATAATTGCTCCTGAGCTGAGTAAAGATCCCCACAGAATCAATGAGACGCATAAGAATGTGATTACCGGTGCGATGGCCAATACCCATGGAGCAAACATTGTCTGGTCTTTCATGGTAGCGGCGGAGCTGATGATCATCGCAATCGTACCAGGCCCCGCAGTACTCGGCATTGCCAGCGGTACAAAGGCAATATTGATGGATTTCCGTTTTTTCAAATCCTGGGATTTTGCCTCCAATTGAGTATCTTCAGCTGATTGTTGCGGAAAGAGCATACGAAAACCGATAAACGCGACAATTAAGCCGCCAGCGATGCGCAGACCGGGAATAGAGATACCAAATGTGCTCATGACGACCTGACCAGCATAAAACGCGATAGTCATGATAAAGAAGACATAAATTGCCGCCATTAACGACTGATTATTACGCTCCTCTCGGGTCATATTACCGGATAGCCCCAGCAATAAGGCCACCGTCGTTAGTGGATTTGCCAATGGCAGCAGCAATACTAATCCTAAGCCAACCGCTTTAAATAATTCGAAAATACTTAGCATGGATCCTACTCCGCAAATAACATCAATCAAACCCGAAAAAAACGATATCAGGCAATGGCTCATACGCCAGCTCAACTTACGTGTGTGGAGTATTATCACGGAACCTAGCCACTTTACGCGATACTCTGGGTAAAAGGCTATTTTGTCCTTATTCACGGTAGTTTAGGTTGCGGAGAGTGTTGGTGATCGTAGCCGACATTATCAGACAGGCACATAGTTATGTGATACAGATCAAATGTCTGGCGGGCAGTGGTTGGTTCAACGCCCTCTATCCAGAATAATTATGTCAGCATCAGTTTTTATGAGGAGTAGGATTTTGTGCATTTGTGATATTAGCGTTGAAGATGAGTATGTTCGCCAACCATTATCAGCTTCTGTAGCTTGGGTGTTGGATACGCAAGCCGCACGTGCTCGCGGCCGTCTACGTTTTTTAAAACCGAAACGAGAAGTTCGCCCCCGTTGGCGTTTAGCCCCGCTCAAAGATAGTTATGAGATTCGCTTTTATCCTAAGCGGCTACCTGAATTATGGTTTTTCAGCGCGGAGAATGCAGCAAGAAAAAGACTCTGATGCTGTGCAAGATTGATCTTATCAAGATAAAAAGGTTCAAGTCCGTTTGGCAATCGATCTGACAAAAATATATTCATTTAGCCAGAAAATAAAACGCCCCGATTGAATGAACAATCAGGGCGACGTTTCAGTAACCATTGCTACACGGAAACGGAAATTTATTATGGGCACATCCTGTAGAAATAGCAATACACCCAGCGCTACTCAAAAGCAATAGGCGGTAATGTAAATCATTTTTGGCTGAATTATGTACATTTACGAAACTTATACAAACACGGCGTACTGAGTCACGAGTATGATGTAGACATGATTTTTCTCTCAATGGCTTGGCCTGCGTTATTCATCGCCACATGGATAAATTTCGCCAAATAATGGCCCTTAATTGGGTCGATGTCATAGCGTCTTTGGGCTGTAATACCATGGGGTTTACGTCAACAATCATGCTTATCCAATGACCATTGGAATAGAATTGAGAATGCAGGTAAAGCTGACAATGCCAGATACAGTTGATGCTGCATTTATCGAGACTCTACCTGCTGTGGGATTATTATGATTGCAGAGGAATGGTCTATCGCAAAAATTAAAGTATTTGCGACAATAAGTTTTCTGTCAGCATTGTTGTGTATGACACCTATACTTACTTGGCGCTATTCAGAGGAGGAATCTTCTTCCAATACCTGAAACGGTAGGCTTCTCTGCAATATTTATCATTGAAGCGACCGTTTCAGTTTGAGTTACTTACGGAATACCTAGTTGTGTACTATCCAATTTTGCGGCACAAAAACTTGCCTTTTATTACACCATCAAAAAAACGGCCTTTCGAAACGGCAGACATAAAGTTTTGATGAGCACGTTCAGGGACACCAAGATACTGATAAGTCCCTTGTTCACGAAATTGTATCTCCAGCATGCGATTATCAGGATCATAACCAATCGACAGAATTCTGGAGGATGAAACAGGTTGTCGCTGCAATTGTTGCCCCTCGGTTGTACGGTATTGATATTAAGGCGATTATAGAGCTATTGGAGAATGATAACTTTGTCGGTGATCATTATCATTGATTGATGCATGTATCAATGAGGCACGTTCATTGCTTACTGTATCTTAATTTTATACTAGCGTCAGGTTACCGATAAACCGTTATGCAGGATAAAAGGGGATAGTGTTTCTCATTGTATTAAGTAGTGATAATATAGCTACCACTTTTTATGACGCGATCTGGGTCACAAATTCAGATTGTGTACCAAGTTGTGTGCCAATTTAACAAGCGTGGGTTAAATTGATAACGCAACCCACTGAAATCAAACAATAATTATGTCTTGCATGTGATCTGTCGTGAGGGTCACCACTGCAGATAAGGAATTAGAATGCCTGTTATTACCCTTCCTGACGGTAGTCAGCGTCACTATGACCATGCCGTTTCTGTCCTTGATGTTGCTCTTGATATCGGCCCTGGCTTAGCAAAAGCCTGCATTGCTGGTCGGGTGAATGGTGAACCGGTCGATGCCAGTGATCTGATTGAATCCGATGCCCAATTGGCTATTATCACCACCAAAGATGCTGAAGGCTTGGAGATTCTTCGCCATTCCTGCGCGCATTTGCTGGGACATGCTATCAAGCAACTCTGGCCAGATACCAAAATGGCTATTGGTCCAGTTATTGACAACGGTTTCTATTACGATGTTGATATCGATCGTACTCTGACGCAGGAAGACTTGGCACTGCTGGAAAAGCGGATGCATGAGCTTGCCGATAAAGATTACGACGTGATCAAGAAAAAGGTCAGTTGGCAAGAAGCCCGTGATACTTTTGCTGCTCGTGGCGAAGATTATAAAGTGGCTATTCTTGATGAGAATATCAGCCGCGATGACCGCCCGGGTTTGTATCACCATGAAGAATACGTTGATATGTGCCGTGGTCCCCACGTACCGAATATGCGTTTCTGCCATCACTTTAAATTGCAGAAAACTTCCGGTGCCTATTGGCGTGGCGACAGCAAAAATAAAATGCTGCAACGTATTTACGGCACAGCTTGGGGTGATAAGAAGCAACTGAATGCTTATCTGCAACGTTTGGAAGAGGCGGCGAAACGCGACCATCGTAAGATTGGTAAGCAACTCGACCTCTACCATATGCAGGAAGAAGCACCAGGCATGGTGTTCTGGCACAACGATGGCTGGACAATCTTCCGGGAATTGGAAACCTTTGTGCGTATGAAGCTCAAAGAGTATCAATATCAGGAAGTGAAAGGCCCATTTATGATGGACCGCGTACTGTGGGAAAAAACCGGGCATTGGGAAAACTACGCCGAGCATATGTTCACGACATCTTCGGAGAACCGTGAGTACTGCATTAAGCCAATGAACTGCCCCGGACACGTACAAATTTTTAATCAAGGATTGAAATCTTACCGTGACCTGCCGCTGCGTATGGCTGAATTTGGTAGCTGCCACCGTAATGAACCTTCGGGCGCCCTGCATGGCTTAATGCGTGTGCGTGGTTTTACTCAAGATGATGCCCATGTCTTCTGTACCGAAGAGCAAGTCCGTGATGAAGTAAACAGTTGCATCAAGATGGTGTACGACATGTACAGCACTTTTGGCTTCGAGAAGATTGTCGTCAAGCTATCTACCCGCCCTGAAAAGCGTATTGGCAGTGATGAGTTATGGACACGTGCTGAAGACGACTTGGCGGCAGCGCTGACTGAAAATGGTATTCCGTTTGATTATCAGCCGGGCGAAGGGGCGTTCTATGGCCCGAAAATTGAATTTACCTTGCATGATTGTTTGGATCGTGCGTGGCAGTGTGGTACCGTACAGCTCGATTTCTCATTACCGGGCCGCTTAAGTGCGTCTTACATCGGCGAAAACAATGATCGTCAGGTGCCGGTAATGATTCACCGGGCTATCTTGGGTTCAATGGAGCGTTTCATCGGCATCTTAACCGAAGAATATGCGGGCTTTTTCCCAACTTGGTTAGCTCCGGTACAAGTCGTGGTGATGAATATCACCGATAGCCAGTCTGATTATGTTCAGCAAGTGACCAAAAAACTGCAAGATGTGGGTATTAGAGCAAAAGCAGACTTGAGAAATGAGAAGATTGGCTTTAAAATTCGTGAACATACGTTGCGTCGGGTTCCATATATGTTGGTCTGTGGCGATAAAGAGGTCGAATCAGGCAGAATTGCTGTTCGTACTCGCCGCGGTAAAGACTTAGGAAGCTTAGACGTCAACGTGGTCGTAGACCAGCTGCTAGCAGAAATTCGCAGCCGTAGTCTTCATCAACTGGAGGAATAAAGTATTAAAGGCGGAAAACGAGTTCAACCGGCGCGTCCTAATCGCATCAACAAAGAGATTCGCGCCACAGAAGTTCGCTTAACAGGCGTCGATGGTGAACAGATTGGTATTGTCAGTCTGAATGAAGCTCTTGAAAAAGCCGAGGAAGCTGGTGTTGATTTAGTAGAAATCAGTCCGAATGCCGAGCCGCCAGTTTGTCGTATTATGGATTACGGCAAATTCCTCTACGAGAAGAGCAAATCGACAAAAGAACAGAAGAAGAAGCAAAAAGTCATTCAGGTCAAGGAAATTAAATTCCGTCCTGGTACCGATGATGGCGACTATCAGGTCAAACTACGCAACCTGGTTCGCTTTCTGGAAGATGGCGATAAAGCCAAAATCACCCTGCGGTTCCGTGGGCGTGAAATGGCGCACCAACAGATCGGTATGGAAGTGCTTAACCGCGTCCGTAAAGACCTGTGTGAAGATTCTGATTTGGCCGTTGTTGAGTCCTTCCCGACTCGTATCGAAGGTCGTCAGATGATCATGGTGCTCGCACCTAAGAAGAGACAGTAAGGCATTCAAGTAACAGGTTTCTCTGCGTTTGCGTAGTAAGAAACCTGTTCGCCTAGCTAGCTCGTTGTAATTAACAATGCGAAGTGGATATATTCAATGCCAAAAATTAAGACAGTACGCGGCGCCGCTAAGCGCTTCAAAAAAACCGCTAATGGTGGTTTTAAGCGTAAGCATGCTAACCTGCGTCATATTCTGACCAAAAAAGCTACTAAGCGTAAACGTCATTTACGTCCAAAAGGCCTGGTATCTAAGAACGATCTGGGTCTGGTCGTAGCATGTCTGCCGTACGCATAAGTAATTTTGGTTTGAATTAAGACGATAGGAGAAGTAAATGGCTCGCGTAAAACGTGGTGTGATTGCACGTGCACGTCACAAAAAAATCTTAAAGCAGGCGAAAGGCTACTATGGTGCCCGTTCGCGCGTATATCGTGTTGCTTTCCAGGCAGTAATCAAGGCAGGCCAATACGCCTACCGTGACCGCCGTCAACGGAAGCGTCAATTCCGCCAACTGTGGATTGCACGTATCAACGCAGCTGCTCGTCAAAATGGTCTGTCTTACAGCCGTTTCATCAATGGTCTGAAAAAGGCTTCTGTTGAAATTGACCGTAAGATCTTGGCTGACATCGCAGTATTCGATAAAGTGGCGTTCTCTGCACTGGTCGAAAAAGCGAAAGCAGCTCTGGCGTAAGTCAGAATAGAAGAGGGAGCTTGTCTCCCTCTTTTAATCTTTGCACTTGGTTATAGACTGAATTGCGATATATAGATTCCATAAGGTCATCGTTATGATGCATACAGTTTTTTTTCGCTTCTTTTTTTACTTTAGCGCCTGATTACAGGAGGCTTGCGCGTAAGAATAGAAACGAAAAATAGCGCCGAAGCCTCCCATCGTGGAGGCTTTTTTGTTTTTGCTCTACAGCACTTATGGTGACTAGAGTGGGGCGCGAATGGGATACCTTGCTGATTTTGTATAAAATTTATTTCGGTCATCGGTTTTTAACTCATTCATTATATATCCAAAGTTATTGGGGTTGCAGGCAGGCGAGTAAATCCCGATGAGCTTACTTATTTTTTTAAGGCCAAGGCCAGTAAGTGATTCGGGTGAGTGAGCGTAGCTAACCCCCTGCAGCTTCAAGAGCAAAGGATATAACTACAAGCGGGCCATACCGGCCAGAGGAAGAGAAAACAATGCCACATCTCGTAGAGCTGGTTGCCAAAGCTAAAGCAGCCGTAGAAGATGCCCAGGATGTTGCCGCGTTGGATTTAGTACGCGTCGAATATCTAGGCAAAAAAGGCCATTTGACCCTTCAAATGACATCGTTGCGTGAGTTGCCAGCAGAAGAACGTCCAGCAGCTGGTGCTGTTATTAATCAGGCCAAGCAGGAAGTACAGGAAGCGCTTAATACGCGTAAAGAGAAGTTAGAGTCAGAGGTCTTGAATGCACGATTAGCCGCCGAAACGATAGATGTCTCGCTACCAGGGCGTCGTATGGAGAATGGTGGCCTACATCCTGTTACTCGTACAATCGACCGTATCGAAACCTTCTTTGGTGAGTTAGGTTTTTCTGTAGAGTCTGGCCCAGAAATTGAAGATGACTACCATAATTTCGATGCCTTGAATATTCCGGCTCATCATCCGGCCCGAGCTGACCATGATACTTTCTGGTTTGATGCAACCCGGTTGCTCCGGACGCAAACGTCTGGCGTGCAAATCCGTACCATGCAAGAGCAACAGCCGCCAATCCGTATTATCGTGCCTGGTCGGGTTTATCGTAACGATTATGACCAAACACACACACCGATGTTCCATCAGATGGAAGGGTTAATCGTTGACCGTGATATCAGTTTCACTAATTTGAAAGGCACACTGCACGATTTCTTGCGTAACTTCTTCGAAGAAGATCTACAGATTCGTTTCCGCCCATCTTATTTCCCGTTTACTGAGCCTTCCGCTGAAGTTGATGTGATGGGCAAAAATGGTAAGTGGCTTGAGGTACTGGGCTGCGGCATGGTGCACCCGAATGTATTACGTAATGTCGGTATCGATCCAGAGATTTACTCAGGCTTTGCATTCGGTATGGGCATGGAACGTTTAACGATGCTACGTTACGGCGTCACCGATTTGCGTGCATTCTTCGAAAACGATCTGCGTTTCCTCAAACAGTTTAAGTAAGGCAGGATATCTCATGAAATTCAGTGAACTTTGGTTACGCGAATGGGTAAATCCAGCCATTAGCAGCGATGATTTAGCTCATCAGATTACCATGGCCGGGTTAGAGGTTGATGGTGTAGACGCTGTTGCCGGTGAGTTTAATGGCGTGGTTGTGGGTCATGTAGTGGAGTGTGGGCAACATCCAAATGCAGATAAGCTGCGAGTGACCAAAATTGATATTGGTGGTGATCGCCTTCTGGACATCGTTTGTGGTGCACCTAATTGTCGTCAAGGCCTCAAAGTTGCGGTTGCAACGGTAGGTGCGGTATTACCGGGTGACTTTAAAATTAAAGCAGCCAAACTACGCGGTGAGCCTTCTGAAGGGATGCTGTGCTCTTTTTCTGAGTTGGCTATTTCAGACGATCATGATGGCATTATCGAATTACCCGCAGATGCTCCTATCGGTGTCGATGTCCGTGAATATCTACACTTGGACGACAAGACGATTGAAATCAGCGTAACGCCAAACCGTGCCGATTGTTTAGGGATTATTGGTGTGGCTCGTGATGTGGCCGTCGTTAATCAATTGCCATTAACTGAACCGGATATGGCTGAAGTTGTTGCATCAATTAATGACACAATCCCTATTCGTGTCGATGCCCCACAAGCTTGCCCGCGTTATCTGGGCCGTGTAGTGAAGGGAATCAACGTTAAGGCTGAGACACCGCTATGGATGCGTGAAAAATTGCGCCGTTGTGGCATTCGTTCAATTGATCCTGTTGTCGATGTGACCAATTTTGTGTTGCTGGAGCTAGGGCAGCCAATGCATGCCTTTGATCTGGAGAGTATCAGTGGTGGGATCATCGTTCGTCTGGCAACTGAAGGCGAAGAACTGACGCTATTAGATGGTACAAAAGCCAAGTTGAACGCCGATACACTGGTTATTGCCGATCATCAGAAACCATTGGCGATGGCGGGTATCTTTGGTGGCAAGCATTCTGGTGTCAATGAAGAAACCAGAAATGTATTGCTGGAGTCCGCGTTCTTCAATCCACTGTCTATTACTGGCCGAGCACGCCGCCATGGCTTACATACTGATGCATCTCATCGTTATGAGCGTGGTGTTGACCCAGCGTTACAACATAAAGCTATCGAACGTGCGACACGTCTATTGATTGATATCTGCGGTGGGGAAGCCGGGCCGGTTGTTGATGTGACGACAGCATCAGAACTACCAAAGCAAGCCACTATCAAGTTGCGTCGTGAAAAGCTGGATCGCTTGATCGGTCATCATATTCCATCTGAACAAGTAAGTGATATTTTGCGTCGCTTAGGATGTGAGGTGACTGAATGTGGTTTTGATTGGCAGGCTGTAGCACCGAGCTGGCGTTTCGATATGGTCATCGAAGAAGATCTGGTGGAAGAAGTCGCCCGTATTTATGGCTACAACAATATTCCAGATGTCCCCGTTAGAGCTGATTTGGTGATGACTAAACACCGTGAAGCAAGCTTGTCGTTGAAGCGGGTAAAGACAGCTTTAGTGGATCGTGGTTATCAGGAAGCAATTACTTACAGTTTTGTTGATCCTAAAGTACAGGCATTACTGTATCCACAACAGGAAGCACTCATTTTACCAAGCCCTATTTCAGTTGATATGTCCGCAATGCGTTTATCACTGTTAACGGGTTTGCTGTCGGCAGTCGTTTATAATCAGAATCGTCAACAATCTCGGCTGCGACTATTCGAAAGCGGCTTGCGCTTTGTTCCTGATAATACGGCAGATTTAGGCGTTAGGCAGGATGTAATGCTAGCAGGTGTTATTGCTGGTCCTCGTTACGATGAGCATTGGGATCTGGCGCGTCAGCCAATCGACTTCTATGATTTGAAAGGTGATTTGGAAGCAATTCTGGAGCTTACCGGCAAATTATCTGATGTTCAGTTCCGGGCAGAAGCGCATTCTGCTCTGCACCCTGGGCAGAGTGCTGCAATTTATTTAGCGGGTGAACACATTGGTTTCATTGGTGTAGTTCACCCAGAATTGGAACGTAAGCTGGATCTGAATGGTCGAACTGTCGTGTTTGAAGTGCAGTGGAATAAGCTTGCAGACCGCGCTGTGCCTCAGGCGAGAGAGATTTCCCGCTTCCCGGCGAACCGTCGTGATATTGCTGTTGTAGTGGCTGAAAACGTTCCCGCAGAAGATATTTTGGCCGAGTGTAAGAAAGTTGGCGCAAATCAGGTAGTTGGCGTAAACTTGTTTGATGTGTACCGTGGCAAGGGCGTAGCAGAGGGCTATAAGAGCCTGGCTATTAGTCTGGTGTTGCAGGATACCGCCCGTACACTGGAAGAAGAGGAGATCGCCGCTACCGTTGCAAAATGCGTAGAGGCATTAAAACAGCGATTCCAAGCATCCTTGAGGGATTGAACCTATGGCGCTTACTAAAGCTGAAATGTCAGAACATCTGTTTGAAAAGCTAGGGCTTAGCAAACGAGATGCTAAAGATCTGGTTGAGTTATTCTTCGAAGAAGTACGTCGTGCTCTGGAGAATGGCGAACAGGTCAAACTGTCTGGCTTTGGCAATTTTGATCTGCGAGACAAGAACCAACGTCCAGGGCGTAACCCTAAGACGGGTGAGGACATTCCTATAACGGCGCGCCGTGTGGTGACTTTCCGTCCTGGGCAGAAACTGAAAAGCCGGGTAGAGAGTGCCACTCCAAAAGAGTGAGTAATTTTCGACATAAAAGGCCGCGTAAGCGGCCTTTTTCTTGGTTGTAACTTATTGAAGTACAGTTGTTTTATTTTAACGGTGTTCACATGCTGACCGCAGGTTGTGGCTATCCTTCCTAATTATTAGCAATAAAGAGCGTTATTCGCCAAGCACAACTTCCCCTTCACGCTCTAACCCCCTAATATCAGTGCCTGAGAATGGGCAGTAGGCCCATGTATGTTCACCCGACCTATTCGGGTAAATCTTGGGTAACGGCCGACCGAGGGTGTAATGCAGACAAGTCAGTTATTTACCGCACTTCAACAACGGCAGCGGCAGCGTGACCATCGTTATCTTGCTGGGCTGGCTGTTATGCTCTGGTTCGCGCTACTCATCAGTTTATCTGCGGGTGATGTCTGGATTTGGCCAGAGCACTGGTTCAGTGAAAGTGGCAAATTATTTGTTTGGCAACTACGCTTGCCCCGATCTATGGCTGTAATTATGGTTGGTGCAAGTCTGGCCGTGTCTGGTGCTGTGATGCAGGCATTGTTTGAAAATCCGTTAGCTGAACCAGGTCTACTTGGCGTGGCAAATGGCGCAGGTGTTGCATTGGTGACGGCCGTATTATTAGGTCATGGATTATTGCCAATTTGGGTTCTGAGCATGTGTGCCATTATTGGCGCATTGTTGATGACATCTATTCTGTTAAGTTTCACCCGTCGCCGTTTATTAACTAATGCCCAGCTATTATTGGTCGGTGTTGCCTTAAGTATCATTTGCAGTGCAATGATGACTTGGGCTGTCTATTTCAGCACCAGTTTGGATTTACGTCAGCTCATGTATTGGATGATGGGTGGGTTCAGCGGTGTTGACTGGCGTCAGCAAAGTTTAGTGCTGGCTCTCCTGCCTATCGTCATATGGCTTTGCTGCCAAGGCCGTGTCCTGAACTTCATGTCACTCGGTGAGCAGCAGGCCAGGCAGTTGGGGGTATCGCTTCATTTATGGCGGAATTTATTGGTACTGGCCATCGGATTACTGGTCGGCATTAGTGTTGCACTCGCGGGTGTCATCAGTTTTATTGGCTTGGTTATCCCTCATATTTTACGGTTAACCGGTTTAACCGATCAACGCCGGCTATTATCGGGCTGTGCATTCGCCGGCGGGGGGGTATTATTATTAGCTGATGTTGTCGCTCGCACGGTATTATCTTCGGCAGAGCTACCGATTGGTGTGGTTACTGCAACGTTAGGATCGCCATTATTTATCTGGTTACTGATACGGGTGAAAGGAGTAAAGTGATTTGTCTTCTTATAAATGCCACTGTGATTTTACCGGTTTATTATCATTATTGAATAAGGATCCAACCTGATGAGTCACCCAATTTACGCCATTTCAGTGCAAACGATTGATCACCAGTTGGTTCAGTTGGCGAAGTATAAAGGTTCCGTTTTATTAGTGGTGAATGTGGCTTCGCAATGTGGTTTGACTAAGCAATATGAAGGATTAGAAAACCTCTATAAAACCTATCAGAAGCAAGGTGTTGAGGTTTTAGGTTTCCCGAGTAATGAGTTTGCAGGACAAGAGCCTGGCAGTGATGAGGAAATTCATGCTTTCTGCCGTGGTACTTTTGGTGTCGACTTCCCCATGTTCAGTAAAATTGAAGTCAATGGTCCACATCGGCATCCTCTATATCAGCACCTGGTTGCTGCTAAGCCTGTTGCAGTGAAACCGGAAGGAAGTGAATTTTATCAACGCCTGGCGAGTAAAGGCCGTGAGCCAAAACAGCCGGGTGATATCCTATGGAATTTTGAGAAATTCCTGATTAGCCGTGATGGCACTGTATTGGCGCGTTTTGCTCCAGATATGGCACCAGAAGCACCTATTTTAATCAATTCCATCAATCAGGCACTGGCTAGCCACTAAATTACGGGTAACGAGTTTATTTTGATGCTATTGCAACTCAACAATGTCAGCGTAGGAACCCGCCTGGATTCTTTTTCTTCGCAGGTGACCACGGGGTTGCAAATTCATTTGATTGGCCCTAATGGGGCAGGGAAAAGCACTTTGTTGGCCTCATTGGCGGGGTTATTGCCTACTAGCGGTGAAATTGTGTTAGCGGGTAAATCATTGCAACACTATGAAGGGCATGAATTAGCCCGTCAACGGGCCTATTTATCTCAGCAGCAGTCCGCATTGTCTCTGATGCCCGTTTTCCAATATCTTGCTCTTTATCAACCCGCCGGTGCTAATTCACAGGCTGTGGCAACAGCGATTAGCTATATCTGTAATAAGCTACGTTTAAGCGACAAATTACCGCGAATGCTGTCACATCTTTCCGGTGGTGAATGGCAACGAGTGCGGTTAGCTGCGGTTTTTTTGCAAGTTTGGCCGGATATAAACCCTGACAGTAAATTGTTGTTGCTGGATGAACCCTATAGTGGCCTGGATGTTGCTCAAAAAGTGGCTTTGGATGCTTTGTTAGTGGAATTTTGTCGGTCAGGGCGCAGTGTTATCATCAGTGGCCATGACCTCAATCATACGTTACAGCAAGCTGACGAAGTATGGTTGCTGGCTCAAGGGCAAGTATTAGTGCAAGGAGAAACTCAGCAAGTCATGCGAGCGGATGTGCTCTCCCAAGTATTTGAAGTTGATTTTCAAATACACAATTTTAATGAACAGCAGTGGATTATCACAAGAAGCGTATAACGCTTAGATATATTTATTAGCAATAAAATATTATTTACTTCTCCTATTCTCACCAGACCATTCTGCTTACGATGTTATTTTATCGTGGCCGTTATCAGTATAAATAATGAACGTAGTTATAGCATTACATTCAACTCATTGATTGATACGGTCAATATATCACTACTATTATTGAGCTAATAATTCTTTTTCCCCCCAATAAAATAGTGTCTTCCTAAGGTTTATTTAAGGTTAGCAAACTAAAGTTAACAATAGCAGGCAACGCTCTTATCTGATTGGCGTTTAGTTTTCGTTAACTTATCTGGGCATATAGTTAATAGTCAATGACGGTGTCCTAAGGGATTTATCAATGCAGAGTTTTTTGCCTTTTTCTAGGCCAGCAATAGGTAGTGAAGAAATTAATGCCGTTGCTAAAGTATTAGGCTCTGGTTGGATTACTACCGGTCCCCAGAATCAGCAATTAGAAACTGATTTCTGCCAGATTTTTGGTTGTAAACATGCGATCGCCGTATGTTCTGCAACAGCAGGAATGCACATTACATTGATGGCGTTGGGCATTGGCCCTGGTGATGAAGTTATTACGCCATCACAGACGTGGGTTTCTACGATTAACATGATCGTGTTGTTGGGTGCAGAACCCGTAATGGTCGATGTCGATCGCGATACATTGATGGTAAATACAGCTGATATTGAAGCGGCTATTACATCCAACACCAAAGCTATTATTCCCGTCCACTACGCTGGTGCGCCTTGCGACCTTGGCGGATTGCGTCAGATCTCCCAACGGCATGGTATCCCACTGATTGAAGATGCTGCACATGCCGCGGGAACTCGTTATGGTGATCAATGGATTGGTGAGCAGGGTACCGCTATTTTCTCTTTCCATGCCATCAAGAACATCACTTGCGCCGAGGGTGGCTTAGTCGCCACTGATGATGATGAATTGGCGGACAAAGTACGTCGGCTTAAGTTCCATGGCCTGGGTGTGGATGCCTTTGACCGACAAATACAGGGGCGTAGTCCACAGGCTGAAGTTGTGGAGCCGGGGTATAAATATAATTTATCTGATATCCACGCAGCTATCGCGGTTGTACAGCTTAGACGTTTGCCCGAAATTAATGCCCGTCGGCAGGCGCTGGTTGCTTCCTATCATAAGGCATTAGCGCATTTGCCTTTGCAGCCGTTGACCGTACCTCACTATGCTCATCAACATGCCTGGCACCTTTTTATAGTGCGTGTTGATGAAGAACGCTGTGGTATTAGCCGGGATCAACTGATGGCGTGTTTGAAAGATATGGGTATTGGGAGTGGGCTGCATTTTCGTGCGGTGCATACCCAAAAATATTATCGCGAACGTTATCCGCATTTGTATTTACCCAACACGGAATGGAACTCAGCCAGATTGTGCACGTTACCGCTTTTCCCCGATATGCTAGACAGTGATATTGAACGGGTGGCTAATGCATTAACAACCATTATAGGGTCACACCGTGTCGCTAAATGAACCAATTAAGAAGGTCTCCATTGTTATTCCTGTCTATAACGAGCAAGAGAGCTTGCCAGCATTAATAGACAGAACGACAGCTGCCTGTAAATTACTTACGCAAGCTTATGAAATAATTTTGGTTGATGACGGTAGTAGCGACAATTCTGCTGAGCTTTTGACTACTGCGGCAAATGATCCTGATAGCCAGATAATTGCGGTTTTGCTAAACCGTAATTATGGTCAACATTCCGCCATTATGGCGGGGTTTAATCAGGTTAGCGGTGATTTAATTATTACACTTGATGCTGATTTACAAAATCCGCCTGAAGAAATCCCACGTTTAGTTCATGTGGCAGAAGAGGGCTATGACGTGGTCGGTACCGTGCGTGCTAATCGCCAAGATTCCCTGTTCCGTAAAACCGCGTCTCGTATGATCAATATGATGATCCAACGTGCTACAGGGAAATCAATGGGTGACTACGGCTGCATGCTACGAGCTTATCGACGTCACATTGTTGAAGCAATGTTACACTGTCACGAGCGCAGTACATTTATCCCAATCCTCGCTAATACATTCGCCCGGCGGACGACAGAAATTACGGTCCATCACGCCGAGCGTGAATTTGGCAATTCCAAATATAGCCTGATGAGGCTTATCAATCTGATGTATGACCTGATCACCTGCCTGACAACGACGCCGTTACGTTTGTTAAGTCTGGTGGGGAGTGCCATTGCTCTTTTGGGCTTCACTTTCTCAGTGCTGCTGGTGGCCTTACGCTTGATCTTTGGTCCTGAGTGGGCTGGCGGCGGTGTTTTTACGCTCTTCGCCGTATTGTTCATGTTCATCGGTGCCCAGTTTGTTGGTATGGGGTTACTTGGTGAATATATCGGTCGTATTTATAACGATGTGCGCGCTCGCCCACGTTACTTTGTTCAGAAAGTGGTCGGCGCGGAGCAGACCGAAAATAATCAGGATGTAGAAAAATGAAAGCGATTGTATTTGCCTATCATGATATTGGTTGCGTGGGTCTAAACGCATTAGCAGAGGCGGGTTACGATATTCAGGCGGTATTTACCCATACTGATAATCCTGGCGAGAATCGCTTTTTCTCTTCAGTCGCTAGAGTGGCCGCCGATCTGGCACTGCCAGTATTTGCACCGGAAGATGTCAACCACCCTTTGTGGATTGAACGTATTCGTGAGTTACAGCCGGATATCATTTTCTCCTTCTATTATCGCAACATGCTTAGTGATGAAATTTTGTCATTGGCCCCACAAGGCGGATTTAACTTACACGGTTCGTTATTGCCTCAGTATCGTGGCCGAGCCCCAATTAACTGGGTATTGGTCAATGGGGAAACAGAGACGGGTGTGACGCTTCATCAGATGGTAAAAAAAGCGGATGCAGGTCCGATTGCAGGTCAGTATAAAGTTGCCATCAGTGATATTGATACGGCATTGACGTTGCATGCCAAAATGCGTGATGCTGCCCAAGAATTGTTGCGTAACTTATTACCTAGAATGAAAGAGGGCCCACTGCCGCTGACACCGCAGAAAGAGGCAGATGCCAGTTATTTTGGTCGGCGCACGGCGGCGGATGGTGAGATTCATTGGCAGAAATCTGCATTTACCATCAACAATTTAGTTCGCGCAGTGACTGAGCCTTACCCTGGAGCATTCAGTTATCTGGGGCAGCGTAAACTTACGATTTGGCGCTCACGTCCAGTAGATTTAGTACATAACAAATTGCCAGGCACCGTGTTATCGACGGCCCCACTCACTGTGGCATGTGGCGAGGGGGCGTTGGAGATTATTACGGGTCAAGGTGAGGCCGGTCTGTATGTCCAAGGGAATCGTTTAGCACAAGAGATGGGCATTGTAACGGATGTGCGTTTGGGTAATAAGCCAAGCAATGCGTTGAAAAGACGTACTCGTGTGTTAATTCTGGGGGTAAATGGTTTTATTGGTAATCATTTGACTGAACGCTTATTACAAGATGATCGTTACGAAGTATATGGCTTGGATATTGGCTCTGACGCGATAAGTCGCTTCTTAGGTAACCCTTCTTTCCACTTTGTGGAAGGGGATATCAGTATTCATTCGGAATGGATTGAATACCATATTAAAAAATGCGACGTCATCTTGCCATTAGTGGCTATTGCGACACCCATTGAATACACCCGTAATCCGCTGCGTGTCTTTGAGCTGGATTTTGAAGAAAACCTGAAAATTGTGCGAGATTGCGTTAAGTACAATAAGCGTATTGTCTTCCCATCGACCTCTGAAGTGTATGGCATGTGTGATGACAAAGAATTTGACGAAGATACCTCACGGCTGATTGTTGGCCCGATTAATAAGCAACGCTGGATTTACTCTGTATCAAAACAGTTATTAGACCGGGTTATCTGGGCTTACGGAGTGAAAGAAGGCTTGAAGTTTACGCTGTTCCGTCCATTTAACTGGATGGGGCCACGTTTAGATAACCTTGATGCTGCGCGTATAGGCAGTTCACGTGCTATTACACAGCTTATTCTGAATTTGGTCGAAGGCTCACCAATCAAGCTGGTCGACGGTGGTGCCCAAAAACGTTGTTTTACTGATATCCACGATGGTATTGAAGCGTTATTCCGTATTATTGAAAACCGGGATGGTTGCTGTGATGGTCAGATTATTAATATTGGTAATCCAACTAACGAAGCCAGTATTCGTGAATTAGCCGAAATGCTGTTAACGAGCTTCGAAAATCATGAATTACGTGATCACTTCCCGCCATTTGCAGGTTTTAAAGATATTGAGAGCAGTGCATATTATGGGAAAGGTTATCAGGATGTTGAGTACCGCACGCCAAGTATTAAGAATGCGCGCCGAATACTGCACTGGCAGCCAGAAATTGCTATGCAACAAACGGTCACTGAGACGCTGGACTTTTTCTTGCGTGCTGCCGTAATTGAGAAAACTGCAGCCCCTAAAGATGAGTTGAACGCATGAAGCAAGTCGGTCTGAGGATTGATGTCGATACCTACCGAGGAACGCAGTACGGGGTGCCATCATTACTTACTGTTTTAAAAAAACATGACATTAGTGCCAGTTTTTTCTTCAGTGTCGGGCCGGATAATATGGGGCGCCATTTATGGCGCCTTTTTCGTCCGCGCTTTTTATGGAAGATGCTACGTTCTAATGCTGCCTCGCTTTACGGTTGGGATATTTTACTGGCGGGCACGGCTTGGCCAGGTAAGAAAATAGCTAAAGATTTTGGTCCGTTAATGAAAGCAGCGGCCATGGCGGGGCATGAAGTGGGGTTGCATGCTTGGGATCATCAAGGCTGGCAGGCCAACGTTGCTTCATGGTCACAGCAACAACTGACTGAGCAAGTACAGAGAGGAGTTGATGCTTTACAGCAGAGTATTGGTCAACCCATTAGCTGTTCTGCTGCTGCGGGGTGGCGCGCCGATGAACGGGTTCTTGCGGTAAAACAGCAATTCGATTTTAGTTATAACAGCGATTGCCGGGGGACCCATCCTTTCTGGCCTTTGTTGCCTAATGGCAGCTTAGGGAGTGTACAAATTCCCGTGACGCTGCCAACTTACGATGAAGTTGTCGGCAGTCAGGTGCAAGCCGAAAACTTCAATGATTTTATTATTGACGCCATCCTACGTGACAGCGGTGTATCGGTATACACCATTCATGCCGAAGTTGAGGGGATGTCTCAGGCAGCGATATTTGAGCAGCTATTGATTAGAGCAAAGCAACAAGATATTGAGTTTTGTCCGCTCAGTAAGCTGTTACCGTCAGACTTACAATTACTGCCTGTGGGCAAAGTAATACGTGCTGCATTCCCTGGCCGGGAAGGTTGGTTGGGTTGTCAGTCAGACATAAAGGATGCTGAATGAAATTATTAAAAAACAGTGGTGCAGCATTGCTGGCGCTATTTTTTGCATTGGTTTATTTATTACCGGTGAATAGCCGTTTGTTATGGCAACCCGATGAAACTCGTTATGCTGAAATTAGTCGTGAAATGTTGCAGCGTGGCGACTGGATCGTACCGTACTTCATGGATGTACGTTATTTTGAAAAGCCGGTAGCTGGGTATTGGTTTAATAACATTAGCCAATGGATATTTGGTGACAGTAATTTTGCGGTGAGATTCGGTTCTATTTTTAGTACTGCATTGAGTGCTGTATTAGTTTATTGGCTGGCAACCTTATTATGGCGTAATCGTTCAACCTCGGTACTGGCTGCATTAATCTATCTTTCCTTCTTATTGGTGTTTGGCATTGGTACCTATGCGGTGCTGGACCCGATGATTTCTCTGTGGTTGACAGCGGCGATGGTGAGTTTTTATCTCACGCTAAGAGCCGAAAATTGGCGACAAAAAGTCGGTGCATATATATTACTTGGGATTGCTTGTGGCATGGGGTTTATGACCAAAGGCTTTCTGGCATTAGCTGTACCGGTTATCGCGGTATTACCCGTTGTCATCCAGCAAAAACGGATAAAAGACCTTATTATTTTTGGCCCGATAGCGATAGTGTGCGCGGTATTATTAAGTTTGCCGTGGGCTTTGGCGATTGCCCAACGAGAACCTGATTTCTGGAACTACTTCTTTTGGGTTGAACATATTCAGCGTTTTGCGGAAACGGGTGCTCAACATAAATCTCCAATGTGGTATTACCTCCCCATTTTATGTATTGGTGTCCTGCCGTGGCTAGGGCTATTACCTGGCGCCTTATTTAAAGGTTGGCGTGAGCGGGCAACAAAACCAGAATTATTCTTTTTACTCAGTTGGGTGGTCATGCCATTCCTATTTTTCAGCGTAGCAAAAGGGAAGTTACCGACTTATATTTTGCCCTGCATGGCACCTCTATCCTTGCTAATGGCGGCATATGCGACGGAATGCGCTAACAATATTCGCATGCGGGCATTGAAAATAAACGGTGTAATAAATCTACTCTTCGGGGTTGCCTGTGCGTTAGTCATAGTCGTTATTGGCTTGGGGTTAGTGAAGGATATAGTGGCTTATGGGCCGCAAGAGAATCAGAAAGTTTGGTTAGGTGTGTTGGCATTTGCTGGTTGGGGAGTCACTGGGTTTATTACCTTACGCAATAATGCCCGAAACTGGCGCTGGGCAGCAGCTTGCCCACTGTTATTCATTTTGTTAGTGGGTTACCTAATTCCACAACAAGTGGTGGACTCGAAGCAACCGCAAAACTTTATCAAAAATAATTTTAGTGAACTCAGAGCCAGCCGTTATGTGCTGACCGACAGCGTTGGTGTTGCCGCTGGGCTGGCATGGGAGCTAAAACGCAGTGATATACTGATGTTCAGTGAAAAAGGTGAACTAACCTATGGTTTGGCCTACCCAGACAGTCAGGATAACTATATTAGTAATGACGATTTCCCCACGTGGCTTGCACAGGCGAGAAAAAAAGGTGATGTCTCATTGGTCGTGCAATTAGCCAGAAATGAAGCGCTTCCGGCCCATCTACCGCCAGCGGATAAGGTGAATCTAATGAATCGACTCGCCCTGTTGTGGTACCAGAAAACACCATGAACAGCTACCTGCTATTGCTGATGGTTAGCCTATTAACCTGTATTGGGCAGCTATGCCAAAAACAGGCTGCACAATGTTGGGAGCAACCGCAGGCCCGGCGGTTGAAACTGACATTGCGTTGGTTCGCGATAGCGGTAGTGTCACTTGGCTTGGGAATGCTGCTGTGGCTACGGTTATTGCAGCAACTACCGCTGAGCGTGGCCTATCCTATGCTAAGCTTTAATTTTGTGTTAGTTACATTGGCGGCACAACTGTTTTACGGTGAAAAGGCCACTCTTCGGCACTGGTTGGGGATCGCTGCTATTATGTTCGGTATCTTGCTAATGAGTTGGCATCTATGAAAGGTTATCTGTGGGGGGGGGCAAGCGTCGTATTGGTCACGGTGGCACAACTGGTGTTGAAGTGGGGTATGATGAATATTCCATTATTATCACTAGCCGATATCAATGTTCAATTCTTGACGATGTACTTGGTGCAATTAGCATCAGTAATGTGTGGTCTGATGGGTTATGCCTTATCCATGTTATGTTGGTTTTTTGCCCTTAGATACTTGCCGCTAAATCGCGCTTACCCACTGCTGAGTCTCAGTTACGCCTTGGTTTATCTGGCTGCTGTTTTATTACCTTGGTTTAACGAGCCAGCGACCTTACTGAAAACGCTAGGAGCGGGTTTTATTTTATTAGGAATATGGCTGATTAATATAAAACCTATAAAAGTTAGCTAATCCTATTAGCCTATTCATATAACTTGTTTTTTTTGAGCCGGATAGTTAAATTAGCCGTAACGATGTACCACGCCAGCTAAATATATATCTAAAGTCGTTAGATGTGCAGTAAAGCAGTAAACATACGAGTCCGGCTGAACTTATCAAGACACCGTGATTCGGGTGAGTAAGAGCTGCTAATACTGCTGCAACTTCAAGTCAGAAGTGAGGCTTGAATAACCGACTTTAGGCAAATTAGTTGAGCTTTATCTCTGGTGAAATATCGATGCGGACGCGCTTTTGGATCTTTCTGATCAGTGTGGTTCTTGCTGGTTGTAGCAGCCATACACCAACACCCAGTGGATATTTATCTGATTCCATCGTGGTGGTCGCTAAATTGAATGAGCAGTTACGTCAATGGGAGGGAACGCCGTACCGTAACGGAGGGTTAGATCAACGTGGTGTTGATTGCTCTGGTTTTGTTTATCGCACATTCCGTGATCGTTTTGATATGCAACTCCCCCGAACAACCCTTGCGCAGACAGCCTTAGGTACTAAAGTCTCTCGTGATGAACTGATGCCTGGTGATTTAGTCTTCTTCAAAACGGGCAGTGGTCAGAATGGATTACATGTTGGTATCTATGATACCAATGATGAATTCATTCATGCTTCAACCAGTAAAGGGGTCATCCGTTCGTCGTTGGAGAATGTGTACTGGAAACGAGTTTACTGGCAGGCACGGCGTATTTGATTTGCTCTCGATAGGGTGATGGGCAATTTTTAGTTGATCACTACAGTCCCTCTCTTCTCAGCCTAAGGATATCATCAGTGAATATGTTATCTTAGTGACTGTTTATTTTTGGGTCGGAGCCTTCTATGTCATCCCTTCGTTTACTCATTTCTGATTCTTATGATCCTTGGTTTAATCTGGCCGTAGAAGAGTGTATTTTTCGCCAAATGTCGCCGGATCAACGGGTATTATTCCTGTGGCGTAATGCTGATACCGTGGTTATTGGCCGCGCACAGAACCCGTGGAAAGAGTGTAATACACGACGTATGGAACAAGATGGCGTAAAACTAGCGCGCCGTAGCAGTGGTGGCGGGGCGGTATTCCATGATTTAGGTAATACCTGTTTTACATTTATGGCCGGTAAACCGGGATATGATAAAACTATTTCAACCCAAATTATTTTGAATGCATTGGCATCATTAGGGATCCAGGCAACGGCCTCAGGTCGCAATGATTTAGTGGTTATTAATGGTGAAGATGAACGTAAAGTTTCAGGTTCTGCTTATAAAGAAACCAAAGATCGTGGTTTTCATCATGGAACACTATTATTGAACGCAGATCTCAGTCGTTTGGCTGATTATCTCAATCCAGATCCTAAAAAATTACAGGCAAAAGGAATTACCTCGGTCCGCTCCAGAGTCACTAATCTGGTCGAACTGTTACCGGGTGTTGATCACGAAAAAATATGTACTGCCATCGAACAGGCTTTTTTTGATTATTACGATGAGCAGGTATCCGCAGAAGTCATCTCTCCGCAGTCGTTACCAAACCTCCCCAGCTTTACTGAGCAATTCGCCAAACAGAGTAGTTGGGAATGGAATTTTGGCCAAGCCCCTGCATTTAGCCATGTCGTTGATACCCGCTTTACCTGGGGCGGTATTGAGTTACATTTTGATGTTTTGCACGGCGCGATAGATCGCTGTCAAATATATACTGACAGCTTGAATCCAACACCATTGGAAGAGTTAGCGCAACGGCTACAGGGGGCCACTTACCGCCCTGATGCTATCGATGACATCTGTCAACGCTGGATTGATGATTTCCCTGAGTTACAAACCGAGTTACAGCAAGCCCGCCACTGGCTGGTGGAAGTATTACGCTAATCTTTCAACTACCGTGGTTATTGGCCGCGCACAGAGCCCGTGGACATAGATATGAAACCAAGTATAAAACGATGAAAAAAAATATGGAACATGCTCCTGAGTTCGATAACAGCTATGCGCGGCAGTTGAGCGGTTTTTACACACGCCTGCAACCTATGCCATTGAAAGGTGCCCGCTTGTTGTATCACAGTAAACCTCTGGCGCATGAATTAGGGCTGGATGCCAGTTGGTTCACTGCACCAAAGGCTGCAGTATGGGCCGGGGAAGCACTGTTACCCGGAATGGAACCGCTAGCACAGGTGTATAGCGGCCACCAATTTGGCATGTGGGCAGGGCAGCTTGGGGATGGCCGTGGGATTTTGTTAGGGGAACAGCGGCTTAATGATGGGCGCTATATGGATTGGCATTTAAAAGGCGCTGGATTAACACCTTATTCCCGTATGGGGGATGGCCGGGCGGTATTGCGTTCTGTGGTACGTGAGTTTTTGGCCTCCGAAGCATTACATCATTTAGGTATTCCGACCAGCCGCGCCCTGACGATTGTGACTAGCGATCACCCAATCTACCGTGAGCAAACTGAACGAGGCGCGATGCTGCTGAGGGTGGCTGAAAGTCATATTCGCTTCGGTCATTTCGAGCATTTCTATTATCGGCAGCAACCTGAGCAAGTTCAACAATTAGCGGATTATGTTATTGCCCGCCACTGGCCGCAGTGGGTGGGGCACCAAGAATGCTACCGACTGTGGTTTACGGATGTGGTAGAGCGAACCGCGCGTTTAATGGCCCACTGGCAAACCGTTGGGTTTGCTCATGGTGTGATGAATACCGATAATATGTCAATTCTTGGCATTACTATGGATTATGGCCCATTTGGTTTTCTCGATGACTATGTGCCTGGATATATCTGTAACCACTCCGACCATCAAGGGCGTTATGCTTATGATAATCAGCCTGCCGTAGCGTTATGGAATTTGCATCGATTGGGGCACGCGTTGTCAGGTTTAATGTCTGCTGACCAACTGCAGTTGGCGCTAGAGGCTTATGAACCGGCACTTATGGTTGCTTATGGTGAACAGATGCGAGCCAAGTTAGGTTTTCTTGAGCGTGACAGCCAAGATAACGATTTGCTGACAGGTTTGTTGAGTCTGATGATCAAAGAAGGCCGGGATTATACCCGGACTTTCCGCTTATTGAGCGAAGTTGAAGTACACTCTGCACAATCGCCATTGCGGGATGACTTTATCGATAGAGCCGCTTTTGACGGCTGGTACAGCCGTTATCGCTCACGGTTACAGCAAGAATCCATCGATGATGATCAGCGCCAGCAATCGATGAAAGCAGCTAATCCTAAATACATATTACGTAATTATTTGGCTCAGCAGGCGATTGCTCAAGCAGAAAAAGATGATATTCAGCCACTTCAACGGTTGCACCAAGCATTACAGCAACCGTTTACTGATCAACCTGAATTTGATGATTTAGCTGCGTTACCCCCAGATTGGGGAAAACATCTCGAAATTTCTTGTTCCAGCTGACTTTTTATTCCATTTGGCACTTGTAATCTGTGCCACCACAGGTAATAGACCCTGTTTTTTCACAGAAAATAGGGATAGAAAAAGTTAACCCGACAGCGTTAACTTTTCCCTATCCATGATGTATGCATTTAATGCACGGTTTACTCATTAAAACCTGTGCGTATTAATTAAAATCGGCTGTTTACTGCATCTGCCAATAGGCTTAATAGTTGTTCAGTATCATCCCAATTCAGGCAAGGGTCAGTGATGGATTGCCCATAAGTTAAGGGCTGTCCGGCAACAATCTTCTGTGTGCCCTCAATCAGGAAACTCTCAGCCATAACACCGACAATCGCTGTTGAACCTGCACGGATCTGCAGCCCGATATTTTCGGCAACATCCAACTGACGGCGATGCATCTTCTGGCAATTACCGTGGCTAAAATCCACCACCAGATGTTCTGGCAAATCAAATTCCCGCAAGCTGTCACAGGTGGCTGCGATATCAGATGCATCATAGTTAGGTTTCTTTCCACCCCGCATAATAATATGCCCATAGGGGTTACCACTGGTTTGGTAAATCGTCATTTGGCCGGTTTTGTCCGGTGAGAGGAACATATGGCTGGCTTGTGCGGCGCGAATGGCATCAATAGCAATACGCACATTGCCATCTGTACCATTTTTGAAACCCACAGGGCAGGAGAGTGCCGAGGCCATTTCTCGGTGGATCTGGCTCTCGGTGGTACGTGCGCCTATTGCCCCCCAACTGATGAGGTCGGCAATATATTGGCCTGTTACCATATCAAGGAACTCGGTAGCGGTCGGCAACCCAAGTTCATTCACGGCTAATAGTAGCTTACGTGCCAGTTCAATACCCAAGTTCACCTGGCATGAGCCATCAAGCGCTGGATCAGAAATCAACCCCTTCCAACCCACTACAGTCCGTGGTTTCTCGAAATAAGTACGCATCACAATTTCCAGCCGGTCTTGATAGCGTTCTCGTAACACATTGAGCCGGGTGGCATAATCAATTGCTGCATCAAGGTCATGAATAGAGCAGGGGCCAATCACCACGAGTAGGCGTGGGTCCTCACCAATAAGTATTTTCTCAATTCGCTTACGTGACGCTGTCACGTTATCTGCAATAACCTCAGAAATCGGTAACTTTTCAGCCAGTTGCTGCGGTGTAATCAAGCTATCGATGCGTGCGGTCCGCAGTTCATCTGTCTTGTACATGAAAACTCTCTAAATTTGTTCTTCTCTACGGCAGAAATACCGGGAAGTGATGGCGATCACAATAAACCAAAATCACATGAATTCAACCGTCATCACTGTGATTTATGCAAATTTAGAGAGAATAAACCGCAAATAATCACTCATAAAAATATTTAGTTAGAACATCCGCCGACTCATACCTAAGATATCCAGGATTTTTGTTGAAATCTCTTCGACTGAGTAGTTCGTCGAGTTTAGGTAGCGAATCTGATTTTTGCGGAATAAGGCTTCTACTTCACCCACTTCCATCCTGCATTGGCGTAGTGAGGCATAACGGCTATTCTCACGCCGCTCCTCACGGATGGCCGCAAGCCGCTCAGGGTTGATTGTCAAACCAAAGAGTTTGTGCTGAAAAGGCTTCAGTGCGGCGGGAAGTTGCAAATTGTCCATATCATCAGCGATAAACGGGTAGTTTGCGGCCCGGATACCAAATTGCATGGCTAAATAGAGGCTGGTGGGGGTTTTACCACAACGAGAAACGCCTAGCAGGATAACCTGAGCCTGGTCCAGATTACGTAGAGAAATACCGTCATCATGGGCAAGGGCATAATCAATGGCTGCGATGCGAGCATCGTACTTATCCAGATTACTTTCGGTTAAGCCGTGGGTACGGTTTAGCACTGGTTGAGGTGGTACGCCCAACTCACCTTGTAATGGTGCGACCAGTGCTTGCACGATATCCTGACAAAATCCTTCACTTCGTTGAATTATTTCCCGGACTTCGAGACTGATTATCGAATAGAAAACGAGCGGCCTGATACCTGTATCCTGATATATTTCATTGATTTGTTTACATACTGACTGTGCGCGGGCGGCATTCTCGACAAAAGGTAACGTAAAGGTTGTCACGTTGATCGGGAATTGAGATAGAACGGCATGGCCGAGTACTTCTGCGGTGATAGCGGTACCATCCGAAATATAAAATACACATCTTTCCACGCTGACTCCTTGCTGCCAAGCCACAACGCCAATGACGTTGATATAGGCTGTAAGTTAAGTGGAATCAGTGTGCCTCATTCGCCCCGCGGGTAAAGCCTTTGTCACAAGAATAGCCAACAAAAAATTTTTCTTGTTGGGTTGATCGATTCACCTGTCCATAGGTTATGGATCATTGTGCTAGTCTGAAATAGCTGATTTTTCAGCGACGATAACTGCTGTTCGTACCCTACAAACTGTTCGTAACTAATCGACAATGTAAAAGGATTGTTTCGATGTCCAACAATGGCCACACCCGCTGTAATGTGCTTTGGTACAACCAGCTTGGCATGCACGATGTTGACCGCGTAGGGGGTAAAAATGCCTCCCTGGGTGAAATGATAACTCATCTTTCTGAACTGGGCGTTTCTGTGCCCAATGGCTTTGCTACCACAGCTCAGGCGTTTAACGACTTCCTGGAGCAAAGTGGTGTCAACCAACGGATTTATCAATTATTGGATAATACCAATATTGACGATATCGCAGAATTATCCAAAGCGGGCGCTCAGATCCGTCAATGGGTTATTGAGACGCCGTTCCACCCAGAGTTCGAACAATCAATTTATGACGCTTATAAGCAATTAGCTGACGGCGAACCTGAGGCATCGTTTGCTGTTCGCTCTTCTGCGACAGCAGAAGATATGCCGGATGCGTCCTTTGCTGGGCAACAAGAGACATTTCTTAATGTGCAGGGTATTGATGCGATAATGGTCGCAATTAAGCATGTGTTCGCTTCACTGTTTAATGACCGGGCTATTTCTTATCGTGTGCATCAGGGGTACGACCACCGCGGTGTAGCATTGTCTGCCGGTGTACAACGGATGGTGCGTTCTGACCTTGCGTCTTCGGGCGTGATGTTCACGATTGATACCGAGTCTGGTTTTGATCAAGTGGTCTTTATCACCGCAGCGCATGGTCTGGGAGAAATGGTGGTACAGGGGGCGGTTAACCCTGATGAGTTTTATGTACACAAACCCACATTGCGTAACGGTAAACCGGCCATCGTGCGGCGCAATATGGGGTCCAAAAAGATTCGGATGGTATATGCCGAGAATCAAGAGCATGGCAAGCAGGTGTGTATTGAAGATGTGCCAGAAATACAACGCAATCGTTTCGCTCTCAGTGATGATGAAGTAGAAGCATTGGCACATCAGGCGTTGTTGATTGAAGAACATTATGGCCGTCCAATGGATATCGAGTGGGCCAAAGATGGTCATACGGGTCAGTTGTTTATCGTGCAGGCTCGCCCGGAAACGGTGCGTTCCAATGAGCAGGTGATGGAACGCTACCAGTTGAATAATCAAAGTAATGTGCTGGTGGAAGGCCGTGCTATCGGTCATCGCATTGGCGCGGGTCTGGTCAAAGTTATTCATGATATTAGTGAGATGGATCGAATTCAGGCGGGTGATGTACTGGTGACAGATATGACTGATCCTGATTGGGAACCAATCATGAAAAAGGCCTCTGCCATTGTTACCAACCGTGGTGGGCGTACCTGCCATGCCGCGATTATTGCTCGTGAACTGGGGATACCTGCGGTGGTCGGTTGTGGTAATGCAACCGACCTATTGAAAGAGGGCCAAAATGTTACCGTTTCCTGTGCTGAGGGGGATACGGGTTACGTTTATCACGAGCTACTGGACTTCTCGGTTCAAAGTTCGCAAGTCACTGAACTGCCTGATTTACCGTTGAAAATCATGATGAATGTTGGCAACCCGGACCGGGCTTTTGATTTCGCTCGTTTGCCTAATGAAGGGGTAGGTCTGGCGCGGCTGGAGTTTATTATCAATCGGATGATTGGTGTGCACCCTAAAGCTCTTCTGGAGTTCGATCAGCAGGAGCCTGCGCTACAGGCTGAGATCAAAGCGCTGATGCATGGCTATGATGACCCGGTTGAGTTCTATATCGGTCGCCTGACTGAGGGGATCGCTACATTGGGGGCAGCATTTTGGCCAAAACCGGTGATCGTGCGGTTGTCTGACTTTAAGTCTAATGAGTATGCCAATCTGGTGGGGGGAGCGGGTTATGAACCGCACGAAGAGAACCCAATGCTAGGTTTCCGTGGCGCAGGCCGCTATGTTTCTGATCACTTCCGTGATTGCTTCGCTCTGGAATGTGAGGCGATGAAGCGAGTGCGCAATGTGATGGGGCTGACTAACGTCGAAGTGATGGTGCCTTTTGTGCGGACGGTAGCTCAAGCGGAGGCTGTGGTGGCCGAGCTGGCAAGGCAAGGATTGAAGCGCGGCGAGAATGGTCTGAAGATCATCATGATGTGTGAAATTCCTTCTAATGCGTTACTGGCAGAGCAATTCCTTGAGCATTTTGATGGTTTCTCCATTGGTTCCAACGATATGACTCAACTGACACTGGGGTTGGATCGTGACTCTGGCGTGGTATCGGCGTTGTTTGATGAGCGTAATGAGGCAGTAAAAGCGTTGTTATCAATGGCAATCCAAGCGGCTAAACGCCACGGTAAATATGTCGGGATTTGTGGCCAAGGTCCGTCAGACCATGAAGATTTTGCCCTGTGGCTAATGGAGCAGGGGATCGACAGCTTGTCTCTTAATCCAGATACCGTAGTGAAAACCTGGCTGAGCCTGGCGCAACACACCAAACATTGATAACTCAGGGTTAGGGATGAGTGTTTGTGAGTGAGTGTGAATGTTCATTGAGACGAGTATTCATATGTATTAATCATCCGTAGCTTAGGTTGCGGATTTTTTTTGCAATTAATTGGTTCATAACAATGAAATCAAAATTAAGGAAAGGTAGCCAATATACAAATAATGACGCGTGAGATGTAATAGCAAAAAAAAAGCCTGTCTTAGGTGACAGGCAAAGACTACACACAGCAATACGTGTACTAGATCACAGACGCTTAAATAAGCTATCATTAAATGGATTATTTAAGCGTCTTAAGAGAGATGCAATCTAACTAATAATAATCTTAAGCAAATTCCGTGGCTTAGTCATTAAGAATCCTCTGAATAAAAAATATTAAATAAGAAGTAGAATGAGATAGTTTCAGATGGTTATCACTAATGAGATGGCGTAATAGCTAATCAGATAAGCGGTTTATTATAAATTAATAGGGTGTAAAAAATCGAGGTTTATTAATAATCGTGAATATATGCTGAATATAAGGGGTTCGGCAGGATAACCACCAAACCCCTTAGGATTAAAGCTCTTCTAAATGCTTAACGGCATCGTTAACACTCTCTTCGGGTTCTGGAGTTTCGTGAACCCAGGCCGAGATCAGGCGATATGAGATAGCCAGCACCACTGGCCCGATAAATAGTCCAATCATACCAAAGGATAACAAGCCCCCGATCACCCCAGAGAGGATCAAAATCATTGGCATATCGGCTTCCATACGGATCAGATATGGGCGCAAAAAGTTATCTAATGTCCCAACGATACAACTCCAGACCAAGAGTACCGTTCCCCACGTGGTATCACCGGTCCAATACACCCATATGATCGCAGGTATCAGCACCAGTAATGGACCGAGTTGCGCAACACAGCAGATGAACATTAATACCGTCAATATGGTGGCATATTGAATACCCGCGACAGCAAGGCCTATTCCTCCGAGTATGGCTTGTACCAGCGCGGTGACTACCACGCCCAACGCAACAGCACGAATCGCTTTCGCCGCCATCACTACCACCGCATCGCCACGTTTATCGGCAGCACGCATGGCAAAATGACGGATACCTAAGGCGACTTGCTCACCATGGATATAGAGCAAAACGCTAAATAGCACCATCAATGCCAGATGAATCAGAAAATAGCCAACATGAGCCGCTTGTGCCACAAACCAGGTAGCAGTGGCACCGACGTAAGGCTGCACTTTAGCCATTAAAGCGTTAGCGCCGCCAGAAATTAAGGTATGCCAACTGCTATAAAGTTTATCGCCTACCAATGGAATCGATTTCATCCAATCCACATTAGGCATACGCAGATTTGATGGGCTGGAAGCCCATTGGATCAGTGGGGCGCTGTTTTCAACCAGACTACTGACCAACAGCGCGATAGGAATAACAAACAGTAAAATGAGCAATATCGTCATGACAACAACGGCCAGTGAACGCCTGCCCCAAAGAAGTTTCTCCAATCGGATTAACAGCGGCCAGGTCGCAATGACCACCATACCCGCCCAAGCTAATCCCATGACAAAAGGTTGTATTACCCAAAAACTGGCGATAATCATTACCATAATGAATATCACCCCAAACATCAGTTTAGGTAAATCGAGACGACGTTGTTGCGGATCATTCATTAGTGAACTCTCATTTCGATAATCATGGCAAAGTGGCCATTGCACTGCTATTGCGTTATCCCCGCCACCTATTAAGTTGCAGGTGGTGGGCTACAGGTTACCTGGCCTATCCTCGGGCCTTGCCTCTACGAGGCCGCTGCAAACAGCGTTCAACTCTGCTCCCGGCAGGTTGTCACCCGAATCACCCTGTGGGCAGCATAAATACTGTTCAAATGGGGGCCAGACCCACTTGTCTCTTGCTTGCCGCCGTCCTGTATTTTGAAATCTATTGGGTATAATCATGATGTATTTATTGTGTTTTTAACAGTTATACCCGTCATGCTCTAATGAGAAAAATCTGTAACGCTATCGCGTAGTAAAAATTAGAGTTAATCAACTAAGCATGGCTGGATAGCACCATTTTAATATATTGTGTCTGCAATTTGTACAATATAATATTTTGATATTTAATATATTTTTACCCTATTTGCCCTCAGTCGATACCCATCACTTTCCCATCGTTCTGAATTGACATAAATTATTCGACAAAGGTTATTGCTAACGGATAATCTCTTAGCGGTAACGGTATGTGCGATAACGTTTAAAAACAGAAGCGCAAAGGCGGTTTGATACTTATAAATCACGTAAAGTGACCGCGCATACATTAAAAATAAACTCATATATAGATAGGGTCACACTAATGATCCCACAAATTTCTCAGGCACCGGGTGTCATTCAGTCGGTACTGGATTTTTTGGACGCTTTGAAGCAAAACGGTTTTACCGGCGATACTGTTACTAATTACGCCGATCGCCTGACCATGGCTACGGACAACAGTATTTATCAACTACTCCCTGATGCAGTGGTTTTCCCTCGTTCAACGGCGGATGTGGCGCTAATTGGCCGCCTGGCAGGGTTGGAGAGTTTTAAATCATTGGTATTCACGCCACGTGGTGGAGGAACAGGAACCAATGGTCAGGCGTTGAATCGCGGGATTGTGGTTGATATGTCGCGCCATATGAACCGCATTCTGGAGATTAACCCAGAACAAGGCTGGGTGCGGGTTGAGGCTGGAGTGATAAAAGACCAGCTTAATCAGTACTTGCAGCCATTTGGCTTTTTCTTCTCGCCGGAACTTTCTACCAGTAACCGCGCCACTCTGGGGGGAATGATTAACACCGATGCCTCTGGTCAGGGGTCATTGGTGTATGGCAAAACTTCAGACCACGTCTTGGGTTTGCGTGCTATTTTGCTGGGTGGCGAGATGTTAGACACCCAGGCAATACCGACGTCATTAGCGGAAACGATCGCGCAGGAAGACTCGGTGGTGGGGCGCATTTACCACACCGTCCTTAACCGTTGCCGTGAACAGCGCGCATTGATTTTAGAGAAATTCCCCAAATTAAACCGTTTTTTGACCGGTTATGATTTACGTCACGTGTTTAGTGATGACCTACAAACTTTTGATTTAACGCGGATCTTAACCGGCGCTGAAGGGACATTAGCCTTTATTACCGAAGCTACGTTGGATATTACACCGTTGCCCAAAGTTCGCCGTTTGGTGAATGTGAAGTATGACTCCTTTGATTCAGCCTTGCGCAATGCGCCTTTCATGGTGGAGGCGAAAGCGTTATCGGTGGAAACGGTTGATTCTAAAGTTCTTAATTTAGCCAAAGAAGATATTGTTTGGCACTCGGTCAAAGAACTGATCACTGACGTTCCAGATAAAGAGATGCTGGGGCTGAATATTGTTGAGTTTGCCGGTGATGATACCGCGTTAATCGACACCCAGATGGCCGCGCTGTGCCAACGCTTAGATGAGTTGATGTCCGCCAGACAAGGTGGGGTGATTGGTTATCAGATTTGCAGCGAGTTAGCCGGTATTGAGCGTATCTATGGCATGCGCAAGAAGGCGGTGGGCTTGCTTGGTAACAGCAAAGGGCGGGCAAAGCCTATTCCATTTGCTGAAGATACTTGCGTACCTCCTCACCACTTGGCTGATTATATTGTTGAATTCCGTCAATTGTTAGATAGCCACAACCTTACGTATGGCATGTTTGGCCATGTTGATGCGGGGGTATTACATGTTCGTCCCGCATTGGACATGTGCGATCCACAGCAAGAAATATTAATGAAACAGCTCTCCGATCAGGTCGTAGAACTCACTGCCCGCTATGGTGGCTTGTTGTGGGGGGAGCATGGTAAAGGCTTTCGGGCAGAATACAGCCCCGACTTTTTCGGTGACGTGTTATACAGCGAACTGCGCCGCATTAAGTCGGCATTCGATCCTGACAACCGACTGAATCCAGGGAAAATCTGCTCACCGTTAGGTAGTGATGCCCCGATGATGAAGGTCGATAGCGTAGACAAACGCGGTACGCTGGATCGGCGTATTCCGCTAGAGGTGAGAACCTCGTTCCGTGGTGCGATGGAGTGTAACGGCAACGGTTTATGCTTTAACTTTGATGTGCATAGCCCAATGTGTCCATCGATGAAAATCACCGGTGACCGCATTCACTCCCCGAAAGGGCGAGCAACGCTGGTGCGCGAGTGGCTACGATTACTCTCAGAGCAAGGTGTTGACCCCGTAGCTCTGGAGAAAGGGTTAGCGAGCAAGCGACCAAGTTTGCGCGGCCTGATTGAAAAGACCCGCAACAGTTGGCAGGCCAGTCAGGGGGTCTATGATTTCTCACATGAAGTGAAAGAATCCATGTCTGGTTGTCTGGCGTGTAAAGCCTGTTCGACACAGTGCCCGATAAAAATTGATGTACCGGGGTTCCGCTCCCGTTTCCTCCAACTGTATCACACCCGTTATCACCGCCCATTACGTGACTACGTGGTGGCAGGGGTGGAAAGTTATGCCCCATTGATGGCCAAGGCCCCCAAGGTCTTTAATTTCTTTTTGAAACAATCGTGGGTACGGGCGTTAAGCCATAAAAGCATTGGTATGGTTGATTTACCTATGCTCTCCAGCCCAACGTTGAAGCAGGCGTTATCCGGCCATTACGCCAGTACCATGACACTGGAACAATTGGAGAAACTGAGCGAGCAAGAACGCCGCCAGCATGTGTTGATCGTGCAGGATCCATTTACCAGCTATTACGATGCACAAGTGGTGGCGGACTTTGTCTTGCTGGTGGAAAAGCTGGGCTTTAATCCTGTCCTGCTGCCTTTTTCACCCAATGGCAAAGCGCAACATATCAAAGGGTTCCTACAGCGGTTTGCGAAAACAGCACGTAAAACAGCGGATTTCCTCAATCGTATTGCGTTATTAGGTATGCCGATGGTGGGTGTTGATCCCGCGCTGGTGCTCTGTTATCGCGACGAATATAAAGAAATTTTGGGTGATGCACGGGGTGATTTCACGGTGCAACTGGTTCATGAGTGGTTACAAACGACTCTGGCTGATCAACCAGAGCAGCAAATCAGTGGTGAGTCTTGGTATTTGTTTGGGCATTGCACTGAAACAACGGCACTACCTGCCAGCAGTCAGCATTGGGCCGCCATTTTTTCACGTTATGGTGCAAGGCTTGAAAATGTCAGCGTTGGATGCTGCGGCATGGCCGGTACATACGGTCATGAGGCGAAGAACGTTGATAATTCTTTGGGTATCTATGCGCTATCATGGCAGCAAGCATTGCAAAAATTGCCAGGTAAGCGCTGCTTAGCGACCGGTTATTCCTGCCGTAGCCAAGTTAAACGTATTGAAGGTAATGGCCTACGGCATCCGTTGCAAGCCTTACTCGAGCTGGTGTGATACGGGGCTGAGTAGTTATATGGCTGAATAGTTATATGGCTGAATAATGATAAGGCCCTTACTGGTGAACTGATAACAGGAGAGAATAAATGCTTTGGAAGCGCGCAGCGACATTGGAACAGCTAAATCAGCAAAGCCAGGGATGCATGGTTGGGCATCTGGGGATTGAATTTACCCGCTTGTCTGATGATGAACTGGAGGCAACAATGCCAGTAGATAGCCGCACGACTCAGCCTTTTGGTCTACTTCATGGGGGAGCCTCGGTTGTATTGGCGGAATCTCTTGGCTCAATGGCAGGTTATCTGTGTACCGTGGAGGGGCAACAAGTGGTGGGGTTGGAGATCAATGCCAACCACCTAAAATCAGTTCGCTCAGGCAAAGTCAGGGGCTGTTGCCGTGCTATTCATGTGGGGCGTAGTCATCAGGTCTGGCAGATTGAGATTTTTGATGAGCAGGAACATCTGTGTTGTACTTCCCGCTTAACAATCGCCGTCTTGACGCGCTAACGTAGTCATTTTTTGCCAATATCCTCCGTTCCCCTGTCAGGGTTTTTCATTGTCCCTGGCAGGTTCAATTCTCGTTTTGCGCTCCCCCTCTATCACGGGCACTTATCTTCGAAACTTATTCCTGATTTAGCCTCACTCCCCAGCTCAATACTGAGAATACCGGCGTGAGGTTTCCTCCATGGCGGTTTTCAGCTAAAGTTAATGTAGAAATAGGTATTTTCTATGAATGTTTTAAAACCGCAGATGCTGATGGTGATTGGCCTCTGACATAGCAAGGGTTTTTAGTATTGCCGCGAAATTTATCGATTTATTTCATGGTGATAAAAGAGTGTTTTTTCTTTTGGACCTCCTTGGGTATCGCAGCATGCTTCGCTCGTTGCCACCTCATTCGAGGTCAAAACGGCACTTTTCCTAATATCCCTGCAAAACAAACGGTTGAAGTGATAATTATTATCACTACCATTGTGAATAATCTGTGTTGAGCCACCAATAATCAGCCAGCAAATTTTCAACCTGAAAACGTTTAACCTAATAACTTTTAGCCGGAAAAGTAATAACTCATCGGGCGATAGAGAAACATAAGGTAGAGCATATGCAACAAGAATCAGTTGGGACATTTTCTCTCGACGATAATGACTGGCAAGGCGTGACGATTACTGACAGTGCTGCCGCGCAAATTACACGGCTTATGCAACAAGACCCACAAATAAAAGGGCTACAGCTCGGCGTCAAACAGTCCGGTTGTGCCGGTTTTGCCTATGTCATGGATATGGCTAAAGAGCCTGCCAGCGATGATCTGGTTTTTGAACAGGGTAGCGCCAGGCTTTACGTGCCATTAAAAGCGATGCCGTTTATCGACGGGACCGAGGTGGATTATGTCCGCGAAGGGCTAAACCAGATTTTTAAATTTAATAATCCTAAAGCTCAGCATTCCTGCGGGTGTGGCGAGAGTTTTGGCGTTTGAGTGATGCAAACTAAATGACACGAAGCAATGTAGAAATTCCAGATGATGTGCAGGCTTGGGTCAGTGATGGTCGTTATAAAGAGGGCTTTTTTACACACTTGGCCACTGATGAGCTGGCAAAGGGCATCAACGAAGAGGTCGTCCGTGCTATCTCAGCGAAGCGTAATGAACCTGAGTGGATGCTTGAGTTTCGCCTTGGAGCTTACCGAAGTTGGCTCGAGATGGAAGAACCTCACTGGCTGAAGGCCCATTACCAAGGCTTGGATTACCAAGATTACAGCTATTATTCTGCGCCATCTTGTGGCAGTTGTGATGATAACTGTGATTCGCAGCCCGGAGCCGTGCAGCAATCCTCTGCTGACGGTAGTGCGCCAAGCAATGCTAACGAATACCTGACCGCTGAGGTAGAGTCTGCCTTTGCCCAATTGGGGATCCCGGTACGGGAAGGGGCTGAAGTCGCCGTTGATGCTATTTTTGACTCGGTTTCGGTAGCAACCACCTATCGGGAAAAACTGGCGGGTCAGGGGATCATTTTCTGCTCATTCGGCGAGGCTATTCAGGAATACCCTGATTTAGTACAGAAATATCTGGGGTCGGTGGTTCCGGCTAAAGATAACTTTTTTGCCGCGCTGAATGCTGCGGTTGCCTCTGATGGCACCTTTGTATATGTCCCAAAAGGTGTTCGCTGCCCGATGGAGCTATCCACTTATTTTCGTATCAATGCGGCTAAAACCGGGCAATTTGAGCGAACTATCCTTATTGCCGACGAAGGCAGTTATGTCAGCTACATCGAAGGTTGCTCGGCACCGGTGCGCGATACCTATCAGTTACATGCGGCAGTAGTCGAAGTCATTCTGCACAAAAATGCAGAGGTGAAGTATTCCACCGTGCAGAACTGGTTTGCAGGCTCTGACAGTACGGGCGGTATTCTGAACTTCGTGACCAAGCGTGCATTGTGTGAAGGCGAAGGATCGAAAATGTCATGGACACAATCAGAAACCGGTTCAGCGATTACTTGGAAATACCCAAGTGTGATCCTACAAGGGGATAACTCTGTGGGGGAATTCTTCTCGGTGGCACTAACCAACGGTTATCAGCAAGCAGATACCGGCACTAAAATGATTCATATTGGCAAAAACACCAAATCAACAATTATTGCCAAAGGTATCTCCGCCGGGCATAGCCAGAATACCTACCGTGGTTTAGTGAAGATCCTGCCCGGGGCTGATAATGCCCGCAATTTCACACAATGTGACTCTATGCTAATTGGTCCAGACTCTGGTGCCCATACGTTCCCGTATGTGGAGGTCAGAAATAACACTGCGCAGTTGGAACATGAAGCCACAACATCAAAAATTGGTGATGATCAACTGTTCTATTGCTTGCAGCGCGGTATCAGCGAAGATGATGCTATTTCAATGATCGTCAACGGTTTTTGTAAGGACGTATTTTCCGAGTTACCACTGGAATTTGCCGTCGAAGCACAAAAGTTGTTAGCCATCAGTTTGGAGCACAGTGTTGGCTGATTGTTAACCGAATAAATATTTGCGGCATATACCTAATAGATTTCAAGAGGCAGGAACACGGCTTACAGCGGCCTTGTAGGGCTGGGGCTCGTGGATGGGACGAGTAACGAGAGCGCCAACCCCCTGCCGTCTTAAAAACGAGGGTATAAATAAAGTTTTGCGTCACGGCGCACCAAGGAACTCTATGTTAAGTATTAAGAATTTGAAAGTTAGCGTTGAAGGTAATGAAATCCTCAAAGGTTTAGACTTGGAGATCAAACCGGGTGAAGTACACGCTATCATGGGGCCGAACGGCTCAGGGAAAAGTACGTTGTCAGCCGCATTGGCAGGGCGCGAAGAGTATGAAGTCACCGAAGGTGAAGTCACTTTTAAAGGCAAAGACTTACTCGAACTCGCTCCAGAAGATCGTGCAGGGGAAGGTGTGTTTTTAGCTTTCCAATACCCGGTAGAAATCCCAGGTGTCAGTAACCATTTCTTCCTGCAAACCTCGGTTAATGCCGTGCGTAAATATCGTCAGCAAGAGCTATTAGACCGCTTTGATTTCTCTGATTTTATTGAAGAAAAAATTGCCTTGCTGAAAATGCCAGCTGATTTGCTAACCCGCTCGGTCAATGTGGGGTTCTCTGGTGGTGAGAAGAAACGTAATGATATTCTGCAGATGGCAGCATTAGAGCCTTCGTTGTGTATTCTGGACGAGACAGATTCTGGGCTGGATATTGACGCCCTGAAAATAGTGGCAAATGGCGTTAACTCTCTGCGCAATGAGAACCGCTCATTTATTATCGTTACCCACTACCAACGTATTTTAGATTACGTTAAACCTGATTTTGTCCATGTGTTGTATCAGGGGCGGATCATTAAATCGGGTGATTTCACGTTGGTGAAACAGTTGGAGGAGCAAGGCTATGGCTGGCTTACCGACCAACAGTAACGTTCTGGAAAGACAGCGGTTAGAACTGCAGCGACTCGAACAACAGCGGATTGATGCATTAAAGCATTTCGGTCAGTTGTTTAAACAGCGTCAGATTGAACCCTCCATAGATGCCCGCGGCCATTGGCAGAAGGTGCTGCAACTGGGGTTCCCCGGCGTTAAACATGAAGACTGGAAATACACGCCGCTGGAGCGTTTATTGGCGCATGAGTTCAGTTTTTCCCATGCGCCAGAGGTGACAACAGCGCAGTGTGATGCACTGTCTCTGGTACCCAATGCTCACCGTTTGGTCTTCATTAATGGCCAGTTTTCGCCGACGTTGAGTGACCATGAGTACGGCCCTTATCAGTTAACGCATGCGGCTGAAAATATGCTGTTCCCCACAGCCATACAATCAGAGGTGTTTTTACACCTGACAGAAAGTTTGGCGCAGGAACGTCTGCATATTCGGTTACCCGTAGGCAAACACAGTGACAAACCCTTATATCTTCTGCATATCAGTGCAGGTAACAGCTCGAATATTGTGAATACGAGTCATTCTCGCCATCATCTGGTGGTTGAGGCGAACGCACAGGCTGAAGTTATAGAGCACTTTGTCAGCCTCAATGAGCAGCCCCATTTTACCGGAGCGCGGCTGACAATCGCGGTGGGTGATAATGCTGAATTGAATCATTGTAAGTTGGCGTTTGAAACCCCTAAGAGTTATCACTTTGCCCATAACGATCTGATCTTGGGGCGTGATGCTCGGGCGCGTAGCCACAGTTTCCTGCTGGGAGCGGGGCTAATGCGTCATAACACCAGCAGCCAGTTAAATGGTGAAGGTTCGTCGTTATCGATTAATAGCCTGCTGCTACCTGTTGGGCGCGAGATTTGCGATACCCGAACTTATTTAGAACATAATAAAGGCCACTGCGAAAGCCGCCAGTTACATAAAGTCATGGTGCGTGAGCGGGGTAAGGCTATTTTTAACGGCATGATTAAAGTCGCTCAGCATGCGTTGAAAACTGACGGGCAGATGACTAACAACAATCTGCTGTTGAGCAATTTAGCAGAAGTCGATACCAAACCTCAGTTGGAAATTTATGCCGATGATGTGAAATGCAGCCATGGCGCTACCGTCGGGCGTATTGATGCGGAGCAACTATTTTATCTGCAATCGCGTGGTATCAATCAGGCTGATGCGCAGCAGATGATCATTTTTGCGTTTGCTGCTGAAGTGACTGAAGCTATCCACAATGAAGCCATTCGTAAACAAGTATTAGCACGTATTGCCGAGCGTTTGGCGTGGGAGTCCTTATGAGTTTTCCTATTGAGCGTGTAAGAGCTGATTTTCCTCTGTTGAGCCGGCAGGTCAATGGGCAGCCATTGGTTTATCTGGACAGCGCCGCCAGTGCGCAAAAGCCTCAGGTAGTCATTGACAAAGAGCTTCATTTTTACCGTGATGGTTATGCGGCCGTTCATCGTGGCATTCACACCTTAAGTGCTGAAGCGACTCAGCAAATGGAAGCGGTACGCACTCAAGTGGCTGATTTTATCCACGCCGCATCCGCAGAAGAAATTATCTTTGTCAGAGGCACCACTGAAGCAATCAATTTGGTTGCTAACAGTTACGGCCGCCATTTCCTTACTGCGGGTGATAGCATTATCATTACCGAAATGGAACACCATGCCAATATTGTGCCTTGGCAGATGTTGGCGCAAGATCTCGGTGTTGAAATCCGTGTTTGGCCACTGACGGCTGCCGGTGAGTTGGAGATAACCGCCCTCACAGCGTTGATTGATGACACTACACGTTTACTGGCGCTGACCCAGGTCTCCAACGTGCTTGGGACGGTAAACCCGATTAAGGATATTGTGGCTCAGGCAAAAGCCGCCGGTTTGCTGGTGCTGGTGGATGGTGCGCAAGCGGTTATGCATCAGCCAGTCGATGTTCAGGCGCTGGGCTGTGATTTTTATGTTTTCTCAGGGCACAAACTGTACGGTCCATCGGGTATTGGGATTCTGTACGGCAAAAGTGCGTTGTTACAACAGATGCCGCCATGGGAAGGGGGCGGGGCGATGATCAAAACAGTCAGTTTGACGCAAGGCACTACGTTTGCTGACGCCCCTTGGCGCTTTGAGGCCGGTTCACCTAATACTGCGGGGATCATGGGGCTTGGTGCGGCCATTGGCTATGTCACTGAGTTGGGGCTTTTGCAGATCCAACAGTATGAACAATCGCTGATGCATTATGCATTGGAGCAACTAAAGCAGATTAAGAGCCTAACACTGTATGGCCCAACAGAACGTGCCGGGGTTATAGCCTTCAATCTGGGCCAGCACCATGCCTATGATGTGGGTAGCTTTCTTGATCAATACGGTATTGCTATTCGTACGGGTCATCACTGTGCGATGCCGCTGATGGCGTTCTATCAGGTGCCGAGTATGTGTCGTGCCTCACTGGCGCTGTATAATACCCGCGAGGATGTTGATCGGTTGGTGGCAGGATTACAGCGTATCGAAAAATTGCTGGGGTGAGTGTCTAACCACCCACGACAGGCAACACCAAAGCCGACTATTCTTTCAGCAGTCGGCTTTTATTTTTTACGTATTCAGGAAACATGCTATGGCTGGTTTGCCAGATAGAGATAAATTAATTCGCAACTTTTCCCGTTGTTTAAATTGGGAAGAAAAATACCTGTATATCATTGAACTAGGCGGGCAGTTAGCCCCGTTGACCGAACAGCAGCGCCACCCAGAGAATCTGGTCTCCGGTTGCCAGAGTCAGGTCTGGATCGCGATGACATTATCTGCTGAAGGCCATGTGATATTTGCCGGTGATAGCGATGCGGCTATCGTTAAAGGTCTGGTCGCCGTGGTATTCATCCTTTATCACAATTTAACACCTCAACAGATAGTCTCTCTGGATGTGCGTCCATTCTTTGCTGATTTAGCACTTAGCCAGCATTTGACACCTTCACGCTCACAAGGCCTGGAGGCGATGATCCGCGCCATTCGCACTAAAGTTGTCGATTTATCAGCGTATTGATGCAGGCTAATATTTTGCTCTTTATTTATTGGGCTCTGACCATTTTTGCGTTGCGAGTCACAGTATTAAAATGGTGAGATTTCAGCAGCTTAAATCGGCGCTTATGCTAAAAAAACCACAATACATTACTTTGTAACACATTGATTTTTAGAGAAATAAATTGCCTTTATAATAAGGACTGTTACTATACATTTGCCTTATTATTGGCTGCTAAAATTAACGTAGATAGCCGTGTAAACCGAATTTGAAGAAGTGATGTAGGAACTAAGCATGAAACGTGCATTAACTTTGATTGGTATGTTATTCGCAACTTGTCTGGCAGGTAGTATCACTGCTGCCAATGCGAACGAGTATCCTCTGCCGCCCGCTAATAGTCGCTTAATTGGCGAAAATACAACCTTTACTGTTCCAAATGATGGTCGCCCATTGGAGGCTATTGCAGCCGACTACAAGATTGGCCTGCTGGGTATGCTGGAAGCAAACCCAGGGACTGATCCCTACTTGCCATTACCGGGGTCAGTACTGACTATCCCGAACCAGATGTTGCTGCCTGACACCCCGCGTGAAGGTATCGTTATCAACCTGGCTGAACTGCGCCTTTATTATTACCCTAAAGGTCAGAACAAAGTTATTGTTTACCCAATCGGCATTGGCCAGTTAGGGCGTAATACACCAACCATGGTTACCTCTGTTAGCCAGAAGATCCCTAACCCAACTTGGACGCCAACCGCGAACATCCGTAAAAACTATTTGGCAGAAGGTATCACCTTGCCATCAGTGGTTCCGGCCGGTCCTGACAATCCTATGGGGCAGTTTGCTATGCGTCTGTCCGCAGGAAGGGGGGAGTACCTGATCCATGGTACTAACGCCAACTTTGGTATCGGCCTACGTGTCAGCTCTGGCTGTATCCGTTTACGTCCAGATGACATTGAAACGCTGTTCAATTCAGTACCTAAAGGCACTCGCGTACAGATCATCAACGAACCTGTTAAATATGCCATTGAACCTGATGGCAAACGTTACGTTGAAGTTCATCAACCATTGTCTCGCGCAGACAGTGATGATCCACAAACGATGCCAATCGCGATCGGCAGTGGCTTGCAGAAGTTCATTAACGATAACCAGACTGATGCTAAAGCGGTTCAGGATGCGATTGCACGCCGTTCTGGTATGCCAATCATTGTTACTGTGGGTGAAACCTCTACTCAGCAAGCACCCGCTGCTGTAGCGCCTCAGGGGGAGCAACAGGCACAACCTGAAGAGCAACAACCAACAGAAGAGCCAGTAACGCCTAAGCTGGTTCAGCCCGGCCCGGTTTATTCAGCAAATAACTAATCACTGGTCTGTGCTTTATCATGGTGGCTCTCCATCGTGGTAAAGCCAGAATTGCACTCCGGGCTTTAGAGTTTTGTCGTTGTGAAAGTCAGAATATTAAAGCCAGTGCGAGAAGTGATCATCGAAATATAAGCAAGCATGCGGTACCACGCCAAACTGGGGAGTCGTTTGTCAGTATTGAGTCGTCGGTCAGTATTAGTATGGAAGAGGTAATGACATCAAGGAGAGCGATTGTCAGACGTTTATTTCTGTACGACAAACATTTCCGTAGGGCAAAAAAAATGGCGCACAATGTGCGCCATTTTTCATTCAGGAAGTAATATTACTTCTTGTAAGCTTGAGCTTGGTTGTCAAGACGTTGGTTAGCACGTGCTGCATCGTCTTTAGCTGCTTGAACGTCAGAACGCACTGCGTTCACGTCGTTGCTCAGTTGGTCAACTTTAGCGTTCAGAGTCTGAACGTCAGAAGACAGTTGATCAATTTTAGCATTGCTTGAACAACCAGCCAGCATAGTAGAAGCCAGAATTACCGCGCCCAGTACAAGTTTAGTACGATTCATTATTAACACCCTCTAGATTAAGTTAATCTCCATGTAGCCTTACAAGTATTACACAAAGTTTTTTCGAAAGAGAATAAAATTTTAGTATTAGAGGGGTTTATTTTGCTCGTTAGCTCAAAGAATCATCTTGCTTTAAAAAAAAGTTAAAAAAACGAGGCAAAACAGCTGGGTTCCATGGGACAAGTCTTATTTCTAAGGTGCACTGTTGCGGGGTTAGGATAAAGTAAAATTTTTTCAGAAAGTTTATTAGGCAAGCTTTAAAAAAGAAAACGCCGCTATAGAGAGCGGCGTTTTAATTATTGAACAATAACGCGTTGGAATTATAACACGTGTACTGAAGAGGTATTGGTTGTACCGCTTGGTACCAAAGCACCAGAAACCATGATGACCACGTCGCCTTTTTGTGCCAGGCCGCTCGCTAGAGCCGCTTCTTTACCGATGCGGTAGAAATCATCAGTTGAGGCAATTTCGTCTACCAACTGAGTGATTACGCCTTTAGTCAGAATTAACTGATGAGCCGTCATTTCATTGGTAGTCAGTGCCAGAATGGTCGCAGTAGGGAAGTATTTACGTACGGATTTTGCAGATTTACCCCCACCGGTTGCTACCACAATCACTTTGGCTTCCAGTTTTTCTGCGGTTTCAACAGCACCACGGCAAACGGCTTCAGTGATACGCATTTTACGGTTGTCGTTCAGTGACTCAATGCGACTAGGCATAACACGGTCTGTACGCTCACAGATGGTCGCCATGATGGTGACAGACTCTAATGGGTACTTACCCTTAGCACTTTCACCGGACAGCATGACCGCGTCGGTACCGTCAAGGATGGCGTTTGCAACGTCACCAGCTTCTGCACGGGTAGGGCGTGGGTTTTTGATCATGGAATCGAGCATTTGAGTTGCAGTAATAACAACTTTACGTGCACGGTTACATTTCTCGATCATCATCTTCTGCGCGAAGATGACTTCTTCAACAGGGATCTCAACACCTAGGTCACCACGGGCAACCATGATACCGTCAGATGCTTCCAGGATTTCGTCGAAGTTATTCAGACCTTCCTGATTTTCGATTTTAGAGATGATCTGGATATGTTCGCCACCGTGTGCTTTCAGGTGTTCACGAATTTCCAGCACATCAGAACGTTTACGGATAAAGGAGGCTGCAACGAAATCAACGCCTTGTTCGCAACCGAAGATCAGGTCGCTTTTATCTTTTTCTGCTAATGCAGGCAGTTGGATAGATACGCCTGGCAGGTTAACGCCTTTATTTTCACCCAAATCGCCACTGTTCAATACTTTACATACAACGGTGTGTTCAGTGACTTCTGTGACTTCCATGCCGATCAGACCATCGTCAACCAGAACAGTGTTACCAATTTTCAGGTCAGAGGCGAAGCCTGGGTAGGTTACCGCAACAATTTTGTCGTTACCGACAACGCTTTGATCAGTTGTGAATGTGAAGGTCTGACCTGCAACCAGCGCAGCATCTTTGCCGCCTTCTAGTTTCATGGTCCGGATTTCCGGGCCTTTAGTATCCAGCAAAATAGCGGCTTTTTTGCCTGTTTTTGCCATTACAGCCCGGAGGTTTTTGATACGTTGACCGTGCTCTGCATAGTCACCGTGAGAGAAATTTAAACGCATAACGTTCATGCCAGCATTCAGCAGGTTTGTCAGCATTTCTTCGGATTCGGTTTTTGGACCGATAGTACAAACAATTTTAGTCTTTTTCATGACGGATTTTTTCTACAAGTTGTGATGGATAAAAAGTGTAAGTTCCGTTATTTACAACAACGGAGTGGTATCTGATTGGTGTTGGGTGTAGCGAAACGTGACCAAGAAATAAAACATTACTAAGGATAGATGACAGTGGTGGAAGTTGAGCGGAAAATTTTAGCGCGAGACTAAGCGCATGATCAGAGCACGATGGCATAAATGAGAGTTGTATTTTTTTAGCGTATCGGATAATCAAAATGCTGAAACCATTCAACTGAAACGACGGTCCGTATTATAAGCGGTAAGTGGCGGGAAATGAAATAGAAAACAGGAACTCATTGCCGTTTTTTGTAAAAAGTAGGGATTAATGACGCAAACACGTAGATTAAATCTTAATTTGTTGCGCAAGTTATTTGTTTGTTGATTTTTTTGACAGTAAATAGGGGAGTATTTAAAAATTCCAGCTCACTTATGGCGCTTCATTGTGGCAGACTGTGAACATTATCAATAGAAAAATTGGCTCAATAGACAAATCGAATCAGTAGCAAAAATCAACCAGCAATCAGGAACTGACAAGGGAGAAATAGATGAGTACTGCAGGAGAAGAGAAATGGTGCGTTCTAATGGACTCGAACCATCGACCCCCACCATGTCAAGGTGGTGCTCTAACCAACTGAGCTAAGAACGCAGGGTAATAACGATACTGGGTAAAAACCAATCCGGATAAAAAACTTGAGTAAAAAACATGCTGTTTGAAAGGCGTGCTGGATAAAAAACACAGACCAACAACAATGCCAGAATGGTGCGTCCAAATGGACTCGAACCATCGACCCCCACCATGTCAAGGTGGTGCTCTAACCAACTGAGCTACGGACGCACATAATTCTTTCTGGTAAAACAGCTATCAAATCAGACTGACTACCATGCAATAAAAGTGGTGCGTCCGAATGGACTCGAACCATCGACCCCCACCATGTCAAGGTGGTGCTCTAACCAACTGAGCTACGGACGCATCTATTATTGTCTACTATCAACGGTGACAGCGGGGACGAATACTAACGGGCTGCCCGTCTGCTGGCAAGAGGAAAAACGCAATATTTATTGTAAGCTCACGTAATCGCTGTGCTTTTATCCATTGCGCTGTTTTTTCATCCACATGTCGTTGGGGATACTCCCTTTTTTTGAGACTAACCGCGCGAAGCCCCTACACGTGTTTTATGGCGGAGCGGGGGGGAGCCCCACTCCAACCATAAGCTAATGGGCTGCCCGTTGCAGAATAAACGCAGTAGGTTGTTTTTGCAGCCAACGGATGCGCAGCACCATCAGAATAGCCGCAGCTGTTAGACCGATAATGAAACCTATCCAGAAACCAGCAGGCCCCATCGCAGGGAGGATATAATCGGTCAAGCCCAGAAGATAGCCGCTAGGTAACCCGAGAAGCCAATAAGCGGTAAACGTAATAAAGAAAATGGAACGCGTATCTTTATAGCCCCGCAAGACACCACTCCCAATAACCTGAACGGCATCAGACAACTGATAAAGTGCCGCCAGCAACATCAGATGGGACGCCATGGTAACCACTTCAGGTGTCTTGTTATACAACAACGCAATATGTTCACGGAAAACAATGGTAAATACAGCGGTAAAGCTGGCCAGCAATAAACCGACAGCCATGCTGGTATAGGCTGCAACCTGAGCCTGTTCCACCGCCCCTTGTCCGAGACGAAACCCGACACGAATTGTTGCAGCCACACTCAGCGACATGGGTAACATAAACATTAATGAGCTGAAGTTGAGTGCAATCTGGTGCCCGGCAACGGCAACAATACCCAGTGGCGAGACCAACAGGGCGACGACGGCGAACAGGGTGACCTCGAAAAAGAGGGCCAAGGCGACGGGCAGGCCAAGGCCACTTAAACGTTTCATTACCTGCCAGTCGGGCGCGGCAAATCCTTTTTCCAGTTTGATATCCTGTTGAGAACGGGCGCGCGTCACGTACCATCTCATCATCAGGAACATCACCCAATAAACAGAGGCTGTTGCCACTCCGCAGCCTACGCCACCTAAAGCCGGCGCGCCAAACTTGCCATAGATAAAGATGTAGTTAATCGGGATATTAACCAGCAGGCCAACAAACCCGATAACCATCCCCGGTTTAGTCTTAGATAGCCCTTCACACTGATTTCTCAGAACCTGGAAGAATAGATAACCTGGCACACCCCACATGATGGCATGCAGAAAATCCACGGCTTTTTGCGCCAGTATGGGGTCAATATTATCCATTTGTTTAATAACGTGGTCGCTATTATAGAGCACAAGCATAATTAACACGGAAACACAGAGTGCCAGCCAAAACCCTTGCCTGACTTGGTGGGCAATTTGGTTACGGCGCCCTGAACCATTAAGCTGGGCAACAGTCGGCGTCAGTGCGAGTAACAAGCCGTGTCCGAATAAAATAGCGGGTAGCCAGATAGACGTGCCTACCGCCACCGCCGCCATGTCAGTTGCACTGACAGAGCCGGCCATGATCGTGTCAACAACACCCATAGCGGTTTGAGACAGTTGCGCGATGACAACGGGAATAGCGAGAGCTAACAAGCTACGCGCTTCAACTATATACTTCTGCACGTATGCACCTTTCTAATTATGTTTTAAATCATGACGATTTATCATCAGGCGATGATAAATAAAATAGTGGGAAAGCAATAAAATATTGTACCTTCTCACCGAGGTTAAGCAATCCTTGTAATTAAATATCAACCAAATATCCTGAATAGTCTTTTTTGCTCTAAGTGGTTTGGTTTTCCTGATTTTCTGAGGCAAAATTAACACAGATAATATTTCTTTTTACAGATAACTTATAAGAGGCATGGCGTATGTTTACCGGTATTGTTCAAGGCACCGGGCCTGTGGTGGCCATCGAAGAAAAATCTAATTTCCGTACACATGTTGTAGAACTGCCTATTGATATGCTGCCTGAGTTGGCATTGGGGGCGTCGGTTGCTCATAATGGATGCTGCCTCACTGTGACGCATATTGAGGGTAATCGTGTCAGTTTTGATTTGATGAAGGAAACATTACGCCTCACTAATTTGGGGGATATAAACGTCGGTGACAAGGTTAACTTGGAGAGGGCGGCTAAATTCAGCGATGAAATTGGTGGTCATCTTATGTCCGGTCATATTATCTGTACTGCAGAGATTGCTAAAATATACACATCAGAAAATAACCGTCAGATTTGGTTTCGTATGCCCAGCGAAGATCTGATGAAATATGTGTTACATAAAGGTTTTATTGGCATTGATGGCATCAGCCTGACAATCGGCGAGGTTGTGGGTAATCGTTTCTGTGTTCATCTCATTCCAGAAACGCTGTCTCGTACCACTCTAGGTAAAAAACGACTAGGGCATCGGGTTAATATCGAGATAGATCCGCAGATCCAAGCGGTGGTTGATACTGTTGAACGGGTATTGGCACAGCGCGATATTGCCAATGCGGCTTTAGTGGCTGAAAAAGTAGCACGGGTGTCATAACCTACAAAAAATAAGACAGGGGTTTTTATGCCCCTGCCTCCTATTTGGGGTTAGCGGGGGACGCGAATACCCCCATTCACACCATTTGGACTGAATAGTACTTGCCACAACTGAATGTCTCTGGCGCGAAATGCTCCCGCGCAGGCATTAAGGTAATAGCTAAACATCCGTTCAAACCGTTGTGAGTAATTCGCCGACAGACTTGGCCACGCTGCTTGGAAACGCTCATACCATGCCATCAATGTACGGTCATAATCCGCGCCAAAATTATGCCAGTCTTCCATGACAAAATACGGTTCACTAGCCTGAGCAATATGTTGCACTGACGGCAGGCAACCATTGGGGAAGATATATTTATTGATCCATGGATCGACGTTCATATTGGTGCGGTTAGCGCCGATGGTGTGTAGCAAGAACAATCCATCCGGTTTTAAATTACGGTTTACCACCTTAAAATAAGTGGCGTAGTTCTTGGGGCCAACATGTTCGAACATGCCGACAGAAACAATACGGTCGAATTGCTCGTTCAAGTCACGGTAATCCTGCAATAAAATGCTGACATCGAGGCCTTCACACAGCTGTTGTGCCAGTTTTTGTTGTTCAATAGAAATAGTCACCCCCGAGACTGATACCCCGAAATGTCTGGCGGCGTAAGCAGCAAGCCCCCCCCAGCCACAACCGATATCCAACAACTTCATGCCTGGCGCTAATTGCAATTTCTCGCAAATCATTTGCAGTTTATGTTCCTGCGCCTGTTCAAGGCAGGAGGCCTCTTTCCAGTAGGCACAAGAATATTGCATATTCGAGTCAAGCATTTTAGTAAAGAGATCATTACCTAAGTCGTAATGCTCTTTGCCGACAATCCAAGCTCTTCTTTTCGATTGCAAATTGATGACACGGGCGGCAACGATACGCAAAGTATCTTTGAAATGGTGTGGGAGTTGATGTTCCAGACCAGCCTGAAGAACGCGCTGGAAGAATATATCCAGACGATCGCACTCCCACCAGCCATCCATATAACTCTCACCTAATGCCAAAGATCCTTCTTGTAACACCCGTTTAAAAAAGTCTGGGTTGTTGACCCGAATGTCGAAAGGGCGTGAACCATTGATTTCAATATCAGCTTGGTTCAGCATGTCTTGCACAATGCGGAACCATGGGCTTTCTTGAACACTCTGATCTTCTATACAGGATGAACTCATAGCTTCTCCATCACTTTCTTCTGACTTATGATCCGCGGTTCAGTGTTAGCTACGCAGATACATACCAATAAGGTTTTGTTACCTTGGCGTCTGATATCCGTTACGGATATACCCTACATATTTGACGTTGCGGATGAGTAAACTCGCTGACTACCTGCAACATCTATGACTTTGGGTAATAAGAGGAAGATTAAGAAGAAACCCTAATTACGCTTTAGTTTAGGGTGGCTCATCCTTAAGCGTAAATGTGACACAATCCACGCGCACAGAAGAAACCTCAAATAATATTTTTTTAAGTGATATTATAGTTAGTTAAAGTGAGTATAGGCTGGCCGTGGCGCTTTCTCAATAATAAATCGTTTCCGGCCAGTGTGTATCTTAGTGACTATTTCCCAAGGGAATTATGCGTTGGGTTATATACCCGTCATTCTTCAAGCTGCATGTGTGTTGGCTGCTTTCGTTACTCGGCCCATCCATGAGCCTCGCCTCTGCGAGGCCGCTGCAAGCAGCGTTCAAATCTGCTCCCGCGCTAAGTGTCAATAACCGTTGTCACCCCCAGTCACTGACTTGTTGTTGACCTTAAAATAAATAAGCTCCTGGGGACTGACTCAGCTGCCGCCTTCCTGCAACTCAAATCATTTTGGCTATAGTGTCCGAGTCATCAATCTGGTTTTGTCTTTACATAACGCATAACAATGGATGCCGTAACCCAAAGCCGCCAAAACTACCGTCAATAGCATAACTGTCACTGTCGCCAAGAGCGGCTGGCTGATATATGCCGATACCAACATACTGGCCACAAAGCACAAACCGAGTTGTAGGGTGTTCTGCAAGGCCGCCGCTTTGCCGGTATTGTCTGGAAACGGCATTAATGCATTCGCTACGATAATAGGGTAGCAGGCACCATTCACAAGCGCCATTAAGCAGAAAGGGATAAGCAACGTGAGCAATGATGGCGTTGTTAAGGTGGCGAGCAAGTACAGGGCAATCATGCTGCCAGCATAGCCCACTAACAGCCAGGGGAGCAGGGTGTTCCCTTTTACGTGGGCAAGTGCACTGCGGCAACCAAATCCACCAAGCAGGAAAGCCAGTGTCTGTGGGACATAACTCAGGCCAATAACATTTGGGCTGTATCCCATATTTTCCAGAATGAAAGGTGAGCCAGTTAGCCAGGCAAAGAAGCCGGCACTACAGGCAGCAAAGATCATGACGTTGCCACTGAATGTAGGTGATTGGAGTAGTTGCCAGAAACTCACCGTATTTTTAGGTTGGTCGCTGTTGTCGGTGCGTGTTTTTTTCCTTTCTTGCAGCACCGTCGTTGGGATCAGCAATAGCAGCGTAATGGCTAACAGAACCACAAAAATTGATCGCCAACTGAAGTAGTTTAGTAACCAAGCACCTAATAACGGAGCCAATGCGGGTGATAAGGCAACCAACGGCATTATGGTGGCAAATACGCGGTTAGCCTTCCCGTCGCGATAGCGGTCTACCACTAAAGCTTGCCAACTCACTGCCGCTGAACAGACACCCACGGCTTGTATGAAGCGTAGAACCAACAACTGAGTGGCATTTTCAACCCATAACATCCCTAAGCAACCGATGGAAAATAACCCTAAACCCGCTAACAGCACAGGCTTGCGGCCCAACTTGTCTGAAAGAGGACCCCAGATAAGCTGTGCTATGGCAAAACCGGCCAAAAAAATACTTAAACTGGCGCTGATGGCACCGGCGGTGGTTTGCAGCTCACGCTGCATTGCACCGAAGGCAGGTAGATACATGTCTGTGGCCAAATAGCCCAGCATACTCAGGCCGGCCAGATAGAACATGAAACTGGATGACGTTTTCATTCTTTATTTCTCTTTTATCATAATTGTGCAGGTAAATTATTTGTGTAGGAAAAGATTGCTACAGAATACGGTTATTGTCGTCACTGGTTATTGTTACAAAAGTTTTTGTCAAAAATGGCTATCATCACAAGTTTTAGCTATAAAAAATGGTTTTTATAAAAATTATTGTCATCAAAAATGATCGTAGGGAAATCGTTGCGGGGCGCATTCTATCCAATGGGATCTTCTGTTGTGAAACGGTAATATTTGCAAGATGCTGTTAAAAAATTTGATGGCAAGATGATCAGGCTAAAAGGTAGGCAATAATGTGGTCAGAATACTCTCTGGATGTGGTCGATGCGGTCGCACGAACTGGCAGCTTTAGTGCAGCAGCACAAGAATTGCACCGTGTGCCTTCAGCGGTGAGTTATACCGTTCGGCAATTAGAAGATTGGCTTGCGGTACCCCTGTTTGAACGACGTCATCGTGATGTGGAACTGACGGAGGCTGGTGTCGTTTTTCTTAAAGAAGCCCGCGATGTTATCAAAAAAATGAATGACACACGCCGTCAGTGCCAGCAAGTTGCGAATGGCTGGCGCGGGCAGTTAAACATTGTGGTAGATAAAATCGTCAAACCTCAGCGTAGTCGTCGTTTAGTGTTGGATTTTTACCGTCATTTTCCTGATGTTGAATTACGTGTGCGCTATGAGGTTTTTAATGGGGTCTGGGATGCACTGAGCGATGGCCGTGCGGATATTGCCATAGGTGCAACCCGTGCCATCCCGGTGGGTGGGCGTTTTGTCTTTCGTGATATGGGATTTCTTAGTTGGCTGTGCGTTGTGAGTGTCGATCACCCATTAGCGTTACTATCAGGGCCGTTAAGCGATGAACAATTGCGGCCTTATCCCTCACTTTGTCTGGAGGACACGGCACTCAACTTACCCAAGCGGGATACATGGACGCTGGATAACCAGCAACGATTGGTCGCCCCGGATTGGTCAACAGGGATCGATTGTCTGTGTGCGGGGCTGTGTATGGGCATGGTGCCCGCCCATATGGCATCGCCCTTGATTAAACAGGGGGAATTAGCGGTGATTACGTTGGCAGAGCCGTTGCCCGATAGCCCATGCTGTCTGACATGGGAGCAGAATAATCACTCTCCTGCACTGGCTTGGTTACTCGATTATCTAGGTGACAGTGTCACGCTAAATACTGAGTGGCTAAGGGATGATAGCCAATAACCGCAGGGAATGCGGTTATTCGAATCGGGCTGGTAGTGCTGAATACGATCAGCCAAAGCAAGAATCAGCGGCGATAATCACGGAAGGGGCCATCAGCAACGGAACGACGCTCCACCAGTTTAGGATGCACCTCTATGGTCTGCGGATCTTCACGCTTACTGACAATACGGTCCAGCAACATGGCAAAGGCGGTTTCGCCTAATCTCTCTTTGGGTTGATGGATAGTGGTCAGTGCCGGTGAGAAGTAGCGCGCATTACGCACATTATCATACCCGATCACCGAAATATCTTGTGGTACCCGCAGGCCCAGTTCGTCGGCGGCACAGATTGCGCCCATCGCCATGATATCACCGCCACAGAACACCGCCGTTGGGCGATGTTTTTGTGTCAGAATTTGATGCATGGCTTTATAACCGGATTCTGGCTCAAAATCGCCCTGAACAATCCACTCTTCACGTACGGGGATATTGGCTTCTTCTAAGGCTTTAAGGAAGCCTTGATGACGGCCACCACCGGTATTGCGCACCAATTGGCCAGGTATCGCACCAATATCACGATGCCCGCGTTCAATCAGATAACGGCCCGCTAAATAGCCACCTTCAAATGCGTTATCAATGATAGAGTCAGTAAAATCGCCACGGGCAGTCCCCCAGTCCATCACGACCATAGGAATATTGCGATAATCCTCTAGCATCCCCAGCAGTTGATCTGGATATTCTGAGCACATCACCAATAAACCATCGACACGCTTTTGTGCCAACATCGCCAGGTAGGCTTTCTGTTTATCCAGATTATTATGAGAATTACATAAAATCAGCGTGTAACCTTTGCTATAGCAGCTATTTTCTACCGCTTCGATCACCTCAGCAAAATAGGGCGCTTCGCTGGACGTTGCCAGCAAACCAATCGACTTGGTGTGATTCACTTTCAAACTGCGGGCGACAGCACTGGGTGAATAATGCAGTTCTTTAATGGCGGCCCACACGGCAGCCTTAGTATTTTCGGCGACGAAACGAGTCTTGTTGATAACGTGCGAAACGGTGGTCGTGGACACACCCGCGTGTTTGGCCACATCTTTAATCGTTGCCATAAAAAGAATGACTCCTAAACTGGCCGGTTGAAACAGGTCAGTATCATGTTGATCGTTTGCCTGCGTTACCCGCAAATCACTCAGACAGCAACAAGATAGTCGGCTGGATAGTCGTGTCAGCGGGTTGTCCTAGAGTATTTATTGGATGTTATTAGTCGGTACGCAGTTATGAACTGCGAATTTTGGCTGATCTGGAGGAAAAGTGAAAGGGGTAATCAAAGTTATAAAGTGCGTAATGAGCACAAGATTTTTTTTCTTATCTGTGGGAAAATCATTCCACACACTAACTATGTGCCTTTTTCTTACTAAAAATTAACCGGCTAAGGAGCTTTTATGGATACCAATTTGAAAATGTCGTTGATTACGACCGTTGGTGCGCTGGCGATGATCATTATATTTAGCTTCGTGGCGGTGATGAATTAAGTCAACTGTTGCCGGTGAATGGTAATAATAAGGGCGGTTAAACCGCCCTTAATTGTCTTATCGATGTCGCTTGTATACGGCTACCGCTTACTCTTCACGCTCTCAGTCTAAATTTTTCTCAGCGAAAGACCAGTTAACTAATACCCAGAAATTATCCAGATATTTTGGCCGCGCATTACGGTAATCAATATAGTAAGCATGTTCCCACACATCTACGGTCAACAGGGGTTTATCTGTCGTTGTCAGCGGTGTTCCGGCATTAGAGGTACTGACAATCGCCAATGTGCCATCCGCTTTTTTGACTAGCCACGTCCAACCTGCGCCGAAATTTTTCACGGCAGCATCAGTAAATTGCGCTTTAAATTCAGCGAATGAGCCAAAAGATTTATTAATGGCATCGGCGATTTTTCCGGTAGGTTCACCGCCTCCATTTGGAGACAGGCAATGCCAGTAAAAGGTATGGTTCCAAACTTGGGCCGCATTATTAAACACGCCACCGTTGGCGGTTTTCACGATCTCTTCCAGTGATTTTCCTGCAAACTCAGTATCTTTAATCAGATTATTGAGATTGACCACATAGGTGTTGTGGTGTTTACCATAATGGTATTCCAGCGTTTCGGCAGAGATGTGGGGTTCCAGCGCATTTTGCGCGTAAGGTAACGCAGGTAATTCAAAAGACATAGCTCTCTCCTTTCGGGGTTGCTCAGGGTGTTCGCTCTTCAAATCCTATCCACCATCGTTAACTGGAGTGGGGTGAAGAGCGGTTAAAAACGATATTTTTATGTTTTTGTTGTGAGTGCTCATCTTAACAATTTCTGCCAGAGATAACAGGTATAACCATACGGTTAAATGGGTTGTTAATCGAAAGGGGGAGTATCCACGGCATCGATGCCATTGATACGTTTTTGCAAAAAGAGAGACCCGGTCGTTAAACCGGGTGCTCAGTCAAGGCCAGAAGGTTTTACTGACAGATGCTTTTACTCGCGAATATTTTTACTAACAAATAGTTTTTACTAATGAAGAGTTGTTACTAACGAATAGTTTTAGGTGTGACGACACGGCGTGCGCCGACATAGTGATCTTGCCAGTAATCATTATTCAACATACTGATACGAATCTCCTCACCGGTACGAGGAGACTGAATAAATTTGCCGTTACCTAAATAGACACCAACATGGTCTGCGACACCGCGATTGGCGATATTGAAGAAGACTAAATCACCACTTTCCAATTCAGTGCGCTTAACGGGGGCGGCATCACGTAAGTGATACATTTCATTAGCCGTTCGTGGCATTTTTATTTTGACGACATCTTTGTAAGCGTAATAAATAAGCCCGCTGCAATCGAAACCGGTATTAGGGGAGCTGCCACCCCAGCGGTAGGGCTTACCAACTTGTTTCATCAGTTTGCTCATCGCAGTTTGTTTCGCTTTTTGGTAACGCTTTTTGTGTGCTGGGCTGAGATTAAGTTTGTTATTTGCTGCCAACTCGGTACTAGCCTTGCCTTGAGATTTATTTCGATGCCGCCCATACGGCGTTTTGGCTGTTCTTCTGACCGATGTCCCTTTCTTATTGGCCGCAGTTTTACTCTCAGTTGTCTGACTACTGTTTGTTTTATCGCGGGGTGTTTTATTAGATATTGTTTTGTTAGATGCTGTTTTATTGCGAACGACTTTGTTGGTACTTGTCTTATTGTTGCCTGCTTTACGAGGCTCATTTGCCTTCTTCAGTGCATTCTTGCTGGTAGCGTCTTTCGTGGTGGCGATTTTACTTCTCTTTGTACTCTTATCTGCTTTACGCTTTTTACGATCATCAGGACTGGCTTGGCTAACATGTCCCTTTTTCTGTTCAACAGACGAATGAGTTTGCGGTGACGCATGCGCCAAATTTAAAAATAGCTGGGTAAACAGCAGCACAAACAGCGTAAGCATTAAACGCATAATAACGCTACCAACCTTGGCCCTGAAACGAATATGAAGAGTGACAGTATTGCCGAAACTCACGATATAACAAAGCAGAGAGCTGTAGGATTTTAGTCGATATTGTGAGAAAACGTTAATGGCGCTGCCATTGTCGTTTTTTTATTCTGAGAGTGAACTTAAATCGACCATCCGTCAACGGGTTAATCGACGAGTAGGGACGCTACCTCATAGATAAGATAATAGTGAGGGGATAGGATCAAAAATGTTATTATTAAGGTACATATTTGTAGCTGACGCGATACCCATTATCTCGACGAATAAAGTCCATGCAAAAGATGGCGTTTTATTCCTGCCGTGACAGTCGCTACAATAGTCCGGATACGATAAATAAAATGCGATTACTTTGAGCAAAAGATAATACACGTTGTAGCCATAATATGGCTTGAGGAAGCAAGAATGACGACGATTGATAAAATTCAGCGCCAGATAACAGAAAACCCGATCCTGCTTTATATGAAGGGTTCACCTAAGCTGCCAAACTGCGGTTTCTCTGCTCAGGCTGTACAGGCGCTGTCTGCTTGTGGTGAGCGCTTTGCCTATGTTGATATTTTGCAAAACCCAGATATCCGTGCTGAGTTGCCAAAATATGCAAACTGGCCGACGTTTCCGCAACTGTGGGTTGACGGTGAGCTGGTTGGCGGTTGCGATATTTTGATGGAAATGTATCAACGTGGCGAGTTACAAACGTTATTGAAAGAAACTGCTGATAAATATCGCTCACAAGAAGATCAGCCTGCCGCAGAGTAATTTGTGTGAGTCGGCCAATACGATGAGCTAAGTCTGTATGAATGGTTGATCGATATGACAAACCAAGATGTGATAAATAAAAAGGTGGCGTAAAGGCCACCTTTTTTAATTACAAGACCTGTGTTACTCAGATTCTGCCGCTGGCAACGGCCAGCCACCCAATTTTTTCCAGCGATTAACCAACTCACAAAATAGCTTCGCCGTTTGCATGGTGTCGTACAATGCAGAGTGCGCCTGACTGCTGTCAAACGGGATGCCTGCGGTCAGGCAGGCTTTTGCCAGCACGGTTTGCCCCAAGACCAACCCACTGAGAGCGGCGGTGTCGAAAGTGGCAAACGGATGGAACGGGTTCCGCTTCAAGCTGGCACGTTCAGCGGCGGCCATAACAAAGCTGTGATCAAAATTGGCATTGTGTGCCACGATAATGGCCCGGTTGCAGCCTTTATCTTTGATTCCCTTACGCACGGATTTAAAAATGGCATGCAAGGCATCATGTTCGCTGACGGCACCGCGCAGAGGATTTGTTGGATCGATCCCATTAAAGGCCAGAGCCTCTGGCTGCAGGTTGGCGCCTTCGAAAGGTTCCACATGAAAATGCAATGTTTCATCAGGTAACAGCCAGCCCTCTTTATTCATCTGCAAGGTTACCGCGGCAATCTCGAGTAATGCATCGCTCTGGGCATTAAAACCTGCGGTTTCTACATCAATTACTACTGGGTAATACCCACGAAAACGGCCACTCAGGGCGTTAAGGTCACTTTTGTCTGCCATCAGTTTCTTATCTTTATCGAATTCAGCGCGCATTATGTCAAATTTTTGCGAGGGATGCAGGGGGTTAATTGTGATAAGTAAAAGGCACCTCGACGGCGCCTTTAAGTTAATCAGTTTCCGAGGCCGTCACCCGCGCTCTTATTCTCAATTAACTCTATTTTGTAGCCATCCGGATCTTCAACAAAAGCAATAATGGTATTTCCGCCTTTTACTGGGCCAGCTTCACGGGTGACATTACCGCCTGCCTGGCGAATTTGATCACATGTTGCGGCGACGTCATCAACACCCAGAGCCAGATGACCGAATGCGGTGCCCATATCGTACTGGTCAACGCCCCAGTTATACGTCAGTTCAATCACCGAACCTTTACTCTCATCGCTATAGCCTACGAATGCCAACGAGTATTTATATTCAGTATTTTCGCTGGTTCGCAGTAAACGCATCCCTAATACCTTGGTGTAGAAATCGATAGAACGTTGCAGGTCACCGACGCGGAGCATGGTATGGAGTAAGCGCATAATTTCCCTCTGTTTACATTTTGCCCGACGGTCTGGCAAGAGTGAATAAAATCAGGTTCAAGTATAGCCCTGGTAATTAAATTAGTTCAATGGGTTACAGAGAATGAATAGGCCACTTTACATTTTGGGGTTTGAAAATAAGCCAGATACTCTGTTGCTGACCATTTTGCTGATGTAGATGACGGCAATAGCCTGCATTCTTGCCACTCATTGATTCTCTGCATTAGTATACTGTCTTACTTTTTGGGAGGGTAATCAGCGCCACAATTTGGCGGTCTGCATCTGTATATTCTAGATAGGCCCAGTTTCCAACCAGTAACAAACCCAAAACGTTTTAGTGAAATTAAAGTGTATTTAGAACACGATGGCGTATGGCGACATCGATCACGGATGCGCATCGGTGCATAGGCACGATATAAGAGAACGAATCTAATACTTAGCCATTTGAGCACGTTACACTTCTTTCCTGAACGTAATCACGTAGTAATGTGTCAGTGTGGATTTGTTTCCACCAAAGCAGCCTGGTTTCTCATCAATACCAATGGTATCAATACGCTGGAATTCCCAACCCTCAGAGGCCCAAGAGTTCACAACTTCTTCAAGATACTGGGCCGCAATACCGTTTTTGTTAGCTTTGGCATTGACAGAAATATTAGGCGGAATCTGTACCATCTTGTATGTAAACATTTAAATACCCATAAAATTAAAGTGGTTAAATATTAAGTGACCAGACAGAAAATACAAGCACTTAAATAAAAAACTTCTAAGTGTTGCGGACACTTTATCGCCAAAAATAAAACAGCCAGTTAGGCTATTAGTCTAACTGACTGTTATTGAAAGATTTAATTTACAGACAAATTACAACGTTGGGTAATCGGTATAGCCCTTCGCACCGCCGCCATAGAAAGTATCGCCGTCAGGCTCATTCAGTGGCGCGTGTTGTTGCAGGCGCGTCACCAAGTCTGGGTTGGAAATATAACTGCGACCAAAGGCCACCGCATCAATGAACCCTTTTTGAATCAAGCATTCAGCTTTCTCTACGCTGTAAGCGCCAGCACCAACAATAACACCGTTAAAATGAGCACGGACAGCAGCACGGAACGTATCAGAATAAGGCTTACCGCCTGCCCAGTCTGGCTCGGAAATATGTAAATAAGCAATGTTACGCTTATTCAATTCATCAATCAGATACAGTGCGGCTTCTTCTTGGTCTTCACCATTATCGAGGCCATTAAATGGGCCTAATGGCGAAATACGGATGCCAATCCGGTCAGCACCCCATTCAGCGGCGGTGGCATCAACCACTTCCAACGTCAGACGGGTACGGTTTTCAATACTGCCACCATATTGGTCAGTACGCTGATTGGAGGCTGGGGACATGAATTGATGCAGCAGATAACCATGAGCTGCGTGCAATTCAATGTAGTCAAATCCTGCCTCACGGGCATTGGCGGTTGCCTGACGGAAATCATTAATGATGCCCGGAATCTCTTCTGTCTCCAACGCTCGCGGAGTAGAGCAAGGGACACGTACCCAAGATCCTGTTTCATCGCGCACGGTGGTACGGGTATCTGCGGCAATAGCCGATGGTGCGACAGGAGCCTGCTGGTCTGGTTGTAGACTGTTGTGGGAAATACGGCCTACGTGCCAAAGTTGTACGGCAATATGGCCACCCTCATTATGTACATCCTGAGTCACTTTTTTCCATGCGTTCAACTGTTCTTGTGTATGTAGCCCCGGAGCGCCAGCATAGCCTTTCGCCTGAAAAGAAATCTGAGTGGCTTCCGTGATAATCAAGCCCGCACTGGCCCGTTGACGATAATATTCAGCCATTAACGGTGTTGGGATATCACCAGGTTCAATACTACGCAAGCGGGTGAGAGGGGCCATAAAGACGCGGTTTGGCAAAGTGAGCGCGCCAACCTTTAATGGGGAGAATAATTTAGCAGTTTTCATGGATCGTCCTGTATTAATAGACCAGTCAACTAGTGACTGGGTAAATCCTGAAAAACATAAAAAGTCAGTGTCAGGATCGGTAGATTACTAGGCTGGTTGTAATATGAGTTCAATGCTTTCCAGTGCACAAGTCAGTGGGGCGACAGAGTGTTTCACTTTTGCCCGCAGTGACGCGCCTAGCCACAAGGCGTAGAGCGTTTCTGCAGTTGCCGCCGGAGAGAGCACCGTTCGCAAAGAGCCTTCGTCAATTCCGGCTTCAATGGCATCTTGCAAGCGGCCAATCACTCGAGCAGTGCCGATATCCAACGCATGGCGCATAGGTTCGGATAAATCACTCACCTCAGCGGAGAGTTTAACCGCCAGACACGCGTTGTGGCATTCACTCCCACAATAGTTAGCAATAGATTGAGCAAAATAGTGTAATAGATGATGGCGTTTATCGCCCTGTGAACCGGCTAACAGGCTTTCCATCTCCGCATCATAACGGTCAAAATAGCGCTGGAGCATGGCCTCGCCAAACACCTCTTTTGAACGAAAATAGTGATAAAACGAGCCTTTTGGGATACCCGCGGTGGTCAGCAGCAGACTCAGCCCCATGCCATTAAAACCGAGACGTAAACTGAGCCTTTCACCTGTGGCGAGCAGATGCTCTCGGGTGTCTACATGTGTATGCTGTATTATGTTCATACGGAGAGCCTAATAGACCGATTGGTCTAGGTCAAGAAAAAAATGCCAGCAAGGGTGTTGGCATTAAGTCTATAGTCTCTCTGTTTTCTACCGTTAATATACAGTTTTATATTTTTAACGAACTGTTTTACATGACTAATATTTTTGTTGAGGGAAATATCCTATCCAAGGCCACGGCTGGCTTTTCGTTGATACACCAATCGCTATTGCAGACTCCGGCATTTTTGCAGTAAATCCATGCCTGATAAGTATTCGTTGGTCTGAATATTTACCATCCCTAATAGGGTATGGAAGAGATTATCCTGAGACACTTCATCCTGCTGTGCGCTATGCAATAAGCATTGACGGTCAATACCATAGTTTTTTGTATATTCTGATGATAACCACATCAGAAAAGGGATATGCGTTTGCTGGCTTGGGGCAAATACATAAGGTGTGCCATGTAAATAGATGCCATTTTCACCGAGTGATTCACCATGGTCTGAAAGATAGACCAACGCTGTATTAAATCGGTCACTGTGCTGTTGCAACAAGGCAATGGTATCATCCAGCATAGCATCAGTATAAAGAATAGAATTATCGTATGTATTGACCAGTTCTTGGGCGGTGCAGCCCTGAATCTGGTTGCTATCACAAGTTGGGGTGAATTTAGTCAACTCCGGGCTGGTACGGCGATAGTATGCGGGCCCGTGGCTTCCCATTTGGTGTAAGACGATTACACCATCATTCTGTAATCCATTAATATAGTTATCCAGTTGATATAAAAGTGCATTATCTAAACACACCCCATCCTGACAATTTGCGTTCAGTTGCAATTGCGTCACATCCTGGTGTGGAATACGGTCACAGGCACCTTTACAGCCACCATCATTTTCACGCCACAATACACTCAACCCAGCGTGCGCAATAATATCCATTAACCCTTCCTGATGACTCGCCAGGGAGGCGTCATAACTTTTGCGTGGCATATTAGAGAACATACAGGGGACAGATACCGCCGTTTCAGTGCCACAGGATGAGGCATGTTTGAAATAAGTGATATCTTGTTGTTGCAGGCGAGGGTTCGTTTCTCGAGCATATCCGCCCAATGAAAAGTTTTCTGACCGCGCGGTTTCACCAACCACCAAAATCACCAGCGTTTTCTTTTGTTGTGCATTAATCACTGGGCCTTTATGGGCGTCTTCACCTATTTTTACCAATGGCATGTTACTGATAAAATACTTGTGTTTGGCAAATTGAAAACTGCCGCTGACAAAATTTGATGGTGTCAGCATTTTAACGATACTTTTATTATTGCGGATCAGTGACGCATAATCTTTATAGAACAATGCTGCGATAAGAAAAATTATTACCATTGACATCAAAATATTTGCCACCCGTAATCCCAGCATATACCACCAAGGGCGAGTCGCTCGAATTCGCACAAAACAGACAATCATGGCAGGTAAAATACCTAATGTTATTAACCATAATGCCATGCGAGGAGTGAAAAGGGCGGTTGCTTCCTGTGAGTTAGTCTCAAAAGCATTTTGCATCATATTCGCGTCGATAACGGCACCATAGCTGAACATAAAGTAGTTAGCCACAGCACTGCCCAACAGGAATAAAATAATAATGGGCTTACGTAATAGTGGGAGTGTTAATAAGCTAAAAATAATATTTAGTGCACAGAAAATAACGACTGGAATGGTTGCCGCAAAAAAATAGCTGTCGCTATTGTCGAAACGGATCAACGACCAGGCTTTATAAATAAACAGTGCATTTTGGAAGAAGGTAAAAAACAGTGTACAGGCCAGAATAAATGTTAATCCGTTACACTGTAATTTATATCGAGCGTTCATTGTAAAAATTTAACCTTACCGTTCATTCATTACCTAAAGAATATCGAGTGAAACTTAAGATAACCTTAGCGGTAGCAGGGCGTCACCGAGCTTACGCTGATATTGGCGAAAATAGCGACTTGCCAGCAGCGGAGAATCAGTCTTCAATTAAGGTATTAGTCGTAGGAGGCAGCGTGGCTCAGCAACTTGAGTTTTTTGATATTCCCAGCCCTTGCCGCGGTATCTGTCAAACAGATGACCGTGGCTTTTGTCGTGGCTGTTTTCGTAGCCGTGATGAGCGTTTTAATTGGATAAAAATGGATGATGGGCAAAAACGGGAAGTACTACGCTTATGCCACCATCGTTTACTGCGCCTGAAACGAGCGAACAAACAGCCGGATGAGCCATTGCCGGAACAACCCTCGTTGTTTTAATCGTTTTGTGCTTTTCAGGTAATTTTGGGCTCTCAACCATCCGATAAACCCTCAATTCATTGATACAGGGGGTGATCCTGGCTGCCGGTTGTGTATGCTTGTTGGTAGATTAACAAATGAGGTAGCTAATAATGGATACACGTAGCCAACTGGCTCCGCTTGGGCCTGAATTCTCGCGCATAATTTGTGGCTATTGGCGTCTGATGGAATGGGGCATGACGCCAGAGCAATTGTTGGTTTTTATGGAACAACATATTGAGCTAGGCATAACGACCGTCGATCACGCTGATATTTATGGTGGCTATCAATGTGAACAGGCATTTGGTCAGGCGCTGCGTCTTAAGCCTTCGCTGCGCGACCAAATGGAGCTGGTGAGTAAGTGTGGTATTGCAACGACGGCGAAGCCAGAGCATGCGCTGGGTCATTACATTACAGACAGTTCACATATTGTACATAGCGCCGAGCAATCGTTGGCCCATCTGCATACCGACTATCTGGATTTACTGTTGATCCACCGGCCAGACCCTCTAATGGACGCCGACGAAGTGGCAGAAGCCTTCACCCAGTTACACAAAAGCGGCAAAGTGAAATATTTCGGTGTATCTAATTTTACGCCGACCCAATTCAGCCTGTTGCAATCGCGTTTGCCATTCTCACTGGTCACGAATCAGGTGGAAATTTCACCGTTGCACCAACCTGCGATTACGGATGGCACATTGGATGCCTGCCAACAGCTACGAATTAAGCCGATGGCGTGGTCTTGCCTGGGTGGGGGGCGTTTATTTAGCGATCCAACATTCCAAGTGCTACGTGACGAATTGCAGACTATTGCTGACGAAATCGGTGCTGAAAGCATCGAACAAGTGGTTTATGCCTGGGTGCTGCGCTTACCTTCGGCACCGTTACCGATTATCGGTTCCGGCAAAATTGAACGTGTTAAAGCCGCGTGGGAATCACTTTCTCTGACAATGACCCGCCAGCAGTGGTTCCGCATTCGTCGGGCCGCGCTGGGTTACGATGTCCCTTAATCTTTCTCTGCGCCAGTCACTCTCAGGCTGGCGCAGTTTTACTTTTTTGGGTGGGTACTGTCAGCTGAAACGTTTCTATTCTATTCAATAAAGCCCTCAAGCGTTTCTCTTATTTCTACAGTGATTATGTTATCTGCAGTAATTATATTATTTGTATTAATTATGTTATCTGCATTAATTATATCATCTGTATCAATTATATTATGCGTATCGGAGCAGGACTCTGTTTATTCTGGCTAGACCTATACAAACTTTACTCTCGCTGGCCGAAAGGGGAATATATAACCGCTCCACATTCATCTATCTATATCGAAAGGGAAACGAATCCTCTAACAAAAGAGAAGTATTTGAAATATTGATGATTCATATCAATTTACCCACGGCTTATATCTATAAAGGCGTGCTAACGACAATGACAAAAATTGACAAATCTATTAACATAAGACGTTGAGTTCGCCAAAGGAGATCCGATTTCGCAGTAGATAGTGGTGCAATATCTATGTCATCTGCCTGAGTCAAACGATCTTAAATATTGGTAAAAAATAGATTGATACACCCAAAGCCAAACCTGAAAGTGAGGCGATGCTGGGTAATGAGGATACTCGTATTAGGTTAATCCTTAAGAGGTAATGTATCGTTGATACATCATTTTTTCTAAAGAATTGCTCGTATTTATTGCTATTATCCTAGCATCGACGGTATATATACATTTGTGTTTTTAATGTTAATTACCCAAAATAGACTGGACTCTGGGAGTTATGCTAGCACGCTAATTAAAAGGAGGGGCAATTGGAATCGACATTAGGATCTGATCTAGCACGATTAGTTCGCGTTTTGCGCGCATTAATTGACCATCGGCTGAAACCGTTGGAACTGACCCAAACACATTGGGTTACTTTGTATAACATTAATCGTTTACCACCTGAGCAATCACAGATTCAACTGGCGAAAGCGATTGGTATAGAACAACCATCATTGGTTAGAACCTTGGATCAACTGGAGGAAAAAGGTTTAATCACACGGCATACTTGTGCAAATGATCGTCGTGCTAAGAGGATAAAATTAACGGAACAGTCTTCACCGATAATCGAACAGGTTGATGGCGTGATTCGTTCCACCCGTAAAGAAATACTTGGAGGGATTTCATCGGATGAAATTGCATTGTTATCAGGCCTAATCGATAAGCTTGAGAAAAATATTATTCAATTACAAACTAAGTAATAATTTAAAGTTCAAAGACTTTATTCACAGCAGAACGAAACAAGATCTACAGTACAAAAAACAAACCGGGGTTCGCAATGAACCCCGGTTTTTACTGTTCTGATTTTAGCTATCGAGTTGATATACCAATTACCGGGTAACCTATCAACGCGGGCTGACGGTTATTGTGCTGCCGCTATTGGCGAGCATGACACGTTGACCGACGCTGAACTGAGTTGGGCCTTGCTTCTGAACGACTAGAATAGTTTGCCCGTCGTCTTTACGGATCTCCAGTTGTACACCGTCAGTACGGTTCAGTGCCCCCTGAACGCCTTGCCCTGCAATACCACCGGCAACTGCGCCTGCTGCGGTTGCCAAGCTACGGCCTGTACCACCACCAACAACATTACCAAGGAAACCACCTAATACAGCACCACCAATGGCACCGACTACGTTGTTATCATCACCGCTCTGAATAGTTACCGGGCGAACAGAAAGCAATGTGCCGTAACTCACCGTCTGTACTTGCTTAGCCTGGGATGCGGTAAACACATCACCTGATAAGGTGTTGTTGTTGGAGCAACCGGTCAAAGTAACAACAACGATAGCAACGGCGACGAATGGCTTAATCATAAAAACTCCTATTAAAATTGCATAACCGCATTACGGTTCAATATGCTTGGGATATCCAAATCCGGCACTGTCAAAAGCTCAGTACTTGCACAAAGTATGGCTTACCCAGGTGTTTATTTCACTACTTACTTAATTTGAATGCTTGCTTTATCTGTTATCTATGATTGACAGGCCGCAGCTTAGCGCTTTGTGCTTTAACCAATATTAAACGGTGGATTGACTTTCTAACAGTAAGAATTGAGGGAGTGCAAGGGACAAACATCCGTAACAGTGACTTTTATGTGACCATGACGACAAATAAAAAGCATTCTTTCAAGATTGTTCCAGTGGCGATATACACTTAAAAAAGTATATCTTTTCATAGTGTTAATTTTATATACCTAACGCTGTTGGCATTGCAGTCAGGCGGTAGAAAAGGGGCTTTCGATGAGCTGATGCCTGCCAGTGAGCGCCGCTCACATCGCTGCAACGGCAACTAATAGCGGTATAATTCTGATTAAGTTAGCGGAAAGTTTTATGGTTATTTTATTCCTCAATGGAGAATAAGGTCATTGTGATGAAATCAGGCCGTTTTATTGGAGTGATGTCAGGAACCAGCCTGGATGGTGTGGATGTTGTTCTGGCAGCCATTGATGAGCGTATGGTGGCGCAACAAGCCTCATATACCCATCCAATCCCACTACAACTGAAAAAAGACATTCTTGGTATGTGTCAGGGGCAATCCACGACCTTATCGGCAGTGGGGAAACTTGATGCCCAACTGGGTATTCTGTTTGCCGAAGCGGTGTTGGCTTTACTCGCCAAAGAAGGGTTGTCTGCGCAGGATATTACCGCCATTGGTTGCCATGGGCAGACTGTCTGGCATGAACCATTAGGCGAACCCGCCTTTACTATGCAACTCGGCGACAATAATCGTATTGCCGCGATGACCCAGATTGCCACTGTGGGTGATTTCCGCCGTCGTGATATGGCCTATGGCGGGCAAGGTGCCCCCTTGGTGCCGGCTTTCCATCATGCATTATTAGCGCATGCGACGGAAAAACGTATGGTTTTGAATATAGGTGGGATTGCTAATTTATCCGTCCTGCTACCTGATTCGCCTATCCGTGGCTTTGATACTGGTCCCGGTAATATGCTGATGGATGCATGGATCTGGCGCAACTGCTCATTGCCTTATGATAAAGATGCCCACTGGGCGTTGTCAGGGCATGTTAATCAGCCATTACTTGAGCAAATGTTCAACGATCCTTACTTTAGGTTACCTGCGCCGAAAAGTACCGGGCGTGAATACTTCAATGCCGCGTGGCTGGATAAGCAACTGGCTAAAATCCCAGGCTTGCCTGCTGAAGATATACAGGCAACATTAGCTGAGTTAACGGCGGTATCGATCACGGAACAGGTTAGGTTAGCGGGGGGATGTGATCGCTTACTGGTGTGTGGCGGGGGGGCTCGTAACCTATTAGTGATGGCGCGCATCTCCGCGTTACTGTCGGGAACGGAAGTATGTACTACGGATGACCTCGGTATCAGTGGTGACGATATGGAAGCACTGGCGTTTGCCTGGCTGGCGTTTCGCACGTTGTCTGGTAAACCGGGTAATTTGCCTTCTGTCACGGGGGCCAGCTGCGAGACCATTTTAGGAGCAGTCCATCCTGTATCAGCATGGTGACGGTGATAAGCTACCTTAGATCTTATGGTAGTTTACCTAATCACAAAGGACGATATGATGAAATATCTATTTGCAGCAACAGTGCCGTTGCTGTTGGCAGGATGCAGTTTGCTTCAATCGATGAATGGAACGCCGGTAAATGAAACGCTACATTATCAGTGTGGTACCACAAAACTGACGGTGACTCAGAACAATAAGCAAGATAACGTTAGTTTGATCATGGATGGCAAACAATTAACGCTACCACAAGTCCGTGCTGCATCAGGGGCCAAATACAGTGATGGTCATTATACTTTCTGGTCGAAAGGCGATAGCGCATTTATTGAGCGCGAGGAGAGAACCATCATTAATGATTGTGTTTTGATCAAGTAATCTCGTCGTCGTAGGCTCTGGATGATTGTGATTCTGTGGCTGCGAGGGCAGAATGATAGCCACAGCTTTCCTGCGCGTTACAGAGTTTATATGACTGAGAATAATGAGTTTGATGTTGCAGACTTGCGTCGTGAGTATATTCGGGGTGGTCTGCGCCGCAGTGATTTAACTGAAAACCCTTTAGAATTATTCGAGCGCTGGTTAAAACAGGCATGTGACGCTCGCTTGCCCGATCCGACCGCAATGTGTGTGGCAACCGTTGATGCCAATGGCCAGCCCTACCAGCGTATCGTGCTCCTGAAACATTATGATGAACAGGGCATGGTGTTTTACACCAATTTAGGTAGCCGCAAAGCGCAACAACTGGCTGAGAATCCGCATATTAGTCTACTATTTCCCTGGCATATGTTGGATCGGCAAGTGATTTTCCTCGGTAAGGTAGAACGCCTCTCCACATTGGAAGTACTGAAATATTTCCATTCCCGTCCGAAAGACAGCCAAATTGGTGCCTGGGTTTCTCAACAATCCTCACGTATTTCTGCCCGTGGTGTACTGGAAAGTAAATTCCTCGAACTGAAACAAAAATTTCAGCAGGGTGACGTACCCCTGCCTAGCTTTTGGGGCGGGTTTCGTGTCAAATTCGATTCCGTTGAGTTTTGGCAGGGAGGGGAACACCGCCTCCATGACCGTTTTATCTATCAACGGGAAGCCGATGCGTGGGAAATTGACCGTTTAGCCCCTTAGGACGATGAAATATTGTGGTTAAACGGTAACGGGCGCTTTATCCTATATGCCGATATGAAAACATATGCGCATTGAGAATACGCCCAGTAAATATACGTGCAGTGAATGCCCCGAGGGTAACGGCTATTTATTTCGTGCAGACTATTCTCTCGGTCATGATGCTTTGCGTGGTCATGATGCGTTATTTTGCTAATAGCGTGATATAAAACGTATATACTTTGAGCCGTTTAAGCGTTTAGTACGCCGCTTGTGTGGTGTTTCCGTTTAGCTAACACATACTTTGTAAAAGCCAATTTTTGTAAAAGACAATGGAGTCATTGATGACTAGCAGCAACCTGATTAAACAATTGCAAGAGCGGGGCCTCGTTGCCCAGGTTACGGATGAAGACGCGTTAGCAGAGAGACTGGCGCAAGGGCCAATTTCACTGTATTGCGGTTTCGATCCTACCGCAGACAGCTTGCATTTGGGTCATCTGGTTCCCTTGTTATGTCTGAAGCGTTTTCAGTTGGCGGGTCACCGCCCGGTGGCGTTGGTCGGGGGCGCTACCGGTATGATTGGCGACCCAAGCTTCAAAGCCAGTGAGCGTAAACTGAATACTGAAGATACGGTGAATGAGTGGGTAGAGAAAATCCGCCACCAGGTCTCCCCATTCCTGGATTTTGATTGCGGTGAAAACAGCGCTATTGCAGCCAATAACTATGATTGGTTTGGTGGCATGAATGTACTCACTTTCCTACGTGATATTGGTAAACATTTCTCCGTTAATCAGATGATTAATAAAGAAGCCGTTAAGCAGCGCTTGAACCGTGATGACAGCGGTATCTCGTTTACTGAGTTCTCATATAATTTATTGCAGGCGTATGATTTCGCTTGTTTAAACAAAAATCACGGTGTTGTACTGCAAATCGGTGGTTCTGACCAGTGGGGTAATATTACCTCTGGTATTGATCTGACCCGTCGTCTCCATCAACAGCAGGTTTATGGCCTGACGGTACCTTTGATCACCAAAGCCGATGGCACTAAATTTGGTAAAACCGAAGGGGGTGCAGTCTGGCTGGATCCAAAGAAAACCAGCCCTTACAAATTCTACCAATTCTGGATTAATACTGCCGATGCTGATGTGTATCGCTTCCTGAAATTCTTTACTTTCATTAGCTTGGAAGAGATCAATGCTCTGGAAGAGGAAGATAAAAACAGCGGGAAAGCACCACGCGCGCAATATGTTCTGGCGGAAAATGTCACGGGTATGGTGCATGGCCCAGAAGGCTTGGCGGCGGCGAAACGTATCACTGACAGCCTTTTCTCGGGTGATTTGCATGATATGACCGAAGCAGACTTTGCTCAGTTGGCACAAGATGGTATGCCTACGGTTGAGCTGAACCGTGATGCTGATTTACAACAAGCCTTGGTCAATGCTGAACTGGTTCCTTCCCGTGGTCAGGCGCGTACGATGATTGGTTCTAATGCCGTGGCCATCAATGGTGAGAAACAGGCTGATCCAGAATATGTCTTTACTGATGCGGATCGTCTGTTTGGCCGTTATACTTTGCTGCGCCGTGGCAAAAAACATTATTGCCTGATCAGCTGGCTGTAAGCGCAAAATAAGATAAGGGGCAGAAATGTCCCTTATTTTTTTGCTGAGACTTGATTCTTTTAAGTCAGTGATTCGTGTGAGTGACAAACTGCATACACCGTTGCAATTTTATGTAAGAAGGGTATACCAAACGCCCTTAACTTTAGGTCGTACCAATGAAAAATATACTTTCTATTCAGTCACACGTCGTTTTTGGCCACGCAGGGAATAGCGCTGCAGAATTTCCTATGCGTCGTATGGGGGTGAATGTCTGGCCGCTGAATACCGTTCAGTTTTCGAATCATACGCAATATGGTCACTGGACAGGTTGTGTCATGCCCGCCAGCCATTTGACTGACATTGTGCAGGGCATTGCCGAGATCGATCGACTGAAAGATTGTGATGCGGTTCTGAGTGGCTATATTGGGTCGCCAGAACAGGGCAGCCATATTTTGGCCGCTGTCGCCCAGGTTAAACAGGCCAATCCAGATGCTTGGTATTTTTGTGATCCGGTCATGGGACACCCCGAAAAAGGGTGTATTGTGGCACCTGGGGTGGCCGAGTTTTTCTGCAACGAAGCTCTGCCTGCCAGTGATATGATTGCGCCGAACCTGCTTGAACTTGAGCAACTCAGTGGTGAGCGAGTAGAGAATGTTGAACAAGCGGTACAGGTTGCCCGTTATCTCTGCGCTAGAGGGCCAAAAGTGGTGTTAGTCAAGCACCTGAGCCGTGCAGGTTACCATGCTGACTGCTTCGAAATGTTATTGGTTACCGCAGATGATGCTTGGCATATCAGCCGCCCATTGGTGGATTTTGGCAAACGTCAACCGGTTGGTGTCGGTGATCTAACCAGTGGTTTATTGCTGGTGAATTTGCTGAAAGGTGAGCCGTTAGATAAAGCACTGGAGCATGTAACCGCCGCAGTGTATGAAGTGATGCTAAAAACACAGGAAATGAGGGAGTATGAGCTACAGGTTGTCGCTGCCCAAGATGCTATTGTGACGCCTGTCAGCCAGTTTACAGCGGTTAGGTTGTAATCTGTCCATTTTAAATTGCCCCCTGGTGATTTGGGGGCAACTGATTGATTCTCATTATTTATTGCTTGATATCTTCGGCAGCTAAAGCTGCTTTTACCGCAGGGCGTTCAGCGACCCGCGCCATATATTGATCCAAATGGCTGCGTTCTGTGATGTGAATATTTAGCGCATTAGCCCAACGGCTAACGGTAAATAAGTAGGCATCTGCCACACTGAATTTTTTACCTGGCAGATAGTCATGCTTTGCTAATACGCTATCAACATAGCTGAATTGCTTATCCAGCCGCTCGCGGACAATCGTCTTATACTCATCCGGTGTATTTGGATTAAATAGTGGGCTAAAACCTTTATGTAATTCAGTCGCGATAAAATTCAGCCACTCAATGGCATGATAACGCGAGAGCGTCCCTGATGGGGCAATTAAGTGGCGGTCAGGGACTTTATCTGCCAAATATTGCACAATAGCCACCCCTTCCGTAAGCAGGCTGCCGTCATCTAGTACTAAGGCAGGCACTTGTCCTTTTGGGTTGATGCTTAAATAGTCCGCACCCGTCTCCGTCTTTTTTGTCACTAAATCAACACGTTCAATGCTGAAGTCTAATCCTGCTTCCCGTAACACAATATGGGGGGACAGAGAACAAGCCCCCGATTTATAGAACAGTTTCATCACAACCTCCTGAAAGAGTACTGAAAGGAAAAACCATTTTAATCCTAATGCAGGATAGAGAAAAATGCAGCCAGTGAAGTTATATAATTATGAGGGGACTATATAAGTCCTACAGCGGCGATGATTTCCCCCGCTGTAGTGTATTGATAGTGGTATTGATAGTGCTTTGATGGCAGTGATTATCTGCCAGAAACGAGCCTGTAACTTAAATTGTGTGATTACCGTGGTGGACGAGTGCTGATGGAAGCTGACCAGCTAAAAGTGGTGGTGCTTGGTGCTGTTTTTTTTGTTTTTCTCTCTACGCGGGTTAACTTGGCGATTTGTTCCCGAGCGTGCATGATCTTTTCGATAGCTTCATCTTTAACTTTATTTTGTTCTGAGTTTGTTAACGCGCGCCCTAAGTTAATTCTGGCTCTGTCTAGTTGCGTTTTGACGTCGCGTTGCTCACTTTCGGTCATCTCTTTTAATGTTAGCTTTTTCATTTTTTTCGCCTTGTTTGCATCAGTCCTACTCAGTGTACAGCCTTATCTTGTATGGGGATGTAAGATATTGCGATCCAAACGATATTAATGACAATAAAAGCCTGTTATAGGTCTCGATACTGATTTATAACTGCACGAACAGCACATTTACCGCTAGCAAGGACAGGACATTGTATTAAGTGCAACTGTATTAAGCGCATATCTCAAATTAATCGCGAGCCATAGCCCCACAGCAACACGGTCAACCCAAGAAGCAGTTCCAGTACCAATACCCCGATAGCCAGTGTTGAACTGGAAAAGATAAATCCTTCTTGTCGATCAATATCCAGAAATGTTGGGATCCCCAGATACATCAGATAGGCGGAATAACAAAGGGCGATAATCCCGGCTAATAAGCATAACCAAACAATAGGGTAAAGGGCGACAATCCCGCTAAGGAACATCGGCGTTGCAGCATAACCCGCGAACAGAGTACAACGTTGCCAACTGGGGCGGTTTGCATAACGGCGAGCCAGCCAATAAATAACCTGCCCCATAAGGGCGACCGCTGCCAGTATCAATATATAGAAAATAATTGCGGAGTAGAGCGCAGTAAGTGTGTCCAGCTTGATGGCCTGACCGTTGCCAAAACGCCAACCCACTTGAGTGGTACCAATAAATGCACAAATAACCGGAATGGCCGCAAGAAGCAGGACATGGTGAGTATATAGATGCGGAATACTCTCACCTTCACGTTTGATCTGTTGTAATTCCTGACGGGGATGCGTCAGAAGTCCCCAAACATGGTTGACCATAAAACACCTCCTTGCCCACTATCACCGCAAATAACTGACTGATTTTATTGCCTATATCATATTAGTACCGTTTCCTATGGAGTGGTACTGATATTAGTATAGTTTATTTTTTGAACAATATATCTTTTAAGGGATCTGTTTTTTGAGCAATCTGTTGCTGTGCTGTGCTGTGCTGTGCTGTGCTGTGCTGGCTGGGCGGAGCCAAATAGCGCTCCTGCAAGAGCGCCTTTAGCTAGCATATTGGCTATGCGGTTGTCACGGGTTTGACATCGTTGTGATCACTAGGGGCCAGTGTCATACGATACAGCTTCGGTGCGGTCAGCATCATCAGTACGGCGATGATGGCGGTCACAATACCAATGTGCATAAATACACGGCTATAAATCACCAGGGATGCATGTGCGTCAGTGATGGCATCGCTTGGGACCGCAGTCAATGCGGCCACTTTACCCGCGATCAATGCAGCGGCGGCAGTGGTCAGGAACCATGACCCCATGATGAAGCCCATTAAACGCTGCGGTACCAATTGAGCAACCATGGCCAGACCTAAGCCGGAGATCATCAACTCACCAATACTTTGCAGTGCATAACTTAAGATAAGCCAGTTAACAGACACAATACCGTGTTCGTTAGCAAAGCTTGCTCCCCATGGCAGCACCAAGAATGCAGCGGAGCAGAGCATCATACCAAAGGCAAACTTATGCGGCATTGGCAGGCGGTCGCCCATCTTATTATAGATAGCCGCCAGAATAGGGCTGGCAAGCATGATCCAGAAGGGATTCAGTGCCTGATATTGTTCTGGTTCAAAAGTAATGCCAAAGATTGAGTGTTCAACATTGTGGATAGCAAAGAAGTTCAGTGAGGTTGGCATTTGGCTATATAGCACAAAGAAAATTACCGCTTCCAGCATCAACAAGAAGGCTACAATCATTCTGCGGCGCGCAATGCCCTGTAGGAAGAGCGTTTCTTTGACAAAGATAAAGATAATCCCTAGTGAGACCAGCGCCAGCGCCCAGCGTGCAATAATCTGGTTGTGGAGTAACCAGCTGGAAAGGGCTATCAACGCGATAATACCCACTAAGACCATCAGTAATTTTTTAAATTGTAGAGGGAGAAAGTCTGGTTTTGAACCTTGATTTTTTACCCATTTACGGCAGAACCAGAAATTGACCAGTGTAATCAACATCCCCACAACGCTTAGGGAAAACGCAACGCTCCAGCCATATTTAGCCGCCAGCCATGGGGTTGCCAACATAGAAAAGAACGAACCGATATTGATGGACATATAGTACATGGTAAATGCACCGTCCAAACGCGGATCGTCCTTGCTGTAGCAGGTTGAAAGCAGAGATGAGGGGTTGGCTTTAAATAAGCCATTACCAACGGCAATGGTTGCCATGCCCAGATAAACCCAAAAAATCTCGTGGCCGGAGTAGGCTATCATGGAATAACCGACCGCTAGCGTGAGTGCACCTAGTACAATAACCCGCTTCGCCCCGAGGACTTTATCGCCTAACCAGCCGCCAATGGCGACAAAACCATAGACCAAGGCGCTGAATGAGGAGAACAAGGTGATTGAATCGGCTTCGCTCATCCCGAGCATTTTTACCAGATAGACAGCCATGATCCCTTGTAGGCCGTAGTAACCAAAGCGCTCCCAAAGTTCTATAGAGAAAATGAGGTAAAACGCTTTTGGTTGTTTGAAAGCATTCATACTGATGCTTTCTGGTTGGTTGTTGTTTGCAGTTGACACTGGGACCTCTAATTTTTCACTACCGGTCATAAATGACAGGAAAGACAAAAGTGAATGCGGGGATCGCATCCTTTTGTGTTGTTATAAGATGATTAGCGGCGGTTAATGTTCACTATCTTTGTCAATGAGACAAGGCTTTTGTTATATTCTGTTACATATATCTCTCGTGGTGCGATATCACTATGTTACAAATGTTATGCGGTATTAACGTTTATGTTTTGGCTATTTATCGATTTTTTATTTTGATTGAGATGGAAGCAATTTTAATTAGGTATATATTCTGCTTAAATCTATTTTTTTAGTTTATATCGTTAGTTACATGTAAATTAATGAATCAATATTGTGTTTATGGTGAGTTATGCATGACTATCCAAAGTTGCTTAAATATTAATCGGTGTCGGGGGGAGGCAGAATAGGCAAAATGTGTACCCACAAAAAATAGTTGTGTAAATCTTTTGCTTGTTCTCTTTGATCTGAGCGTTCCCTCAAACTGGTCGCTTCCACTTATTTGATGGTTTTCACCTACCAGACTGTTTTCACCTATCTGATCGCTTGCAGCTATCTAATAGCAACCGATGCACAACATTGATTGAAGGGGTGTGCCACCCCTGACCTGCTACTTTCCCAGAGTGTGTCGTAGACGGTTTGTCCAACCAGTAATGGCGATACTGAAAATAATTCGCATTATTTGAGTATCACTGACGCCAAGGGTCTGTAGACGTTTAAGATGCTGATGATTAAAGCGTTCCGGGGCACGAGTTAGCTCGGCGGTTACACCGATTAGCTGATGGGGTATTTGTTGATCGGGTAACAAGAATAACGCGTGATCAATCCCTTTTAATAGTTCAGTGACCAACAGAGGCTGCTCCGTCAGTTGCTGTAAATGTTGCCTGTGGCGGGCTTGGCAGTAGAGGCTTCCATTGATTCGTGCGCTGACCAATGCCACCAGTTCCAGCCAGTCGCTTTGCAACTGAGGTGAGTAGTGCTGGTGAGCGGTAATAGCATGATAAGCCAGCAAACTTTGCTGGTGATGACCCAACAGTTCAGTCAGTGTGCTGGCCGTTTTGTCAGGCTCTTTATCGGATTGATAGTCGTTTGCCGCTTGAGACGGTAGCCAACCCTGCCAATTAGGCATGACATCCGGTAATGGGCTAGGGGCGGCATCTTCCATGCGGGGGAAACCGGGGAGCATCACTGTAGGGTAACCAGCCAGTGCAGAGATGCCAGCGACCACTCGGGCTTGATATCCTACATATCCAATAATTTGCGATAAGATAATGATATCGCTGTCATTTAAACCCACGTCATGCAATTGCTCTAAAGCATGCCTATCGATCAACGTCGGTTGGCTGGCCAATTGGCGGGCATATTGCGTAATTTGCGTTAGCCGAATATTGCTTTCTCTTGAGGCGTTAGGGCTGGGGAGTGGGGCCAGACGGAGAGCATAGTGGCTGCATAATCGCTGGATCCCGGTAACCTGAGCGACTGTTAGCGCAGTACTTAACCGATCATACAGTGAGAAGCTATTGGTGTGGTTTATCTCGACAATGGTTGGGAACAGTACCTGATACATGGCGTCGGAGGCAGTAAGAATAGGCTGCTCATAGCCGAGGGTGTCTCGTAATGTATTAGAGATGTTTTTTGTCAAGCCAAGTAGAAAGATGCCCTGTTCAGTTATGATGCTCTGTTCAGTTATATTATTGCCTGTGCTCATGTTGCCACTCTCGCTGGGATCTCGTGGGCGAATATCAACAGGGTAGTTTTCATCATTCACTGTCGTGGAAACATTCTCTGGGCTGCCGCTACAATTCTCCAGACTGCCGCTACACTGAGTTTCATGATACCAATGGGCATTATTTCTCCCGCGAAATTGCACCATAATGATGACCTCCGTCAGGGAAGCGATTTGCTCGTATTAAGGATAAGTGCGGGGTAATAACAGGGAGTCCAGTAGCCTCGGGTGGCCCAGCTAGTGGACAGGGACTTGTCATGGAGTGAGAAGCAAGGGAGAGCATCATCGGTAAGATATCCTATCATTTGCTCAAATGAGCACAGTGGATATCATCATTGCCGATTAAGTTTGTGAGATAAAATAATGTTAAACCATAATCCATAACAAAAAGTAATAACATGTCGTTATATGCAGCATAAAATGCTATTAAATTGGTTGATTCTTTATCGAAAGATTCTTGGTGTCAAAATAAGAGAAATGCTATCAAAAGATAGTGGGTCAGACTGCTGACAAACCCCGATGATTCGATCTTGAACGGTGAGGATAGTTAGAAGAGTAAAGCGTCCGCGCCAGAGATGGTGCGGATCGAGTCCCCAGGGAAGCTATTTTTATGCAGGGAAGCCGGTGTTTTTACTTGCTGCCTGTTCTCTCCGTCGTGGACACTTTGTCAATAACCGTCGCACTCAGCAGGAGGGGGTGACGCTAAAAATTGCTGGCATCCCGACGCCAGGCATCCGCAGTCAATGCTTCACCAAAATGACTGGAGATTAAACGCTTAGTCAGGTCGTGCAGCGGTGCTGCCAAGACTTCCGCGGTACTCCCACGTTCTACAACTTCTCCTTCATGCATCACAATCACCTGGTCGCTGATGTGTTTCATCATCCCCAAGTGTTGAGTCACATAAATATAGGATATGCCGTGTTTTTCCTGCAACTCCAGCATCAGATTAATAATTTGCGAGCGCATGGACATATCTAATGCGGCGAGTGCTTCATCCGCGACAATCACTTTGGGTTGCAGAATTAATGCCCGTGCCAGTGCCACTCGCTGCTTCTGACCAGATGCTAACATGTGAGGATAGTAATTAGCGTGATCGGGTAATAACCCTACCTGACGCAGTGTTTGGTAGATCCGCTGTTCACGTGCCGGAGCATCGAGTTCAGTATTCAGTTTCAGCGGAGCATCCAGCAACTGACCAATGCGCTGACGGGGATTTAGTGAGGTGCTTGGGTCTTGAAAAATCATGCGAATACGTTGGCTACGGTAAGCATAGTCACCATAAGCTAGATGATGATCATCAATCAGCAATTCACCCGCGGTGGGTTCAATCATGCCCGACAACATTTTTGCCAACGTGGATTTGCCCGAACCATTTTCACCAATCACCGCCAGTGTTTGGCCTTCGCGTAAGGTAAAACTCACCGATTTTACCGCTTCAACATGTTGACGGCGAAACAGCCCGGTACGATAGCGGAAAGTTTTGCTTAGATTACGGACTTCGAGCAACGTCTCGACCATTATTGCTCCTCCAGATTTAAGGGGAAGTGACAGGCAAAGGCGTGGTTTTTCACCAGCCGCAAGCGCGGTGTTTCAATACAGGTTTTCTGAGCGTAAGGGCAACGAGGGCCAAGACGGCAACCGACCGGTAAATGTTCCAGCGATGGAATAGCACCCGGCAACGTATTCAGACGACTTTTATGGGGCAGGGATCGGCCAAAATCAGGCATTGCACGAATCAGTGCTTGGGTATAAGGGTGATGTGGGGTAGACAGCAAGTCTTCACAGACGGCACTTTCTACCGTCTGACCACAATAGAGTACGTTAACCCGGGTTGCCCATTTACTCATCATCTGTAAATCGTGACTGATCAACAAAATCGTGGTGTTGTTATTCTGATTTAACCGGGCCAACAGGCGAAAAATCTGCGCTTGTGTCGTGGGCTCCATCGCATTGGTGGGTTCATCGGCTATTAGCAACCGTGGCTGATTTGCCAGCGCGATAGCAATCATCACCTTTTGACACTCACCTTCGGTTAGCTCATAGGGGTAACTACGCATAATATCTTTATGGTCTTTAATGCCAACCCGATGCAATAACTCGATTGCCCGCCGTTTACGCCAATGAAAACGCTGCCACCAGCGGCCTTTATATGTCCAGCCAGGGATCGCTTGTATCAGTTGCAGGCCAATACTTTCTGATGGATCGAGGCAAGATTGCGGCTCCTGAAAAATCATAGAAATATTATGGCCGATCACCTTACGCCGCTGACGGGGAGTCAGTTGGAGTAAATCAATGTCGTTAAAGCGAAAGCGGTCAGCAGTAATGCGCCAGTTATCCTTGCTGACACCGCAGATAGCTTTGGCTATCAAACTTTTACCGGACCCAGACTCACCGACTAAGCCACGAACTTCCCCCTCGGTTAGGGTCATGCTGATGCGGTCAACGGCTTTTACTGGCCCTTCTGACGTCATAAATTCGATAGTAAGGTTGCGAATATCAAGTAATGGCATTATTCCACCCCCGCATTAATGGCACGGCGCATACCATCACCCAGCAGATTAACCAACAGTACACTAACCAAAATTGCGCCGCCTGGCAGCATCACGGTCCATGGTGCGACATAAACCAAATCCAGCGAATCACCGAGCATTGCTCCCCATTCGGGAGAGGGTAATTGTGCGCCGAGGTCAAGGAAACCTAATGCGGCAATATCCAGGATCGCCATTGATAACGCTCGGGTAAACTCAGTGACCAGGACTGAGGCGATATTCGGCAAGATGGCATAGGCCAGAATGTGCGGTGTTGATGCGCCGTCCAGACGGGCTGCAATCACATATTCTTTATCAAGCTCATCATGCACTGCGCTATAAATAGTCCGCACCATTCGTGGTAACAGAGCCAGCCAAACGGCAAACATCGCATGTTCCAAACTCGGCCCAACAAAGGCGACCACGATGATGGCTAACAGCAGTGAAGGTATTGAGAGCAGTGTATCCAACACATGATTAAGAATCGCTGACCGAAAACCACGGGTGATACCGGCAAACACACCGAGAACAATGGCACACAACGCCGCAGCTACTGTGACCACTAGCGCTGAACCATAAGTAGATGCAGTACCTGTCAGTAAGCGGCTCAAGACATCACGGCCGAGATCATCGGTCCCGAGGAAGAAGGAGACATTGCCATAACGTGACCACGAGGGTGGCAATAACTGATAGCCTAAAAACTGTTGATCGAGAGTATAAGGTGCAAGCATGCTCCCCAGGAGACAGAGCAATAACAAACCCAAGACGCCGTAGAAACCCACCATCGCCAGGCCATCAGAAGAGAAAAGACGCCAAGTATACAGCAGCGGACTGGGCATTTTCTTTTCGCGGTAGACATTATCGAAGGGCATACCATTCCTTATGCTTTAACGGGGTCATCATGGCACCCAGAATATCCGATAGCACATTAATAACGATCACTAACGAACCCACGACCATCACCCCCGCAGAGATTGCGGCATAGTCCTGTTGGCGGATCGCATTAATCAGCCAGCGCCCTAACCCCGGCCAATTAAAGACCACTTCGGTGATCATGGCCAGTGTCAGCATAGTGGAGAACTGTAACCCTAACTTCGGAATAATTGGCGGTAAGGCATTGTGTAAGACATGGCGGCGAATAATAGTGAGGCGTGATAGCCCACGGGTTGCAGCGGCTTTAATGTAGTTCTGCCCGATAACGTCGTCGGTGCTGGTACGCATTAAGCGGATGACCTCAGTTGTCGGTGCCACTGCCAGTGCGGTAATCGGTAAGATCATATGTTGAAGTGCACTGAGCATCATTTCGTTGCGGTAAGGTGAGGGCGATAGCCAGGCATCGACCAAGGCCAGCCCAGTCACTGGTTTTACTTGATAAAGCAGGTCAAAACGGCCAGAAACCGGTAACCACCCCAAATGCAGAGAAAAGAACAACATCAGTAACAGGGCCAGCCAAAATACGGGGATCGAGAAGCCGATTAATGCCACGGAACTGATGGCGATATCGGCCCATTTACCCCGCATTACCCCGGCAATAATTCCCAGTGGAATACCGATAAACAGCGCGAGGCCAAAGGCCAGTACACATAACTCCATGGTTGCGGGAAAGGCTTCTCGCAGTTGCTCGCTGATTGGTTGGCCATTAATACTGGAAACGCCAAAATCCCATTGCAACAAACTACTGAAATAGAAGTGGTAGGCATCCAGCAACCCGGCCCCATGTAATGGAGCATAGGGGGTGAAATAGCTCAGGCTAAAGCTGACTAATGACAACATAAACAGGGTTATCATAAGCAGTAATAATCGCCGTAATGTAAAAATAATCATGGCTTCTTGCCCTCATCACTTTCGCGGAATACACCGGCAAAAGAAGAGTTACCGAATGGGCTTAATACCAAGCCTTTAATGTCATAACGGTATGCCTGAAGCCGTAGGGACGATGCCAGTGGCAGTAACGGCAATTGTTGCTCCAGAATACGCTGAGCCTGCTGATAATATTCAATACGATCCGATAATTGCTGGGAGCGTAATGCCTTTTGCAGTAATTCATCAAAGGCCGGATCACACCAATGAGCATAGTTTGTTTGCGAACGAATTGCTGCGCAGCTCAATAAGGGCCGGAAGAAACTGTCGGGGTCATTACTGTCAGTAGACCAACCGGAAAGTGTCAGATCGTGGCTCATATCCATCAGGCGGGCCTCTTGGAAACGGCCTTCGACGGGAACAATTTTGACGGAAATCCCCACTTGTGCCAAATCCGCTTGGATCAATTCAGCGGTTTTCAATGGGCTAGGGTTATAAGATTGCGATGCGGTAGGGACCCATAAGTTGAGTTGCAGTTGGGTTATCCCCAAATCTTTGAGGATCTCTTTGGCTTTTTCCGGATTGTATTCGGTCACCTGAGCCTGATTATCATAAGCCCATGATGCTCTGGGTAAAATAGAGGCTGCCGTTTCAGCTGTGCCGTAATAGATTGATTGCATCAATCGCTGGTTATTAATTGACAAGGCAATCGCCTGACGAACCCGCTGATCACTCAACGGTGGTTTGCGGGTATTGAAGGCGAGGTAGGCGACGTTCATCCCTGGCCGCAGTGTCAGGCGTAGCCGTGGATCATCACGTAAAATAGATAATTGGCTGGCAGCGGGATAGGCCAACACATCACACTCTCCGGTCAACAGTTTTGATAAGCGGCCCGTTCCACCGACGCCCAGATCGATAACCACCTGTGGCATACGTGGCACACCTTTCCAATAATGGCTGTTGCGGAATAAGCGGATATATTGCCCAGAGCGATATTCATCCAATAAAAAAGGCCCGGTCCCTACGGGTTCACGGTCAATCTGTTCTTCCTTCCCTTTCTGGGTCAGAACATCGGCGTATTCTGAAGACAATACTGGGGCGTAATGGGTTGCTAAATGCCAAAGAAACGACGCATCAGGGGCTTTTAGCTTAAATTCAACGGTGTAATTATCCAGTTTTTTTACGCTTTTTACGGCGCTTGCAAACTGCAAACTATCAAAGTATGGGTATTCCCCACCATTAACCTTGTGGTACGGATGCTTTGAGTCAAATACCCGTTGAAAACTGAAGATCACATCATCGGCGTTCATCATCCGCGTTGGGGTAAACCAGTCAGTGGTCTGGAACGGCACATCTTTACGTAAATGAAAACGATAGGTTGCGCCGTTATCCAGAACTTGCCAGCTCTCTGCCAGTTCTGGGATTAACCGGTAGGTATAGGGGTCAACATCCAGTAGGCGGTCATAGAGTTGTGCGGCCAGGGTATCGACGGTTAAGCCGCTACTGGCCATTTGGGGGTTAAATGTGTTGAGTATCCCACTGACACAATAGACAAATCCGCGCTGACGGATATCCGGTAGCGGTTGTTCCGCCGCAGGAGTTGCAAGGCAAGTCAGCGACAACAGCAAAATCAGTAAACCACGCATAAACGCTTTCGCAGTGAGTAAGCAATACGCTTAGTGTACCGTAATCTGACGATCCCCCCAATCCATTGCATAAAACAACTGTTTCATCTGAGGGGATTGCCGCAATTTAGGCTGATAAACGGTAACGCATTGTTTAGTGTGTGGGGAAAAGGTTAGTGCGTGGGAAAAAGTTTATCGTGTGGGGGAATGCATGACGAAGCTAATGGCAACCTACCTGCGGGATATTGAGTCATCGAAGGCACCGCCTGATTATTCATCTATAAAAGGCGTGTTTCCCCCAATATAGGAGCTAATGACACCTTAGGTAGTACGGGAATGAGAAAAATTCTCAACAAAACCATTTACAATAGATATTGATAAGCATTATCATTTGATCGCGATTCAGAACAAAGCTGGCAGTCTTTGGTTTTGGTCAGAAAAGCACGACATTGCTTCCAGTATTTAAGCCAGCTCGGGTGCTGGCTTTTTTTTTACCCTTAGTCCTTGATGCTGCTGCGCTATTTGCATCAACGAGAGTTAGCGGCACTTACTCACCCGAATCACTGGCTTGCGTCAGTTCTTCACTCAAAATGGTGTGTTTTTTTAACAAGCCACGCAGCTGGTGATAGGTTAACCCCAATAAATTCGCCGCCTTACGCTGATTAAACCGCGCCTGCTTTAAAGCCCGAGTTAGCATCTGATGTTCGCTGGTGTGCAGCCAATGTTTCAAGTCTACGGGCAGAGTGGGTAATATAGCCCCCCCTTCGTTGGGCGTATCCACCCTCTCAATCTCAATAATCTTCTGGTCGGTAGCAAAAGGATTAATAATAATATTATTGAGTGGTTTACTGCTGTCGCTGTGGCGATAAACAGAGCGCTCTACTACATTTTTTAGCTCACGCACGTTCCCCGGCCAACGGTATTCGAGTAATTTTTTTTGCGCCGTAGCAGTAAAACCAGGAAAGAGGGAAAGCCCCAGCTCACGGCACATCAGGATGGCGAAATGCTCGGCTAATAACATGATATCTTGCTGCCGCTCACGCAGTGGGGGCAATTGCACGACATCAAAGGCGAGGCGGTCTAGCAGGTCGGCACGGAATTTTCCGGCAGCCGCCAATGCGGGCAGATTATCATTGGTGGCACACACTAAACGGACATCAACCTGTAATGGCTGGCTACCGCCAACACGCTCCAGGTGGCCGTACTCAATCACGCGTAATAATTTTTCCTGAACCAGCATAGGTGCTGTCGCTAATTCATCCAGAAATAAAGTGCCACCATCCGCGCGTTCAAAACGGCCAAGATGACGTTTTTGCGCGCCAGTAAAGGCCCCGGCTTCATGGCCGAATAACTCTGAATCGAGTAAGTTCTCATTGAGCGCGGCGCAGTTAAGGGAGATAAATGGCCCTTGCCAACGTTCTGATAAGTAGTGCAGGCGATGGGCAATCAATTCCTTACCGGTACCACGCTCTCCAATGACTAACACGGGTTTGTTCAATTTTGCCAGTCCCGAGACTTGCTCCAGCACTTCAATAAATGCATTTGCTTCGCCGAGCAGATTATCCAGTTGCTCATTCATGATGAAATTCGCCAATAGTTAGTTAAAATAATCACTTCATATTTTATATCATTTGAGTAAAAATTATTTTTTCTTTAATTTTCATGCTATTAATTATCATGAAAAGTTGGCACGACTCTTGATTAACTCTATGTGAAGCGTATTGAATGGCAGCATCATGAATAACGGATCTTGCCCATCAAGCTAACGGCGCAATCAGACGCCACTATTTCAGAGAACCAATAAGTCAAAGGGGACGTAAATTATGGGTATTTTTTCTCGCTTTGCCGATATCGTGAACGCGAACATCAACACATTACTGGATAAAGCTGAAGATCCACAGAAATTAGTGCGTCTTATGATTCAGGAAATGGAAGATACGCTGGTGGAGATCCGCTCGACATCAGCCCGTGCATTGGCAGAGAAAAAGCAACTGCTACGCCGTATTGACCACAGCGAAAGCCAGCAACAGGAGTGGCAGGAAAAAGCTGAGCTGGCACTGCGCAAAGATAAAGAAGACTTGGCGCGTGCTGCACTAATTGAAAAACAGAAGGTCATGACGTTAGTTGAGACGCTAAAACGTGAAGTGGCGACAGTGGAAGAAACCCTGAGCCGCATGAAGCATGAAATTACGGAGTTGGAAAATAAACTGACCGAGACCCGAGCCAGACAACAGGCATTGACACTGCGCCATCAGGCAGCATCGTCATCTCGTGATGTACGCCGCCAATTGGACAGCGGTAAGCTTGATGAAGCGATGGCGCGCTTTGAGCAGTTTGAACGCCGTATTGACCATATGGAAGCTGAAGCGGAAACCGTTGGAGTTGGCAAACAAAAGTCTTTGGACCAACAGTTTGCCGAGTTGAGAGCGGATGATGAAATCAGTAGCCAATTAGCGGCATTAAAAGCGAAACTGAAATCAGTTGAATAGTTAATTTCCCGTATTTATTAGCAAACAAGGTACTTAATGTCATTGAAGCATCGCTACAGCTTCAAATTCAAAGGGTATATACGGGACCGGCAGTGCCTCAGTAGGGCGCTGCCATGGCTATAATCGATGTACCCGCAGTCAAAAATAAATAAGGGGAATCAATGAGTATTCTGTTTCTTGCCATACCCTTAACCATTTTCGTGCTTTTTGTTGCACCCATTTGGTTATGGCTACATTACAACGGTCGTCAGCAAAATGGAGCTCAATTAAGTCATCAAGATATGCAGCGCCTATCATTGTTAACCGAGGATGCTCGCCGGATGCGTGAGCGTATTCAGACACTAGAAGAAATTCTGGATACAGAACACCCTAACTGGAGACAATCATAATGGCGAATGTGTTAGGCAGTAAAAAACTGTACCGGGTACCGGAAGAGGGCATGATTAAAGGGGTATGTGCCGGTCTGGCCCATTATTTTGATATTCCAGTACGGTTGGTTCGCGTGATAATGGTGTTATCACTGTTTTTTGGCCTATTCGTGTTCACTGTTGCGGCCTACGTCATACTGGCGTTTATGCTGGAGCCGGTATCCGCAGCCAGTGTGACTAACGATAATGACGTCACACCGCGCCAGCTACTGGATCAATTGCAACACGAGCTGGAACGGGGAGAACAACGGCTACGTCAGGTGGAGCGCTATGTGACCTCAGATACTTTTGGTGTACGAAGCCGGTTCCGTCAGTTGTAGTTTTGTCGAAAGTTCAACCGTTAGTCGGGCCTGCCATCATCTGATGTTGGGGTGCTCCCTGTTTAATCCCTGCCAGAGGGCAAAATGATGAACAATAACCCTGCCCATGCACGCGCAGGTGTAATATTTATGAAGCTGATTAAAATTATTTTTACTGCTGCATTAATGTACGGCCCGACGGGGGCTGCCAGCTTGATAATGAAAAGTGTGAGCTATAAACCGCTACGTTGGTTGTTGCTGATCATCCTGGAGCCAGTGCTAAAACGTGCGATGGCGGCAGTAGTGAGTCAATTTGCCAAGGAGAAGCATGAAACGACTGCAAAATGAGCTTACGTCATTGGTTAACCGCGGGATGGATCGCCATTTGCGTCTAGCGGTAACCGGCCTGAGCCGCAGTGGAAAAACCGCCTTTATCACTTCTTTAGTGAATCAATTACTGCATGTTCACAGTGGTGCACGTCTGCCGCTGTTTTCTGCGGTGCGTGACGAAAGGTTACTGGGTGTTAAGCGGGTTCCGCAGCGTGATCTGGGTATTCAACGTTTTACGTATGATGAAGGGCTGGCCTCTCTGTATGGTACGCCGCCAAACTGGCCAACGCCGACCCGTGGTGTCAGTGAAATCCGCCTGGCATTGCGTTTTCGCTCCAGTGATTCGCTGTTGCGTCATTTTAAAGAGACATCAACGCTGTATCTGGAGATTGTCGATTATCCAGGGGAGTGGTTACTGGATTTACCCATGTTGGAGCAGGACTATTTGAGTTGGTCCCGCCAGATGGAAGGGTTGTTGCAAGGGGATCGCGCTGAGTGGGCCAAGCCTTGGCTAGCGTTATGCCAACAATGTGATCCATTGGCCCCGGCCAATGAAAATCAACTGGCGGCTATCGCACAGGCGTATACCGACTATCTTATCCACTGTAAAAATGAAGGCCTGCATTTTATTCAACCGGGGCGTTTTGTGCTGCCTGGTGATATGGCGGGAGCCCCCGCATTACAGTTCTTTCCTTGGCTGGACGTCAATGGCATTGGGGAGTCACGTCTGGCCCAGGCTGATAAACACTCTAATCTGGGCATGTTGCGCGCCCGTTTTAACTATTATTGCAATACGATCGTTAAAGGTTTTTATAAAGAGCATTTTGTTCGTTTTGATCGGCAAATTGTACTGGTAGATTGCCTTCAGCCGCTTAATAGTGGGCCTCAGGCGTTTAATGATATGCGTTTGGCGTTGACACAATTAATGCAGAGTTTCCATTATGGGAAACGCACGTTATTTCGCCGCTTATTTTCTCCATGTATCGATAAGCTGATGTTTGCGGCAACCAAAGCAGACCATGTGACTGCCGACCAGCACGCTAATTTGGTCTCCTTATTACAACAACTGGTGCAGGAAGCCTGGCAGAATGCGGCTTTTGAAGGGATCAGTATGGATTGTGTCGGGTTGGCTTCGGTACAGGCTACCGAAAGTGGCATGGTTGATCACCAAGGGCAAAAAATACCGGCACTGCGGGGTCATCGCTTAAAAGATGGCGCACCATTAACGGTGTTTCCTGGTGATGTCCCGGCCCGTTTACCTGGTCCTGCATTCTGGCAACAGCAAGGTTTCCATTTTGACCAGTTTCGTCCGCAAGCGGTTCATATTGATAGCCCATTGCCTCATATCCGGTTAGATGCGGTGATGGAGTTTTTATTGGGAGATAAATTGCGATGAGCGAACCGTTAAAACCAAGGATTGATTTTGAGCAGCCTCTGCAATCGTTGGATGAGCCGGTATTAAAAGCGGCGCAGTCTTTTGATGAACAGGCGGCAGAGAAGTTTTACCCAGCCGCCCCAGAATTGGATGCAGAAGATGAAGAGGGGCGCGTAGAAGGGTTGGTGAATGCCGCATTGAAACCTAAGCGTAGCCTATGGCGTAAGATGGTCACTGCCGGGATGGTTATCTTGGGGGCCAGTGTGATTGCCCAGTCAGTGCAATGGGTCCATCAAGCCTGGCAGCAGCAAGATTGGATAGCTTTGGGCGCGACTACGGCAGGGGGGTTAATTGTTCTGGCGGGTGTCGGCTCGGTGGTAACGGAGTGGCGGCGTTTATACCATTTACGTCAACGGGCTGAAGAACGAGATATTGCTCGGGCGTTATTGGTTAGCCACGGTGTCGGCCAAGGGCGTGCTTTCTGTGAGAAGTTAGCCCGTCAGGCAGGACTGGACCAAGGGCACCCGGCATTGCAGCGCTGGCAGGCATCACTGCATGAAACGCATAACGATCGTGAAATGGTTGAATTATATGCCAAACTGGTTCAACCTGCGCTGGATAATCAGGCTCGGGCAGAAATCAGCCGCTATGCTGCTGAATCAGCGTTGATGATTGCAGTTAGCCCTCTCGCACTAGTGGATATGGCTTTTATTGCCTGGCGTAACATTCGCCTCATTAATCGTATCGCTGCACTGTATGGTATTGAGTTAGGGTATTTCAGCCGTATCCGTCTGTTCCGTCTGGTATTGCTGAATATTGCCTTTGCCGGAGCCTCTGAGTTGGTACGGGAGGTGGGCATGGATTGGCTATCACAAGATTTGGCTGCTCGTTTGTCGGCTCGTGCCGCCCAAGGGATTGGCGCTGGTTTATTGACCGCGCGCTTGGGGATCAAAGCCATGGAGCTATGCCGCCCGTTACCGTGGTTAGAAGGTGATAAACCCAAACTGGGAGATTTCCGTCGCCAGTTGATGAATCAACTGAAAAATACGTTACCGAAAAAAGATAAAACAGCGCATTAATAAAGGCTATTTTAACCGTGGGTCAAAGACAAAAGAGAGCGGTTTGACGCTGGCTAAACAAGCTGGAAAATCTTTGTGATGAGGATTGACCAGTAAGTTGTTTTCTGACGGCACCAAGGTGGATGGGACCAGTAACCCTACCGAGGATCCTGATTCTAGCCACTCGGTGCCGACATCCATAGTCGTCACCGGTGCCGGATCGCTACGCCAGTCCGTGGGCCAATCCTGCGGCTGTAGCAACATAATACTGCTGTCACTGATTTCAATTTGGAATAATTCAAACTCGCTGAGCGTTGAACTGTCCTGAATATGAGCCAGTGTTTCGAGCATGGCCAATGAAATACTACTGGCTAAATAGATGGCAGCGTGGCCTTTATGATTCCAACGACCACCATAGATCTCAGCGCCGTAACCGGTCCATGCTGACGCGAGATAGCGGCGCATAACAATGCGGTATAGCATCATAAGTTTCGTTCCATCGGGCGGTTTAAGCCGTTAAGTAAAGACGCCGTGTTCCAACCGACCGATCAAATCACACACTTCTAGTGCGCCAGTTTCGGTTTCCAGTAGGGAATCTGGGCTGCGATACCCCAATCCTTTGATGGGCGTGGACATCCAGGTAATGGCTTTACCTTTATCTCCGCCGAACAAATCGACAGCGGCATCCATTACGCGGACAAAACGTGCAATTCTCTCGCTTTCTTCTGGCGTAAAACGGCCATCATGTGTGCGGCGGCGAGTCAAGCTACGGCTGGGGATACCGGTGGCACGTAATATTTCAGCTTTAGGCATTGATGCCCACAAATGAATACTGTCGATAACATCAACAGAAAACCCCATTTTGATACTATCGACCAATATTGTGCCGCGGCTAGCAGGTAAGCCAATTTCACGCCAAAGCGTTCCCATTTTAGTCGCGGGGTTTGGGCGGTACGCTCTCATATAACCTCCTCGGTCACTTGGCTATGTTTACTATAGCCAAATGGCCGAGGTAATGCAAAGTGTCACCCAATCTTGACGGTAAAGTTGACACTCACTGACATGATATTATGCTGAATTATTAACTCTGTTTCTAACAACACGCTATTTATTAGTGATATAAACGTTAAAGATATTGCCTGATATCATTCAACAAGAGGAAAAAACAACAAAAAAGACGATTCCTGTCAACTTTTGCTGACAGACTGCTTCATCAGTAAGAGGGGACAGGGTATTATCATCGCCAGTGATTTCGCACCTGCCATATATAAGGTCAATACTGATGCGCTTGGAAGTTTTTTGCGAAGACCGAATCGGTCTCACCAGAGAGTTGCTTGATCTCTTGGTATTACGCGGCATTGATTTACGGGGGATCGAAATTGATCCTATCGGTCGCATTTACCTGAATTTTTCCAGTCTGGATTTCAGTATATTCAGTGCACTAATGGTGGAGATTCGGCGTATTGATGGAGTAACGGATGTCCGTACCGTTTCTTTTATGCCATCAGAGCGCGAACATCGTTCGTTGCGAGCGCTGCTGGAATCCATGCCAGAACCGGTATTCTCCATTGATTTAAAAGGTAATCTTGAGCTGTCGAACCCCGCTGCCCGTGCGCTATTCTCCCTCAGTGAAGAAAAGATTCGCCATAAAACGGCGGGTAGCCTGCTGGGTGGCTATAATTTTTCACGCTGGTTTGAAGGCGGCGATACGGCCCCGCACACTGAGAGGGTATTGATCAATAATCAGGATTACCTGATGGAGATTACACCGATTAATCTCGAAGACGAAAACCAGAAAAAACAAACCGTTGGCGCGGTTGTGATGTTGAAATCAACCGCACGTATGGGGCAGCAACTGCAAACTTTATCGGTCAATGATGACACCGAGTTTAGACAGATAGTGGCGACCAGTACGAAGATGCGCCAGGTTTTGGCTCAAGCCCGAAAATTAGCCATGCTTGATGCGCCATTATTGCTGGTAGGGGATACGGGTACCGGTAAAGATCTGCTGGCTCGTGCCTGTCACTTGCGTAGTCCACGGGGTAAAATGCCATTTCTTGGTCTGAATTGTGCTTCACTGCCTGATGAAGTGGTCGAGAGTGAATTATTCGGTTATGCGGTTGGAGCGTATCCAAACGCTATTGAAGGCAAAAAGGGGTTCTTTGAACAGGCTAATGGTGGTTCGGTCCTGTTAGATGAAATTGGTGAAATGTCACCCCGTATGCAAATCAAACTGTTGCGTTTCCTTAATGACGGAACATTCCGCCGTGTAGGCGAAGAACATGAAGTGCATGTTGATGTGCGTGTCATTTGCGCCACCCAAAAAAATCTGGTGGAGTTGGTGCAACGTGGGGAATTCCGTGAAGACTTATATTATCGGCTGAATGTCCTGACCATCACATTACCGCCATTGCGTGAGCGTCAGGCCGATATCATGCCACTGACCGAGTTGTTTGTAGCGCGATTCTCTGATGAGCAAGGTGTGCCGCGGCCAAAATTGTCACCAGAATTGGCCAGTTTCCTGACCCACTATGGCTGGCCGGGTAATGTGCGTCAGCTTAAAAATGCTATTTATCGCGCGCTCACTCAGTTGGAGGGGGCCGAGTTAAGGCCACAGGATATCATCCTGCCGGAATTTGAAATTGAAGCTACGTTGGGTGATGAAGTCCTTGATGGTTCACTTGATGATATCAGTAAGCGGTTCGAACGTTCTGTGCTGACTCTGCTTTATCGTAATTATCCCAGCACCCGTAAACTGGCTAAACGGCTAGGTGTTTCTCATACCGCGATCGCCAATAAATTACGGGAGTACGGTTTAAGCAGTAAACGGCCAGCCAGTGATGAAAATGAAGAAGAATAAGGCGTAAAACGACCAGTAATCAAACATAAAAAAGAGTAATAAAAAACGGCTGTACCCGAGTGGGGCAGCCGTTTTGAGTCACTATACAGTACTGATTACTATACAATACTGATTATTACCCAGCATTGATTACTGTATGGCATTGATTAATGCTGGGTGGTGATACTTGTTTATTTCAGTGCAGCCAGCGCGGCATCGTAGTTTGGTTCGGTAGTGATTTCGTTAACCAGTTCGCTATAAATGACGTTGTCTTGGCCATCCAGTACGACAACAGCGCGCGCGGTCAAACCTGCCAGAGGGCCTTCAGTAATTGCCACACCGTAAGCTTGTTTAAAATCAGCGCCGCGCAGAGTTGACAGCGTGATGACGTTACTCAGACCTTCAGCCCCGCAAAAACGTGATTGAGCAAAGGGCAGGTCAGAGGAGATACAAAGCACGACTGTGTTCTCAAGTTCGCCAGCCAGTTGATTGAACTTACGTACAGAGGTGGCGCAAACGCCGGTATCAATACTTGGGAAGATATTCAGGACTTTGCGTTTGCCAGCAAAGCTGCTCAGGGCAACGTCAGATAAATCTTTTGCTACCAAAGTGAAGTCTTTCGCTTTATCACCGGTTTGTGGCAGTTTACCTGCGACAGAAACTGGATTGCCTTGGAAATGTACGGTCTGTGTCATTATTAGGTCCCTTTTACAGATGTGTAACACGAATTTCAGTTTAAGATAACAACAGCGGCTTGGATATAGAAAATTCGCTAAAAAGCCCGTTTAAAAACTTAACGGATAGACGTATGAGGGTCTCATACCTAAAAGCTAAAGTTGCATTCTGCCAAGGAGCGATAATGAGAACAGTGCGTTTTTACCCAGAGGCCTGGCCTCTTCACTCCACGTTTGTCATTTCCCGTGGCAGCCGCACTGAAGCTAAAGTTATCGTTGTTGAAATTGAGGAGAACGGTATTCATGCATTCGGTGAATGTACTCCATACCCGCATTATGGAGAAAGTGAATCTTCGGTGATGGCACAGCTCGCTTTGGTGGCTGATGCTATTGAGCATGGCATCTCGCGGGAAGCCTTACAGCCACTGTTATCGGCTGGAGCGGCGAGGAATGCCGTCGATTCTGCGTTATGGCAACTGGAGTGTTTGCAACATCGGCAAAGTTTATGGCAGCGAAGCCAGATAACGGCAGTTGAAACAGTTGCCATGGCTCAGACTGTCAGTATTGGCACCCCGGAAGCCATGGCATGCAGAGCCAAAGCATTGGTGCAGCTTGGGGCCCACTTGTTGAAAGTCAAACTTGATGAGCACCTGATCGCCGAACGCTTGGTTGCGATACGCAGTGTGGTGCCAGAGGTAACATTAATCGTTGATGCTAATGAGGCTTGGCAGCCTGAAGGGCTGGCAGCGCGTTGCCAATTACTTGCTGACTTGGGGGTGGTGATGTTAGAACAGCCATTACCCGCAGGAGAAGACAGTAGTTTACAGAACTTCATCCATCCATTACCCATCTGTGCGGATGAAAGCTGTCACACGCGGGCTGATTTAGCGGGTTTGGTGGGTCGCTATGATATGGTAAACATCAAACTGGATAAAAGTGGTGGGCTGACCGAGGCACTGTTGCTGGCTGAACAGGCTAAATCGATGGGGTTTGCCATTATGCTCGGCTGTATGCTGTGTACCTCTCGTGCCATCCGCGCGGCACTGCCCTTAGCTCCGGGGGCTCGTTTTATTGATTTAGATGGCCCGACCTGGTTGGTAAATGACGTAGAGGAGGGACTGCATTTTTCTACTGGTACCATAGACCTACTGGCACGATAGACTAGCGCGATAGATTTGTCGGCTTAATCCGCCAACGTCAGTAAATCAATGAAAGCCGCCAGATAACATTCGCTGGCGGCATCAGATGAAATTGGCGGTAATTCCGCAGTAATACACGGCAAATCACGGTCTGCACACCAACTGCCGAAAGAACCAAGCGTGGCATAACCTACACTGGTGACCAACGGGAGTTCAAATTGCTCTGCCAGCCGGGTACCTAATGCTGAACATTGGGGATCTTCAATGCAGGCTAACGGCTCATGAAACGAAACCACCCAACTTGGTGATAACTGGGCGATTAATGCGCATAGAGCTTGAGTTTCTGGCTCAGAACCTGCCTGTTCACCTGTTGATAACACCACGTCACGAGCATTTGCCGCACTATTCCAACGATAGACAGTATCGCCCGATTGCCAGTTTTGGGCTGGAAAATTACGATTAAGGTCGACACCATTGGCATTCGCCCGTAGCCCTAACTGGCAGCCATCAGGATTCACCGCCAATACCACATGGTGGCGTTGTTGTTGCGCTGAGAGGCTGCGTAAAGCACAGGATAACGCAACAACCGCGGCAGTTTCATCACCATGAGTCCCTGCGATAATCAAGCCAGTATTCACCGAAGGTGTGGAAGCAGGGAAGTAAAGTAGCGGGCTGCCCAGCAGAGATTGACCGTATTGTTGGCCTGAAACGATAACATTACCGCGTGCAGAGCGGGGGCGAAGAACATTCATGGTGTTTATAGTGCCACTATTCAGATTCAGTAAGTAAGAAATTATCACTTAGTTTATCATCATTCAAATTGTTAACATGAATGGGGAACGGCACGATAATTTTATTGGTTCGAAGAACCGACAGATTAGCTCGAAGAACTGACAGATAAAATTCGATAACCAATAGGCTGAAGCAGGAAGATTGTACGAATTTATCGTCGTCACGACGGCATCTAATCTACTGGTTTATGTCTTTCTCATTGGGCTGCTTTGATGTTAAATATATGTAACTTGATTTGCCATAAATAAATAGATTTGAAAATAATGATGCGTTAAATTTATGAGAATGATGGACCTAAGGACTGGCCTGAGTATTGCCTACGTGGTGTGTTGGCCAGCATGCTGGGTATTGAGAATCTACTTTCGCTGATATGGAACAACAACGATAAGGTTATCGATTATGCACTATTTTCGTTATGCATTATGTGCCGTAGTAGTCGGTTCAGTACTGGGAGCGGCAAATGCGGCTGAGGTACCTCCTGGAACGGTATTGGCTGAAAAACAAGAAATTGTTCGGCATATTAAAGATGAGCCAGCATCGCTGGATCCAATGAAAGCCGTTGGGTTGATAGAGGCTCAGGTGGTACGGGATCTGTTTGAAGGTCTGGTTAATCAAGATGCCCATGGGCAGCCTATTCCCGGTGTCGCATTGAGCTGGAAAACAGCAGATAACCAAACCTATATCTTCACCTTACGTAAAGATGCGAAATGGTCTAATGGCGAGCCTGTCACTGCGCAAGATTTTGTCTACAGCTGGCGTCGCTTGGTCGATCCTAAAAGTTTGTCTCCGTTTGCCTGGTTTGCAGAACTGGCTGGGATGGAGAATGCACAACAGATTATTTCCGGTAAAATTCCACCGGAAGCGTTGGGTGTGAGCGCTATTGATAATTACACCCTGAAAGTTAAACTCAGCAAACCCGTTCCTTATTTTCCAAGCCTGACCGCAAATTTCAGTTTATTCCCCGTGCCACAATCTGTTATTGAAAAATATGGTAACAATTGGACTAAGGTCGGTAATTTGGTCGGTAATGGTGCATTTAAATTACAAGATCGAGTCGTTAATGAAAAGTTAGTGTTTGTTCCCAATGAGTATTACTGGGATCATGGCCGTACTGTTCTGACCAAAGTAACCTTTGTTCCTATTAGCCAAGAAGCGAATGCCACCAAACGCTATCTGGCAGGGGATGTTGATATTACGGAATCATTCCCGAAGAATTTGTATCAAAAACTGTTAAAGGATATTTCTGATCAAGTTTATACCCCGGATCAGTTAGGGACTTATTATTATGCTTTTAATACTCAACGCGCGCCGACCAATGATGTTAGGGTACGTAAAGCATTATCCTATGCGATAGATCGCAAAATTATTGCTGAGAAGGTATTAGGTACCGGAGAAAAACCCGCTTATCACTTTACCCCAGATGTCACTGCAGGCTATGAACCGGCGGCGAGTTTATTGCAGCAACAGAGCCAAGATGAGTTAAATGCTCAAGCCAAAGCTTTGCTGCATGCTGCGGGCTATGGCCCAGATAAACCGTTAACATTAACCTTGCTGTATAACACCTCCGATAATAATCAAAAGTTGGCTATTGCTATCGCATCGATGTGGAAAAAGACACTGGGTATTGATGTGAAAATGGTCAATCAAGAATGGAAAACCTATATTGATAGCCGTAATACCGGTAATTTTGATGTCGTACGAGCATCATGGATAGGTGATTATAATGAACCGTCAACTTTCTTGTCGTTATTAACATCGAGGCATAGCGGGAATATTGCCAAATTCAATAATGCTGATTACGATCGTTTACTGGCCGATGCGGGTAAGCAGACGAACGCTAAAGCACTGAATGCTGATTATAATAAAGCAGAGCAAATTATTGCGGAACAGGTCCCTATCGCACCAATATATCAATTTACTAATGGCCGCTTAATTAAACCCTGGGTGAAAGGTTATCCGATAACCAATCCAGAAGATGTTGCTTACAGTCAGAATTTATATATTATTAAGCACTGATAGCTATAGATTTATTATTTTTAAATAATTAACAGAGGCGGATTTCAATCCGCCTTTGCATTTTTTCTTATCCTTTCTTCATGATTATTTTCGCGCCTTGGCTTGCCCTTGTTTCGTCAACATCAGCGAATATTTTATAACGCCACCCAGGGTTATCCTTGGCTCACTACCTTTAAAGATCGGGTTGCTAGCGCTACACTGAGCTAATTGCATGATGAATGTTAAACAAGAGGATGCTGTTGTGGATGTAGTCGAAGGGAAAGCGCTTCAAGTCTCTGATGCAGTCTATGCTTATCAGCTTGATGGCAAAGGTGGGATGACAGCCATCAGTGTCGATGTGGTAGCCAGTGCTACGCAGCCTTGTTGGTTACATTTGGATTATACCTATCCAGAGAGTGCGGAATGGCTACAAAATACGCCTTTATTACCTGAGGTTGTGCGCGACGGACTCGCAGGCGAGAGTATGCGCCCTAAAATTACCCGTTTGGGCGATGGCACGATGATAACGCTACGGGGTATCAACTTTAATAATGATGCCCGCCCAGACCAGTTGGTCACTATACGGGTTTATATGACGGATAAATTAATTGTCTCAACCCGTCATCGCAAAGTGTATTCCATCGATAACGTATTAAACGATTTACAAAGTGGCACAGGACCAACAGGTAGTGGTCATTGGTTGGTTGATATTGTTGATGGACTGACGGATCACACCAGCGAATTTATTGAAGACTTGCACGATAAAATCATTGATTTGGAAGATGATTTGATGGAGCAAAAAGTTCCACCGCGTGGACAAATGGCATTGTTACGTAAACAACTGATTGTATTACGAAGATATATGGCCCCACAGCGAGATGCCTTTTCCCGGCTGGCGAGCGAGCGTTTACCTTGGATGAATGACGATGACCGCCGGCGGATGCAGGAAATCTCGGAGCGTTTAGGCCGTGGTTTAGAAGATCTGGATGGCAGTATTGCCCGGACAGCAGTTTTATCTGATGAGATAAGTTCATTAATGGCTGATGCCATGAACCGACGTACCTATACCATGTCACTCTTGGCCATGGTGTTTTTACCGACAACATTTCTGACTGGGTTATTTGGCGTCAACCTGGGAGGCATACCCGGCAATACCGATGCCTTCGGTTTCGCCATATTTTGTATGATGTTGGTGGTTCTGGTATTGAGTGTTGCCTGGTGGTTAAAACGCAGTAAATGGCTTTAGTTGACTGAACGTAACCTAAGAAAATAGGGCGTGCATGGTGGAATTAATCACCGAAAAATTGAGCCACATCAAGAATTTGTTATTGTAGCTCAGGCATGATTATTTTGCAGGTGAATGCAACGTCAAGCGATGGGCGTTGCGCTCCATATTTGTAATACTTTTATTTTGAATTACTGCATAGCATTTAATTGTTACGGTGCCGATGTTGAAATAACATCGGCATTTTTTTATGCATAAAAAGAGTCGTGCAGGGAAGAGCAAATAATGCGCCTCATTCCATGTCATAAACGGAACGAGGCTGGACTGATTAGCCGCCTATTTAATTTCCAGCACCTCAAGGCGTACTGGTTGCCGTTTTTCTGTGTCTTCGTCATCTTCTGGCTGCCAACCGACCGGGTTCAGTGGCAACTCTTCCCGATCAAAGGCTAAATCGCCGCCATCAATAATGTCGCTGTCATGAGTAATACTTTTGAAATCAAATAACTTATGATCATTTAAATGTGATGGCACCACATTTTGCATCGCACTGAACATGGTCTCGATACGGCCTGGATACTGTTTATCCCAGTCACGTAGCATATCTTTTATGACTTGACGTTGCAGGTTTGGCTGTGAGCCGCATAAGTTACATGGGATAATCGGGTACTCTCTGGCAACGGCAAAACGCTCAATATCTTTTTCACGGCAGTAGGCCAGAGGGCGGATGACAATATGTTTGCCATCATCACTCATTAATTTAGGTGGCATACCTTTCAGTTTGCCGCCATAGAACATATTCAAAAAGAGTGTTTGTAGAATATCATCGCGGTGATGACCAAGCGCTATTTTTGTCGCTCCCAGTTCAGTGGCTGTGCGGTATAAAATACCACGGCGCAGCCGGGAACACAGAGAGCAGGTTGTTTTACCTTCAGGAATAATCTTTTTTACGATCCCGTAGGTATTCTCTTCTACAATTTTGTATTCCACCCCCTGTTTATCTAAATAGGCCGGCAGGATATCTTCCGGAAAACCGGGTTGTTTCTGATCCAGATTAACTGCGATCAACGAGAAATTGATGGGGGCACTTTTTTGCAGACTTTGCAAAATATCTAGCATGGTGTAGCTGTCTTTACCGCCAGACAGGCAAACCATCACACGGTCACCTTCTTCGATCATATTGAAATCGGCGATAGCCTGGCCGACATTGCGCCGCAACCGTTTTTGCAGTTTGTTAAAACTGTACTGTTCTTTTTGATTAACCGATTGTTTTTCTAGCATTTATTCGTAACTCATATTCAGTTAGGGGCATAATGGGGGCGGTTGTGACCTATGTTCCTTATAATAGCACTCAAGCAATGCCCGATAGAAGGCCACTGTTGTGACAACATCTGTGCAGCCTGCTTTCTCTAAAAACCACTTTTGTACGCGCCGACACAGCGTTTAAGCTAAAAACAAGAATATAAAAAAATCAAGATAATAGAAAAATCAAGATAATAGAAAAAGCCAGTCAGCGGTTTAGCTAACTGGCTCAGTGAATTGAACGGGGTAAACGATAGTACGGTTTATTCCGAAGGCATTTTTTCTGTTTTGCCTGCGAGTAAACTCAAGAAGTCATAGCGTTTTTTTAGATCTTTTTCAGCCTCGGCATATAACTGGGCAGCAACGGCGGGTTCTTGCGTGTTTAACCGGCGGAAACGTTGCTCATTGAGCAGTGTGGTGGTCAAATCACTGCCCGGTGGGCGTGAATCCAGTGCTAACGCGGTTTTGCCTTCATCGGCGCGGCGCGGGTCAAAGCGATACAATGGCCAGAAACCGGTGGCCGTCAATTGCTTCATTTGGTCATGGCTGTATGCCAAATCGTAACCGTGTTCCTCACAAGGGCTGTAAGCAATAATCAGTGACGGGCCGGGATAAGCTTCCGCTTCCTGAATGGCTTTCACTGTCTGATTTAGCTGTGCCCCAATAGAGATCTGTGCCACATAGACGTGGCCATACATCATCATACTGACACCCAAATCTTTGCGCGCTTTGCGTTTACCGTGCTCACCAAATTTGGTGACCGCCCCAAGGGGAGTGGCCTTGGATTGCTGGCCACCGGTATTGGAATAGCACTGGGTGTCCAGTACCAGAACATTGACGTTTTCTGTCAGGCTCAGGACATGGTCCAAACCGCCAAAACCGATGTCATATGCCCAGCCATCACCGCCGATAAGCCAGATAGATTTATCCACCAGATAGTCGGCGTCTGTCGCCAACTGTTGCGCATCATTGCCTGGTATCTCACGTAACAACTGGCGCAATTGTGAGACTTGCCGACGTCGCTCTTCCGGGGGGGGCTCCTGATTGATGAGTTGATTTACCAACTCATTCGGTAGTTGAGGTGCTAACTGTTGGATCAGTCGAGTAACACGCTTGTGATGCTGATCGACGGTTAGGCGAAAGCCTAAACCAAACTCAGCATTATCTTCGAACAATGAGTTTGCCCATGCAGGCCCACGACCATCGGCATTGGTGGTGTACGGCGTGGTAGGCAGGTTACCGCCATAGATCGAAGAGCAACCGGTGGCATTGGCAATGAGCAGACGATCGCCATACAACTGGGTCAGCAATTTGATATACGGTGTTTCACCACAACCAGAACAGGCCCCGGAATATTCAAACAGCGGTGAAATCAATTGTGAAGTCCGGATATCAATACGTTCCATTTGCGTTTTATCGATTTCAGGCAGTTTGAGGAAGAAGTCATAATGTGCTTTTTCTGCCGCCCGGTGTTCCAGACGCGGCCACATGTTAATCGCTTTGATTTCTGGATGTTGGCGATCCTTGGCAGGGCAGACTTCATAACACAAGTTGCAGCCAGTACAATCTTCGGGTGCCACTTGCAAGACATATTTCTGCCCGCGCATATCACGGGCTTTGACATCCAGTGACTGTAAGCTGTCTGGTGCACCGGCCATGGCCTCGGGTTGTACCACTTTGGCACGGATAGCCGAGTGTGGGCAGGCCGCGACACAGTGATTGCATTGTGTACAAAGGTCTGGCTGCCAGATGGGAATGTTTTCTGCAATATTGCGTTTTTCCCACTGAGTAGTACCGACAGGCCAGGTGCCATCGGGCGGGAAGGCCGATACTGGCAGCGTATCACCCAAGCCTGCCAGCATGGTGGCCGTAACGGTTTTAACGAAATTGGGCGCTTGGTCTGAAACAATCGGTGGGCGTACAGGGCTGTTTTCATTAATAGGTTGTAGTGGGATTTCAATCAAGGCTTCGAGAGTTGCATCCAGTGCCTGCCAGTTGCGGGTGACAATTTCTGCCCCTTTATTGCTGTAACTACGTTCAATCGCAGCCCGTAATTGCTCTTGTGCCATGGCCGTTGGCAGAATCTGTGTCAGATGGAAGAAGGCCATCTGCATGACGGTATTGATACGGGCACCGAGTTTGCACTCACGGGCAATTTTCGCAGCATTGATTACAAACAAGCGGGCATGGCGCTGATGCAATACTGCCTGAACGTCTTGTGGCAGACGTTGCCACATCTCATCCACACTGAAGGGAGTGTTGAGTAAGAAGACCCCACCGGGTTTAAGGCGTTCAGCCATTTGATAGATATCGATAAACTGTAGCTGGTGGCAGCCGACAAAATCGGCGTGGCTAACCAAATACGCTGAGTTAATCGGCGTCTGGCTTACGCGTAGATGAGAGACAGTCAGGCCGCCAGCCTTCTTCGAATCGTAAACAAAATAACCTTGAGCGTAGAGTGCGGTGCTGTTGCCGATAATCTTGATGTTATTCTTGGTGGCAGAGACTGAACCATCACTTCCCAGACCATAAAATAGGGCTTCCAGTGTAGCGCGCGATTCAATTTTTTCGTCGCTTAGGGGCAACGACAGGCCGGTCACATCATCAAAAATTCCAACCGTAAACCGGGGGCGAGGTAAGTCTAATGACAGTTCTCTGAAAATGGCCAATACGCAATGGGGACCAAATTCTTTGGAGGATAAGCCATAGCGTCCCCCAATGACTTTTGGCAATCTATCACGATCACCACGGCTATAAGCTTCAGCTAATGCCGTCATTACATCCAAATACAGGGGTTCAGCCAATGCGCCAGGCTCTTTGGTGCGATCCAAAACCGCAATTTTGCTGACCGACACGGGCAAGAGCGCAAGCAGATGCTGCGCGGAGAAGGGGCGAAATAAGCGTACTTTCAGCACGCCTACTTTCTCCCCTCGGGTGAGCAAGGTGTCAATAACCTCTTCGCAGGTACCGATAGCGGAGCCCATTAAAATAATGATACGGTCAGCTTGTGGATGGCCGTAATATTCAAACGGTTTATATTCACGCCCTGTGGCTTCAGCAAATGCCTGCATGGCATCCGCAACATGCTGATAGGTGCTGTTATACCAAGGGTTAGTGGCTTCCCGTGACTGGAAATAGGTATCTGGATTGGCCGAGGTGCCGCGTACCACCGGGTGATCTGGCGAAAGAGCCCGGCTCCGGTGCGCATTAATCCCTGCTTGAGGCAATAACTGGCGCAACGTCTCATCACTGAGTGGATCTATTTTATTGATTTCATGTGAGGTGCGAAAACCATCAAAGAAATGGATAAACGGGATCCGGCTATTCAGGGTGGAAATCTGCGAAATCAGGGCAAAATCCTGAGCCTCCTGTACGCTACTGGCGCATAACATGGCACAACCTGTCTGGCGTACCGCCATCACATCGGAATGATCACCAAAGATGGATAATGCGTGGGTCGCAATTGTCCGGGCGGCAACATGAAGCACAAAGGGTGTCAGTTCGCCGGCCAGTTTGTACAGTGTTGGGATCATTAATAGCAATCCCTGCGAGGAGGTAAAAGAGGTTGATAATGCGCCGGTTTGCAATGCCCCATGAACCGTGGCGATAGCCCCCCCTTCGGACTGCATTTCAACCACCCTCGGTACATCGCCCCAGATGTTCACTTTGCCATCACCAGACCAGGCATCGGCTTGCTCTGCCATCGTAGAGCTGGGGGTAATGGGGTAGATAGCAATAACTTCGCTGGCACGGTAGGCCACAGAGGCCACTGCGCTGTTGCCGTCAGTCGTAATCATTAATTTGTACCTTCACATTGCTTTTCACGCAGAGAAAACGTCGTAATGGGTGTCTCTGATTGCTAACACATTCTTTGAACTAATTTATTATTTGAGCTAATGGTAAAATTTTAGCAGAGGATATTCTTTGCCAGTTATCGCGTTTGTGTGGCTGAATTCACCAAATACGGTTCAACAAAATGCAAGGTGAGCCTATTTGTGGGAAGGGCAGTGATATAGATCTTTTCAGATAATCTTTATTACAATTTGTAAACTATTGGTGGCTTCACAGCGATATCGTATTTTCGTTTAACATAATGATTATGGCCCCGCCAATAAAAGAGGGTTGTAAGGTGATTTGTTTACAAGGTAATTAGTTTACCAACTAGCTGATTTGTAAAGCGGCTTGTGAAGCAGACGTCAATTTAATGAAGATTTAACTTTGTGGGGGCATAATGTCGCCCTTATGTTGAAATGAGAGAATGATAATGAGCAGTTTTGTCTATTTATTTATGGCGATTATTGCCGAAGTGGTTGCGACGACGATGCTGAAAGCGTCCGATGGTTTTTCTCGATTAGTCCCGTCAGTGGTTGTGGTGATTGGCTATGGTATTGCCTTCTGGGGGCTTTCGCAGGTAGTTAAAACCATGCCGCTGGGTATTGCTTATGCAATTTGGTCAGGTTTAGGGATTGTACTGGTCTCAATCGCTGCCACCTTTATGTATCAACAAAAGTTGGATTGGGCGGCGATTGTGGGTATGGCACTGATTGTTTCGGGTGTCATGGTGATTAACCTCTTGTCCAAGACGCCAATGCATTAATCTGTGCGAAACGGCATGTTTTTTATTAAATAAGCTATAAGTCTCTATTTTCCGCGTTATCGTTGATTGAACGATAACGCGGAGCTGCTAACGCGCTACTTAATATCTAACTGCTGTATTCCCTCAATAGCTAATAATTTTTCATAAACCTGGTTTACCGTCTTTCTCGGTGACAACGTCACTTCCATAAATCAGTGATCATGGTGGTTCCCGTTTTATTTTTGTACAGATTATAGATATCTGATCCTCTAACCGATGACTACACCTTTCTTCCTTGACGCTACCGCGAAGTTAGCCGAAATGGTATATCCGAATGACTGACTTACCCGAATATTGGATGAGTTGTGTATTATACTGGGGTTATTTTTATCATGTAGTGCTTCATCTATTCCCAATAGCGTGATGTACTAAATAGCGTTATGTACTACATACTAACCAGGTTTATAAATTGTAGATTGATGAGTCCATCCTGCCGGAGCAAAAGAATGAGAATATTTCAGGGATTAGTGTGCTGTATGGCGCTATTTTTAGCCGCATGTAGCAGTAATGGTTCAAATAGCAATACGTTAAATAATAGCGAAACCTACGAACCCGAGCAGCAGGCTACCAGCGCCATTGCTTATCGTAATGTTAATATGTCCAATGACGTCAATATGTCCAATTCGGCGGCAGCTAATTGTATTAATGCGGGGGGGATATTGGCTAACGCAAGGCAACTTCATGGTGGTAGCGTAGGCATGTGCCAGTTACCGGATGGTAAGCGTTGCGACGAGGGCGCTTTGTTGCGCGGTGCGTGCCCGGTGCGTTAACTGGCAGCAGCCATGAGAAAACTGCCACCTAAGATGTTATGCGCCAATGAGCATCAGTTAACCCAATCTTTCTGTTGGTAAACTAAGGTGTGCGTACTATTACTCATCGTCAATTGCCCTTTATTTAAGGTCACTTTCACGCCACTGTGTAATATATCGCCGATCAGTGAGTCCCATTGATTGAGTTGTTCATCAGCGCATAGCATACGGGTACTCGCCAGCCCCTTAGCCGTCAATATGCCGTTTTTTAATTCACCTTGGCCCATAAATCGATTACACATCGCACCTGCAATATGCATATTTTCACCAAACTCAATATTTGGTCCTGGTGTTTTAACCGGCGGCTTACCATCAATGCTGACCAATACAAAATTATGGTGTAGCAAGTCACTTTCGGTCACATTGCTACTGTTTTTCACAGGACTCATCGTATTATTCCCAGACTGATTCATACCGCCGCATCCTGCCAGAAGTACACCGATAATAGCCACTGGAACGATCTTTCTCATATTATCTCCTGCTCATAACAACGGATAGGGAGAATGTACACTCGATATCCGCTATTAGGTATTAACACATTAGAGGGTGATGATATTTGGGCAGAATTCGCCTTTATCCAACTGAGCAATATTCTGCAATGTGGTGACAGAGATACTGGTCAGTGCTTCCTCGGTCAGGAACGCCTGATGCCCGGTAAATAACACGTTATGGCAAGAGGACAAACGGCGGAAAACATCATCCTGAATGACGTCATTGGATTTATCTTCAAAGAATAAATCACGTTCATTTTCATAAACGTCCATACCGAGGGAGCCTATTTTCTGTTGTTTTAACGCATCGATCGCCGCCGTTGAATCAATTAAACCGCCACGGCTGGTATTAATGATCATCACGCCATCTTTCATTTGATCAAATGACTGTTTATTGAGCAAATGATGGTTTTCCGGTGTCATAGGGCAATGCAGTGAGATAACATCAGACTTGGCGTACAAGGTCTTCAGATCAACATATTCTGCACCCAACTCTAGGGCTTGCTCACTTGGATAAGGGTCAAACGCCAGTAGGCGCATACCAAAACCTTTCAAGATACGCATTGTGGCAACACCAATTTTACCTGTGCCAATAATCCCCGCGGTGCGGTTATGCATATTGAAACCAATCAAGCCTTCCAGCGAGAAATTGGCATCACGGGTTCGCTGATAGGCACGGTGAATGCGTCGGTTAAGGCTCAACATCATGCCAACGGTATGTTCCGCGACGGCTTCAGGTGAATATGCGGGCACTCGGACCACTTGTATACCCAACTCTTTGGCCGCTTCCAGATCCACGTTATTAAAGCCAGCACAACGCAATGCCAGAATTTTAACGCCGATAGTCGCCAGTTCAGTTAATACTTCGCGGCAACCATCATCATTGACGAAGAGACATACCGCCTGACAGCCCTCAGCCATTTTGGCTGTTTTGGGAGTAAGCAGAAAATCGAAAAATTCCAATTCAAAGCCAAAATCTTTGTTGACCAGCTCAAGGTATTTACGGTCATACTGTTTGGTACTGTAAACGGCTAATTTCATCGTATTTCTCCGCCAAAATATTGTGATAAATTTAACATATTTCAATAAGTCATACAATTTATGGCAATGATAAGTTCATTGTATTTCATGTAACTTACTAATACTAAAGAGATAAGGTGTTTATCACCATTTTCAATGGCAACTGTCACCTATTTATTATGGTATCTTGCCGCAATGTAGGGGCCGGTTATTTTTAGGTGGCGGTGATTAAAGCACCGAGTGTCAAGTCGGTGATAAAACAAGGCAAGTCATGGCTAAATGCGCAAAAAGAGTAGGCTGGTTGTTGTTAATAAGCGCACTGTCGCTGCTCGTGTTATGGAAAACCCTGCCGACATGGTTACCGAGAGTTGCCGGGTATTGGTTACCTGCGGGTAGCCAACTGCAATTAACCGCTTCTCCTGTGTGGCGTAATGGCGCGTTGCGTGTTGAGCAACTGCGTTATTTGGCTCAGGATTGTACGCTCGTTAATATCAGCCAACTGAGTATAGGCTATCACCAAGGCCGCTGGCAGTTGGGGGCGGGTGATGTGGTGCTGGATACTGCCTGTTTGAATCAGTTACCGTCTGGCGGTGATAGTTCTCCACCCGATTTGGCGCAGTGGCAGCAGCAACTGTCCCGTTTTGACCTCACTATCAATCATCTGCTGGTCACTCCTTGGCAGCAATATGCAGGCAAGCTGACACTGGCATCACCTGACAACAACCAAACTCTTCAGGCGTTACGCTATCAGGGGCAGCAGCTCAGCTTTGCTGCGACATTGGATGAGCAACAGCAACTTAGCTTGCATCAATTCTCTCTTGCCGTCCCCGGAATGCCTCAACCGTTTCAGCTTAGCGGTAAAATTAAAACTCCGTTGTCATTGGATGAGTGGCCAGAGCAAGGTGCATTAGATGGGCTATTGACCACCAGTTATTTGTCGAAGCCTTTGTTACTGAACTTGAGTTGGCAGCAACAGCAGGGCGTATTGACCTTAACTGAGCGTGGCGATGACCAACCTTTAGCGCGTTTACCGTGGCAAGCCTCGGCGAATCTCATTCAGATCGTTAACGGTCAGTGGCAATGGCCATATGGTCAACAGCCCTTGAAGGGGGGCGTGAGCCTGACACTACACGATTGGGATCAAGGATTGGAACAGACCTCGATTGATGCACGGATTAACGTGATTACCTCGGGGAAAAACGGCAAAGGGAACGCTGTATTGACGCTGGGGCCGGGCAATTTGGGTTTAATTAACAGTGATTTAAAATTCCAACTAAGTGGGCAAGTGAATCTGGAAACCATGGTGTTTAACGCCACGATCCCCGGTTTACTCAGTGGTTCAGTATTGAATCCGACGTGGATATTGTCCCCCGGAGCCTTGCTGCGCACTTATGGTAATTTGACCCCGGAATTGCGGATAAAAGATGCCCGTTGGCCGTTGGCGGGGATCCGGGTGACCGCGGCGGGTGTTACCGGGCGTTTACAGGCAATCGTTGATGCTCAGGATAGCTACTGGGGGAGTGTCAATCTGCATCTGGATGGTCAGGCGCAAGAGTTTTGGCCAGATAAGGGCAGTTGGCAATGGCGTTATTGGGGGAGCGGAAACTTGCCGCCATTAGCGGCACGCTGGGATGTCGGTGGGACCGGGCATTGGCGGGATACGCTGATTACGGTGGATAAACTGTCGACGGGGTTTGATCGCTTACAATATGGCCTGGTCAAGGTGGAAGCTCCACGTTTAATATTGACGAAACCGCTGACCTGGCAACGAGATAACCACCACCCCGCGTTTATTGCAGGTTTGAAGCTGAGCGCTAAAAAAGTGGAGTTCAGTGATGGTGGCGGTTATCTACCCCCGTCAGTGTTATCACTGCAATTCAATGGCCGCGATCTCGACAGTTTCCTCTGGCAAGGTCAATTGCAAGCTCAGTCTATCGGGCCAATTCCGTTACGTGGCCGCTGGGATGGTGAGCGCTTGCGTGGTGAGGGTTGGTGGCCTAAGCAGTCATTAATGGTCTTCCAGCCACTGATTTCAAAAGATCTGGGGATCAAACTGCGTGATGGCACGTTTTATGCGCAAGCCGCATTCTCTGCGGCGCGTGAACAAGGGTTTACTGCCGGTGGGCATTGGGTGGTAAATAATGGCGGCATGTGGCTGCAGGACGGTGAATTAAGCGGGCTAGATTTTGTAATGTCGTATCGTTTACAAAACCATCATTGGCAGTTAGGGGCTAAAGAGCCGGTAATGCTACGTATCGCTTCGTTGAATAACCTCTTTGATATGCAGAATATTACTGCTGACTTACAGGGGACTTATCCTTATTCAGAAACAGCACCACTAACATTAAGCAATGTCGGCATGGATATTTTGAACGGCCACCTGAGCTTGTCTGCGCTGCGTTTGCCACAACATGATGCCGCCGTCCTCAAATTAAGTGAGATTGATCTGAGCGCGTTGTTCACCGTATTACAACCGAAGCAATTTGCGATGTCGGGCAAAGTGAACGGCGAATTACCGCTTTATCTTAATAACCCACACTGGCTGGTGCGTAATGGTTGGATTGCCAATGACGGCATGCTGACATTACGTCTCGATAAAGATCTGACCGATTCTATCAGTGAGAGCAATACTGCCGCGGGTGCGGCGATTGACTGGTTGCGTTACATGGAGATTTCTCAATCGTATGCCAAAGTGGATCTGGATAATCTGGGTCAGTTGACGCTAACGTCCAAAGTTCATGGTGTGAATTCGCAGAAAAATGGCACACGGGCGGTAGAGCTAAATTATCAGCACCAGGAGAACCTATTCCAACTTTGGCGCAGCCTACGATTTGGTGACAATTTACAAGAGTGGTTGCAACAGACTATTTCATTACCACCAACTAGTTCATTACCACCAGCTAATTCATTACAGCAAAGTATTTCATCACAACCAACAGCACCAATACCGACGAGGGCGAAGGAATGAAGATTTTGGCAGGGGAGCGTGTGGCGATGGCTCTGGGTATTTTACTGCTCAGCGGTTGTGTCCGTCTTGAGGTCGCGACACCAGAGAAACCTATCACGATTAATATGAACGTCAAGATTGAGCATGAAATCCAGATAAGGGTCGATAAAGATGTGGAAGCATTGCTTAAAAATCAATCCAATCTCTTCTAAGGAACCATCATGAAAAAGCATACTTTAGGCTGGATTGATGGGCGGCAAAGTTTGATCCGGCTCGCGTTGGGGGGGGGGGTGTTGGCCAGCAGTTTACTGTACAGCCCGCACTCGTTCGCTTTGACCTTGGAACAGGCAAAACAACAAGGCCGGGTGGGCGAGACCTTGAGTGGTTATTTAGCGCCAGTAAAAAAAGATGCAGAAACATTGGCGCTGGTGGAGCAAATCAATCTTGCCAGAGCGGAGAAGTATCAGGAAGTGGCGCAAAAAAACCATATCTCAACCGAGAATGTCGCCAAATTGGCGGGGCAGAAATTAGTAAACCGCGCGGCGGAGGGCGAATATGTGCGCGGTATTAATGGTCAGTGGATGAAACGCTAAATAACGCCTCCTGCCGGTTAATTTCAGGGATAACACGTTGATCAATGGGGGGCTTTGTGCAGACCTGTTATTTATCACAACTGCCGATCATTCATCATCGCCGAGCGCCAGCCTCCCTAGACGCGTCGTCCCCAATGCCCTCATCAGGGATTAACGGTTAGTGCTAACCCAGGCAGAGACCCGATCTATGGACTGGCGTAATAACTGTTCAAACTGATTATCATTGGCCAGCGGCCCGAAAAGGGCGTTATCACGGGCAAATAAGCCCACTGGATCAGAAGATTGAAACATGGCATGGACGGCTTCTGGGTCCAGAATGCCATCCTGGTATTCATACGGTAGGGTGCCTTGGTGCCAACCTTCCATAAATACGAAGAATAATGCAGGCAACATGGCGGTAGCGGTAGGTACACCGCCGCGTTGGTAGCACTCGATCAGCGTGGGGGTGATAAAACCGGGGATCTTGGAAAACCCATCGGCGGCGACGCGCTGGTTAGTATCGCGGATATACGGATTACTGAAGCGGTCTAGTACCACATCACGGTAATGGGCTAAATCAAGTGGGCTGGGCGTCAGGGAGGGAATGACATCTTGCGTGACATAGTCATCAGCCATCTGGCGGATAGCGTCGGTTTGGGTGCTTTCATGAATATAACGTTGCCCAATCAAGGTGCCCGCCCAGGCAATACAACTGTGACTGGCGTTCAGAATACGGATTTTGGCTTCTTCATAAGGCAAAACCGAGGTGACCATTTCTACACCAACATTCTCTAGTGCTGGGCGGCCAGCAATAAAATCATCCTCAATAACCCATTGAATAAATGATTCTGCCATCACCGGGGCGTTATCCACGATACCGGTTTTTTCCAACACTCGCTGCGCGATATCGGCTGATGGTCGAGGGGTGATACGATCAACCATGGTATTTGGGCTACGGGTCTGGCTTGTTGCCCAGTTCAATAGACTTTGTTGACCCCGTAGAACAAGAAACTCTAATAATCCATGACGGAATCGTTCACCGTTGTGACGCAAGTTATCGCAGTTCAGTAAAGTGACCGGGCCACTCTTATCCTGTTGCCGTTGTTGCAAGATGCGGCTAATTGCCCCGTAAATTGTGCGGCAACCTCCTTTAAGGTCAGCCTGAATGTCACTATTGTCCTGTTGCAGATTAAAGTGACTATCCAGATAGTAGCCTCCCTCCGTTACGGTGAAAGCGATCACGCGAGTTTCGGGTTTGCTCCCTTGTGCTACCAGATTATCTAACTCTTTATCCCAGGCAATGATATTGCGCAGTGATGTTATTTTTTCATACTGGCGTTCACCGGTTGGCGTGACCGTTTCCAATACATATTCACCATATTGCGCCCGTAATGTGTCCAGTAGTGGGGTCGCGTCATCACGAATATTGGCCAAGGCAATAGACCAACGGTCATCGCCTACGGCTAACAAACGGTGTAAATACCAAGCCTGATGGGCTCGGTGGAAGGAGCCAGCGCCAATATGCAGCCACACAGCAGGGGTTGATTTCAGGTCAGTATTCATAATGAACTCCACAATCACAGAAGGTGCTACGGTTATCGTTTGGGCATAAGCTCTTAATTTGAGCATTTGCCCTGCGCGTAGATTAATGTAACTTCTGCCCTTAAATTGAGCTTTAGTTCACATAAACGCGTGCAGGGATAAAAATCTGCGAAATAGCGACGTAATATGACTAATATTGTTCCTTCAAAAAATAATGCGCAGATAACCCATGCATAAGAGTGATAAGAAACTGGATCAGGCTGCCAGAGCCGCCTGGATGTATTATGTTGCTGGGCAAACTCAGCATGAAATTGCCGATGCGTTGGGGGTCTCTCGGCAGGTCGCACAGCGATTGGTGGCTTGCGCCATTGATAATGGATTGGTCAGTGTCAATATCACTCACCCTGTGGCTCGCTGTATGGCGCTGGCCGAACAATTACAACAACGTTATGGTTTACATCGTTGTCAGGTTGTCCCTAGCCAAGGAATGGATAGCGCGGGGGTTCAACGTGCGATTGCCGTGGCGGGGGCAGAGGTGATGGCGCAGTTTCTACGACAAGAGCAACCCTTGGTCATTGGCGTCGGTTCAGGGCGCAGTTTAAAGGCTGCCATCGATGAGTTGCCTGATGTCGAACGGCCACAACATAGCTGTGTATCATTGATAGGGGCCATTGCAGCTGACGGCTCTTGCACCCGTTACGACGTCCCGTTGTGGATGGCTGAGAAAACCAAAGGCCGCTATTTTATCCTGCCAGCCCCTTTATTTGCCGACAGCGCCGCCGATCGTGACCTGTGGTGTAACCATCGCATTTATCGCACTGTCACCGAAAAAGCAGCGCAAGCCGATGTCACTTTTATCGGTATCGGTTCGATTGGCTATCAATGCCCGTTACATAAAGATGGTTTTATTTCGGCACAAGATGTGGATGCCTTGATCGCATCGCATGTGGTTGCGGAGATGCTGGGTAATTTTATTGATGCGGATGGGCAACCCGTTCCGTACGCGTTAGACCAATGCTTAACCAGTGTGAAATTACGTATTCAGCCGGAAAAACCCGTGATCGCTATTGCTGGCGGGAAAGAAAAACATCGGGCGATTAAGGCGGCGTTGAATGGTCAATGGCTGAATGGTTTAGTGACCGATGAAGAGAGTGCCATAGTACTGCTGGTGGAAGAAAAGCAATAAAAAAGCGCGCTGGTTGGCGCGCAATAATCAAATGATTCTCGGGTGAAATGAGGGTAATACGAGGCCATCTTTTTAGTCGCTCATTATGGCAATACCCTTAATGAGCGAGTGTCACTCTGCTTAAGCAGCCACTACCTCAGCCAATAATGCTTTGGCGTCAGCCTGTGCTTTGGTCGCGACTTCTGGGCCGTAAGCAATACCTTCGGCAAACACGAACTCAACATCGGTGATACCAATAAAGCCCAGGAACAGACGCAGATAAGGGACGACCAGATCGGTTGGGGTATCTTTATGGATGCCACCACGGCTGGTTAGAATAATCGCGCGTTTACCTGTTACCAGGCCTTCAGGGCCTTTCTCGGTATAACGGAAGGTAACGCCTGCACGGGCAATCATGTCGAAATAGTTTTTCAACTGCGTAGGGATGTTGAAATTGTACATAGGTGCCGCTATCACGATGACGTCATTCGCCTGCAATTCAGCAATCAGTTCATCAGAAAGAACCAAAGCCTCTTGTTGACGCGGTGTCAATGCTGCGTCTGAAGGGCGCAGAGCACCGACGAGTTCGCCGTCTAATACGGGGATAGGCTGAGCGGCCAAGTCACGGACAGTGATTTGATCACCTGCATGGGCGGCTTGCCATTGCTCAACAAAGAAGTCAGCTAACTGGTTAGATTGTGAAGAGGTTGCCAAGATGCTTGATTTCAGGACCAGTACTTTACTCATCGTAATTCCTTAACAGAGAACAGAAATTCAGGCGACACGCCCTTTCAATGAGATACACTTTATGCAGATTTTGCTACCAGTGATAGCGCAATATTTTGCGCTCTTTGTTCGATTTTATTGAACGAAGACGTTATGGCGAGAATACAGGCTGGGTTACGGCGGGAATAAAGGCTGTGTTACCCTATATAAAAGAAACCATGAATCAACAAAAGTGGATTGGCGGATAAAAATGATATCTCAATGAATAAAAAAATGTCCGCTAATTGAAACAATATCTGTTAATTGAAGTGACAGTATGAAAATTGTGGGCCTCCGCATTTAGCGGTGATCTACGTAATAAGGAATACAGAACGTGAAATCTTCGCTCACAGCATTATCCACTCTACTTGGTGAATTGATGCTCCGTGACCAACAGCGCATTCAGCGTCGGCTACACGGCGCACGAAAAATCAATAATCCTGAAGCCATACAGGCGATTACTCACGAAATTGAAGCCGAAGTCGCGACTGCAATGCAGCGAGTAACCCGCCGTCGGGCGGTCTGTCCGGCGATCAGCTATCCGGATAATCTGCCCGTCAGCCAAAAGAAACAGGATATTTATAACGCTATCCGTGACCATCAGGTGGTTATTGTCGCCGGTGAGACTGGCTCGGGTAAAACCACACAGTTGCCGAAAATCTGTCTTGAACTGGGGCGGGGGGTGAAAGGGGTTATCGGCCACACTCAGCCACGCCGTTTGGCCGCACGGACGGTAGCTAACCGCATTGCAGATGAGTTGGACACCTCGCTTGGCGGCTGTGTCGGTTACAAAGTTCGTTTTAACGATCAGGTCGGTGAAAATACACTGGTCAAATTAATGACGGATGGCATTCTGCTGGCTGAGATTCAGCAAGATCGCCTGCTGATGCAATACGACACTTTGATCATCGATGAGGCCCATGAACGTAGCCTTAACATTGATTTTATCTTGGGCTATTTACGTGAGTTATTACCTAAACGTCCTGATCTGAAAGTGATCATCACGTCCGCGACTATTGACCCGCAACGCTTCTCACAACATTTCAATAACGCACCAATTATTGAGGTCTCTGGCCGTACCTACCCGGTGGAGGTGCGTTATCGCCCGATTGTGGATGATGCCGATGATGTCGATCGGGACCAATTGCAGGCAATTTTTGATGCAGTTGATGAGTTGGGCCGTGAAAGCGCCGGGGATATTTTGATTTTTATGAGCGGTGAGCGGGAAATCCGCGATACAGCTGATGCGCTGATAAAGCAAAATTTGCCACATACCGAAGTATTACCGTTATATGCCCGCTTATCGAACAGTGAGCAGAATAGGGTGTTTCAGTCACATCATGGGCGGCGAATTGTGCTGGCAACCAACGTGGCAGAAACATCACTCACGGTGCCGGGTATCAAATATGTTATCGATCCCGGCACGGCACGTATTAGCCGTTACAGTTTCCGTACCAAGGTCCAGCGGCTACCTATTGAGCCTGTTTCTCAGGCATCGGCTAATCAGCGCAAAGGGCGTTGTGGCCGTGTTTCTGACGGTATTTGTATTCGCCTTTATTCCGAGCAAGATTTTCTCTCTCGCCCTGAATTTACGGATCCAGAAATCCTACGGACCAATCTGGCTTCGGTGATCTTGCAAATGACCTCTCTGGGGCTGGGGGATATCGCTGCATTTCCCTTTGTTGAAGCACCGGATAAACGCAATATTCAAGACGGTGTACGGTTGCTGGAGGAACTAGGGGCCATTCAGACCGCCAGTAACGGGCATCAGCAATTGACGCCATTGGGCCGCCAGTTAGCCCAACTTCCTGTCGATCCACGTTTGGCCAGAATGGTATTGCAAGCACAAAAAAGTGGCTGCGTGCGCGAATTGATGATTATCACCTCGGCGTTATCTATTCAAGATCCGCGTGAGCGTCCGGTAGATAAACAGCAGGCCTCGGATGAAAAACACCGCCGTTTTGCAGATAAAGATTCCGATTTTCTCGCCTTTGTTAATCTGTGGGATTATCTCAAAGAACAACAAAAAGCGTTGTCATCAGCACAATTTCGTAAGTTATGCCGTAGCGATTACCTGAATTACCTGCGGGTACGTGAATGGCAGGATATTTACACTCAGTTGCGTCAGGTCGTTAAAGAATTAGGGATACCCGTCAACAGTGTTGCCGCAGATTACCGCAGTGTACATACCGCGATACTGACAGGTTTGCTTTCTCATGTTGGGCAGAAAGATGTTGAAAAGCAAGAGTTTACCGGTGCTCGCAACGCCCGCTTTGCTATTTTCCCCGGCTCCGGCTTATTCAAAAAGCCCCCAAAATGGGTCATGGTGGCTGAATTGGTCGAGACCAGTCGTCTATGGGGGCGCATTGCTGCACGTATTGAACCTGAATGGATTGAGCCTTTAGCCCAGCACCTGGTGAAACACCATTATAGCGATCCACATTGGGAGAAAGCCCAGGGCGCAGTAATGGCCAGCGAGAAAGTGACCTTATTCGGCTTACCGATTGTTACTGAACGTAAGATCAATTACGGTCCGATCGATCCACTGCTATGCCGCGAGTTGTTTATCCGCCACGGGTTGGTTGAAGGTGACTGGCAGACGCGGCACACATTCTTCCGAACGAATCTTAAGCTATTGGCGGAAGTGGAAGAATTGGAACACAAATCCCGTCGGCGGGATATTCTGGTCGATGACGAGACACTCTTTAACTTTTATGATCAAAGAATTGGTCGTGATGTTATCTCTGCCCGCCATTTTGATAGCTGGTGGAAGCAAGCGAGCCAGACGAAACCAGAGTTGCTGAACTTTGAAAAAACCATGCTTATCAAAGAGGGGGCGAACAAAGTAAATCCGCTTGATTACCCAAATTTTTGGTATCAGGGGGAGCTAAAACTCCGGTTGTCTTATCAGTTTGAACCCGGTACTGATGCCGATGGCGTCACAGTACACATTCCATTACCTATTTTGAACCAGATCCAGGAGCAGGGGTTTGATTGGCAGATCCCTGGGATTCGCCGTGAACTGGTGGTAGCACTCATTAAATCATTGCCCAAACCGGTACGGCGTAATTTTGTTCCAGCTCCCAATTATGCCGACGCTTTTTTGGCACGGGTAACACCGTTAGAGACGGGCTTATTGGAGGCTTTGGAGCGCGAATTACGTCGCATGACTGGCGTGACAGTGTCACGTGATAGCTGGCAGTGGGATCAAGTGCCGGACCACCTCAAAATGACGTTTCGTGTGCTGGACGATAAAAACTGTATTCTGCGAGAAGGCAAAGATCTCGCAGCCCTAAAGTTGCAGTTACAAGAGAAAGTACAGGAAACACTTTCTGCCGTCGCGGATGATGGTATTGAACAAAATAACTTACATATCTGGAGCTTTGGCGATCTCCCCATCTGCTACGAGCAACGGCGCGGTGGCTATGAAGTGAAAGCTTATCCAGCGTTGGTGGATGAGAAAGACAGTGTTGCCATCCGTTTGTTCGATACGGAATCGCAACAACAACAGGCTATGTGGCAGGGTACCCGGCGTTTATTGCTACTCAATATTCCTTCGCCGATTAAGTACTTACATGAGAAATTGCCGAATAAATCCAAGCTTGGTCTCTATTTCAATACTTATGGCAAAGTGATGGACCTGATTGATGATTGCATTGCCTGTGGTGTCGATAAGCTGGTGGCACAGCATGGTGGCCCGGTCTGGCTGGAGGCTGGTTTTGCTCGTTTACAAGAAAAAGTCCGTGCGGAACTGAATGACACGGTGGTGGATATTGCCAGGCAGGTTGAGCAGATCCTCACCATGGTGTTCAGTATTAATAAGCGGTTGAAAGGCCGGATCGATATTTCGCTGGCACTGGCGCTTTCTGATATTAAAGCTCAGCTTGCTGGCCTTATCTATCGTGGGTTTGTCACAAATAATGGCTGGAAGCGTTTGCCTGATACTTTGCGCTATTTAAAGGCTATTGAGCGCCGTTTAGAAAAACTGGCGGTTGATCCGCATCGCGATAGGGCGCAAATGCTGCGAATTGAGCACATTCAGCAAGTATGGCAACAGTGGTTAAATAAATTGCCGCCTAAACGTCAGCAAGATGAAGAGGTTAAAGAAGTCCGTTGGATGATTGAAGAACTGCGCGTCAGTTTATTTGCTCAACAGCTGGGCACCCCTTATCCGGTGTCTGACAAACGTATTTTACAAACTATCGAACAGCTTTCTGTCTGATTGATTATCCTCATTCGACGCCTGATCCACCCTGCGTTCAGGCGTCGAATTTTTTTATTTCTTAGTGAGTTCTCCCCTTAATATTATTTCTCTTTATCGTTTCGCCAAAAAAACAGTATGCAATCGATGAAACAAGATGGTTTTTATGCGAGACCTCCCGTGAATGGATAATTAACCCTGAACTGTAACCGCCATGTTATTGCATCAACTCAATGACTGGCGGTATACCTGCGCTGAGGAATCAGACGGTTGTTCAAAGTTTGTCTGATTATGGGTCACCATATTTGATTACCCATGGTGAGTTTGATACAGTTTTTCACGGAGCAGGGACGGCTTATGTATAAGATTAGTTTGTTACGGTTGGCACAGAGGGAGTTAGTGAGATTGCCCGTAGGCGTACAGGCGGTACTGATTAAGGCGATGGAGGAGCTTGAAGCTTGTGGTCATGAACTGAGAGAGCCTCATGTACGGGATATGGGGCAGGGGTTAAAAGAATTACGCGTAAGCGCTAAAGAAGGTATCGGGCGTGGCTTTTTCTTTTACCACCTCCATCGGCAGGTTTATATCATTCACATCCTACAGAAGAAAACACAAAAAACCCCAAGACGGACACTGATATTGGCTTATCGGCGCATGAAAGAACTCAAACGGAGATTGCAGTCATGAAAAAAACAGACGATTTTGACATCATTCCTTTTGCGGTGGTTAAAGCAGCAGCGTTAAGTCATCCGCAGGTGAATGACGCCTATACGGATTTACAAATTCGGCAAGCGATGATGACTGAACTGAAAGCTGCCCGCCAACAATGCAATTTGACTCAAGAAGAGGTCGCACTGCGAGCGGGACTGAAGAAACAAAATATCAGTCGTATGGAGAAAGGCATTATTTCACCTAACCTCACCACCTTGAGCCGCTATGCTGCTGCGCTAGGAGGGACCTTCGTTTTTCAATTCAACCCAAACTCACCTTATGCGACTAAGGAGTAAAGGACTCACCTCAGCAGTACAAGGGCATATAATAAGTGCAATGGCACATAATATTTAGCGGGCTAAGGTAAAGTTACTGAGTCGTGTCGGCTATCTTATTTACCAATTTTTTCAAACGGTTATTAATCGTAGTGACTGATAATGCTCGGTTGTCAGCTAAATAACGGTCTTTAGCTGCGGGCGCGGAACTTTGAATGGCAATCAATGACCAACTATTGCCATTTTTTAGCAGCAGAGGTGAGCCGCTGTCACCTGGCAGCGTATCGCATTGGTGAGCGAGAACACCTTGCTGCGCCCAACCAGTTACTAAACAATCTTCATGCTTATAAAGCGTATTGAGGTTGTCGAGTGGATAACCGGCTTGCGTTACCTTACGGTTAACCAATTTAAGCGCTTTTGTCAGTTCATTTGCAGTACCTTCCCATAAAGGCAACGGTTTGATGGGGATAGGCGCTGCATTTGTTAATTGAATTAATGCAAAATCATATGCAGCGGCGGCAGGTGGCACAATCCAGCCATCACCATCGGCTTTGAGTTTCTGACCTAATTTGGCATCAACCCGGGTTTTCAGATTAGTAATTTGATATTTCCAATGGCCCTTATCGGAAATGAATCGCAACGCGACGGCTTGGTCAATATTACCAGGAGGAGCCAATACACAATGGCCTGCAGTTAATGCCAATCGGGGGGAGATCAATGTTGCAGTGCAAAGGTTACCGCTGGCCGTTTCAACTTGCCCAATGGCTTCCCATGGCCATTGGAGGCTGTTTGTTACCGCAGTACGATCATCTTTACCAAAAAACAGAGCTGTTTGGTCTTCAATGCTGTTACCTCCGCCCGGTTTATCCAGAGCGAAAGCGGTGGCAATGGAAATGAATAGCAAGCTAAGTAGTAATAAAAATAAACGCATAAATAATTAACCTTGCTTTTTTTACTGACTAAGGAGTCATCCAATAACACACCTTGAACCTTGCTGATAAAGCAACTCGTTGTGGTCCTGCTATGGCTAATTATACCCAAGTTACTTCAAGATGCAGCTAACTCCCCTGCATCTTGAAAGACGACGGAGATATACTCCAAATAATTCGAGTTGCAGGGAAACTGCAGGTTCATACTATAAATAAAAAAATAGCGTGACCAGCCCGAAAATAACCAAAGTAGAGAAAATTATTTCAAATAAATAGCGGCGCAGCATTGTCAGCACTCCTGATAAAAAACACCCGGAGAACCGGGTGTTGAGTGAATCATTTTTAACAGGTCAATCGAGAATGGTTAGCTACACCTGTCTCCAGATCAATGTGGCTATTTAATGGCTGGTGCTACGGTAGGTGCTTTGTGGCTATGTGCCGCTTTATGGTGTTTTTTGGCTGCCTGGGCTTTTTGTCCAGGGGCGGTTTTATTCGTGTTTTTTATTGCGTTCGGTTTTTGTACTTTTTTGTGGTACATGGTTTTAGCTGATGCGCTATGTACTGCTGGTGCTGTAGCCATTGGTGTGGCTTGCGGTGCTACGGTGTCGGCTGCAAAGGCAACAGAAGATAAACTCAAGGTTGCAGCAACAATCAGAGCCAATACTGTTTTCATGATTCATTCCTCAGTGTTCTGTTCATATACCGGCCCCGCTGGGTCGTTATAATCAGAGTAGAGAAAACATCTCAAGGCTTCAGTGAGTCATTAGTTTCGGCTTGTAACCGATTGTACAGCATCGTGCTCCCTATTTGTTATCAAGGCATGGCATTCTATATTTCATCACTGTGACGTTTGCCGTATTGCCACAAATCTGGTGAGTGATTTATTTGCCTACGCTACGTGTAATAAATCAGTCATATATATTATTTATTTAGACTGGGTGTATATTAACCAGTAAGTTACTTTTTATATAGATTTAAGTAGAATTGGAGTCAGTGAGTTTCAAAATGAATCAACACTGGCCTGTTGGATTGCGTATTGAAAATAGAGATGAAAAAATATCAACCTAATTATCAGGCTGTGTGTTTACTGTACTTATGTCATGTTAAGTAAAGAACAACAATTTAACTGACTGATTAATTGTAGAGTTCAGCAAAATAATTGACAGCAATTAGAGAAATATATCTTATATCAAATAAATGTTGATTTTATGTTTGATAATGCTTGAATATTGTTTTGTGAATCAAGCAAAAGGGAATTTTTATGCTTTTAAAAAATACGAGGGAACAGTTTGGATATATCACTATTGCTATCCACTGGTTGGCTGCATTAACGGTATATGCACTGTTTGCTCTGGGGCTATGGATGGTGACTTTGGGCTACTACGATGGTTGGTATCACCAGGCACCAGAAATACATAAAAGCGTGGGATGCATCCTTTTTATTGTGATGCTTTTTAGGGTGATTTGGCGCTTTATTTCACCGCCACCTAAGCCTTTATCGAGCTATAACCGCTTGACTCGGGCCAGTGCAGTATTGGCCCATTTAATGTTATATAGCCTTCTGTTCTGTATTATGCTTAGTGGCTATTTAATCTCTACTGCAGACGGACAACCTATTAATGTATTTGGCTGGTTTACTATATCCGCAACGTTGACAGGGTTACCTAATCAGGCTGATGCCGCTGGCAATATACATCTCTATTTGGCGTGGGCCGTGGTAGTGCTATCACTATTACATGGCTTAGCTGCACTTAAACACCACTTTATTGATGGTGATATTACCCTTAAACGGATGCTAGGACGTAGCACCAATTAACTTACTGTATTATGGAGAATTTCGCATGTTTAATAAGACCCTGTTGGGCCTGAGTCTTGGCGTACTGATGTTTACTGCTGGTAGCGCTGTAGCTGCCGATTATAAAATCGATAAAGAAGGGCAACACGCTTTTATCGAATTCCGGATTAAACATTTAGGTTATAGCTGGTTATATGGCAGCTTTAACGATTTTGACGGCTCTTTCACATTTGATGATAAAAATCCGGCGGCTGATAAAGTTAATGTTGTGATCAATACCAATAGCGTTGATACCAATCATGCTGAACGTGATAAACACCTACGTAGTAAAGATTTTTTAAATGTTGCTAAATTCCCTCAGGCAAAATTTGAGTCAACTGAAGTGAAGAAAAATGGTGATGGTTATTCTATTATCGGTAACCTGACGTTAAATGGTGTGACTAAACCGGTGACGTTGGAAAGTAAACTGACAGGGCAGGGTAACGACCCATGGGGGGGGTATCGTGCTGGCTTTGAAGCCAACGGTAATATCAAGTTGAAAGATTTCAATATTACGACAGATTTAGGGCCAGCTTCTCAAGAAGTCGAATTGATCCTGTCAGTAGAAGGTGTTCAGGTTAAATAATAGAATTCAGTCACCTTATTTAAAGCAGACTGCTGACAAACTCCGATGACTCGATCTTGAGCGGTGAGGTAGGCAGAAGAGTAAAGTGTCCGTGCCACGGATAATGAAATGGACGCTCCAACTTTGACGGCATCAAAGTGCCTAAATGTGAGTGTCAAAACTCAGAAGAAGGAGCGTCCACATGAAAGTATCTACTCTTGGTATCGACTTGGCAAAAAATGTTTTCCAGCTTCATGGTGTCGGCAGCAATGGTCAAACTGTCCTGAAGAAGAAATTCACCCGCAATAAATACCTCCCTTTTCTCATGCAGATACTTTATACGAACGTACCAGTACAGTGAGTACCAGTAATGTCACTATACCCAGTCCCCAGATGAACCAAAGAGCATAACCCGCCCAGTTGATCATGATAGGGAAGGAATCGGCCACCCCACGCCATGCTGATAATACCAGCGGTAACCACGCATCAACCCACGACTGTGGCACTAAATTGAACATCTGTTCACGGAGTTGTGATATTAATGGCATTGTGCCGTCTTGTGTCGCATTAGCTAATGCAGGCAACCAATTAAGCAAACTGAAAACGCCCCATGCAAGCAGTGTCCACAACACCATAACCACCAACAAAATGATAATGGCCCAACTATTTTTCGTCATGGTTTACTCCGTTTTGATGGATTGTCCACAGGGAAAACAGAAGTGGTTTTCTACCATGCTTATCTTATGTTCTTCTATTATGGCTGTACGAAAACATCATAAACCCTAGTGTTAACTCCAAGGTAAAGTATTCAATGGGATATTTACATTTAATTACTTAGAGCGCTTTTTTATTTCCGGGAAGGGAGGTGATGATTAATTGCCCAATTTCATTACTGTTTAAGCATCTTCTATTTCTGCTAGCTCTATCATTTTCCACTAATAATGGGTTCTGATGCTCTAATTCTCAACTCAATAACCGAGTATCTTGGGCGACACTTAGTTACAACATACAAATAGCCTTTGAAATAAGACACCGTGCGATATGTCACCGATTTAATGATCTTTATTTCCGTATTCTATTGTAATTATTGATAAATTTAATTTTCAGCAAGGCAAAGGAAGCGAATCCCTGATCTGCTTCCAAAGATGTTACACAAGCAAGTAACTGGGGTGAAAGAAGACAGCCAACACATGAAACGTGAAGTTAGATGGGTAGAGGTTCTGTGGATATAAAAGCCTGACAAATTTGATTGCGTCAGGCTTATTTCGCATTAAAAATCAGAGATAACGGCGTTCTAAATGCTGGCGGAAATATCGGGGATTAAGGGGTTCCCCCGTCGCTTTTGTGATCAGTTCAGCTGTCGGGTAACGGCTACCGTGCTGCCATATATGCTGTTGTAACCAGTTGAATAACGGGGTGAGATTGCCGCTAGCAATGTGAGTATCTAACGCCGGAATTGCGCTTCGCGCAGCGTGGAATAACTGGGCCGCATACATAGCACCCAATGTATACGTTGGGAAATAACCAAAGGCCCCATCCGTCCAATGGATATCTTGCATACAACCGTTACGATAATCTCCCTCTGTATTGACCCCCAGATACTGTTGCATTTTTTCATTCCACAGTGCGGGTATATCCTCTACTTCAATCTCACCGCCAATGAGTGCTTTCTCTATTTCATAGCGCAAAATGACATGAGCAGGGTAGCTGACTTCATCTGCATCAACGCGAATAAGGCCTGTTTTAACCCGTTGATTAAGCGCGATGAAATTATGTTCTGCAAAAGCAGGCTGCTCACCAAATTGTTGTATGACCAGTGGGCGGATCACTTGCAGGAACTCATTACTGCGGGCTAATTGCATTTCAAACAGCAGACTTTGAGATTCATGGATTGCCGTTGAACGGGCATGTGAGATGGGTTGCCCCAACCATTCACGTGGTAAATTCTGTTCATAACGGGCGTGGCCTGTTTCATGTACGATGCCCATTAAAGCACTGAGAAATTCCTGATCATTATAGCGGGTCGTGATACGGACATCTTGAGGAACGCCACCGCAGAATGGGTGCACACTGACATCTACCCGTCCGCCATTGAAGTCAAAACCAAGGACCTTCATCACGCTAAGCCCTAACTGCCGCTGTTTTTCTAAATCGAATGGCCCCTGTGGTATCAGGCATGGGTCACTGCTTTGTTGTTTAGTTGTCACCTCTTGTAATAATGCGGGGAGCCATTGCTTAAGATCGCCAAAGATACGATCAATATCAGCGCTGTTAGTACCGGGTTCGTATAAATTCAATAATGCATCGTAGCCCGATGTACCCGCTGCTTCAGCGCGTATTTTGGCTTCTTCACGGCTTAGTTTAACAACTTCACGTAGATTTTCTGCAAAACCAGCCCAATCGTTCGCAATGCGTTGTTGACGCCAGGCATGTTCACAGCGGGCACCTGCCAATGATTTAGCTTCTACCAAACTTTCCGGTAATAAAACCGCATTGTGATAGTGACGATGCATTTCACGCAAATTAGCCAGCTGTAGTTCATCAATCGATTGTTCATCAAGCAATTCTTGTTCCGCTTGTTTCAACCATTCACCTATTTGTGGGGCGGTCAGAATCTGATGCTGCAATACATTAAGCTCAGCCATGGCTTCTGAGCGAGCAAGATTTCCTTTCGGGGGCATCATCGTCTGCATATCCCAACCTGCAATAGCTGACAAATGTTCAAAGCGGGAAAGGCGTGTAAAGGCTGTACGCAGGTGGTTATAAGCGGTCATCATAAATCACTCCATAGTAGTTCGCGAAGTAGTAAGTTCGCGAAGAATTAGTTCTGTTCGCGCATTAATTCTGACCAGCGGATAGAGGCAAGTGTATTCTTACCGGCCAACTGAAGCGGAAACTGGCTCCACCTAATGGACTGGTATTGACAGAGATACTGCCTTGGTAGGCCAGTGCAATAGAATGGACAATGGCCAGCCCCAATCCACAGCCACCAGTGGCACGGTCACGGCTGGGATCTAAACGAACAAAGGGTTCAAAAATTCGTGTCCGTTCTTCTGGCGGGATACCGGGGCCGTCATCTTCAACCTGTAGGCAGGTGTTATCACCATCGAACCACAGCCCTATGCGCAGTCGTTGATATGAATAGCGTAGGGCATTATTGACCAGGTTATCCAGCACTCGCTCCATCAGACGCAGGTCAACGGCACCAAAATCACCACGGTGGGGAATATCAAGTTCGATCTCACGCTCTTGATGAATCAAGCGGATATCCATGATTTTGGTTGTTAGCCAGGCCGGTAGGTCGATAGGTTCCAGATTGAGGGAAACTTGTGGGCGATCTAAACGAGCATAGGTCAGTAGTTCATCGATAAGTGCTTCCAATTGACCGATATCATGATTTAACGCCTGCTGTTCGCTTTCGGTCAGGTTATCACTCATCGCTAATCGATAACGTAAACGTACCAATGGTGTCCGTAGTTCGTGTGCTATGCCATCAATCAGCAATTTTTTGCTGACAATCAGGGTGTTGAGGTTGTCAGCCATTTGGTTAAAAGCCACGCCTAAACGGCTTAAACTGGAGGTGGGGTCGAAATGAGTCCGTTCGTCAAGGTGGCCCGAGCCCAGTCTCTGAGCGGCATTTTCTAATTTGAGAAGATCTTTCCAGTGCGGTCTCATCCAAAGAAATACCGGGAGAGCTAATGACAGGCCAATCAAGATTAATAGTGCTAAATCGAGCAAGCGCATCTGGTGTAAATAAAACAGATAAGGGACCGGACCAACCGCCAGAACATAGTGGCTACGAGGGATACGTTGCAGGAAGGTATATTCATCATCCAACGCAACAATTTCCCCCGCACGCAGACGTTTGTTCAATTGTGCGCCAAGATCACGTTTATCTAATGGTTCGATATGAAGTTGAAAAGAAAGATTTAAATCTAATGTCGCGATAGTTTTATTCCAGTCTTTTAGCGGGATCTCCCGCAATTCGCTGCGCATCAGTGATAGTGAACTTTTCATCAGGTCATCTAAAGACTGACGACCCGCGCGCTCAGCGGTGACCTTATAAACCAGCCCAACCAGCATCGCCATTACCATGAAGCAAACGAATAACAACAAGAAAAACTGAATAAATAGCTTTCTCATTACTGCTTGGACTCCCAGGCATTGGGTGCAAACAAATAACCTTTGTTACGCACCGTTTTGATCCGGAATGGTTCCAGTGCATTGTCATAGAGTTTGCGACGTAAGCGAGAGATAGCGACATCTATACTCCGGTCCATACCGTCATAGCTGATCCCGCGTAAATTTTTCAATAACGCCTCGCGAGCCATAATGACTCCAGCATGCGTCGCCAATTCCCATAAAAGATCAAAGTCGGAGGTTGATAAGGGAATTTCTTCATCATCCAAATTGACTTGCCGGTTAACCGGGTCAATACATAGCAGCCCAAAATGAATCGCATTGTAACCAGTGGGTGGGGAGCTTATTGTATCTTTGGCTTGCAAGGGGGTCTGTTGGCGTAATCGTTGATTCTGTTGGCGGAAATGTAGCCGTAAGCGGGCGAGTAGCACGGCTGGCGGTGTCGTTTTTAGAATATAGTCATTCGCGCCCATCTCTAGGGCGAGAATATGGTTCATATCGCTGTCCAGCGATGTCAGCAAGACTATCGGGCCATCATAGTGGGGCCGTAGGTCACGGCACAGGGTCATGCCATCTTTTCCAGGTAACATGATATCAAGCAACACCAGATCGGGCTGTTGCTGTTCAATGACGGCTTGTGCGGTATCACCACGTGGCTCAACAAATACATCAATGTCATGCTTGCCAAGGTAAGCCGCTATCAGCTTTCCGACCTCCGGGTCGTCTTCCACAAAAACGATTTTGTTCATGTCTTCCTGCTTATAAAAATAGCTGGACTCAGAATAGCGTGCAGTTAATAACAAGACTAGTTAATAGCAAGACTAGCAGTAACAAGACAGGTCGCAACAAGGTTAGATGCCAGATAATACCACTACTTATTAAACGGTTTATTAATGTCGTCGATTGACGACTAGACAACCAGCAAATCATTTCATTATATTATCGATGGTTATTATATCGTCATCTTTATTTGGATTCGTCTATCGTTTATATACCAATATCCGTAATGATCAACTGAGGACGAAGGGATGAGTGGCGAACGCGTCAGTGCACCACAGTGCAGTAGAAAAGTCTGCTTTGATTACACGGAATTTCTCGCGGCTTCTTGCAAAAAGCATTGGAGCTTTGTTGATGCTATTTATGGCGTGATGCCTATTTTTGGTATGGTGGTGAAGTCACAAACTGAATTAGAGAGAACACCGCAAGCTCAGCTTACGGCATTGGCGCTGCAAGTATTATCAACACAACTCAGTGATGAGACCAATATTATTCGATTGATTAAATTAGCAAAACAGCTTGGTATCACGGCATTGGATATCCAATTACCTTACCCATTGGAAGCTGCTCAACTTGGAACAATCAAGCAGAAATTCCCCGCTGAAATGGCATTGAGTCAGAAAGATGAATGTCTATCTGTGAATTTATCCCAAATGCCAAATGATTAGTTTTTGAAGAACGGGTCACTAACCTAGTGCATCATTAACCATGTCGCTGGGATAGTGGCGAGTAACACGAGGAAAATCGCCGCCCGCTCAACCGTATTCAGCAACTTCAGGCCTTCATGCCCTCTACGTGCATAAATAAACACCAATAATCCTGGAGCATACAAAAGCACAGACAACAGCAAATACACTAAACCAGCAGCATAAATCAGCCATAAACCGTATAGACAAGCCCCACTGGCGGCAACGATCAAACGCCAATCCTGCCGTTTCAATGCCACTTTAAATAAGAATGCGCCGACCAGAAAATAGGGCACCAGAATCATTTCCGAGGCAATTGTCAGCAAAGTATTGTAATTACTGCCTGTCAGCCAAATCAAAACCAGCGCAACTTGTACAGCACTGTTGGTTAACCATAAGGATTGAGCTGGCGCGTTGTTTTTATTTTGGTGGCAGAATATTTTAGGGAAAGCGCCATGTTTAGCTGCCACCATCGGCACTTCAGCTGCCATAATTGTCCAGCTAAGATAAGCGCCACAGACAGAAATAATCAGCCCGGTGGCGATAATTACTTCTCCCCATGGGCCAATCATTTCGACCATAATGCCCGCCATTGAGGGATTACGCATACCTGCTAATTCCGCCCGAGGCACCACGCCGAGTGATAATAAGGTAATCAGCAGGTAGACGCTAAGGGCTGAAATTACGGCTAACATCGTGGCACGGCCCACATCTTTCTTATTGCGCGCTCGGGCAGAGACAACCACCGCACCTTCGACACCAATAAAGACCCATAAGGTGATCAGCATGGTATCTTTTACTTGCTGCCAAACGGGCGTGTGTAGCGCTAAGCCAGTGAAGTCGATACTAAAGGTATCGAGGCTAAATGTGATACCAGCCAGAATAATAAAGCCACCAATAGGTAACAGTTTGGCCAATGTTGCAGCCAAATTGATACTGGCTGCAGTCTGTACACCGCGCAGTACCAGTGCGTGAACCAGCCATAACAGAAATGATGCCCCTAACAATGCCTGCCAGGTGTTACCTTCACCAAAAATGATGCTGCCGGATTTATCGGTAAAAAAGCTCAGTGCTGCAAAAACAATCACCAAGTAAGATACGTTAGCGATCACCGCACATAGCCAATAACCCCACGCAGAGAAAAAGCCGATAAGGTCACCAAAACCCTCTTTAGCATAGGTAAATATCCCACCATCGAGATCAGGGCGTAAGCGAGTTAGTAGCAACATGGCGAATGCCAGGAAAATGATCCCGATGCCAGTAATACTCCAACCAATGAGCAGTGCTGCAGGGCTAGCGACTTCAGCCATGTTTTGCGGCAGGCTAAAGACACCCGCGCCTAGCATTGAGCTAAGAACCAGCGCTGTTAGCGCAGTCAGACCGAGTTTCTTTTCCAATTATGGATCCTGATTTTAAAGTATTAATGAATGGTTACTGGCTTGTAAATAGCATTATATGAGGCAAATTTAGCAATATCTAACAGATAATAGCCCAGAACTTTTGAGGGATTTTACGGAGTGATTGGTGATGATGCAATGATTGGATATGCGATTTTAACAAAAAATTATTCAGTATAAGGAGGTGGTTAAAAAATGAATGCAACACGGATAAAAGAAGGGCAGCACTCGGCTGCCCTTAAGATAATTATTTGAATAAATCGGCACTGACGCTCAGATTGCCACCACTTTTGTTCTGCCATTGGCGAGTCACATGGTAGTACTTCGCACCTTTTGCCGCGGCACGTTTAGCGACTTCATGCGAAACATCAGTCATACTGTTGAAGTGACCAGTAAAGCTGACAGAATCAAACGGCACCATCTGAGCTGCGGTTGTATTGTTCAACTCTTGAATTTGGGTGCCATCAGGTAAGGTTACGGTGTAACGTTTCCCTGTTGATGACTGAGTCTCGAAGAAACGGCCTACATCACTACTTGGTGTACCGGATGAGGCAACACCTGGAATTTCAACATTTGCGGCTGCAGCACCACCCGCAGCCAGCGCTGCACGGCCAGCATCTGAGTCAGCAGGGATAACATCTGGGCTTTGCACCACACGTTTTGCTGCATCGGCTTTATAGACATAAGCAGTAATAAACTGGTTTCCACCCTGATTAGCATCAACCTGGCGCACAATAAAGAAGGAATATGCCCCTTTCTCTTTTGCCACTTTAGAAATCGCATCGTTAATGTCAGGTTGGCTACGGAAGAAACCACTAACAGAAACGGTATCATAAGGCTGAAGGGTATAAGCTTCTGTTTTTGGTAATTCTCTAACACCATTAAAGACGCGATACTGAGTTTCTTTGCTCACTTCCTCGGCATCATTATGGTAAAGATCGGCCGTTACACGCCAATTACCACCATTATTGCTGCTGTTAATATCCTGGATGTAGAAGGAATTGGCACCCAATTTATCAGCACGGCGGGATACCGCATCAGCTGCTTCATTGATTGCATTAAATCTGCCTGTAATAGTAATGCGATCAAACGGCTTAATGGCTGCTGCTTGCTCTGGTGCGAGTTCTTTTGCCGCATGTGCAGCAGAGAGCGCAGTGAGTGATAGCAATGCCGATGCGATGATCGTGTATTTCAGCTTCATAAAAAATCCTTTCGCCTTGCGCATTAACGTTGATACGTGCGGAACAATTGATGTGTAACAGAATAGCAGATGATTATTGCATGTAATAATGGCAAGTGTCTCAGCAATTTATACGGCCTGGCATATCAATCGAGAGGTTTAGCCGGATTGTTCTTTATCTGAAGAATACGGATAAGCTTTACGATTAGTGGCTTTAACCTCATAAGTGCTGTTTATTTACATTTTTGTAACGCCACGCCGTGCTATCACTGGATTGTCTTACTTTCACAGAACGGGTTATTTTGGTGCAAAGTTGCAGGACAAGCCGCTAGTAAATATTATTTTTATAGTTAATTATACAGAGTTCTTTCCGCCTGCCAGTTTTACTGCAAAAACTGCACCAGAAGCTCACACAGATATGGATCATAAGTCATATTTTCAGTAGGTTATAGGGAGCGTAACTCAGCAGGTTTTGTTGGTGAGCAAACAGAACCGAACGATAGGCAGGATGACAATACTCATCATCAAAAACAGGTAAAAAGGGAACATTATGCGTATTGGTGTACCAAGAGAGCGGTTGGCCAATGAAGCCAGGGTTGCAGCAACGCCGAAAACGGTGGAACAATTGCTGAAATTAGGCTTCACGGTGGCAATTGAAAGTGGAGCGGGGCATTTAGCCAGCTTTGACGATGCGGCGTACCAAGAAGCGGGTGCCATCATTACGGATACCACTAATGTGTGGCAATCCGATCTTATCCTGAAGGTGAATGCTCCCTTCGAAGATGAAATTGCGCTGATGCGTGAGGGGAGCACGTTGGTCAGTTTTATTTGGCCAGCTCAGAACCCTGAGTTGCTGCAAAAACTGGCAGAGCGTCAAGTCACTGTATTAGCGATGGATTCAGTGCCGCGTATCTCCCGCGCGCAATCCATGGATGCCCTTAGCTCTATGGCAAATATTGCCGGTTACCGTGCCATTGTTGAGGCGGCTCATGAGTTTGGCCGTTTCTTCACCGGGCAGATAACCGCTGCGGGTAAAGTTCCACCTGCGAAGGTGATGATCATCGGTGCCGGAGTAGCTGGTTTAGCTGCTATTGGTGCGGCGGGGAGCCTCGGGGCTATCGTGCGTGCTTTTGACACCCGTCCTGAAGTAAAAGAACAAGTCCAGAGTATGGGCGCTGAATTCCTTGAGTTGGATTTTGAAGAGGAAGCGGGCAGTGGCGATGGTTACGCCAAAGTGATGTCCGAGGCCTTTATCAAAGCAGAGATGGAACTGTTTGCCGCGCAAGCCGCAGAAGTGGACATTATTGTCACTACCGCGCTGATCCCTGGTAGACCTGCACCGCGCCTGATCACCAAAGAGATGGTTGCGTCGATGAAATCGGGTAGTGTGATTGTCGATCTGGCGGCTCAGACGGGCGGTAACTGTGAGTTGACGGTGGCTGATAAAGTAACCATCACGGAAAATGGCGTAAAAATCATTGGCTATACAGATCTACCAAGCCGCTTACCAACGCAGTCTTCACAGCTCTATGGTACTAACCTCGTTAACTTATTGAAGTTACTTTGCAAAGAGAAAAACGGCGAGATCGATATTGATTTCGAAGATACTGTGATTCGCGGTGTTACCGTGGTTAAAACCGGCGAAGTAACCTGGCCTGCACCACCTATTCAGGTTTCAGCTCAGCCGCAGGCTGCCAAAGCGGCCCCAATAATGAAGGAAGAAACTAAACCCTCATCGCCGTGGACCAAATACATCATTATGGCGGTTGCTATTGTGTTGTTTGGTTGGTTGGCGAATGTGGCCCCACCAGAATTTTTATCTCACTTTACGGTCTTTGCACTGGCGTGTGTGGTTGGTTACTACGTGGTGTGGAATGTCAGCCATGCGCTGCATACGCCGCTGATGTCAGTGACTAACGCGATTTCGGGCATTATTGTGGTTGGTGCGTTGTTGCAGATTGGTGACGGTGGCTGGGTAACTTTCTTCTCCTTTATTGCTGTGCTGATTGCTAGCATCAACATTTTTGGTGGCTTCACTGTCACCCAGCGTATGCTGAAAATGTTCCGTAAAAACTAAGCTATATAGAAATTAGCTGGTATAAAAATGTCATATAAAAACAAAGGGGTAACTGATGTCTAGTGGTCTCGTTACAGCTGCGTACATAGTTGCTGCGATCTTATTTATCTTCAGTTTGGCTGGGCTGTCGCGCCATGAAACATCCAGACAAGGCAATTCTTTCGGTGTCGCCGGGATGGCCATCGCGTTAATCGCAACCATCCTGGGGCCTGATTCAGGTAATGTTGCCTGGATAATCATTGCTATGGTCATCGGTGGTGCGATTGGTATCTATCTGGCGAAGAAAGTCGAAATGACTGAAATGCCAGAGTTGGTAGCGATTCTGCATAGCTTCGTTGGTTTGGCCGCAGTTCTGGTTGGTTTTAACAGCTATCTGAGTCATGGTTCGATGATGGATGCGGTGATGGAGAACATTCATCTGACCGAAGTCTTCCTCGGCATCTTTATCGGTGCGGTGACATTTACCGGTTCTATCGTCGCCTTCGGTAAATTACGTGGGGTTATCTCATCCAAGCCATTGATGTTACCGCAACGCCATAAGCTGAATTTAGTAGCGCTGGTTGTTTCCTTCCTCTTGATGGTTACGTTCGTCAGAACGGATAGCATTAGCCTGCAAGTGGTTGCGCTGCTATTGATGACCATAATTGCGCTGGGCTTTGGCTGGCATCTGGTGGCTTCAATTGGCGGTGCAGACATGCCCGTTGTTGTTTCAATGCTGAACTCTTACTCTGGTTGGGCAGCAGCAGCAGCAGGCTTTATGCTGAGTAATGACCTGTTGATTGTGACGGGTGCATTGGTTGGTTCTTCTGGTGCGATTCTGTCTTACATCATGTGTAAAGCGATGAACCGTTCATTTATCAGTGTCATTGCCGGTGGCTTCGGTACTGATGGTTCTTCTACCGGTGATGCTGAAGAAATGGGTGAATATCGTGAAGCCACAGCAGAAGACGTGGCGGAGCAACTGAGAAATGCCAGTTCAGTTATTATTACTCCAGGTTATGGGATGGCGGTAGCGCAGGCACAGTATCCAGTTGCTGAAATTACCGCAAAACTGCAAGCTCGTGGGATCAAAGTACGTTTTGGTATCCATCCGGTTGCCGGGCGTTTACCTGGTCACATGAACGTATTATTGGCTGAAGCTAAAGTGCCTTATGACGTGGTACTGGAAATGGATGAAATCAACGATGATTTCTCAAGTACGGATGTTGTTCTGGTGATTGGTGCCAACGATACCGTTAACCCTGCGGCTCTCGAAGATCCACGTAGCCCGATTGCGGGTATGCCAGTACTTGAAGTGTGGAAAGCACACAGTGTCATAGCCTTTAAACGTTCAATGAATACTGGTTATGCGGGTGTACAGAACCCATTGTTCTTTAAGGAAAATACTCAGATGCTGTTCGGTGATGCTAAAGACAGCGTAGAAGCTATTTTACGTGCGCTGAATAATTAAAGCGTGTTGATTAGTCTCCATCGGATTGCTCAGGGCCACTTTGGTGGCCCTGATTTTGAGATTTAACATAGGGTGGCTTTTGAAAGGGGGATTACTTAGCATCCTCCTGATCTTCATTGCCTTCTATCGGGCAGGTAAATCCTTCTGGCTTAATTGCCAGCAAATCACATTTCAAATTATCGATCACATGTTCGGTCGTATTACCGATAAAGGCCGCAGACAAACCGGTACGGCCCAATGTCCCCAAAACCACCACCCCAGCATTCAGGTGTTCAGCTAAATCAGGGATCACCTCTTCAGGTAAGCCTTTTTCCACATGAGTGAATTTTTCATCAATACTAAACTGCTGGCGCAATGCTTTCATCGCCACCAAATGTTGACCGCGAATAGCATCGTTATAGACACTCGGGTCAAAATCAGGTAGTTCAATGGTGATATTTATTGGGGTCACTGGGTAGGCGCTAATCAGATGAACGGGCGTTTGGTTGACATGTTCTGCCAACTCGAGGGTTTCTTTGACTAAGCGTAAATTGAGCGGATCATGTAGTGGATCTTCACTTGAGAGATTCACCGCCACCAGCGCGGTACCTACCTCTGGCCATGGCTGATCTTTTACCATCCACACCGGGCATGGACATTTACGTAATAAATGCCAATCAGTTGGCGTAAAGATAATTGATTCTAGGCGATCGTGTTGATGTGCCATTTTTAGCAGCAAATCGTGCTTCGCATTCAGAACTTCCTGAATAATGGCTTCGTATGGCCGGTTATGCCACACCACTTTGATATCAATTGGGATACCCGAGTCGATATAAAAACGGCACTGTTCGCTGATCCAAGCTGAACGCTGGCTGATAACCCCTTTACGCATCGCTGTGCGTTCATCCGGTGATAGCAAGGTTGTCATGTCATATGACAGATCATAAATAGCTAAAAATGCTTTGATTGTGCCACCATTACGTTGCACAAGGTAAACCGCACGTCTCAATGCGGGTTGATCATCCTGATTGGGGTCTATAGCAACCAGAATATTCTGATACTTTCCCATAGCGTCTCCTTACAACCGTGAATTAACAGTCTGTTAGTTAAAGAGTAAACCATGATAGAGAAACAGGATAGGTGGGAGAGGGATAACCAGACCAATAAGTAGGCATTTTATTGATCTGGTCTCTAACAATCTAACTATAGACGAGGTTTTGGGTTACCTGCCAACTGAGCCAGTGCTTCGTTATTTTCAATCGTGATGTATTTTCCTTTCACGCTGAGAATATCACTTTTCTGGAAACGCCCCAGTAAGCGGCTAATCGTTTCCACTGTAAGGCCTAAATAGTTACCAATATCACCACGGGTCATAGTCAAGCGAAATTCACGAGGTGAGAAACCGCGCTGAGCAAAACGATAAGATAGATTGTAGATAAATGCAGCCAGACGCTCTTCCGCATTCTTTTTAGAGAGCAGCAGGATCATATCTTGATCGCCTTTGATTTCACCGCTCATCAAACGCATTATCTGTTGGCGCAGATTAGGCATTTTACCAGAGAGATCATCCAAGGTATCAAATGGGATTTCACACACCATTGATGTTTCCAACGCTTGGGCAAAACTTGGGTGTTGCAGATTACTGATCGCATCGAAACCGACTAAATCACCCGCCAGATGGAAACCGGTAATTTGTTCATCGCCTTCTTCGGTAATTGTGTAGCTTTTAATGGTCCCAGAACGGATAGCATACAGGGACTTAAGTTCATCACCTGCTTTAAACAGCGCCTGTCCTTTTTGAATAGGTTTTTTCCTTTCAATGATATTGTCGAGCTGATCAAGCTCATGCTCATTTAAGGTAAACGGAATACAGAGCTGACTGATGCTGCAGTCTTGACAGTGAATTGCACACCCACCAGACTGGATTCGTCGGATAACGCGTTTTTCAGGGATCATAGGGTATTCCCATTAATATTGATATGCGTCAATTTTAACATCTTTTAGTGCTTCTGATAAGAGCAACAATGATTAGCAACCTAAAAGATAACCCTCATGTATTAATAACCAACGCTTTCGGTCCACCCCGCCCGCATAACCAGTCAATGCCCCTTGTGATCCAATCACCCGATGGCAGGGAACAACAATAGAAATGGGATTCAGCCCATTGGCCATGCCGACTGCCCGAGAAGCCGTGGGGCGATTAATGCGTTTTGCCAGTTCCCCATAAGAAATAGTTTCCCCACAAGGTATTTTGCGTAGTTCTTGCCAAACTTGACGCTGAAAATCAGTACCCGCTGTTTTGACGGGAAGGGTATCAATAATGCTTAATTCACCTGCAAAATAGCGCTGCATACTCTCGCTCAATCCACCTGGGTTGCGTTTCTCAACCAAAGTGAAAGTATCCGCACCGTAATGGTTACGTAGTAATTTCATCAGACGGTCATGATGGTCAGTCCAATCAATGGCACGTAACTGGTTTTCTTCGTCTGCAATAAGCAATAATTCACCCTGTGGGGTCGCCATCCGATCAATAAAGAACGTTTTCATAACTCTCCATAGTAGCTATTCACTGGTTAAATTTTTCCCACATTATTATTGCATGAAATATAGCATCATTAGGTCACTTATCCGGAGCAGCAGCATTATTCCACTGAATGAAATAACCAAGAGAATTTAGCTGAACTTGATGGTGGGCGAAGAATTAAATGCTCTCTGGACGGGCGCATGGATAGGGCACGAAAACGTTTGAATGATAATTAGTGATATCTGTCATAAAAGCGTCATCCGGCTGTTCTAGTATCCGTTGTAACCAATAAATACAAATTGTATGACTTTTTTACAACAAGGAATTATATCGATGAATCGTGTACCTACTTTATCCGGCATAGCATTATCGACCCTGTTACTGTCCAGCACGCTATTGACGCCTAATGCTATTGCGGCTGCTACTGGCTTATATGACCGTGCAGCACATGGTGATGTTACTCAATTTGGCGGCGCACGTCGTTTGAGTGAGGACCAAACCCAGGCTCTGCGTGACTCGCTGTCCAATAAAACAGTAAAAAATGTCATTTTATTGATTGGTGATGGGATGGGAGATTCCGAAATCACGTCTGCCCGTAACTATGCGATGGGGGCCGGTGGTTTCTTTAAAGGAATTGATGCGCTGCCGCTGACTGGGCAATACACGCACTATGCACTTGATAAAAAAACACAAAAACCAAACTATGTGACTGACTCTGCTGCATCTGCAACGGCCTGGTCATCTGGCGTAAAAACGTATAATGGGGCGTTGGGAGTTGATGTTTTTGGTAAAGACCATGTCACGTTGCTGGAGCTGGCCAAAAAAGCAGGCAAAGCGACCGGTAATGTCTCTACCGCTGAACTACAAGATGCCACTCCTGCCGCGCAGTTTGCCCACGTTACCGGTCGTAAGTGCTATGGTCCGGAAGAAACCAGTGAGAAATGCAGTACTAACGCATTGGAAAAAGGGGGCCGTGGCTCTATTACTGAGCAGATGATTGATGGGCGTGCTGATGTCACGCTTGGCGGTGGTGCGACATCATTCAGCCAGGTCGCTAAAGCCGGTGAGTGGAAAGACCAGTCGTTACGTGATCAGGCGCTAGCCCGCGGCTACGTCATTGTTGAGAACCTTGATGACCTGAATGCAATAAAACAAGCTAATCAACAGAAACCTCTATTGGGCTTGTTCTCGCCAGGTAATATGCCCGTGCGTTGGCAGGGGCCGAAAGCCTCCTATCATGGCAATCTGGATAAACCGCCAGTGGTGTGTGAAAACAATGCTGAGCGGACCCGCGATATTCCAACATTGGCTGTCATGACGGAAAAAGCAATTGACCTGCTGAAAACTAATGAGAATGGCTTCTTCTTGCAAGTTGAAGGGGCTTCGATTGATAAACAGGATCACTCCGCTAACCCATGTGGTCAGTTTGGTGAAACGGTTGATCTGGATGAAGCGGTACAAAAAGCGCTGGAGTTTGCCCGTGCTGATGGCAATACCTTGGTGATTGTGACGGCTGATCATGCTCACTCCAGCCAGATTATCGAGCCTGAAGCTAAGGCGCCGGGTCTGACTCAGGCATTAACTACCAAAGATGGCGCGATCATGGCGATCAGCTATGGTAACTCTGAAGACGATTCTCAAGGCCATACCGGGTCACAATTGCGGATAGCGGCTTATGGTCCCCACGCGGCTAACGTCGTAGGTTTAACTGACCAAACTGATTTGTTCTTCACCATGCGGGATGCGATGGCACTTAAATAAGCCGCCTGTTATCTCACTGGAACATCCCGGCGCAGCAATGGCCGGGATTTTTGCTTATATCCCGTCTCGGTAATCCTGCTTATATCTGGCAAATCCTGTTTATATTTGACGCATTGCACCAAGCCAATACCATCCATTTTGTCTTTATCTGTCCCCCATACTCCAATGACTCTGGGTATAGAAGAATACATCCAGTAGACTGCATCATTTTAGCTAACTGAATACCGAGTCTTTGCTAGCTGAATGCATAATCAACTGGCATAATCGATATATTGAGCGCAGCTACTGACGTGGTGTTATGCGAAAGAAATATATCCACTTTTTACATTGGATTATTTTTACATTGGATAAGTAAAACTGACTTATTATTTAACCTATTTTATGCACTTAAGTGCAATTAATGGTTTTTTCTGTTGTGTTACGACAGTCTGTTTTAAAAAGTAGTTTTGTTTAAAAAAGTATTTATTAAAAATTGCCAGTAAAGGCAGAGTAAAAATTACTATTTTAAGATAAGGGCATATAAACCATCGTGGCGAAGAGAAAATCTACCGGTACCGGCTGGGTTATCCTACTGATAGTCGCTTTAGGGCTGATGACAGATATTCCAAGAGAAGCATGGGTTGCACTGAGTGTTGCTATTTTATGTCTGTTTTATGTCTGGAAAAATATCAGTTGGGCTAAGATTAGTTCTGGACAGTCCATCAATTCAGACATACCGAAAGCCTCAGCGATACCCGATATGGGCGGCTATCAGCTAGACTCTTCGGTCCTTCATCCTGAAACGGTCATTGATGATGAGCTTACCGAACACCTTAATCAACCCGTTAGTACAAAACAATCTGCTAGTACAAAACAGTCAGAAATATCAAGAGGCTCTCTGGCCCGTGCGTCCTGGCTTCGCCCCGGCGAACTAGCCGTGGTTGCCGGGATAACCTTAGCCGATGGCATGATCTACATTGGTAATAAGCATAAAAGCAATCGCACCGGAGCAGAGCCGGCCTTTATCAATCCATCAATGCAGGTCGCCGAAGAAGAGGTAGACATTTCATTAGCGCTGATCGATAACGCCCCCGATTACTCGACATGTTCCCCAGAGGCGAGAAAAGCGTATTTACAATGGCTATCGGAAGGTCGTAAATCTCCTATTGCTCATATTAGTTATGTTTTCTTATTTTTTTATGGATTAGAGCACCGCGTACTGATTGATGCGAGTATTGATCCAATCGCAAAACGAGAGCTGCCCATTATTGAAGCGGAAATTAATCGCTTGCTAAACATTTATGGGAAAAATAACACTTTTAATCATTATGCTCAGAATTTATTAGTTTATATCGCCAGGGTAGATATAGAGGAGACGCTCTATTTATTGCCACCGCCATTAAGCCGAAATGCCTCAACCGAACTGCCACTTGCTTTGTTGGTTGGCTTAGGGCAATTGGCTGTGGACCAACGGCCATTACCTGCAGAGTGGGCCTGTGCGTGGGGGGGGGCGGATCCAGCCATTAACCAAAACAGATCCTTGATGCATTGTCCTGATGCCTTCTCCCAACTTTTCCAACAGCGCTATCGGGATAAATACGGTGATGGCTTTATCTTGCCCGTCAATAAAACCAAACTACATATTTTCTATCGTCCTGCCTCCGCTGGATTAATGGGGCAAGAATTCATCCAGCAGATGGGCGAGTTACCGAATGTGGCGGTATGTAAAGCCAATAGAGATAAACTGCGGCCATTAATTGAGGCATGTCAGAACGATCTTGATGCTTATAACCGCTTTGTAAGCTTGAATCCTAAGAAAAAAACAGCATTAGAAGGGCTGTTACTTCTCCCTATGCCGTTGTGGCCTGACGTATTGAAAGCAGAGTTGGAAAGTATTAAAAGCCGAGTAGGCTATGGTTTACTGTTGATAACATTGGATGAAATTTTTGCCCAACTCAGTCATGCCTGCTTATCAAACCCGCCAGAGCGTTTATCCCGCAATGTGGTTATTGCGTTGACTCATGCGTTGGCATCCTTGCAGGTAGGTATAGAACCTGATGTTCTAGCAGACAATCGTACGCCGACCTTGCAAGATACGGTTGTCCTGTTTCCTATTGAGTCAGTGGCGGCGGAGTCGGCTACCTTTGCCGTCTACCGTATCACTATGCTAGCTGTCGAGTTGGCTTGTGCTGCGGTGATGGTTGATGGTCGAGTTGGGGAACCGGAGTCAATGATTTTGACGCGGCATATTGATGCCTGGAGCTACCTTAGCCCTGGCCAACGTATGCGTCTGAAAGCCTATCTTAAACCGGGAGTCAGGAAGAATAATACGCTGTTGGAATTGAAAAATAACCTTGAGCCGCTATCGGTTGAACATCGCCGTGCTATCGCCCGTTTCCTGGCGCACCTTATTCAGATCGACGGGATGATTACCCCGCAAGATGTGAAATTTCTTGAGCAGATATATAAGCGTTTTGCACTGGACAGCAAACTGGTTTATACCGATCTCGATAGCCGCGCCACACCGATGACCTTAAGTTTGCCTCCACCAGGTTCAGTGGTGCTAAATAGTGTTGATCGTATTGTGCTACTGAAAAATGAAAGTCAGGAATTGGTGGCGCTGCTAGAGAATTTATTCCTAACCAAAGTGGTGGCGACAGAGGATAACGAAGAGATTGATCCACAATCAATGGCGGCAATAACGGCTGATATGCAGGAAGGAACCGTGACGCTCCTACGATTACTGATTTCACGCAATGCATGGGAGCGCGATAAATTAACCGATATCGCGCTGGATATGGAAATCAGACTGGACGATATACTGATTGAGATTAATCGCAAAATATTGGCTGTTTTTGACGTACCGCTGATTACTGGCGATGCGGTTATTTCAATTAATCGTGATATCTCGGCTGCATTATTGGCCGGATAAACATAGGCAGTGTAACTTGAGCTCAGTCACAATAATCGCTACCATAACGCGCTTAATGATGTCAGAGAGATAATAGTAATGAAATACCAATGGATATTGTTCGATGCGGATGAAACACTATTTCACTTTGACGCTTATCAAGGGTTAAAGCTGATGTTTTCGCGCTTTAATGTTGAATTTTCTGCGCAAGATTTTGACCATTACCAATTAGTTAACAAACCACTGTGGGTCGATTATCAAGACGGTAAAATATCCGCTACCCAGTTGCAGAATACACGGTTTGAAATGTGGGCCGAAAAATTGGGCGTCACCGCAACACGCTTGAACAGTGAGTTCTTACTGGCGATGGCCGATATTTGTTCATTATTACCGGGCGCTCGCGAACTGATTGATACCTTAAGCGGTAAAGTGAACATGGGCATTATTACTAATGGTTTCACTGAGTTGCAGACCATCCGCTTAGAGCGGACGGGTTTTAAAGATATTTTTTCACCCTTGATTATCTCTGAACAAGTGGGTGTCGCTAAGCCTGATGTTGCCATTTTTGAGTATGCGTTTAATTTAATGGATAACCCGCCGAAAGAACATATTTTAATGGTAGGCGATAATTTACACTCTGATATTCAGGGTGGAATTAATGCGGGCATCGATACGTGTTGGTTAAATACACAGGGTGCTGCCGGGGATGACAATATTGCGCCGCGCTATCAAGTGAGTTCATTAGCCGAATTGCAGGCGTTATTATTTGCATAAATCCTTACTCGAATAAGCCCGTTAAACCCCGTCGGCAGCAACGATAGGGTTTAACGAGTGACAATGTCACTTTTGATTGGCAACCAAGTCTTCTACTTGATCAAAAATCGGCATTTCCGGCCCGAAACGGCGCACTTGAAGTACATCCACCAGCTTCTCTAGCTGGCTTATCATCTGTAGCAGGCGTTGATCATCCAAAACCTGTAGCCAAATACGGCTCTCTTCACCACTCGGCAGCGGCATACACAGAATTCCTTCAACGTTAAAGGCCCGGCGGGCAAATAAGCCACAGATATGTGACATCACCCCCGGATGGTTACGTACCGTTAGTAACAGTATGACCCGGATGGGGATTGGTTGAGCGGATGCTTGTTGAGTAGATGTTTGTTGATTTATCATATTATTCACCTCCAATCATATCGGTATTTGCCGCGCCGGGGGGCACCATTGGGTAAACTTTCTCATCCACATTGATAAGTGCGTGTATAAGCACCGGGCCGGGGCGATTTAAGGCTTCATGCAGTGCGGTATGAGGATCGCTGGCAGTATTGAGGTCGCAGGTAGAGAAACCAAACCCCTCGGCGATATGAATGAAGTTAGTGCGATAAGCGTAATCAGCAGCAAAAATACGTTTGCCAAAGAAAAGATCCTGCTGTTGATGGACTAATCCCAGCGATTGGTTATTCATCAAAATAATTTTTATATTCAGTTGTTCTTCAGCCGCTGTCGCCATCTCCTGAATATTCATCATTAGGCTACCGTCACCGGAGAAGCAGACCACTTTATTTTCTGGTTTTGCCAGAGCGGCACCGATAGCCGCGGGTAAGCCAAAGCCCATGGTTCCAAGCCCGCCGGAGGTTAGCCATTGGCGTGGCCGATGCAGTGGATAAGCCTGTGCCACCCACATCTGATGCTGACCGACATCGGTGGTAATAATGGTATCGTCATCCAGTGCTTCGGCTGCGGCACGAATCAAACCATAATGGCACAGTGGATTTCCACTATTGGGCTGATTGAATGGGAATTCGTGCTGCATATCGGTAACGGTTGAACGCCAATCGCTGCGTGGCTGGGCGTCGATCATTGGCAATAAATGAGTTAATACTTGCCCAATATCGGCATTCATTGCCAGATGTGGGCAACGGATTTTCCCCAGTTCTGCCGGGTCAATATCAATATGAATAATCTTGGCATGGGGGCAGAATTGTTCCGCCTTTCCGATGGCCCGGTCATCAAACCGTGCGCCGAGAACAATCAATAAATCCGATTGTTGCATAATTAGGTTGGTCGAGCGAGCCGCATGCATACCCAACATGCCCAGTGATAATGGGTGATTGACGGGCATTGTGCCTAATGCCATTAATGTCATTGTCGTCGGCAGACCCGCCAGCTCCGCCAATTGTATTGCTTGCTGATGCGCCCCTGAACTGACAATCCCCCCGCCTAAATAGAGCACTGGCCGTACAGATTGGTTAATCATCTTGGCGACTTGCGCGATAGCAGAGAGGTCTACTGGGCCAGGAGTATCGGCAATTCCCGGTGGTGGCAGGGTAGCCAAGTCAATTTCCGCAGTTTGTACATCCTTGGGAATATCGATCCATACCGGGCCGGGCCGCCCTGATTGAGCAATTCGAAACGCTTGTGGAATCACTTGCGCCAACTCGCTGATATCGCGGACAAGGTAGTTGTGTTTGGTAATGGGTATTGAGATACCGTAAGTATCAACTTCTTGAAACGCATCGGTACCGATCATAGAAGATGGGACTTGGCCAGTGATACAAACTAATGGGATTGAATCAAGTTTGGCATCGGCAATCGCGGTCACTAAATTGGTTGCGCCTGGCCCACTGGATGCCAAACAAACCGCCGTTTCTCCTGTCGCTCGGGCCATTCCCTGAGCCATAAAACCCGCACCTTGCTCATGTCGTGCCAATACATGACGAATAATACGGCTTTGTCCTAGGGCATCATACAACGGTAGGGCTGCACCGCCGGGAATACCGCATACCAGAGTAATGCCTTGCTGTTCTAGTAACCGAACTATCAATTGGGCGCCTGTATAACGCATAGTTATATCCTTCATCAGGGCCGGTGCGGTAACTGAGAGGGGCGATAAAAAGAAACCCCGCTCGGCTGGCGCCGGCGGGGTTTTAGAATCTTTCTGGATTCGGTACCCGTTACGGCGCGCTGCCGACCACCACCACGCGCACGACGACTGCCGCAACATGTGCGGTGTTTAGTAGGGCGAAATTGGCAGTGGAATAGTTCACGGTGTACTCTCATCAAAATGTAATAAGCTTTAAGAGATAAACACGATTTTCAAAAAGGCACAAGAGGCTAAAACGAACATAGTGCAAAAAACGCAAGATTGGTCACAGAGTTGTCTGAGAGGGCATACCTCTTACTCTTACTCTTACTCTTACTCTTACGTTGCAGTGATAGGTGATAGCAAAACCTTACGTTATGATTTTTTATGGGACTGGATAGGAGAAAAAGGCGGCCACTTGTCCGTAGTGGCAAGTCATTTAATGTATTATCGTTGATGCTTAGTTTAAAATTTAAATAGTAGAGTAACGATGGAAATATTATATGGAAATAACAGGTTAACAAAGCATAGAGGGATTTTATGAATAAATCTTTACCCTTAATTCTAATGGCTGTTTTAGCTGGGTGCGGTGCTAAAAAAAATACGCATGACCCCGTCGATATTGATGTTTACACATCAAATCGAATCAATAGCATTATAGAAACGCAAGTAAAAACAGCCGATCAAGCTAATACAGGTGAAATCATCGCGAAGGTTTCAGCCGAATTTTTAGGCACACCTTACAAAGCTAATATGTTGATTGGCTCATCAACGGAACCAGAAAAATTAGTAATAGATTTTAGAGGGTTAGACTGCTTTACCTATCTGGATTATGTGGAATCTCTACGTAAATCTAAAAGTAAAAATGACTTTATCAAACAATTAGTAGGGGTTAGGTATATTGATGGTGATATTAGTTACCAACATCGGAAACATTTCTTTACCGATTGGTCATCTCGTCCCCCTTTAAATGCCAAGGATATTACCGCTGAAATCAGTACTCATACGTTAACTGTTACAAAATATCTCAATCAGAAAAGTGATGGTGGGGAGTTTATCCCAACACTGGGTGTGTTCAAACGCGATGTTAGCTATATTCCGGCTGAATTTATCAATGATTCTGTTATTGATAAACTGAGGACCGGTGATTATATCGGTATTTATACCAATATTGCGGGGCTGGACGTCACTCATACGGGTATTTTTATTATGACAAAAAATGGGCCGGTATTACGTAATGCATCTTCGCTGAAAGTGAATGAAAAAGTCGTCGATTCATCTTTCATTGAGTATGTGAAGAAGACTCCAGGGATTATTGTTTTGCGGGCGTTATGAGGTTATCCATTGGCAAACGCAACGCGAGCCAGTATAACGACAGCCAACAAAACAATTTTAATTACTGATATCACTTGAGTTTTACCGTTTAAAAAATGCGCTTCTCCGCCGAGGAGTCGCGCATTTTTGTGGCGAGTTTCCCTTTATTTAACGTTGTCAACCGTCTGTTTAATCATTTTCGGGTTTTATCACCGATAATATAGCCGCCAGTTGTTGGCGCTGTGCCGGGCTTATCTCATTACTGGCTGAATATCCCACGTTTTGAATAATCATTTCACCCAAACCCACTAACCAATCATAGATATAAAATGCGGTACTGTTAGTTGGGGTTAATGCCAGTTGCGTTAACCGGCGAGAGATCCCTAAAGTTGATACTGATCTAGGTGGCTGAGCAAAAATTTTATAGCCTCGATTAATGCGGCTATCTGGGCGCTTATCTTCATTGATCTGCAAAAACCCTAACCAGGCAATGAAATCACCGAGTACAGTGAGCGCACGAGAAACCTGGCGGTCCGCTTTGGCTACACGATGCAGAACCACCGGTTCGTTATCAGCCAGTGCCTGTAGTAAATCCCCGGTAATATCCAGCCGGATACTGGCAGTAATTAATTCCGCAACCAGCAGTTCTATCGTGGGTTTAGTAACCCCCAGTAACTCAAGCAGCGCAGTATTATCAGGCAGTCGGCGTAGATGATTTATCCAATAATATTGCACATGAGCGGCATACTCTGCTTCATCGTTATCAGGTCTGGCCTGTGGTGTCAGCGATGACTCAGTAGGAGTGGGAAAGTCGCTAAACAGATCGATATCGATACCAATACTGAAAGGTTCAGTGTTGTCGAGTGGTGTAGAAAGATCAGCAACACCTTTTTTCTCTTGTTGATAAAGGCGCGGTGATAGATAAAGGTGCTGTTGTAAATAAAGGCGGTGCAGTTCATCGCGGGAAGGGAGTAATTGCTCCAACAATTCGCCATGTACCCCAGTACGGGTTTGCAACGTTTTAAGTAATATTTCTACAATACGTTGTTTTTGCTGCTGTTCGTCTGTAGCAGAAGGTTGATACCAACTCGCAAACAGGTTATTGGTCAGTTCCCGTTGTAACTCGTGAAGTTGTTCGGTTAGACGTTCTGATTTGATATCCCGAAGGACCTCTTTCGATAGGTACGTGACCATCCGTTCAACCCCTCGTGCATCCAATGCCAGCAGGGTTCCCCAACTGTCACCGGGATTACCAACATAGCGTTGCACCGCTTCATCGTAATTTTTGATATTCGAGTCATGCGGTTGGGCGTCTGTTGTGGTGGTGAGACGTAGATTCGCGGTGATGCGCTGATCATGGGGCGTTAAGGCCCAGATTAAACCCGGATTACGGCGTGAGCGTACCTTAACAGACACTCCCTGAGTCTGTTTAACCCAATAATCCAATGCCTTACCGGTACTTTTTACCTCTGAACGCTGATCTGTGGCGGTGCACACCAATAACAGATTGATTTGCTGTTGGTCGGTATAACGTTCGAGTAAATAGGCATTTTTAGCCTGTGACAGCAGCGAGGCCAGCGGATAAGTCGCGGTTTCCATTAATGTCGAGATGGTCAGCGGACCATTAGCATCAGGGAAATTCAGCAATTCAATGGATTCAAATGTACTTTCATGTGCGGGTTTATCGAACGGGATCCTCAGTTCCACCGCTAATAACGTCAGCTCTGCTTGTGACACTGTCACCGGTTCCGCGGTATTGCCGTTTATCAAGGGAAGCACCTGGACATAGTTATCTGCGGGTGTATTCAAGTCACCAAGCGTAGCAATATTCATAACACCATTGGTGGCAGGTAGCAGGGTATCGTCAACCAATACACTTAATGGTGCTAATAGTTGAGGAGCACCGATAAGGTGTTGCAAGGTATAGGAAAAATGGCGGTAAGCGTCAGTAAGTGGGCCGTGTTCACCCCACAGTAACGAGAATAACCTGGCCCGATCATCAATACTCAGATACGGTGCCAGTTCAATCGCGGTAGGCCAAAAGTGCGTCGCCAATGTTTTCTGGCGTAGCGTATCGTGGTGGGCAAGGGAGTCCCAAAGTGCAATCACATCATCGCTATTGAGCCCAGCGTTAATGATTGGCTGCCGATGCATCATCAATTGCCGCAGATGTTCGGTAATTTGTTGCTCATCTAGGGAATAAGCTGGGTTTTCCTGAGGGCAGTCCAGCAAGAAAGCACGGGCGATGATTTTGGCGATATCAACTTCGCTGAGCAAGGAAATCCGAACCGGATAAGCTTCATTTTCTGTTCTGCTTTCATGACCAATCGTTTGATGACCGACGGTCTGATAACTAAAGCGGGTAACCAGGCCAGTCGCTTGATACTCCGGCCAAATTTGTTGCCAAAAATCGAGCGTTTTTCCCCCGAGAGTGGCTTCCAATCGGTCATGCTCATTGGCCACCAGTGCGGAAATAAGATGCCGTTTCCCCGCATGTGATTGCCCTACAAAACCAATAGTCATCGCGGCTAGCGCTGCCTCAGATAAATTGTGCGCTTTATTGCGAGTACGGCGTAATTTAATGGTTAGCTGTTCGGCTTCTCTATCCAGACGAACAGCATGTTGGCGGGTACTCTTAACCCAATCAATGGCCTGGTCGATACCTTGTGTTACCTGCCGTAACTGGTCATGAAGCTGTTGGCCATTAAATAGCTGCGGGGTTAATGATTTCATTTTCTAAATACGCTTCCGCTATCGATCCAATAATGGGGGGATCCTGAGCCATTGCTGGCTAATGTGTTCAATTTTAGTCGCAGATGATGTAAGGGCACACGGCTACCGTCTTGCAGCTTCGCCTCGGCGAGCTCAAAACGTTCCAAACCTGATTGTTTGTCGCCTTTCGCCAGTCTCAGTTTGACGCTCAAGACGCTATTACCGGCAATTTTGCGGGCCAGTTCTTGTTCGACAATCGATAACGTGTAGAGCGGTGAGGCAGGCCAACGGTCATTATCCAACTGACGAAATCCAAGAGAGAGAGAACCCCGGAGCTGGAAATGGATATCAGAGGGTAGTTTATAGTCGGCACTGTCCAGATCGATATCACGGTAGTAAACATTTTCGGTGGTCAATGTATTACTACTGTTTAACATGCCAAGATAGCGGATCGTCGAGTAAGGCTGGAAATCGCCCGCTTTAAAGTAGAAGCCCGCCAGTCGCAGATTCAGTGCTAACAGACAGAGCATAGCGCCGACTGCAGCAGTCGATTTAGGGTTATCAATCCGGCCCAGTTTGTTAAAAGGATACCAATCATTGGTATGGTATCCATCCAGAGACAAAATACGATTATTCGGCAACGGTTGCAGATGGCGGAATAACGCTTGAATCCCAGGGAAACGTGAAGGACGCCCAGTCAGTAATAGGACATCACAAGCATAGAGAGACACCACTTCCGATAATGACCGCAGGTTTTGCGTGATGCTCATCCGGTTAGATAAGAATTCACCGTGTAATTGACTTAATTTTAAGACCAGTGGCACCTGCAAGATATCAAACCCACCAGCATCGGTGGGTAGCTCGCGTTGAATTTCACTGTTGATATATTCCAGTACTTTCAGTGTCGGCTGCTGTAGTTGTGATGATGGTTGTGATGATGGTTGTGGTTGTGAGGACTGCAGCAGTAATTCCCCAAAACTGGCTTCAATCTCAGCCCGGGTATCCAAGGGATCGAAATTTTCATATGCTTCGAGTATGGCGCGACCAACTGGCATGAAAATTTGTAAGGTTGTTTGTTGTCGCAGGACGGATTGACCATCCATGCGACCATCGTTACCGAACAGTTTATCCATGACGCTATCGCTGTTAACCACCGCCATCTTTTTCAGCGTTGCCTGTAGCGCGGGTAAAATATAGAGTTGAATGATATCAAGTAAGATATCGTCACCCGCGATTTTAAACCCTTCACGGAACAATAAACGCGGGCTGATTTTGACATTATTGCCAATGCCGTCATCCAGCCAGTATTGAGTGATGGCCAAATCAGTGGTGCCGCCTCCAATATCAATTGAGGCGATCCGTAAGGTTTTATCTGCCGTTTCGCCAGCGTCGAGTTGTTTATCAGGACGCGCCATACTGGCAAAGAAGGCGGCGGTGCGGCCACCAAAGTTCACTTGTGTTTCGTTATACAGATAAACCATCTGCCCACAGGTGGCTTCATCCCATTCCATTTGGACATCCGGTACGGGCACTTTGCTTTTTACGTGATCGGCTGGCGTTACAAAATCGTCATCAGCAGGATGCCAGCCCATAGATTTCCAAACTAGGGCAATGGCCTCATTCATCCTTTGCCGAAAAATTTCACGTTCAGGTTTGGGCATCGCGGAGGGCAGCGTCAGGATAATCGAACGCAATTGACGGGGAGCTGTTGCATGCGTCATTTTCAACCGCTGGGCCACACTGTTGATTTGCATCAGTGCTTGCGCTAATAGCTCAGACAACATAAAGGCCATTAATGAACTGCGGCTATAGTGGGGAGAAAAAACCGGTAGCCGTTCTTCAGCAGGTAAACGATACAGCGGCTCGCCATCATCATTCAATAAAAGGGTCAAGGGGAGAGCGGTTGCCAATTCTTCATGGGGTGCGGTCTGTGTGCCGCTAAATCGCCAGCCAGCAGCATAACTCTCTTCATCCCACAAATAACGTCGTGGGCTGGAAATACCGGTCGAACCTTCGATGCCCGAGCGCTGTAATGCCATACGGCAGGCTTCGCGACCAACACGGGTAATCGAAGGCCAGATAAATGCATCTTCACGACCACTTTCAACTGAAAAACTCTGTTTACCAAATTTTGCTTGCGCGAACTCCACCCGGCTTTCAAATAACTCGTTATACAGGTAGTGAGGTTCACTCAGGTCGCGCAATTGCAGCTCATAAGTCTGGCTTAGCCCATAACTTTCATCGGCATGATCTTCAACCAAAATGCCGCAGGTATGTGAGTTACCCACATCAAGGATTAAATCCACGTTAACCGTAGGTTCTTGTAGCGTATGCGTGGTGATTTTAATTTCCGGTATACAGAGCTGATTGCCAAGTAACGCCAGCAAATTCAGATAATGTGCTTGATACTCAAACTCTCTGAGCGAGGCACTAATATGCCTGGCGGTCCGTTCTTCTTGCTCGGCAGCTTGTTGGGTAAACACTTCCCGCAGCCAACCATCGACCCACGTCAAATCCAGAAACTCGACCAAATCTTCATTATGGTAAGCCAGTGTGAAACTCAGGCCGGTTTTGATATCGTTTTCATTGGGGGCCAAATAGTCGTTATCGTGGCTCTCAGGATACACTTTGGTATCAAAAGCCAGTGTGACACGTAATGTATTACCGTCTTGATCCGGGGTATCCAGCGTTAATATTTGTACTCTGGCCCAATTATCGGGCCCACGAATAAACGTGCGGGGTGGGTTGAATCGCAAGAAAGGCAATGGCAGCCAAATCTTGTTCAATAACTTCAGTGATTGTTCTAGCGGAATACTAAATTCGGGTTTCACAATCTCAGGTGCTGCACCTGGGAGCATCAGTGAATATTTCCCATTGTGTTCATTGTAATTCAGGCGTAACAACGGGCCATTGGCACTTTTACGGACAAATTTATTGGGTAGCTCAGTGTCTGATTCTGGCTTTAAAGCAAAATCCAGGAACTGGATCCCACTATCCTGAATGAGCGTAATTTTCTGTTTATAATCAGTGATCGTCGCTAACATAATATTATTTACTCTCACGCGTCATCGTCATTGAAAGGGTCGTATTGGCATCATAGCGGCCTTTGCAATCAGCAATATCTGTGGTGCCTTGTTTACAGACAATTTCAGGTATTTGATATTTTGAACCATCATTGCACTGTGCTCGATAGCGGCTGTTGATCACCAAATTGCCTGATTTCATCAGCCCGGCGGTGACATTGGCACGGCAAGTTACATTATCCCCATGGGTAATTTTTACGCTGCCCTTACCTTGTTTAATTTGATATCTAAGGCTCGGTGGTTTACCCGTGAGTGAGATTTTAGTCTCAGGGATGGCACGCCAATTGCCGTTGAGAAAGGCTGTGGAGCCAATTTTCACCGCATTCGCCGGTAAAATCAGCGCATTATTGTTAGACCGTGTCACTGGGAGAGTCACAGGCTCTGCCGCTATCGACTTTGCAACTATCGACTCTGCAACTATCGACTCTGCAACAGCTACATTGGCGTCGGGCGGGACCGGGGCGTGATCCAACGGTAATTGCGGCTGCATGATAGGCGGGGGAACCGATGGTGTTATTGGCTCTACTGGCGAGAGGGCATCCGCTGTCGCTTGGGTCTTATGTGATGCTGGTAGCTCGGGTTTCTCCGTGATGTGCTCAGCCGTAGGCGCAGTACTGCCGGGTAGGTTGCCACTGAGCTGTGCGACGAGTGCCCCAATCAATGCGGCGACAGAGAGCATCCCACCGATACGTAACCAGCGAACCTGCGTTTTTATCGGTTCAGATCCGACTGTGACTTCCTGTTCTGCCACGGATTGTGGCGTGGGGATAACTTCGGGTTGTGGTGGTAACTCAATCGCTGCTGGTGTGACAACCGGTTTGGCCCTTATGTCAGACTGTATGACATCAGACTCAACTTTGACTGTGGGTTCAACTTTGATAGCCGATTCAACGGCATCAGTGGATAGCCGTAAGCAATCGAGAGGATCGCTACGCATTTTTTTATCTTGGCTGACAAACCCCCAGAACGTAATGACTGGCTTTCCAGAGACCAGATAAACATGGTTTTTATCAGGGAACTGCAGTGCTTTCGCGAGTAATGTACCAAATAACCGCTGTGCGGCTTTTTCTGATTTTTTGGCTCGCAAGCTGATATCGTTGGCGCTTGCCAGACAGACGGCTAATTGTTTAATCGCTGCTTTGCGCTCTGTATTAGAGGCAGAAATCCATGAAGTGACTTTCCCTTCGAAGGGGGCGTACCAGTCAATGCGATTACCTTGTTCGTTGATCTGGGGGATCGCCAAGCAATCAACAATATGTTGCTGTTTTTTAAGGCGAAAAGATTCTCTGATCTGAAGTGCCGAGGTATAAATCGGTTGCCCGTTCTCACCTAACGCCAGAATATCGTCCAAACTTCCACTGCGTAAAAATGATTTTGCCACGCAAAAAAGACCTTTTAGTGATGCTCAAAGCAGAAAATAATGTGTTATCTGCGACCGCGACTATTTTAGTGTTGATGAAGAGGAATCAAACGTTTGAATAAGCGGTAAAAGGTCCTCCTGTTTTCAGGAAAAGGCTAGATTTGCTGCGCAATAAATAGCACTGTATTGGTCAATAATCGCTGCTCTTGTATTTAAGGAGGCACTTTGAATAAATTACAAAATACAGGCTCTATCGCAATTGTTGAGGCCATTGATAAGCTGGAAATGCTCTATGATGCGGCGTTGGCCGCTTTACGTAATGCGATCAGCGCATTTATTCGTGATGGTTCTTTGCCGAATACAGTGGAAAGAGGCAAGGGGTTATTTAGCTATCCACAGCTTAGTGTCAGATGGGACGGTAAATTTAGCGATCACCACCGCACGCGTGCATATGGGCGCTTTTCTCGGGCAGGGCAATACAGCACCACAATTACTCGACCCGCGCTGTTCAGGGAATATCTAACCGAGCAAATGACGCTGCTTGAGAATGAGTATGGTGCGGTATTTGAAGTGACAGCGTCACAACAAGAGATGCCTTATCCGTTTGTTATCGATGGTTCAGACTTGATCCTCGATCGGTCAATGACCGCAGGCCTTGCTCAGCATTTCCCAACGACCGATCTGGCTAAAATCGGTGATGGCATCACCGACGGAATTGAAACGATAGCGTTTGGCACGGCATCACTTGGCACCGCAGTAAGTGATCTACCGTTGTCTCACTTTGATGCGCTGCGCACTGATTTTTCCCTCGCACGGTTAAAACACTATACCGGTACGCCAGCCGAAGACATTCAGCCGTATATTCTTTTTACCAATTACAGCCGTTATGTTGATGAATTTGTCCGTTGGGCGGGTGAGCAAATTTTGGATCCAAACAGCCCCTATAAAGCACTCTCCTGCGCAGGTGGTAGTTACATCACGGCAGAGAATGCAGATCCGGAAAAAACCCTTTCTGACCTGGCTTGGAAAAAACATCAGATGCCGGCATATCACCTGATAGCCAAAAATGGGCAGGGCATCACATTGGTTAATATTGGTGTCGGCCCCTCCAATGCCAAAACAATTTGTGACCACTTGGCGGTGTTGAGGCCACATGTCTGGCTGATGATTGGTCATTGTGGTGGCCTGCGAGAAAGCCAATCCATTGGTGATTATGTACTGGCACATGCGTATTTGCGTGATGACCATGTTCTGGATGCGGTATTACCGCCCGATATTCCGATCCCTAGCATTGCCGAGATACAACGCGCATTGTACGATGCGACCAAAGCCGTTAGTGGTATGCCAGGCGTCGAGGTAAAACAACGTCTGCGTACCGGGACTGTCGTCACCTCTGATGATCGTAACTGGGAATTACGTTTCTCCGCCTCATCGCTACGTTTTAGCTTAAGTCGCGCGGTGGCCGTTGATATGGAAAGCGCCACTATCGCCGCTCAAGGCTATCGCTTCCGGGTGCCATACGGGACCTTACTTTGTGTTTCCGACAAGCCATTACATGGCGAAATTAAACTGCCGGGGCAGGCCAACCATTTTTATGAAGGGGCTATTTCTGAGCATTTGCAGATTGGTATTCGGGCAATCGATTTGCTACGGGCGGAAGGTGACCAATTACACTCCCGTAAATTACGTACCTTTAATGAGCCACCGTTTCGTTAACGTTTTTAGCTTAAAAAAGTAAATGAAATCACGGGGCATGACGCTATGCCCTGAATTTTAATCAGCGAATGCCAGTGCCTATCCTGACACCAGATATGCCACTTGAACCGCCACTGACACCGATATGCCCTGTAGAGGTGCAGGCTACCAGAAATAACGTAACGACTATCAGAATGAATATTTTCATTTGGCCCCAGTGATTATCTCAACGCATTCCAGCTAAAGAGTCTATTTTCGAACAGTATGCAGCCTAATATATCTCTTCCGGGGGCACAATTCTTGAAATTATATTCTTGGGTGCTTATCGTCAGCGTGAGTTTCGATGAAAAAGGAGACGCATACAACCGCCGACTATGATTGTTTTTAATAAAGATTGATATTAATAGATGTAACGGCACGCTGCTTGCGTGCGGTAAATGTAAACTTCGCGGTGGGTTTGCTAACCACCTCTGCGTTCTGCATCGGAGAATCGCTGTTGTTCCTCCATCACTAATGCCCCTAACTCACGCTTTATTCTGTTGAATTCAGCACCGCTGGTATCACGCGGGCGAGGTATTTCAATAGCGATATCTTGCTTCAAGGTCCCAGGACGGTAGGTGAGTACCACGACTCTTGTACCAAGATAGATCGCTTCTTCAATCGAGTGAGTGACAAAGATGATGGTTTTGCGGCTTTTCTCCCATATTCGTAACAGCTCATCTTGCAATGAACGTCGTGTTAATGCGTCCAGCGCACCAAAAGGTTCGTCCATCAGCATGATTGGGGGATCGAGAGCTAAAATGCGCGCTATTGCAACACGCTGTCGCATCCCCCCCGACAAATCTTTTGGGAACCGTGTGCGAAACTCACTTAAACCTAGCGTATTCAGTAAATCTTCAACGACGGATTGGCATTTTTCTTTTGACTCTCCTTTAATATCCATGCCGAAAGCTATATTTTTCTCCACGTTCATCCATGGAAACAGCGCATATTCTTGAAAAACCATTCCTCTATCGGTACCGGGTTCTTTAACTACGTCACCTTTAACGACAATCTCCCCATGAGTCGGCAGGGAAAACCCCGCGATAGCATTGAGTAGTGTCGATTTCCCACATCCTGATGGCCCGAGCAAACAGACGAATTCACCATGTGAAATCTGAAGATTTATTTCTTTCAGTGCGATGACAATACTCTCCCCAGAGCCAAATGTCTTATCAACATTAATAATACTAATTTCACACATCTCTGCTTGTTCAATAATATTATCTGATGTTTTCATATTGGTATCTCAGTTGCCTATTCCTCTGTGCCAGCGTAAAAGACGCCGGTTCAGGCGATCCATACATAAATCAATGATCAGGCCAAGAAAACCAATTGTGAACATGCCTGCTATTACTTTATCGGACCACATATATTCGCGCGCTTCCAGAATTCGGTAGCCAACACCGCTATTGACGGCGATCATTTCTGCCACAATTACACAAATAAACGCGGTTCCTATGCCAATTCGCATTCCTGTAAGAATATAAGGGGTGGCCGCAGGAAGAATAATTCGGCGAAACATCGCAGTTTGCCCCGCGCCTAGATTACGTGCAGCCAGAATATATATGCTATCTACATTACGGACACCTGCGATAGTATTAATCAGTATTGGGAAAAAAGCCCCGATACTTATCAAAAAGAATGCCGGAGGATTACCCAGGCCAAACCACAACATCGCTAATGGAATATATGCAATCGGCGGAATAGGGCGAAGAAACTGAATTAACGGATTCATTAGGTCATTGCCAAGCTGACTAGAACCCACCCATAATCCTAATGGTAGAGCAAGCAGGGCACCTATCAGAAAACCGATAATCACTCGGTAGATACTCGCCCAAGCATCATGTAATAACTCCCCTGAAAGGCTCCACACCAGCCAGCTTGATGTTTCTGGATTATAAGCTTCATAGGGTAAAAAATAATCGAACCAGCGTGCCACAACGGCTACCGGTGATGGAAGTATTGTGGGTTGTATCCAGCCCGACATTGCGAGCATTTGCCACATTAACAGTACAATGGCTGGCATAATGACCCACTTGAAATTTTGATAAACCTTAATATTTTTCATCAGTTATGACTCATCAACCCCAATACTTTTCTTCGCGGCCTCAAGAAGATCAGTCTTTACCCAATCAGCGGCAATAGGGGGGGTATTCATTCGGCCTATACCATATTTCTGCATCAAATCAGTCGTCACCTGAACATGTTCCACTGTGATGTCGTAACTGAATGGGGAATTACCAATAGCATCTTGATAATCTTGCGAGGTGATTTGATTCTTGAACATCTCTTTACGGACATATTGTTCCGCTATTTCAGGCTGTTGAATAAAGGTATTGGTCGCGTCAACAAACAGTTTAAGTACGCGAGCAGCCACTTCTGGCTTCTCTTTATACATGGCTGCCGTCATTATCAATGCACGAATTGGCACTCCTACGGGGGTATCATAGGGCTTCAATAACTCGACACCATAACCCATATTAATTGCCTGACTGGCATGAGGTTCAGATTGGCTAATCGCATCAAGGTTACCAGACTGGAGAGCCTGGTTAAGGTCAGCATAAGCCATATAAATAATCTGAACATCTTTTCCTGGCCGATCAGACCATGTCAGTCCATATTTATCCAGTTCTGCCAGAAGAAGAAGTTCTTGAGCACCACCACGGGCAACACCCACTTTTTTACCTTTAAGATCAGCAATGGATTTAATACTGCTATTATTTCCAATAACAATTCGTGCACCGCCTTTGGCAAATCCTGCAATAACATAGATGGGGATACTTTGAGCACGGGCAGCTATTGCCGCATCAACTGCACTGGCCGCTATATCAATTTGTCCCGCGACGATTGCGGGCGCAATATCTATCCCTTTTGCAAACATTCGCTCTTCTATCTTTATGTTATATTTTGGCGCTATTTCTTTCATGTATGAAATGGCACCATAATGCGCGAATTTTAGATTAGCAAGTCTTACTATATCCGGTTGTGCCAATGCCATGCTGGACATAAGTAATGGTAAAGCAGATGTTGTTATAAATAATTTTTTTAATGAAGTTGTATAAAAACCAAATAATTTTATAGGTGTCCATATAAACTTAATCATATATTTTTCCTTATATGTGAAGCGATAGTGTTCGCTCCATGTCATTTGCTATTCTTAAGTTTAATTTAGTAATTAATAATTACTTATTGTAGAGACATATACCCAAAATAATTCGAATTACAGGCAGGCGGCAACTGAGCGAATCTCCAGGAGCTTACATCAGTAAGTGACTGGGGGGGACGAAAGCAGCCAACACACATGCAACTTGAAGTATGACGGGTATATAAATAACTAGAAATTCAACAAGGTGTGACGAGTGAGTCCATTATGATACCTTGGAGTTTACTACAGGAATATAAATTAACATTAAACCAACATTATTCTCACCTTGAATTGGCATAAAAACATACACATTATGTATGAAAATCACACTTCCTTGACCGCCATCACATATATCAACCTTCCACACCTCGACCTATCTGCTTTTATTAAATAAATCCATCCATATGATCAAATAAAAAACATTTGTTACTGATGATTGTCATTCGGATAGTTCGGGTAACACAGTGCATTAGACGTGTGGAAATACCTGACAGGTGTTTTTTAACAAAAACGTGACATTTTTCGCATTTATGGAACATTTATTGGTTTCAAGTCTATGTTCACAATAAATTACATTGAACTTTTGTTCGTTAAAATCTATTTTCCAAACATTGCCATTCGTTCAAATGATATGTGCGTGAACATATGTGATTTGGCGGTTGATAAACCAGACGATGACTGCGATTACTGTCGTCGCGAGATCCTCACCATTTAGTGAGGAGACGAGAGGTTAGATGTCGAGTAGCGATAGGCCATATGAGGCAAGAGTATGAGCAATGTGTCTGAACTTTCTTCACAGTTCGCCAGCCGTACTAAAAAACGCATTATGTTCTCCTGTGCGGCTGTATTAGTGATTCTGAGTGGTATTGCCCTGAATACTAAAGTGGTGAAAATCGGTTCCACTGAGGATGTTCGGGAGCAGGGTTTTTCTGCAGAAAGCTATGGTGTGAATATCTTTCCTGAGATTCAAAAAAGTATCGTAGCCCAAGCGGTAGATGCCCCCATGCTGGCTGATTTACTGCGAACCAACTCACAACAAGCAGTGGAAAAATATGGTGTTGGTTCACCGTTGGCGGTATTCGCTGTCTATTTCACCGGCGTAGTCGGCGATGGAAATATGGGGGTTTATGATTTAAAAATCAATGGGTTACCAGGTGGCTCTCAGGTGCGCATACAAACTGGACCTGCGATCACGGGCACCGCTTTGCGTGATGCGACAGGCAAAATACAGTTTGGTGACTTTAAGAATCAAATTGAGTACCAGAATGCAGGGTCGGCAATTAATAATGCGATGAAATCATCGGTGCTGGAACCGCTGGATACTGTGGCGCTTACCGGTAAAACCGTGAAGGTCGTTGGTGTATTTAGCTTACTCAATCCAGATAATTGGTTGGTCACACCGGTAAGGATCGATATTCAATGACCCAGGAAATAGATAACGAACAGCATGATGATCCAGACGTTGTATTAGCGGCGCGGAATATCAGCAAAATCTACGGTTCGACCCATGCGCTACAAAGTGTGAACTTCGATATTCGTCGGGGTAAGGTGACGACGCTATTTGGGGAGAATGGCGCTGGAAAATCGACGTTAATGAAAATTCTCTCGGGGGTAGTCACTCCCTCCTCAGGTGATATTTTGCTCAGTGGTGAAGTGAAAAACTTCTCCTCAACAGCCCAAGCGCGCCAGCATGGGATTGCCATTATTCATCAGGAGCTGAATCTCGCACCTAACATGAATGTGCGCGACAACATCTTTATTGGCCGAGAAATGATGACTGCGTCAGGGGTGGATTTTGCCAATGAAGAGCGCATTACCCGGGACCTAATGCGTGAACTGGAGGAAGATATAGACCCATTGACTCTGGTAGAGGATTTGCGCTTAGGTCAGCAGCAGATTGTGGAGATTGCCCGTGCACTATCTGTTAAGGCGCGTATTTTGATTATGGATGAACCGACATCAGCACTCAGTGCCTCGGAAGTCGGCGTATTGTTCAGCATTATCCGTGACCTTACCCACCGTGGCGTTTCGATTGTCTATATCTCACATCATTTGGAGGAAGCACTGGAAATCACCGATCACGCTGTGGTATTGCGCGATGGGGTGGTGACCGCCAGTGGCCAGCGTAGTGATATCGATTTGGAGTGGATTGTTCACAATATGGTGGGCGATCATTTTGACTTAGGCTCACCGCCGCAGGGCTACGAGTTTGGTGACGTCGCTCTGGCGGTTGATCAGCTCAGTGTTCCCGGCCCGAGCGGTTATATGGCCGTGGATAACCTTTCATTAAGTGTGCGGGCCGGGGAGATCATTTGCATTTACGGGTTGATGGGCGCGGGCCGTACCGAACTGATGGAGTGCATCGCCGGGCGGCTTAGCGCTGAACAGGGCACTATTCTGCTCAACAACCAAGATATTTCCCCCCTCAGCATTGCTGACCGTATTGAAAGCGGTCTGGCGTTGGTACCCGAAGATCGTCAGCGTGACGGCTTGGTGCAGACGATGTCAGTGGGTGAAAACCTCACCCTGGCCAGTATTCGCGATTTTGTTCGTCGCTTGGTGCTTTCTCCCCGCCGTGAACAGGAGTTGGTGGCCGATTCCATCCGCAATGTGACGGTGAAAACGACAGGAGGTGAGGCGACTATTGGGTCACTATCTGGCGGGAATCAGCAAAAGGTCGTGATCGGCAAGATACTGGCGACCCGGCCAACAGTCATTTTATTGGATGAACCCAGCCGTGGCATTGATATTGGTGCCAAAGCGGAGGTTTTCCGTTTACTTGCTGAGAGCGCCCGTAAAGGACTGGCCGTTATTTACTCCACCTCCGAAGTAGGAGAGTGCCTGAGTATAGCGCACCGCATTGTGGTGATGAGTAAAGGGCATATTACCGCCATCTTTGATTCTGCGGTTTCTAAAGAACGCATCATGGCCGCTTCTGGCGAGTCCGTGATTGCCTGACATCACCCTACATGGAGCCGAAAAATATGAACGAGAGAACCCAAATGCTGCATGCGGCGAACCCTACACCGGCCAAAAGCGTGGGTAAGCCGCGCCATCTGAAGCTGTCGCGCTTATTACTGGAAGGGCGCGCCTTCTTTGCATTATTGGTCATTATTGCCGTGTTTTCATTCCTCTCACCCAACTACTTTTCTGGCGCAAATTTCCTGACGATGGCCTCACATGTGGCGATATTTGGCCTCCCGGCGATTGGAATGCTACTGGTTATTCTTAATGGTGGAATTGATCTCTCTGTTGGTTCGACGTTGGGTCTGTCTGGTGTATTCGCGGGTTTTTTAATGCAAGGCATAAGCATTGAGTCACTCGGCGTGGTGCTCTATTTGCCAGTCTGGGCGGTAGTAATTATGACTCTGGCGCTGGGCGCATTGGTTGGGCTTATCAATGGCATCTTGATCGCCATTTTTCGGGTACCTGCTTTTGTGGCAACACTCGGTTCACTCTATGTAGCACGTGGCGCGGCACTGCTGATGACCAATGGCTTAACCTACAACAAACTCGCGGGTAGCCCCGAGCTAGGTAATACCGGTTTTGACTGGTTGGGATTTAATCGCCTCTTTAATATTCCGATTGGCGTGCTGGCTCTGGGCGTCGTGGCACTGGCCTGTGGATTTTTACTGATGCGTACCGCATTTGGTCGCTGGTTGTATGCCTCGGGAGGCAATGAACGTGCCGCGGATCTCTCGGGTGTTCCGGTTAAATTCGTCAAAATCAGCGTTTATGTTCTTTCCGGGGTTTGCGCTGCACTGGCTGGATTGGTGCTCTCTTCGCAGTTAACCTCCGCCGGCCCGACTGCGGGTACCACGTATGAGCTGACCGCCATTGCGGCGGTGGTGATTGGCGGTGCGGCGCTGACCGGAGGGCGTGGCAACGTTCGTGGCACACTGCTTGGGGCTTTTGTTATTGGTTTTCTTTCCGATGGCTTGGTGATTATTGGCGTATCCGCCTATTGGCAAACCGTGTTTACTGGCGCGGTGATTGTTATGGCGGTATTGCTCAATACCTTGCAGTACGGCCGACGAGGTAAATGAAACAAGTAAACCTATAAGCGCAGGTGGGGAGAGTGGGCAGTCCCTGCTATTGATGTCATTTGCAGTCGGTGTGTGATCTTATCGATGCCACCTACGTCGATGTCATCAACAATCAGCGTCCATCTACAAGCCCTAAATCCTGCATAAATGGAGTATTTATTATGTTTAACAGCAAGCATTTCTTTCTCCTTGTCGCCATGACGTTTGCCACTGTTTTCTCCACCGCATCGTGGGCCAATAATGGGTTAATGACGATCATCATCAACGATCCCTCTAACCCGTATTGGTTCACCGAGGGGCAGGTGGCGAAAGCCACGGCAGAGAAAATGGGGTACAGCGCTACCGTGAGTGCCCATAAAGGTGATACCAATACCGAAAGCCAGCTCATTGATACGGCGATAACCAATAAATCAAAAGCGATTATTCTTGACCCGGCCAATGCTGACGGCTCAATAGGTTCGGTAAAAAAAGCCATCGCCGCCAATATACCGGTATTTATAATCAATGCTGAGCTTAACCAAAGCGGTCTTGCCAAAGCACAACTGGTTTCAAATAATGCGCAGGGTGCTGCGCTGGGTGCCATACAGTGGGTTAAAACAGTAGGTGACTCCGGTAAATATGTTGAACTGGTTGGTGCGCCGTCAGATAACAACGCCGCCACCCGGGCTAATGGCTACAGTAGCGTACTGTCTCAGTACCCAGACCTTAAACTGGTCGGTAAAGAAGTGGCCAACTGGGATCGTACTCAGGGATACAACAAAATGCAGTCAATGCTTCAGGCAAACCCGGACATAAAAGGGGTTATCAGCGGGAATGATGAAATGGCGCTCGGGGCCATTGCCGCGTTGAAGGAAGCTGGCAAAATCGACCAAGTGAAAGTAGGGGCGTTTGATGGTTCACCAGATGCGGTGGATGCCGTGAAAGCCGGTACGTTGGCTTATACTGTGTTGCAACCGGTCGCTGTTTTTTCAGCAAAAGCCATTGAACAGGCGGATAATTTCCTCAAAACCGGTAAAACGGGCGCTCGGGGTGAAAAACAACTTTTTGACTGTATGTTGATCACAAAAGCGAATGTCGACAAATATACATCACCGTTTGTGATGTCAGAGTAAGTTGTTATCTCTCACCGCTGATGAGCCAAACCAGTGAGTCAGCGGTGTTATTTAATCATTATTGAGACTGAGGAGGCGGGTTATCACCAGCGCCAAAGGTTTTATTTTATGTCTAATCAGCTAAAAGTAATGGATTACCATTGATGCGCATACATCAGGAAAATACCGCTAAAAAGCTATATCGAAGAGTTAACACCACCACACGTCACCGCTCAAACAACCCAGGCGCAGAATATCGTTGGGAACGGTATAAACAGAAAGCAACAGATGAGAACATGCCACAGCGTGCATCAATGCATGGTAAGCAGAAACGAGGCTTGGATTATTCCCCGCTGTTTATGTTTCTGCTGACTAAAGTGGGCCAGCAATGGGATGAGGTATACAGTCATGCGGTGAAACGCCTTGATAAACCTGAGCCGATTTTTTGGATGGTCGCATTGCACTCACATGAACAGCGCGACTATGTCCGTTGTGGCGATACCCGTTTTTATCATGGCTTATATGTTGATGACGCAGGTATATTGCAAAAGGTGAATCCATCACTGAGTGCAGAAGATATTCCGATTACATGCCAGTGCTGTACACATACATTCAATGGTGTTGTGGTGACATGAGTTGCTATCGATGTTCGGTGGTTATAAAACAGCTAAAGAGAGTGCCTAAATGGGGAGTGACTCGTGGCCACAATGAAAGATGTTGCGCTGAGGGCTGGGGTTTCGGTAGCAACGGTTAGTCGTGTTCTTAATAATACGGCCTATGTAGAGCCCGGTACCCGTGAACGTGTAGAGAAGGCAATGCGTGAGTACAACTACCAGCGAAATGCGGCAGCTCTTGCGTTGGCTAAAAGAAGTGGAAACATGCTGGGCTTGCTGACCGGTAATCTGGCTGATCCATTCTTCTCTCGTTTAGCCCGAGGGGTTGAAGAGGTTGCTCGTAAAAAAGGAGCCAAGTTGATGGTCTGTAGTGGGGGCCACCAGGAAGAACTTGAAAAAGCCGGGCTAGAGTTTTTGATCAATCAAGGATGTGAAGCCATCGTCGCTCATATCACACGAATGAGTGAGGCTGAGATCTTACGCTATGCTGCCCACACTCCTGGGTTGGTACTCATTAATCGTTATTTACCCGCTATTGCTAACCGGTGTGTCTGGTTAGACAATACCCGTGCCGCAGAAGCCTCCACCCATTATCTGCTTCAGAATGGTCATACTAGAATTGCATGTGTCACCGCAAATTTATTGATTGATGACAAAAAACAGCGTTTGGAAGGATACCTAGCTGCTATGGCGAGCGCGGGGATCACGGTGCCTGCTGATTGGATTATTAGCGTTCCGTTTGATGAGGAGGGGGGCGAGTTAGCAGCGGAAAAGCTATTAGCCAGCGATCAGAATTTTACCGCAGTGGTAACATTTAACGATGTGATGGCTGCCGGGATGATGCGGTCATTACATCAAAGAAACATCAGCCTGCCGGAACAACTTTCAATTGTTGGTTTTGATGATGTCGTTTTGGCCCGCTATCTCTATCCATCATTAACCACCGTCCATTACCCAATTGAGCGAATGGCCAGAAGGGCTGCAAACATCGCCTTGCTGTTACATGCTGAGGGGGAAGTCTCGCCCCAAATCAATATGTTCTCCGCTGATCTGGTTATCAGGGATTCAGTTGCACAGATAGGGAAGAATAGGGGATAAATAGGGTAATCAATAGTTTGAAACGTGACTTTTGTCACACTTTCATTTCTCATGAAACCGCTTACATGAACAGCCATCCGCGCTCACATCCTCGGTTCAATATATTAATTATTCTGTTGTCACAGCCCATTCGCAACCGGAGTTATAAATGGACAACAAAAAAGAGCTAAGCTTGGGACTGGCGTTATTGCCGATCGTGTCAATGCTAACTCTGTTAGTGGTTGGATATGGTCAGTTTGGGTTACGTATTGAGCCCTTGCTACTTTTATCCGCTTGTATCACCGCTGCCTTAGCTTATTGGCAGGGATATCGCTGGAATGACATTATTGATTCCATTGTGGCAAAGCTCGCCAAGGCGATGCCTGTGATCTTGATTTTGGTTTGTGTTGGAGGGCTTATTGGTACCTGGATGGTCAGCGGGACCATTCCTTATATGGTTTACTGGGGGCTAAAGCTGATTAGTCCACAATACATCCTGATCTCTGCTTTCTTTATTACCAGTGTCATTTCGGTCTGTACCGGTACGTCTTGGGGATCTGCCGGCACTGTTGGCGTCGCTCTTATGGGCGTCGCTGCAGGTCTTGATGTGCCGTTAGCTGCAGCAGCGGGTGCGGTAGTTTCTGGGGCCTATTTTGGCGATAAAATTTCACCACTTTCTGACTCAACAAACTTCGCGGCAATTGTTGCGGATACCGACCTTTATGTTCATATCAAGCATTTGATGTATACCACGCTCCCAAGTTTTGTTTTGGCTGCCATCGTCTATCTGATTGCCGGTCATTCCAGCTCAATCGGCAGTGCTGCGACACCTGAAAAAGTAACGGAAATTATTCAGGCGCTTGAGGGGTTATATCACTTTAACGTGTTACTGATTTTGCCTCCGGTCTTGGTCTTGTGGGGCGCAATAATAAAGTGGCCAGTCATTCCGGTGATGCTGGCGGGCTGTGCACTGGCGATTGTGATTGCAGTTGTCCTACAAGGATTTACCTTACAGCAAGGATTAGAGTCCTTGATGGATGGTTTTAATCTATCGATGTTTGCAGATCAGGGGCATAACGTATCCGGCATTGTCAGTGACGTTCCTCGTCTGTTGAACCGTGGCGGCATGTTCTCAATGATGAGTACTATCCTCTTAGTCTTCTGTGCATTCTCATTTGCGGGTGCATTGACTCTGACGGGCGCTCTTACGATCATTATCAACCGCTTACTGAAAGTTGTACGGACTGTCGGGCAACTTATTGCTGCAACGGTCGCAACAACAATTTTGGTGACGGGTGCCACCAGTGACGGAAAGTTAGCGCTGCTGATCCCTGCTGAGTTGTTCAAAGACGCTTATGGCCGAATGGGTTTGGATAATAAAAATCTATCAAGGACGGTAGAAGATGCCGGTACTGTTATTGAGCCTTTAATTCCATGGACCGCCGCAGGAATTTACATGGCCACAACGCTGGGAGTCAGTACTCTGGATCTGTTACCGTGGGCTGTTCAGTGTTATGCCGCTGTATTCTTTGCCCTTCTTTATGGTTTTACCGGTTTCGGTATAGCAAAAGTAAAGCCTGAGAATGCAGGCAAGCGTCAGGAGGTGCAACATGAAACAGCCTAATTTTAGCGAGGTGATTGATCGTCATAATACCAGTTCGGTTAAGTGGGACTTTTTAAATCAATATCTGCAATTAGACCAATCAGATTTATTGCCTATGTGGGTATCTGATTTTGATTTTAGGTGCCCCGATGAAGTGCTGCAAGCGCTACACACCCGTGTCGATCATGGTGTATTCGGCTATAGCGAAAGAAATGATGATTACTATCAAGCCGCGATTAATTGGTTTGCCAACCGGCATCAGTTAGCACTCAATCGAGACTGGTTTACCTCCGTTGAGGGCGTCGTCCCCGGTCTGGCTTTACTGATTCAAATGTTGAGTGAACCCGGTGATGGGGTTGTTATTCAGGGACCGTATTATGGTTCATTTGCCAAGATTATCACGATGAATAATAGGGTGGTTTTAGAGAACCCGCTATTGGAGAGGGTAGAGGGTTATAAAATTGACTATAACCATTTAGAACAACTGCTTCAACGTGAGAAACCCCGGTTATTACTGCTGTGTAACCCGCACAATCCTACAGGTAGATGCTGGAGGTCAGAAGAGCTTACCCAGCTATTGGCACTGTGCAAAAAGTACAATGTCATCGTGATTTCAGATGAGATTTGGGCTGACTTAACGTTACCAGGAGAGACATTCACATCGGTATTACATTTAGGCCCTGAGTGGCATGAGCATGTTATCGCGGCAACGTCGGCAAGTAAGACATTTGGGTTATCTTCATTGAGAATTTCAAACTTTCTCATTCCTAACTCAGATATTCGTCATGCATTTATCAATCGGCTTAATGCACATGGCTTAGATGTTTTCAATGCCTTATCTATGACTGCAGCCACGGCAGCATATAAATATGGTGCCCCTTGGATGGATGCCTTACAGGCCTATTTAGCCGAGAACCGGCGCTGGCTCGAACAGGCACTAGCTTATGCAGCTCCTTGGTGTCACATGGTTAAGGCAGAGGGCACTTATCTCGCCTGGCTGGATTGCCGTGACTTGGGGCTGGATGATACAACGCTGAAGCAAGTTTTACTCGACAAGGCGAAGATCGCCGCGTCCATGGGCGAAAGTTTCGGGCAGATGGGGGCTGGCTTTATTCGAATAAATTTAGGATGCCCGCGTCGTTATCTAGAAAGTGCGATTGAAGGGCTGTCTCAGTTGCACCCATGAAATGAATGTTTGAAGTCAAAAGGTATCCGGTAATGGCAAAGACCAATATAAATCGGAACCTTACGTTATATTAAATGCCACACCAGGGAAATTACACAATTTCGTTTACAGTCGCCAATATCCAAATATCATGATTTATGTAAGGAAGGAGCCCAAACTTGGGCTCCGATATTGCTTCATTCCTAACTTTCATTATCTGTAGTTCTAATTGCATGGAAATGACGATTGATACTCCTATCGATTTCACATAGCAGCGTCACCGGGCTCAAATGAGGGAAGGAGATCCATACTGCAAGTGGAAGCAACAGACCCCAAATTCTATTTAACATAATATACATTATGCGCACCAAGATAAGAATAGGCAGAATCTGGGGTTTTGTGGTCATGATTGGGCTATTGGGCTGATGCGACAACGCCGGTGTTTTGTTCTATCATCCCAATCGCAGTCTGTAAGTGATTATGCTGAGCGGATGGCCATGTTGGTACCTCAGACGTGGCAAAAACACCTGCGATGACACAGGCTGGATGAATACTTCACCGTTTACTTCTGTGCCCGCTGTTCTCACACTAAATACTTCCGCCCAAAATGAAGGTCTCCGAGCAATAGCATATTCTCCCCGACTGTGAATGGCTGCACATCATCTTCACTATGCCCTATAAACACTGGCCCACCTCTGCCCACAACTGATCCTGTTTTCTCTGTTGACTGCGCTTCAACTTTTGCTGACTCACCTACGTTAATGCGATAGCGCCATGATTTCCACAACTAATCCCCCGATGATAAGTTTTATAAAACTTGATATTAATCACAAAAAAAACAATAAAGATAGTGTAGATAATAAAAATGAGAATGATGGTATTTATATAGGTAGAGTTTTATGAAAAAAAAATTTCTGTCATTACTGACATTAACATTTTTCTCTGGATTAGCGTTGGCGGCTGATTATGATAATACACTAAATTCAATACCTTCTCTTCGTATACCTAATATCGAAACATATACTGGTACTATCCAAGGAAAAGGAGAAGTATGTATTAGAGGAAATAAAGAGGGTAAGTCGAGAGGAGGGGAATTATATGCTGTATTACGTTCTACCAATGCAAATGCAGATATGACGTTAATTTTACTATGCAGTATAAGAGATGGATGGAAAGAGGTAAAGAGAAGCGATATTGATAGACCTCTTAGGTATGAGGATTATTATACTCCAGGAGCGCTTAGTTGGATTTGGGAAATTAAAAATAATAGTTCTGAAGCATCTGACTATTCATTAAGTGCTACTGTACATGATGACAAAGAAGATAGTGACGTATTGATGAAGTGCCCTTAAAAAATATTTAATGGCTCCTTTACTTATATAACTTGCCCCCTAAATGCTGGCCGAGGGGGCAAGTTATATGTCGTATAAATCGCCCCTTTATTTTGTTACCTTTCTACATCTACCGGTGTAACGCTACCCTGATTCTTTACTGCATAATAGTTCTTAGAGATAAGAATAATGAGTATTCCAAAAGCTAAAGGTATTATCAACAGCATTGAGTAAAATGAAATTGCATATCCATAGATATAGCTCTCCAAACTTACGGCAATCAGAGGGAATATTAAAAATACAAGAGAGGCCTGAAAAGCATTAGCCTTTTGTTGGAGCAAGAAATAGCACAAAATGCCAAATACTCCAGCAAAAGCGCCAAGGTAAAAAGTTGATAATATTGAGTTAATTGAGAAATTCGCAAGTTGTGGCTTCTCAAAAAAATACCCTGCAAATGCAAGAATTAAACCCGCCAAAAAACAAGGAAGTGCATTAAATGTGATAACAGAGACTGTGCAGCACCTTTTCTTGCATTGCGTATATACAATCGCATGTATAATCACGGCGGAAACAAGAGCTAGAATCCCTTGCCAATGACTCCCAACACCTGTTTTTGACTCCTCAAGGAGAATACTTGCCAGAGAAACCATTGCAATAGTTAACCCCGTGATTTGCATTAAATTAGTCTTTTCATTTAAAATGATAACCGATGCGATTAATACGGCCACTGGCATATTGGAAAAAATAATTGAGGCAAGACCTGAACTAACATAAGTCTCACCATAAATCATTAACGTAAAAGGGATGGAGAAATAAAATATACAGATTATAAATTGAAAAAATCGTTGCCCAGTTGGAAATAAAAGTGGTGTTTTGGTTAGCAATGCAATGCAGATTAAAAAAGGCGATGCAAATATAAAACGCATCCCCGTGGCAAATATAGGTGGAATTGTTTCAACAGCAATCCTCATTGCTAACCATGTTGTTCCCCAGGTTAAAGAAACCAATATAAATAGCATTGATATTATCACATTACGCATAGACCCTCCCCTACAAACGAAACCAATATATATCTTTAATGTGAGAAAAATATTTTCTTATATATGTTCTTTTTATGGTTTAGGAGGAAATTTTTCTCCTTTAGAATGGGAGTGCTAATTGGTCTTTTATTGCCAAATGTTGTGTTTTTATTAATTTCACTTAATTTAATTTACATATAATTCATTTGGTATGGAATTACGAATAATCCCGCTTAATATGTGTGGAATTGTGACGTGGTAATATTAAGACGGATATATGATTTTTATTTCTAATCATGCGAATGATTTTACGTCTCTCTCATCAGAGAGCGTAGTTTGATATTTTTAACTAACTGAGGCTGAAAAGAGTTATTACGATCATGGGGGAGTAGCTAGTATAGATCATTGATTGGGAAGTTTTTTGGATAAACCATTTTTACAAATAAAGGATGAGTATGCCGCCATTACCCTTCCCTTTTCTCCTTCAAAGACCGGTCACTAATAACCGGTCTTTGAAGCGTTACTCTTCATTAGCTACGGTATGACGCTGGAGTATTGGTACCCTGTAGGCTGAGACGCTCATTAATAGACTCAAAACAACCCTAAAGGCGCAGTGTCATAGCTGACCAACAGGTTCTTTGTTTGTTGATACTGGTTTAATGCCATTTTATGTGTTTCACGTCCTACGCCCGACTGTTTATAGCCGCCAAACGCAGCATGTGCAGGATAGACATGGTAGCAGTTCGTCCAGACGCGACCCGCTTTAATACCTCGGCCCATGCGATAAGCCAGATGGGCATCACGCGTCCAGATACCTGCACCAAGGCCAAATTGCGTCTGATTCGCAATAGCCAGTGCTTCAGCTTCGTCTTTAAACGTGGTTACACCGATTACTGGCCCAAAAATTTCCTCTTGGAAGCAGCGCATCAGATTATCACCTTTAATCAACGTTGGCTGGATGTAGAAACCAGAATCCAAAGCAGGTGTGATGGTTGCTCGCGCGCCTCCTGTGAGGATTTCCCCCCCTTCTTTACGAGCGATGTCAATATAGGAAAGGATTTTGTCAAACTGTTGACGAGAAGCTTGAGCACCAATCATGGTTTCGGTGTCTAGTGGGTCGCCACGGCGAATATTGGCGACTTTTGTCATTACTCGCGCCATAAATGGCGCGTAAATGGATTCATGGATCAGCGCACGAGAAGGACAGGTACACACTTCTCCTTGATTGAAGAAGCCCAATACTAGTCCTTCAACCGCTTTATCAATAAACTCTGGTTCTGCTTCCATCACATCGGCGAAATAGATGTTCGGTGACTTGCCACCCAGTTCGACTGTACAGGGAATGATGTTCTCCGCAGCACAAGCCATGATGTGGCGACCAACTGGCGTGGATCCAGTAAAAGCAATTTTGGCAATACGTTTACTACGTGCCAACGCTTCTCCTGCTTCACGCCCGTAGCCCTGAACCACATTGATCACACCTGCTGGGAAAATATCACCGACTAGTTCCAGTAACAGTGTTATTCCCAGTGGTGTCTGTTCTGCCGGTTTCAGCACCACACAGTTACCCGCAGCCAGTGCGGGTGCAAGTTTCCACGCGGCCATTAGCAGCGGGAAGTTCCATGGGATAATTTGCCCGACCACACCTAGCGGTTCATGAAAATGGTAGGCAACGGTCTTCTCATCAATTTCGGCCACACCGCCTTCCTGTGCCCGCAGGCACCCGGCAAAATAACGGAAATGATCCACCGCAAGTGGTAGATCGGCGTTCAGTGTTTCGCGAATCGGCTTTCCGTTATCCCAACTCTCTGCCACGGCAAGGTATTCAAGATTGGCTTCGATACGATCGGCCATCTGTAGCAGGAGGTTGGAACGATGTTGAACACTGGTTTTCCCCCAAGCGTCAGCGGCTTGATGGGCAGCATCCAGCGCTGCGTCAATGTCTCGGGCGTCGGAACGTGGGAACTGCGCAATATCACTGCCATTCACTGGTGAAGTATTCATAAAGTACTGACCACCGAGCGGTTCAATAAATTCACCACCAATATAGTTGCCATAGATTGCTTTGAAAGAGACTAAAGCCTCTGGTGTTCCTGGATGTGCATAACGCATTGCAAGCTCCTTATGTAGGGTGTTTATTATCAGAAGTTGGCACCACCGCTACTATTTTGTTATCGATATGTATCGGTGTTACTTTTTCTCTTTCCATTTAAAGCAGCTATCGTGCCAACTTATTATTTTGCAATTGGTATATTAATGACATTAATTATCAATTGATTATGAGGTTTGAGTTTTGTTTATTAGGAGGGAAAAAGGAAATTTTGATATTTGTGTTGCAAATCGCAACATTAAAAACACCAAAAAGACACAATAATGCAACATGCATGGCTCTGGTGTGAGATTATCAATGCAGGAAAATTTATCAACCGTCAGCACGCCCACTATCGCGTGCAACCAACGACTCCGTGACTCTTGGCTGCGCAGCCAACTCTACGGTTTAGATCGCATATCCGACGATTTTCCCCGTATTCGGCAGGGAGAACTGGCCGACTTGCTGGTCAGTAACGCCTTATTACAGCAATTTGCCCAACCAACAGTGAAAGCGCTGGTGAAGAAAATTGCCGATAAGCAATCGGTAGTGGTCCTCGCTGATGCTAGTGGGTTGGTATTAAATACCTTCGGCGATATACAGGCTCTGCACAAAGCACAACGGTTTGCCCTGACGCCCGGTAATCTATGGAGTGAATGTAGCCGAGGAACGAATGCCATCGGTACTGCTCTGGCAATTGATGATAGCTGCGAAATCTACGGGCATCAGCATTACCTCATCAGCAATCAGGGACTTTACTGCGCGGCTATGCCACTACAAGCGCCTAACGGACAGATTGCCGGTGTGCTGGATATATCGGGTCCGACATATTACCCTCATCCCTACACCCTGGCATGGATAAAAGACGCGGCGAAACAAATTGAACATTTGTGGGTGAAACAGAGTCTGCATCCAGATCAGTGGCTGATGAGCCTGCATCCGGAAATACAAGGTATTGATAATATTGAAGAGCTACTGCTGGTATTCTCTGATAACGTTCTAATGGCAGCTAACCGTCGGGCGATGCATGAGTTGGAGCTGGCTGCCGACCAGTTTGGCACCCTAACCTTCCAGCAACTTTTTCCGCAAAGTAAGCAGGTTGCCAACCATGTACCGCACCCTTTAATGGCTTACAACCAACAACGTTATTTCTTTCGCCTACGGGCGCCAGCACGAAGCCACTTCCCAGTAATACACTTTCCCACAACATCGGTAACCTCGCCTGACTTATCTTTCTCACTGTGTGGTGACGATAAGAAAATGGTGCGATTGCTCAATGCTGGCGTCTCGCTATGTATAAATGGTGAGACTGGCAGTGGTAAAGAGTATGTTAGCCGGGCTTTATATCAGCAGAGCCGGTGGCGGCAAGGCAAATTTGTCGTTATCAACTGCGCGGCCATTCCAGAGTCTCTGATTGAGTCAGAACTTTTCGGATATCAACCTGGTGCATTTACGGGAGCCAGCAAAAACGGCTATATCGGTAAAATTCGGGAGGCAGACGGTGGCGTACTGTTTCTGGATGAAATAGGTGATATGCCACTATCGCTACAAACCCGTTTACTCCGGGTATTGCAAGAAAAAGAGGTGACACCGTTGGGTTCTAGTCGTAGTTGGCCTGTCAATTTTGCGGTGATCTGCGCTACACATCGGAATCTTCCCCAGTTGGTCGCGGAAGGAGGATTTCGTGAAGACCTCCTCTATCGTTTACAAGAGTTCTCTCTAACCATCCCTCCACTGCGTGAGTGGCCAGCACTGCCCGCCTTTATTTTACAGCTATGGCGGGAGTTGGGCGGTGAACAACGAGGTATTTGCTTTACGCCAGCACTGCTTGATACGTTGGCGAAGCATCCTTGGCCGGGTAATGTGCGCCAACTGCGAAGCTTGTTGAAGGTTTTGCTCGCACTAGCGGATGATGATGAGGTACTTGATTGCAACACACTGCCCAATAACTACCGATATGGTAATAGTGAGCCGTACCCTGCGTTGCAACAGCATGACAAGCAGTTGATTGAAAAAACACTGCAATATTTTAACGGTAACATCAGTAAAACTGCCAAGGCTTTGGGCATAGCACGTAGTACTCTCTACCGCCGTGCCGCGCGCGAAAAGCGCCAGTAAGATAGTAGATACCCTGACAGCAATCAGATACCTAAGTGATGGATTCCACTCTGACTCAGAATATGTTAATGATATCAATTAGATTATTGGTAACAACAAATTAAGGAATCTATATGATCATATTCGTCACTGGTGCGACATCAGGTTTTGGTGAGGCTATTGCCCGTAAGTTTATTAGCCACGGTCATCAGGTCATTGCTACCGGTCGCCGTCAGGAACGTCTGGAAGCGCTAAAAGCCGAACTGGGTGCACAACTGCACATCGTACGTCTGGACGTGCGCAACCGCGTAGCTATTCAACAAGTCATTGATGAATTGCCCGCTGAACTGAAGAATATCGATTTATTGGTAAACAACGCCGGGCTAGCATTAGGGTTAGAGCCTGCATATAAAGCCAACGTTGATGATTGGGACACAATGATTGATACCAATACTAAAGGGTTGGTAAATATGACTCGTGCCCTATTACCTGCGATGGTTGAACGTAATATGGGGCACATTATTAATATTGGTTCTACTGCTGCTAATTGGCCATACGCCGGTGGTAATGTGTACGGCGCGACGAAAGCTTTTGTTAAACAATTTAGTTTGGGTTTACGTGCCGACCTACATGGCACTCATATCCGGGTTACCGATATTGAGCCCGGCTTGGTCGGCGGTACTGAGTTTTCAGCGGTTCGTTTTAAGGGTGATGGAGAAAAGGTCAATAAAACCTACGATGGTGCAGATCCCCTGATGCCAGAAGATATCGCTGAAGCTGTTTATTGGGTTGCAATGCTCCCTGCTCGCGTCAATATTAACTCACTGGAAATGATGCCGGTAAGTCAGTCTTTTGCTGGGCTGAATATTCATCGCGGTTCCTAACACAGGCTTATTGGGTGGCACTCGTCGCCCTGCACTGATTTAGCCGTAACATCGAGTTACTTTACATACTTTAAACAAGGTTGCTGCTGGCATAGTGTATATATCGGGTGAAATGATATGATTTTTATTCGCTGATAGCGTGCCAATAAATTACATGATGATTACTACCGACCAGTAAAAAGGACTTAAATGATGAAAATTAACAACCTGCCTCGCCTGATGCGTGCTTTTTTGCCAGCAACCCTGCTGATATTGCCATTAGTATGGCAAACACCCGCTTTGGCACAATCTGCAAGTTGTACCCAGGGCAGTACTTGTGTTTCTGTCGGTGGCAACAATGATCCCATGTCAAAAGAGCAAGCGCGCCAAAGCCAGCAACAGTGGGATGAAACAAATCGCTTGCGTAACAAGATGAATAATCGGGTCGAAAAAGACTTTGATAAAAATGATCGGGCAGTCGATGCAAAAGATAACTGCGAGCGTAGCGATAATCTAAACGCCTATTGGGAACCTAATACTCAGCGTTGTTTGGATCGTTTATCTGGCCGTAAAATTAATCCGTAATACTGGTCTTGATCTTAAAATAAGTAAGCTCATCGGAACTAGTGAGTCTATATAATTTATAAAAAACTTTAACTTTTTAACGTTCACCACATCATCCCGTGAATAAAAAGCAGGATATCTGGCTGTCAGATTAATCTGTAAATGACTTAATATGGTTAAGGTTTACTTGAAGTTCAGTGAGCCTTGGCTATTATTTAAAAACTATTTAGGAAAGAATAGATCGGGTAAACTGTTCATCCCCACAAGGATTTATGATGAAAAAAATACTTATTATTAGTACGTTATTATTCTCTCTGGCACCTCTAGCTGCGCTGGCTTCTTGCGAAAGTGTAAAGGCAGAAATTGCACAAAAGATTATTAGCAATGGCGTGCCGGAATCCAGTTTTAAGCTGGAAATCGTTCCTAACGATCAGGTCCAACAAGTCGGTGGTCAAGTGGTTGGGCATTGTGAGAATGATTCACAGAAAATTGTTTATACCCGCATCACCGATAGCGAGTAACCCATTCCTCTCCTTGCTAAGGCGTAACATCGTGGTACGCCTTTTATATTGAACAATATTTACTAGCCATTCATTTGATAGCAAGTAACAATGTCCTTATATAAAAGAACAGAGTTTACTTCAACATGTCAGTCAGTTGTCTTGCATGAAACGGCCAATCCATCTCTATTACTACCGCGTGATGCTGCGCCGATTGTTGATCTCTATCATGCTTGGCATGGTATCTGCGCTCATTGTTTGGCTGTTTCATCAGGCGATGCTGGGCTTGGAGTGGCTGCTCTTCTCACGAACAGATGGTAGCCTGGTCGCTGCTGCTGCCTCTATCACTGGGTGGCGGCGCGCATTAACCCCGGCTCTGGGGGGATTGGCCGCGGGTTCTCTGTTATGGGCATACCAACGTTATCAACACCGTAAGCCCAGTGCGCCCACTGATTATATGGAAGCCATTGAAATCGGTGATGGCCGATTAGATGTTTCAGCCAGTCTGGTGAAGTCCCTCGCCTCTTTATTAGTCGTATCCAGCGGTAGTGCTATTGGTCGTGAAGGGGCGATGGTGTTGTTGGCCGCCCTGTTCGCTTCGATTTTCGCTCAACGCTATGCAAATCCCAAAGAGTGGAAGTTGTGGGTCGCTTGTGGGGCCGCTGCGGGAATGGCAAGTGCTTATCATGCTCCGTTGGCAGGCAGCCTGTTTATTGCAGAAATTCTGTTTGGAACACTGATGTTGGCCTCGCTCGGCCCGGTAGTGATCGCTGCGGTCAGTGCGCTATTGACGACCAACTTGTTACAAGGGGGTCAGGAACCCCTTTATCAAGTGCAGGCACTCCCTTCTCCCTGGCCAGTACAATATTTCCTGATGGCTCTTCTAGGATTAATGGCGGGCTTCAGCGGACCTTTATTTTTAAAATCTATGGCGGCTAGCAGTCATGCTTTCCGCTCCCTGAATTTATCGCCACCTCTGCAACTGGCGCTGGGGGGGGTAATTGTTGGTTTACTATCACTGATATTTCCAGAGGTCTGGGGCAATGGCTACAGCGTAGTGCAATCTCTACTCACCACGCCGCCTGGGGTGTTACTGATAGGTGGCATATTGGTCTGTAAGTTATTGGCCGTGCTTGCCAGTAGTGGATCCGGTGCTCCAGGAGGGGTATTTACGCCCACATTGTTTGTCGGTGCTGCACTCGGCATGTTATGCGGACAGATATTTGCTTTGTGGCCCGTGCTGGGAGACAACATTGGGTTATTAATGGCACTGACCGGCATGGCAACATTACTGGCAGCAACGACTCATGCGCCCATTATGGCTGCTTTAATGGTTTGTGAAATGACCGGCGAGTACACCTTATTGCCCGGGCTATTATTATCTTGTGTTATTGCAACAACAATAGCCCGCTGGTTACACCCGATATCGGTATATCGTTCGCACTAAATAGTACGGTTAATATCGTCATCCCCGCGGGGCTAACGAAAGTAGCCAATACACATGTAGCTTGAAGTATGGCAGGTATAATAGGTTTATCCTGAAATGGCTGTAAGATCTAAATATTTCGCTAATGGCTTTTCTTCCGGGCGAGGCAGATAAGGCAATTGCCCTAATTGTGGAGCGGGTAACCGCTCCCGTAGCATTGTGATTGTTTCAGCATAATGGGCTAAGCCAGGGTTAATGCGATTGGCTATCCAACCTAATAAGGGTAACCCATCATTGATAATTGCCTGCGCTGTTAATAAGGCATGATTGATACAGCCTAATTTAATTCCGACGACTAAAATAACGGGTAATTGCTCTTGTACCACCCAGTCAGAGTAAAAGCGTTGGTCATTCATCATCACCTTCCACCCACCGCAGCCTTCAACGATTACGGTATCTGCTTTAGCCGATAAACACTGCAATCCTTCGGTCATTTTTTCATAATTAATCAGGGTATCTGTACAGGCATGGATAACATCACCTTGTAATGGATATGGATTTATCTCCTGATAATTTAACTCAATGGATGATGACGCCTGCAAGATCAACGCATCTTGATTACGCAACCCTTCAGGGGTCTCTTTGCTTTCTGTTGCAACAGGTTTATAGCCTGCTGCTGTTCTGCCATTTTGGCTTAAGGCTTGAAGTAAAGCCCGTGACACGATGGTTTTACCAACAGCAGTGTCGGTACCTGTCACAAATAAACGCGTTAACATAACAACTCTCCGCAATCTGGCCACTTTAATTCAAGTTTTTCCACCGAAGTTGGCGGAATTGGCAACATGAATAAAAGTCTAGGCGATGACAGCAACAGACAGCTTGCGTTAGCGCAATGTTTTGCCGAACTGAGAGAGGCTTTTAACAGAGAATAGCAAATAATAGGCGGAATAGACCGGAGGTACCCACGAATAATTAACTCTTAATTATTAGATTTAATACACTACCCTTGCAGTAACTTCACTAATAATGAACCGTTGTATAATGCTTCTTTGACTAATGCTGCGCCAGGCATTGTACCTTGATTAAAAAAATCGGTTGATTCAACAAGAATATTTTCGCTATAAGCGGGTAATGCTTGTTGACGAATACAAGAGGCAATTGCCGGGTGCAGAATAGATGAAGCTTTATTCAATGGAGACCCGACGAGAATTTTCTCTGGATTAAATAAATTGACCATAACGGCAATAATTCGCCCGACACTATGACCTACACCCAGAATAATATCTTTGGCTAATTGGTCACCGGCTAACGCTGCATCACAAAGCGACTCTACACTGAGAGGTGTATGGTGCAACAGCGAACTCATTGAACTGTTTAATCGTTGTTGAGCAATTGCCAACATATTATCGATACTGGCAACAGTTTCCAAACAGCCATGATTGCCGCAATAGCAGCGTTTACCATAGGGGTCAACTTGAGTATGGCCAATATTAACGACACTGCGGCTCCCTGCATGTAATACCCGCCCAGAGGTGATAACACCGGCCCCGACATTATGGTCAATAACGACTTGAATGATATTTTGGCAACCGCGTGAAGCGCCATATAGCGATTCAGCCATGGTCCATGCGCAAATATCATGTTGTAGATAGACAGGTAAACCGGTACGTTGCTCTAACGCTGGGCCAAGTGACATTTCGTTAATAGCATAAAATGGCATTTTATGCACAATTCCAGCAGGTGCATCAATGATGCCTGGCATCGTAATAGCAATTGCGGTGAGCCGTTCGAGCTTTTTCTGATGGCGAATGAAAAATTGGTCAACTTCGTTAAGAATACGATTAAGCAGTGGCTCAGGGTGGCTGTCTGGCAGCGGAATTTGTTCTTCAACTACCAGTTTGCTGCTAAGGTCGCGCAGTGCCAGTGTTATCGTTCCACGGCTGATACGCCCAGAAACATAGTGCCAAGCCTCGGTATCCAAGACTAACCCAATAGCAGGTCTACCGCGGCTTCCTACATCTTGATATTCAGTCTCTTTTACCAGATGAACTTCGACCAATTCTCGCACAATTTTAGTGATGCTGGCGGGCGCTAATTGGGCCCGCTTGGAGAGTTCAATACGGGATATCGGCCCAAAAAGATCAATTAGCCGATAAACGGCCCCTGCATTGGTTTGTTTGATCTGATCAATATGCCCAGGCTGTCCATCCATTATCACTAAACCAGCTCCTTTTTTGCCTAAATGACGTTTTAGCTCTTATGTAAAAGAGTATTTTTCGCGCTTCTAAATAAAGATTATCGTTATGTTGGGGCTTTTAGCATATGACGTCAACTATTTGATTAGTTATGTGATTTGCTGCACATAATCATGTGTTTTCTTTTTTCCTTAATATAGTGACTATTTATACGGAGCCGCTTGGATATCAGCCATCATCAAACGGAGCAATGCGTCTGCTGGGGGGGGCACCGGACGATGCTTATGATTAACCAACCACATTTCTGTCGTCGCATCTGCTTCGTCTAGTGATAAGTATTTGACACCATCAACTTTTACTCGCCTAAATGAGGCTGGCAGGATTGAAACTCCAAGACCGGATGACACCAAGCCTATTATGGTCATCGCCTCTCCGACCTCCTGCGTAATGTAAGGTGTGATCCCCGCGCGGGTTAATAAGGTAAAGAATTCGTCGTAAAGCGCGGTCCCCACTTCGCGAGAAAAGAATACAAAAGGTTGTTCGTTCAGTGAGCTGAATTTGACACTGCCATTTGGTAGGGAGGCTAATGGATGATCTTCATGGACGACTGCGACCAGAGGTTCACGTAACAGCAATCGATATTGTAATGCATCAGGCAGAGGAGTATTACGCATGATACCTAGATCTAACCGCCCATTAAGTAACGCTTCAATCTGCTGTTTGGTACTCACCTCCTGCATTCTTATATGTACTTGTGGGTATATTTGCCGAAAAGTACGTAAGTTCTTAGAAACGACACTGATAAACGGTGCCGATGAAATGAAGCCGATCGTCAGTACTCCTGATTCCCCGCGATGTAGACAGGCTGCTTTCTCAGCCGCAGAGTTAACCTGTGCCAAAATTTGGTAGGACTCTTTTAAAAATAGCTTTCCAGCTTGAGTGAGACTGATATTTCGCTTATTTCGTGCCAATAAGCGGGCCCCTATTTGCTCTTCAAGGATTTGGATTTGCTGGCTCAGTGGCGGCTGAGAAATATGCAAGCGTTCAGCTGCCCGACCAAAGTGCAGCTCTTCCGCGACAGCAATAAAATAACGCAAATGTCTTAGTTCAATACTCATTGATATTTTAAACGTCTTATTTGCAATGATTAATATATTAGACAAAAAAACAAACTATTTCTATGATATTAACGTTCAGTAGACAATAATTTATTGTGTATTAATTTGTCTGTGAGTTTACTTGCTTGTGTATTAATTTAACCGTGAACTAATTTGGCTATGTATTAATAAGGCTATACCCAAAATAATTCGAGTTGCAGGAAGGCGGCAAGCGAGATAATCCTGATGAGCTATGTATAGTAAGTGATTTGGGTGATTGAACGCAGCCAAGCACATGCAACTTGAAGTATGAAGGGTATATGTATTAATAAGGAAATACCGTGACCACTTCATCGCGCATTGCAAAAACCGTAGCGCCGGCATCTACAAAAAATGATGACGGCACTGTTCTCACTACGAACCCTAAACTAACCCGCCTAAATAGGCGCCCTTATATACAACAAGGTACGCCAGAGTTCATCCGTGTCGCGCTGGCTTTATTTTCGGCGGGGCTAGCAACTTTCGCCCTGCTTTACTGCGTACAACCTATTTTGCCCATGTTGTCGCAGGACTTTAGTATATCTCCTGCGTCCAGTAGTTTGTCACTTTCGATAGCCACCGGGATGCTGGCTTTGGGTTTGATGTTTACCGGCCCACTTTCTGATGCGATAGGCCGCAAATCGGTCATGGTCGTGGCGTTGCTACTGGCCGCGACTTGCACAATAATCTGCTCTTTTATGACCAGTTGGCATGGGATCTTGCTGATGCGTGCGTTGACAGGTTTATCCTTAAGCGGAGTTGCCGCGGTGGCAATGACCTATCTGAGTGAAGAGATCCATCCCAATTTTATTGCGCTATCAATGGGGCTATATATTAGTGGTAGTTCTATTGGTGGTATGAGTGGCCGTTTGGTGGCTGGGGTATTAAGTGATTTCTTTTCCTGGCGCGTATCACTGATAGTACTCGGATTATTTGCTCTAGCGGCGGCTTGCTTGTTTTGGTTTGTCCTCCCAGCCTCTAAACACTTTCGTGCAAGTTCATTGCGCCCCAAGACATTGTTAATCAATTTTAAATTACACTGGCGTGACCCCGGCTTACCCCTACTATTTGCTGAAGGTTTTCTCATTATGGGGGGGTTTGTCACCTTATTTAATTACATCGGCTATCGTTTACTGGACGGGCCTTATTATCTCAGCCCTGCCATCGTAGGGCTATTGTCCATTGTTTATTTGACCGGTTCTTATAGTTCACCAAAAGCGGGTTCACTCAGCAATCGCTACGGGCGGGGCTCAATTTTATTGGGATCTATCGGTATGATGTTGGTTGGTATTATTATCACCTGTTTTCCGTCAGTGATCATAATTTTTATTGGTATGATGCTGGTTGCAGCAGGATTCTTTGCCGCTCACTCTGTTGCCAGTAGTTGGATTGGTTGCAGAGCTCGTCGTGCCAAGGCGCAGGCTTCGTCACTTTATCTGTTTTGTTACTATGCTGGTTCCAGCGTAGCCGGTACGCTAGGTGGAGTTTTTTGGTTACATTTAGGCTGGACTGGCGTTGTTGTGTTTATTGCCGCCCTTTTAGTTATCGCGTCGTTTATCGCTCAACGATTACGAAAGTTGGTAGAAACAGCCAAGAGTTGAAATACCAATCTCATTTTTCGATAGAAAAATGAGATTGGTAAGTATGTGGGTATAATAACTAATTCTCACATATAAGGCGTTCTTTTCGATTCTATATGTATTTCTGAATTCAATGGTATAAATGTAGCCGCATGTAGCTATTTTTAGGATAACAAGATAATGTATGTTGTAACTAATATTGCCTTCTTTAGAAAATAATATGAACAAGTATGATTTGATAGAACGAATGAATGCTCGCTTTGCTGAGTTAGAAATAACACTTCATCAACTCCACCAGCAATTGGACGATTTACCTCTACTTGCGGCCAGGGTATTTTCTCTCCCTGAAATAGAAAAAGGTACTGAGCATCAACCCATTGAGCAAATTACCGTCAATACAACCGAGGGGGAACAAGCCAAAAAGTTGGGGTTACAACATTTCCAACGATTATTTCTTCATCACCAAGGACAGCATGTTAGCAGCAAAGCAGCACTACGCTTACCTGGCGTGATCTGCTTCTCCGTGACGGGTACAGAACTAATTGAATGCCAAGATGTAATACAAAAAATCAATCAGTTAAAAGCAGAGCTAGAACATATCATTACCGTAGAATCAGGTTTACCCAGTGAACAACGCTTTGAATTTGTTCATACTCACTTACATGGACTGATAACCCTAAATACCTATCGCACCATCACCCCATTAATCAACCCCAGTTCAGTGCGCTTTGGGTGGGCCAATAAACACATTATTAAAAATGTGACTCGCGAAGATATATTGCTACAGCTAGAAAAAAGCCTGAATGCTGGCCGAGCCGTTCCTCCATTTACGCGTGAGCAATGGATGGAACTCATTAGCTTGGAAATAAATGATGTGCAGCGTTTACCCGAAAAGACACGGCTTAAAATTAAAAGGCCAGTAAAAGTGCAGCCTATCGCAAGAGTATGGTATCAAGAACAACAAAAGCAGGTACAACACCCCTGCCCTATGCCCCTGATTGCGTTCTGTCAGCCTCAGTCAGGGGTTGAACTACCGAAATTAGGCAAGTTAACCGATTATGATGTGAAACATATCAAGCATAAATATAAGCCTGATGCGAAACCGCTACGTTTGTTAGTCCCGCGTCTGCATCTTTATGTCGAACTGGAGCAGTAAAAAATGCCATTTATTGCGGCTTAGCCTCCGTAAACGCCGGTAATCCAACCCGGCGTCAATATTCCGATACCTATCCGCTATTTCTTCATATTGCCGACCATATCTTCTGGTCGCACCCATTCATCAAATTCAGCATCGGTAAGATACCCCAATGCCATAGCTGCTGCTTTCAGTGTTAGCCCCTCTTTATGTGCCTTTTTGGCGATTTCAGCCGCTTTATCGTAGCCAATATGGGTATTGAGCGCAGTGACTAACATTAGCGATTTATTGAGCAATTGCGTAATACGGTCGCGATTAGGCTCAATCCCCAAAGCACAGTGCTCATTAAAGCCACGCATACCATCAGCCAACAAACGAACAGATTGCAGGAAATTATGGATGACCAATGGGCGGAATACGTTTAATTCAAAGTTACCGGACGCCCCACCGATATTGACAGCCACATCATTGCCCATAACTTGAGCACATAGCATGGTCATCGCTTCACACTGTGTTGGATTCACTTTGCCCGGCATGATAGAACTACCTGGCTCATTTTCCGGAATAGATATTTCGCCAATACCACAGCGTGGGCCTGATGATAACCAACGGACATCATTGGCAATTTTCATCAGAGATGCCGCTAAACCTTTTAGCGCACCATGGCCATGAACCAATGCATCGCAGGTCCCCAATGATTCAAATTTATTCAGGGCAGTGATAAAAGGTTGGCGAGTCAGTGCTGCTATTTCATTAGCTACCCGTACAGCATATTCAGGATGCGTATTAAGACCAGTACCTACCGCCGTTCCCCCAAGAGCCAATTCACAAAGGTGCGGAAGGGTCGCCTCAATATGCTGCATGCTGTGAGATAACATTGCCGCCCACCCGGAAATTTCCTGCCCCAAAGTTAAAGGAGTTGCATCTTGTAAATGTGTACGACCAATTTTTACAATATCGTGATAAGCTTCTGCTTTGTCGGCCAAGGTTTTCTGCAACACCTTCAGTTCAGGAAGAAGATGTTCACACACCCCCATCACTGCAGCGACATGCATCGCCGTTGGGAAGACATCATTTGAACTTTGGCTTTTATTAACATCATCGTTGGGATGAACCAAACGGTTATTCCCTCGCGCCCCCCCTAGCAACTCACTCGCACGGTTTGCCAGTACCTCATTCATATTCATATTAGTCTGAGTACCCGACCCGGTTTGCCAGATGGAGAGAGGGAACTCGGTTGAATGAGCGTCATCCAGAACTTCATCTGCGGCCCGCATAATAGCTTTTGCACATTCGGCAGGTAGCAAGCCCAGATCCATATTCACTTGAGCCGCCGCCCGTTTGGTCAGAGCCAATGCATGAATTAGCTCTGTTGGCATTTTTTCTTGTGAAATTCGAAAGTGCACCAATGAACGTTGAGTTTGCGCCCCCCATAATTGGTTTGCAGGTACATCAATAGGCCCCATAGAATCCTTTTCACTGCGGGTAGTTGCCATTACTGCCTCCTTAGCATTTAGAACAAAAGGTTGATGTTGAGCTAGCATAGGCTTACGACATAGCGGTTATAATGACACAGATATTATTGCGTTTATGCGATTGATTCGCATTTCTGGAATTTCGTGATGGCTACTTTGTTGGTAATCGCATTACCACTTGCAACACGTTTAGCCTCATTGTCTACTAATGGCTTATTTTTCAGGGCTTGCTCTCCAAAACTGGTTAATCACTGACCATGAGCCATAGAAAACCGCTGGCCAACGTGCAGCCTTATTTTAGTCTTTTGCAAACGGCAGATCATAAACATGCTAAAAATGAATAATGCAGTTCAAAACTATGCTTGGGGCAGTACTGATGCCCTGACCCAGCTTTATGGCATACCTAACCCACAAGGGGTGCCAATGGCTGAGCTGTGGATGGGGGCACACCCGAAAAGCAGTTCCCAGGTTCTTGACGCAAACGGCCAGTGGCATTCATTACGTGATGTGATTGATCAAGATCCAAATAACACGCTGGGGAGTGATATTTTCAAACGCTTTGGTGAACTGCCATTCCTGTTCAAAGTACTTTGTGCAGCTCAACCTCTATCGATTCAGGTTCACCCGAGCAAAGCGGCAGCAGAGGTCGGTTTTGCTAAAGAAAATCAGGCAGGTATCCCACTGGATGCAGCTGAACGCAATTATAAAGATGCGAACCATAAGCCTGAACTGGTTTATGCCCTCACCCCTTTTCAGGCAATGAATGGTTTTCGCACACTAGAAGATATCCAGACGCTGTTGCAACCGCTATCAGCGGCACATCCGGATATTGCCGCATTTTTACGCCAACCAGATACTGAGCATTTAGCCAGCTTATTTGCCAGCTTACTCAGTATGAGCGGTGAGACAAAAATACGGGCACTCGGTATTCTGAAAGCTGCATTGAATAGCCAACTTGGGGAGCCTTGGGACACTATCCGCAGTATTTCGTGTTTTTATCCCGATGACAGCGGGTTGTTCTCTCCGCTACTGCTTAATGTCGTGACATTGCAACCGGGTGAGGCCATGTTCCTTTATGCCGAAACACCACACGCTTACCTCAATGGGGTTGCATTAGAGGTCATGGCAAACTCGGATAATGTGTTACGGGCCGGGCTAACGCCGAAGTTTATTGATATTCCAGAGTTAATATCCAATCTGCAGTTTATCCCTAAACCGGCTAATACCCTGCTTACAACACCACAGCAACAGGGTAACGAACTGATATTCCCTATACCCGTCGAGGACTTCGCTTTCTCACTGCATACATTGGTGGCTAAGCCACAAGTTCTGGCGCAACACAGTGCGGCAATTATTTTTTGTGTTGAAGGCTGTGCGGTGCTGAAAAAGCAAGAACAGGAAATTACGCTGCAACCCGGTGAGTCTTGCTTCATCTCGGCTAAGGAATCACCTGTAACGGTGCAAGGAGTGGGGGCTATTGCTCGTGTTTATAACGCGTAGTGAACTAACTTAATGAATTTGTTGTCAATAAATAGCTTCTCACCATGAATTGAAAGCTCCGTAGCGATTAAGTCATTGTTACGGTCGCAATAATATTTGTGTATAGGTACTTTAGGCCTATATTATTTGGGAGATATATCTTCTTTTTTTGGGGATTTCCTTCTATAGGTGGGGCTTCTTAAATCACACATTATTACCGCGTTCAATATAGTGAATTTGGTACATTGGAAAAGGATGAACAAAACAATGAAAAAATCGTTAGTGGCTGTCAGCGTCATTGTCGTACTCGGCGCAGCATGGACTGGAGCCTCTTGGTATACCGGTAAACTGATTGAACAACGCATGGGCGAACTGGTTGATAATGCCAACGGACAGATCAAGACATCGTTTCCAAACGTGGGTGTTAAATTTGCTTATAAAGATTACCAACGCGGTCTGTTCTCCAGTAAAGTCCGTTATATTTTACAATCAGATAACACTGTTCCTGGCGAAAAAGTATTAACCGATGGTGATGAAATCGCCTTTATTGAAGTCATCGATCATGGCCCGTTCCCATTAGCTCAGTTGAAGAAATTAAACCTGATCCCTAGTATGGCGTCAGTGCGTACTGAGTTGGCTAACACGCCAGTGTTGAAAAAACTGTTTGATGTGACCAACGGCCAGTCACCTTTTATCGCTGATTCACGCATTTCTTACGGTGGCGATACATCTTCGGCTATTACTTTTATTCCGATCAACTATAAACAAAATAGCACTAATGTGAAGTTCTCAGGTGCCACTATAAATGCAGATGTCTCTCGTGATATGCACAATGTAAGTATGAGCGGCAGCAGCGATAGCCTTATTTATTCCAACAAAAATTATTTGGATCAAACAGAACAAATCAGTGTGCAAGGGCTAACGCTAAAAAGTGACAGTAAAGCAGGTAAATTTGATATCAGCATTGGCGACCAACAGATTGGTATTAAGCAAATAGATATCAGCCATGAAGACAAAAATATGGCGACATTGCTTGGCTTTAATCTGAAAACCCAATTAAGTGAAACTAATACAGATTTAAATGGCAAGCTGACCTATACCCTTGATGCCTTAAAAATTCAGGATAATAACTTTGGTTCAGGGCAATTGACTATTGCTTTTGATCGTTTCAACGGTGAGGGCCTGAAGCAGTTCATTAGCGCTTATAATCAGCGAGTACAGCTAGCCGAAAGTGTTGACCAACTTGCCTCTCAGCAGCAAATGAGAGAGGTTGTGATGGCAAACCTCCCGGCCCTGCTGAAAGGTAACCCAGCGGTGAGCATTGCCCCACTGAGTTGGAAAAATACTAAAGGGGAAAGTACTTTTGCCCTGAATGTTGAACTGACCGATCCAACACAAACTAAATCAACAGAAAAACCGCTGGTAGCACCCGCTGTGAAAAAAGTGGACGCAAACCTGAGTATTCCAATGGCGATGGCTACAGAGTTGGTCACTCAGGCCGCCCGCTTGCAAGGTTACAGCGAGGAAGAAGCGAAAAGCTCAGCACAGCAACAAGTCCAGAGTCTCGCCACCATGGGCCAGATGTTTAGGCTGACCACCACTAAAGATGATGTAATCAGCAGTAAACTCCAGTTTGCTGATAACCAAATCGAACTGAATGGTCAGAAAATGTCACCAGAAGAATTTGCTGGCCTGTTTAACCTGTTTGGTGCACAGGGAGAAGAGGAAGAAGATATTGATAGCGGCGCTGAGTCACAAGAAGCACCAGAATTTGACTTAGTCGTACCCGCAGAGCCTGCTCCTGCACAATAAACTATTAATTATGTTTGTTTGATAAAAACGGGGCCGATTGGCTCCGTTTTTAATGCGAACCACCTTCTTTATTTAAAATAGAAAATGTCTCTATTCATTACCAATGACCGCAAATATAAGGTACTCCCCTCCTTCTTCATGCCTATATACCCGTGATGCTTCGCACTGCATGTGCGTTGTTGGCTATGTTCGTTACTCCGCCCATCTATGGGCTTCGCATCTTCGAGGCCGCTGCAAATAGCGTTCAAATCTGCTTTTTGTATTTATAGATTTTTACGGTGTAGCTCAATCGTAAAATCACAGTAATCGTTAAGATACCAGGTTCGGGTATATTCAACAGGCCGATCGTTATGAGTAAAGCCTGTTCGGGTCACCAGTAAAACGGGCTCATACTCATCGGTACCCAAGTGATGTGCCAGTTTACTGTCCGTAACTGCTGCGCTGAAGTGCTGGGTTGCCCGCAATACCTGTGCTCCCTTTTTTTCCAGATGCCAATACAAAGACTCATCGAGTTCACTGATGTTATCCAGAAAATGCGCCGGTAAAATCGCAATCTGGAGGGAAACAGTAATACCATTAACCTTTCTGAGTCTAGTCAGTTCCACGACTTCGCCATTATCCTGTGTCATTTGCAAGACACTACGTTCTTCCGGCACGGATGGGCGCCGCAGATACCCCAACAGTTCACTTTGCGCCGTACCTCCGCTGGCCGTAGCCATTTCACTAAAACTCTCCAGTAGCGGCAACGACTGGCGTACATGCGGCGCAATAAATGTACCAACTCCCTGATTACGTACAAGAACGCCTCCTTCAAGTAGCTGTAGTAAGGCTTTACGAACCGTTCCCCGCGCAATATCCAGTATCTCTGCCAGTTCCCGCTCTGGTGGCAGAACATCGCCTGCATGTAAACGGCCCTCAGTAATTGCAGATTTTATGGAATTAACCAGTTGCAAATAGAGCGGCAGTCTGCTGGATTTATCAAGGTGAAATTCATTTGCTGGAGATGTATTCATCAGGCTTCGTGATTGTCCTGTCTGGTTCAGAGTGAGTGAACCAATTGTTATCCAGGGAACAGTGATTGTCATCATCAAAATGACAGGGCAAAACCTTTAAAGTAACTCAGATCACAAAATAAACAGATGAGACTACAGATAACAGAGGTTATTCATGTAAGGTTCACTAAAGGTACATCATTGGTTTGTTATCCGTTGTTTCTTATCCTGTCCTGCTACTTTTGAGGTAAATTTAGGTACGCAGGCTGAAAATTATCGCGGGTGAAATTCGTGAATTAGTTAATCAATAAGGTAATGCTGTTATGACAAAAAAACGTTTACTAGATTGCTGTGCTTCCGATTTTGTTTCGATGAATAATACAGAACTTCTGTATGCCATCCGCGCCAGTGAAGGTCGGGTAATGGTGAGTGAAACCATCGCGATTACTCAACCATTACTGAACAATGTTACCAATGCAGAACTTGCCGCATCACACGGGGCTGATATCTTACTGATTAATATGTTTGATTGCGAAAACCCTCAGATTCAGGGACTGCCAGCAGATATTGCGCCGCAGCACATACTGCATGAGCTACAACGCCTGACAGGACGCGTTATTGGTGTGAATCTGGAGGCAGTTGATCCTGAGTTTACTGTCGCTCATGACGATGTCTGGAGAATGAAACCAGGGCGCGCAGCAACCGCAGAAAACGCCCGTAAGCTGGTTGCTATGGGAGCGAAAATCCTGGTGCTTACCGGCAATCCCAATAATGGCGTCAGTAATCACGCTTTGGGAATGGCTGTCAGGGACATTCGTGATGCAGTTAAAGACAAAGCTGTCATCATCGCCGGGAAAATGCACGGAGCGGGAGTCGTACAAGAAAGCGGTAGTAGCATTGTCAGCGAAGAGGATATTATCTGGTTCGCCTCACAGGGGGCCGATATTGTTTTACTTCCGGCACCGGGAACGGTCCCCGGAATGAGCCAGCAGCGCGTAGCATCGCTTATTGATACCGCTCATGGTCATGGCGTACTGGCAATGACGGCCATAGGTACCTCTCAGGAAGGTGCAGACACCCATACAATTCGCCAGATAGCACTGATGAGTAAAATGGCAGGAGCAGATCTACATCATATTGGTGATACTGGTTACATGGGGATAGCATTACCGGAGAATATTCTTGCTTATAGCATAGTGATTCGCGGTGTGAGACATACCTATGCTCGGATTGCACGGTCAATTAATCGGTAATAAATTTCGCATTGAATAAGGAATATAACAGTGATTAATAAATATACTGACAAAATAGCTTCAGCGCAGCAATAAAACAGAGTCGAAGAAAATAAATCCGTAATTGAAAATTATCTAGCAATCTGGGATTCCAGCGTAGAACCCCAAGTTGGGTTTAATAGGAAAACTTATGCTGTGCTATCTCCGTAAGAACAGCATTTTTTTTCTCCATTCGCTCCAAGTAATTCAAGGCGAGGTCAGCTCTTCTTATTGATTCAATGGCTAAATTACTTCTTTGAGATTTGTCTTTTATCAAATACGGTGGAATGTTAATACTTAATTCTACTAAAAAACAGCGTGTAATATTAAAAAAAATTCAGTTCTCTATATGCTATATATTGATAACTCAAACTTCAAAAATTCTTATCACTTTTTATGTAACGCTGTGGATATTTTCATTCGTTTGTTTTTATAATGTTCTGCACTTTACCTACCGAAATCTATCTTTGATAAAAAGTGAGCGCACAGCATGATTGATCCTCGCCTTCCTCTGACCGACATTCATCGCCACCTTGATGGCAATATTCGGGCGCAAACCATTTTGGACTTGGGTCGACAGTTTAATTTTCATTTACCGGCCAATGAGCTTGATACGCTGAGACCACACGTACAAATCACCAAGACTGAGCCAGATTTGGTCAGTTTCCTGCAAAAGTTGGATTGGGGGGTTGCGGTTCTCGGATCACTGGATGCCTGTCGCCGAGTGGCTTATGAGAATGTCGAAGACGCAGTACATGCCGGTTTACATTATGCTGAATTACGCTTCTCCCCGTTTTATATGGCGATGAAACACCAACTACCGGTTGCTGGTGTTGTCGAGGCGGTTATTGATGGCATTGCGTCTGGTTGTCGCGATTTTAACATTGATATCCGTTTGATAGGTATTCTCAGCCGTACCTTCGGTGAACAAGCGTGCTTGCAAGAACTTGATGGCTTGCTGGCCCATCGTGAGGGGATAACCGCGCTGGATTTGGCCGGTGACGAGTTAGGTTTCCCCGGTGCTCTGTTCCGCCGCCATTTTAATCGTGCACGGGATGCGGGCTTACGAATCACCGTCCATGCGGGTGAAGCGGCCGGTCCGGAGAGTATCTGGCAAGCTATTCGTGAACTGGGGGCTGAACGTATTGGCCATGGCGTTAAAGCCGTCGAAGACCGTAAGTTGATGGACTATCTGGCAGAACACAAAATCGGTATTGAATCCTGCCTGACCTCCAATATCCAAACCAGCACTGTAGCCTCTCTGGCAACCCATCCATTAGCAACCTTCCTACGCCATGGCATCGTGGCATCAATTAACACTGATGACCCGGCGGTTCAGGGCATTGAAATTGCCAATGAATACCTTGTCGCTGCACCGGCTGCTGGGCTAACGCCGCAAGAAATCCGTCAGGTACAAGCGAATGGCCTGGCAATGGCGTTTATCAGCGAACAAGAAAAGCAGGCACTGCGGGATAAAGTATTCCCTATTTCCTGAGGTACGATAAACAAAGAAGCGCCCATACCCTAGAGTAGTATCGGCGCTTTCTATTTTCATCACTAAGCCCTTTTTACCACCAGGCTACTGTTATCAAAAAACTTTATTTATCAAAATAACAGCAGTCTACCACTAGCATCGACTCACTGAGTTTTGCTGTCATTTACTGTCGGCATCACTTCCAGTACATTTTCAGCTTTTTCTTTCGCCATTCGCTTCGCGTAGTGTTGTGCCAGTACCGCACAGACCATCAATTGAATCTGATGGAATATCATTAGTGGCAATACCATTACGCCTACTACCGAGGCAGGAAACAACACGTTAGCCATCGGAATACCGTTCGCCAAACTTTTCTTCGAACCACAGAACACGATGGTAATCTCATCAGCGGTATTAAAGCCCAGCCAACGGGCGGCCAGAGTATTAACCACCAATACCACCGTCAGTAATACCATTGAACAGACTGATATGGCCAAAAGTGACCAGCCGTCTATTTGACTCCAAATCCCCTGAACGACCGCTTCGCTGAACGCTACATAAACCACCAACAAAATAGATGACCGGTCAGTGATATTGACCAGTTTTTTGTGCTGTTCAACCCATTTAGCAATCAGTGGCCGCGATAGATGCCCCACAACAAACGGTACCATCAATTGCATAATGATGGAGCCGATAGCATGTAAGGTATCGGTATCACCGCCCTGTGTCTGCATCAACATGCCGACTAAAATGGGTGACAGGAAAACCCCAAGAATACTGGATGCCGATGCGCTACAGATAGCCGCCGCAACATTCCCCCCGGCGACCGAGGTATACGCAATCGCCGACTGGACCGTTGCAGGTAATGCACAAAGATAGAGAAACCCTAAATATAGCGTAGGTGTTAACACATTGGGCACCAGTACATTCATTCCCAATCCTAATAGGGGAAATAGTGCAAAAGTACTGAGAAAAACCACCAAATGCAGCTTCCAATGCCCCATCCCTGTCATTATCGCCGCACGCGATAACTTGGCACCGTGCATAAAGAACAACAAAGCAATGGCGGCGGTCGTCAGCCTTTCAAACCACACTTTGGCTTCCCCTTCACAAGGGAAGATAGAGGCGATAATCACCACCAGTATCAGCACTAACAAAAACTTATCTATCTGTAAGCGTTGTAACCATGACATCCACTGTATTCCTTCAACCCAATATATTTACCCAATCAATAGTATTTTTTAATCAAAAGTACTTATTTAGACCAATAGCTCTACTTTAAACCAATGGTTTTTCTTTAAACCAATGGCTTTTCTTTAAACTAATAGAAAACTCTGGGCCACGTAAATTGTTCCCAGAGAGATATCTTTACCCTTGCTACGCCCCATTAGAGCGGGATAAATATCAATTTTTAGCAATTATCGGCAGTGCTTTTTTCTGTTGATCTGAAGCAATACCCAGCTCAATCAACTCCATGACTTTAATCGCTTCAGTGGCAGGGACCGGGTTAGGCGCAGTACCCCAAATAGCATCACGGATACCAGCATAGTACGCAGGATAATTACCTGGTAGCGTCAGTAGCGGTTTCTCGGTAAGCACATTATTATGTGACAGTGTCACAATACCATCACGCATATCGTAGCCCCAGTCAGCCTGTGGTAAACGCTCACCTGCTTTCAAGCGGTCTTCCTGTGGATCCACACCAAACTTGATATAGCTGCCCTGCGTACCGTGAACAATATAACGCGCCGTTTCTGCCGCAGCCAATACCGTGCTATGCAGTACAACGCGTTGCCCTGGATAGCTGAGAACCGCGTGGAAATAGTCAACAGATTGAGACCCTGGGCGCAACATGCCCAGATCGACATTCAACGTTTCTGGCAAACCAAACAGTTGCAACGCCTGATCCAGTAAATGTGGCCCTAAATCATACCAGATCCCTCCTCCTGCACCGGCTTGTTCGCGCCAGCGTTGGCGGATTTCCGGGCGATAGCGATCAAAGTGAGATTCGAAATAGACAACGTTCCCCAGCGAGCCTTCGGCCAATAATGTTTTTAACGTCAGAAAGTCACTGTCCCAACGGCGATTGTGGAATACCGATAACAGTAAATCTGCATCATCAGCTTGCTCTTTTAACGCGTTTGCTTGTGACAGCGTCACGGTAAAGGGTTTATCAACCACCACATGTTTACCGGCAGCCAGGGCGCTTTGAGCTAATGGAAAGTGGGTATCATTGGGAGTGGGAATAACAATGAGATCGATAGAAGGATCATTGAATAACACCTGTGGGTCAGATACTACCGGTATTGCAGGCCAATCGGCATGCACTTTACTGGCATCACTGCTGGATACCCCGGCCAGCTCTAAGCCCGGCGTGCCCATAATTAACGGCGCATGAAACGTTTTACTGGCATAACCGTAGCCCAGTAAACCTACTTTTATCTTTTCAGCCATTACCTTTCCTCTTACCCAGAATACCCGCTATTTGATATCGCAATTAGATATCACACGATTAATCGATTTGACACTATGATGAATCCAGGGACAAGGAGTAATTTCTGCTTAACCGTAACGGGCGGGATTAAACCCGCACCAATGCCCCCTGATTATCCTGCCAGTCCGCTGGACAAAAACTACGTTGTGGATAGTTAGTTTCGATACTGCGCCGCCTGAAATCGCTGGGGCTGACGCCCACTCGTTTGCGGAAAACACGGGAAAAATAGAGTTGGTCATCATAGCCTACCACCCGGCCAATGGTCGCAATGGGCTCTTGGGTCGTTTGCAGTAATAATTTCGCCCGGATCACCCGCTGATCCTCGCGCCAACGTAATATATTAATGCCAACCTGTTCACGGAATAAATGAGCTAAACGTGATGGTGATAGGCAAACATGGCGGGCAACTTCATCAATACGTAACTCCCCCGCCAGATTTCCGGTAATAAACTGACAAGCCTCAATAATACGTGAGTCCATAATACGTTGTGGACTGAGTGGATCTTCTTCCATTGCCCGTAGCAGTAACCGCTCGAGCAAATTCATACCCAACTCTTCACCAAAGCGCCGCCCCGATTTTTGTGTCTGCTCAATATTGGCAAACAAACGGTCAAACTCCAGCAGTAAATTATTGTTAGGTAAAGATAAACGCCCTACTTCATGGGTTTTGCTGTGCCATTCCAACCAATCGGCCCAATAAGCCCGTGGCCGGAAATAGACCCAGCGGTGATACCAGCAATCACTATTCGGTGAACGGCCATAATGGTGAGGCGACTTAGGTGGAAACAACAGTAAATCACCAGGATTACTGTAGATGGTATTTTCACCATCGAAAATCTTCCCCTGCCCCTTAATGGTCAAATTCAGAATATATCCTTTCATACCGCCAGGCCGATCAATGAAGAAATCGAGTGGGCCGTCAGCCAGAATCGGGGTTAATCCTGCTACCAGATAGGCATTGAACGTGTAGCCTGGCAGCAAAGGATTGGGTTGCGGTTCCTGAACCATACGTTGGTACATCTTGGCTCCTCGGTTTCATATAATCAGTTTTATACAGTCAGTTTTATATAATCAGGCTCACGTCAGGGGCTTGGGTGAGTAAAAGCCACTCACTGCGTTATCCATTAACCTCTTTCAGTTTATCGGGCAGATGTCATGCTGCCCGATCGTGATGCCAAAATTGTGAACCACATAGATTTTATGGACGTTTCAGTCACCGTAATCTTATATCGTCCGTTTAGCCAACTGTTTGTAACGGTCAAAGATAACCGCCGCCAGCAGGATCAAACCGCGAACCACATATTGTGAAAACGGGGAAATATTTAACAGGTTCATGGCATTTTCTACTGTTCCCAGAATCAAGATCCCCGCAATGACGTAAGAGATTTTACCGATGCCACCTTTTAGTGATACCCCGCCTAATACGCAGGCAGAGATAACAATGAGTTCATAACCAATCGAGGTCATTGGCTGGCCACTGGTCATCCGTGAGGCCAAAATAATCCCTGCGGCAGCAGACACCAAACCTGACAGCACAAAAATAATGATTTTGGTTCGTACTACCGGTACACCGGCCAGACGCGCAGCATCTTCATTCCCCCCAATCGCCAACGTGTTACGACCAAACGTGGTTTTATTCAGTAAGAAACCAAACAACACCAAGCAGGCAACGGTGATCCAAATAGGTGCAGGCAGACCAAACCAGTTGGTATAACCCAAAGCAAAGAAACGCTCATCTTCGATACCCACAGCTTTACCATCGGAGATGATATATGCCAGGCCACGGACAATTTGCATCGTCGCTAATGTGGTGATCAGCGCATTGATTTTTAGCCGGGCAATCACAAAACCATTAATTAGCCCACATGCCGCACCTAATAACAAACCTGCGCCCACCCCTATCCATAGGCTCTCTGTCATATTGATCACCACCGCAGTGGTAACACCGGCACAGGCAATTACTGAGGCGACGGAGAGGTCAAAATCGCCGGATGCCAAACAAAAAAGCATACCGCACGCCACCATCCCAGACATTGAGATAGCCAGCCCCAACCCTTTCATATTGATAAAGGAGCCAAAATTAGGCACAAAAATCACGCAACCAATAAAGACCACGGCGAAAACCACCAGCATGCCGTAACTGTCCCAGATACGGGATAATCCTAAGCCACTTTTAGTCGGCGCATTCTGTGGTTGCTGAGGTTGTGGGCTCCCACCTTTTAATTCAGTTGATGCCGGGTTCTTTTTATCAGAACTCAAAGTAACGCTAGACATGGTTAACTCCTTCACAGTCAGGCAACCGCAGACGCGGTATTGATGGCAATATTCGGGGTGCGTAACATTGCCAGACTTAAGGCTTGCTCTTCAGTGGCATATCCATGGTCTAGCTCACCAGAGATAGCGCCCTCACGCATCACCACAATACGATCTGCCAGCCCAAGCACTTCCGGCAAATCACTGGAAGCAAACAGCACCGCAATGCCCTGTTTCGCCAGTTGATAAATCACGTTATAGATTTCATGTTTAGCCCCGACGTCAATACCACGGGTCGGTTCATCCAACAGGATCACTTTCATGTCCTCGGACAACCAGCGTCCTAAAATGGCTTTCTGCTGATTCCCCCCGGATAGATTCATAATGAGTTGTTGGGGGCCTGGCGTTTTAATATTCAGAGACTGAATACGCAGCAACGCATTCTCCGCTTCCCAGCGGTTGTTAATCAGACAGCCTGCGGTTAATGTTTTGCGGCGGGCACTGATATTGATATTGTCCTGTACCGAGTGAACAGGAATGATGCCATCCGCTTTTCGATCTTCTGGACACAACATGATCCCAGCAGAAATAGCGTCAATCGGTGAACGGATAGTCAGCGGTTGGCCATCAAGCAAGAGTTTCCCACTGGTCAGTTTGGTGTCACCAAACAGCCCCTTGAGCAGTTCACTACGCCCGGCCCCCACTAACCCAAACAGCCCCACAATTTCCCCTTGGTGTACAGTCAAGCTGATCGGCGAGGCCACACCGATGGCCTTCACCGCTTGTAGCGTTAAGCGTTCAGAACCTATCTCACGGGGCTGATAGCCATAGATATCCCCTAAATTACGCCCTACCATAGCTTGCACCAGTGACGCATTATTCACTTGGGTCATATCATCAAACGTACGAACATAGCGGCCATCTTTAAACACCGTAATAGCATCACTCAGGGCAAAGATTTCTTCCATACGGTGGGAGACATACAAGATGACCCGCCCTTCGGCCCGCAACTCGCGGATCACGCGGAACAGTTGCTCAATTTCTCGGGCAGAGAGCGAACTGGTGGGTTCATCAAAGGCAATTATTTTTGCATTGCGGGCTAATGCTTTGGCAATCTCTACCATCTGCCATTGGCCGATGGAGAGATATTTCAGTGGGGTATCGGGATCAATGTTCAACCCCAGATGTGATAGCTGTATGCGAGATTCATAGCGCAGTAATTTTCGATCAACCATACCCATCTTGGTGGGTAATTGGCCCAGATAGATGTTTTCTGCCACTGTCATTTCAGGCACCAAATGCAGTTCCTGATAAATGATCGCCACGCCAGCATCCAACGCATCCGTAGTATTGGTAAAGTTAACGGCTTTCCCTCTAATATGGATTTCACCCTGTGTCGGGATGTAGTTACCACTGAGGATCTTTAACAGGGTTGATTTCCCCGCGCCATTCTCGCCCATCAGCGCATGGATCTGGCCCGCCTGACAGGTGAAACTGATATCATCCAGCGCCAGAACACCGGGGAAACTTTTTCCTATGCCACGAAAAGCCAGATAAGGTGACTGTGCGGCTTCCAACTCGGCTTGTAACGCAGAATGGGGTGCTGACATGATGGCTTCCTTATAAAGTTTGGGTTGCACCGAACCACCCGTAGGGTATTGGGGCAAGCCGTAGCCTGCCCCCAGTGCGCCATAGCGTGTATCGGGATTACAATAAGCCTTTCTTCTCTAACTCGGCTTTGAAGTTATCCCGAGTGATCAACACCACATCAGTGACTTCAGTAAATTTTGCGGGTTCTACATCTTTAGTGACCCAGTCATGCAGCATCTGAATACTTTTATAACCATGGATATCTGGGCTAGGTAATAAAGAACCATAGAAACCCGTCGCCTGGCCTTTGGACAACTCACTCACTGCATCAACACCGTTGATACCAATGCCAATAACATTCGGTGCTTTAAAACCTTGGCCTTCGGTTGCACGCACGCCACCCAATACGGTGTTATCGTTCATGCCGACAATCAGCCAATTTTTCACTTCTGGGTGCTGTACTAGCATGGAGTTAGCGGCATCAAATGCGCCGGGGATATCATTAGATTTAGTCGGAACTTTATAGATTTGTTTTTCCGGGAAGCCGGAAGCTTGCAACGCCGCCATTGAGCCGCCGGTACGACGACGTGCGGTATCCAATTCATCAGAAGTGATTGCCATTACTGCTGTTTCAGCGGGTTGCCAACCCCGTTTGTTCATCTCTTTCCACAACTCCTGCCCCTGACGTTCGCCAATTTTAGTGGCTGCCATCATCACCAGTGGAACACTCTCCATCGGTTTGCCTTTGGCATTCACAAATTGGTCATCAACGGCAATCACTTTCAGGTTATAACTGCGCGCCTTTGCTTCAATGGCAGGCCCCAGCTTTGGATCTGGTGTACAAATAACGAAACCTTGGGCGCCACTGGCCGCCAGGCTGTCGATGGCGTTCAGGGTTTTCTCTCCATCGGGTACGGCAATTTTGATCACTTCAAAACCTAAATCCTTACCCGCTTTATCAGCGAACTTCCATTCAGTCTGGAACCAAGGTTCTTCAGGTTGCTTAACCAGAAACCCCAGTTTCATACTTTCGGCAATAGCTGAATGTGACATAACCGCCGCTAACCCGACTACTGCCAGCGCCTTAGTTAATTTATGCATAGTATTCTCCAGACTGTTTTTATGATTCTTGTTTATTTAATCGCTAGTCACTCATATTGAAATAAATGAGTGGAAACGTTATCAGTAGAGTTTTTTCAGTTCAGTGTGGCCGGGTGCTTTATTTAAAGCCGTATCACCACACCACATCGTGTAAGACGAAGACAGTTTTAGCGTTAATTAGACTTCAGAATGTAGAGCGCTATCACATCCAGAGATTACAGTTTGTTTATCCATATATTCAGCAAATTTAACCTCGCTCTAACTTTTGACTGACATCACAAAAACATACCAACAAGCAGAAAAGTGCATACTTCCAGCTATTGGCTCCTCACGTTTCCCCTCGGCTCACTCTTATGGTTATTGCCAATGAATTCCTGTTTTTTTTGCATGATTAGGAGCAACCACCATGACAGGCAACGTGATATCGGCAGACGGTGCTATAGCTCTCGGGTTGGATTTCGGCAGCGATTCCGTCCGTGTATTGGCGGTAGATTGTCAACATGGCACTGAGATCGATACTGAAGTGGTTTACTACCCACGTTGGGAGAAAGGCCTTTATTGTCAGGCCGCACAAAACCAGTTCCGCCACCATCCTCTCGATTATATTGAAGCGATGGAACAGGCCATCCGGCAGATGGTCAATCGCCTGTCAGAAGAACAACGTCAACATATTGTGGGTATTGGTGTCGACTCTACTGGATCGACGCCAGCGCCGATTGATGAGCAAGGTCAGGTATTAGCTCTGCGCCCGGATTTTGCAGATAACCCCAATGCCATGTTTGTATTGTGGAAAGACCACACTGCAATTGAGGAAGCCGAAGAAATTAACCGTTTATGCCGTAGCGGTGAATTTGTGGACTATTCACGCTATATCGGTGGGGTTTACTCCTCTGAGTGGTTCTGGGCAAAAATTCTACATATCACCCGTGCTGATGTTGCTGTTCGTGAGGCGGCAGTGTCATGGATTGAACTGTGTGACTGGATACCGGCCCTCTTGTCTGGTACCACCGCACCACAGGATATCCAGCGTGGCCGTTGCAGCGCCGGACATAAAAGTTTATGGCACCCATCATGGGGCGGATTACCCCCACGAGCGTTCCTCGCGGCATTGGATACCAGCCTGGTTAATGATCTCAATTACCCAATGTTTACTGATACCTACACCGCCGAACGCCCGGTAGGCCAGATCACCGCCGAGTGGGCTGAGCGTCTGGGCTTGCCAGCGACGGTGATCCTTTCTGGCGGAGCATTTGATTGTCATATGGGTGCGGTGGGAGCTGGTGCTCAACCTTATACATTGGTCAAAGTCATTGGCACGTCCACTTGCGATATCTTGATTGCCGATGACCAACGGGTGGGTGATCGGGCTATCGCGGGTATCTGTGGTCAGGTCGAGGGCAGTGTATTGCCGGGTTGGATTGGAATGGAAGCGGGCCAATCTGCATTCGGTGATATGTATGCATGGTTCAGCAACTTATTGAGTTGGCCATTGCATCAAGCGGCATTGATCCAACCCGAATGGCAGCCGCAGCTAAAACAGATCGAATCCAACCTACTCGCCTCATTGACCAGCGCATGGGCACAAAATCCGTCTCTCGATCATCTGCCCGTGGTATTGGATTGGTTTAACGGCCGCCGAACCCCGAATGCTAATCAGCGCTTAAAAGGGGTGATTACCGATCTAAATCTGGGTACCGATGCACCAACCCTGTTTGGTGGCTTTATCGCTGCGACCGCCTTTGGTGCCCGCGCCATTATGGAATGTTTTGAACAGCAAGATATCCCGGTTGAGAACGTGCTGGCATTGGGAGGGATTGCACGTAAGTCACCGGTGATCATGCAGGTTTGTGCTGATGTCATGAATCGTCCACTGCAGATTGTGGCATCTGACCAATGTTGTGCGCTGGGGGCGGCAATTTTTGCAGCCGTTGCCGCAGGGGCACACAATGATGTTCCCACCGCCCAACGCCACATGGCATGCAATATTGAGCGCACTCTGATTCCGGATCCCGTCCAGGTCGTGCGTTACCAACAACTTTATCAACGCTATCAACAGTGGTGTCATACGGCAGAGCCGCATTATGCGCCAGTTACCAAGGCAATTCACTGATATTGACAAGCAGTCTACCTTAACAACATTCACGATAACTGAATGTTTTATATAGAATAATCGTTTATTAAATGGAGTGGCAGATGGACGTATTCAAGCAATCAGAAGTGTGGTTTGTCATTGGTAGCCAGAATCTGTATGGCCCTAAAACCCTGCAACAAGTCATGGACAATGCGCATCAGGTGGTCAATAGCCTGAACAGCGAAGCCGGTTTACCCGTAAAACTGGTATTAAAACCGTTGGTTACAACACCGGATGAAATCACCGCATTATGTCGTGAAGCTAACTACGACACTGCCTGTATCGGTATCATGACCTGGCTGCACACCTTCTCTCCGGCCAAAATGTGGATTGGCGGTCTGAGTATTCTGAATAAACCGCTGTTACAGTTCCATACCCAGTTTAATGCCCAAATCCCGTGGGAAACGATGGATATGGACTTTATGAACCTAAACCAGACTGCACACGGCGGCCGCGAATTTGGTTTCATTGGTGCGCGTATGCGCCAGCAACACAGCGTGATAACTGGCCACTGGCAGGATAAAGAAGCCCACCAGCGCATTGGCCAGTGGATGCGAGTCGCTGCCGCAAAACAAGAAAGCCAGCAACTGAAAGTGGCGCGCTTTGGCGATAACATGCGTGAAGTCGCTGTAACTGAAGGGGATAAAATCGCTGCCCAGATCCAATTTGGCTATTCCGTTAATGCTTATGGCATTGGGGATTTAGTCGCCGTGGTCGACGCCGTCAGTAAAGGTGATATCAATACGCTGGTTGAAGAGTATGAGGCCACCTATCGCTTTACCGATGCGGTGAAACTCAATGGTGATAAGCGCGAAAACTTACTGGATGCAGCACGTATTGAGCTAGGTATGAAGCGTTTTCTGGAGCAAGGTGGCTTTAAAGCTTTCACCACTAACTTTGAAAACCTTTATGGTTTGAAGCAGTTACCTGGCCTGGCAGTCCAGCGACTCATGCAACAGGGTTACGGTTTTGGCGGCGAAGGCGACTGGAAAACCGCCGCATTACTGCGCATCTTAAAAGTGATGGGAACCGGCCTGAAAGGCGGTACTTCCTTTATGGAGGATTACACTTATAACTTCCAGCCAGGCAATGACTTAGTTGTTGGCTCCCACATGCTGGAAGTTTGCCCGTCGATCGCCAAAGAAGAGAAGCCCCTGCTGGATGTGCAACACCTTGGCATTGGAGGGAAAGCTGACCCTGCCCGTTTGATTTTCTCTACCCCCGCAGGCCCGGCCCTGAATGCCAGTTTGATCGATATGGGGAACCGTTTCCGCTTGCTGGTTAATGTGGTTGATACCGTTGAACAACCTCACCCATTACCAAAATTACCGGTTGCCCGGGCCATCTGGCAGGCACAGCCTTCACTGGCAACCGCAGCCGAAGCTTGGATCATTGCAGGCGGCGCACATCATACCGTGTTCTCACAAGCGGTGAGCGTGGATGAACTGCGTTTATATGCTGAAATGCACGGTATTGAATTCTTGTTGATCGACAATGACACGACGTTACCGATGTTTAAAAATGAAATCCGCTGGAACGAAGTGTACTACCAGCTCAATCGCTAATGTCGCTGGGCACAATTCTTAGTATTAAAAAATTTCAGTATTATAGAGACCCCCTCAGAGGCCTGTTGGCCCCTGAGGTTGATGACAATACGTTAATAACAATACTTTAATAACTATGTTACCCCCTTCAATACCGGTGAGTCTTACTACTCTTTACCCTTACTACTCTGTCTGCTGTTGCCACAGGCGCGCGTAATTCCCACCACTCGCGATCAAGACCTCATGACTACCTTGCTCCGCGACTTGCCCATCTTTTAGTAACAAAATGCGGTGGCACTGACGTAGTGTATTCAAACGGTGTGCAATGCAGATAACCGTGCGGTTACGGGTAATTTCAGGTAATTGGCGCATGATCGCCGCCTCCGATTCATAATCCAACGCACTGGTTGCTTCATCAAGGATAAGAATTTTGGGATCAGCCATCAGCGCCCTTGCCAGTGCAATGCGCTGACGTTGCCCGCCAGAAAGCAGCCCCCCCTTTTCGCCCACCTGAGTTTGATAACCTTGCTGCAACGCGATAATAAAATCATGCGCTCCAGCCAACCGTGCGATATGTATCACATGCGCCTCATCAGCATTGGGCCGACACTGACAAATATTGTCCCGAATGCTGCCCGAAAACAGTACGCTTTCCTGCAATACCACACTCATTCGACGACGTAGCATGGTAGGGTCGGTAATCGCTAAATCCTGTCCATCAACCATAATCTGCCCATGTTGTGGTGTATATAAGCGCTGCACTAGCTTGGTCAGTGTCGATTTCCCGCACCCTGATGGCCCTGTAATACCAATAAACTCCCCACCCGCGATCTCCAGATTCAGATTTTGAAAAACCTCTGCGGTATCAGGCCGATAACGGAAGCGTACCTGCTTAAAACTTAAGCTCCCTCCCCGTTTACAGTTTGAAACCAGCCCGGCACTACCGGGTTCAAGGGGGGTATCCAGAATGGTACCAATCCGTTCCAGCGCAATCTGTGTATGTTGGAAGTCTTGCCATGCCTGAGCCAATCGCAAGATCGGTTGGGTAACGTAGCCGGCAAACATATTAAACGCCACCAATTCACCAGGGCTGAGCTTTCCAGCCAATACGAGAGTTACACCAAACCACAACAGAATGGCTGACGTTATTTTATTAATAAGCGAAATCCCTTGGCCAGCCAAGTTTCCTGCCTGCGAACAACCAAAAGAAGCCCGTACATAGCGTGCCAATACTTGACGCCAACGCCGATTAAACTGACTTTCGGTTGCCGAAGTTTTGATGGTTTCTACGCCGCTTATCGCCTCAGTCAGGAACGAGGTTGCCTGCGCACTGGTTTCATATTGCTGCCCCACCCGCTTACGTAACAGCCCCCCAACCGCTGACCAAAAGAGCAGATAACAGAGCAGAGAAATCAATACAATCCCTGTCAATTGGCCACTGTAGCGAAACATCACGGCAATAAAGGTGATGACAAAAAACAGATCTAACACCATAGTCAGGGCTGAGCCAGTAAGGAAGCTGCGAATTTGCTCCATTTCTCGCATCTTGGCGATAGTCTGCCCTGTCTGTTGACCGGTAAAATACCCCAGTGGCAGCCCCAGAAGATGCCGATATAACTGCGTATTGAGTTCAGCCCCCACCCTGCTGGACAAGTGTGCAAACAGCCAGCCACGTAATAAGGTATACCCCGGTTCAGCAATCGCCAGTGCTATCATGGCCCCGCCTAGAACCACCAAACTATCTACCCCGCGGCTCACCAACACTTTATCGATAACGGTTTCAAACAGCATTGGTGTGACGAGCAAAATGGCTTGTAGCAGTAATGAGACAAGAATAATGTTACGTAGCTGATGCCGGTACTTCATCACCACCGGAATAAACCAGCTAAAACCGAAAAACTGCTTTTTGGCCGTTATCGATTCAGCCTTCGCCAGCAAAATCACCTCATTGCGCCACAATTTAGCAAGTGCTTCTGGACTTATTTTCTGTGTCTGGTCGCTGCCAGCAAAATAGACCGTAGCCTCCAGTGCGGTCAGAGACAGCAAAACATACCACTGAGCACCATCACTGAATAAAACGGGTAATGCCAGCTTTCCCACACGTTCAAAAGGCTGATTAACTTGCCTCGCTCGCAGCCCGATCCAAGCAGCACAGCGGCACAAGGCAATGCTATCTATCTCATCGGGAGCTAAGCCTAATTGGTGCGTCAATTGCGAAGCTTCGATGGTTAAATCAAAGCAGGTAGCAGCACACGCCAACGCCGCCAACGGCTGAATAATCTTGGCGGCCTCGGCGGTCAGAGTTGAATAAGACTCCATCATGTTAGCGCTCCCTCATAGCTTCAGATTGATATTGCTGCAATGGACTCAGCAGATAATCAATGACCCGACGGCGACCTGTTTTAATTTCCGCATTGATGGCCATCCCCGCAGACAACCGTACCGGTTTACCCTCCACCGTCAGGGTATCGCTGAGTAAGCGGATACGCGCTGGAAATACCAGCCCCCGCTGTTGATCTTCCATCGCATCACGGGAAATATGTTTTACTTCCCCGGATAACGTGCCGAAGCGGGTATAAGGGAAGCTGTCAACTTTGATTTCCACCGCCTGACCTGGCAGGACGAACCCCACATCTTTATTGAGGATCATGACATCAAGCTCCAACTGATAATCTTCTGGAACCAGTACCATCAAAGGCTGCGCGGTGGTGACCACCCCCCCTAATGTATGAACGGCTAATTGCTGAATAACACCAGCCACCGGTGCTCTTAGGGTTTGCTGGCGTTGTTTATCCATCATTTTGATTTGCTCTTGCTGAAGCTGATGAATAACTTCGTGGGTTTTATTCAATCGTTCCCGATTATCACGGTCTGTCTTTGCCAGATAATGCATACGGGTTTGCGCCAAACTGTATGCCTTAGCCCGTAAAATAACTTGTTCACTCTGCAAACGGTTGGCTTCAGCCGTTGCGGTTAACCATTCCCGCTCCTGTACCAGAAGTTCGACCTCGGCAATTGACTTAGATTTAGCCAACGTCCGCGACGCGTGTAACCGCTGATGAATATTTTTCAGTAATGCTTTTTGATGAGAGTTGTGCTCAATTCCGGCCTGAAGATGTGCCTGATTCACCGCCAGTTCGCTATCCTGACGTGATAATTCAGCTGTTACCTCGGCATATTCTTTTGCCAATAATGCACTGGATGCCACCACCAGAGATTCTGGGCTGTCATAAGGCGGTTTGAAATTTTTTAGCGGATCATCAGTCAGGAGAGCAGCTAACCGGGCGGCCTCCAACTGACGATATTGTAGTTGTTGATTGATATTGCGTACTTCGGCATCAATGCCAATAGGGTTTAACGCAATAAGCGCCTGCCCTGCATCAACCATATCCCCTTCTCGAACATTAATTTCCGTCACCACACCAGGCTCCGCTGGTTGGATAATTTTGGAGTGCTCCGCGACAATCACTTTGCCGCTGGCTGAGGCATGGATATCAAGCTTTCCAATAATCGCCCATAGCAATACCAGCAATAATGTCAGTATGAGTAACCACGCTGTACGACGAGCTAATGGGGCGATCGGGCGCTCGACAATCTCCAGATAAGCAGGTAGAAAATCATATTCATCACGGGTACGCGCAGTGGTAAAACAACGCTGCCAGCGGTTTTTTATATACTGAATAAACGCAGACATAATATTTATTTTATTTCCCCGTGGTTAAAGTGGGCTTGTTTTGGTGAAAGTGAACTTGTTGTTGCCAAAGCCGAGCGTAACTGCCGTTTAATTGCAGTAATTCATCATGGCTGGCAAGTTCGGTGACGCGGCCTTGTGTTATCACAGCAATACGGTGGCAGTGGCGAACGGTCGATAGGCGGTGGGCAATCGTAATGACCGTGCGATTGGCGATAATGCGGGCCATGTTTTTCTGAATCTCCGTCTGAGACTCATCATCCAGTGCGCTGGTCGCTTCATCAAAAATTAAGATACGGGGGTTGGCGAGCAAAGTACGAGCAATGGCAATACGTTGACGTTGCCCGCCAGACAAAGAGGCCCCCCCTTCAGACAAGACCGTGTCATACCCTAAAGGCAACGCCAAAATAAAGGCATTAGCGCCAGCTAAACTGGCGGCATTGACCACCTCAGCCAATGTGGCTGTTGGTCGTGAATGGGCAATATTTTCTCGCACGGTGCAGTTAAACAGGTAGCTTTCCTGCATCACCACTCCCACTTGCTGACGTAAATATGCTGGTGATAAATGGTTGATCGGGCAACCATCTATCGTAATGGTCCCTTGTTCGGTGTTATAGAGCCGTTGTAATAACCGGGCTACGGTACTTTTCCCCGAGCCAGACGGCCCCACCAACCCGATATGTTCACCCGCGTGGATAGATAAGGTTAAATCATGTAAGACAGGCTCAAGATCAGGACGATAACGGAATACCACATTTTTTAGCCGTATATTGCCGTTAATCGCAGGATACGAGGCCGCCGGATCTGCCGCGGGTTCAACCGGTAAGCTTAGAATGTCTGATATTAATTTCAGCCCAACCTGAGCACGGATACTCTGCTGCCATAAATCAACCAGTTTACTCATCGGCATTAATGCCTGTAGTGCCAACATATTAAATGCAATCAACTGACCAATACTGAGCTGTACAGACATAACTTGATACGCGCCCATCACGATCACTAATGCACCAGCCACCTTCTGCAAGAGTTGAGACGCTTGGCTACTGAGATTTTGTAAATTTTGCACCTGAAAATTAGCCTGAGCAAAATCACGGGTTTGTCTTTCCCAACGCTGGCGCATCCGTGGCTCTAGCGCCAAACTTTTTACGGTTTCCACCCCAGATACCGTTTCAGTCAAAAACGCGCCGTTTTGTGCGGCAAAACTACAGAGAGCCTCCACTTTTTTTTGTAGCGGCCGAGTTGTCATCCCGGCTAATAATAAATAAAAAGGCAACGTACTCAGTATTATTAAGGTTAATAACGGGGATATACACCACATAACAATAAACAACACGAGGGTAAAAACCACATCAACACATAATGTCAAGGCTGACCCCGTGATGAAATCACGGACATTATCTAATTCACGGACTCTGGCAACAATATTACCGACATGGCGTTGTTTAAAGTAACTTAACGGCAACCTGATTAAATGTTGAAATAACTTCCCGCCTAATAATATATCTACTCGCGTTGTCGTATGCATGAAGATATATTCTCGCAAGCCTTTTAATATAACTTCATACACCCCAACAATAACTAAGATGATGATTAACACTTCCAGTGTGGTTAATGCATGATGAACGAGGACTTTGTCCATGATAACTTGAAAAAAGAGAGGGGAGATCAAGGCCAGGAATTGAAGCAACAATGATAACAGTAGGACTTGCATTAACGGCTTACGATGGCGACGTAGTGGCGGGATAAACCAGCGAATATCAAAGCGTGAATGGCTACAGCATAAGACCAACCCACCCCACACCTCACTAAGAAATTGATAACTTACAACTTGTGGCTTTTCACTATCTGCATATTGTAATAACACTTGTTGTTCATTCATCCGTGCCAGCAAGATGAAATTCCCCTGACGGTCACGAAATGCCAACGGTAACTGCTCCGGCCTTATTTTCTCCAATGCTTGCTTACGTATTTTAAAACGGACAGAAGCCGTTTGTGAAAATTGAACGATATAATACCGTAGAGACACTAACGTTGTTTTTACTGAGATATCGATGGCGGCCTTCTGACTAAATTTTTCAATATCCATTGGATTTAATCCGGCCAGACGAATCAATCTGGACGCACATATCAACGCTGAATAAACATGATTTTCCATGAAATAGACTACCTGCTATTGGGACGTTTTATTATTGGGGCACTCTGTTATTGAGGTATCCGGTTACTGTGAAAGTAATTTTCCGAATATTAATCAGAGCAATTTAATGCGTATATTACCGTATAAAATATAAATATTGTTTAATCACTAAGGATTTGTAATATTTATTATTCTGCCCTCCTTTCATTAAATTTAAAAACACCTTAATAAAAAAGAAATATTTAAAGATTACCGTTTAAGAGCGAGTCATCGGGCTGTCAACCGCTTGAGTTTATTCTCTAGCGCTACCCTCTCTGCTTTACTCGATTTGTCCGTATTGGCACTGGCAACACCATGGTCGTGCCAACGTTTTACCTATGGCTATGTCGATATAAATGACGAAGAGCACTAAGCCAGGAGAATATAAAGAGGTTATAATATCTTATTACTGAATACCTCTGATTAGCAGATTAAAAGGTTTATTATGTCTCAACCGCAAGAATATCAACGCATTGGCGGCTGGTTGTTAGCCCCACTGGCCTATTTGATCGTGACACTGCTCAGCGCCAGCCTGATGCTGGTCCTGTACGCCATGGCGATTACGACACCGGCATCCAGAGAATATTTGGTGACTAACACGCAAGCTTTTACGCTGCAATGGTACTTTTCCGTAGTAACAACGCTGGTCATGTGGCTTTACACGCTGTGGATTGTTTGGCTATTTTGTAGCCGTTCGCGCCGTTTTCCTAAGTTGTTCATTCTGTGGTTACTGCTTACGGTGTTACTGGCGTTGAAGGCATTTGCTTTCTCACCAATCCCTGATGAAATTGCGTTAAAAACGCTGGGGTGGCCGCTGTTAGCCGCGGCTATTTTTGTTCCTTACATCAAACGTTCACAGCGCGTAAAATACACTTTTACCGAACGCTGAAGTGATTGCGCACGATTTCCCCCCCAAATAAGGGGAAAATCGCAATAACCCTGCATTTCATCTGTTGTCGTCGGGCCGTCAATTTTGGATAATAGGCGGCTTTTATTTTTTAGGTCCCACAATGCAATGACTGAATACCTGCTCCTCTTTGTCGGCACAGTTTTGGTAAATAACTTTGTTCTGGTCAAGTTTCTTGGCCTGTGCCCGTTTATGGGCGTCTCTAAAAAACTGGAAACCGCCATTGGTATGGGTCTGGCGACCACTTTCGTGCTGACGTTGGCATCGGTTTGCGCCTGGATGGTCAATAGCTTTATTTTGCTACCACTTGGTCTGGTTTATTTGCGAACACTGGCCTTTATTTTAGTTATCGCTGTCGTGGTGCAATTCACCGAATTGGTGGTTCGCAAAACCAGCCCGACGCTTTATCGCTTGCTGGGCATCTTTCTCCCATTGATCACCACTAACTGTGCTGTTTTAGGGGTTGCTCTACTCAATGTGAATCAGTCACATAATTTCATGCAATCCGCAGTCTATGGTTTTAGTGCTGCTGCGGGTTTCTCTTTGGTAATGGTGTTATTTGCCGCTATTCGCGAGCGCCTGGCCGTGGCGGATGTCCCTGCGCCCTTCCGTGGGTCCTCTATCGCGTTGATCACTGCAGGGCTGATGTCTCTGGCCTTTATGGGCTTTACCGGTTTGGTGAAGTTCTAATGATGTCTTTATGGATCGCCATCGGTGCACTCAGTACACTGGCGCTAGTCTCCGGCGTGGTGCTCGGCTTCGCTGCTCGTCGCTTCCAAGTTGATGAAGACCCTGTCGTCGAGCAAGTGGATGCCATTTTGCCACAGAGCCAATGTGGGCAATGCGGCTACCCTGGTTGCCGGCCCTATGCCGAGGCAGTTTCTACTGGCGGTGAAAAAATCAACAAGTGCGCGCCGGGTGGCGAGCAGGTGATGTTGAAACTGGCCGAACTATTGGCGGTCGAGCCACAGCCGTTGGATGGTGATGAAAGCGCTGCTCATCCACAACGTAAAGTGGCGTTTATCGATGAAGCAAACTGCATCGGTTGTACTAAATGTATTCAGGCCTGTCCGGTTGATGCCATTATCGGGGCGACACGGGCTATGCATACCGTATTATCTGATCTCTGCACCGGTTGCGACCTGTGTGTCGCCCCCTGCCCAACAGATTGTATTGAAATGATCCCGGTTGCTACCACCACCACCAACTGGAAATGGGATTTGAACACCATTCCGGTCAAAAATCTGCCCAATCAGTTGATCGCCTCACAAATGATTCCGGTAAAAATGATAGACGTGGAGCAACATGTTTAAGCTGTTTACTGCCCGCCAACATGACAAAATCTGGGATTTCGATGGCGGTATCCACCCTCCAGAAATGAAATTGCAATCAAGCACGGTACCCATGCGTATCGCGCCTTTGCCAGATCAATTAATTATCCCTTTGCAACAGCACTTGGGGCCGGAGGGCGAACTGCGGGTACGGGCGGGTGAGCAAGTATTGAGGGGGCAATCACTGACTGTCGGCCGTGGACGTACAGTTCCAGTTCATGCCCCTACCTCAGGCACGATCACAGCGATTGCTCCACATACCACCGCCCATCCATCTGGCTTAGCTGAACTTTGCGTCTATATTACTCCTGATGGTGAGGACCGCTGGCGTGAACAGCAGCCATGGGATGACTATCAGCAGCGCGATAAAATGGCCATACTTGACCGCATTCATCAAGCGGGTATTGCCGGTTTAGGGGGCGCTGGTTTCCCAACGGCCAGTAAGCTGCAAGGGGGGGGGAATGGGATTATCACGTTAATCATCAACGCTGCGGAATGCGAACCCTATATCACGGCTGATGACCGTTTGATGCAAGAGCATGCTGACGAAGTCATAACGGGCATCCATATTTTACGGCATTTGCTGCAACCTCAGCAGGTGTTGATTGGGATAGAAGATAATAAGCCAGAAGCGATTGCGGCACTGCAACGGGCATTACGTGGGCAAGATGACATTCACTTACGTGTTGTACCCACCAAGTACCCATCAGGGGGAGCTAAGCAATTAACCAAGATTCTGACGGGCAAAGAAGTCCCCTTTGGCAAGCATTCGTCGTCCATTGGTGTATTAATGCAAAACGTCGGTACTGTCGTGGCTATCAAACGGGCAGTTATCGACGACGAGCCACTGATTGAGCGGGTGGTGACATTAACCGGTGATGCCCTATCATCGCCTGGAAACTTTTGGGCCAGAATCGGTACACCGGTACTGTATTTACTTAAATTGGCCGGTTTCCGGCCTCAGAACCCGCCAATGGTGATTATGGGGGGGCCGTTGATGGGCTTTACTTTGCCCAGTTTGGATGTCCCCATCGTTAAAATCAGTAACTGCATTTTAGCGCCCGCTGAAACGGAAATGGGCCTATCTGAACCAGAGCAATCCTGTATCCGTTGCGGTTTATGTGTTGACGCCTGCCCTGCCGGGTTATTGCCTCAACAACTCTACTGGTTTAGCCGTGGCGAAGAACACGAAAAGGCCCGCAATCATAATTTGTTCGATTGTATAGAATGCGGTGCCTGCGCCTATGTTTGCCCCAGTAATATTCCTCTGGTGCAATATTACCGGCAAGAAAAAGCAGAAATACGCGCCCTCGATCAGGAGAGTGCTCGTGCAGCCGAAGCTAAGGCACGATTTGAAGCGAAACAAGCCCGCCTGGCGCGAGAGAAGCTGGCCAGAGAATTGCGGCACAAACAAGCCGCTGTCAAATTGACCGATGCTGAACAACAAACGGTTAACGGTGCTATCAGTCGTTTGGCCCGTCAATCTGATGGCACAGATTCTGTTATCAATATTCCCGCAGGACAACTGCCGGATAACAGTGCAGTTATTGCCGCCCGTGAAGCCCGAAAAGCACAGGCCAGAGCACGGCAGGCAGAGAAGCAGCAGGCACTATCAACTGAAGAAACAACCGACGTTGTTGATCCTCGTCAGGCCGCAGTAGCCGCCGCTATTGCCAGAGTCAAAGCCAAGAAAGCAGCTCAGTCAC